>JAGPCY010000042.1 GCA_018057825.1 Kofleriaceae bacterium | reverse complement strand
CGACCGCGACCGCCACCGCTTCCGCGATGGCGGCCTAGGAATCGTGGCCGGATCCGGCCGGAAACGGCCGGTCGACGCACCTAACCAGCCGAAACTACACGCTCACGAAGATACGGTGACAAACCTCTCCAGAAAGCACAGGCGCGAGCCGACCGGAGGGAGGCGTCTCGGAGAGGAGGCTCGCCGGGCGAACGCCCGGCGAGGAGAGGTTTGGTGACAAACCTCTCCAAAAAGCACAGGCGCGAGCCGACCGGAGGGAGGCGTCTCGGAGAGGAGGCTCGCCGGGGGCCTGACCCCGGCGAGGAGAGGTTTGGTGACAAACCTCTCCAGAAAGCACAGGCGCGAGCCGACCGGAGGGAGGCGTCTCGGAGAGGAGGCTCGCCGGGCGAACGCCCGGCGAGGAGAGGTTTGGTGACAAACCTCTCCAAAAGCACAGGCGCGAGCCGACCGGAGGGAGGCGTCTCGGAGAGGAGGCTCGCCGGGGGCCTGACCCCGGCGAGGAGAGGTTTGGTGACAAACCTCTCCAGATCACCTGATCGTGATGCGCCACTCGCCTTCGATGCGCACCCAGGCGTTGCCGCGCTGCTCCCACCGCGGCGGCTGCCAGACGTGGTTGGCCTTCACGCGGCCCCAGTGACCGGGGACCCACTCGTACTGGCGGGTGTTGGTGTTCCAGTTCCAGCTCCCGGCGATCCAGATGTGACCGCGGCGGCCCGGTCCGGGCGTCTCGACGCGGGGCGGGGGCGGGGCGATCGTGGGGCTGCCCGGCGGGACGATGATCACCGTGCCGCCCGACGACACGACCGTGCCGGCGCCGTTGGAGGCGATCACGCCACCCTGGCCGTTGTTCACGACCACGCCGCCCTGGCCGACCGGCGGGTTGGGGTTGCCGATGATGACGCCGCCCTGGGGATTGCCGACGACCACGCCGCCGGGGTTGGTGACGACCCCGCCGTTCGGGTTGCCGATGATCACGCCGCCCTGCGGGTTGCCGGGCTGGCCGTTCGGGTACCGGTGGTCCTGAACCTGGGGCCGGTCACCGCCGACGACCACGGTGCCCGAGCCGGACACGACCCACTGGCCGTCGACCCAGTGCCAGGTGCCGTTGCGCGGCTCCCAGCGACCGTCCTGCCAGGCGTAGCCCTGGCGCATCGGCTCGTAGCGGCCGTTGACCCAGACCCACTGGTTGTTGTTCCACGACCAGTGGCCGCGGACCCAGACCTGGCCGGCCATCGGCGCGTAGTTCTCGGCGCGGGGCTCGGGGGGCTGGCTGTAGGCGACGCGCGCGCCGGTGGTCTGGAAGTCGCCCCGGGCCCGGATGACACAGGCGGGGAGCGAGGCGGCGATCAGTAGCGCGAGGCCCAGCTTCGACATGATCCGACGGGTTCGTTGCATCTCGAGTCTCCTTTAGTCGTCCGACGCCGGCGTCCGGGGCGCGGCGAACATCTGTTGGACGGCCACGTCCGACAATGCTTCAACGGCGAGTATTTCCGTCGCCGCTCCGGCTGTCAACGCGCCGGGTTCCGAGAGCTTACGGCCCGGCCGCGTCGACGCTCGAGGACGCTCTAGGGGACGGCGAGGGCCCCGACGTCGGTCGCGGTCGCGGTCCGCAGCCAGACCAGATAGTCGGCCAGGGCCCGGACGTCGGCCGGGGCCAGGGTGGCGTCGAAGGCCGGCATGTCGTCGAGGGCGCCGAAGCGGTTGGGGGCGCCGGGGAAGCGGATCATCTCCTCCCAGTAGCGGCGCGTCCCGTAGCCGGCCAGGTTGGGCCCGCTGCCGGCGTCGGTGCCGGTCAGGTTGTGGCAGTCGCCGCAGGTCTCCTCGAAGACCTCCTTGCCCCGGGGCAGCCGGGCCGCGATCACGTCGGCGGCGCCGGTCTCGGCGTAGACCAGCTCGGTGACCGCGTCGAGGTCCTCGGGCGGCAGCTCCGACTTCGGCATCGCGTCCTCGCTGGCCATGATCTTCTTCACCAGCCCGAAGTGCTGCGGCGCCGACGGATCCGCGATCACGCTGCGCAAGTGGGCGCGCCCGGCGAGCCCCGGCTCGAGGAGCGGCGCCTCGCGCTCGTCGCCCTCGTGGCAGCTCGCGCACTCGGCCGCCCACACCTGGCGGGCGCGGTAGAAGCGTGGCGTGGTGTAGACCGCCAGGCCGCCGGCCACCGGGACGCCGTTGGTCTTGGCCAGGGTCCGGGCGCGCTCGGCGTCGGCGGCGATCGCGGCGCGCCGCTTGGCCAGGCCCGGGTCGTCGGCGTCGGTCTGGTACGAATGCAGCGCGGCCGCCCCGGCGCCGAGGAGGCCCAGGGCCAGGACCGCGAGGGCCGCGACCCGGCGCGGCCGGCGGCCGGGGTGCGCGTCGACCAGGGGCAGCGCGGCCAGGACGCCGAGAGCCAAGGCCGGGACGCCGAGGGCCACCACCGTGCGCAGCGAGCCGGCCAGGTTGACCAGCCCAAACACCGGCCGCAGGTACCACTGCGGTCGGGCGTCGTAGGCCGAGGTCGGATCCGCCGGGCCCTCGAGCCCGGCGCCACCGGCGTGGATCGTCCACGCGGCCAGGGAGGCGACCGCGACCGCGCCGACGAGCCAGTTGCGCACGGTCTGGTGGGGCCAGGCCGGGCGAGCGATCCCGGCCGCTGGCGCCGGGCCGTGGCGGCGGGCCTGGGCGCGCCAGGCCCAGCCCAGGGCCAAGGTCACCGCAGGCAGCACGACCACGTGGAGCGCGTACATCCGGGTCAGGGTGAAGTTGCCGAGCTCGTTGCCGCCCTGGAGCACGCGCAGCGCCGTCGCGCCGCCCGGCCCGTCGGCGACGTAGCCGAACTCGACCTTGGTCGCCCAGTAGCCGTATTGATCCCAGCGCAAGACGAAGCCGGTGACCGAGTAGCCGATCACGACCGCGAGCAGGGTCACGCCGAGCCACCAGGCGATCTCGCGCGGCGCCCGGTAGCCGGCGCGGATCGCGGTCACCAAGAGGTGCAGGCCGATCACGATCAGCACCGCCGAGGTGCCGAAGCGGTGGACCCCGCGGACGAACCAGCCCAGCGCGACCTGATCTTCGACGTAGGCCACCGAGGCCCAGGCGGCGGCGGTCGACGGGCTGTAGAACAGCGCGAGCAGGGTCCCCGAGATCGCCTGGAGCGCGATCAGCAGGGTGAGGGTGAAGCCGAGGGTGTGGGCGAAGGACGGTCCACCGTCGATCGGCGCGCGCCAGCTCTCGAGGGCGGCGCGGAGACCGAGGCGGGCGTCGAGCCAGGCGCCGAGTCGGGCCGCCATCAGGCCGGCGTCCGATCGGCGCCGCCCGGGCGATAGCGGACCCAGCGCACCAGCACCCGGCTGCCTTCGACCGTGGCCTCGAGAGGATCGAGATCGCGCTCGGCCGGGCCGTGGAGTCGACGGCCGTCGAGGTCGAAGCGGGCGTCGTGGCACGGGCACTCGAAGCGCCCGGCGGCGGCGGCGTAGCCGATCGCGCAGCCCTTGTGGGGGCACACGCCGGACAGGGCGCTGACCGAGCCGTCGGGGCGGCGCCGCAGCCAGGCCACCCCGAGGGTGACGTCGGCGGTGGTGGCCCAGCCGTCGCGGACCAAGGGCGCCACCAGGGGCACCGCCAGCGGCGCCGCGCCCAGCCGGTCGAGGGCGATGGCGTCGAGGGGCGCGTCGGCTGCGGTGACGGTGTCACGCCCGGCCGGGTGGGCGACCAAGCGCGAGGCCGGGATCAGCACGGCGGCGCCGACGCCGCCGCCCAGGGCCCCGGCCGCGAGCTGCATGATGCGCCGACGGGTCGGCGGGGTGTCGTCGGAGTCCACGTCCGCAGTGTACGCCAGCCCCGCCCCGCGGTTACGGCCGGCCCGGCGGTTCCTGCGCCCGCCGGCTCCTGCGCCTGCGGCGATCGCGGCTCAGCCGAGGGTGCGCTCCTCGCGCTCCTGATCTTCCTTGCAGCGAATGCACAGGCTGGTCTCGGGCCGGGCCTCGAGGCGCTTCTTGCCGATGGGCTCGTCGCAGGACTCGCAGTTGCCGAAGGTGCCGTCGTCGATCTTCTTGATCGCCAGGTCCAGCTTGGACAGGAGGCTCTTGTCGCGGCCGCGCAGGCGGAACTCGAACGACTGGGTGTACTCGGCCGAGGCCAGGTCCATCTCGTCGGGGAGATCGCTCGGGTCGAGCATCATGTTCTCGGTCAGGGTCTGGCGGGCGCGGTCGACGACCGCGCGGCGCTTCTCCTCGAGCAGCTCCTTGAACTTCTGCAGTTCCTTCTTGGTGAGCGGCTTGGCGGTGGCGGCGGCGCTGTTGGTCGACACGTCGTTCCCCTGGGCGAGCGGTTGGTCCAGCGAAAAGGCCGCATACCATAGTGGCGATGTGGAGTCATGACAACCCCGGGTGAACATCTCCGACATGCCCGGTGCCTTGACACGCTGTAGGTCGGCCGCCGAGAATCTCCCCACGATGTCCGGATCCGACAAGCGCAAGCAGTCACTCTACTTTCCCGAGGACATGCTGAAGGAGATCCAAGACGAGGCGGCCCGCCAGGATCGCTCGCTGTCGTGGATCGTCCAGAAGGCTTGGAAGATCGCGCGGAAGGAGATCATGAAGTACCCCTCCGTCAACGAATTTCCGGGTGAGGACGACCCGCGCGAGAACGCCTAGGTCGGCCCGGCGTGCGGTGGGGGTACGCCGCGGCGCCCAGCGATGGGACCCGGCTCTTTTACGAGGACGACGCGGCGATCTGCCGGCGCGATGCGGGGCGGCCACGGCGCGACGCCTCGGACGCCGGGCCCGAGGTCTCCGCCGACCCGCGCACCCCGGTGCTCCTCTGCGATGGCATCGGCTGCGACGGCTACGTGTGGCGCTATCTGCGCGCCGCCCTGGCCCCGCGTCGATGTCTTCATCCGCACTACCGAGGCCACGGCCGGTCGCAGCCGCCCCGGGTCGCCGACCGGGTCGACGTCGCCGATCTCGCCGATGATCAGGTCGCCGTGCTCGACGACGCCGACGTCGGCGCGGCCGTCTGGGTCGGCCATTCGATGGGGGTCCAGGTCGCCCTCGAGGCCTGGCACCGCCACCCCGACCGGGTCGCGGCGCTGGTCCTGGTGTGCGGCGCGCCGGGACACCCGCTGCGCAGCTTCCGCGGCGCCGACACTCTCGAACAGCTCCTGCCGACGATCGAGCGCTGGGTCCTGCGGGCGCCGGGCGTCATCAATCTCCTGAGCCGACGGGTGTTGCCGACTCGGCTGGCCCTGGAGATCGCCGGGCGCCTCGAGATCAACCGCGAGCTGGTCGCCGCCGAGGACTTCATGCCGTACCTCGAGGGCATGGCGCGCATGGACGTGCGCACCTTCGTGGCGATGCTCGCCGCGGCCGGCCGGCACACCGCGGCGCCGTACCTGCCGACGGTCGAGGTCCCGGTCCTGGTGGTGGCCGGGGCGCGGGATGGCTTCACCCCGGTCGATCGCAGCCGCGAGATGATCGCGCAGATCCCGGGGTGCGAGGAGCTCATCATCGACGACGGGTCCCACACCGCGCCGATCGAGCGACCGGAGCGCATCGACGACGCGATCGTCGACTTCCTCGCGCGTCGGGTCGATGGGCAGATTCCGAAGCGATGACATGGGCTTAGGCATTCTCGGGGGGACGGCGTTGGGGGCCCTCTCGGCGGGACAGAATTTCCGAAAATAGTCGTGGCTTTTCGACCGGGCTTGGTGCAAGGTGCGCCCCACACGGCAGCCTTATTAGGGGCTTAGCCGTGCGGTTGTGCGCTTTGCCGCGCCGGGTTAAGGCCGGCGGGGCGCCAGAAAGAGTTGAGGAAATGACCCGTCCCGTCCTGCGTCGCCCTGAGGATGACAACGATGGCTTGGTCGCCCTTCCGCCGATCACGGTGGTGCGCCAGCGACTCCGCACCACGGTGAAGGAGTTCGCGATCGCCTCGCCCGGGCGCCGCGCCGCGGCCCTCGCCGCTGTCTGGATCGCCGCCACCGGCTGCGAGGCCGACCTGAACCACTACGATCCCGAGGAGGCGCTCCGGACCTATCGCCTCATCGAGAGCGAGCTGCGGGCCGAGCTGCGGATCAGCGTCGGTCGGGCCATCACCAACGAGCCCCACACCGCGACCCGCAACACGATGATCCAGATGCTCGAGCACCTCGAGGAGCTCGAGGCCGCCGCGGTGGCGCCCCGTCCGGCCCGCCGTCGTCGCCGCCGCTAGCCCGCTGTCCGGGAATGTCCGGCCCGCCGGACGCCGGGCCGGACACTGGCCGGAATCCGGCCACCGTCGAGCGCTAAGTCAAAGAAATTGCGTGGTCGCCTGGCTGGCACCGCGGTTGCTGAGGGGAGCGGGCATGAAGATGTCCCAGGTGGTGTCGAAGGTCGTGGTGTGGTCCCTGGCCGGGGCGATCGGCGCCGTGGCGTCGCCGTCGGTGGTGCGCGCCGACTGCCCGTCGTTGCCGGCGATCCAGCGCGCGGCCGAGCGCGCCGGCGGCTTGTCGTCGCCCACGGACCCGCGGCGGCGCGCGCGGTTGGCCGCGCTCTTGCCGACGGTCTCGGTGCGCGGCGGGCAGCGCCTCGCGTGGTCGGAGCCGTGGAACGGTCGGATCGTCGACGAGCTCGATCGCGCCCAGTCCATCGAGGTTCGCCTGACCTGGCGCCTCGACCGCTTGGTGTTCCGCGACGACGAGCCGCGGATCGCGAGCGAGCACCTCGCCCAGCGCCGAGCCCGCACGACCTTGCGGCAGGAGGTGGCGGCGGCCTACTTCCGCTGGCGCCGGGCCGAGCTGCAGCGCGGGGCGGGGGACGACGCGGAGCTCGACGCCGACGCCGCCTTCGCCGAGGTCGACGCGTTGACCCTGGGCTGGCTGCGCGAGGCCTGCGAATGACGCCGAGGGTCGGCGCCGGGCCGAAAAACTGGCGACCCGCCGGCGGGCGCAGCGATGATCGTCGGACCGTGGCGTCCCTGCCGAGCCCGCAACGCGCCTTTCCTCGCCACGCCGTCGACGCCGAGGTCACGCTGCGCCAGGGCGGGATCGTGGTGGCCCAGGGGCGCTCGCGCAACCTGTCGCGCGGCGGGCTATGCGCGCTGGTCGATCGACCGGTGGCCCGCGGGGTCGCGCTCGAGGTCTCCGTGGCCCTGGTGTTCCCGTCCGCGGGCGTGTCCGAGCCTCTGACCTTGCCGGCGAGGGTGGTCTGGTGCGTCGGCTATCAGCATGGCGAACAGGTCGGGGTGTCGTTTCTGCCCCTCGACGCTCCCACCACCACCTATCTCGACATGTTCATCCGCTTCCTGTCCGACCGCGGCGACGACGAGCCGGCACGGGATCGGTGAGCTTCGCAGGGCCGGCACGCGGTCTTTTCGTCCCTTCGAGGTACCGCTCGCGACCCGCGCGAGACCTCGCGCTTTCGATGTACGATGGTCGAACGTGGCTTCAGCTCGGGGAGAGCTGGGACCCGTGCCTTAGGAGCGCACGATGCTGAGCCTCCGTCTGCTTCCGGCCGCTGTCGGCCTCGCCTTGATCGCGATCGCGGTCCCGGCGTCCGCCCAGCCGGTCAAGAACCGGATCTCGATCCTGGTCGACTCGTCGGGGTCGATGGTCCTGACCCCGGAGATCGTGACCTTCACCGAGACCTGCACCGGGTGGAACCCGTGCACGTTCAACGGCAACCCGACCGCAGCGCAGGAGGCGTGCAACGCCTGCGTGCGCGACACGATCAACTTCGACCCGACCTGCGCGTCGACCTGGGACGCGTCGTGCCGGACCGACTACACCAACTGCATCGGCGCGACCGTCGGCGGCGCCTGCACCGCGACCATGACCGTCAGCGACGGCGTGTCGACCCGCGGCGACGGCTCGGCGGACCTGACCGGCTGTGACCTGGACGGCGACGGCCAGGCCAACGACAGCCGCATGTACCAGGCCAAGGACGCGCTCAACAACGTCGTCGCGACCTTCGGCGAGGTCGAGTTCGCGCTGTGGCGCTACCGCCAGGTCACCGGCGGTCAGGCCTGCACCACCGACGGCTCGTGCCCCGACACGCCCGGCGGCCTGAGCGTGCTGACCTGCGAGGATCACGACGGCAACGCCGGGACCTCCAACGTGTGCGCCCTCGACGCCGACATCCTCGACGGGCCGACCACCGCCGGCTTCGAGGGCCAGTGCAACCGGTTCACGTACACCGGCTCGCCCACCACGTTCTCGTGCAACAACTGCGACTTCAACAGCACCTACAACCGGGCGACCTGCGAGCTGTTCGATCTCGATCGAGTCCGCACCGGCGCGGTCAGCCCGCTCGACAACACCTCGACGGTGGCGTGCTACCCGTCGGCCAACCCGCAGCACCGGTTCATGCGCTACCACGGCGGCTTCGTCAACGGCGCGGCCTGTGACCCGACGGGCGCCGAGCGCCTGGTCGACTTTCCGACCGATGGCTTCGGCGACAACTACCCGGCGATCGCGTCGTGGATCGATCACAACCAGAACCCCTTCGTGTCGACCAACGAGCTGCGGCCCCAAGGCGGGACGCCGATCGCCGCCTCGCTGCGCGACATGCGGACCTCGATCCTGGCGTCGCTGACCGCCGACCGCGCGACCCCGTGCCGTAAGTACCAGGCGATCGTGCTCACCGACGGCGGTGAGAGCTGTGAGTCGGTCGCGGCCGCGGTCACCGCCGCCGGCACCTTCCAGGACCTCGCGTTCACCAACCCGAACGGCGTCGCGGTCAGCAACTACGACGTGCCGGTCTACGTGATCGGCTTCGCGATCTGCCCGCCGGGCCAGCCCAACTGCCAGACCCGCACCGACCTGAACTCGATCGCCGCCGCCGGCGGCACCGGCGCGGCGATCCTGGTCAACAACCAGCTCGAGCTCCAGCTCGCGCTGGCGCAGATCGTCGCCGCCTCGGTGGTCGCCGAGCGCTGCAACAACCTCGACGACGACTGCGACAACCGGGTCGACGAGGACTTCCCGGGCAAGGGCGCGGCGTGCTCGGCCGGCGTCGGCACCTGCTACGACGACGGCACGATCGTGTGCACCGCCGACCAGCTCGGCCTGACCTGTAACGCCACGCCGGGCGCGCCGAGCGCCGAGGTGTGCAACGGCCTCGACGACAACTGCAACGGCCTGATCGACGACGGCGTGAGCTGTAGCGGCTGCGTGCCGGTGTGCACCGACGCCGCCGGCTGCGACATCTGCAACAACATCGACGAGGACTGCGACGCGATCATCGACGAGGACTTCGTGTCGACCTCGTGTGGCGCGGCGACCGGCGAGTGCGCGCCCGGGACCACGGCCTGCACCGGCGGCGCGCTGTCGTGCGTCGGCGGGGTCGGTCCGGTCGCCGAGACCTGCAACAACCGCGACGACGACTGCGACGGCATCACCGACGGCCTGAGCCAGAGCTGCTACCCGGCGGCGACCGGCTGCAACCTCGGCACCGGCGTGTGCCAGGGCGTGTGCCGGCTCGGCACCCAGGTGTGCACCGCCGGCAGCTACGGCACCTGCAGCGGCGCCGTCACCCCCGGGACCGAGATCGCGTGCAACCTGCTCGATGACGACTGCGACGGCGCGACCGACGAGGGCGCCGGCACCGAGCAGTGCAACGGCCGCGACGATGACTGCGACGGTCGGGTCGACGAGGGCGTGGCCGTCACCGACCCCGACATCGGCGATAGCTGCGGCACCCCGCCGTTCGTCGGCGAATGCCGGGCCGGCGCGATCGCGTGCGTGGCTGGCGCCGAGGTGTGCCAGGGCGAGATCGATCCCACCGGCGAGCAGTGCGACAACCTCGACAACGACTGCGACGGCGTGATCGACGACGGCGTCCCCGGCTTCGGCGGGCCGTGTGGCAGCGACGTCGGCCGGTGCGACCCCGGGACCCTGCAGTGCGTGGCGGGCGCCCCGCAGTGCGTCGGCGCGGTCGGGCCGTTTGCCGAGGTGTGCAACGGCGCCGATGACAACTGCAACAACGCCACCGACGAGACCGATCCCAGCCTGGGCGCGACCTGCATGACCTTGCCCGGTGGGGGCATGGTCTCGACCGAGACCGGCGAGTGTCGGTTCGGCGTGCTGGCCTGCCAGGTCGGCGGCCTGACCTGCGTCGGCGCGGTTGGTCCCGTGACCGAGGCCTGCGACAACCTCGACAACGACTGCGATGGCGCGACCGACGAGGCCTTCCCGACGCTCGGTGGGAGCTGCGACAACGGCCAGCTCGGGGTGTGCCGGCAGACCGGCGTCGTGGTGTGCGCCCCGGGCGGCGGCACCGCGTGCACCGCCCCCTCCGGCGTGCCGGGGACCGAGACCTGCAACGGGCTCGACGACGACTGCGACGGCACGATCGACGAGGGCCCGCTGCCCCTGGTCGGCACCGAGTGCGCGCCGGCCGCCGGCGTCTGTACGCCCGGGTTGTGGGAGTGCACCGCCGGCGTCCTGGTGTGCGGCGCGCCGGGCTCCGGCGTGCCCGAGACCTGCAACGGCGCCGACGACGACTGCGACGCCCTGGTCGACGAGAGCCCGCCCGGGTCGCCGCTGCCCGGCGAGGAGCAGGCCTGCGTCGAGCCTGGCTTCGAGGCCAACATGGACATCGGCGAGTGCGAGTTCGGCTCGACCGAGTGCGTGGCGGGTGGCCTCGACTGCATCGGCTACCAGGGCCCGAGCCCGGAGATCTGCGATGGTCTGGACAACGACTGCGACGGCAACGCCGACGACTTCGCGACCTGCCCGTCGCCGACCAGCGCGTGCGCGGCCGGCACCTGCGTCGAGCCCTGTGGCGCCGGCGAGTTCCCGTGCCCGGGCGGCTTCCTGTGCGAGCGCCTCGACGACGTGCCGGTGCCGGGCAACTACTGCGTGCCCGACCCGTGCAACGGCGTCACCTGCGAGGCCGACGAGGTGTGCGATCCCGCGACCCGGACGTGCCGCGATCTGTGCGAGGGCGTGACCTGCCGGACCGGCGAGGAGTGCCGGCTCGGCGAGTGCCTCGACTGCTTCGATCTGCCGGCCCGGTGTATGCCCGGTGAGCTGTGCATCGCCGACGGCGAGGGCGTCGGCCAGTGCCAGGACAACCCGTGCGATCCCAACCCGTGTCAGCCCGACGAGGTGTGCACGAACGGCACCTGCATGAGCGGGTGCGGCGCGGGCTGCCCGAACGGCCAGACCTGCGTCGGTGGGACCTGCATGGCCGACGCCTGCGCCGACGTCACCTGCACCGGCGGCCAGGTGTGCGACCCGTCCACCGGCGACTGCGTCAACCCGCGGTGCACCGGCGTGCAGTGCAACCCCGGCGAGGTCTGCGTCCTCACCAGCGGCGAGTGCATCGCCGATCCGTGCCTCCAGACCAACTGCCCGACCGGCCAGGAGTGCGCGGTCGATCCCGGCGGCCGCCCGGTGTGCGGTGACCCGGACGTGCCCAACGTCGATCGAGTGACCGCGGCCGGCGGCGGGTGCGCGGCCGGTGGCGGCGGGGCTGCGCCGTGGGCGCTCGCCCTGGCGCTCCTGGCCTTCGGTCGACGGCGGTCGCGCCGCGCCGGCGGAGGTCGGTCGTGATCGGCGCGGGGCTGCGGCTAGTGGTCCTGGCGGCGCTCACCGCCGGGCTGGTCGCGTGCGACGTCAACCCCTACAACCTGGGCGGCGGCGGTGGCCGCGACGGCGGCGGCGATGCCCAGGTCGACGCCGATGACGGCGATGGCTCGGTGGCGATCGACGCCGCGGTCGACGCGGTCGACGCGCCCACCTGCGTGCCGCGGGCCGAGGTGTGCAACGACGCCGACGACGACTGCGACGGCATGATCGACGACGGGTTCAACCTCCAGGCCGATCCCAACAACTGCGGCACCTGCGGTCGCGCCTGCACCTACCCGCGGGCCTTCGGCACCTGCAACGCCGGGGTGTGCGAGCCCGGCGCGTGCCAGCCGGGGTGGAACGACACCGAGCCTGGCACGCCGGGCTGCGAGTACTTCTGCATCCCGACCGGCGGCGGCGTCGAGGCCTGTGATGGTCGCGACAACGACTGCGACAACGTCAGCGACGAGGGCTTCAACCTCCAGACCGACGAGGCCAACTGCGGCCGGTGCGGCAACGCCTGCAACCTGCTGCACGCCAGCGCCGAGTGCCGGTCGGGGGTCTGCGAGGTCGCGGCCTGCGATCCCGGGTTCGTCGACGTCGATCCCGCGGTGCCCGGCTGCGAGTATCAATGCACGCCGACCGGCGGCGGGGTCGAGACCTGCGACGGCGTCGACAACGACTGCGACGGCACCGTCGACGACGGCAACCCCGGCGGCGGCGCGTCGTGCGGCACGGACGTCGGCGTGTGCAGCCCCGGCACCGCCACCTGCCAGAACGGCGTCCTGTTCTGCGTCGGCGCCACCGGCGGCGGCGCCGAGGTGTGCAACGATCTGGACGACGACTGCGACGGGACGAGCGACGACGGCTTCGACAAGCAGAACGATCCGCTGCACTGCGGCGGCTGCTCGCCGTGCGTGGTCGCCAACGCCACCGCCGGCTGCGCCGCTGGCGCTTGCACGGTCGCGGCCTGCAACTTCGGCTTCATCGACTCCGACGGCAACCCGGCCAACGGCTGCGAGTACGCCTGCGTCGCGACCGGGGTCGAGCGCTGCGATGGCGTCGACAACAACTGCAACCGAGTGGTCGACGAGGGCTTCAACCTGACCAACGATCCCAACAACTGCGGGGCCTGCGGCCGGACCTGCAGCTTCGCCAACGCCACCGCGGTGTGCGCGGCCTCGACCTGCCAGCTCGGCGCCTGTCTCCCCAACTTCTTCGACCTGAACGGCCTGCCTGGCGACGGCTGCGAGTACGGCTGCGTGCCGTCCAATGGCGGGGTCGAGACCTGCGACGGCGTCGACAACGACTGCGACGGGGCGATCGACGACGGCAACCCGGGCGGCGGCGCCAGCTGCGGCACCGGCACCGGCGAGTGCACCGCCGGCACCACGACCTGCACCCTGGGCACCCTCGATTGCGTCGGCGACGTCGGCCCGGCCGCGGAGTCGTGCAACAACCTCGACGACGACTGCGACGGCACCGCCGACGACGGCTTCGACAAGCAGAACGACCCGCGCTACTGCGGCAACTGCACGGCGTGCAACTTGCCGCACGCGGTGGCCGGGTGCGCGGCCGGGTCGTGCACGGTCGCGGCCTGCCTGGGCGGCTGGGTCAACTTGAACGGCAACCCGGCCGACGGCTGCGAGTACGCCTGCACGTTCTCCGGCCAGGAGGTGTGCGACGGTGTCGACAACGACTGCGACGGGCTGGTCGACAACGCCGACTCGGGCCTCATCCGTCCGGCCAACTTCTGCCGCACCGCCGGCGAGTGCGCCGGCACGACCCCGACCTGCACCGGCGCGGCCGGCTGGGACTGCATCTACGCCGACCCCGACGTCGAGACCCAGGGCAACGGCGATCCGGTGCTCGAGGAGACCCGCTGCGATGGTCGCGACAACGACTGCGACGGCGGCGCCGATGAGGTCTACCCGCTCAAGGGCTCGGCGTGTAGCCAGGACGGAAGCTTCGGGACGGTGCGCCGCCTCGGAGCCTGCCGCGGCACCGGGGCCCTGGTGTGCAACGCCGCCCAGACCGGCCTGACCTGCAACATCACCACGCCGGGCGCCGCGCCCGCTGCCGAGACCTGCAACAACCGCGACGACGACTGCGACGGTCACGCCGACGAGCCTTACGACGCCGACGGCTTCGCCGGGGTCCGCGACGCGGTGGTCGGCCCGCTCACGATCGGCGGCCAGAGCATCGTCATGTACCGCTATGAGGCCAGCCGGCCCGACGCCACCGCCGCGGCGCCGGGCATCGTCGGATCGCGGTCGTGCTCGGTCGCCAACCGGATGCCGTGGGCGACGGCCAACCTGGCCACGGTCCAGGCCGCCTGCGCCGCCGCCGGCATGCGGCTATGCCGCGTGACCCGCAACGGCAGCGGCCAGGTCACCGTCGACGAGTGGGGTCGGTTCTGCGAGGGCGCGAGCAACCGGACCTTCCCCTACGGCAACACCTACGGCGCCACGACCTGCAACGGCAGCGACTTCGATCCGGTGGCCGGCGGGGTCAACGAGGACCAGGCCGTGGCGACCGGCGCCTTGGCCGGTTGCGTGGCCGAGCCGGCGGCGCCGGCCGCCGATCTGTCGGGCAACCTGAAGGAGTGGGTCAACGACCCGCGCGTGGTGGCCGGCCAGACCGTCTACACGCTGCGCGGCGGCTCCTTCGACAACTACCAGCCGGGCCTCACCTGCGACTTCGATCTGACGGTCGTGCCGAGCACGTACACGTTCGCCAACGCCGGCTTCCGGTGCTGCGCGCTGGCGTGCCCGGCCGGTCAGATCGAATGTGGCGGGCTGTGCATCAACCCGGCGACCAGCGCCAGCAACTGCGGCGCGTGCGGCAACGTCTGCGGCGGCGGCAGCACGTGCTCCAACGGCTACTGCTGTCCGACTGGGACCCGCGCCTGCGGCGACGTCTGCGTGCCGACCGCGACCGCCTGCCCGTAGCGAGGGCCCCGAACGGTTCGCGAAGGCGCCTCGCGGAGCAGGTCGAGGTGGTCGATCGGTTCGGCCATTCGTCCTCGAGGTGCGTAGCGAGGTGCGCATCGGGGTGCGGCGTTACGCATGGGTCGGGGGCCCGGGCCCCGGTCGCCTGTCGACTTTCTGACGGGTTAGGGATGGCACGGCATCTGCTCACTCGGACCGGCGTGAGCCAGGGAACCTCCGAGCGCAACCGCGCCGTCCGCATCCTCGCGAAGTCGCTTTACCGCGACCTGCGCAGCCAAGGGTTCGACGAGCGGCAGATCGTGTCGCTCGCCACCGAGCTGATCAGCGAGGTCACCCAGAAGATGTCGAGCGACGCTGCGCGCGTCGAGGTCTCGCCCTGAGCGAACGGGCTCGGCGACGACACGAGTCCTGACCGGAGGCGGAGGGCGTCGCGGGCGCGTCACGACGTGACCGGCGACGGGCGCCGGGACCGATGATCAGCCGGCGCGGCGCGGGGCGCGAGGGTCGGCCGGAGCGAGCGGTGAGGCGCTCGGTCGGGCTGGCGATCGACCGGCCGCTGCGCGGGTGTCCGCCGTCGCTGGCGTGGGCAGATCGCCGCGCTGGTGCGGTCGACACGGCCGGGCCAGGGGAGTAGGGTGGCGCCGACTTCACCACGGAGAGCTCCATGGCCAAGGTTCGCGTAGGCATCAACGGTTTCGGTCGCATCGGGCGTGGCTTCGTCCGCTGCCTGGCCGACTCGCCCGGCACGTTCGATCTCGTCCTCATCAACGACCTCACCGACGTCGGCACGCTCGGCCACCTGCTCAAGCACGACTCGGTCCACGGTCGCTACCCCGGCACCGTCACTACCGAGGACGGCGCGCTGATCATCAACGGCGACAAGGTCGTGGTCACCGCGAAGAAGGACCCGGCCGAGATCCCGTGGAAGGACCACGGCGTCGACATCGTGCTCGAGTGCACCGGCAAGTTCGTCGACAAGGCTGGCGCCGGCAAGCACCTGGCCGCGGCCAAGAAGGTGCTGATCAGCGCCCCGGCCAAGGATCCCGACGTCACGCTGTGCTGCGGCATCAACCTCGACGCCTACCAGCCGGCGACGCACCACATCATCTCCAACGCGTCGTGCACGACCAACTGCCTGGCGCCGGTGGCCAAGGTGCTCCACGAGACCTTCGGGATCGTGTCGGGCATCATGACGACGATCCACAGCTACACCAACGACCAGCAGATCCTCGACCTGCCGCACAAGGACCTGCGCCGGGCCCGGGCCGCGGCGCTGTCGATGATCCCGACCACCACCGGCGCGGCCAAGGCGCTCAAGGAGGTCCTGCCGGCGATGGCCGGCAAGCTCGACGGCATGGCGATCCGCGTGCCGACGCCCAACGTGTCGCTGGTCGACCTGACGGCGCGGCTGGAGAAGAAGGCCACGGTCAAGGAGGTCAACGACGCCTTCCGCGCCGCCGCCGCCGGACCGCTCAAGGGCATCCTCGCGGTGTCCGACGAGCCGCTGGTGTCGTGTGACTACAACGGCGACCGCCACTCGTCGACGGTCGACGCCGCCCTCACCACCGTCGCCGGCGATCAGGTCAAGGTCATGGCCTGGTACGACAACGAGATGGGCTACTCGCAGCGCCTGTTCGATCTGGCCACGTTCGTGGCCGAGAGGCTGTAGCTCCGGTGGCTGGCCCTCGGGCCGGCCGCCTCCGTCGGGTTGCCCGACGGCTCGATCCGCGCCGCGCGCGTCGTTCCCGGCGCGCGGGGCCCCCTTCCTCTTTCTCTGCGAGAGACCGCCATGGCGCTCCCCAACGGAATCGTCCACGTCGAGCAGCTCCCGGTCGAGGGCCGGCGCGTGTTCGTCCGCGTCGACCTCAACGTGCCGCTGACCAAGGACGGCAAGGTGTCCGACGACGCCCGGATCGTCGCGGTGCTACCGACCATCCGCCACCTGGTCGGGCGCGGCGCCCGCATCGTCCTGGGTTCGCACCTCGGCCGGCCCGACGGCAAGGTCAAGCCCGAGTTCTCCCTCGAGCCGGTCGCGGCGCGCCTGGCCGAGCTCCTGGCGACCGACGTCGTCCTGGCCGATGAGCCGGTCGGCGACGGCGCCCGCAAGGTCGTGAGCGATCTGCGCGACGGCCAGATCGCGCTGCTCGAGAACCTGCGCTTCGATCCCGGCGAGGAGGCCAACGACGACGGCTTCGCCCGGGCCTTGGCCAGCTACGCCGACGTCTACGTCAACGACGCCTTCGGCACCGCCCACCGCGCCCACGCCTCGACCGCCGGCATGGTGCCCTTCGTCGCGGCCCGCGGCGCCGGCTACGTGATGGCCAAGGAGATCGACTTCCTGTCGCGCCTCCTGGGCGACGTCGATCGGCCGTACCTGGCGATCGTCGGCGGCGCCAAGGTGTCGGACAAGATCGAGGTGCTCGACGCGCTCCTGACCCGGGTCGACGCGATCGCGATCGGCGGCGCGATGGCCAACACCTTCCTGACCGCCCAGGGCAAGACCTTGGGCAAGAGCAAGGTCGAGGCTGACAAGCTGTCGGTCGCCCGCAACTTCCTGCGCAAGGCCAGCGAGGCCGGCAAGACCGTCCACCTGCCGACCGACGTGCTGGTCGGCCAGGGGCTCGACGACGCCGCCCCGGTGACCAAGCTGGTCGGCGAGCTGGCGGGCGACGACATGGCGCTCGACATCGGCCCGCGGACGATCGAGCTGTACGCCCAGGCGGTGACCGCCGCCCGCTCGGTGTTCTGGAACGGCCCGATGGGCGTGTTCGAGAAGCCGGCCTACGCGCGCGGCACCTTCGCGGTGGCCGAGGCCCTGGCGGCCAACAAGCTGGCGCTGACCGTGGTCGGCGGCGGCGACAGCGCGGCGGCGGTGGCCAAGGCCGGCGTCGCCGAGCAGGTGAGCCACGTCTCGACGGGCGGCGGCGCGTCCCTGGAGTTCATCCAGGGACTCGACCTGCCGGGGATTGCTGCGCTGCGCGGCTAGACCTCGGGGGCGGGGTCGGGATCGGGATCGGGATCGGGATCGGGTTCGGGATCGGGATCGGGTTCGGGATCGGGTTCGGGATCGGGATCGGGTTCGGGATCGGGTTCGGGATCGGGATCCGAGTCCGAGTCCGAATCCGAGTCCGAGGCCGAATCCGAATCCGAGTCCGAGGCCGAGTCCGAGGCCGAGTCCGAGGCCGAGTCCGAGTCCGAGGCCGAGTCCGAGGTCGACGGGCGCGCGAGCGGTCAGGCTCCGTGTGGTGCCCACCAGGCGGCGGCGCTGCCGTCGGGGGCGAGGGCCAGGGGCCGCGCGTTGGCCGGCGGTGGTCCGCCGAGCCCGAGGGTGAGGGGCGTGCCCAGGTGCTCGGCCCAGGCCCGGGCGACCAGTCCGAAGGTCAGGCGTGCGTTGATCTCGCCCAGCGGGTGGAGGCCGCCAGCGTGGACGAAGGCGTCGACGACGAAGGGGCCGCAGTAGCCGGCGCGCCCGAGGGCGACGCCGACCGCGCCGACCACCTCCGCCAGCCGGGCCAGGTCGGTCGGCTCGACCTCGAGCTCGTCGTCGATCGCGAGGGCGCGGATCACGCCGGCGCTGTCGCACACCCCGCGGTGCGGCGGCAGGAGCCGGACGTCGTCGGGGCCCAGCACCACGCCGCCCTGTCCGAGATCGACGGTGCGCGCCATCCACGGCTCGACCACCAGGGTGCCGTGGATCGCGAGGAGGCGGCTCACGCGGGTGGCGGTGGCGTCGTCGAGCTCGGCGCCGCGGCGGCGGACGCGATCGCGACCGGCGGCGGTCAGCGGCGCCTTGGCCACCCACGCGCCGGTCGGGCTGGCGTCGGCGCCGCCGGCGGCCAGGTGGGCGCGCAGCTCGTCGAGGGAGGCGATCACGCGCGCGCCGGGCAGCGCGACCCCGAGCTGGTCGGCCAGGGTCAGGGCGAACCGGCGATCGTTGACCGCGCGGGCGATCGCCACCGGCGGCGGCGGGCCGAGGAGGGCGCGCCAGTCGGTGACCGGCGACGGCGGCGCGGCCGGCGCGGCGTCGAAGCCCACGCTCGCGCCCCACGCCAGCGCCGGCGCGCGCGGCCGCGGTCCACCGCACAACCGGGGCTGCGGTCCGTCGGCGGTCACGGCGCGCGGCGCGACCGGGCCCGGCAGCCACAGCGGCGCGCCGTCGACCGCGAACACCCGGAGCGTCGTCGCCAGGAGCGCCAGCCGCGCGGTCACCGCCGCCGGCAGCGCCGGGCCGCCGCTCCACTCGACCTCGCAGTCGAGGTTGGCGACGATCACGTCGGCCGCGGGGTCCGGGCGCGCGGCCCGCCGCCCGGGCGCACCGGCGTGGTCGCGGCCAGGGCGGCGATGAACTCGTCGTCGAGGTTGGCGGCGCGACGCGCGGCGACGTCGAGCTCGACGCCGCGGGCCCGGGCCAGGCCCAGGGGCGGCGCGACCACCCGCTGGTACGCGGCCAGGGCGGTCTCGTCGGGCGCCAGCTTGCCCAGCCAGGTGGCCGCGAAGCGGACGTGATCGATCTCGTCGTCGGCGACCTGGTCGATGAGCTGCCCGGTCTCGGGGTCGCCGGCGGCCCGCGCCGCCTCGGCGTAGGCCCGGGCCAGGTCGAGGTTGGCGTTCTCGAAGGTCAGGCCCATCGTGCAGACGAAGCCGAGCGGCGTGGACATGCGCTCGCGGTGGTTCCAGAAGTGTCCGGACACCGGACAGTCGAAGGGGCGACGGCCGAGGTCCGCGGCGCGCGCGAAGTAGCGCCGGCAGTGGTCCTGCTCGTCGGCCAAGATCTTCCACAGCCCGGCGCGGAACGGCCGCGGCGCGTCGGCGAAGCCGCACAGCGCCCAGGCGAACAGCTCGGCGGCTTGCAGCTCGTGGTTGGCCATCGCGTGGAGGATGCGGGCCCGCTGCGCCGGGTCGCGCATCCCCTCGATGGGCGGCACGCTGACCTCGCGCCCGGGGCGCATCTCGAGGCCGGGGGGCCGGCCCGGGGTCGGCAGCCACTCGGGCGGGCCCGGCTCGGCGGCGACCCCGAGCCCGCGCGGCGCGGGCGCCAGCTTGCCGTCGAGGGTCTCGGCCAGGACCACGGCGCGGGCGAAGGCGTGCGCGGGATCGGACAACATCGCGAGTCTACCGCAGGCCCGACGGCGCGGCGGCGCGTCGGGGCGCCAGCGTGGCCCAGGGCACGCCGCTCACCGTCGGCGACGGCCGAGAAGTGCGGCCAGCCCGAGGCCGATCGCGATCGGCGCGATCGGCGCGCCGCCGCCCGTGGTGCAGCCGCAGCCGGCGGCCTCGCTCGGCCAGCACACCTCGTCGCCGTCGCTGGCGGTCACGCAGGCCGCGCCCTCGCCGCACCCGGCGGCCGGACAGGCCTCGGCGCACAGGCGCGCGCCGTCGACCTCGGCGCAGCGCCCGGCCACGCAGTCGTCCGGCGTGGCGCACGGCGCGCCCAGGCCGCCGGGGACGTCGGGGCCGGCCAGGCAGCGACCATCGGCGCACACCAGGCCAGGGCCGTGGTCGGCACAGTCGGCGTGGTCGTCGCAGCCGGGCGCCACGGTCACCTCGGTCGCCAGGGTGGCGGAGGTGCCGAGGCGATCGACGGCGTGGATCGCGACCGTGTGGGGTCCGGGGGCCAGGGCCGCGGGGGCCTGGAAGCTCCAGGTCGGCCCACCGTCGCGCACGGTCTGGACCGCGACGTCGTCGATGCGCAGCTCGGCGTGATCGATCCCGTTGGCGTCGGCGATCGCGACCTCGACCGCGAACCCCGGCGCGACGACGGCGTTGGCGGCCGGGCGGTGCAGGGTCAGGGCAGGCGGCGTCGGACCCGCCGGGCCGAACAGGCCGACCAGCGCCGCGAAGGAGTTCTGGTCAGTGACGCCGCACGCGCACTCCTGCGACGGCTCGCAGCACCCGGTGGCGCCGATGCACGCGAGCTGGTTGCGGAAGGTCTTCTCGGGCGGGCTGAACGACGCGCTCATCACGTCGCCGGGCAGGACCTCGTGGGCCAGGCCGACGCTGTGGGCGGCCTGCTGGGCCACCGTCCAGCACGCGTCGAGGACGTTGCCCGGGTTGCGGTTGAGGAACGCGAAGGAGATCGCGTTGGGGATGACGCCGCACGCGAACGACGCGACCCCGACCACGCTCGACGGGAACCCGATGTCGGCCGGCAGGCCGGCGGCCATGACCTCGAAGTACGAGGTCGACGGCGGCGGCTCGGTCGTCACCACCGTGACGTCGAAGGGCGCGTAGGCCGCGCGCACGCAATCGATCGTGGCCTGCCAGGCGGCGGCGGTGCCGGTGTACGGCGCCAGCCGTCGGGTGGCGTAGGGATCGCTGGTCGAGACCGGGCGGACGATCGACGAGATGTTCTGTCGCGAGTCGTCGGCCAGGCGGAAGTTGCCGGGCACGATCGGGCAGCCGTTGGGCTTGCAGTCGTTGACGAAGATCACCCGCGACGGCAGGCCGCCACCGCCGGCGGCCAGCCCCGGGACGTGGATGTACCCGCGGCCGGCGCCGTCCCAGACCTCGGCCTGGCCATGGGCGCGCCCGGTCGCGACCGCGAGGGCGGCCGCGATCACGACCCCGAGCTGGGCGCGCCGCATGCCCCGGTGGTAGCCCGGCACCGCCGAGGCCGCCAACCCGCCCCCCCTGGCACCCCATCACGGCGGGTGAGGAGCCGCCGCCGCACCCTCACAGCGCCGAGGCGGCGACCAGGAACCCGACGTACGCGGCGACCAGCACCCCACCTTCGGTCCGGGTGATCTGGCGCCGGCCGCGCATCACCGCGACCCCCAGGAGCGTGATCACCGCGAGCCCAACCGCGTCGACCACGTGCATGCGCTCGCCGACCCGGACCGGGTTCAGGTAGGCCACCGTGCCGAGGACCAGGAAGACGTTCAGCAAGTTCGAGCCGACCAGGGTGCCGATCGCGATCGCGCCCTGGCCGCGCATCGAGCTGACCACCGCGGTCATGAGCTCGGGCAGCGAGGTGCCGAGGGCGACCAGGGTCATGCCCAGCATGCGGTCGGAGATGCCCCACTGGCCGGCCGCCGCGCGGGCGCCACCGATGAAGAGCTGGCTCCCCACCACCAGGAGCAGCACGCCGAGCCCGCTCACCACCAGCGCCCCGATCCGCGAGCCGCGCTCGACCGGGGCCTGGGTCAGGACGTCGTCGTCGGCGATCGCCCGCCCGGTCACCGCCAACGACGCGATCGTGAACACCACCGCGCAGCCGACCAGGATGCCGCCCTCGAGGCGGGTGATGATGCCGTCGGCCAGGGTGATCGGCACCGCGATCACCGAGCCGAGGAGGATCGGGATCTCGCGCCGGATCAGGTAGCCGTCGATGCGCGGCGGCGCCAGGAGCGCGGTCAGGCCGAGGATCAGGCTGATGTTGGCAACGCACGAGCCGATCACGTTGCCCAGGGCGATCGGCGTCAGGTGGTCGGCGGCGGCCTCGGTCGACACCGCCAGCTCGGGCGCCGAGGTGCCGTAGGCGGCGACGGTCAGGCCGATCACGAGCTGCGGCACGCCGAGCGTGCGGGCCAGGGTCTCCGAGCCGCGCGACAGCCAGACCGCACCCACGAACAAGACCCCGAGGCCGAGCCCGAGCCGCGCCAGGGCGAGGAAGGTCTCGAGGCTCACCGCGCCAGTGTCGGCGGGGCGTGGCCCGCGGTCAACCCATCACGACCGTTGCCGGGCCAGCCAGCGGGCGTGACGCAAGAGGGTCTCGATCCGGCCGTCGTCGTCGGAGTCGTAGTAGCCGCGCAGGTGGCCGCGGCGATCGATCAGCACGAAGTGGCCGCTGTGGGAGATGTCGGGCGCGCCCGAGCGCAGCGTGCCGACCTTGTCGTAGCCGACCATCATGGCGCCCTCGATCAGGGCCCGGGTCGCGGCCGGCTCGCCGCGCACGAACCGCCAGCGCGTCGGGTCGGCGCGGAAGGTCGCGGCGTACTCGGCGAGCACCGGCACGGTGTCGTGGTCGGGATCGATCGTGATCGAGATCAGCTTGATCGACGGCTCGTCGTCGGTGCGCTCCTGGACGCCGTGCATCTTCATCGAGCTGCGCGGACACACGCTGTCGCAGCGGGTGAAGATGAAGTTGACGATCGTGACGTGGCCGGCCAGCTCGGCCTGGGTGAAGGCGCGGCCGGTGTGGTCGGTCAGCGCGAACGCCGGCAGCGGGGCGTCGTCGGTGAACGCCGGCGGATCGGGTGGGAACAGGATGGTCGGGAAGACCACCGTGGGGACCACCAGCACCACGATCACCCCGACGATCGCGAGGAACACCGTACGGCCGCGCAGACGGCGCGGCGAGGACGCGGGGGGGCTGGCCATGGCCGACGTGTAGCACCCGGCGCGCCCGATGGGGATCCGCGGGCCCCGGCGGCGAGCGTCCCCGGGGGCAGCGTCACTGCGGCGGGCGTCACTGCGGCGAAAGGGTCGCGTCAAGGACGATCACCGGATAGGTGTAGCCGGAGCCGAAGTCCTTGTTCACCGCCAGGGTGCCGCGGGCGACGACGATCTCGCCGATCGCGACCGGGGCGGCGGTCTCGGCGGTGGTGACCGTCAGATCGCCGGTGCCGTCGTGGAGGTGGAGCCAGTGACGGCCGAGGATGTTCCCGTTCCACTTGACGACCTTGCCGCGGACCGCGACCGCCTTGCCGGCCAGCGCGGCCGGGGCCGCCAGCATCGCGGCGATGCTCTGGCCGCCGGGCGCCGGGGCCATCGGCTCGGTCGGCGCCCCGGGGACCGCGGGGCGAGCGCCGCCGGCGGCGGAGCCCGGCGCGGCGGCGTGGGGACCGACGGCCGCCGCCGCCGGCGCTCCGACCAGGGTCAACGCGCCCACGAAGTAGATGCGATCGAAGGTGCGGTTGAGCGTGTTGCTCGTGAAGTTGGTCATGAGCGTCCCGCCGACCGGGGCCAGGGCGTCGCCGACCGCCAGCTTGGTCTCGGGCCCGGCGACCCAGACCTGCTCGCCGCCGACGTCGAGCTTGGCGTAGGTGTAGCCGCCGGCGTTCATGGTCTCGAGGACCTTGCCCGGAGCGGTGGCGCCCGCCGGCGCCGGGGCCGAGGGCGTCGGTGGCGCGGTCGCGGTCGCGGCCGCGGTCGGGGGCGGGGTCGGCGCCGGAGCCGGCGCGGGCGCCGTGGTCGTCCCGGGGTCGTAGCCCTTGGGGCCGGGCTCCTTCTTGCACCCACCGAGGGCGAGCGCGCCGACCGCGCCGAGCGCGCCGAGGGTACCGAGCGAGGCGGCCGACAGGCCGGCGCCGAGGACGAGAGGGGCGAGGCGCGAGGGCTTCATGCCGCGGATCTACCACGCCGCGCGCCGCGCGCTCGGCGGCGCGCCGCCGGCGTCCACGAGGCACGACGACCGACGGCTCGCGCCCTTCGCATCGCCTGGCCCGCGCCGTATCCTCCGACCGCCATGAAGCCCGAGCGCAAGAACGAGGACCAAATCCGGCGGACCCTGGTCGAGCGCGGGCGCTGGTCGTCGCGCGGCGGCTTCGACCGCTACCACGCGGCGCTGTTTCGCGGCGTCGACTTCCGCGGCCGTCGGGTCCTCGACGTCGGCGGCGGTCTAGGCACGTGCAGCTTCCTGGCGGTCGCGGCGGGCGCCGCCGAGGCGATCTGCCTCGATCCCGAAGCCGCGGGCGCCACCAGCGGCACCGGCGCGGTGTTCAGCGGCCTCGCGGCCGAGCTCGGCATCGACAACGCCCACATCGAGCCCACGACCCTGCAGAGCTACGTCGCGCCGCCGCGCTCCTTCGACGTCGTGATCTTCCACAACTCGATCAATCACGTCGAGGAGGCCGCGTGCATCGAGCTCGAGCGCAGCGAGGCGGCGCGCCGCGCCTACCGGGCGGTGTTCACCCAGGTCGCCGACCTGTCGCGCCCGGGCGCCGATCTGATCATCGCCGACTGTAGCTCGCGCAACCTGTTCCCGCGCCTCGGGCTGCGCCACCCGATCAGCAAGAGCATCGAGTGGGAGAAGCACCAGCCGCCCGAGGTGTGGGCCCGCGAGGCGTCCGCGGTCGGGTTCGAGCGACCGCGGATCTCGTGGACCTCGTACACCCGGCTGGGACGCCTGGGCTGGATGTTCACCGCCAATCGCTGGGCCGCCTACGTCTTGACCGGGCACTTCATCCTGCACATGAAGCGACGGTGAGCGATCGCCGACGCCGCGCGGACGGTCAACGCGCGCCGACCCGGCGCCGCGCCAGCCAGATCAGGGGCACCGCGACGAGGACCGCGAGGGCGAAGAGCTGCCCGCTCGACAGGCCGAGCGCGAAGCCGCGGACGCGATCGCCGCGCACGGCCTCGATCCCCAGGCGGGCGGCGCAGTACGCCAGCGCGGCGCCGATGAAGACCCGGCCGCTGCCGACCGCCGCGCGCCGGCGCGTGAGCCACGCGGCGACCACCGCGATCGCCACGCCGACGAGCGCCTCGTAGAGCTGGGTCGGGTGGACCGGCAACGACTGGTCGCGGGTCACCGGCACCAGGCCGCGCTCGACGTGATCGCGCCAGGCCGGGCTGCCGGCCGGGAACCGCACCGCCCAGGCGACGCCCGTGATCTTGCCGTGGTCGCAGCCAGCCAGAAAACAACCGGTGCGGATGAGCGCCAGCGACACCCCGAGCATCGGGGTCGCGCGATCGGCGAGCCAGCCCAGGGGCAGCGCGGTGCGACGACAGGTCTCGACCGCCGCGACCGCGCCGGCCAGGTACCCCCAGAACGAGGTCATGCCGACCAGGCGCGGGCGCAGCGGCTGACCGTCGAGGGCGCGCTCGACCAGCGCGATGAGCGCCGGGATCACGAGGCCGCCGAGCACCGCCGCCAGGTAGGCGCTCAGGGCGACGGTCGCGACCGCGCCGCGATCGACGCCATCGCGCCGCGCCTGCCGCGACAGCACCACGAGCGTGAGGAGCCCGGCCAGGCCGACCATCGTGAACCAGGTCGGCGCCAGCACCTGGGCGACCGCCGGCGAGACCCAGCCCTCGAGCCAGGCGACGACGTGGGGTCTCACGGCGGGGCCGGCGCCACGCGTCGGGCCGCCGACCGCGCCCGGCGCCGCGCACGCCACGCGACCGGCACCGGGAGCAGGACCCAGGCCAGCGCGACGCCGAGCCCCGGGCCCCGTCGGGTCGGGCCGGCCACCTGACAGCTCCCGCCGCCGCCACCGCCGCCGCAGTCCCCGCCGTTGCCGCCGCAGTCGCCGCCGCTGCAGCTTCCGCCGTTACAGCCGTCGTCGTTGCAGCCGCTGTTATCGACGTTGGGGTCGCCGCCGCTGTCACAGTCGCAGCCATCGCACGCGCCGCAGCCGTCGCCGCCGCCATCGCCAGCGCCGTAGAGCTGGGCCAGGCAGTCGTCGAGGGCGGAGCGGCACCCGCCATCGTCGACGAAGACCGCGTTGTTGGTCAGCTCGGCGGGCAGGTCGATCGCGTCGACGTCGATCGCGCAGCTCGGCGCGCGATCTTGGAGGCAGGCGCGCACGTCGGCCAGCGACACCGCCAGGTTGACGCACACCAGCTCGTAGTTCCTCGGCGCGTCGGCGGCCAGGGTGGTGCACGCTTGCATCCCCGACACCGACGGCCACACCGGCTCGCACAGGCCGCCGCTCAGGCAGGTCGTGCAGTCGGCCGCGACCTGGCTGGCGCAGCCGTCGCGGGTGGCGCCGTAGGTCCAGCTCCCGCGGACCAGCGGCGGCGGCGCGATCGAGGCCGCGGCGGGCTCGTCGCTCGTGCCGCCCGCGCCCGCCGCGCCACCCGGACCCGCGCGGTCGACGCCGATCGGCACGCCGACCGCGGTCACCACCGGGTTGACCAGCAGGGTCGGCGCACCGTCGGGGCCGTCGGTCAACGCCGCGATCACCGCGAGCTGCGCCACCGGCTGAACCCGCACCGCAGCCGCGTCGGGGGCGGCGTCGGCGGCCAGCGCCGCCAGCACCGCCAGGTCGCACGGCGCCGCCGGGCACGGCCAGGCCCGAGGCACGGCGACGAGCTCGACCGCCGGCGGCGCGGTCGCCGCGTCGAGGAGCGCGGTCGCGTGCGGGCCGGCGACCACCCGGAGCTCGGTGCGCGGGGCGCTCACCACCATCAGGCCGCGGGCGTCCTCGCCGCGGTCGTCGAGGGCGGCGTCGCTGACCGCGACCGCGCGCACGAGCGCGGCCTCGTCGTCGGCCAGCGGCGCGAGCAACACCACCTCGGGCCCGGCCGTCAGCCCGGCGGCCAGCACCTGGCGGGCCGCGGCGCGCTGCGCCTCGTCCCAGCCCGCGACCACCTGGGGCATCACCCCGAGCAGATCGCGCAGCGCGAGGTCGCCGGGATCGATCCGCTCGTCCGCGGCGCCGCAGGCCGCGCTGATCAGGCACACCGCGGCCAACGTCGACGAGGGTCCCATCCTCATGGCCGCAGGATCGCACCGCGGCGATCGCGGGTCCAGCGCGATCGCCCGGCCGGCTCACCAGCCGGTTGGACCTTGCGAGAAGAAGAACTCGGTGTTGAACGTGGTGGTGTCGAAGTTCGAGGTCGCGCGGCCGACGGTGAACTGCCAGAAGTGCAGCGGGTTGACCGTGTTGGGGGCGCCGCCCACGCCGGGGACGCGGATCGGCTGGCCGGCGATCGCGCCGACCCGATCGGGGTTGGGACCTGCGGTCTGGGGCCCGATGATCCAGGCCAGGTCGTGGTTGGACTGCTTGGGCGCGAAGTTGAACCAGCTCTCGTGGTGGTGGACGCACAGCGTGCGATCCCAGGACCAGATCCAGTCCCCCAGGCGGTTCACGACCTTGCGGATCGGGAACAGCGACTGACAGCCCGGGACCACGATCCACGAGGTCGTGCTCGAGTCGGCGATCGGCACGCTCTTGAAGTGCAGGTTCTGCCAGAAGCCCTGCTGGTCGAAGGCGGGTGGCACCGCGGCGGCGCCGACCGGCGGGATCACGCGCGGGAAGCGGGTCTTGTCGCCCCAGCCGATCGTGCCGGGCGGACCGATCGGCACGCTCGGCGCGTACTGCGGCACGGTGCCGAGGGCGGCGTTGTAGAAGGCGTTGATGAAGCCGTTGACCGGCGCCACCGCCGTCACGTTGCTCTGCGGCCGCACCAGGGCCACCGAGTTCATCGGCTCGTACCAGTGGAAGACGTCGATCCAGTCGGTCAGGGCGTCGAAGGTCGCGCGGGCCGCCAGGGCGCCGGCCCAGGCGGCGGTCAGGCCCGGCCCGAGCGCCGGGAACAGGAACAAGAGCCAGCCCTTGTAGGTGTTGGCGACGCCGACGATGTTGTTCAGGTAGGCGAACGACGGGATGGCCGACTCGGCCTTGGCGCCGCGGTGACCCTCGAGCGCCATCATCATCTCGGGCAGGCTCTTCATCTCGGTCACCAGCGCGGTCGTGGCGTGGCCGGCCTCGAACGGCGTCATCCGCTGGTACAGACCGAGGCGGACCTCGACCACGGGCAACATCGGGTTGGGGCGCTCGCTGGCGTCGCCCCCGGTCTGCGTGCACGGCGAGCCGTCGTCGGGGCACGGGCAGAAGCGCTCCTTCAGGACCTTGTACAGCTCGTGGGGACAGTACGGGTGGTTGTTCCCCTCCATGCGATCGGCCATCGACATCGGCGCGCTGGCCTGCTGCCCGAGCTCCCACGGCCGGATCATCGTCGGGTTGGCGGCCTCGACGTAGACCGGCCGCCGCACCGCGCCGCCGTGGTTCCACGGGAACCGCCGCGGGTCGTAGCCGTTGGCCTGCCGGCAGACCTCGAGGGCGTTGTAGCACTCGACCTCCATGCCGCCGTAGACCTTCATCGCGTCGGGGCTGGTCCGCGGCTTGTCGCCCTCCCAGTGCCAGCGCGTCTCGGGCTTGACCGCCGGGGCCAGGGTGCCGACCCGCTTGAGCATCGTCGCGGTGCGCGCGGTGATCGTGGGGTCGAAGCGGTTGGTGTTGGCGCGCACCAGGCGCAAGACGGTGCCCTTGGCCAGATCGACCAGGTAGGTCGACACCGCCGGACCGGTCGACTCGCTGGCCATCTGGTAGCTGGTGGTCAAGGTCAGGCGTCCGGGCATCCCGGTGAACACCCGGCGGTACGCGAAGCCGCTGCCGATCACGGTCGGCTCGGTGCAGCGGGCGCTGTCCTCGGCGCCCTGCTCGTTGGGGTGGCCGAACTCGGCCGGGCAGCGCATGCCCATCTTGCGATGCGGGTTGGCCGGCGCCGGCTGCGGGTTGCGGGCGGTGTTGGGCACCACCGAGCACGAGTAGGTGTTGGCGCCGTCGAGCTTGCAGGTGTCGGTGCGGATCCAGAACTCCTTGTAGCGCTGGCCGCCGATCACGATGGCGTCGGGATCGCCGGGCAACGGCCAGTCCTCGGCCCAGCCGCGCGCCAGATCCTTCTTGCGCTCCGGGATGCGCAGCTTGAGGTCGAGGTGGAACTGCAGGACCGCCAGGTCCTTGATGAAGACGTTGTTGGTGCGGCCGATCTGCGGGCGGTCGCCGGCGATCTCGACCTTGACCCCGACCGGGCCGGTGCGGCAGTTGCCGTCGAGGCACACCGCGGTGACCTTGACGTCGTCGGAGTGGCAGAACGCCAGCGGGCCACAGGCGCGCCAGCCGACGTTGTGGCTGCGCCACGGCGTGGCCGCCCCGCGCGCGGTCGACGAGTTGCTCACCGACACCGGCAGATCGTCGAGCACGTAGTGGGTGCCGCGGGCGTCGGCGATCGCGAGCGTCAACAGGTGATCGCCGTCGGGCGGCGGCGGGGTCAGGGCCGCCTTCCAGGTCCCGGGGTGCTCGGGGTCGAGGGTCGCGACGGTGGTGGCCAGGGTCCGCAGGCCGAGCTCGGGGTCGCGGACGCTCCAGGTCACGGTCGGCGCGCCGGCGCCGCTGTCGCCGTCGAACCACACCGTCAACGGAGCGGCGCTGGCGGCGTCGTAGACCTCGGGCAGCTCGGCGGCGACGAGCCGCGGCAGGAAGCTCGAGGCCACGGCGGCGCGCACCGCCACGTTGGTGCCGTCGATGAGCTGGAGGTACAGCGGGTGGTAGAAGGCCAGCGGGTGGGGCGTGTTGTCGTGCTCCGAGGTCGTGACCAGGCCGCGCGAGTAGTAGCCGAGCGACCACGTCGTTAGATCGGGCGGCGGCGAATCGGGCTCGGTCAGCTCGGCGGCCGCGTCCTCGCGGGACCGCAGGGGGAGCTCGATCGGCGTCGGGCCGGGCGGCTGGAACCGGGCGTCGACCGCGACGATGCCGGCGCCGGGCGCGAACCGCACGACCAGGTCGGCGTGGCCGCCGCTGATCTCGCCGAGCGCGATCGTGCCGTCGACCGCGCGCACGATCGGCAGGCGCGGCGTGAAGGCGATCTCGACCGGCTCGGGGGTCGGGGTCGGCGCGGCGCCCTCGGCGGCCTCGAGCATCTCGAGAGGCGCGGTCATGCGCTCGGGCGGCAAGAGGTCCGAGGTCATGCCGACCACGCGCACCGCCAGGGTCGCGCAGCTCTTCCAGGCGCTGCGCGGCCCGGGGGCGACGGCGATCCCGGCGCAGGTCGGATCGTCGCTGGGGACCAGGCCGGCGGCGCAGCGGCACGCGTCGTTGCCGGCCGGCAAGAGGCCGAGCTCGTCGAGGTAGGCCGCGGCGGCGTCGATGGCGTCGTCGTCGTCGGTGATCGGCAGGCCGATCGGGGTCTGGGCGTAGAGGCGGATGCGGCCGGTCAGGTAGTCGGCCAGGAGCCGGCGATCGCCGTCGTCGCTGGTCAGCTCGGTGCCGTCGTTGCGCACCGGGGGCAGGCCCAGGCGCTCGGCGACCGCGTTGACCCGGGCCATGACGTCGCCGCGCGCGACCGGCCACACCAGCGCGACCGGTCCGGTCGGGGTCGGATCGGGATCGGGATCGGGACCGTCGCTGCAGGCGAGCGCGGCGAGGGCGATCGCGGCTGATGAGATCGTGCGCATCGAGACACCTCCAGGAGTGCGGGTCGCGATCACGGCGTCCTCCGGCGGCGGCGGCGGGCCAGGAGCGCCGCGGCCAGGCCGCCCACCGCCCAGGTCGAGGTCGGCGCGCCGCCGGCGCCACAGCCGCAGCCGCCGTCGAGGGTGCGCTGGCTCTCGCGCGCCGTGCTGGCGTCGGCGGTGACCGGCGAGCAGTGCGAGGGCCCGCCGTCGCCGGCGCCGCCATCGCCGGGGCCGCCGCCGTCGCGGGCATCGCCGGCATCGCCGCCGTCGCGGGCATCGCCAGCGTCGCCGCCATCGCGGGCGTCACCGGCGTCACCGGCATCGCCGCCGTCGCGGGCATCGCCGGCATCGCCCGCATCGCCGCCGTCGCGGGCGTCACCGGCATCACCGGCATCGCCGGCATCGCCGCCGTCGCGGGCATCCGACGGCGCGTCGACGCCGGCGTCCCACGGCGCGTCCGGGCCGCCGTCCCAGGGCGCGTCGACGCCAGCGTCCCACGGCGCGTCGACGCCGGCGTCCCACGGGGCGTCCGGTCCGGCGTCCGGCGGCGCGTCCGGCCCGGCGTCGGGCGGATCGACGCAGGTCCCGGCGTCGCATTCGTCGGTCGGCGAGAAGCCGTCGCCCTGGTGCGGCGTCGGGTCGGGCTCGTGGTCGCCGTCGGGGTCGAAGCCGCAGCAGTCGAGGCTGAAGAACTCGGGGGCGTCGCGGTACGGGCCGAGGTCGCCGAGGAACCCACGGGCGTAGCCGTTGTAGACGTTCTCGCCGGCGACCAGGGTGTAGCTCGACGTCATCATCGGGCCCGGACAGCTCGTGGCCCAGACCGCGTCGCCGTTGGGATCGGCGAACAGGTACTGGCCGCGCCCGCTGCCCCGGACGTGGACCACGTCGGGGTCGCAGAAGCCGAAGGCCCGCGCGGCGGTGGTCGAGGTCTCCTCGGCGTCGTTCCAGCAGTCGGGGAAGCTGTCGGGGCCCCAGGCGCACCAACCCGAGAAGTTGCCGTCGCAGTCGACCCGATGATCGCAGCCGGCGCCCTCGGTCGCCGCGCCCTGACCCCAGCGGGCGTTGTTGAACTGACCGGCCGGATCGTAGCCATCGGTGCACGGATCGCAGTCCGAGCACTGCCCGGCCTTCTCCCACCGTCGGCTCCGACCGTCGAAGTCGCTGGCGCCGCTGTCGTTGACGCAGGTGTCGTCGCAGGTCTTGGGCACGCCGTCGCCGCCCCAGTCCTGGGCGCCGAAGTCGCACGACTCGCCGAGCGCGCCGTTGCAGAACTGACAGACCCCGTCGGCGCCGCTGTCGTAGCCGTTGGCGCCTTCACACGGGCAGTCGCTCGGACAGTTGATCAGATCCTCGCCGGTCTGCTCGCGCAGCGGTCGGTCGGCCTCGCAGTTGTTGCGGCCGCGGTCGTAGGTCGGCGGACCGGAGGCCGCGCCGCAGCCGGGCCGATCGGGATACAGCGCGTGCTTGGCGTCGGCGTCGCAGTAGCCGTCGCCGCAGCAGTCCGAGACGTGGTCGGGGCCCCACGCGCACCAGGTCCGCCGCCCGGTGCAGGTGGTCTCGAGCTCGTCGTAGTTGCAGGTGCCGTTGCCGAACTGCCCGCAGATGTCGATGCTGTAGTCGCAGCAGTTGCAGTCGGCCGCGCAGTTCTGCGGCGTCTCGCTGCCGGCGGTGACCGTCGGGCAGGTGCCGGTGTTGTCGACGGTGTACTCGCACACCCCGTTGCCGCAGGTCCCGGCGTCGGGCGCGTCGGGGCTGGCGTCCCGCGGGGCATCGACGCCGGCGTCGGTCGGCCCACCGTCGGTGCCGCCGTCGCCGGGGCCGCCGTCCATGCCGCCATCGCCGGGGCCGCCGTCGCCGGGGCCGCCGTCGGTGCCGCCGTCGCCGGGGCCGCCGTCCATGCCGCCGTCGCCGGGGCCGCCGTCGGTGCCGCCGTCGCCGGGGCCGCCATCGCCGGGGCCGCCGTCGCCGGTGCCGCCGTCGCCGGGGCCGCCGTCGCACCCGTCGACCTCGCACGGGACCGCGTCGAGGCCGCCGTCGCGCGCGTCACCGGCGTCGCCGCCATCGCGGGCATCGCCACCGTCGCGAGCGTCGCCGGGAGGCTCGCCGCCGCCGTCGCCCGGGGGCTCGCCGCCGCCGTCGCCGGTCGGCTCGCCGCCGCCGTCGCAGCTCGCCGCGTCGTCGCCGGGACCGGGGCCGCCATCGTCGACCACACAGATCGTGCGTCCGTCGACGTCGATCCAGCAGGTGCGCGACGCCGCGCCGACGTCGTCGTCGCGACAGGCGCCGAGCGCCACCAGCGCGATCGCGATCGCCCAGGGGATGCCGATCGAGCGGAGGTTTGCCACCCCGACCGCGCTTGCAAGGCCGGCGCCGATCGCTCCGACCGAGGGAAGGTGCCGTCGGCGCGACGGATCTTCGCCGGTGGTCGCGCGCCGCCTGCAGGGGCCAGCCTGCACTGCAGGCGCCGGCCTGCATCGATCGCCCGCGGCGCGCCCGCGCCGGTCCGTTCACTCCTCGCCGAGGGCGGCGGCGACGGCGCGGGCGGTCTTGGTGCCGAGGTACGCGGCGCGCAGCGCCGGATCGCGCAGCCGGCTGGCCTTGGTCGCGACCTCGGCCTTGGCGCGCTCGAGGGCGGCGCGGGCCTCGCTGCGGCGGCCGGCGCCGGCCAACGCCAGGCCGTGCCAGTACCAGATGTGCTCGGCGCCCTCGGGGCGGCTGTGCTGGGCCTGGAGCTCGACCGCCTCGGCGGTGGCGGCGACCGCGCCGGCGTGATCGCCCAGGCGCAAGAGCGCCAGGCCGGTGATGGCCAGGCCGTAGATCACGCCGACCATCATGGGCATGCGCCGCGCCAGCTCGGTGGCCGAGCGCGCCAGCTCGAGGGCGCCCTCGGGTGCCTGGCCGGCCTCGAGCTGGGCCAGCGCGATGTACTCGAGGCCGCGGATCTCCTGGAAGCGCTCGCGGTTCTCGCTCGCCAGCTCGCGGCCGCGCTCGAGGAGCGCCAGGGCGCCGGCCAGATCGCCGCGCGCGAGCTTGGCCTGGCCCCACGAGATCGCGGCGTCGGCCACGCTCGACGGATCGCCGGTCTGTTCGCCGAGCTTGAAGGCCTTGGCCAGGTAGCTCTCGGCGCGATCGAGCTCGCCGAGGTCGGCGTAGGCCTGGCCGATGTTGCCGAGCTTGAGCGCGACTCCCGAGCGATCGCCGAGCTGCTGGTCGAGCTTCAGGCTCGACTTGTAGTGGGCCAGGGCCTCCTCGTACTCGCCCAGGCACGAGAACACGATGCCCATGTTGTTGAGCGCGCGCGCCTCTTGCCGCGGCAAGCGCAGCGCGCGGTAGATGACCAGCGCCTCGGCGTAGGCCTCGATCGCCGCCTCGAGGCGGCCCATGTTCCACAGGGTCGTGCCCTGCTCGTTCAAGATCAACGCCCGGGTGGTGAGGGCGGGGGAGCCGTCGCCGGCCTCGGCGGTGAGCGCCAGCGCCTGCTCGCACAGCTTGAGCGAGTCGTCGTTGGAGCCGACCAGGCGCGCGATCGCCGAGCGCAGCCGCAGGGCGTCGGCCTCGGCCAGCTTGTCGCCGGCGTCGCGCGCGAACTGCAGCGCCGGCGCGACCGCGCGCTGGGCCGCCGGGGCCTTGCCGACGTCGATGTAGAACTGCGCCGACAGCGCGTGGGCCAGGGCCTGCTTCTGCGGATCGCCCAGGGCCTCGGCCTCCTTGCGCAGCGCGGCCAGCTCGCGGAGCTGCTGCGGGCGACGGGCCAGCCGGCGCAGGATCTCCTCGCGCTGCCGGCGGGCCTGAAACCGGCGCGCGTGATCGCCGGGCGGCAGGAGCTTGAGCGCGCGGCTCAACTGGCGGAACGCGTCGGCGTTGCCGCCGACGTCGATCGCGTGGGTGGCGGCGCGCAGGTAGCGATCGGCGGCCGCCACCGCGTCGCCGGCCAGCTCGAGGTGCCGGGCGATGTGGGCGTCGTCGGCGCCCGGCCGGTAGCCCGGGCCGGTGGCGATGCGCTCGGCGGCCACGCGGTGCAGCCGGGTGCGATCCTCGGCCGGGACCAGGCCGTAGGCCACGGTCATGATCGTGTCGTTCTTGAAGCGGTACTCGCCCTCGTGGGGCACCACCAGGCCGCGCCGGACCAGCTCGTCGAGCTCGGGCTTGACCTGGCGGCCGAGGATCGCGGCGACCGCCGGCGGCGCCACCACCCGGCCGAGCACCGCGGCGCACAGCACCGTCTGCTTCTCGCGCTCGGGCAGGCGATCGATCCGCGTGATCAGCAGATCCTCGACCGAGGTCGGCACCTGCAGCGGCGCGTCGCGCTCGACCCAGCGGTAGCGCCCGGGGTGCTCGGGGGCCGGGGCGATGATCCCGCGCTCGGCCAGGGCGTCGAGCTGCTCGAGGATGAAGAACGGGTTGCCGCCGGAGCGGGCCAGGATCTGCTCGGCCAGCTCGGCGACGTCGTCGTCGGGCGCGAACCGGCTGGCGACCAGCGCGGCCCGGGCGGCCGGATCGAGCTCGTCGAGGTGCAGGAGCTCGCCGCCGGTGGCCGCCGCCGCCTCGAGGATCCGGCGATCGGGGCGGGTCGTGACCAGGCCCAGGACCGGGCGGCTGGTCGGCACCGCGAGCATGGCCGCGAACAGGTCCATGCTCTCCTGATCGCACCAGTGGACGTCCTCGCCGACGATGATCAGCGGGCGCTCGGCCTCGAGGTGATGCTCGACCCGGGTCATGAGCGCGAGCAGGCGGGTGCGCTGCTCGGCCGGATCGCCGTCGCCGGCCTCGGGGCCGCGCAGCCCGAGGAGGAGCGAGACCGCGGCCAGCGCCGCCCGGGCCTCGCGGCTGTCCTCCTCGCCGGCGTACAGCAGTGGCAGCGCCATGGTCAGGCGGCGCTGGATCTCGTGGGACTCGGCGCCGTCGGCCAGGCCAAGGATCTCGCGGGTCAGATCCGCGATCACGCCGTAGGGCGTCATCGCCGTGCCGACCCGGGTCGTGGTGCGCAGCACGTAGGCCTCGCCGGGCGCCAGGGTGGCGAGGAACGCGGCCACCAGGCTGCGCTTGCCGACGCCGTGATCGCCGACGATCGCGATCTGGTGCTTGCGCCGCGCCACCCGGGCGTCGCGGTAGGCGTCGCGCAGGTACTTGAGCTCGAGGTCGCGGCCGAGGAGCGTCGTCGCGGCGCCGCGCTCGCGTGGTCCGGCGCCGCGCCCGCGCGGGCCGCGCAGGCGATAGACCCGGGCCCGCTTGATGCCGGGCTCGGTGTCCTCGTCGACCCGGGCGCCGACGTCGGTGCCGGCCGGCAGATCGATCGCGGCCAGGGCCTCGAAGTTCCACTCGGCGCGCGCGCTGCGGAAGACCCGGCCGCCGACCAGGATCTCGGCCGGCCCGGCGAACCGCGCCAGGTGGGCGGCGAACCCGGCGGTGGTGGCCTCGACCTCGAAGCTGTGGTCGGCGCCGCGGCGGATCACGGTCGCGGCGCCGCGCTGGATGCCGATCGCCAGCCGCAGCTCGGGCTCGACGTCGGAGCCGATGCCGTCGAGGGCGTCGACCAGCGCCAGGGCCAGGCGGATCGTGCGGCTGGCGTCGTCCTCGCTGGCCAGCGGCAGGCCGATCACCAGGCGGACGCTGTCGAGGTCGCGCTCGCCGCGATCCTCGAGGGCGTCGTGCTTGAAGGCGATGTCCTTGGCGACCCGGCGGAACTCGTCGACCACCCGGGTCGCGCCGGCCGGGCCGAGCCGGCGCTCGAGGGCGGTGACGCCGCGGATCACGCCCTCGACGACGTAGACGTACTTGCGCTCGCGCAGCTCGCGCGGCTCGCGGGGGCGGCGGACCTCGGCGGCCGGCGCGGCGGCGGCGCTGCCGCTGGCCAGGGACCCCAGGGAACCCAGCGAGCCGAGGGACCCGGTGGTCGGCCCGGCCGGGGTGCCGCCGGCGCCGCGGTGGGGGCGCGGCCGCGGGTGGCGCCGCTCCTCGGGGACCACGGTGGCCAGGAAGCTGGCGAGCGCGGTCGAGTCGAGCAGCAGGTCGTTGGCGTGGCCCCACTCGAGCTGGAACTTGCCGAGGTCGAGCTGGAGGTCGCGCGCGCTCGGGTAGCGGTCGTCGCGGTGGTAGGCCAGCGCGCGCAAGAGGATCCGCTCGAGGGACGGCGGCACGTCGGGCACGGCGTCGCGCGCCGGCGGGATGGCGCCGGCCTTGACCTGCTCGAGGGCCTCCTTGCCGCGGCCGGCGAACAGCGGCCGACCGGTGACCAGCTCGTAGAGCACGATGCCGGCCGAGAACACGTCGGACCGACAGTCGACCGGCTCGCCGCGGGCCTGCTCGGGCGACATGTACGCGAACTTGCCCTTGATGACGCCCTCGTCCTCGGTGACGTGGCGGGCCCGGGCGATGCCGAAGTCGACGATCTTGACCGCGCCGTCCCACGACACCAGGACGTTTTGGGGCGAGATGTCGCGGTGGACGATGCCGAGGGGCTCACCGAACTCGTCGGCCTTCTTGTGGGCGTAGTCGAGGCCCTTGGCGAGCTGCCACACCACGTAGGCCGACAGCCCAAACGGGATGCGCCGCCGCTCGCGCGCGCAGTCCGACAAGAGGCGCAGGAGATCCATCCCCTCGACGTTCTCCATCGCCAGGAAGTAGGTCTCGCCGACCGCGCCGAAGTCGAAGACCTGGACGATGTTGGGGTGGTTGAGGCCGAGCGCGATCTTGGCCTCGTCGACGAACATGGCGACGAACTGCCGGCTCTTGGCGTAGGCCGGATGGATCTTCTTGATCACCAGGGTCTTGGCCAGGCCCTGGGCCACGGCGGTCCGGGCCAGGTAGACCTCGGCCATGCCTCCGGTGCCGATCTTCGAGATCAGCGAGTATTTCCCGAACTGCTCCATCGCGGTCGACGCGTGAGGATAGCGGATCCGGCGCGACAGCTCACCCCGCGGCGGTCGGGATCCTCGATGCCCCGGCGGGCCCGATCACAGTCGCTTGATGACCAGGTTGTCGAAGTAGGTGTCGGTCTCCCAGTTGCCGAAGCCGAAGTACTCGTGGCCGGGGCCGACCAGGGGCTGGGGGTCGTCGAAGCGCAGAAACGGGGTCGTCAGATCGTCGATGAACCACTCGAGGACCCGGCCGCGCCGCACCAGGCGCCAGTGGTAGCGCTGGTTGGGCACGACCTTGACGTCGGATCGCGCGACCAGCTCCTTACCGTGCTCGTCCATGCGGGCGATGATCGAGCGCGAGTTCTTCCACGCGCCGAAGACCACGACGTAGCTGGTGGCGAGGTAGCGGTTGCCATCGGGGTCGTAGGACTTGCCGTCGCCGAACACCTCGATCTTGATGTCGCCCTCGGGCGACGACGACCAGGTGTCGAAGTCGATCTGCAGATCGCCGGGCGGCAGGCGCTTGGCCAGCCATAGCGGCTGGTTGTGGGCGCCGCGGGCGTTGAGCGCGCCGTCGACGATGCGGAAGCCGCGGCCGGTCTGGTTGTAGTCGGCGCCGATCGACACCCGGTCGAAGGTGTCGGCGTAGGTCGATTCGATCGGGGGGAGCTCGCGCACCTTGCAGGCGCACAGGGCCAGGGCCAGGACGGCGACGCGCATCGGCCCGAGCATCGGAGAGCCGATCGGGCGCGTCAACCGCGCGGGGCCGCCGCGCGATCCACACGATCGAAACCCTTGAGGAATTCCCGAGGTCGGGTGCAAGTCCGCGCAATCGCTGTCAGAGGGAGCGGGTAGGGTCCACCTCAGCACGATGCGCAGCGAGACCTTGCCGCTTTTCGGTGCCGCCTGGGCGGTGCCGACGCCCCGGCCCGAGCCGGTGCAGGTCGAGCTGGTGCCGCCCCCGGCGCCCCGGACCAAGGCCACGACCCGGCCGGGTCTGCCGAAGAACAAGCGCAAGGCGGTGGCGGTGGCCGAGGCGGCGATCGCGACCGCGGTGCCGGCGGTGGCGCCGGAGCTGCCCGCGGTGCCGGTCGAGGCGGCGGTGGCGCGCGTCGAGGCGCCGGTCGTGCGCGTCGAGGCGCCGGTGGCGCGCGTCGAGGCGCCGGTCGCGCGCGTCGAGGCGGCGGCGGTCGAGCTCGCCCCGCGCGCCGAGGTCCGCCCCGAGCGTGGGGTCATCGTCTTCGACGTCGAGACCACCGGCACCGATCGCCGCCGCGATCAGGTCATCGAGCTGTGCGTGCAGTTCGGCCTGTCCGAGGCCGCGCCGCACCGCACCTGGCGGATCAAGCCCGACGTCGCGATCTCGCCCGGGGCCCAGGCGGTCCACGGCATCTCGATGGACGACCTGGCCGACTGCCCACGGTTCGGCGAGATCGCCGACGAGATCTTCGCGGTCTTCGCCGCCGCCGAGGTCGTGGTCGGCTACAACCTGATCTTCGACATCGACATGGTGTCGGCCGAGTTCGAGCGGATCGGTCGGCCGCTGCCCGACTGGTCCGCCAAGACCATCGTCGATCCGTTCCGGCTGTGGCAGCAGTGCGAGCCGCGCAGCCTGTCCCACGCCCACCTGCGCTTCGTCGGCACCGGCTTCGCGTCGGCCCACTCGGCCGAGGCCGACGTCGCCGCCACCGGGCGGGTGCTGGCCGGGATGTTGCGGACCTTCGGCCTCGACGATCACGACTGGCGCGGGGTCGCCGGGGTGTGCGATCCGGCGCGGCCCAACTGGGTCGGTCCGTCGCGCCACCTGCAGTGGCAAGGCGAGCGCGTGATCCTGGCGTTCGGCAAGCACAGCGGCACGCCGCTGTCGCAGATCGAGCGCAGCTACCTGCGATGGATGGCCGACAAGGACTTCCCGGGCCACGTCACCGAGGCCTGCCGCAAGGCCGCCGAGCTGACCGAGCCGGAGTTTCAGGCCTGGGTCCGCGCCACCTTCGGTCCGCCGCCCGCCGCCGCGCCGTAGCGCCCTCGGTCTCGGCCTCGGTCTCGCCCTCGGCCTCGGCCTCGGCCTCGGTCTCGGTCTCGGTCTCGGTCTCCGCCTCGGTCTCGGTCTCGGTCTCCGCCTCGGGCTCGGTCTCGGTCTCGGCCTCGGTCTCGGCCTCTCCTCCGCGCGCGACCGTCCCTCCCTCCGAGCCAGCGCCACCGCCCGAGCTGGTAGCATCACCTCGATGCTGTGCCGCCGCGGTGGGCGATGAGCGAGCGCCAGTCGATCGTGACCACCTGGACGATCGAGCGGGTGGTCCCGTCCGGCGCGACGACCTGCGCGCCGGTCGTCGCCCCCGAGCTGTGCGCGTTCGGCGACGACGACGGCGCCCGCGAGGAGGTCCGGGTCTTCCTCGCGCATCACCTGGCCACCGAGGCGCCGGCCGCGGTCGCGCGCTACTTCCTGCCCGCCGGCGTCGAGGCCACCGCCTTCGAGGTCGCCCTCGATCCCGGGGCGCCGACCCGCGCGCGCCCGCCGCGCCCGGTCGAGGTGGCGTGCGTGCTCATCCCCTACGGCGACGGTCGCGATCGCCTGGCGCTGGTGCCGGCGCTGGGCGCGGCGTTCTTCGTCGACCGCAAGGACGAGCTGGCGGAGGTGGCAGCGCGGGAGCTGGCCCGGCTGGCGGCGGCCGCCGAGCTCGACGGCGACGACTGGCGGCGGCTGTTGCCGCCCCTCGAGCTGACCGTGGCGCCGCTGCCGGTGACGGTGCGCTTCGCGGCCACCGAGGCGGCGACCGCGGCCCGCCTGGCGGCCGAGGCCCGTCGCCGGGCCCGCGCGACCCTCGACGAGCTGGCGGCGCCGTTGGCGGACCGCGTGCGCGGTGGCGCGGCGCCCCTGGTCGGCCGCGAGCGCGAGGCCGCGAGCCTGGACGCGCTCCTGGGGGGACGCGATCGGCTCGCGGTGCTCTTGTGCGGCGACGCCGGCGTCGGCAAGACCGCGCTGGTCCTCGCCTGGGGCCGGACCGCGACCGCGCGCCCGACCTGGGTCGTGACCCTGGCCCACCTGGTGGCCGGCGCGTCGGGTTTCGGCGAGGCCGAGAAGCGGGTGACCGAGCTGTTCGCGGCCGCCGAGGCCCTCGACGCGGCGCTCTACTTCGAGGACTTCGCCAGCCTGTTTCGCGAGCGGGTCGAGGACGGCGGGCTGGCCTTGACCGCGATCGTGCGGCGGTTCGTCGTCGAGGGGCGGGTCCGGGTGGTGGCCGAGCTGACCCCGGCGGCCCTGGCGCGCGCCGAGCGCCGCGAGGTCGCGCTGGTCGGCGCGATGACCCAGCTCGCGATCGCGCCCCTCGATCCGGCGACGACGATCGCGGCCTTGACCGCGCGGGCGGCGCACTGGCGTCGGGCCGAGGCGCGTCGACCGCAGCTCGACGCGCGGGCGATCGCGGCCGCGGTCGAGCTCGCGCGCCGGTACCTGCCGTACCGGGCGTTCCCCGGCAAGGCGGTCGAGCTGCTCGACGAGCTGCGCGCCGCCGCCGACGGTGAGGTCGGGCCCGACGGCGCGCCCCGCCTGCTCGGCGCCGACGCGGTCTACGACGGCTTCGCCGCCGCCACCGGCGTGCCGGCCATGCTCCTGCGCGACGATCGACCGCTGCTCGCCGCCGAGCTGTGCGAGGCCCTGGGCCGCCGCATGGTCGGGCAGGCCGAGGCGGTGGCCCGGGTCGCCGAGGTGCTGTGCACGGTCAAGGCCCAGCTCCAGCCGGCCGACAAACCGCTGGCGACGTTTCTGTTCGCCGGGCCGACCGGGGTCGGCAAGACCGAGCTGGCCAAGCGCCTGGCCCAGCTCCTGTTCGGCGATGAGGCCCGCCTGGTCCGCTTCGACATGAGCGAGTACGCCGATCCGTGGGCGGCCGAGCGCCTGATCCGCGGCAGCGCGTCGGGCGACGGCCTCCTGACCGCGCGCCTGCGGCAGCAACCGTTCGCGGTGGTCTTGCTCGACGAGATCGAGAAGGCCCACCCGGCGGTCCACGATCTGCTCTTGCAGGTCGCCGGCGAGGGCCGCCTGACCGACGCCCGCGGCCGCACCGCGTACTTCCACAACGCGATCCTGATCCTGACGTCGAACCTGGGGGGCCACGAGCGCGCCCAGCCGATCGGCCTGGCGGCGCGGGTCGCCACCGACGAGCGGACCCGCGAGCTGGCCCGCTATCGGGCCGCGGTCACCGCGGCCTTCCGGCCCGAGCTGCTCAATCGACTCGACGCGATCATCCCGTTCCATCACCTCGACGGCGAGCAGATCGCCGCGGTGGCCCGCCTCGCGATCGGCGAGCTGGCCGAGCGGCGCGGCCTGGTCCAGGCCAACCTCGGCCTCGACGTGAGCGATCGCGCGATCGCCACGCTGGCGGCCGGCGGCTACGCCGCGGCCTGGGGCGCGCGGGCCCTGCGCCGCCACCTCGACGCCGCCCTGGTCACGCCCCTGGCCCGGCTGCTCGCGCGGCTCGGCAAGGACGCCCACGGCGCGCTGGTGGTGGTCCGCGCCGACGGCGAGGAGGCCGACCTCGACCTCCCGTCGGGCGCGCACCTCGGGGCCAGCCCGTCGGCCCACGGCGTGACCGTCGCGGTGTGGCGGCGCGGCGGCGCCGGTGGTCGGCGCAACGCCAAGGGCGCGCTCCTCGCCGCGGCGGCCCGGCGCGAGGCCGATGGCTGGATGGCGCGCGATCTGGCGACCGACGTCCGGACCCAGCGCGACTGGCTGCGCGCTCAGCTCGCGCGCGGCGACGCCCAGCCCGGCGCCGGTCGCAAGGGCAAGCGTCGCCCGGCCCTCGCCAGCGCCCAGGTCCAGCAGCTGGCGATCGAGCTGGCGCGCCTCGACCAGGCCTGGGCGGCGGCGACCGCGGCCCAGGGCGAGCTGGCGGTCGTCGAGGAGCTGGCGATCGCCGCGGCCCTGGCCGGCGACGACGTCGCGGCGACGGTGGCCGAGGTGCCGGCGCTGGCGCGCGACTTCGCCCGGGCGATGTTCTGGTTGGCGGTGGCGCGGCGCGAGGCCCGCGACGAGATCACCCTGACCTTGTCGGCGCCCGAGCACCCGGCGGCGCTGGCGAGCTGGCTGGGGAGCGTCCTGGCGACCGCGGCGCGGCGCGGTTGGACGATCACCGGTCACGGCCACAACGATCGCGCGCCGAGCTGGCCGGTCGAGCGCGTCTGGGGGCCGCCGCGCGATCGCGCGTGGCTGGCCGGCAAGATCACGCCGGGCGGCGGCCTGCGCAACATCCTCGTGCGGATCCGCGGGCCGGGCGCGGCAGTGGTGCTCGGCCTCGAGGCCGGGGTCCATCGCTTCCACGGCGTGGCCAAGATCGATCCCTGCCACCTGGTGGTGCGGGTGATGGCCCTGTCCACCGAGTTCACCGACGAGCAATGGCGCGAGCTGGCCACGCTGGCGGCGCCGGCGACGAGCCCGCGCGGCGCCGTCGACCGGGTCTATCGCGAGCAGGTCGAGGTCGCCGGTGCGCCGCTCGAGGTGCCGGTCGCCGAGCACGGCGAGCGCCTCGAGGAGATCGGCCTGGCGGTGATCGCCGCCGGGCTGGCGCGCGGCCTGACCGTCGACGAGCTGTACCCGACGGCGCTCGGCCAGGCCGCCGCCGACGACGGCGACGACGGCGAGGTCGCGCCGTGAAGCGGACCTTCACCGTCACGGTGTTCGAGCGCCGCCACGAGGGCGCGCTGACCTGGATCCCCCTGGTCCGCCCGGGGCTGGTCGCGCCGCTGGCCGGCAAGAGCGAGCTGCGCCTGCGCGACGCGCTGGCCAAGGCCCTGGGCGACGCGGTGCGCGCCCTCGAGCCGGTCGAGCTCGAGCTCCTCGAGCGCGCGCCCGGCACGCGGCTGCACCCGCTGTCGCTCGATCTGCAGTTGCCGGGCCGCGGCGGCCGGATCGGCGGGCGCTTCCCGTTCGTGCTCGAGCCGCGCTGGTTCACCTCGGCCGGGCAGCGCCTGCTGGTGTTTCACCCCTCCGATCCGCAGGCCTGGTTCGACGCCGAGGACGCCGCCGAGGCCGAACGCCTGGCGCCGCACTTCGTCCGCCGGGCCTGGCGCCACGACGGCAGCGCCGCGATCGAGGCCCGCAAGAGCGTCGGCAAGGAGCGGCTGATCCAGCTCGGCCTCGAGCTGGCGCCCAAGACGCTCCTCGATCGCGCCCAGGCGGCGCGGGCGGGCAAGCAGCGCGCCGGCCTCGGCCACGGCCCGAGCGATCGCCTGGCCCAGCTCGCGATCGATCAGACCGCGCGCGCGATCGACGGCACCTTGCCGCTCGGCGTGCCGCGCCCGACCTACCGCCGGCAGCTCCGCCGCTTGCTGGGCGGCGAACGACCGCGCCCGACCGTGCTCATCGGTCGTCCGGGATCCGGACGCTCGACGCTGCTGGCGCGATGGATCGGCGATCGCCTTGACGACGACGGCTGGGTGCTCCACCGCAATACCGATCGCATCCACCGGGTGTGGCGCCTGGCCGGCCAGCGCCTGATCGCCGGCATGAGCTACCTGGGTGACTGGGAGGAGCGGCTGCTGGCGCTGGTGACCGAGGCCCGCCGCCATCGCGGCATCCTGTGGTTCGACGACCTGCACCTGTTCGGCCGGCTCGGCGTGACCCGGCAGTCCGAGCGCTCGTTCGCCGACTTTCTCCACGGTCCGATCCAGCGCGGCGAGCTGGTGGTGGTCGCGACCGCGACCCGCGAGCAGTGGGCGCGCCTCGAGGATGACGCCCCGACCTTCGCGACCCTGTTCGCCCGGGTCGCGGTCGAGCCGACCGGCGCGGCCGACACCGCGGCGTTGCTCCTGGCCGAGGTCCGTCGCCTCGAGGCCGAGCGCCCGGTCGAGATCCACCCGTTCACGCCGCGCACCGCCACCGAGCTGGCGGCGGCGCTCTACCCGTGGACGGCGATGCCCGGCGCGGCCATCGAGCTCTTGCGCAAGGTGGCGGTGGCGCCGCCCGGCGCGTCGGGGGCGCGGGTCGAGGTCACGCCGGCCGACGCGGTGGCCGCGGTGGCGCGCGACACCGGCCTGGCCGAGCGGCTGATCACGCTCGACGAGCCCCTCGATCCCGCCGAGGTCCGCGCCCACTTCGCGGCCCGGGTCATCGGGCAAGACGAGGCGGTCGAGGTCGCGACCGACGTCGTCGTGCGGGTCCGGGCCGGGCTCGCCGACCCCGGCCGCACCCTGGGCGTGTACCTGTTCACCGGGCCGACCGGCACCGGCAAGACCGAGCTGGCCACCGCCCTGGCCAGCTACCTCTACGGCGACGTCCAGCGCCTGGTCCGCTTCGACATGAGCGAGCTGGCCGGGCCCGACGCGGTGGCCCGCCTGGTCGGCGATCGGTTCGCGCCGGCCGGGCTCCTCACCTCGCGCATCCGCGAGCAGCCGTTCGCGGTGGTCCTGCTCGACGAGATCGAGAAGGCCCACCCGTCGGTGCTCGGCCTGCTCCTCCAGCTCTTCGACGAGGGCCGCCTGACCGACGCCGACGGCGAGGTCGCGAGCTTCCGCCACGCCGTGATCGTCATGACCTCGAACCTGGGGGCCCGGGTCGGCGCGCCGATCGGCTTCGGCGACGGCGCGGCCGCCGTGCTCGGGCAGATCGCGACCGCGGTGCGCGAGTTCTTCCCGCCCGAGCTGTGGAACCGGATCGATCGGGTGGTGCCGTTTCGTCCGCTCACCGCCGAGACCGCGGCGCGGGTGGTCGACAAGGAGCTGGCCAAGCTCCTGGGCCGGCGCGGCCTGCGCGAGCGCGACGTCTTCGTCTACGCCGGGCGCGCGGTGCGCGAGCGCGCGGTGGCCCAGGCCTTCGATCCGCGGTTCGGCGCCCGCACGGTCAAGCGCTGGCTCGAGGATCACGTCGCGACCGCGCTGGCCGAGGCCCTGACCACGGCGCCGCCGGCGCGCATGACGGTGGCGCGCTTGCGCGACGACGCCGGCGCGATCGCGGTCCAGCTCGAGCAGGTCCCCGAGCTGGCGACCCGCGGCGGCGAGTATCCGCTCATCGCCGCCCGCGAGCTGGCGGCGGCGGCGCTGGCGCCGCTGGCCGAGGCGATGGCCCGCCGGATCGACGCCGCGCTGGCCGACGACGCGGTCGGCCGCGCCCTGGCCGCGGTGCGCGGCGCGCCGCACGCCGACGAGGTCCGCTACTTCATCGAGCGCTACGGCGACGAGCTGGTCGAGCTGCGGGCCGCGCTGGCCGGCCAGCGCCGGCTGCCGGCGGCGACCGAGGGCTACGAGCTCCACGATCTCGAGGGCTGGCGGCCCGAGCGCCGCTCGGTCGCCGGCTGGTCGGGGCCCCGTCCCGGACCGGCCTTCGATCGCCGCAGCCTCGATCGGCGGACCCGCGCGGCCTCGCCGCAGCCGGTCCTCCTCGCCGCGCTGGCCCGGGCCACGCTGCTCCTGGCCCACACCGACGAGCTCACCGATCCCGAGGCCCACGCGGTGACCGTCTTGGTCACGCCGGTCGGCGAGACCCGACCCGGGCTCGGCTGGGGGCTCCTCGAGGCCTTGCGCGGGATCGCCGATCAAGCCATGGCCCGCGGCGTCGACGGCCGGCTCCGCGAGCTGGTGGCGCCGGCGGTCGGCGACGTCACCCGCGGCTTCGTGGTCCGCGAGGTGTTCGCCCGCGCCGCCTACCGGGCCGAGCACGGCACCCACTTCTTCCGCTCGCTGGTCGACGCGCCCGAGGTCTATCGGGTCGAGGTCCGCCCCGGCGCGGCCGAGCTCGCCGCGCTGCTCACCGAGCACGTCGCGCGGGTGACGGCCTTCGAGGCCGCGGTCGCTGCTGGCCGCGCCGCCCCGGCCAACCCCGAGGCCCTGCTGCCGGCGGTGCGGACCATGACCTACGCGCCCGCGGCCCGGGCTGGCGACGGGATCACCGCCGACGTCGAGGACTTTGGCCTGGGCTGGGCGACGCGCCTGACCGGGGCCAGCCTGGCCGAGATCGTGCGCGCGCTGTGGCACGTGCGCTGGAGCCGTCAATGAAGCCGAGCTTCCGGGTGTTCCTGACCGAGCACGACGGCGGCAAGCTGGTCGGGGTGCTGATGCGGCGGCGGGCGCGGCTGTTCGCGCCGCCGGCGCCGGCGGCGTGGGGCGACACCGTCGACGAGGTGCTGGCCGCGCTCGAGCCGGCCCTGGTCGCGGCGGCGGCCGACGGCGACCTCGACCTGTACCGCTTCACCGAGGAGCTCGGCCTGCGCCGGGTCGCGATCGAGCTGCGGCCGCGGGTCGCCGCCGAGGGCACCTGGGTGATCGGCAGCCGGGTCGTGCCGCTGCGCGTGGCCTTCGCCGCCTACGACGACGGCCCGGTCGTGCGGGTCCTGGTGCCGCGGTTCGGCTGGTCGCTGGCCCTCGAGGCCCTCGACGACGCCGCCGAGGTGATCCGCGCCGCGGTCGCGGCGGCGGTCCTCGGCACCGCGCCCCACGACGTCCTCGATCTGCGCGCCGGGGTCCGCGAGTGGATCGAGCCGTGGGCGCCGGCCCGGTTCGCCGCCGACGACGATCGCGACGACGACGCCGCCGACCCGCCGCCGCCGACCGTGGCCGCGGTCGCCGACGACTGGACCGGCAAGCTGCGGCGGCGCCAGCTCGCGCCGCCGGTCGGCGAGCTGGCCGCGGCCACCTCGGTCGTGGCCGCTGTCGACGCTGTGCCGCCGCGCTCGGTGCTCCTGGTCGGCGAGCCCGGGGTCGGCAAGAGCGCGCTGGTCCGCCGCCTGGCCAAGCACCTCGGCGACGGGCCGCGGCGGCGACGGCTGTGGGCGACCTCGGCGGCCCACCTGACCGCCGGCATGACCTACCTCGGCATGTGGCAGGAGCGCTGCCTGGCGGTGGCGCGCGAGCTGGGCGGCACCGACGACTGGCTGTTCGTCGATCGCCTGGCCGAGCTGGCCGCGGCCCAGGGCGACGGCGCGTCGATCGCCGAGCTGTGGTTGCCGGCGGTGGTCGCCGGCGAGCTGCGGCTGATCGCCGAGTGCTCGCCGTCGGAGCTGGCCCGCCTGCGCCGCCGCCACCCGGCGCTGGTCGACGCCTTCGCGGTGGTCCGCCTCGACGAGCCCGGCCCCGACGAGGTCGCGCCGATCGCCCTGGCCTACCTGCGGCGCAAGCGCCCCGAGGTCGAGCTGCACCCGGCGGCGGTGCGACGGCTCCTGGCGCTGTGCGCCGGGTTCCGCCGCGATCAGCGCTTCCCCGGCAAGGCCCTGGCGCTCCTCGACTGGTGGTGTCAGGACGCCAGCCCGCCGCCGACGATGGTCCTGCCGCGCGACGTGACCGCCGCCTTCGCCCGGTGGTCGGGGTTGCCGGTCGAGCTGGTCGCCGACGATCGCCCGATCGGCGCGGCAGCGATCGCGGAGGCCTTGGCCGCCGGGGTCGTCGGGCAGGATCACGCGTGCGCGGTCGTGGCGCGGGCCCTGGTCCGGTTCCGCGTCGGCCTCGACGACCCCGAGCGGCCGGTGGCGTCGCTCCTCTTCGTCGGTCCCACCGGGGTCGGCAAGACCGAGCTGGCCAAGCAGATCGCGCGCTACCTGTTCGGCGACGGCGAGCGCCTGATCCGGATCGATCTATCGGAGTACATGACGCCGGGGTCGGCGACCCGGCTCCTCGAGGTCGGCGCCGGCGGCACCTCGCTGGTCGAGGCGGTGCGTCGGCAGCCGCTGGCGGTGATCCTGCTCGACGAGCTGGAGAAGGCCCACCCCGAGGTCTTCGATCTGCTCCTCGCGGTCCTCGGCGAAGGCCGGCTGACCGACGCCCTCGGTCGGCTGGTCGATCTGCGCATGTGCGTGATCGTGATGACCTCGAACCTGGGCGTGACCCGGGGCGGCGGCGTCGGGTTCGCGGGCGCCGCGGAGCCGGACTACGCGGCTGCGGTGCGCGCGCACTTCCGACCCGAGTTCACCGCGCGCCTCGATCACGTCGTCGGCTTCCACCGCCTGCGCGCGGCGGCGATCGAGCAGATCGTCGACCTCGAGCTCGCCAAGCTGCGGACCCGGCCCGGCATGCTCGGCCGCGGCCTGACCTTGTGGGCGTCCCCGGCGGCGCGCGCCACCCTGGCGGCCCGCGGCGTCGATCCGGTCCTCGGGGCCCGGCCGCTGCGCCGACTGCTCGAGGAGGTCGTGGTCGCGCCGCTCGCGGTGCGCATGGCCGCCGACCCCGGGCTGCGCGATCGGGCGATCGGGATCGTCACCGCGGACGAAGCGCCCCGGGCTGACCCGGGGCTCACGGTGATCGCCCTGCCTGGGTGAGGGCCTACCCCATCGGTACGGGACTCTCGCCGGGTTTTGCGCGATAGTGGTTGGCAATGCGCGTCGCGCACCCCGAGGTGTTCGGGACCCTCGCCGTCATCGGCGCCCTTGGGCTCGCCGCGCTGCGCCAGGCCGTCGCCTGGCGACTGCGGCCCAGTCACCCGCAGTGGCCGATGCTGGGCATCACGGTCTGCGGGCTGGTCTTCGCGGTCGCGCGGGTCGTCCACCTCGAGGCGCCGCCCGACCTGGCGCTGACGGCGATCCGGGTGCAGTACGGGATCGGGCTCTTGATGCCCGGGTTCGCGTTCGCCGCGGTCGAGGTGATCGGTGGCCAGCCGGTGTCGCGTCGCAGCTTCGTGGCCCTCGCGATCGGGGCGGCGCTCTTGACGATCGGCGTGGCCACGCCGTGGCTGGTCGATGGGCCGATCGAGGTGCATCGCGACGCCTTCGGTCACGTCCACCTGGGCGGACACCCGGGCTGGTTGACGATGGTCGTCCTGCCGGTGGCCAGCGTCTTCGCCGGCATCGGGCTGCGGCGGCGCCTGCGAGCGATGCCGCCGGCCCTGGTCGGCCGTCGCACCGGCTACCTGATCGCCCTCGGGTTGTTCGTCGCGGCCGCGCTCCACGACTCGCTCATGGGCGCCGGGGTCCTCGGCTCGGTGTTCGTCCTCGAGTACGTCTACGTCGGCTTCGCGCCGCTGTCGGCGAGCTACGAGCTGCGCCACGCCGCCCGCCAGCAGGAGATCTTCGAGGAGCGCCTGGCGGACAAGCGGGTCCAGCTCGGCGAGCAGGAGATCGCGCTGGCCCGCGCCCGCGAGCGCCTGGCGCGCAGCAACACCCGGTTCCGCCACCTGGTGGCCGCCACCGGCGAGGGCGTCGTCGTGTGCGCCGGCGCTCGGGTCCTCGACGCCAACCCGGCCGCGACCCGGCTGCTTGGGCCCCCCGGCGAGCCGCTCCGGGTCGGGGTCCTGCGGGTCGTCGACGTGCGCGAGTTCGTGGTCGAGGGCGACCGCGCCACCCTCGATCGCCTGCTGGCCGACGACGACGGCCCACGCGAGCTGCGCCTGGTCCGCCCCGGCGCGGCGCCGGTGGTGGCGTCGGTCAAGGCCGTGCCGGCGCCGCCGGGCTCGCGCGGCACGCGGGTGCTCCTCATCCGCGACGTCTCGACCGAGCGCGAGCTGCAGCGCCGCCTGGCCACCGCCGATCGCCTGGTCGCGGTCGGCACCCTGGCCGCTGGCACCGCCCACGAGATCAACAATCCGCTCCTGTACGTGATGTCCAACGCCGAGCTGCTCGAGCCCGCGATCCGGCGGCTGGCGCCCTCGCCCGAGGCGGCCCGCGAGCCGCTCGAGATGCTGGCCGATCTCCAGCTCGGCGCGGTCCGGATCCGCGACGTGGTCCGCGACCTGATGTCGCTGGCGCGCGATCGCGGCGGCGAGGTCGCGCGGATCGATCTGCGCGAGACCTTGCGGCGGTGCGCGGCCATGGCTGGACCGCAGCTCAAGCACCGCGCCCAGGTGGTGATCGATGTCGACGGGCTGTCGCCGGTGATGGCCAGCGAGGGCCGGCTGTTCCAGGTGTTCCTCAACCTGATCGTCAACGCCGCCCAGGCGCTCCCCGACGGCGACGCCGCGCACCAGCGCATCCGCCTGACCGGTCGCACGGTCGGTGGCGAGGTGGTCGTCGAGGTCGCCGACACCGGCTGCGGCATGTCGCGCGAGGTGCTCGATCGGATCTTCGAGCCGTTCTTCACCACCAAGGACGTCGGCCAGGGCACCGGCCTGGGCCTGTCGATCTCGCAGGGCATCATCGCCGACCACGGCGGCCGGATCGAGGTCGACAGCGAGGTCGGCGTCGGCACCACCTTCCGGGTCTACCTGCCGTGCGCGAACGGTCCGGTGGCGGTGGCGCCGGCGCCGGCGCCGGTCGCGGTCCCGGCCCGGCTCGGCGTGCTGATCGTCGACGACGAGGCGCCAGTAGCGCGCAGCCTGGCCCGGGTCCTGGCCGGCTGCGACGTCGAGGTCGCGGACAGCGGCCGGGCCGCCCGGGCGGCGCTGGCTCGCCGCCACTTCGACGTGGTCCTGTGCGACGTCATGATGCCCGACGTCACCGGCATCCAGCTCTACCGCGAGCTCGAGGCCGCCGGCGATCCCGCGATCGCGCACTTCGTCTTCATGACCGGCGGCGTGTCGACCCCCGACGCCCAGCAGTTCCTCGACCGGCTCGGCCCCGAGCGCTGGCTGCTCAAGCCGATCGGCGCGCCGGCCCTGCGGGCGCGCGTCGCCGCGGTCGGGCCGGCGGCGACCGCGCCGTCGGCGTGAGGCCCGCGCCCGGTCACGCCAGCGCCAGCGCGATCGCCTCGGTGCGCAGGGCCAGGGCCTCGGCCAGCGCCGCCGCCGTGGTCGGTCGGGCCGCGCCCTCGGGATCGCCCAGGCGGTCGAGGTGATCCTGGAGCGCGGCTGCCAGCGCCGGCGGCAGCGGCGCGCGCACCTCGGGTGGCAGCGCGAAGTCGCCGCGGCTCCGGGTCCCGGCCAGGAGCTGCTCGCGCGACCACGGATGGTGGCCGGTCAGCATCTCGTAGAGCACCACCGCCGCGGCGTAGAGATCGTCGGCGGGCACCGCGGGTTCGCCGCGCCGCTGGGCCGGGCCCATGTAGGCCAGGGTGCCGACCGCCTCGGCGGCGCGCCGGCCGCCGGTCGGCGCCGGCTCGGCGCTCGGGAGCTGGGCCACGCCGAAGTCGCCCAGCATGATCTCGACGCCGGGATGATCGGGGTCGCGCCGGAACATCAGGTTGCCGGGCTTCACGTCGCGGTGGATCACGCCGCGCTGGTGCGCGGCCGCCAGCGCCGACAAGATCTGCACGTGGCGCTCGAGGGTCCGCCGCGCGGTCCGCGGGCCGCGGTCGCGCAGGAGGTCGCGCAAGGTGCCGCCGGCGGCCAGCTCGAGCACCAGGCGCCGGGCTCGCTCCTCGAGGTCGAGGACCGCGACCACGTTGGGGTGGCGCAGCGACGCCATCAGCCGGGCCTCGTCGAAGAAGCGCTCGACCGCCGCGGCCTGACCGGCGCCGGCCAGGTGCGGGTGCAAGAGCTTGACCGCGACCTCGCGCTCGAGCTCGCGATCGCGGGCCAGGTAGACCACGCCGGTGGCGCCGCGCCCGAGCTCGCGGACCAGGAGGTAGCGCGCGCCGGCGCCGATGCCGACGACGTCGGCCCCGGCGATGGTCTCGCCGACCGACGGCGCGGTCAGGCCGCGCGCCGCCCGCAGGCGCTCGACCCGCGCCCGCACGTTGGGGTAGTCGACGTCGCGGGCCAGGACCGCCTCGTAGTGGCGCAGCGCCGCGGCGTCGTCGCCGAGCTTGCGGAAGTGCTCGGCCAAAAGGTAGTTGGCCCGGACCGCGTGGCCGGCGACGTCGACCAGGGCCCGCAGGTGCGGCACCGCGCGCTCGAGCTCGGCCCGGGCCTCGAGGCGATCGACCAGGACCGCGCGCAGGTCGATGACCGCGGCCGCCGGCGCCTCGGGGATCGCGATCAGCTTCTCGAGCCACTCGGTGGCCAGGCGTTCGTGGCCGCGCTGCCACAAGCGGTCGAGGTGGGCCAGGGTGTCGGGCGCGGCTAGCTCGTCGTGGCGACGGCCGTCGCCGCAGGCCGCGGCCAGGGCCTCGAGCCAGACGTCGTCCTCGTCGCGCAAGACCGCCGGCTCGGCGGGCGGCGGGGCCGGCGCGGGCGCCGCCGGACGACCGAACAACCGCGACCACCAGCTCATGCCGTCACGTCGATCCGCACGTCGTCCCAGGTCACCACGTCGCCGACGATGAGCTGGACCTGGCCGGCGCCGATCTTGGTCGAGCCCAGCGTCAACGGCCCGTCGGTCCGGCCCAGCCACGGTGAGCCGTCGACGAAGCGGACCTGGCAGGCCAGCCCGGCCGGCGCCAGCGCGACCGCGACCCCGGGCCGCGTCACCACGAGCTGGCGGCCGCGATCGAGCCCGGTCGCGACCCGCAGGTACAGCGCGCCGTCGACGACCTGGTAGTCGAGGCGGCAGTCCTCGCCCAGCGCGACCGCGCCGCGCTCGACGAGCGGCACCCGGCCGGCGACCGGCAGCCCGCCGATCAGCGTGCCGTTGCGCGAGCCGGCGTCGCGCACCGTGAAGCCCTCGGGGCTGACCTCGAGCTCGGCGTGGCGGCGCGACACCCCGCCGGTCCGTAGCGGCAGCTCGCACACCGCGTCGCGGCCGAGGCCGACCACCGCGCGCGCCGTGACGATCACCGGGTCGCCCCCGCGCGGCCGCAGCTCGACCCGGCCGCCGGTGATCAGCTCAGCCGACAGCGCGTCGAGCAGGCGCTGGCGATCGTCCGACGGCTCGGCGGTCAGGCTGGCGATGAGCGCGGCCTTGGCCTCGCCGCGCCGGCCCAGGCTCAGCGCGAGCTGGTAGTCGGCGAAGGCCGCGCGGGCGCTCTGCTCGCGCGCGGCCCGGGCCTCGTCCTCGCCGAGCGTGGCCTCGACCTTGTCGATCAACCCGGCGTCCGAGAACGCGGCCGCGGCCGCCGCCAGATCGCCGACCGCGCGATAGGCCTCGCCGGCCTCGCGATGCGCGCCGCCCGCGACCAGGAGCTGCGCGGCCTCGCGCAGGCGCTCGCGATCGCGCGCGGTGGCCACGCCCTCGGCCTTGACCTTGGCCGCCAGCGCGCGACCCAGCGCCGCCGAGGTCCGAGCCACGAGCGGCGGCTCGTCGCCGGCCCAGTGCAGCGCGTCGCGTAGGCACGCGATCTCGGTCAGCCGATCGGCGGCCCGCGCCGCCCGCGCCAGGTGCATGCGCACCGCGCCCTCGCGATCGCCGGCCAGCCCGTAGTGGGTCGCGGCCGCGTCGGGGTCACCGGCCGCCTCGGCCGCGCGCGCGGCCCGCAGGTCCGAGGACCAGAGCTGGCGGAGGAAGCTCACCGCGCGAGTATAGATCGCGGCGCGCCGCCGGCTCAGGGCAGGCGCGCGCCGAACCGCGCCTGATACTCGATCGCCAGCGCCTCGCGGCCCGCGCGATCGCCGGCGCGGTCGAGGGCCTTGGCCAGGGTGCGGTAGGCCTGGGCCAGGCTCGGCTCGGCCGCGATCGCCGCGCGTAGCGACGCGATCGCCGGCGCGGTCTTGCCGCTCCCGACCAGGAGCACGCCGCGTAGGTACAGGGCCCAGGCCGCGCCGCTCCACGCCGCGATCGCCTGGTCGCACAGCGCGCGCGCCGCCGCGGCCTGCTGCTGGCGCAGCGCCAGATCGCAGCGCGCCGCCAGCACCCCGGGCGCCCCCGGCCACCGCTTTTCGGCGGCCTTGGCCTTGGCCTTGGCGTCGGCGAACTTGTCGGCGTAGATCAGATCGAGCAGCTCGCGGACCGCGGCGACGTAGTCAGGCTCGTCGGTGACCGCGATCTTCCACCGGGTGCCGTCGGGCGGCAGGCCGTAGCGCCCGCGGATCCGCAAGAGCCAGGCCCGGCCGTCGGCGTCGGCGCCCGGCTTGGCGGCGGCCAGCCGATCGAGGGCGCGCTCGGTCAGGGTCACGAGCTGCTGGGCTTGGTACAGCTCGACCAGCGCGGCCCAGACCTCGGCGCGGCCGCCGGCCATCGCCTCGACCGCGGTCAGCCGGCCGAGCGCCGCCGCGCGATCGCCCGGACCGCCGCGCCCGGCCAGCGCCTGGGCCAGGGCCAGATGTGGTCGTGGATCGTCGGGCGCGACCTCGAGGGCGCGATCGCACGCCTTGCTCGCGGTCGCCGCGGTCGGTCCGTCGAGGGCGATCCGGCCCTGGCAGATCGCCAGGCGCACGTCGGGCGTCGCCGGGTACGCGGCGACCAGGGCCTCGAGCTCGGCCAAGGCCTCGGCCGGCTTGCCGCTGGCGGCCAGGCGGACCGCGTGCTCGTACTGCTCGCGGGCCGGACCGGTCAGCCCCGACGGCGACGCGCCGCGCCCCGAGCTGACCACCGCGCGCAGCTCGGCGACGAGCTGACCGTGATCGTCGGGCTCCCAGCCGCCCCAGGGGTTGCTCTCGAAGTAGCTGGTGAGGCGCGCGGCCAAGGACGCCAGGTCGAAGCTGGCCCGCGGCGTCAGCCAGGTCTCGAGGGCGAGCTGCATGACCGCGCGGCTCTGCTTCGACAAGGTCGACATCGTCGTCGCGTAGCTGGTCGCCATGAGCCAGGTCGGCTCGCGCTCGTGGGGCACGCCCAGGGTGTGGGCCAGCTCGTGGATCAAGACCGTGGCCTGCTTGTGGCGACGGCGCGCCGCCAGCACGCGATCGCGATCGGCGGCGCTGGTCGACGGGTAGGCGCGCGCGAACTGATCGCGCTCGGAGCCGACCGAGTAGCCGCGCACCATCAGGTGGCGCCCCAGCGGTCGCGCCATCCCGAGCTGGTCGAAGCTGCCCTCGACCAAGGACAGCCCGGAGCCGTAGCCGATGACCCAGTCGACGTCGTCGCCGGGGTCGTGGGTGGCCAGCTCGGTCAGGAGCTCGGCCAGGCCGCGATCGGCGGTCGACACCTCCCACGGCTCGATCGCCTCGGCCTCGAGCTTGATGCCGACCGCCGGCACCAGGAACTGGTTGACGTCGTCGAGCTCCTCCTCGATCTGCGCCCGCCACCGGACGTGCTGGGTGCGGTAGTCCTCGGCGGCCCACACCCGGACCCGCGCGGTCCGCCCGGTGCCCGGCAGCGGCTCGGGGACCTCGAGGGTCGCGGGCAGCGCGTCCTCGAGCGCCTCGCGCTGGATCTGCTTCGACTTGTTGGCGTTCGACAGCGCGTTGGTGAAGCAGCCGGCCAGGCCGACGACGGCGATCGCGAGGACGGCGCGCATCGCCGTCGAGGCTACCATCGGGCGATCACGCCGCCAGCTTGGCCAGCGTCGGATCGGCGGCCAGCGAGTGGCCGTGGCGCAGGAGCACCGGCGTCCCGGTCCACGCGAAGCCGAGCGCGTAGTCGTCGCCGTCCTCGCGCCGCCACTGCACGCGGGCCTTGAAGCGGTAGGTGAGCGCGAGCTCGACGTCATCGATCACGATCTCGACCGCGTCGCCGACCTCGGCGTAGGGGGCGGCGCCGCACACCATGCCGCCGGGGCCGATGTCGGCGACGGTGACCGCGTCGTTGAGCTTGCCGCCGCGCACGAGCGCCGGCAGGGTCACGGCCTCGCGGCGAAACCGCCGGCCGTCGACCGACGGGGCCGCGGTCTCGGCGAACGCCGCCTCCAGGGCGGTGAGCGCCTCGATCTCGTCGAACGAGAGGCCGGCGCCCGAGGCCGACTTACCCAGGAGGAGCCGGTACTGGTACACGCGGTCGAGGGCGCTCATGCCGGGAGGGAGAGCAAGGGCAATGCCACGCCTGGCCCCCCCGGGGGGCAGGCCTAACCCGACGAGATCACGGATCGTGTCGCACCCTGTGGCCGATCGAGTAGCCGGGTTTCGTGTCACCAGGGGGTGTCGTCTGCGAGACGCGATTGACTCGGTGTCGCGGCCCCGCCACTGTCGGGGGCAGCCGTGGATCTCTTTGCGCGAAACGCCGCGGCGCGGCGCGTCGGACAGCCCCTCGCCGAGCGTATGCGCCCGCGATCGCTGGCCGAGTTCGCCGGTCAGGAGCACCTCCTGGGCCCCGGCAAGCTCCTGGGCCAGCTCGCCGCCGGCCGCTCGGTCCCGTCGCTCCTCCTGTGGGGCCCGCCTGGGACCGGAAAGACCACCCTGGCGCGGCTGATCGCCGAGGCGATCCGCGCACACCTCGTCACCTTGTCGGCGGTCGAGGCCGGGGTCAAGGACGTCCGGGAGGCGGTGGCCGAGGCCGCCAGCCGGCGCGATCAATACGCCCGCCGCACGCTCCTGTTCATCGACGAGATCCACCGGTTCTCGAAGACCCAGCAGGACGCGCTCTTGCCCCACGTCGAGGCCGGCACCGTCACCCTGGTCGGCGCGACCACCGAGAACCCGTCGTTCGGGGTGGTCAGCGCCCTCCTGTCGCGGGCCCGGGTGGTCCGCCTCGAGGCCCTGACCGACGAGGTCATCGACGCGCTGTGCCGGCGGGCCCTGGCCGACCCCGAGCGGGGGCTGGGCGCCCTCGAGGTCGCGATCGCCGACGAGGCCTTGGCGCAGGTGGTCGCGGTCGCGGGCGGCGACGCCCGCCGCGCCCTCGGCATCCTCGAGGCCGCGGTCGAGCTGGCCGGCGGGGTGGCTCCGGTCGCGGTCACCGCCGCCCACGTCGCCGAGGCCGCCCAGGGCAAGGTCCTCACCTACGACCGCGCCGGCGACGAGCACTACGGCGTGGTCAGCGCGCTCATCAAGAGCCTGCGCGGCTCCGACCCCGACGCCGCGGCCTACTGGATGACCCGCATGCTCGAGGCCGGCGACGACCCGCGCTTCATCCTGCGCCGGCTGGTGATCTTCGCCTCCGAGGACGTCGGCAACGCCGATCCCGCGGCCCTGGGGATCGCGGTCGCGGCGCTCCACGCCTACGAGCTGGTCGGCCTGCCCGAGGGGGCGCTCGCCATGACCCAGGCGGCGATCTACCTGGCGTGCGCGCCCAAGTCGAACACCGCGCTCACCACCTACGCCGCGGCCCGCAAGGCGGTGCGCGAGCACGGCGCGCTGCCGGTGCCGCCCGAGCTGCGGCCGGAGTCGCAGGCCGGCCGGGCCCTGGGCCACGGCGTCGGCTACCGGTACCCCCACGACTTCGCCGGGGCCTACGTCCCGGCCGACTACCTGCCGGCCGCCCTGGTCGGCACCCGGCTGTATCAGCCGACCGAGTCGGGCTTCGAGGCCTCGCTCAAGGCCCGGCTGGCGGCGCTGGCCGAGCGTCGGCGGCGGGAGTGACGCGCCGCGGTCACCTGTGATACCCCTTGGGGCGATGTCTCTCGACTCCGCGCAAGAAGAGCTGTTCGTCGGGATCGCGTACGCGCTGTTCATGAACCGCTTGCACGTGCTGCGGCTGACCGAGGTCGTGCGCCTGGGCATCCGTCCCAACAGCGACGACGGCAACATGGAGGTGCCGGACCCCCTCGACACCGAGCTCAAGCAGCAGGCGGTCGAGTACGTGATCAAGTGCTTCCCGGCCAGCTTCACCAAGCGGCTGCGCGGCGCCGCCGACCACTGGCTGTCGCTGTCGTAGCGGGCCGGCCTCGCGCCGAGGCCTCAACGGATGGTGGGCGCGGTCGATTCACCTTCCGCGATGTTGGTGCCCACCGCGACGCCCCCCACCGAGCTCGCCACCTACTTGCGCCGCCAGGTCGCGGCCGGCAAGGTCGAAGTTCCGCCGTACCCGGCGGTGGCGGCCCGGTTGCAGGAGCTCGCGGCCGATCCCCGCGCCGGCGTGCGCGAGCTGGCCGAGGTCGTCGGGCGCGATGTCGCCCTGGCCGCGGCGGTGATCCGCGCCGCCTCGAGCGCCACCGTCGCGCGGGGCGCGGGCGTCGTCACCCTCGAGCAGGCGGTGTGGAAGATCGGCGCGGCCGAGCTGGCCCGCCTGGCCCTGGCGATGTCGCTGGGCGCCGGCGCGGTCCGGGCCGGGCCGCTGGCGCTCTTGCGCCGCGAGCGCTGGCGTCACGCGCTCCTGTCGGCGGTCTTCGCCCAGGAGCTGGCGGCCCGCCGCGGCCTGCACCGCGATCAGGCCTTCCTCGCCGGCCTGATCCACGATCTCGGCGCGGTCATCGCCATCGGGCTCCTCGAGACCCGGTGCGCCGGGCGACCGCCGTCGGCGATCGACCCGACGTGGTCGGCGGTGGTCGACGAGGTCCACCTGGAGCTGGGCCTGGTCCTGGCCGAGCGGTGGAAGGTCGCGCCGCCCTTGCGCGACGCGATCGCGGCGCACCACGAGCCGGTCCTGGCCGCGGCCGCCCACCGGCCGCTGGTCGAGCTGGTCGCGATCGTCGATCGCGTGATCGCCGCGCTGTCGTCGCCGGCCGGGATCGCCGGCCTCGATCAGGTCGCCGGGCTGTCGGCCGACGAGCGGGCCCACATCGCGACGGTCATGCCGCGGGTCGGCGAGGTCATGGCGACCTTCGCCGCCACGCTGCCGTCGGACGGTGGCCTGGCGCCCGCGCCGGTGCGGCCGACCGGCTGGCCGGTGCACTTCGCGTTGACCGCCGGCGCCAACCGCGCCGCGGGCCGCGCCGTGCTCATGACCGCGGGCACGCTGGAGTTCGACTGCGCCGCGCCGCTGTCGATCAACTGGCTCACCGACATCGTGCTCGAGATCGACGGCACCAGCGTGCCGATGCTGGCCAACGTGATGTCGTGCGAGCGCACCGGCGGCGCCCACCGCGTGACGATCGCGCCCTTCGGGCTCGACGGGCCGATCAAGTCCATGTGGTTCCGGCTGCTCGAGCAGGCTCGCGCCGACTACGCGGCGTGATCGCCGCCAGCGCCCCGTCAGCCGCCGGCAAACGACCGGCGGACCAGGGCGATCGCCCGCGGCCCCAGGGTCTCGCCGCGCCAGGCCAGGGCCCGCGACACCACCAGCGCCTTGTCGGCCGAGCGCAGGCGCGGCCGCTCGGAGAACAGCCGCGGTCCGATGTCGGCGATCTTGTCGAGGATGCGCGCGCCGCCGTGCCACATGAGCGCCAGCTCGACCGCGAGATCGGCCCCGACCATGTCGACGAGGGGCCGGGCCCGCTCGAGGAGCGCCCGGGTCCGCGCGACCTCGTAGCGGCAGAGCGCGCCGACCGCCGGGGTCGCGCGCCGGGCCTCGACGTCGGCCTCGGTCACGCCGAAGTGCCGGAGGTCCTCGAGCGGGACGTAGATCCGGCCGCGCGCCAGATCGGCCGGCATGTCCTGGATCAGGCGGGCGAAGGCCAGCCCGGTGGCCAGGTCGTCGGCGTAGGCGTGGAGCTCGGGCGCGCGGTAGCCGCCGATGTAGAGGAGCAGGTGGCCGACCGGCTCGGCTGCGCCGCGGGTGTACGACCGCAGATCGTTCCACGTCGAGTAGCGCCGGGTCTCGAGATCGGTCCGGAACCCGGACAGGAGCTGGGTGAACTCGGTGATCGGCAGGGCCAGGGCCTTGATCGTCGCGGCCAGGGCCACGAACACCGGGTGCTCCGGCGGTCGACCGAAGTAGGTCTGGTGGAGCAGCTCCTCCCAGCGATCGAGCTCGCGGGCCCGCCGCCCCTCGTAGGCTGGCTCGTCGGCGAAGTCGTCAGCGACGCGGGCGAAGGCGAAGATCGCGAAGATGTGCTGGCGGAGGTTCGAGCGCGCGAAGATCGACGCCACCGGGAAGTTGTGGTGGTGGGCGCGGCACAGCGCCTCGCAGTACCGATAGCAGGCCTCGAGCTCGAGCTGCGGCGGCAACGGGACGGCGTGGGCGGTGGCGCGGCGATCGCCGATGCGATGGATCACAGGACGAGAGGCTAGCAGGTTGCGGAGCAGGTCCGGGGTGGTTTCGCGGACAACCGAGGCGAGCCGCGTCGGACCACGTCGGTCAACTGGCGTCGACGAGCTGGCGCAGGATCGCCGCCGCGGCCTCGGGGCGGATGTCGCCCGCGGCGACCAGCTCGGCGGCGACGGCGTCGAGCTGATCGCCGGCCGCCCCGGCGGCGCGAGCGACCGCGCGGGCGTGGAGCGCCATGTGGCCGCGTTGGATCCCGTCGGTCGCGAGGGCGCGCAGCGCGGCGAGGTTGCAGGCCAGGCCGGCGGCGGCGGCCAGCGCCGCGAGGCGGGCCGCGGTCGTGACCCCGGCCAGGGCCAGGGCCGCCCGCGCGCCGCGATGGACGTGGAGCGCGCCGCCGACCACGCCGACCGCGAGCGGCAGCTCGAGGGCGCCGCGCAGGTGCGCGTCGTCGATCCGCCAGGTCGCCAGAGGCGCGTAGCCGTCGCGCGCCGCCCAGGCGTGGGCGCCGGCCTCGACCGCCCGCCAGTCCTGGCCGGTCGCGACCAGCACCGCGTCGAGGCCGTTCATCACGCCCTTGTTGTGGGTCGCGGCGCGGTAGCGATCGGCCTCGGCGAACCGCGAGGCCGCGGCGATCCCGGCGGCCACGGTGGCGCCGTCGGTGCGGGCGTCGCCCAGGGCCTCGAAGGGCACGCGACAGGTGACCGCCACCGTGCGCTGGTCTGTCAGGTTGGTGAGGATGCGCAGCCCGACCTTGCCGTGCGCCAGGGCCGCCAGCTCGGGCGCCATCAGCTCGCACAGCGTGTTCACCATGTTGGCGCCCATCGCGTCGCAGCAGTCGACGTCGAGGTGGACGACCACCACGCCGCCGTCGGGGCCATGGCTGGCCAGGACCCGCGGCGTGACCGCGACCGGACCGCCGCCGCGGGCGACCAGGCGTGGGGTCAAGGCCCGGGCCCGGGCCAGGAGCGCCGGCGCCGCGGCCAGGAGCGCCTCCTCGGCCGCCTCGACATCGGCGATCTCGACGAGCTGGACCTGGCCGGTGACGATGGCCGGCGCGACCCGGGTGGTGAAGCCGCCGCCGGCCCGCACCATGCGCGCGGCGTTCGAGGCGGCGGCCACGATCGACGGCTCCTCGACCGCCATCGGCACCAGGGCGTCGACGCCGTCGACGGTGAAGTTGGTGGCGATCGCCAGCGGCAGGGCGTAGCGGCCGACCACGTTCTCGATCATCCCGGCGGCGTCGGCCAGGCTCAGGCCGTCGTCGAGCGCGGCCAGCTCGACCCCCAGCTCGGCCAGGTAGCGGCGGCGCTCCTCGACGGACTTGGCGTGGAAGCCGGGCAGGCGGGACGTCACGCGCGGGGACACTACGCACGGCGGCACGCGAAGTCCACCCCGGCCCGGCTCGAGCGCGTCAACTGCCATGCCGGCTTGGACGTCGGCCGGGCCGCGAAGTTACGGCGCCGCGGCGCTGGCGGCCGGGCTCCAGATCTCGAGGAAGTCGGCGCCGGTCAGGCCGCGCACCGACAGCCACAGCCCGCCGTCGCTATCGGGATCGGCCAGGTAGTCCTGGCCGTGGATGAGGCGGGTCCGGGTCTGGTCGCCGGCCTCGCGCACCACGACGACGTCGCGCTCGAAGCCCGGTCCGCGCAGGTGGATGAGCTTCCAGTTCTCGTGGACGCCGGCGCCGGTGAAGTGGAACCGCACCGGGCCGCCGGTCGGCGTGATCGACCAGAACCCGCCGTCCTCGATGAAGCCGTCGCCGTCGATGTCGCGGTCGGCCAGCGGGGACACGACGTAGCCCGCGCCGTCTCCCAGGGTCAGCGGCGCGCGGAAGGCGCGCATCCGGCTCTCGCCTGCGAGGCACGCGGTGTCGACCGTCGGCCCGGCCCACAGCGCCGCGTAGCCGATCCGTCGGCCGCCCGAGATCGGCGCGAACTCCCAGTCGTATTGCAGCGCGACCTGCTCGGTGGGGCCGGTGGTGCCGGAGCGGTTGCGGGTGGCGCGCAGGCCGCGCCGCGGCTGGCCGGCGCCGCCGACGGTCATCGGCACCGCCGTCGTCCACAGGAGCTCATTGGCCGAGGAGTTGGCGCACAGAAAGCCGTCGTCGTCGGCGTTGCCGGCCAGGGCGAACTCCGAGGCGTCGCTCGACACCATCCCGATCTGGGTCGGGCTGACCGTGCCGTCGAGCTCCTCCCACGCGATCCCGATCAGCGTCGTCGCGTCGAGGGACGTGTAGCTGGTGACGCCGGTCAGGCCGACGTCCGCCGTGACCGTGAAGTCGTCGCCGCGGACCAGGCGGCCATCGACGGTGATCGTGAAGCGCGAGGTCCCGGTCAGGCGCCCGGCGGTCCAGCCGACCTCGACCAGCGCGACCCCACGCCCGGTGTTGACCACGGTGACGCCCGGTCCGCTCGCGGCGACCGAGCGCGACACGTTGTTGGTCGGGTTCCAGGCCAGGACGCCGGCGAAGTTCTCGAGGATCGCGCCGCGGTACAGGTGCTCGGTGCCACCCAGGCGCAGGCTGGCGAGCTGGCCGCCGCGCGCCAGGTCGAGCTGGTAGACCGCGGTCGCGGTGGTGAAGGTGTGCAGGCCGCCGGCGTTCAGATAGAGCAGCACCGGCGCCTCGGCGGTCGGCTCGCCGGCCGCACAGTCGCGATCGCTGCCGTCGATCCGCTCGAAGGCCCCAGGGTGGATCGCCGCGTCGCCGTCGGCGCAGTCGGGATAGCGGCCGCAGGTCGTCCAGCCGTCGCTGTCGCCGTCGGGGCAGGCCGGCCCGTCGATCGAGGTCGGCGCGTCGGTGGCGTCGGGGGTCGCGGCCGGGCCCGGGGTCGACAGGCACCCGGCCGAAGCCATCGTCAACGCGAGCGACCAGGCGCGCAGCACCGCCGCAGTATAGCCAGCTCGGAGCGTCACGCCGCCGGTGTGATCGCGACCCCACGCGGATCGATCGCGAGGGTCAGCGGGGTCAGGCCGGCGCCGATGATCGCGTCGGTCACCGCGGACGGCGCGACCAACGTCGGGGCTGCGATCGCGATCACGTCGCCGCCGCCGGCGCCGGTGGTCTTGGCGACCGCACCGAGGGGCGTCAGCGCGGCGGTCAGCGCCGTCACCGACGGTGGCACCAGCGCGACCTCGGCGGCGCGCCCGAGGTCCGCGGTCGCGCGGCCGGCAGCGGCCAAGGCGGTCAAGGCCGCGGCGGCGGTCGTGGCCTCGGCCAGCGCGGCGCTGGCGTCGGCGATCGCGAGCAGCGCCGCTTCGACCGCCGGGCGTCCGCGGGTCGCGGTGACCGCCGCGACCAGGGTCGCGGTGTCGGCCACGGCGCCGGTCCACGCGAAGCTGAGAGCGAGCCCGGGCGGCAAGGTCACCGGCGTCACCCGACCGCCCTGAAAGCGGATCGCGCCGCCCCAGGTCGCGGCCGCGACATCGGCCCCGCTGCCGGCGGCGCCGCGCCGGGCCTGGGCCTCGGCGTGCGCCGTGGCCGCTAGCGCGCCGACGACCTCGGGCGCGAACCGCCCGACCGCGTGGAGCGCCGCGCCGATCGCCGCGACCGTGGCCGCCGCCGACGACCCCAGGCCGAGCTTCAGGCCGCGATCGGCCAGCGCGCGCGAGTCGACCGCGACCCGGGCCAGCGCGGCCGCCGCCTCTGCGCCGACCTCGCGCGCCACCACCGCCGCGGCCGCGGCCAGGAACTCCGACGGCGCTGGTGGAGCGTCGACCAGGTGGGCCTCGGCCCGGCGATCGACCGCCACCACGATCGCCGGCGCGCCGTCGAGCACGGCGTACTCGCCGGCCAGCATGACCTTGCCCGGGGCGCTCGCGAACCAGGTCATGGCGCGACCTGCGCCGCCGGCCCGGCCGCGGCGATCGCGACCGCGGTCACCCCCGGCACCGCGGCGACCCGCGCGCGCACGAGCTCGGCGTGGGCGGCGTCGGTCAGGACCTTGACGTGGGGCCCGGCGTCCATCGTCGCCCAGGCCGGCACGCCGTCGGCGCGCGCGGTCCGGACCGCGGCCAGGGCCGCCAGGGTGGCCGGTTGCCAGTACAGCACCGTCGGCCGCGACGCGATCGCCGCGGCGTGCATCGCCAGCGCGCTGCCCTCGGTGATCGCGCCCAGCGCCGCCAGGTCACCGGCGGCGATCGCGGCCTCAGCGGCGCGCAGATCGTCGGGCACGCAGGCCACCCACGCCGCGTAGAGCGGCGAGGTCGCGGCGCAGTGATCCATGGCGTCGCGGGAGCCGTGGGTCTTGGGCGCGCCGCCGCCGACCTCGGCGATCACCATGCGCAGCCCGGCCACGAACTCCGGCGCCGCCGCCACCGGGGTCGCGATCGCGTCGTCGCCGTCGGCCCGGGTCCCGGCGTGCATGCGCACCAGGCCGCCGTAGATCGAGCGCGCCGCCGAACCCGAGCCGAGCCGGGCCAGGCGCGACAGCGCGGCGCCGTCGAGGTCGAGGCCGGCGGCGCGACTGGCCGCCACCGCCAGGGCGGCGAAGCCCGAGGCCGACGACGCCAACCCCGACGCGGTCGGGAAGTGATTGACGGTGTCGATCGCCGCCCGGGCGGTGATGCCGGCGAGGCCACGCACGTGATCGAGCCAGGCGCTGGTCCGGGCCAGGACCGCCGGGCTGGCCGCGGCGTCCCCCAGGCGCATCTCGTCGGTGGCCAGCGCCGGATCGAAGCGCACCGAGGTCACGGTGGTGAGCGCGTCGAGGGTCAGCGACAGGCTGCCCGCCGCCGGCAGGTTGCGGGCGGCGTCGCGCTTGCCCCAGTACTTGACCAGCGCGATGTTGGCGCAGGCGTGGGCGGTGATGGTGGTGCCGATCATGGGAGACCTCCGACCGAGGTGACGAAGCCGGGCGCGCCGCGCGCCGCCCACGCCGCTAGCACCGCCGCCGGATCGTCGGGGGCCAGGGCGATGATCGCGCCGCCGCCGCCACCGCCGGTGAGCTTGGCGCCCAGCGCCCCGGCGCCGCGCGCTGCCGCGACCAGCTCGTCGAGCCGCGCCGTCGAGACCCCGAGCGCGGCCAGCTCGTCGTGGGCCTCGATCATCGCGAGGCCGATCGCGGGCCAGCCGGCGGCGCCGTCGGGCAGGGCCGCGGCGACCGCCTCGGCCAGGGCGCCCAGCCGGGTCAGGCGCGCGTCGATCGCCGCTGGCGCCGCGGCCCGCGCCGCCGCCACCCGCGCGACCATCGCCGCCGTCGACCGCGGCTGCCCCGACAGCCCGATCACCAGCGGCAGCGGCGGCGCCGCGATCGCGGTCAGGCCGGCGCCGCGCACGAACCGTCCCCAGCCGCCGCGGGCCGCCAGGGCCGCGTCGAGGCCGCTGGGCGTGCCGTGAAACGCCCGCTCGCCGGCGTTGGCCAGCGCCGCCGCGGCGTCGGGATCGAGGGGCCGACCGACCACCGCCCCCAGCGCCCGCGCGATCGCCACCGTCAGCGCCGCCGACGAGCCCAGCCCGGCGCCGGCCGGCACCGTGGCGGTCGCGGTCACCGCGACCCCGTCGGTCACCCCGAGCGCGTCGGCGATCGTGGTCAGCGCGACCGCGACCGGATGATCGTCGCCGGCGGTCACCGCGACCGCGAAGCTGCCGTCGACCGCCAGGGTCAGCGGCCCCGGCCGGCGCGCCGCACAGGCCTGCACCCCGCGATCGAGGGCGCCGGCGACCGCGGCGTGACCGAACACGACGGCGTGTTCGCCGGCGACGATGACCTTGCCGCCGCCGCGACCGACGGCGGTCCCGGGCCGCTCCGTCACGGCCGCGCCACGCCGAGATCGTCGAGCCAGGCCCGCAGCGGCGCCCCCAGGTGGCGCGGCGCGCGCGCCAGCTCCGTCGGCCGCCGCACGCCGGTCAGGAGCATGACCGCGCGGATCGCCGCGATCACCTCGGCCAGGTACGCGGCCACCGCCTCGGCGCCGCCGGCCCGCTGCGCGCGCAAGGCCGGGGCCGCGAGGCCGCCGATCGCGGCGCCCAGCGCTAGCGCCCGGGCCACGTCGAGCCCGGTCCGCATCCCGCCCGACGCGATCACCGTCAGGCCGTGGCTAGCGCAGGCCGCGGTCGCCACCGCCGTCGGCAGGCCCCAGTCGGCCAGCTCGCTGCCCAGGGCGCGGGCCGGGCTGCCCTCCGGCGCCCGCCGGGCCTCGACCGCGATCCAGCTCGTGCCGCCGGCGCCGGCGACGTCGACGGTGGTGACGCCGACCGCCCGCAGCCGCGCCGCGGCCTGGGCCGACAGCCCACAGCCGGTCTCCTTGACCACCACCGGCACCCCGACGCCGTCGACCACGCGGGCGATCGTGTCGACCGCGCCGCGGAAGTCGCGATCACCGTCGACCTGGATCAGCTCCTGGCCGGGGTTCAGGTGGATCGCCAGTGCGTCGGCCTCGATCTGCTTCACCAGCTCGGCGCAGCGCGCGACCCCCATCGCCCCGGCCTGGACCACGCCGAGGTTGCCGATCAACATCAGGTCGGGGGCCGCGTCCTTGACCCGGAAGGTCGCGGTCAGCTCGGGGTGCTCGGCCATCGCGCGCTGCGAGCCCACGCCCATCGCGATGCCCGCGCCGGCCGCCGCCACCGCCAGGTCGCGGTTGATCGCCGCCGCCTCGCCGACCCCGCCGGTCATGCCGGTGATCATCACCGGCGCGCGCAGCGTGCGACCGCACAGCGCGGTCGCCAGGTCGAGCTCCTCCATCGCCAGCTCGGGCAGGGCCTGGTGGACCAGGTGGACGTGCTCGAGGAGCGTGGTCTGGGCGAAGTCGGCGGCGCCCGAGGCCGCGACCTCGAGATGGTCGGCCTTGCGGCGGGCGATCGCGGGCGGCTCGACGGTCATGGCCCGACTTCTAGCATGAGGCCACGCCGACGCGCGTCGGCCCGGGCCGCCTCCCTGCGGCCCCGGCTCAGGCCACGGTCACAGCGCCGAGCACTGGCCGAGCTTGGTCGTGACGGTGTTGCTCGAGCCGGTCGGGGCCGGAGTGTTGTCGACGCAGTCGAGGAGCGTCCCGGTGTTGCCGATCACCGACAGGGCGCCGTTCTTCGAGAAGAACGCGGTCGAGAAGTTGTTGCCGGTGAACGACACCGTGCCGCGCTCGACCACCGAGATCCCGAGGTTCAGGTTGTTGGCGATCGTCAACGTGCCGGTGCCGCCGCTGATGAGCACGCTCTCGTTGGTGAAGTCGTTGCCCGTGAGGTTGACCGCGGCCGAGGTCTCGATCGAGACGTCGCTGCCCAAGGTCGAGCCGGTGATCGAGGTCGTGCCGCTGATCGCCACCAGCTTGGTGTCGCTATCGGTCGTGACGCTCGTCAACGTCACGGCGCCGGTCAGGAGCTCGACGTTCAGGTCGCTGAGCGACAGGCTGTTCAAGATGACGTTGCCAGCCTGCTCGGTGACCAGCACGTCGGCGGCGTTCATGATCGTCCCGGTCATGCGCACCGCGCCGGTGCCCTTCGAGACGATCACCGCGCCGTTGATCGTGCTGACCCCACAGCCGGTGGTCACGCCGACCAAGAGCGAGCCGACCGTGTTGCTCATCGAGATGCCGCCGGAGACGGTGGCGCCGCCGCAGATCGTCAGGTTGGCGTTGCCGGCGTCGATGATGACGCCGGTGGCGATCGTCGCGCCGGTGATGTTGACCGCCATCGAGTCGGTCGCGGTGACCTTCGAGATCGTGCCGCGCAGGGTCAGGGTCCCCGAGTTGGTCGAGTTCAGCGCGCCGATGTTGGCGGCGGTGCCGACGGTGATGTTCTGCGAGTTCAGCACGCTGACGTCGCCCATCACGGTGCCGCTGGTCAGGGTCAGGTTGCCGGCGCCGAAGCCCTCGACGCTGCCGTTGATCTGGGTCGTGCCGGTGGTGGTCAGGCGGCCGCCCGCGGTCACGCTGACGTTGCCCAGCACGGTCGCGTTTGAAAGCGTACACAGCCCGCCGGTCACCGTGATGTTGTCGTAGGTGCCCGACAGCGTGGTGTTGCACGCGGTCTGGGCGGCGGCGTCCCGGGCCGTGGCCAGGACGGCGAGCGACGAGACGAAGACGACGACGGTGGCGGTCTTGGAGAAGATCGACATGAGACCTCGGGTGTCTGGACGTGGTGGTGAATTTCGATGGATGGAGCACGCCCGGTCGGCTGGGCCGCGCCTGCCGGCCGTCGCGCGTTGATCAGGCGCACGACAGGCCGCAGGCGGTGAGGCTCTCACCGTCGGTGTGATCGAGCATTCCCCCGCTCGATATCCGCACCATGGGACCTGTTCGACATCTGCACAAATTGAAAAAACAACGATATCGCGTCGAGATATTCGACGTAACTTGTCGGCGGCGCCGACGCGTGTTGCGCGCGATCGCTCCGGATCGATCGCAGCTATCGGAAACCACGAGCCACTTCGCCCGCCCACGCGCGCGCGCGCGCCGCGGCCCGCCGCGCCGCGCGGGGCCGTTTGGTCCGCGTCGCCACAGCCGATCTCGCTTCATCGGCGCGGTCGCGCCGATCGCGCTGTCCGATCGCTGCACAGCCGACCGGCCAAGGACGCGCGTCGCAGCGTCTTTGCGCGCGGCACGCCTCGTGCTTTGCGTCGCGTCGGCGGTTCGCACGCCCCGGCTATCTCGCCGCGGCTCCATCGCCAGGAGTTTCTTCCCATGCGCTTCTCTTCGCTGCTCCCCACTGTCTCGCCGCGCCTCGCGCGCGGCGCCACCCTCGCGCTCGTCGTCCTCGGCACGTCCACCGTCGCCGCCCAGCCGAGCACCACCGCCGAGCTGCGCGACGCCTGCCAGTCGAGCCCGGGTCACGTGGTCGTCCTCGATCAAGCCACGAAGATCGCCGCCGGCCCGCGCGCGCCGGCCACCGAGCGGGTCGCGACCCGGTGCACGATCGTCCTCGGCCCCAACGCCAAGCTCGAGACCGAAGGGGTCTCGCTGACCTTCGCCGGGCCGCTGGTGATCGACAGCCGCGCGACCACCGAGCTCAAGCTGACCCGCACGCTCCTGTCGGCGCCGACCATCGCCGTGCAGCTCGCCGGCACCGGCAGCGCGCTCGAGACCAGCTTCACCAACCTCGAGGCCTCCGCCGGCGCGCTCGCGCTGACCTTCGGCGCTGAGGGCAAGCTCAACCTACAGGGCCATCTCCCGGCGATGGCGCAGGAGGCCCTGGCCGCGGCCACCACCGTCACGATCCGCGGCGGCCAGAAGTTCACCGCCCAGCTCGCCGAGCTGCGGGTCCGCGGCGAGCGCGGCGTCGAGCTCGCCATGACTGGCGCCGAGTCCACGCTGTCGGTCAAGCAGGCGTGGATCACCGCCGACGCGGGCGCGGTCGCGATCACCGCCGCCGCCACCGCTCAGGTCGACCTCAGCGAGACCAACCTGATCGCGCGCGACCTGCTGGCCGTGCGCCTGGCGGGCGCCGGCTCGCTCCTCAAGCTCCAGCAGGTCGGCATGGCCGGGCTGAGCGAGACCCAGATCGCCCCGGGCGGTCTGCTCCTCGAGGTCGGCGCCGGCGCCGCCGGGCAAGGCCAGCTCGAGGCCTCGGGGGTCGCGTTCTACGATCTGGCGTCGATCCGCGTCCGCGCGTCGGTCGGCGGCCAGGGCGGTGGGCTCAAGCTCCACAAGAGCAACCTCCGCGCCGAGGGAGAGATCGTCCTCGAGACCGGCGCCCAGGGCTCGACCGAGGTCCTCGACAACGACGGGCGCGCGCTCACCCGCTTCCGCGTGGCGGCCGGCGCCGGCGGCTCCTGCACCCAGGAGCAGAACCGCATCCCGGCCGCGACCTACCAGCTCTGTCGCTGAGCGCGCGCCGGCGCCCGGCGTGGTGCGCGGCGCGGTGCGCGGCGGCGGGCCCTCAGTAGACCGTGGTCACGACCACCACCGCCCACGCCAAGAGGTTGAGCAGGAACAGCGGGTCGCGCAGCATGGCGTCGGTCGGGCTGTCGGCGGTGCGCGAGCGCAGCGCCAGGTGCGCGAACCGGCCGATACCGATCGCGCCGAACGGCGCGCTCCACACCAGCTCGCGCGTGCCGAAGTACTCGACGGTGTGCGGGTCGAGGGTGTAGGCGACGTAAGCGGCGATCGTGGCCACCGCCAGGATCACCATCGCCCACTGCACCGCGCGCGGGCGGTAGCCGGCCAAGGCCGCGCGGGTCGCGGCGACGTCGCCGCCGGCGGCCCGCGCCAGGGCCAGCTCGTGGGCGCGCTTGCCCAGGCCGAGGAACATCGCCAGGAGTCCGGTGCAGGCCAGGAGCCAGGTCGACGGGGTCACGCCGATCGCGGCGCCGCCGGCCGCGACCCGCAGGATGAAGCCGGCGGCGATCAGCACGACGTCGACGAAGGCGACCTGCTTCAGGCGCAGGCTGTAGGCCAGGTTCTGCGCCAGGTAGATCGCCGCGAAGCCGCCGCACCACGGCGCCAGCGCCGTCGCGGTGCCCAGGCCGGCCACCGCCAGGACCGCGGCCAGCCACAGCGCGGCGCGCTCGCCCAGGAAGCCCGCGGCGATCGGCCGGTGGCGCTTGGTCGGGTGCTGGCGATCGGCGGCGACGTCGAGGACGTCGTTCATCGCGTAGACCGCCCCTGACAGCGCGCAGAACGCCGCCACCGCCAGCGCGGCGCGCACCAGGTAGCCGTGATCGACCAGGTGTTTGGCGAACACCAGCGGCGCCGCCACGAACAGGTTCTTCACCCACTGGTGCGGGCGCAGGGTCTTGATCGCGGCTCGGACGGGCGACATCGCGCGCGGCGGGCTATAGCACGGCGCCCCGGACCCGGGGCCTCGGTCGAGGCGACGCCGTCGCGACGCCGATCACGTTCACGGCGTGGCGGCGCCGGCGTCCGCGGCGGCCGGCGCGGCTGCACCCGCGTCGCCGTCGGCGGCCGGCGCGGTCCCGGCGTCACCGTCGGCGTCCTCGTCGGTCGCGTCGCCGTCGGCGGCCTCGTCGTCGTCACCGTCGGCCTCGAAGCCGCCGCCGCCCTCGTCGTCGCCGTCGTCCTCGAAGCTGCCGCCGTCGTCGGTCTCGCCGAAGTACTCCTTCATCGCCGTGTCCTCGCACTCCTTGGCCTCGGCCGGGTCGGCCTTCTGCCGGCACTCGGTGACCTCGGTGAACAGGAGCAGGCACTTGTCGCGATCGAACTCATCGATGATGGCGCCACACTCGGCCTGCTTGAACACCTTGCCGTCGGGCGCCGTGACCTCCTTCACGTTGATCACGGCCTGCTTGGACGACTTCACGACCGCGACCAGGCCATCGAGGGTGCCGCGCGGCTTGGGCGGCGGCTCGGTGGTCACGCTCGGCACCACGGTGACGATCGCCAGGGCCACGAACATCGCGCCCATGAACGGCAAGACCGACCACACCACCTCGGTCACCGGTCGCCGGAACTTGAAGCTCGAGATGAACAGATTCAGGCCGACCGGCGGCGTCAGGTAGCCGATCTCGAGGTTCAGCAGGAAGATCACGCCCAGGTGGTACGGGTTGACGCCGTAGCGGAAGGCGATGGGCGCCACCAGCGGCAGGACGATGAGGATGGCCGAGAAGATGTCCATCATCATCCCGACCAGGATCAAAAGGACGTTGAGCGCCAGGAGGAACCCGATCCGCGAGTCGATGTGGTCCTGGGTCCAGGCCACCAGCTTCTCGGGCACCCCGGCGGTCACCAGGTAGTTGGTCACCGCGCTCGAGGCGAAGACGATGATGAAGATCGCGCCGACCAGGGCCAGCGACTCCTTCGTGATGTTCCACAAGGTCCGCGGGGTGATGTCGCGGAACACCACCATCTCGACGAAGATCAGATAGAGCACGGTGAGCGACGCGATCTCGGCGATGCCGCCGAAGCCGGTCGCCAGGGCGCCGATGATGAGGAACGGCAGCGCCAGCTCGGGCAGGGCGACGATGATCGACCGCGCGATGTGCTTGCCCAGATCGGGGCGATCGTACTTCTCGCGCGGGACCTTCTTCACGATCGCGGTCGCGACCACCAGGACCGCCATGCAGGCGAACAGCACCATGCTCGGGCCGATGCCGGCGAAGATGAAGCGCTGGGTGTCCCACTCCCACAGATAGTTCTGGGCCGCCCACTGCTTGGTCAGCTCCTGCTGCAGGCCGAGGACCGTGCCGAAGATGAACAGCGGCAAGGCCGGCGGCAGGAGCAGGCCGATCGAGCCGGTGCCGGTGACCAGGCCGAGGGCGAACCGCTCGGGGTACTTCTGCTTGACCAGGGCCGGCATGAGCAGGCCGCCCAGGGCGACGATCGTCACGCCCGAGGCGCCGGTGAAGGTGGTGAACACCGCGCACGCCAGGATCGTGACCAGGCCCAGGCCCCCCGGGATCCAGCCCAGGAGCGCGTTCGACACGTTGACCAGGCGGTCGGCGGTCTTCGACGCCGCCATGATGTAGCCGGCGAAGATGAACAGCGGGATCGTCGAGAACACGTCGGCGGCGTCGCCGGTGCCGAGCTTGATGAACTCGGAGACCGCGCCGCCGAAATCGGCGTCGAAGCCGCGGCCGATCGACAGCGCGCCCAGGGCGGTCGCCAGGATCATCACCGCCCACAGCGAGGCGCCGCTGGCGAAGGCCAGGATGAGGAGCAGGATCGCGAGGGTGTACATCAGGCCACCGCCTGCTCGGGCTCGGGCGCGGCCTTGCCGCGGGCCAGGTAGGTCAGCTCGATCGCCACGTGCAGGAGCAGGTGGACGATGATGAGCCCGGCGGCGATCGGGATGAACCAGCCGATCACCCACTTGGGCACGAGGTCGTACTCCTTCTCCATCGAGATGGTCTTCTTGACCAGCCAGCCGCCGTAACACAGGAGCGCCGCGGCGCCGATCGCCACCAGATTGAGCGCCACCCGGAGCACCGCCTTGCCGCGCGGCGCGAACAGCTTCGACAGGAGATCGAGGGAGAAGTTGCGCTTGTGGTGGGTGGCGAAGGCCGCGCCCAGCATCGCGATCGCGAACACCGAGACGCGGATGCCCTCGACCGCCCACAGGGGCCGCTCGTTCCACAGCACGTCGGCCGCGGTGCGATAGACGCCGATGCAGATGAGGAACAGGAAGATGAACGAGATCACCAGGCGCTCGCCGGCGCCGATCGCCTCGTCGACCTGGCGCAAGGCGCGGGCGGCCGCGGGCTCTTCGACCGGCGCGTGGGGATCGGCCGGTGGGCCGACGTCATCGGCGCCCGCCACCGCGGTCGCGGTCGGCAAGGCGCCAGGGGCGGGGCTGTCGTCGTTCGCCACGGCGCGATCGTACGGGCAGAACCGAGCCGGCCTCAACCGAGGCGCAGTCATTTCGCCGCGCGCCGCGATAAGATCGCGCCCATGCCCACCTGCCGCGAGTGCGACGACGAGGTCCCGAAGTTGGTCAGCGTGAAGGTCGACGGTAAGGCCGTGAAGCTGTGCCCCGACTGCGCCGACCGCGCCCGCGAGGCCGCCGAGGTGGCGGAGGCTAGTGAGGGCGTGATCCAGGGGATGATGGGCTACAAGGGGCGGCGGTAGGCCGAGACCGAGAGCGAGACGGAGACCGAGGCCGAGACCGAGACGGAGGCCGAGACGGAGACCGAGACCGAGGCCGAGACGGAGACGGAGGCCGGAACCGGAACCGGAACGGGAACCGGAACCGGAACCCGAACCCGACCCCGACCCCGATCCCGAACCCGAACCCGAACCTGAGCCCGAGCCCGAACCCGAGACCGAGGCCGAGACCGAGACCGAGACCGAGTCCGAGGAGGATACCGAGGAGGAGGAGGAATACGGGCGCGAGGGCCCGCGGAGGTGGCTAGCGCGCGAGGGCGTAGGTCACGGCGCCGACGCGGTCGGCGAGGACGCGGACGGTGGCGACGGCGGGCTCGTCGAGCCAGCGCCAGGCGAGGGCGACCTCGAGGGCGAACTTGGTCTCCTGGGCCTCGGCGGCGGCGATGCGGTAGGAGTGCTTCTTGTCGCGGCCGGTGCGGCGCACGCCCTCGGAGAGGTTGAGGCCGATCGAGGTGGCCGCGCGCCGGAGCTGATCGGCGAGCGCGGGGGGACCGCGTTTGCAGGTGCACGCACAGCGGCTCCAGCGCGCGGAGGAGATCGAGGACGAGAAACTGGGCATCGAGCATGTCGTGGGCGCCGTGGTTGGGGTTCGCCCGTCCGCGACCGACGCGCACGGCCAGTGACGTCGGCCGCCGAGCGCGCGGTAGGTCGTCGCCGCGTGCGGCCTGCGGCCGATGGCGCGGGACGGTGCGCGGGAGGTCGCGAGGGCACCCCGACCACGGAGCCCCGGACGGGCGATGGCCAGCTCGGGACGCGGCTCGTCGGCGCGGTGCGCCGGGCGAGGGCGTGCGCGGCGACGCGGCTCGGCGGCGCTGCGTCGGGCGAGGCCAGCTCGGCGAGGCAGCTCGGCGACACAGCGCTGCGCCGGCTCGGCGACGCAGTTCGCCGCAGCGCTGCGCCGGGCGGTGGCCGGCTCGGCGAGGCAGCACGTCGACGCTGCGCTGCGCCGGCTCGGCGACGCAGATCGCCGCAGCGCTGCACCGGGCGGTGGCCAGCACGGCGATGCGGCTCGTCGACGCCGCGCTGCGCCGGGCGGCGATGCGGCTCGCCGCCGCGCTGCGCCGGTCGATGGCGGCGCGATGACCTCGCGCGAGGGCGGCGTGGACGACGGCTCCTCGGGGGTGGCTCACCCTGCGCGCCCTGCGCGCACGGGCAGTGCCCACGACCGAGGCTGGCTGGAGGCGAGGTGAGGG
>JAGPCY010000071.1 GCA_018057825.1 Kofleriaceae bacterium | reverse complement strand
ACCCGACGGTCGCCGAGGAGCTGGTGCTCTTGCGAACCCCGGTGCGCTGAGCCTCGCGACCGATTCGACTCGGTCTCGGTCTCGGTCTCGGTCTCGGTCTCGGTCTCGGTCTCGGCCTCGGTCTCGGTCTCGGTCTCGGTCTCGGTCTCGTCCTCGGTCTCGTCCTCGGTCTCGTCCTCGGTCTCGGTCTCCGTCTCGGTCTCGGTCTCGGCCTCCGTCTCGGTCTCGGTCTCGGTCTCGGCCTCCGTCTCGGTCTCGGTCGCCGCCTCGGCCTCGCTCTCGCTCTCCGCTCCGCCTCCTCCTTCACCGCCTCCTCCGCCTCACATCGGCTACCATCTTCCCGTGTCCGCGCGGCTCGTCCTGGCGGTCGGCCTCCTCGGCCTCCTCGGCCTCCTCGCGGCCGCGACCGGGGTCGCGACCGCCGATCCACGCGCGCGCTGGAGTGGCCCGGTCGGCTGCGGCAGCGACGCCGCGCTGGCCGCCCGCATCGGCGAGCACCTCGGGCGCCCGCTGGCAGCCTCCGACGGCGTGCGAGCCGCGGTCGCGGTCGAGCGCGCGCCCATCGAGCGCGAGCTGGTGGCCCAGATCTCGATCGTCACGCCGTCGGCCCGCACCACCCGCGAGGTCCGCGGCGCCGACTGCGCGGCGGTGCTCGAGGCCGTCGCCCTGGTCGTGGCGACCGCGGTCGACGACGCCCGCGACGCCCGCGACCCCCGCCACCGCCGCGACGACGCCCGCGACGACGTCGACGACGATCCCCTGGCGCCGCCGGGCGCGGACGGCGCGGCCCCTCCGCGGCCGCGCTTGCCGCCGCGCTACGGCCTGGTCGGCCGGGCCCGCGTCCACCTCCGGGTCGACGGCTGGTCCGACGCGGGCACGATGCCCGAGCTCCGGCTCGGCGCCGGCGCGACCCTGGCGGTCAGCTACGCTCGGTTCCGCGCCGAGGTCGGCGCCGCGGCCTGGCGCGTCGACTGGGTGGCCGGCGGCGGCGAGAGCCCGATCGGCCTCGGCGAGGTCGACGTCCGCGGCTGCGGCGCGGCCTGGCGGGTCTGGCTGTGCGGCGGCGCTCACGTCGGCCGGTTCTCCGAGCGCGGCGCCGCGGACCAGCGGTGGAGCGCGGTCGCGCTGTCGGTGCGCTGGACCCGGCCGCTGGGCGATCACGCGGCGGTGTCGGCGGCGATCGACGGCCTGGGCATGATCGACCGCCTGCGCCTGGCCGACGGCATGGCGGCGCCGCGGACCGCCCCGGTGGCGGTGCGGATCGGCCTGGCCGTCGAGGCCATCGTGTTCTGACGATCGCGTGACGGATCGCCATGGCCGCGCCCACTCACCCGACGATGTTGACCGCGACCCTGCCCAGCGCCCCGGCCGCCGCCGCCGCGCCCGCGCTGACCGTCGCCGAGGTCTACGATCGCCACGCCGCGATGGTGTTTCGCGCCCTGCGCGCGCTCGGGGTCCCGCCGGCCAGCCTCGACGACGCGGTCCAGGACGTCTTCATCGTGGTCCATCGTCGCCTGGGCGAGTTCGAGGGCCGCGCCGCCTTGACCACCTGGCTGTTCGCGATCGCCCGCCGGGTCGCCGCCGATCACCGTCGACGTCGTCCGGCCGGGACCCAGCCGCTGGCGGCGATCGCCGAGGTCGCCGACGCCGGGGTCAGCCCCGAGCGCGCGGTGGCCCAGGCGCAGGCCGCCCGCGCGGTGCTGGCGATCCTCGACACCCTCGACCCCGAACAGCGCGAGGTCTTCGTGCTGATGGAGCTCGAGCAGCTCGCGGCGCCGGCGGTGGCCGAGATCGTCGGTGCTCCGCTCAACACCGTGTACTCGCGCCTGCGGCTGGCCCGCCAGCGCTTCGAGCAGGGCGTGGCTCGACGAGCCGCCGCCCGCGCGCGGGAGGAGTCGCCATGACCGATCTGTCTCCGGACACCCGCGACCTCCTGGCCGCGGCCCGCGCCGAGCTGGCGCCCGACCCGGCGGCCCTCGAGCGCGGCCGGCGCCGCCTGGCCGCTGCGACCGCGACCGCGGCGGTCGGTGGGGCCGCGGCAGCCCGGGCCGCGAGCGGTGGCAAGGTGGCCGCCCTCGGGCTGGGGGTGGCCGCGGCGGTCGCGATCGCCGTGGTCGCCGCGCCGCCCTGGACCCGCGGGCGGCGAACCAGCGCGCCGGCGCCGGCCGTCGCGCCCGCCGTACCCGAGGCCGCTCCGCCCGCGGTCGCGCCCTCCGCCGGGACCGCGCCCGCGCTCGCCCCGACGGCGCCCGCGGTCCCCGCGGTCCCCGAGCTGCCCGCGATCGACCTCGCCGACATCGTCCTCGAGTCGCCGCGCCCGCGCCCGCCGCGGCCCGCGTCGGCGTCCGCCTCCTCGCCCTCCGCGGCCCCGCTCCCCCCGGCCGCTGATCTTCCCGCCGATCCCCCCACGATCTCCCCACCCGTCGCGGCCGATCCGCTGACCCGCGAGCTCGCCCATCTGCGGGCGGCGCGGACCGCGCTGCGCGCCGGCGATCCCGGCGCCGCCGAGGCCGCCCTGACCTCGTACCGGGCCGAGTTCGCCGCCGGCCAGCTCGCCGAGGAGGCCGGTGCCCTCGCGGTCGAGGTCCGGTGCGCCGCCGGCGACCCCGCCGGCGCCGAGCGGGCGCGCGCGACCTTCCTCCGCCGCTGGCCGACCTCGACGGCGCGGGCCCGAGTGCTGGGCCTCTGTCCGGGGCGGTGACGGGCCAGCGCCGCGCCGCGACAAACCGCGTGCCCGGCTGGGGGCGTCGTGGTAGGACGGCCCCCCGGCTCGCATGCGGACCGCGACCCTCGTCCTCATCGCCTACCTGATCATGCTCGTCGTGGGCGTGGTCTGGCCGGCCTTGCCCGTGCCGGTGGTCGACGACGCCCCGCCGGCCATCTTCGCGGTCACCGCCGGCTACCTGGGCCTGACCGCCCGCCACGGCGCCGCCGGGCCGGTCGCCGGCGCGGTGATCGTCGGCTACCTCGCCGACCTCCTGTCGGGCGCGCAACACGGCCTCCTGGCCCTGACCTCTGGGTTGGTCTGCGTGCTGGCCTTCGGGGTCCAGCGCCAGATCCTGGTGCGCGGCTGGGCCCTGACCGCCGGGTTCGCCCTCGCCACGACGGTCCTGGCCGGCCTCATGGTCGTGGTCCTGCGCACGACCGTGGTCGGGGCGGTCGGCGCGGCCGGCACCGAGCTGTGGGCCCTGGCCCGGGTCGGCCTGGTCACGATCGTCGTCGGGCCGGCGGTCATCCGGCTGTACCGCCGGGTCGACGCCGCCTTCGCGCGCACCCACCGCGAGCGCGATCACGCCCTCGCGGGGCTGGCGCCGTGAGGGCGCGGTGCTGATCGAGGGCGGCGCCCGTGGCGGTGGCGCCTTGCCGCCGCTGACCCGCCGGCTGCGCTGGGTGTTCGTCGCCATGCTGGTCGGCTTCGGCGGGCTGGTGCTGCGGCTGTGGTGGCTGCAGGTGCTGCGCGGCGATCGCTACCGCGAGCGCACCGTGTCGAACGTCGTCCACGAGCGCTACCTGCCGTCGATCCGCGGTCGCATCCTCGACCGCAACGGCGTGGCCCTGGCCGACAACCGCGCCGCGTTCAACCTCTACGCCCCGGCCAAGACCGTCACCCCCGAGCTGCGCGTCCAGCTCAAGCGGATGCTCGGCCTCACCGAGGACGACCTCGCCAAGATCGACGCCCGCATCGCGACCGCGACCAAGCGCAAGGTACGCGAGCCGATCCTTCTGCTCGAGGACATCTCCTACGAGCGCGCCGCGCGCATCGACCAGGAGCGGTTCCGCCTGCCGGGCCTCGAGGTCCGCAACGAGCCCTACCGTCACTATCCGCACGGCGACCTGGCCGCCCACCTGGTCGGCTACATGACCCAGATGAACGCCGAGGAGGCCCAGCTCCTGGCGCCCCAGGGCTACGGCGGCGACGAGCTGGTCGGCCGCTACGGCCTCGAGACCGTGTTCGAGAACTACCTGCGCGGCAAGAAGGGCAAGGAGCGCTACGCCGTCGACGCCCGCGGCCGCCGCCTCGACGACGCCACCGCGGCCGGCCTGATCGCGGGCGACCGGGTCACCGAGCCGGTCGCCGGCTACAGCCTGGTCCTCACGATCGACGCCGACCTGCAGCGCATCGCCGAGCGCGCGGTCGCGCCGTACCCGGCGTCGGCGGTGGCGGTGGTCGAGATCGCGACCGGCAAGGTCCTGGCCCTGGTCAGTAAGCCGTCGTTTAACCCCAACGTCATGACCGGCCACCTGACCAAGGCCGAGGCCAAGTTCCTCGAGGACGATCCCCGCAAGCCGTTCATCGACAAGGCGCTGCGGGTGCCGTACCCGCCGGGCTCGATCTTCAAGTTCGTCACCACCATCGCCGCCCTCGAGGACGGCCAGGGCCGCGAGGAGGAGGGCATCACCTGCAAGGGCAGCCACACCGTGGCCGGCGACCGCCGCCCCTTCGACTGCACGTCGTCCCACGGCCACCTCGATCTGGTGAGCGCGATCCAGCACTCGTGCAACGTCTACTTCTGGACCCTGGCCGAGCGGGTCGGACTCGATCGCATCGCCGAGGTCGCCAACCAGTACGGCTTCGGCACGCGCACCGGGCTTGGCCTCAACGGCGACGCGCCGGGCCGGGTGCCGACCCGCGCCTGGTACGAGCAGCGCGGCCGGTTCATGATCGGCTACACGATCAACGGCTCGACCGGGCAGGGGGACGTCGAGGTCACGGTGATGCAGGTGGCGATGGCCTACGCCGCGCTGGCCAACGGCGGCACCGTGTTCGTGCCCCAGGTGGTCGACCGCCTGGTTCGGGCCGACGGCGCCACCGTGATCCAGTACCAGCCCCAGGTGAAGCAGCGGGTCGCGACCCCGCCGGAGATCCTCGACATCTGGCGGCGCGGCACCTGGAAGGCGGTCAACGAGCCGGGCGGCACCGCCTTCGAGCACGCGACCAGCGAGGTGGTGGCGATCGCCGGCAAGACCGGCACCGCTCAGGTCGCGGCCAAGAAGGCCAAGAAGGACCAGCGGCAGATCCGCGGTTGGTCGCCCAACGGCGACCACGCATGGTTCGCCGGCGTGGCCCCCGCCGAGGCGCCCGAGGTCGCGATCGTGGTCCTGATCGAGCACGGCGGGCCGGGCGGCAAGGTCGCCGGGCCGGTGGCCAAGCTCATCCTCGAGGGCTGGGCCTCGAAGGTGCGCGGGCACGCGGCCGCGCCCGGCGCGCTCAGCCCCGAGGCGGTGCTGCGGATGGCGACCGGGGAGTACTGGGCGGCGCCGCCGACCCCGGCGGCCGAGGCGCCCGCGATCGACGAGCCGCCGGTCGACGACCCGGCGTCGGCCGAGCCGGAGCACGAGCCGTGAACGCCTGGCGCGGCCGCGGCCTCGACGCGATCGGCCCGACGCGCTGGCGCCGCTTGCGCTCGACGGTCTTCGCCGAGTGGCCCCTGGTCGTGATCGTCGCGATCATCGTCGGCATCGGCCTGCTCAACCTCTACAGCGCCGTGCACGGTACCCGCCACGCCGCCAAGTTCGACGATCAGGTGCGGTGGATGTTCGTCGGCGCCCTGGCCTTCGTCGCCGCCGCCGCCCTCGACTACCGCGCGCTCCTGCGGGTGGCGTGGATCGGCTTCGCGGTCGCGGTGGTCGCGCTGGTCGTGGTCGACATCTTCGGCTCGAACGCCAAGGGCAGCGAGCGCTGGGTGCGGATCGGCGCCCTCGGCGGGCAGCCGTCGGAGGTCGCCAAGCTGGCGGTGATCATGGTGCTGGCCCGGCTGATCTCCGAGAGCCCGGGCGGCAAGCCGCAGTGGACCACCCTGGCGCCCAAGCTCGCGGTCCTGGCCATGCCGGTGTTCCTGATCGCGATCCAGCCCGATCTCGGCACCGCGACCCTGACCGCGCTCATCATGCTGTCGGTCGGGTTCCTGGCGCTGCGCGACGTCTGGCCGATGGTCTACACGCTGTTCGCGATGGTCGCCGCGGTGCCGCTCCTGTGGGAGTCGATGCACGAGTACCAGAAGGGGCGGGTCCTGGCGTTCCTCGATCCCACCGCCGACTCGACCGGCTCGGGCTGGCACACGCTGCAGTCGATCTTCGCGGTCGGCTCGGGGAAGCTCCTCGGCAAGGGCTACATGGAGGGGACCCAGAACCAGTTCGACTTCCTGCCCGAGCACTGGACCGACTTCCCGTTCTCGGTGTGGGCCGAGGAGTGGGGCTTCGTCGGCGCCTTCGTGCTCCTGGCGGTGTTCGCGTTCCTGATCGTGTGGATCTTGAACATCGCGCTCAAGGCCAAGGACACCGCCGGCGCGGTGATCTGCCTCGGCGTCGCCGCGATGACCTTCTGGCACGTGGTCGTGAACGTCGCGATGGTGCTCGGCATGGCGCCGGTGGTCGGCGTGACCCTGCCGTTCATCAGCTACGGCGGCAGCTCGCTGCTCACGTTCTTCATCGGCATGGGCCTGTGCGCCAGCGTGTCGCTGCGCCGCGAGTGAGCGCGGTCCGCCCGCGGGCGCGCGCGGGTCAGCGCTCGGCGAGAAACGGCGCGACCGCGGCGGCGATCGGCGCGGCGGCGGTGGCCCCGTCGGGCGGGTTGTACCAGTGAAACGGCGCGCCCCAGGTCGCGGGCGCGGTCAGGCGGAGACCGCCGCCGCCACACTCGACGAGGAGCGCCAGGGCGCCGCGCGCGGTCAGCCAGTCGAGCTCGAGGCCGCCGAGCCGAAACGGGCGATGGCGCCCGACCTGCCAGGTGCGGTAGCGCTCGGGCAGCCGGTCGGCGATCGCGCGGGCGTGGCCGAGCAGCTCGCGGTAGCGCGGCGGGCGCTCGCCGCGGTGGCCCCACGGCAAGAGGATCATCCGCCCGAAGCTGTGCAGCGAGACCGCGCGCTCGAGGGGATGCTCGCCGACCGCGGCGGCCAGCGCGCGGGCCTCGGGCTCGGACCATGGCGCCGGTCCGCCGTGGGGCAGGGCCCGCGACCAGCCCGGCGCCGCCTGGTGCCCGATCGGGAAGTTGCGGTTGAGATCGACGCCGAGGCCGTGGGCGTCGGGGCCGCTGGTCCGGTGCCAGCGCCGTCGGCCGGCGCGCAGATCGTCCTCGACCGCGGCGTAGCCGTCGGGGTTGGCGACCGGCACGATCGCGATCCGCCGCGCCGGCGGTGGGCCGGCCGACCAGGCCGCGGCCAGGGCCAGCGCGACCTCGACGCCGATCCACTCGAGCGGGTGCAGGCCCGCGATCACCAGGGCCCGCGGCGCGTCGACCGGGCCGACCTCGATGGCGTCGATCGGGCGACCGGCCCGACTGGCGCCGATCGGCCGCGCCCCGTAGGCGGCGGCGGTGGCCGCGACCTCGGCCAGGCCGCGGTAGCCCGGCGGGATCACCGCGCGCCGTAGTTGGCCGCGGTCCGCTCTTCGTTGCGGTCGGTCGCCGGCGGCGGCTCGGGCGTGAGCGCCGCGATCCGGGCCCGCAGCTCGGGCGTCATCGCGATCGCCTCGGCGGCGAGCAGGTCGTCGAGCTGGGCCACCGAGCGGGCCCCGAGCAAGACCGAGGTCACCGCCGGGTGGCTGGCGACCCAGGCCACCGCCAGGGCCGCCGGCGACACCCCGAGCTCGCTGGCGATCGCGGTCAGGCCGTCGGCGGCGGCCAGGTACGCCGGGTCGGCGTAGCGGGTCTGGTACATCGAGTTCGAGGTCATCCGTCCGGAAGCCGGACGCTTGGCCACGCCCCACTTGCCGGTCAGGAGGCCGCCGGCGGTCGGGCTGTAGGGGATGACCGCGACGCCGAGGGCCTCGGCCATCGGCAAGAGCTCGACCTCGGCCTGGCGCTTGAGCAGGTTGTACATCGGCTGGATCGCCACCAGCGGCGCCAGCCGATGCAGCGCCGCGACGCCGAGGGCCCGCGCGACCTGCCAGGCGGCGAAGTTCGAGCACGCCGGGTACAGCACCTTGCCGGCCCGCACCAGATCGTCGATCGCCCGCAGGGTCTCGTCGAGGTCGGTGCGGTCGTCCCAGCGGTGGAGGTAGAAGACGTCGACGGCGTCGCGGCCGAGGCGGCGCAGGCTGGCCTCGCACGCGCGCACCAGGTGGTAGCGCGAGGTGCCGCGGGCGTTGCCGTCGGGGCCGGTCGGGAAGTAGGCCTTGGTCGCCACCACGATCTCGTCGCGGTGGCCGGCCGACAGCGCGCCGAGGAGCTCCTCGGAGCGGCCGTGGTTGTAGACGTCGGCGGTGTCGTAGAGCGTGATCCCGGCGTCGCGGGCCCGGCCGTAGAGGGCCGCGCTGGTCGCGTCGTCGGCGTCGCCGCCGAACGACATACAGCCCAGGGCCAGGCGCGAGACCCGGACCCCGGTCCGACCCAGCCAGCGCGGCGCCACCGTCACTTCGCGAACGCCGCTTCGATCCGGGCCAGGACCTTCTGCTCCGAGCCCGAGACCTTGCGCAGGCCGAGCAGCCCGCCGTCGGCGCCGGCCACGAGCTGCGCGAAGTTGACGACCTGCTTCTTCAGCATCCGGGTCTGCTCGTCGTTGAGCTGGCTGGTCAGGCTCTTGATGTAGCCCTCCCAGGCCTCGAACAGCGACTCGTCGGGCTTCTTGGCCAGCCAGCTCGACAGGAGCTCGTGGCCGGGGGTGCCGGACTCCAGGCCCTTGCCCGACGCGCCGTGCAAGATCGCGTCGCGCTCGTTGTCCTGGATCTCGCCGTCGGCCCAGGCCACGGCGATGAGCGGCACCAAGGACAGCGCCGCGACGGTCTTGCCCGACAGCCCCAGGCCGACCAGCTTGTCGAGGACCGCGTCGTCGGTCATGCCCGACATCTTGCGCAGCTCCTCCTTGGTCGCCTGGGCCGAGAGCTTCTCCTTCATCGCGGCCAGCTTGGCCTGGTCCTGCTTGTGGAAGAACTCGTCCTCGAGCGCGCTCCGGCGCTCGTCCATCAGGTCACGGGTCACGGCGGCTCCTTGGCGTTAGAGATCGGGCGCCTATATACCACCGGTCAGGACGTTGCCACGCCGTCACCGGTTTGCGATTGAAACCCCCGTCCGGCCCTGGTACTCGCGGATCATGCGCCCCGCCGTCTCGCTCGCCTGCCTCGGTCTGGTCGCCTGCGCCTCGGGGCAGAACGCCGAGGTCGACGCCGCCCGGGTCGACAGCGCGGTCGCCGACGCCCGGGTGGTGGACGGGCCGGGCGGCGACGGCCCGGTGATCGACGGCCCGGTGATCGACGGGGCGGTAATCGATGCCCGGCCGGTCGACGCCGCCGCGATCGACGCGACCGCGGTCGACGCCGCGGTCGACGCCGCGCCGATCGACGGTCCACCGCCGGTGGTCGCCCACGTGCTCTTGGCCGAGGTCGTCCTGGCCCCGACCGGCGGCGAGTTCATCGAGCTCGTCAACCCGACCGGGACCGCGGTCGATCTGTCGACCTACTACCTGTCCGACGCCGCCGGCTACTTCCGCCTGCCGGCCGGGGTCGCGGCCGCCACCGTCGACGCCGCCGACTTCATCGTCAAGTTCCCGGCCGGCGCGTCGATCCCGCCCGGCGGGGTCGTCACCGTCGCCGTCGACACCGCCGCCAACTTCACGATCGCCTACCCCGGGGTCTCCCCGACCTACTCGATCGCGTCGTCGACCATGACCGCGGTCAGCGTCACCGGCAGCTCGAGCCTGACCAACGCCGGCGAGCCGGTCGTCTTGTTCCGCTGGGACGGCGCCACCGACCGGGTGACCGACGTCGATCTGATGATCGCCGGCACCCCGACCGCCGCCAACCAGCTCGCCAACAAGAGCGGCCTCGCGGTCGACGGCCCCGACGCCGACGCGGTCGCCACCGCCTACGCCACCGACGCCTTCACCCTGCCGAGCCAGGCCACCCCGGCCTCGGCCCGCTCGACCAAGCGCATCGCCCTCGAGAGCGCCACCACCGAGACCCACGGCGGCGCCGGCAACGGCGTGGCCGGCCACGACGAGACCTCCGAGCAGCTCGGCACCACCTGGGACACCGGCGGCTACACGACGCCGACCCCGGGGCAGGTGCCGCCCGCGCTCTTGCCTTGATCGCCGCGATCGCGTCTACACTGCGCCGGTCGTGAATCGCCGCCTGTGGCTCTGGCCGGTCGCGCTCCTCGCCGCGGTCGCCCTCGCGCTGTTCGCCGGGTTCTACCTGGCCGACGCCGACGGTGGGGTCGGCGGCTACTTCGCGTTCGAGTCGGACATGATCACCGACGCGTTGCCGTCGATGGCGGCGATGATCGCCGCGGTCCTCGGCATCGTGATCACGGTGGTGTCGATCATCGTGCAGCTCTCGAGCGAGCGCTACACCGGGGTCGCGCAGATGTTCCTGCGCGACCGGGTCAACGTCCTCGTCATGGCCTACTTCGTCGTCGCCTGCGTGTGTGGGGTGTGGCTGTCGGTGTCGGTCAAGTCGAGCTTCGTGCCGCGGACCGCGATCGTCGCGATGCTCGCGTTCACCACGCTCGGGCTGGTGGTGATGCTGCCGTACTTCGCCTACGTGTTCCGGTTCCTCGAGCCGTCGCACATCGTGGCCCGCATCCGCGAGGAGGCGGTGGCCACCGTCGAGCGCGCCACCGCGACTCGCGACGACGCCGCGGCGATCGCGATCCAGGGCGAGGTCCTGGCGGCGATGGAGGAGCTGACCGACATCACCTCGAACTCGATCTCGGGCAAGGACAAGATCATCGCCAGCCGCGCGGTCGACGCGATCAAGGACTTCGTGGTCGGCTACCTCGGCCACAAGGGCTCGGCCCGGGCGCCGTGGTTCGCGATCGGGCCGACCATCCGCGACAACCCCGACTTCGTGGCGATGGATCCCGAGTCCTTGCGCGACCTCGAGGCCCGCCGGACTTGGGTCGAGTGGAAGGCCCTGCGCCAGTACCTGGGCATCTACAACGAGGCCGGCGGCGCGATGCCGGACATCAACTACCTGATCGCGATCGACACCCGGTACATCGGCGAGGCTGCCGCCACCCGGGGCGATCGCGAGGTGGTGCGGCTGGTGTTTCGGTTCATGAACTCGTACCTGCGGGCGACCATCAACGCCAAGGCGGTGCGCACCGCGTACAACGTGCTGAACCAGTACCGCCAGTTCGTCGAGGCGATGATCCGGCGCGGCGAGCACGAGATCGCCGCCGAGGCGGTCGGCCACATGATCTACTACGGGCGCACGAGCTACGATCTCCAGCTCGACTTCGTCACCGAGACCGTGGCCTACGACGTTGGCACGCTGTGCGAGCTGGCCCACGGCCTGGGCGGCGGCGACGCGCTCCTGGCGCAGTTCCTCGAGCTCGATCAGCCGCTGCGCGGGCGGCGCCAGGAGGGCGGGCTGATCGGCATCCGCAAGGCCCAGGTCAAGCTGGCCTGCTTCTACCTGGCGGCCGGCGCCGAGGCCGCGGCCCGGCGGATCGCCGACGACATGCGGGCCGAGCCGAGCGAGCGCCTGCGGGCGATCCGCGAGCAGCTCGAGCGGGTCGAGTCCAAGGACTTCTGGGAGATCATCGATCGCGGGCGCAACTTCGAGTACATGCCCGAGGCCCAGCGGCGGCAGATGGCGACGTTCTTCGGCTGGCTCGCCGAGGCCCCGGCCGGGGTGGCGTAGGGGCGCCTCCCACCCCGGGGGCGGGTGGCAGGAGCTGGCACCCGGGGACAGATCCGTGCCTAGGTCAGCCGGCCTGGGGTACACTGACCCGATGCGGACCCGCGTGATCGACCTCGCCGAGGGCCAAGATCGCGCGGGCGCGGGCAACCTGAGGACGATGGCGATGGTCGGCGCGCGGCCGCCGCGCTCGCGGCCGCTGGCGCTCCTGGCGACGCAGTGGCCGGCCATCCACGCCGTGTTGTCGACCAGCCGCGATCCTGGGGTCGCGGTGGTCGCGATCGACGCGGCTCGCGATCGGGTCGCCGGCTCGATGTGGGTGGCGGCCAAGCCCGGCACGATCAACGTCGCGGTCGTGGGGCGCCACGGCCAGTGCGATCTGTACCTCGAGAGCGATCCGGCGATGTCCTTGCGCCACCTGGTGGTGATCGTCGAGCCAGCCCGCGACTGGGGCGGCCCGGGCTCCGAGGAGGTCCGCTATCGGTTGATCGATCTGCGGACCGGGACCGCCTTCGTCGACGAGGCGGGTCGCTCGCTGGAGGCGGTGACCGCGCTGGGCCCGGCCTTCGTCTGGGTCGGGCGCTACCTCCTCCTGTGCTTTCCCACCGGCGGCGAGGACTGGCCGGCCGAGGTGTCGGCCGCGATGGCACTCCTGCCGGAGCGGGTCTACGTCGACGACCGCGACGCCGAGCCCGATCGCTGGGCCCGCGCGCGCCGCCCGGCGGCCGCGGTGTCCCTGGGGGGGCCGCGCGCGGCGAGTCGTTCGGTCATCACCGCCGTCGACGGCCCGACCCGAGCGCGGGTCGACGCCGGCGACAGCGCCGAGCGCCTGGGCACCCTGGAGCTGTCGTCGGCGCTGGGTCGCGACACGATCGACGTCGGGCCAGAGGCCGCGCGTCGCGGCCTGCTCCTGGGGCGCTATCACCGCTGCGACAGTGGCGGCGCGACCTCGCTGGCGCTCGAGCGGATCTCGCGGGTCCACGCGCTGGTGATCGAGGCGGTCGATCGGCTGTGGTTGATCGACGCGGCGTCGACGAATGGCATGACGGTCGATGGTCGGGGCGTGCGGGTCCATGCGCTGGGGGAGCGTGAGGCGGTCGAGCTCGGCGGGGTCGGGACGGTGCGGTGGAAGCGCGCGCACGACGGCGCGTTCTAGGCGGAGAGCGAGGCGAGGGAGGAGAGCGAGGCGAGGGCGGAGAGCGAGGCGGAGGAGGAGAGCGAGGTGGAGACCGAGGCCGAGGGGGAGGCCGAGACCGAGACGGAGGCGTCCGAGACCGAGGCCGAGACCGAGACCGAGGCCGAGACCGAGACCGAGACCGAGGCCGAGACCGAGGCGGAGGCGGAGGCGGAGGCGGAGGCGGAGACCGAGACCGAGGCCGAGTGGAGGCGGAGGTAGAGGTCGGCGGCGGTGCTGGGGCGCGTTCTAGTGACGGCGCACAATTCCAGCGCTCCGCCGGGTTTTTCCAACCGCAGGTTGAGTACGCGCCGTGGGCATGCTGAAACCGGGAGGACGGCCACCGGCCGTGAGGACGACCTGGAGGACTGACGATGGCGCTTGGAACAGTGAAGTGGTTCAACGACGCCAAGGGCTACGGGTTCATCTCGCGCGCCGAAGACGGCCGCGACGTGTTCGTGCACTACTCCGCGATCGCCGGGGATGGCTTCCGCACCTTGGTGCAGGGCCAGGCGGTCGAGTACGTCGAGAACGACGGCCCCAAGGGGCTGTTCGCCTCGGCGGTGCAAGCCCACGCGTCGTAGCCGCGACCGGTCGCGGTCACTCCAGGCGCCGGGCGGCGGCGCATCGCGGGAGGGACGGGGCGCTGCGGAACCGGGGGGATTCGCAGCGTTCCGTCGGTGGTTGGGCGTCGGCGGTCGGCTGACGGCGGTCGGCCGCGAGCGGCGCTCGAGCTACGGGCAGGTGAGCTCGGTCGGGATCGCGCGCTGGCCCAGCCAGGCGTTGGCGCAGGCGGTGGCGTCGTAGCCAGCCGTGGTCTGGACGACCTCGATCAGGTCGGTCACGCCGGCGGCGGCGCCGCCGTGGGCGGTGTACATGGCGCGCATCGACGCGTCGAACATCGGCCGGCCGATCCGCCGCTCGAGCGCGCGCAGGAAGATGGCGCCCTTCACGTAGGGCACGCGCGAGAAGATCGTGAGCACGTCGACCGCGCCGCAGCTCGCCGGCCAGGCCACGCCGGCGCCGCCCTGGTTGCGCATGCGGGTGAGCTCGCTCTCGAGGCCGCGCCAGGCGGCGTCGCCGGCCGCCGGGCTGATGACCTCCTCCTGCAGCCGGGCCTCGTAGTAGGTGGCGGCGCCCTCGGACAGGACGAAGTCCTCCCAGCAGGCCAGGCGGATCCCGTCGCCGAACCAGCCGTGGGCGGCCTCGTGGAGGTGGGTCGACTCGTCGGTCAGGGCGTCGACGGCGACGTGCCACAGCGGGTGGTGCTCCATGCCGCCGTAGGCGCCGGCGCCCCAGTGCGCCGACACCGAGCCGACCTCGGTGCCGAAGCGGTAGGGCCCGAGGTTGCGCTCGAGCCAGTCGAAGCCGGCGAGGAGGTGGGCGGTGCCGGCGGCGGCCGCGGTGTCCTCGCTCGGATAGTTCCAGCGCACGACCTCGGTGCCGGCGGTGGTGCGGCCGAGCGAGGTGCGCTGGTACGGGCCGATGGCCCAGGCGAGCTGGTAGGCCGCCGACTCGGTGAGCATGGCCGGGTAGACCGCGACCTGGCCAGTCGGCACGCCGGTCAGCGCCAGCTCGAAGGTCGAGCCGTCGGCGGGCAGGGAGTGACAGGGGAACAGGTTGCCGCAGTAGTACGGCCAGGTCAGCGTGTAGCCCGCGGTGGCCGCGCCGTCGTTGCGATCGTGGAGCCGGTAGCTGTAGGCGAGCTCGACCTCGACCGCGTCGGCGCCGACCGCGAGATCGAGCCGATCGACCACGCGCTCGGTCGCGATCGGCTGGCCGCCGACGGTGACCGCGGTGATCGTCAGGTCGCCGACCTCGAGGCTCGCCCCGGGCGTGCCGGCGGCGAACTGCACGCGCGCGACCCCGGTGCGGGCGGTGACGTCGATCGCCAGGTCGGTGGCCAAGAGGTCGCGCTCGAGGTTGGCGACCACGCCCGGCGCGTCGCTGCCGGCGTCGACCGCCGCGCTGTCGTCGTCGCTGCCGCAGCCAGCGCAGGCGAGCACGAACCATGGCAGGACGAGGGCGGCGGGGTGGCGAGCGGCGAGGCGGCGCATGGGCGCGGACGCTACCTCGAACCCGCCGGAGGTGAGCGTGCGATCGCGCACGATCCGGCGTACGGTCGGCGGATGCGGTGGATCGCGGCTCTGACCTTCGCGCTGGCCGGGTGCGCGGCGACCGCGGCCTCCCCGCCGACGCCGGCGCCGACGCCACCTCCGACCCCGCGGCTGGTCGTCCTGGTGGTGATCGATCAGTGGCCGAGCTGGGGCGTGGCCGAGCGGCGCGCTCACTACCGCGCGGGGCTGGCTCGCCTCCTCGACGGCGGCGTCCACTTCGCGCGGGCCCAGTACCCGTTCGCGATCACCTTCACCTCGCCCGGGCACGCCGCCCTCGGCACCGGGGCGTCGCCGCGGGTCACCGGCGTGGTCGCGAACACCTGGTTCCGCCGCGGCGATGGCGTCGAGCGCGCGGCGGAGCACGATCCGGCCAGTCCGGTCCTCGGCCTCGGCGGCGAGCGCCTGCCGATCGACGGCGCGTCGGGCGCGATCCTCGCGGTCGACGGGCTGGCCGAGGCCCTGCGCGCGGGCACCGGTGGCCGCGGGCGGTCCGTGGCGATCGCGGGCAAGGCGCGGGCGGCGTGCTTCGTCGCCGGTCGGCGCCCCGACGTCGCTCTGTGGTACGAGCCCGCGGCGGGCGGCTTCACGTCGAGCCTGGCCTACGGCGGTCCGCCGACCTGGGCCGCCGCCCTGGCGCCGCGGGTCGCGGGGCACCTCGACGCGGTGTGGACGATCGACGATCCGGCGACGATCGCGGCCGCCACGGGCGGCGTGGACGACGGGCCGGGGGAGACCGAGCCGCGGTTTCCCCACCCGGTGGCCTCTCTGGGCGACCCGGCCAAGGCGCTCCGCCTCACGCCGTTTCTCGACACCCTGACCGTCGACGCCGCTTTGGCCGCGATCGCCGGCGAGGGCCTGGGCGCCGACGACGTGCCCGATCTGCTGGCGCTGTCGTTCTCGGCCCACGACTACGTCGGCCACCAGTGGGGGCAAGAGTCGTGGGAGATGTTCGATCTCGAGCGCCGGCTCGATCGCGAGCTGGGCCGGCTCCTCGACGCCCTCGACCGCCAGGTCGGCGTCGGGCGCTACGCGGTGGTGATGACGAGCGATCACGGCGCGACCCGCATGCCGGATCGCACCGGCGGCGCGCGCATCGCGCCGGCCGCGATCGAGGCGGCGGCCGAGGCGGCGGCCGCGACCGTGCTCGGCCCGGGCGACTGGGTCGCGGCGGTGTCGTCGGCGATGATCTACGGCAGCCCGACCTGGGCGGCGGCCGCGCCGGCGGCCCGCGACGCGGCGCTGGCGGCGATGGCGCGCGCGGTCGAGGCCGTGCCCGGGGTCCACGCGGTGGTGCCGATGGCGACCACGACCTGCGCCGGGCAGGACGACATGGTGGCGCGGGTGTGCGAGACCACCGTGCCCGGCCAGACCGGCGAGCTCCTGGTCTGGCCCGAGGACGGCGGCCTGGTGACTAGCTACGCGAAGGGTACGTCCCACGACGCGCCGTCCGACGACGATCGCACGGTGCCCGTGGTGGTGGTCGGGCCCGGCCTGGCGCCGCGCACGGTGGCCGCGCCGGTGTCGGCGCTCGCGGTGGCGGCGACCGTGGCGGCGCTCCTCGGCGTCGCCCCGCCCGACGGCGCGGCGCCGGCCCTACCGCTCGCGCCCTGATCCTCGCGTCCCTGATCCGCGAGTCACCGCGTCGCGATCGGCCAGTCGGCCTGGTAGGCGACGTAGGGCGAGGCGCGGGCCTTGGCCAGCGCCGCTTCGAACTGCGCGCGGATCTCGGGCTCGAGGCGGCCGGCCAGGCGCTGCTCGTAGAGCCCTTCGTAGTAGTCGTCGGGGCGAACCCGCACCGTGACGCGGGCGAAGGTGGCGCGCGCCACCGCACCGTCGCGCCAGCCCTGGGCCAGGGTGAGCTGGCCGCCCGGCGGGATGCGGGTGTCCTCGAGCTCCTCGAAGCGGCCGCCGGTGAAGCGCAGGTGGCGGCCGATCCGCCGCTCGGCGCGGGCGCCGGCGATCGGGCGACCGTCGCGATCGTGGAGCTCGATCGCCAGCCACGCCGCCGGCGTCGGCGTGGTCGGGAGGTAGTGGCCGGCGCCGACGTTGGTGATCGTGGCGCGCACCGACACCACGCCCGAGGTGCCGCGCCAGGCCCGACCGTCGACGGCGATGCCCTGGCGGAAGGTCTCGGGGTCGTGGACGCCCTTCCAGGTGTGCTCGCGGTTGGGCATGTGGCAGTGCTGGCACTGGATGCCGCGCGGCATGTACGGGCCGAGGAGCCACTCGCGGTAGGTGTCGAGGAGCGGCCGGCCGGCGAGCGCGGAGCGCGGGGGGAGCTGGTGGCAGCCCAGGCACAGATCGGCGCGCTGGTAGATCGCCAGGGGCCGGCGCGGGTACGACGCCAGGGTCAGGAGCGTCGGCGCCACGGTCGGCGGGCCCAGGCGCTCCCAGCCGCGGACGTGGCACGCGGCGCAGGTCACGCCCTCGCTCTGCAGCGCGGCGTCGAAGGCCGGGTTGGCCGCGTAGGTGCGATCGGCCTCGGGGCCACCGCGATGCGCGGCGCGGAGCTGCGGCTGCTGCTCGGCCAGCGGCGCGTGACAGCGCAGGCACGACTCGACCTGGGCCGGATCGCGCATGCGCGTGGTCTGGGCCAGGAGGCCCGGCGAGCCGGCCGCGCCGTGGAGCGAGCCGCGCCAGTCGCGGACCTGGGCGGCGTGGCAGCGCCCGCACTGCGCCGACGACAAGGACGCCTGCGCCGGGGCCAGGCTCGACGGCGGCGGGCCTTGCAGGGTCAACGTGTGGCCGAAGGTCGCGCCGTCGGGATCGTCGGCCGCGCCTGGGCGATAGCCGCCGCGGGTGGTGAGGCCGGCCGCGCGATCGCGGGCGATCGTCGCCGGGGTCAAGGCCGGCAGGCCGGCCCGCGGCGCGGCGATCGAGTCGACGAAGGCCGCCAGATCGGCGAGGTCGCGGTCGGGCAGGGCGAAGGCCGGCATCGCGGTGCCGCCGACGCCGTGGCGGAGGGTCGCGATCACCGCGGCGCGCCGATCGGGCGCCGGGCGGCGCACGCCGTCGCCGACCAGATCGCGCGGCCGGGCCGGCGGGCCGTAGCGGTTGGCCAGGGCCGCGACCGCACCGTCGGCGGCGCGGCCGTCGGCGCCGTGGCACGCGACGCAGCCCAGCTCGGCGAAGCGGCGCGCGCCGGTCGCGGCGTCGCCGACCGTGGCCAGCGGAGGATCGATCGCGGCCGGCGCCGGATCGCGCGGCAGCCCGGCCAGGTCGAGGACGACGTCGATCACCGCCTCGACCTCGGCGGCGGTCAGGGCGCCGCCGAAGGCGGGCATGCCAGCGCCCGGCGCGCCCCAGCGCACCGTCGCCGCCAGATCGGCGCGGGCCGGCCGCGACGGATCGCCGGTGGTGATCCACTTCCAGCTCCCGGCGGTGAAGTCGCGCGGCGGCGGATCGAGCCACGGCGCGGCCGGGCCGCGACCGTCGCCGGCGGGGCCGTGGCACGGCAAGCACAGCCGGGCGTACAGCGCGGCGCCGTCGGGGGCGGCGTGCGCCGCGGTCGTCAGCGCGGCCAGCGCGGCCAGCGTCGCCAGTCCGCGCCGCGCGGCCCGCGTGTCTCGTCGGAATGCCACGGCGGGAAGCTGCCCGATCCGCCGCCGCCGCGCCAGTCGCCGCCGGCGGTGGTTTTTCGCGCCGGCCCGAGGGCATACTGCCGCCGTGACCGACCGTCTGGTGATCGCGACCCGCGGCAGCGCGCTGGCGCTGTGGCAAGCCGAACACGTCAAGGCTCGCCTCGAGGCCACCCGGCCCGGGCTCGCCGTCGAGCTGCTCACGTTGTCGACCGCCGGTGACCGCATCCTCGACGTCGCCCTGGCGGCGATCGGCGGCAAGGCGCTGTTCGTCAAGGAGATCGAGCAGGCGCTCCTCGACGGTCGCGCCCACGTCGCGGTCCACAGCATGAAGGATCTGCCAGCCGAGCTCGCGCCCGGCCTGGCCCTGGCCGCGGTGTCGAGCCGCGAGGATCCGCGCGACGCGATCGTGTCGCCGCACGGCGCGCTGGCGGCGCTGCCGGCCGGCGCGGTGCTCGGCACGTCGAGCTTGCGGCGGCAGTGCCAGCTCTTGGCTCACCGCCCCGACCTCCAGATCAAGCTCCTGCGCGGCAACGTCCCGACCCGGGTCGGCAAGCTCGACGCTGGCGACTACGACGCGATCGTGCTGGCGGCGGCCGGCCTGACCCGCTTGGGCCTGGCCGATCGGATCACCGAGGCCCTGCCGATCGAGGTGTGCTTGCCGGCGGTGGCCCAGGGCGTCCTGGCGATCGAGACCCGGGCCGACGACGCCGACACGATGGCGCTCGTGCGCGAGGCGCTCCACGATCCGACCGAGGCCGATCGCATCGCCGCCGAGCGCAGCTTCCTCGCCGCCATGGGCGGGAGCTGCCAGACGCCGCTGGCCGCCCACGCGCTCCTCGACGGCGGCGCCCTCGAGCTGCGCGCGCTGTGTGGGACTCCCGACGGCACGACCGTGCTGCGGGCGACCGCGCGGGGCCCGCGGACCGAGGCGGTCGCGCTGGGCGAGCGCGCCGCGGCCGAACTCTTGGCGGCCGGCGCCGGCGCGATCGTCGCCGCCTGCCGCGCGTGACCGACGGCGCTATCGAAGCGCTTCGATAACCGCGGCGTCGACGCCAAAACTTTGCGCCGCCGCCGGCCGGCTCCTACGATGTAGGTGTGCGCGCCCCGGTCCTCGCGATCACGCTCCTCGCCGCTGGCTGCGGCGGGGCGATGGCCAATCTTCGCCAGGACAACCAGCGCCTCGCCGGCGAGCTGGCCTCCACGCGCGCCGAGCTGCGCGGCGAGCGGCGCAAGGCCAAGGATCTGGCCAACCAGATCCTGGTCCTGACCGATCGCCTCGAGGCCTCCGCGGTCCACGGCGTGTCGATCGCGGCGCCGCCGCCGCTGCCGGTCGAGGTCCTCGACCCCGACGCCTTGACCGAAGGTGGCAGCCTGATCACCGACGACGACGGCGGGTTCGACGACGGCGCCGAGCCCATCGATCTGACCGCCGAGCTCGAGCCGCGCCGCGCGCCGCCGCCGCCGCCGCCGCGCGCGGCCCCGCGGGCCGCCGGCCTGCGCGATCTGCCGACCTCGACCGAGCTGACCGAGCGCCCACCCGCCGCGCCGCCGACTCGCCCGACCGCGGCGCCGCGCGCCGCCGCCACCGACGACGCGATCACGCTCTACCAGCGCGGGATGGCGGCGCTCAAGGCGCGCGATCACGCCACCGCGATCACGACCTTCCGCGCGCTCATCGCGGCCTATCCGCGCCACGACTACGCCGACAACGCGCAGTACTGGCTGGGCGAGGCGTTCTACGATCAGAAGGACTACGCGCGGGCGGTGCCGGAGTTCCGCGCCACCGTGTCGAGCTACCCGCTCGGCAACAAGGTGCCCGACGCGCTGCTCAAGGTCGGCCTGTCCTACGCGGCGCTGGGCGAACCGGCCAAGGCCCGGGCCGCCCTCGAGCAGGTCGTCCGCCAGTTCCCGACGTCGCCGTCGGCCGCCATCGCCGCGACCCGGCTGGAGCAGCTCCCATGATTCGACGCCTCGCCGCGTGTTCGCTGGCCGCCACCGCCGGCGTCGCCGTCGCCCAGCCCGCCCCGGGCGGCTCGACCGCGACCCCGATCGTCATCACCACCGGGCCCGACGGGCGCCCGACCATCGCCAGCCCGGCGCCGACCGGCCCGAGCGGCTACTACCACTACGATCAGGGGTCGCCCGACGGCGCCGCCGTCGACGTCGAGGTCTACGGTGGACCGACGCCCGAGCTCCACGTCGTCACCCGCGGCGACACCCTGTGGGCGATCTGCTGGTACTACTTCAACGACCCGTGGCAGTGGCCGAAGGTGTGGTCGTACAACCCGCAGATCACCAACCCGCACTGGATCTACCCGGGCGATCTGGTGCGCCTCCTGCCCAAGGGACTGGTGGCCGCCGCGACCGCCTTGACCTCGGCCAACCTCGAGCCCGAGACCGACCCCGACGCCGCCCCCGGGCCGGCGGTCGCGACCCCGCAGCGCAACCTGGTGGTGACGACCCGCCAGGTCGCCTTCATCGACCAGAAGCACCTCGACTCGGCCTGGCGCGTGGTCGGCGCGGTCGACGAGCGCGAGCTCCTGAGCCTCTCCGACGAGATCTACGTCTCGTACCCCGGCGATGACGTGCCGCAGATCGGCAGCCGCTACTCGATCTACGCCGCCGATCAGCAGGTCCGCCATCCGAACACCGGCGGCAACGTCGGCAGCTACGTCCGGGTGATGGGCGAGGTCGAGATCACCAGCGTCAAGAAGGACAAGCTGGCCCGCGGTCGCATCACCTCGGTCAACGGCGAGATCGAGCGCGGCGCGCGGGTCGGGCCGCTGCTCACCCAGTTCCGCACCGTCGCCCCGGTGGCCAACAAGGTCGAGACCCAGGGCACGATCGTCGCCATGCTCGGGCGCGGCGACCTGATCGGCGCGGGCGAGGTGGTGTTCGTCGACGTCGGCAAGGGCCAGGGCGTGGTCCCGGGCAACCGCATGTACGTGGTGCGCCGCGGGGACGCCTTCGATCCGCAGATCACCCCGGCCGAGATGGTCGGTCAGGACAACCGGCGGTTCCCGGTCCGCGCCCTGGGCGAGGTCGTGCTGGTCCAGGTCGACGCCGCGATGTCGATCGGCCTGGTCACCCTGGCCGTCGAGGAGATGGGCGTCGGCGACCGGGTCATGATGGTCAAGCAGTAGCGAGCCCTCGGTCTCGGACTCGGCCTCGGCCTCGGTCTCGGTCTCGGTCTCGGTCTCGGACTCGGACTCGGACTCGGCCTCGGTCTCGGTCTCGGCCTCGGCCTCGGTCTCGGTCTCGGTCTCGGCCTCGGACTCGGACTCGGCCTCGGTCTCGGTCTCGGTCTCGGCCTCGGTCTCGGTCTCGGTCTCGGTCTCGGTCTCGGTCTCGGTCTCGGACTCGGACTCGGACTCGGACTCGGTCTCGGCCTCGGTCTCGGTCTCGGACTCGGGGTCGGGGTCGGGGTCGGGG
>JAGPCY010000012.1 GCA_018057825.1 Kofleriaceae bacterium | reverse complement strand
GTTGATGAGCGTCATCCCCGCACGCTGATCCTCCCGCCCCGCGGCCGCAACGACGACGTTCACCTCCCTAGAAACCCGGCGGATTCCGATCGCCTAGCCACCTAACTGATCGGCATTGGAGACCGAGTCCGAGACCGAGTCCGCGTCCGAGTCCGCGTCCGAGTCCGAGTCCGAGACCGAGTCCGAGACCGAGACCGCGTCCGAGACCGAGACCGAGGCCGAGACCGAGGCCGAGTCCGAGTCCGAGTCCGAGTCCAAGTCCGATCGTGGGGCCGACGCATCGGCTCCACATCGAGGAGAGTCCGAGGTCACCGCGCGCTCGCGCTGGACCTCGACCGCGCCAGAGGCGCGCGTCTTGGAGGGAGGCTCGGCGGGGGCATGACCCCGCCGAGGGAGGTTTGGCGACAAACCTCCAGAAAAACGGTGGCGCGCGTCTTGGAGGGAGGCTCGGCGGGGGCATGACCCCGCCGAGGGAGGTTTGGCGACAAACCTCCAGAAAAACGGTGGCGCGCGTCTTGGAGGGAGGCTCGGCGGGGGCATGACCCCGCCGAGGGAGGTTTGGCGACAAACCTCCAGAAAAACGGTGGCGCGCGTCTCGGAGGGGAGGCTCGCTGGGGCTTCGCCCCAGCGAGGGGAGGTTTGGCGACAACTTCGCCCGAGGTCACCGCGCCCTCGCGATGGACCTCCAACGCGCCAGAGGCGCGCGTCTCGGAGGGGAGGCTCGCTGGGGCTTCGCCCCAGCGAGGGGAGGTTTGGCGACAAACCTCCCCAGAAAATTCAGAAAAGCAGCGCCACGTTCACGCCGACCCCGTAGGTCAGCGAGCTGTCGACGTGGTAGCGGTGGCCGATCAGATCGATCAGCGGCACGTGGAGTGGGCTCACCTCGTTGGTGCCCGGCGAGACCAGATCGTCGTCGCTGACCTCGCAGCTCGGGTTGGCGGCGCCCTCGCACTCCGGCAGATCGATGCCGGCGTCGGTGAAGGTCAAGACGTGCTCGGTCTGCGCCGCCATCTCGAAGAACGCGTTGATCCGGAACCGCTGGCCGACGCTGATCCGCCCCGATAGGCGGGCGCCGGTGTCGAGGTAGTTCTCGACCGTGGTGATGCCAGGGTGGTCGAGGGCCTGGACCCCGGCGGCCAGCGGATCGGCGTCGAGCACCAGCGGGCCGCCGCCCGAGGCGTCGCCGGCCAGCGCGAACACCTCCCACATCTCGGTCTGCTCGCGGCCCTCGAAGTGCGCGTCGAGGCGGGCCGACAGCTCGAGGGACAGCCGCGCCCCGTCGTCACCTTGGTCGACCGCGTAGGCCTCGAAGCCGAACCGCGCCCCAGCCCGCTGGCTGGGGTCGGTCGAGCGCGCCCCGAAGCCCGGGCTCGCGAACGGCGAGCCGTCCTTGATCGCGATCGGGAGCTGCCAGTACACGTCGACGAAGGGCTCGGCCCAGCCGATCCGACGAGCGACCGAGGTCCACAGCCGCAGCTCGTGGACGCCGCGGCCGACCCCGGTCGAGCGGGTCGGCTCGACGCGGTCGAGGGCCGCGACCTTGCCGACCCCCAGGCGCAGCTCGGCGCCTAGCTTCCACGTCGGCTTGGTCGGGTCGCGGCGCTGGTTCATCGGCGCCGCCGCGACGCCGAGGTGGAGCTGATCGATCCCGGACCGGGTCGGGCCGCGGAACACCGTCGGGTCGGTGGCGGCGAACCCGGCCCCGCCGTTCTGTCCGTCCCACCCGGCCATCGGCAGGAGGCCGTCGGCCAAGGTCGACGACGACGCGCGGCTGACGCAGGTGGCGTCGGGGATGTCGAAGGTGCACGGGCTGTCGCGCTGATCGAGCTCGAGGGAGCGATCGTCGGACAGGACCAACGGCAGCGCGGCGGTCAGCGCGACGTCGTGGAACAGGCCGAGCTCGAGCCGCGGCACGATCGTGTGGCGGGTGCCCTGGAACACCAGATCGTCGACGATCGGCACCGGCGACGTCGGGCTGGTGCCGGGGCGACCGGCGGCCTCGCGACGGATCGCGGCGCGGTGGACCTCGAGGTGGTAGTCGAGGCCGAGGTGGAGGTCGAAGCCGTCGTCGCGGTCGAAGGCGCTGGCCACGTCGGAGGCCGGGCCGGCGACGGCCGTCGCTGGTGCGACGGCGGGCGCGACGGCGAGCGAGGCGAGCGCGAGGGCGAAGCGACGCAAGGCGCCGACGTTACCGCGCGATCGGCGGGGGCTGCAAGGCGGCGCGGTCGGGGCCGTGGGCGATGACGGGCAGCACGGCCTGGGCCAGCGTCGCGACCAGCGTCCCTCGCGCGGTCATCGCATGCCCAGGACGTCGAGCATGTCGTAGCGGCCGGGGCGCTGGCCGACCGCCCACACCGCCGCGCGCAGCGCGCCGTGAGCGAAGATCGCGCGATCGGTCGCGCGATGCGACAGCTCGACGCGCTCGCCGGCGCCGAAGAAGAACGCGGTGTGCTCGCCGACCACGTCGCCGCCGCGCACCGCGACCGCGCCGATCTCGCCGGCCGGGCGCGCGCCGACGTCGCCGACCCGGGCGTAGCGACCGACCGCCGCCAGGTCCTGGTCGCGCGCCGCGGCGATCGCCCGGGCCAGGCCCAGCGCGGTGCCCGACGGCGCGTCGCGCTTGGCCTTGTGGTGCAGCTCGACGATCTCGGCGTCCCAGGTCGTGCCCAGGGTCCGCGCCGCCATCGCGCACAGGCCGATCAGCAGGTTGACGCCGACCGAGAAGTTGGGCGCGCCGACCACCGGCGCGACCTCGGCCAGGGCGTCGAGCGCGGCCTCGGCCTCGGTCGTGAGGCCGGTGGTGCCGACCACCGCGGCGATCTTCTTGGCGCGGGCGGCGCGGGCCACCGCCGCGGTCGCCGCCGGGGTCGTGAAGTCGATGTAGACCGGCGCTGCGGCCAGGGCGCGATCGATGAGCGACGTGGCGATCACCTCGGGGCCCAGCGTGGTGGCCCGCGGCGCGGCGTCGCTGCGATGCAGGGTCGCGGCGACCCGGACGTCGGCGCGCCCGGCCGCCGCGTTGACGATCGCCTGGCCCATCCGGCCGCTCGGCCCGAGGACGGTGACCGCGACGGTCACGAGGCCAGACCCAGCTTGCCCAGCTCGACCCGCAGCCGCTCGCGCAGGGCCGCGGTCACCGGGTACAGCGGCGAGCGCAGCTCGTCGGCGATCCGCCCGGTCAGCGCCAGGCAGGCCTTGGTCGGCGCCGGGCTCGGCTCGACGAACAAGAGCTCCATCAAATGGCGCAGCGCGAAGTGCTCGGCCCGGGCCGCAGCCCAGTCGCCGGCCGCCGCGGCGTCCCACATCCGAGCCATGCGGGTCGGATCGACGTTGGACACCACCGAGATGACGCCGTGACCGCCCAGGGCGTAGAGCGGGAACGCGGTGCCGTCGTCGCCAGAGATGATCGCCAGGCGATCGCCGACCCGGGCGATCAGCTCGGCCGCCCGCACCATGTTGCCGGTGGCCTCCTTGACGCCGACGATGTTGTCGACCTCCGCGAGGCGGACGATCGTGTCGGGCAAGAGATCGCAGCCGGTCCGGGTCGGCACGTTGTAGAGCAAGATCGGCAGCGGCACCGCGCGGGCGATCGCCTCATAGTGCCGGTACAGGCCGTCCTGGTTGGGGCGGTTGTAGTACGGCGTGACGTGGAGCAGCCCGTCGGCGCCGACGTCGGCCGAGCGCTTCGACAGCTCGAGCGCCTCGCTGGTCGCGTTGCCGCCGGCGCCGGCGATGATCGGGATGCGGCCGCGCGCGACCTTGACGCAGTGGCCGACCACCGCGATGTGCTCGTCGAAGTCGAGGGTGGCCGACTCACCCGTGGTGCCGACCGCGACGATCGCGTCGATGCCGCTGGCGATCTGCCAGTCGACCAGCGCGGTCAGGGCGTCGTAGTCGACCGCGCCGCGCGCCATCGGAGTGACCAGCGCCGTCATCGCGCCTGTGAACCGGGATCGAGTCATGGAGTGCTCCTCGGGTTACCGCTCACATAACAGAACGCCGCGGCCGGCGCAGCGATTTCACGTGCCGACGCGCGCCGGCGCCGCCGCCAGGATCGCGCGCGCGGCGCGGAGGTCGGCGTCGATCTGCGCCAGGAGCGCGGCCACGGTGTCGTAGCGGGCCTCGTCGCGCAGGCGGGCGACGAACTCGACGCGCACCGGCTGGTCGTACAGATCGGCGTCGAGGTCGAGGACGTGGACCTCGAGGACCAGGGCGCCGTCGGCGACGAAGGTCGGGTTGGTGCCGAGGCTCGCGACCGCCGGCCAGGTCGGCGCGCCCGGGGCGCGCACCGCCAGGGTGCAGGCGTAGATCCCGGGCCGAGCCAGGATCGGGCCGGTCGGCGCGACGTTGGCCGTCGGGATGCCGAGGCCCTTGCCGCGACCGGCGCCGCGCACCACGACGCCGTCGACGTCGTAGCCGTGGCCGAGCAGGTCGCGGGCGGTGGCGACGTCCCCGGCGGTCAGGGCGGCGCGGATCCGCGTCGAGGACACCGCGCGCTCGCCGTCGGTGACCGCGGCGACCACGTGGGTGGCGAAGCCGAGCCCCTCGCCGGCAGCCCGGAGCGTCGCGGTGGTGCCGGCGCGACCGCGGCCGTAGGTGAAGTCGCCACCGACGACGACGTGGCGGGCGCCCAGGGCCCCGGCCAGGATGTCCGCGGTGAACTCGTCGGCGCTGTGGCTGGCGAAGGCGGCGGTGAAGGGCACGACCACGGCGACGTCGACCCCGGCCGCGGCCAAGAGCTCGAGCTTGCGGGTGGACGTGGTGATCCGCGCCGGCGCGGCGTGGGGCGCCAGGACCTGGACCGGGTGGGGTTCGAAGGTCAACGCGCACACCTGCCCGCCGGCCGCCGCGGCGCGCGCGGTCGCGAACAGCGCGGCGTGACCGCGATGCACGCCGTCGAAGTTGCCGATCGCGATCGCCGGGCGCTCGAGCCGGGGCGCGATCGCGCGGAAGTCGTCGACGACTCGCATCGGGGCGAGCCTACTCAGATCCCGGCCCGACGCCAGCGGCGCGGCGCGCGATCGCGCCCGGGCGATCGCGCCTCACGCCCACGCGATCGAGCCGGCCACTAAGGCCAGGACCGAGGCGGCGGTGACGAGCTGATGGCGCAGGGCCGGCGCGCGGGCCAGGAGCGCCGCGACCGCGAGCCCGGCGGCGATCGCGAGACCGATCACCAGCCCGGCGCCCAGCGGCGGCGCCGGCGGCACGCCCGCGACCACACACGCGGCCAAGGTCGCCGCCAGCCAGCGGTCGCCGCGAGCGGTCAGCGCCGAGGCCAGCCCGGCCACCGCGATCGCGAGGGTCAACGGCCCGAGCTCGTCGACGAGCTGCGCCAGCTCGGTCGGGCCGCTCGGCCACGCCGGCCAGGCCGGGCCGCCGGCGATCGCCGCCGGCACCAGCGCCACCACCGCGGTCACCGCGGCCGCGATCGCGACCTCGGGCGCCCACCGCGCGCCCAGGCGCGCCCGGTACAAGACCAACGCGGCGCCGATCGCGAACGCGGGCCAGGCCCGGGCCTCGACCGCCACCGCGGCGATCGCCGCGAGCCCCAGGTAGCGACCCGCGACCGCGCCCCCGCCGCGGGCGATCCGATCGATCGCGAGCGCCAGCGCCGCCAGCGCCACGAGCGCGACCGTCCCCGCGGTCGGCGCCCCGGCCAGCGCGCGCCCCGGCGGCGTCGCGATCAACCAGCCGGCGGCGACCACCCCCGCGAGCCGACCGGGCCAGCCCGGCCGCGCCCCGGCCACCGTCGCGCCAACCGCCGTGGCCGCCCCAGCGACCAGCGCGATCGCGAGGCCGCGCGCCAGCGCCCCGGTCGGCTCGACGGCCCGCGCCAGGGCCGCCAGCGTCCCGGCCAGCGGAGTCGGCGACGGTGCCGACGCGCCGGTCCCCGCGGTCACCGCCAGGATCGCCGCCGCGACGGCGAAGGTCGCGAGCGGGACGACGATGTCCCAGCGACGGTCCTCGGAGCGCTCCACCCGCCGACGCTACGAGCGGTGGCGCCGGCGCGCAAACTTTCCGCCGTCGATCGCCGCTACAGGCACGTCGCCTGCGCGGGCACCTGCTGGATCCCGTCGGCCGCGTTCAGATACCGGGTCGCCCAGTACAGGGTCGCGCCCTGGACCCGCAGCAGGTACGGCGCATAGATGTCGGGGAAGCACGACGCCAGCGCCACCGCCGCGGACGCCAGCGTCTTCGGTCGTCGGCTCACGACGTCATCGGTCGTCCAGTACAGGTTGGTGCCGTCGATCGCGAAGCCGTAGATCGTGCCCACGCCGGTGACCAGGGTCACCGTGGCGCCGCCGGCCTTGGGGCGGCGGAAGATCTCCTCGGTCGCCTCGTCGAGCCAGTACACGTCGGTGGCATCGAGGGCCAGCATGCGCGGCGCCCCGCCGGGTACCAGCGTCTCGACCGCGCCGCCCGCCAGCGGCGCCCGCCGCAGGCCCTGGCCGAGCTGATCGGCCCAGTAGACGTGGGTGGCGTCGACCGCCAGGTCGTAGGCGCCGGTCTGACCGGTCGCGATCGCCACCGGCGCGCCGCCCGCCTTGGGCATCCGCATCACGTTGTCGAGGAGATCGTTGGTCCAAAGCACCTCGGTCGCGGTCAACGCCAGGCGGTTGATCCCGTCTTGCCCGGTGATGAGCAGCTCGGTCGGGCCCCCCGCCTTCGCTCGGCGCCACACCGTGCCGCTGTCGCGGAACGCCCAGTAGATGTGAGTGGCGTCGAGGGCGACGTCGGAGCCGGGCGAGAACCCGCCGCTCGGGACCTGGTCCGCCGCGATCGGCTCGACCGCTCCGCCGCCGACCGGAACGCGCGACAGCCCGGCGCGGTCGTTACTCCAGTACACGTGAGTCCCATCGCTGGCGAGGCCGCGGGTGTCCAGGTCTCCCGTGGGCGCGAGCCGGGTCACCCCGCACACCAGCTCGCGGCACACCATGGCGTCCGGCGGGGACGCGTCGAGCTGCACCGCGTCGACCAAGGCCGCATCGATCACCGCGCCATCGATCACCGCGCCATCGATCACCGCGCCATCGATCACCGCGCCATCGATCACCGCGCCATCGATCACCGCGCCATCGATCGCCCCATCGATCACCGCGCCATCGATCACCGCCGCATCGAGCACCGCCGCATCGGGTCGCGACGCTCCACCGTCGCCGCAGCTCATGATGGCCAACGACAGCACCAGACGTGGCAGACAGGTCACGCGAACGCGGGTCATCGTGGGTCGCAGCGTAGTCGACCCCGGTGAGCTACGAGCACCGTCGTGCCCTAGATCACCCAAGCCCGAGACCGAGACCGAACCCGAGCCCGAAACCGAGTCCGAACCGAGACCGAGACCGAGACCGAGACCGAGTCCGAACCCGAACCTGAACCCGAGCCCGAACCCGAACCCGAACCCGAACCCGAGACCGAGACCGAGACCGAGACCGAGTCCGAGACCGAGTCCGAGTCCGAGTCCGAACGCCGGCCCTCACGCAACAACGCCGCCGGTGACACCGACGGCGACGCTCCCGCGATCCGGACCTCTTGGTGTCACGTGGGAGGGGGCCCCCTTCGCTTCGCGAAGGGGGGAGGGTTTTGTCGGAGGTCACCACCATCCTACGCAGCAGCAGACAGCTGCTGAACGCCGGCCCTCACGCAACAACGCCGCCGGTGACACCGACGGCGACGCTCCCGCTTTAGGTCGGAACGTTTTGGGAGGGGGCCCCGGCGAATGCCGGGGGAGGGTTTTGTCGGAGGTCACCACCATCCTACGCAGCAGCAGACAGCTGCTGAACGCCGGCCCTCACGCAACAACGCCGCCGGTGACACCGACGGCGACGCTCCCGCGATCCGGACGTTACGGGAGGGGGGCCCCAGCGAATGCTGGGGGGAGGGCTTTTTCGAAAAGCCCTCCGGAAATCACGGAAAGATCCCGCGCTCCTTGTAGCTCGTCTTCAACCGCTCGAGGCCGAGCGCGTAGCTGGCGGTGCGCCAGTCGGTCTTCTTGGTCGCGACGTAGTTGCGGACCTGACCGTAGGTCTGCTTCATGCGCTTCTCGAGGCGGGCCAGCACGTCGGCGTGGTCCCACTGCTCGCTGCGCTTGTTCTGCAGCCACTCGTAGTAGCTGACGATCACGCCGCCCGAGTTGCAGAGGATGTCGGGGATGACGTCGACGCCCTTGCCGAGCAACAGCTCCTCGGCCTCGGGGAACGTCGGGCCGTTGGCGCCCTCGACCACCATCTTGACCTTGAGGCTCTTGGCCTCGGCCACGCCGAGCTCGAGCTCGAGGGCGGCCGGCACGAAGATGTCGGCCTCGAGCGCGAAGAACTCCTCGCGGGTGATCTTGGTGGCGCCGCGGTAGCCGGCGACCGAGCCGGTCTTCTGCACGTGCTCGCCGAGCTTGTGCGGGTTGATGCCCTCGGGGTTGGCCAGGTAGCCGCCGACGTCGCCGACGCCGATGACCACGGCGCCCTTCTGCGACAGCAGGCGGGCGGTGTAGCTACCGACGTTGCCAAAGCCCTGGATGATGACGTGGCAACCGTCGAGGTTGAAGTTCTTGTCCTTGGCCCACTCGGTGATGCAGTGGACCACGCCGGCGCCAGTGGCCTCGGCGCGGCCGTAGCTGCCGCCGGCCGCGATCGACTTGCCGGTGACCACGCCGCGGCCCGAGTTGCGCTCGTTCTGGCCGACGATGTTCACGTAGGTGTCCATCATCCAGACCATGGTCTGGCCGTTGGTGCCGACGTCGGGCGCCGGGATGTCCCACTCCGGCCCGATGTTGTTGCCGAGCGCCGAGGTGAAGCGCCGGGTGATGCGCTCGAGCTCGGCCATCGAGTGCTGGCGCGGGTCGACCTTGACGCCGCCCTTGCCGCCGCCGAACGGGATCTCGTGGAGCGCGCTCTTGTACGTCATCCACGCCGCCAGCGCCTTCATCTCGTCCAGGTTGGCCTCGTGGTGGTAGCGGATGCCGCCCTTGTACGGCCCGAGCACGTTGTTGTGCTGGACGCGGTAGCCCTTGAACATCTTGATCTTCCCGTCGTCCATGCGGACCGGGAAGTTCGTGATGATCTCGTTCTTGGGCTGACGGAGGATCTCGGCGACGTTCGGGTCGAGGTCGATGAGCTTCATCGCCTTCTCGACCTGACGGGTCGCGATCTCGAACAGGTTCCCACGATCCTTGAGGCTCTGGATCTCGGCGGTCGTCTTGCCGACCTTCTCGGTTTCTTTGCTCATGAAGTGATCCTGGTTGGCGGGTGAGCCCGCGGGCGCGGTGTATACGAGGGCGCGTGTGGTCGCAACTCGTCGCGACCGATTGCGAGCGGAATTCAATGACGGAAGAAGACAAAGCGCAAGACCAGCGGCTCGCTGCCGCGGTGATCGCCGGCGGTCGGTTGCGCGGGTTGCTCCTCGAGCTGTGGCAGCGGACCCGCCTCGACTGGGGCTTCGTGTCCGACCGACTTTCGCAAGCGTTTCGCAAAGAAACGTGGGTCGGCGGGAGCGAGCGGCGGTTCGTCGCAGAGACCCTGTATGGCCTGGTGCGTCACGCGCGCCGGGTCGATGGCGCGATCGCCGCGGCGCGCCGCGGCGCGTCGAAGCCGCCGCGTGACGATGAGCGGTTGCTCGCCTATCTGGTGCTCGAAGGCGCGATCACCCCGGCCACCGCCGCGCTCCGCGAGCCTGGCCTCGACTGGACCGCGGTCGTGGGCTTCGACGCCGCCCTCGAGCGCGAGCGCGATCCGGTCCGGCGGATCGCGATCGGGTGCTCGCTGCCCGACTGGCTGGCGGCGCGGCTGGCGCGGGATCACGGCCCCCGCGCGGTCGCGATCGCGCGGGCGCTGTCGCGGCGCGCGCCGATGACGATCCGGGCCAATCGCCTGCGCACCACGCGCGACGACCTGGCGGCGGCCCTGGCCGCGCGCGGGCTCGCGACCACCCCGTGCGCCCTGGCCACCGACGGGCTTATCGTCGAGACCCGGACCAACCTGTTCGCGCTGCCCGAGTTCACCGCCGGCGACTTCGAGGCGCAAGACGAAGGCAGCCAGCTCCTGGCCGAGCTGTGCGGCGGCGAGCGCGACCTGGTGGTCGATCTGTGCGCCGGCGCCGGCGGCAAGACCCTGGCCCTGGCCGCGCAGATGGGCAACCGCGGCCGCGTGCTGTCGTGCGACGTCGATCGCGGCAAGCTGGGCGAGCTGAAGAAGCGCGCCCGCCGCGCCGGCCTGACCACGGTCGAGACCCTCCACCTCGACGACGGCGACTGGCCCGACGCCCTCGAGCGCCGCCGCGAGCGCGTGCCGCGGGTGCTGGTCGACGCGCCGTGCTCCGGCGTAGGGGCCCTGCGCCGCAACCCCGAGGCGCGCTGGCGCCTGCGCGAGAGCGACCTCGCCGAGTTCGCCAAGCGCCAGCACCACATCGCGAGCCGCGCGGCGACGCTCCTGGCCCCCGGCGGCCGGATGATCTACGCGACCTGCACGATCCTCGCAGAGGAGAATCAGGCGGTGGCCGAGGCGGTGGCCCGCGAGCGCGGCCTGCGGATCGTGCCGCTGGCCGAGGCCTGGGATGCCCGGGCGGCCCAGGTCGCGACCGCCGACGGCCAGTTCCTCCTGGTCGATCCCGATCGCCACGGCACCGACGGGTTCTTCGCCGCGGTGCTCGAGCGGCCGCGCTGAAAACCCGGGTCGTCGGTCACCACCGGCGAGATCTGGGGGTAAGGTGCACGCCAAAGCGATGTCGGTCGAGTTCTCTGTCGTGCGCGATGTGGCCGGGCTGCGTGAGTTGACCCCGGCGTGGCGCGAGCTGGCCACCGGCGGTGGCGCGGGCGCGCTGTTCCGCGGCCCCGAGTGGATCCTTCCGTGGTGGCAGGCCTACCGCGAGATCCTCGGGGCCGAGCTCCACGTCATGGCCGGGTGGGCCGACGGCGAGCTGGTGTGCCTGGCGCCGCTGTACGTGCGGACCAACCCGCGGGCCCTGCCCAAGGTGCGCGAGCTGCGCATGCTCGGCGACGCCGGGCCGCGGCCGCCGGCCCTCGACTTCCTGGTCAAGCCCGGCTTCGAGGACAAGGCCGGCGCCCAGCTCGCCCGCGCCATCGCCGAGGTCGGCAAGACCTGGGACGCGATCGACCTCGAGCCGCTGGCCGATCCGTCGCGCATCCGCGCCAACTTCGTCGCCCGGCTGGGCTCGGCCGGCTTCACCGTCGAGTCGGCCCCGGCCGGCGGCGGCGCGCGGCGGATCGCGCTCGGCCTGGCGCGGGCCCCGACCGAGGACGGCCTGACCACCAGCGCGGCCGCCACCGACGCCGCGGCGATCCGCAAGGGCATGAGCGCGCTGCGCCGCCTGAGCCGCCTGGAGTGGGCCGAGCGCGACGAGCAGAGCCCGCTGGCCGATCCCGAGGCCAGCGCGCTCCTCGAGGAGGTCGCGATCGCGCTCGGCCGCGAGGGCCGGGCCCGCCTGGCCACCCGCGACGACGACGCCGGCGAGACGATCGCCGCCGCCCTGGTGGTCGACGATGGCGATCGCGCGGTCGTCCTGGCCATGGCGATCGATCCCGAGCACGTCGGGCGCGGCGCCGCCGAGCGGCTGATCGCCGCCGAGGCCACCGCCGCTCGCGGCCGCGGCCGGGTCGCCCTCGACGTGGTGACCGGGGCGGCCGAGTACCCGCTGCCGCCGCTGCCGGTGTCGCGCCAGGGCGCGGTCGCGGTGACGATCTGGAACGCGACCCGGACCGCGTCGGTGTCGCGCCGGGTCGAGACCGTGCGCCGCGGCGCGCGCGCGGTGCGTGAGACCCCGGGGGTGGCCGCGGCCCAGGCCCGCGCCGCGTGGGCGCGGATCCGCAGCGCCGCCACCGAGGTCGCGCACTACCAGCGCCTGCACCTGTACCGCGGCCAGATGTGGTCCCGCGGGATCGCCGCGCCCGCCGACCTGACGATCGCGCCGCTCGATCTCGCTGGCTTCGACGCCCTGACTCCGGCGGCCCGCGCCGAGCTGGTCGGTCACCTCAACCTCGACGAGGAGCGCGCCCGCGCCACCTGGCAGCGCGGCGACCAGGCCTGGGTCGCGCACCTCGGCGAGCGCCCGGCCGGCATCGCCTGGGCGGCCCGCGGCCCGGTCGCGGTGCCCGAGCTGGCGCGCAGCCTGTCGCTGACCAAGTACGAGGCCTACGTCCACGACGTCTTCGTCGCCCCGGCCGCCCGCGGCCGCGCCGTCGCGCCGGCCATGCTCGAGCGCCTGGCCCTCGATCTGCGCGAGCTCGACGTCTACCGCTCGTGGGCGCTCATCGGCCACGGCCACCAGGCGTCGATCCGCGCCTTCGCCAAGGCCAGCTTCACGCCGGTGTGCGACGTGATCTACGCCCGGGTCGGCGGCGTGGTCGAGCGGGTCCTGTGCCGGCCGCCCGATCCCGAGGCCAAGCACCTGCTCGGCCTCGGCTGAACCGCCGACCGCCGTTTCACCACGACAGGACGTAGGTGTCGTGGGCCTCGCACGGCGCGGCCGTCGAGCACTGGCTCGGGACCCCGTTAGCGTCGACGCGGGTCAGGGCGGTGTTGGTGGTGCCGTCGCCCTGGAGGACCCAGCGGGCGCGACCGCCACCGGCGAGCTGCCCGATCGCCAGGGTGTGGTGATCGGCAGCCCACAGCGGGCTGCTCATGGCCTTGGCGTCGGTGACGTCGACCGGCGCCGCGAAGGTGCCGGTGGCCAGGCCGCGCAGGATCCAGGCGCGGCCGTCGGTCTGCGCCGACGCGATCGTGGTCGGCTGCAAGAGCACGTCGGCCCGGCCGTCGCCGTCGAGGTCGCCGACCGCGGCCCGGTGGCCAGCCTCGGCCAGGGCGGCGCGGACCGCGGCCGCCGACAGCGCGGTGGTGCTCGCGAAGCCACCGGCGCCGCCGCGGACGACGTAGCCCGACTCGGCGACGGCGCGGTTCTGTAGCAGCACGTCATCGGCCCCGTCGCCATCGACGTCGCCGACGTGGGCCAGGCGCAGGTCGTCGGCCCACGCGGTTCGCGACATGCCGGCGACGGTGTCGACTACCTGCCGGTAGGTGAAGCCGGCGGCGCTGCCGCGCACCAGGTACGCGGCGTGGCCGCTGATCGCGCGGTTCTGCAGCAACACGTCGTGGTCGCCGTCGCCGTCGAAGTCCCCGACCATGGCGCGGCGCAGGCTGTCGGCCCACAGGGCCGCGGTCATGCCCGCCGCGGTCGAGACGTCGACGCGGGTCGCGAAGCCGCCGGTGGCCTGGCCGCGCAAGAGGTAGGTCGCGGCGGTCGTGGTCCGCGCCGGCAAGAGCAGGTCGTCGCGGCCATCGCCGTCGAAGTCGCCGGCCACCGCCGCGGCCGCGGTCGTGGCCCAGGCGGCGCGGGTCATCCCGGCCGCGGTGTCGATGAGCTGCGCTGGCGCGAAGCCGCCCTGGCAGTTGGCGGTCAGGAGGTAGCTCGGCTCGGTCGCGGTCCGGCCCCGCAACAGCAGATCGTCGCAGCCGTCGCCGTTCCAGTCGCCCCGGACCAGGTCCCGGCGATCGTCGGCCCACAGCGCGCGGCTCATGCCCCACAGGTTGTCGACCACCACCCGGTCCGCGAACTCGCCGTCGCCCACGGCGCGCAAGAGGTAGCTCGAGTGGTTACTTGGAGCGCGGTTGCGCAGCAGGAGATCGTCCTTCCCGTCGCCGTCGACGTCGAGGACCTCGAGGCGGCGCAGCGCCGACGACCACAGCACCGGGCCGGTGGGCTGATCGCCGGCCGAGTCGTAGACGTGGGGCCCGCTCATGCCGTAGTCGTCGGTGACGATCGCGGCCCGCGGCGCCGGGGCGTGGCAGGCCGGATCGAGCGACGACAGGTCGCACCGCTCGTAGAAGCGGACGTAGTCGAGGTCGTGGAACATGGTCTGGAAGTTGGCGAAGGTCTGGAGGTTGACCCCGCCGGAGTCGTCGATCGACGTGTTGAGGATGAGGAACATCGCCTCATCGGGCAGGTGGGCGCCGATCGCCTCGAAGCCGTTGGTGGCCAGGTCGTCGGCCATCACGACCTGGCCCTCGCGGTAGTGGGCCAGGCGCAGGCCATCGACCTCGATCCGGACCTCGCCCGGCTCCCACTCGAGGGCGTAGGTGTGGAAGCCGCTGGTGAAGCGCGTGTCGCCGGGATCGTGATCGGTCGAGAAGCTCCCGCCCAGGGCCGGATCGGTCGCGGCGCCGCACTGGCCCGGCCGATCGTAGCCGTAGTGCATGCTGCCGATCGTCCGGCCCGGTCGCCACGGGGTCCACTCCATGATGTCGACCTCGCCGTAGTGGTAGTGGCCGCAGGTCGGATCGATCCAGCCGTTGGGCGAGCCGGTCGCGCTCTGCATCCAGTGGGCCGGGAACGCGCCTTTGCCCTCGGGCAGCTTGGCGCGGATCTCGAAGCGACCGTAGCGCTGGGCGGCGCCGGCGAGGCCGGTCGCCGGCCGCGACGTCAACGCGCCCGAGACGATCGGGCAGGCCCGGCCGGCGTGCCCCCACGGTGCGCTCTGGTACGCGCCGCAGGTGTCACCGGCTGGTGCCGTGCTGCCGCCGAGCTGCGTGCGCAGGCGCAGGATCCGGTTGCCCGGCTCGGTGGGATGGGGCGCGAAGACGACCTGATCGGGCTGGAAGCGCGCGACCGCCTCGCCCCAGTAGCTGAACTGATCGTAGACCGTCCACGCGCACTTGTTCAGGTCGTCGAGGTTGGCCAGGTTCAAGCTCGGCTCGAGGGCGCCGGGGCCGCGCAGCGGGTTGGCGTTGCACGGATCGGACTTGCCGCGTTCCCAGGCGCAGCGCGGCGGCGTGACGTTGGCGTTCCAGCAGCTCGCTGCGAACGGCCCGGTGGCGTCGCCGCTGGTCCCCGGGCCGTTGAACTCGTCGTAGAACGTCAGGCGCCAGCCCTGGGGCCCCTGCGCGGCGGCCGGGGTGGTGGGGGTGGTTGCGTCGGGTTGGCCGGGGCCGCCGTCGTGGCAGGCGACGACGGCGGCGGCCGATAGGATCGAAGCGAAACGCGCGAGCATGAGGACCTCCAGGACGGCGATGGCCGTCCGCGCCTTCGGTGTGCGCCCTCTGCGCGGCGCGCGCATCGCACGGTTCCCTCAGCCGATCTCACAGGATCCCTCGACGCGCTGGTCGACAGTCGCGGCCGCGGCGGGTACGGTCGTCGGACATGACCGCGACCGAGCGCATCACGATGGTCGTCATCAACGACGACGGCTCACGCCAGAAGTTCATGCTGAGCTCGTGGGTCGGCGTGCCGCGCAAGCACGAGCTGGTGTGGATGGGCGACGATCCTTACATGGTGGTCGAGGTCGAGTACCTGGTGGCCGACGGCTTCTTCGGCGCGCGCTCGATCGACGCCGCCGGCATCTACGTCCGCCGGCTCAGCAAGGACGAGCAAGAGGCGGTCGCGCGGCGGTTGTCCAACCCGGTGCGCGGCAAAGACGAGCAGCCGTTCCGGCCGTAGTACCGACGCCTCGGGTCGCGGACTCGGCCTCGGACTCGGTCTCGGCCTCGGACTCGGACTCGGACTCGGACTCGGTCTCGGACTCGGTCTCGGACTCGGCCTCGGTCTCGGACTCGGTCTCGGTCTCGGGTTCGGGTTCGGGTTCGGGTTCGGTCTCCGCCTCGGTCTCGGACTCAGCCTCCGCCTCGGTCTCGGTCTCCTCCTCCTCCTCCTCCTTCACGTCCTCTCCGTCACACCCCAGGCGTCGGCGGCGCCAGCACCTTCAGCACCTCGCGCAGCCCGCTCGACGGCACGACCTGGTTGCCGGCGTCCACGAACACCGCCTCGAAGTCCGGCAGGTCCTCGACCAGCGGCATCGCCGCCTCGGCGCCGAGGATGAACAGCACCTTCGACCAGGCGTCGGCCGTGAAGGCGTCCACCGCGTAGACCGTGACCGAGCGCGTGGCCCGGGCCGGCTGCCCGGTTCGAGGATCGAGGATGTGGTGGTAGCGGACGCCGTCCTTGACGAAGCCGCGCTCGTAGTCCCCCGAGGTCGAGAACGCGCGATCGCGGATCGGCGCGATCGCGAAGCTCTGCTCGCGCGGCCCGCGCGGATCGCGGACCCCGACCACCCACGGGGTCGCGCCCTTGCTGCCGGACACGAACATGTCGCCGCCGGCCTGGAGGATGAAGTCGTGGTAGCCGGCGCTGCGGAGGAGCGCGGCGGCGCGATCGACCGCGTAGCCCTTGGCGATCCCGCCCAGGGTGATCTTCATGCCGGCCCGGCGCAGCCGCACGGTGCGCCGCTTCTTGTCGAGGATGACGTCCTTCCAGTTGACCAGGCGCTTGCGGCGGGCGACCTCGGCCGGGTCGGGCAGGGTGCCGTCCATGTCCTGATCGAACTTCCACAGCCCGGCGTAGGCGCCGACGGTGATATCGAAGATCCCGCGCGAGCGCTTGCTGACCTCCTGGGCCCGGGCGATCACCGCGAAGACCTCGGCGCCGACCGCGACCGGCTTGCCCGAGCCGGCGGCGGCGTTGATCTTCGAGACCTCGCTGTCCGGGGTCCAGGTGGTCATGAGCGCGTCGAGCCGGCGGAACTCGGCGAACACCTCCTGGGCGGCGCGGGCGGCGCCCTCCTCGTCGGCCGACCACAGGGTCACCGACACCACCGTGCCCATCGCCTTGTCGGTGTGGATGAGCTTGGTCGCCGCGGCCGCCGCGGGTTCGTCGGCCCGCGCCGGCGGCGCGCCGAGGGCGGCCAGCGCGGTCGCCACCGCCAGGGCCAGGGGCGCAGCGAAGGCCCGCGCCGTCACGACCGGACCGTGTCGACGATCGCCAGGATGAGAAGCAGGCCGCCGACCCCGAGCGCGGCGAGCACCGCGAGGACCGACAGGCCGAGCGTGGTCTGGGTCTCTTGCTGGATGCCCTTCCACATCCCGACCATCGCCGGGATCACGCCCAGCCCGGCCAGCACGCCGCCCAGGTACGAGCCCTGGCTGATGCCGCCGACGAGGCCGATCAACAGGCCGACGGCGCACAGGCCGAAGGCGACGAGCGCGGGGAGCTTGGAGTCGGACACCGGTTGCGCCATCGCGCCAAGGGTACCCGCAAAGGCCCCCCCGCGCTATCGCTACGACTCGACGTAGGTGTGGACCTGCTCGCGCAGGACCTCGTCGGTGAGCGCGGCCTGGACCGGCTCGAGCAGGCAGTCGGCGATCGCGACCAGGAAGCCCTCGGTGCCGCCGTCCTTGGTCAGGTGGGCCAGGAGCTTGCGCGCCGTCGGGCTGTCGTCGCCGGCCAGGAGCTCACGCACCCGCGCCAGGTCGAGGTCGCCCTGGAAGTCGAGGAAGATGTTGTCGCGCAAGAAGGCGAGGAGGCGCTGCACCGGCGCGATGTACCAAAGCGATCGCGACCAACGCAAGGCGCGCGGCCCTTGATGCCGCGGGCCACCTCTTGCGAGCATGGGGGCGCGATGGCGCGCATCCTGGTCACCGGGTTCTGCGCGGTGCCGGGTCCATCCCGGGCCGGGGTGCAGCTCCGCCACGTCGTGCGGGCCCTGGCCGAGCACACCGTCGACCTCCTGGTCCTGCGCGACGGCGATCAGCCCTACGTCGAGCGCCAGGGCAGCGGGCGGCTCCTGCGCGTGCCGACCCACGACGCCGATCGCCGCGGACAGATCCTCGCCTACCAGCGAGCGCTGCGCCGCCAGCTCGACGGCGCCGACTACGACGTCGTCCACTGCCGCGACGCCTGGGCGGTCGCGCCGGTGCTCGAGGCCCGCGAGCAGTTCGGGTACGCGGTGGTCTTCGACCTGGCCCGCGGCGGCGGCGAGCGCGACGGCCTGCCCCCCGAGCTGGCGGCGCAGCTCGATCGCGACGAGGACGCCGCGGTCCTGGCCGCCGATCTGGTCCTGGTCCCGAGCGAGGTCGCGCTGCGCCACGCCCAAGGCCGGGGCCTGCCCGACCGGGTCCGGCTGTCGCCGCCCGGCGTCGACGTCGATCGCTTCGACTGGGACGAGGCGGTGCGGTCCGGCCCGACGGCGATGGTGCACGTCGGCGCGATCGGACCGGGTCGTGGGATCCGCACGCTGCTACGCGCCGTGGCCGAGGTGGTCAAGGCGGTGCCGGCCCGGCTGATCATGGTCGGCCCGATCGCGCCCGGCTTCGAGTCGCCGCTCAAGGCCGCGATCGCCGAGCTCGGGCTGTCGGGGCGGGTCGAGGTCCGGCCGGCGATCGAGCACGATCAGGTGCCGGCCCTGCTGGCGAGCGCCGCCCTGTGCGTGGTCGCCGCCGCCACCGAGCTGACGCCCCACGCCCATGCCCTGTATCCGACCCGCCTCCTCGAGTACATGGCGTGTCGCCGACCGGTGGTCGCGCCGCGCCGCGGCACCGTCGCGATGCTCATCGATCACGGCCGCGAGGGCCTGTTGTTCACGCCCGGCGACCACCTCGACCTGGCCCGCAAGCTGCGCCGGCTCCTCGACGATCCCGGCCTGCGCGACCGCCTGGCGGCCAACGGCTACGACCGGGTTCGCCGCGAGTTCACCGCGTCGGCCTCGCGCCGCGCGGTGCGGGCGGCCTACGCCGAGCTGGCCGAGCGTCCGGAATGGCGGCACCGGTTCGCCGACGCCACCACCGGCGGCGGCGAGGCCCCCGGCGTCGTGGCCGCTGGCGATCCCATCGCGGTCGACGACGAGTTCGAGGCCACCGTCTATGAGGTCGCGCCGACCGCGTCGGACGGCAGCGGCGTGGTGGTGATCGATCCCACGATCGATCCGTCGGACCCGGCGCTCGATCGGCTGGGGCCGCCGACCGCCACCGGCCGCCCGCGGTCGGCCAGCGATGACTCGGCCAGCGATCTCGACGCCGCCCTGGCCACCCTCGACGGCGACAGCCGCCTCGATCACCCGTACACCGAGGAGCGGATCATCATCGTCGTCGACGAGACCCAGGAGCGGTCGGTCGACACGATCGACGCCGAGCTGGCCGGCGTGATCCTCGACGGGGGTGAGAGCGGCGACGACTCCGGCGAGGCCGGCGACGACTCCGGTGAGGCCGGCGACGACTCCGGCGAGGCCGGCGATGGCGCCAGCGGTGAGCACCCGGCGGTGACCCCGTCCGGCCCGGCCCGGCGCCGCCGCGATCCCTGGGTGGTCCGCCACCCCGGCCGGCGGCGCCATCGCCACACCCTCGAGGACGGCACGCCGATCGACACCCCGGCGGCGCCCGCCACCGGCTCCCTCGAGGCCGGCACCTTCGTCGCCGGCGAGATCGACGTCCCGACGCCGGCGCCCGAGCTGCTCGAGCCGGCGATCGACGATGACCTGTTCACCGCCGCCGCGCACCTGCTCGGCGGCAAGGAGCCCGACACCGGTGCGTGATCGATGCTAGTCGCGATCCTGGTCGAGCTGGGCCTGGCCCTGGCGTTCGCGCTGGTCGCGCGCGATCGCATCCGCGCCGACGGGCCGAGCGCGCCGCCGGCCTTCCTCCTGGTGGCGGCCCACGCCGCGGTGGTGACCTTGCCGGTGGCGTTTTATTTCTACGCGGTCCAGCCGGCGTGGACCTGGCACTACCTGATCGATCCGGCCAAGGTCCCGGCGCTGGCGATCCTGCCGCTGGTCGTCGCCCACGGCCTGGTCGTGGTCGGCGGATGGTACCTGGGCGCGCACCTGGTCCGGTCCGAGCGTCGGCGGCTGCACCTCTACCTCGTGGGCGCGGTCGGCCTGGCGGTCGTGGTCGCGGTCGCGATCCTGTTCCCGCGCCTGACCGCCGCCTCGACCTACCGGGGCTATCAGGTCGGCGCGATCGGTCGGCCGATGAGCGTCGAGCTGGGGTGGGCGGTGCTGGTGGCCACGGTCGCCACCATCGCCGCCGCCGCCTACGTCGGCTTCGAGCTGGCCCGCGACGGTCGTCGGGTGCGCGCGCGCTGACGTCACGACGCCGCGCGGGAAGCGGCCGGCTTCCTTGACCGGCTGATGGCGCGCGCCGATACTGACCGCCCGATGCGTCGCGCGCTCGTGCTCTTCGCCTTGGCCGGGCTCCTCGCCGCCGCCTCGGCCTGTGGCCCCATCGAGTACGTCAGCCAGGTGACGCGCACGGCGGCCTCGGCGGTCGACGACGCCCGCGCCGTCGACGCCGAGCGCCTGGCACCCTACGACTGGACCCGGGCCATCGAGTACCTGCGGGCGGCCCGCGAGCAGGCGGCCCACGCCAACTTCCAGGCCGCCAACCGCTTCGGTCGCCTGGCGACCGTGGCCGCCGAGCGGGCCAAGGCCGACGCCATCCGTCGCGCCGCCGATCCCCGGTTGCTCGACGAGATCACGCCGCCGCGCCGGCCGCTGCCGCCGGGCAGCGACGACGAGACCCCGGCTGAACTCCTGCCCGCCGAGCAGGACGGGATCCTGCCCGCTAGGCAGGACGGCGAGGACCGGCCGTGACCGCGCGCTGGCTCCTGCCGCTGGCGCTGGTCGCGGCCTGCGCCGGGGCCAAGGTGCGCTCGCAGACCCGCACGATCGATCAGCTCATCAAGACCGCGCGCGACAACGGCGCGCTGCGCTGCGCCCCGGTCGAGCTGGCCCTGGCCGAGGTCCACAACGACGTCGCCAAGGAGCAGCTATCTCAGGGCCAGTACTTCCCGGCCAAGCGCGAGGCCGAGGTCGCCGAGGACAACGCCCGGCGGGCGATCGAGAAGTCGCCCAAGGATCTGTGCAACCCGGCCGACGCGCCGCCGGTCGAGCCGGCCAAGCCGGCCGACTTCGACAAGGACGGCATCCTCGACACCGACGACGATTGCCCGCGGGTGCCGGAGGACAAGGACGGCTTCGAGGACACCGACGGTTGCCCCGAGGACGACAACGACGCCGACGGCATCAACGACAAGATCGACGACTGCCCCCTCGACCCCGAGGATCGCGACGGCACCGAGGACACCGACGGCTGCCCCGATCCCGACAACGACGGCGACGGCATCGCCGACCGGGTGGACCAGTGCCCCGACGAGCCCGAGGACGCCGACGGCTTCGCCGACGACGACGGCTGCCCCGACTGCGACAACGACGGCGACGGTGTGCCCGAGTGCCCGCAGGCCATCGACCAGTGTCCGGCCGAGCCGGCCAAGACGATCGACGGCTGTCCGCCGAAGTACACGATGATCACCGTCACCGAGGACAAGATCGAGCTGTCCCAGACGGTCTACTTCGACACCCGCAAGGCCACCATCAAGCGGGTCAGCTTCCCGCTGCTCGACGAGGTCGCCCAGGCGCTGCGCGACAACCCGACGATCACGGTCCGCATCGAGGGCCACACCGACAGCCAGGGCTCGGACAAGTTCAACCTGAAGCTGTCGAAGAACCGGGCCGCCTCGGTCCGGAAGTACCTGATCGCCCGCGGCATCGATGAGGCGCGGATGGAGTCCCAGGGCTTCGGCGAGGGCGTGCCGATCGCCGACAACCGCACCAAGGACGGCCGGGCCCAGAACCGCCGGGTCGAGTTCTTCATCACCGGGCGGTAGCCGGTCGGCGGCCGGCCGGTGCGCGGTCGGTGGGGGAGCGGGGCGGGCCGGCGGGGCCTGTCACCGTCTGTCACTCGGCAAGCTCGCCTGCAAAAACCGACATCCGCGGGGGGCGTCGTGCTAATCACTCCCGCATGTCTGCTCGACGTGTCCCCGTCCTGGCCGCCGCCGTGGCGGCGCTGCTGCTGCTCCTCGGCGTGAGCGCGCCGCGCTCTGCGCAGGCCGATCCCAAGGCCAAAAAGGACATCGAGCAGAAGATGACGCAGGCGATGGAGAACTACGACCTGCTCGAGTACGAGGAGGCGCGGAAGATCCTGAACCAGGCCCTCACGATCGCCAAGAAGGCCAAGATCGAGAGCGACCCGATCACCGCGAAGGTCCACCTTCGCCTCGGCATCGTGTACTTCGCCGGCCTCCAGGATCCCGAGAGCGCCAAGCTGTCGTTCCTGAACGCCGCCGAGATCGACAAGTCGATCGCCCTCGACAAGGCCTACGCGACCCCGGAGATGCAGAAGCTCCTGGCCGAGGCCAAGGCCGAAGCGGGCGGCAGCGGCGATACTGGCGGCGGCGACACCGGCGGCGGCGATACCGGCGGCGGCGACACCGGCGGCGGCGATACCGGCGGCGACCCCGCGCTGGCCATCGACTGCGCCGCCGTGACCGGCGTGCAGCACACGATCATCGAGGAGGCGACCCGCGGCAAGCCCCTGGCGATGACCGCGGCGGTCGGAGCCGACGTCCAGCCGGCGAAGGTCGCGATCATGTACCGCCCGCGCGGCGCGACCGACTTCACCGAGGCCAAGATGGCGCTGTCGGGCGAGTGCGTCTTCGGCGGCGCCATCCCCAACGACGCCTTGAGCGGCGACGTCGTCCACTACTACATCGCCGCCTTCAACCAGGCCGGCAAGCTGATCGCGTCCAAGGGCTCGGCGGGTTCGCCGAACATCATCGAGGTCACCGGGCGCGTCGCCGCGGGCGGTGGTGGCGGCGATGACGACGACAACCCCCTGGGCGGTGGTGGTGGTGGTGGTGGCGGCGGCGGCGGCGATCCCAGCGGCGGTGACGACCGCGGCGGCGGTGGTGGTGGCAAGGCCAAGCGCAACACCGTCTTCATCGCCCTGGTCGCCGGCTCGGGCGGCGGGTTGGTGAGCGGCGAGACCGAGCAGCAGGGCAACGCGGTCAAGTGCTGCTTCGCGCCCCAGCTCGTCCACGTCATGCCGGAGATCGGGTTCTACCTGTCGCCGCAGACGGCGCTCTCGGTCGCCGGCCGCATCGGCTTCCCGATCGGCGCCAACATCATGGGCCACGCCACCGCCGCGCCGGGTGGCATGGTCCGCATCACCCACTGGTTCGCGCCCACCGGTGGCGGGCTTCACGTCGTCGGTGGCCTGGGCGGCGGCATCATGCGCGACACCATCAAGCTCGAGGGCGTCGCCGACGAGACCATGGACACCGACATCGTCGCGATCGGTCCGGCCTGGATCGACGTCGGCGCCGGTTACACCGCGCAGCTCGGCGGCGGCCTGGCGCTCCTGGCGCAGCTGAACGCCATCGTCGGCATCCCGGTCGTCAGCGAGGTCGGCAGCTCGAAGCTCAACTTCGGCGTGCACATCGACGCCAACCTGGGCATCGTCCTGGGGTTTTAGCGTTTATTTCGGAACCCGGTGCGTGGGGGCGCGGGGGCGGTCGATCTATCGGAGGGGTTTCCGGAACCCCGGGGCGTGAACCTGAGTTTATTTCGGCACCCGGTGCGTGGGGCGCGGGGGCGGTCGATCTATCGGAGGGGTTTCCGGAACCCCGGGGCGTGAACCAAGCCGCCCTGAGTTGGATCGGTCGCGGTGACCACGAAGATCGAGGCGGAGGCCGAGGCGGAGGCAGAACCGGAGCCCGAACCCGAGCCCGAGCCCGAACCCGACCCCGAACCCGAGCCCGAACCCGAACCCGAACCCGACCCCGAACCCGAGACCGAGTCCGAGACCGAGGCCGAGACCGAGTCCGAGGCCGAGACCGAGTCCGAGACCGAGACCGAGTCCGAGGCCGAGACCGAGGCCGAGTCCGAGGCCGAGTCCGAGGCCGAGGTGGAGGTGGAGGTGGAGGTGGAGTCGGAGGCCGAGGTGGCGTGAAGGTCCGGTGGCGGTGATAGGCTGCGCGGGTGCGCTGGCGCGGTTGGCAACTGCATGCGCTGGCGGCGCTGCCGGCGCTGGTGTTGTTGGCGGTTCACGCGGCCCGGTACTACCCGTTCATCGCCGACGACGCGTTGATCTCGCTGCGGTATGCGGACCGGCTGCTCGACGGCGATGGGTTGACCTGGACGGAGGGTGAGCGGGTCGAGGGCTACTCGAACCTCCTGTGGGTGCTGGCGTGCGCGGCGCTCGGCGGGCTCGGGTTCGACCTGATCGACGCGGCGAGGTTGCTCGGCGTGCTCGGCGTGGCGACGGCGATCGGGTGCGTGGTGGGCTGGGAGCGCGAGCGCGGACAGGTGGGCTGGATCGGGGGCGGGATCGCGGGGGCGGCGGTGGCGGGGACCGGGTGCGTGGCGGTGTGGACGATCGGTGGCCTCGAGCAGCCGGCGGTGATGGGCCTCCTGGCGCTCGGCCTGGTGGGGGCGCGGCGGCTGGTCCGCGGGGAGGCCGGGCCATGGGCGGCGGGCCTCCCGCTGGCGCTCCTGTGCTGGACGCGGCCCGACGGAGCGCTCCTGGTGGCGGCGGTGGCGGCGGCGGTGTGGCTCGCGGCGGGCCCGACCTGCGCGAGCCTGCGCTCAGCGATCCTCCTCGGGCTGCCCGGGCTGGCGGCGGTCGTGGCCCAGCTCGGGTTCCGCTTGCTCTACTACGGCGACTGGGTCTCGAACACCGCGCGCGCCAAGCTGGCGTTGACCGACGAGCGCCTGGCGACCGGATGGACCTACGTCAGCGTCGGCGTCCGCTGGATGTGGCCGATCGCGATCGCCGCGGCGCTGGCGCCGGTGGTGGCGCGCGAGCGCCGGCGCGAGCTGGTGCTGATCGGACTGCCGCTCGGCGTCTGGCTCGGCTACACGATCTTCATCGGCGGCGACATCTTCCCGGCCCGCCGCCACCTCGGTCCGGCGGTGGTGCTGTGCGGCTTCGCGATCGCCACGACGGCCAGCGCGGCCCTGGTGCGGCGACGGAGCGCCCTCTTCGCGGTCGCCGCCGGGCTTTCCGCGGTGGTCGTGCAGACGTACCTGACCTGGCGCGATCCCCACAACCGCCGCGCGATCCGCGAGCGCTGGGAGTGGGACGGCGAGGTGATCGGGCGGCTCTTGGCGCGCGGGTTCGCCGCCGAGCGGCCGTTGGTGGCCGCGGATCCGGCGGGCTGCATCCCGTACTTCTCGCGCCTGCCGTCCCTCGACCTGCTCGGCCTAAACGATCGCTACCTGGCGACCCACCCGCCGGCCTCGTTCGGGCGCGGCTTCCTCGGCCACGAGCTCGGCGACGGGCCCTACGTGCTCCGCCGCGCGCCCGATGTCGTGGTGCTGTGCACGCCGCGCGGCAGCGCCGAGGGTTGCTTCCGCAGCGGCCGCGAGCTGCTCGAGCTGCCGGCGTTTCGCCGCGACTACGCCCTGGTCACCTTCGAGGGCCGCGCACCGCGGACGGTCCGATCGCGCCTGTGGGTCCGGCGCGGAGGCCGGATCGGTGTCCGGGCGTGGGCCGAGCGCGTCGAGCTGCCGGGGTTCCTGCTCGCCGCTCACACCGGCGTCGCGACGCTCGACGACGCCGGGCGCATGGGCGTCGAGCTGGCGGCCGGCGCTGGCGCGCGATGGCGCCCGCCCGAGGCGGCGGCGATCGCGCCCGGCTGGCGGGTCGAGGTCGAGGCCACTGGCGCGGTCGCGGTCGCGGTGACCGCGCCCGGGGTGCTCACGGTGCGGACCACCAGCGCGGCGCACCTGCGGCGGGTCGTCGTGCACCGTCCGTAGCGGCCTGGGCGAGACCGACGGTTCAGCTCGTGGTTGTGTGCGGCGGCTCAACGGCGCACCCTCGAGGCATGAACGACCTGTCAGGTTTCCTCCGCGAGGTCCACGGGCAAGGGTGGCTCTACGGGATCGGGCTCGGCTTCGTCGCCTGGTTCGTGGTCCGCCACGTCATCCTGGGCTTCTACACCGTCGATCAGAACGAGCGCGCGGTGCTCACCAGCTTCGGCCGGGCGCGGCGCATCCTGGGCGCGAGCACGGTGTACACGCCGGAGGGGGCGGTCATGCGCGACAGCGAGAAGGAGCGCTACCACTACCCGCAGGTCCAGGTGATCGGGCCGGGCGGGCCGTACTTCTGCTGGCCGTGGCAGCGCGTCCACAAGGTCTCGATCGCGACCCGCACGGTCAACATGGCCTGGGATCCCGAGGTCCCGACCGCCAACCGCAACGGCACGCTCCTCGACGCGGTGACCAAGGACCAGCTCCACGTCGGGCTGACCGGCCAGATCCGGTTCCGGGTCAGCGAGCAGAACCTCTACGCCTACCTGTTCGGGGTCAAGCATCCGCCGGCCCACGTCATGGGCTTCTTCATCTCGATCCTGCGCGAGCGCATCGCCAACTTCGAACAGCCGCCGCGCGCGCCGGTGGTCGGCGACGACACCGAGGGGCGCGACCTGGCCGCCGACCGCGCCGGGGCCTCGGCGATCTCGGGCATCTCGATCAACGACCTGCGCAAGAACCTGCGCGCGCTCAACGACATGATGGATCAGGAGTGCGCGTCGTCGGTGGCGCGCTACGGCGTCCACCTCGACGCCTCGCTCATCACCGAGATCTCGCCGCCGGTCGACGTCGAGAGCGCCCTGGCCGCGATCAACACCGCGCACAACCAGGTGTCGTCGGACATCAGCCTGGCCCAGGCCGCCGCCGATCAACGCATCGTGCAGTCGCGGCGCGCGGTCGAGATCGAGACCTTGCGCGCCCAGGCCGAGGTCGAGCCGCTGCGGGCGCTGGCCGATCAGCTCACTCGGCTGCGGGCCCAGGGCCCCGACGCCCTCTCCACCTACCTGCGCAACCTGAAGCTCGGCCTGTACGACAAGGCCGATCGCGCGTTCGTGGAGGTGAAGTGATGTCGGGCCCGGTCCTTCTGGTCGCCGGCCTGGCGATGGTCGGGTGGTGGATCGCGGTGCCGGTGGCGTTGGCGATCCTGCGCGCGCTCGGCGTCTACATCGTCGTCCAGGAGCGCCAGGCCCTGGTCTACACCTTGTTCGGCAAGGTCGCGGCGGTCTACGATGAGCCTGGCTTGACCTCGCTGTGGCCGAAGATGGGCGTGAAGGCCCTCTTGGTGCCGCTCCTCGGCAAGCGCTACGAGCTCGACCTGCGCATCGATCAGACCTACCTGCGGTCGCAGCCGGTCAACTCCGAGGAGGGCGCGCCGATGGGCATCGGCGTCTGGTACGAGATGTTCATCTCGGATCCGGTGTCGTACCTGTTCAAGAACCAAGATCCGCGCGGCTCGCTTCACGCCAACGTGTCGAACGCCACCGTGCGGTGCCTGTCGAACATGAAGCTGGCCCGGCTCCTCGAGGACCGCCATGAGCTGTCGCAGACCGTGCGGGCCGAGGTGTCGCCGCGGTCCCAGGACTGGGGCTTCAAGGTCGGCTCGATCTACATCCGCAAGGTCCACTTCCGCGACGCCGGCATGACCCACCAGATCGAGGAGAAGGTGGTCAACCGCCTGCGCCAGGTGACCTCGGCGATCCGCCAGGACGGCGCCAACCAGGTGAGCGTCATCACCTCGAGCGCCGATCGCACCGCCGCGGTCGAGTTCGCGCGCGCCGGAGCGATCCGGCCCGAGATCGTCGGCGCCGAGCTGCGCCAGATCGCGAGCGATCGCGAGATCGCCACGGCGATGTTCGAGGTGCTCGAGGTCCAGCGCCTGGTGGCGAGCCCGGCGCGCGTCACGCTCTTGCCGCCGGCCGGGGCGACCGATCGCGGGCAGCTGGTCGCGCAGCTCGCGGCCCGGACCACGAGCTGAGGAAGGGGGGCCCGGGGGAGGCGGAGACGGAGGCGGAGACCGAGGCGGAGGCGGAGGCGGAGGCGGAGACCGAGACCGAGGCCGAGACCGAGACCGAGGCGGAGGCCGAGGCCGAGGCGGAGGCCGAGACCGAGACCGAGGCGGAGGCCGAGACCGAGACCGAGGCGGAGGCCGAGACGGAGACCGAGACCGAGACCGAGACCGAACCCGAAACCGAACCCGAGACCGAGGCCGAGACCGAGACCGAGACCGAGGCCGAGGCCGAGGCCGAGACCGAGGCCGAGACCGAGGCCGAGACCGAGACCGAGGCGGAGACCGAGGCCGAGGCAGAGACCGAGGCAGAGACCGAGACCGAGGCCGAGGCCGAGACCGAGGCGGAGACCGAGACCGAGGCCGAGGCCGAGACCGAGGCGGAGACCGAGTCCGAGGCGCTGGCGCGGTGACGGCGGTGCTGCCGTAGGGCCGCGGTAGACCGGGCGGGCGGGCGGCGCGTTCATCACCGGACCTCGCTGAGCACCGAGTGGTTTGAATGCCTGCTGCGACGGCACGCAGACCGTTCGGTGCTCTGGATCCCACTCACCAGGATGCTCCGTATGTCGCCTCGCTCTGCTCTCCGCGCCGCGCTGTTCGCGTGCGCCGCGCTGCCTTCGCTCCACTGCGCTCCGGCGCGGAGCCCGGTCGCCCCGCCGGTGCCCGCTGCATCGGACGAGGTCTGGACCCTCGTCATGCTCGGCGGTGAGTGTATGTTGTCGGGCCAGGGCGCCCGGGCCACGGTCGGCGCGTGCGCGGGCCTGGGGACCTTCGACCTGCGGCAGGACCCCTCGTCGGCGCGCCTGGGCGCGATGGTCGCGGCCCTGGTGCCTGGGGCGGGAGACGAGCAGGTCGATGGCTGGCCGCCGGCGCAGCTCGCGGTCGACGGCGTCCTGGTCGGGGCGGTGAGCGACGGCTGGGGGCCGATCGCGCGGGCGCTGAAGGCAGTGCTGCGCGCGCCCCCGGCGAGCGCCCTGGCGAGCGCGGCGTCGCCGCCGTTCTACCGCTGGCACGTCACCACCGCCGATGGTCGCTGCCAGGTGACGGGCCGCGGCGCCGAGGTGCTCGCCCACGACTGCCCAGGCCTCGGGCTGACGGCCGGCGCCGACCTGCGCCCTCTCACGACCTGGCTCTCGGCCGCGGTGATCGATCCGACCGTCGGCGCCGCGGCGCCGTGCGCGGTCGCGACCGAGTTCGCCGAACCCTATCCGTTGTCGGCCGCGCAGTGCGCGCAACTCGCGACCATCGTCGCGGACGTGCGGGGTGACGTCGCGCAGCCGCGCGATCCGCGGAACAAGCTCGACGCCCGGGCGACCCTGGCGCTGGCCCAGCTCGACCCCGGCCACGACCCCGCGGTCGAGGTGCTGCTCGAGTGGACCGCGGCGCCGGCCGATCGCGACCGCATCATCGCCCTCGGCGGCGCGTTCAACTCGACGCGCCTGACCTCGATCCAAGGGGTGCGCCTGCCGCTGCGCGCGCTGCCGGCGGTGGCCGCGCTCGCCAGCGTGACGCGCGTCGAGCTGGGGCAGCCACTGGTCGGCGACGCGCGGTGAGCGCGGGCGGCTACGGGCACACGAGCTGCGGGGCGGTCCCGAGGTTGCCCGCGACGGTCAGGGTCCAGTCGCCGCATGCGGTCATGGCGGTCCAGCGGACGCTGATGATCAGGTCGTAGGTGCTGACGCCCATGGCGTCGTTGCGCTCGACGGTGACGGTGTCGATGCCGGTCGCCGAGTTCGACGACACCGCCGTGGCGCCGCAGCTGGAGCACCGGACGTCGAGGTCGTAGTTCGTGCCGGTGGCGCTGGTCAGGGTGACGACCGCGCGCAGGTCGCCGCCGCCGCCCGACACGGTCTCCCGGACCGCGATCGTGAAGTGGGCCTCGCCGCTGCCGGTGCGGCTGATCGGCGTGCTGGCGGAGTCGCCGTTGACGAAGCCCAGATCGGTGAGCGCGCCGGTGCACAGCGGGTTGGTGTCGAACAGCTCGCAGCCGTCGACCGGATCCCCGTCGCAGTCACGGGCGCCGGCGGCGCAGGTCGGCGCGCAGGTGCTGGCGGCGCAGGTGGTCGTGCCATGGCTGTTCAGGCAGGTGCGGCCACACTGGCCGCAGTTGGCGACGTCGCTGGTCAGGTCGAAGCCCTCGTCGGTGGAGCCGTCGCAGTCGTTGTCGAGCGCGTCGCAGGCTTCGAGGTTGTTGCCGGTGGCGTCCGAGCAGGTCGTGCCGCCGCCGCCGTCGCACACCACCTGGCCCTCGGGGCACTGATCGGTGTCGGGGCCGTCGCAGGTGACCCCGAGCATGAAGCCATCGTCGGGCGTGCCGTCGCAGTCGTCGTCGCCGCCGTTGCACACCTCGACGCTGTCGCCGGTGGCGTCGGAGCACGCGGTCGCCGTGCCGTCGGGCGTGCAGGCGACCGTGCCCTCGGGACACTGATCGACGTCGGCGCCGTCGCAGGCGGTGCCCAGGCCGACGAAGCCCTCGTCGGTGGCGCCGTCGCAGTCGTCGTCGCCGGCGTTACACCGCTCGAGATCGTCGTCGGGGTTGGCGCCGCCGCAGGTCGGGCCGGTGCCGTCGCCGGCGCACACCACCACGTCGTCGGCGCACTGGTCGAGGTCGGCGCCGTCGCAGGCGTCGCCCAGGGTCGGGAAGTCCTCGTCGACGTCGCCGTCGCAGTCGTCGTCGACGCCGTTGCACCGCTCGCCACCCGGTGCGGGGACACACGCGTCGATCCCGGCGTCGGGGGCGTCGACCGGGCCGTCGACCACCGCGGCGTCGACCGGTCCACCCGAGCCGGTCGGGTTGAACGAGCAGGCGGCCAGGGCGGCGGCCAGGGCGAAGGGCAGGCGGCGCATGCCCCGAAGCTACGCCTCGCCGTCGGTCGCGAGCAACCTCGGTCGGGGTGGCGCGACCGCGGTCACGGCCCCGGCTTCCCAGCGCCCGGCCCCGGCGGTAGTGTGGCGGCGATGGGCGAACTCATCTTCCGCGGCGGGACCATCGTCACCGTCGACGACCACCACCGGGTCGTGACCGGCGATCTGGCGATCGCCGACGGCGTCATCGCCGCGGTCGGCGGCAGCTACACCCCGGCCGGCCACGACTACACGATCGTCGACGCCACCGGGTGTGTGGTCATGCCCGGGCTGGTGCAGGCGCACGTCCACACCTGCCAGACCCTGGCGCGCGGTCGGGCCGACGATCGCGAGCTGCTCGATTGGTTGCACGAGGTCGTGTGGCCCTACGAGGGCGCGCTGACCGCCGGGGAGCTGACCGCCGCCGCCGAGCTGGCGATCGCCGAGCTGCTCCTGGGGGGCACGACCTCGATCCTCGACATGGCCACGGTTCACCACACCGACGCGGTGTTCGCCGCCGCCGAACGTCTCGGCATCCGCGCCACGATCGGCAAGGCCATGATGGACGCGCCCGATCCGGCGATCCCGCCGGGGCTGCGCGAGTCGACCGCGGCGTCCCTGGCCGAGTCCGACGCCCTGGCCGACCGCTGGCACGGCGCCGCCGGCGGCCGCCTGCGCTACGCCTACGCGCCGCGGTTCGTCCTGTCGTGCACCGACGAGCTCCTGACCGAGGTCGGCCGGCGCGCGGCGGCCCGCGGCCTGGGCATCCACACCCACGCCAGCGAGAACCGCGGCGAGATCGCGGCGGTCACCGCGCGCTACGGCAAGCGCAACCTGGCGGCGCTCCACGACCTCGGCCTGCTCGGGCCGCGCACCGGCATCGCGCACTGCATCCACCTCGACGACGCCGAGGTCGAGCTCCTGGCGGCCACGGGCACCCACGTCTTGCACTGCCCGAGCTCGAACCTGAAGCTGGCCTCGGGCGTGGCCAGCATCCCCGAGCTGTCGGCGCGCGGGATCAACGTCGGGATCGGCGCGGACGGGGCGCCGTGCAACAACAACCTCGACGGCTTCCTCGAGCTGCGCCTCGCCGCGCTCCTGCACAAGCCGCGGTGCGGGCCTCGTGCGCTGCCGGCCGCTCGGGCTCTGGCGCTGGCGACCCGGGGCGGCGCGGCGGCCCTGGGGCTGGCCGACGAGGTCGGCGCCCTCACGGTCGGACGGCGGGGCGACGTCATCGCCGTCGACCTGACCGGGCCCCACGTGGTCCCGGTCGAGCAGCCGCTGTCAGCCCTGGTCTATGCCGCCCGGTCCAGCGACGTCCGCCACGTCGCGGTCGACGGCCGGCTGGTGGTGCGCGATCGCACCTTGCTCACCGGCGACGTGGCCGCGATCAGCCGGTCCGCCACCGCCGCGGCGCGCGCCGTGTTCGCCCGGGTCGGCCCGTGAGCGCGACCGTCCACGCGGTGGTCGGCCCGGTCGGGGTCGGCAAGACCACCTACGGGCGGCGGTGGGCGGCGGCCCACGGCGCGGTCCACCTGGTCCTCGACGAGTGGATGCGCACGCTGTTCACGCCGGACGCGCCGCAGCCGCCGTCGCTCGAGTGGATGGTGCCGCGGGTCGAGCGCTGCGAGGCCATGATCTGGACGGTGACCGAGCAGGTGGCGCGGCGCGGCGTGCCGTGCCTGATCGAGCTCGGGCTGTTCCGGCGCGACGAGCGCGCTCGCCTGCGCGCCGAGGCCGCGCGGCGCGGCCTGGCGCTCCAGCTCCACCACCTGTCGGCCCCGGCCGCGGTCCGCGCCGCCCGGGTCGCGGCGCGCAACGCCGGCGGCGCGACCTTGTCGATCGAGGTCGACGACGCGACCTTCGCCTGGGCCGAGGCCTACTACCAGCCGCTCGACGACGACGAACGGCGGGGCGCGATCGAGGTCGACACCAGCGTCGAGCAGAAGTAGCTGCCGCCGGCCGGCCGCTGGGGTAGCTTCGCTCCATGTTGCTCACCCGCGAGGAGATGACCTTCGACTTCGGCGGCGCCAAGCTCGATCCTGAGCGCGATCGCGAGCTCCTGGGCTGGATGTTCAACCAGTTCCTCTACGGTGAGATGACCGGCATCCAGGTCGGCCACTGGCTGTACGACGCCCCCGACGTCAACGCCGCGCGCTTCCTGGCCCGGCAGTCCCTCGAGGAGATGCAGCACGTCGACAACTTCCTGCGCATCATGACCTCGCTCGGGCTGTCGCCGGGTGAGGCCCACTGGGCGGTCCGGTTCCTGTCGACCGGGATGATGGGCGGGTCGTGGGCCGAGCACGTCGCGCTCGAGATGGCCCAGGGCGAGGGCTTCGTGCTGATGGCGTTCTACGGCGTGATCGACACCCTCGATCACAAGCCGTCAGTCGAGATCCTGCGGCGCGCGGTCAAGCAGGAGGAGCGCCACGTCGAGTTCGGCGAGCGTGAGACCGCCAAGGCGATCGCCGGCAAGGCCTGGCTGCGCCGACGCCTGCTCGGCCTGTCGCTGGTGTCGATGTGGGGCGTGCGCAAGCTGGCCGGGTACATGGCCAAGCGGACCAATCTGCCCGACGGCACGCCCCACCCGGTGATGCGGCACCTGCCGGAGTTCCTGGCCCTGGCCAATCGCTGCGCCGAGCTGCGGCTCAGGCGCATCGGCGTGCTCGACCGGCCCCTGGCGGAGCTCGGCGGCTGGCGGCGGGCGGCCCTGGTGATCGAGGCCTACGGCGGCAAGGCGCTGGGCGGGTTGGCTCGACTGGTGACCTGGCCGCTCCGGCTCCTGCCGGGCTGGCCGAAGAAGAAGCGCCTGACCGACCACTACCTGGCCGACCCTCACGTCGCCGGGTTTCGCCTGCCGGCGGGGGCTGAGCCCGACGTGAGCGACGCGTAGCGCACGAACGGGGTGCTCGTCGGGGCGTCGACGACGCTGCCGCTGCGGTTCGGGGGCGGGGCTGGAACAGTCCGTCCCGGTGATGGCCTGGTCGCGGCCGCGCGCCTCGGCCATGATGGGGCGATGGCTGACGCCCCGACCGGAACACCGGCGATCGACGAGCGCCGCGTGATCTGGCTGGTCGCGCTCATTCAGTTCATCAACGTCCTCGACTTCGTGATGGTGATGCCGCTGGGGCGCGACTTCGCGCGCGCCCTGGGCTTCCCCGAGGCCAGCCTCGGGCTGATCGGCGGGAGCTACACGTTGGCGGCGGCGGTGGCCGGCATCGCGGGTGCGCGCTTCCTCGACCGCTTCGATCGGCGGACCGCGCTGACCTGGGCGATGCTCGGGCTGGTGGTGGCGACCGCCGCGGGTGGGCTGGCGCGCGACCTGCCGACCATGATGGCGGCGCGGATCATCGCCGGCGCGTTCGGTGGCCCGGCGACCTCGCTGGCGATGGCGATCGTGGCCGACGTCGTGCCGCCGGCGCGCCGCGGCGCGGCCATGAGCGTCGTCATGGCTGCGTTCTCGGTGGCGTCGGTCGTCGGCGTGCCGCTCGGGCTGTACGCCGCCGAGCTCGGCGACTGGCGGACGCCGTTCTTCGCGCTGGCGGTCCTGGGGTTGGGTGTGACCGGCTACGCGTGGCGGTCGTTGCCGCCGCTGCGCGGCCACCTGGTCGGGGCTCGGGGCCCGGCGACGCGGACCCGCGACCTGCTGGCCCGGCGCGACGTGCGCTTGACGCTGGCCGCGGCCGCCGCGATGACCTTTTCGGTGTTCATGATCGTGCCCTACATCCGGTCGTTCCTGCAGAACAACCACGGGGTCGCCGACGATCAGATCAAGTTCCTGTACCTGGTCGGCGGGATCGCCAGCTTCGCGGTCGTGCGGGTCACCGGGCCGACCGTCGACCGCATCGGCTCGACGCCGGTCGCGGCGGTGGGCACCGCGCTGGTCGCGGCGACCATGGCGATCGGGTTCTTGCCGGCGGCGCCGGTCCTCCCGGTGATGCTCGTGTTCTCGCTGTTCATGTGCACCGCCTCGCTGCGCGGCGTGCCGCTGTCGGCCCTGGCCTCGAAGCTGCCGGCGGCTCACGAGCGGGCGCAGTACATGTCGCTACAGTCGGCGGTCCAGCACCTGGCGTCCTCGGCCGGCGCCATCGTCGCGGCCCAGATCGTGGTGAGCGCCGCCGACCACCACCTCGTCCACATCGACGTCGTCGTCGGCCTCTCGGCCGCCGTCGCGCTGGCCATGCCGCTCCTCATGTGGCCCGTCGAGCGCCGGGTCCGGGCCCGCCTGGCCGCCGCCGCGCCGGCCGAGCTGCCGCGCGCCCAGGCGACGCCGCGCTGAGTCGGCGCCGCTGCGGAGCAGCGGCGTTGTCCGGCCTGCCGGCCGCGATGACGTAACGGGGTTCGTTTCGTTTGTCCGGCGCCGTCCGTCCGGCCGGACGAAACGTCCGGATGCCGGACTCTCCCGGACGCGCAGTCCCTCGGCAGGCCGCCAGGTGGGCGAGACTCCAGAGGTCGGCGGTTGGCATGGGACGTGGAGTGCACGCCGACGTGGTCTACCCGCGACAGATCGAGCCGGGGTGCTTCTGGATGCTGACCCGGAAGTGCACGGAAGGGCAGTTCCTGCTGCTGCCGGAACCGGAGACGGTCGAGACGTTCCTCTACGTGCTGGCGTCAGCCGTGCAGCGGTCAGGCGTGCAGTTGTTGGGCTCCTACGTAGCGTCGAACCACCACCACTTGGTGTTCTACGACCCCATCGGTTTCGCGGTGGAGTTCTACGAGTACCTGCACAAGCTGGTGGCGCGGGCGATGAACGCCAAGTGGGGGCGTCGAGGGTACTTCTGGGAGGCAGGGGCGCCGAGCCTGGTGCGCCTGGTCGATCCCGACGATGTGCTGGACAAGCTGGTGTACTGCCTGTGCAACCCCGTGAAGGACGAGCTGGTCGAGACGGTGCCCGACTGGCCAGGCGTCAACACGCTCGACGCACTTCTCGAGGGAAGAGAGTTGGTCTGTGCGCGGCCGGCAGGCTTCTTTCGTGCCAAGGGTCCCATGGCGCCGTCCTACACGCTGCGCCTCGAGATCCCCGAGAAGCTCGGTGACCCGGCCGTGTTCAAGGGGAACCTGCGTGAGCGGGTGGCCGCGTTCGAACGCGGCCAGGCCGAGCGACGGCGAAAACGCGGCGGTTCGGTGTTGGGCCGGTTGGCCGTCTTGGCGCAGACCTGGAGTCGCAGGCCGGATCAGCTGCCGCCGCGCGGTCGTCTGAACCCGGTGATCGCGGCCAAGAACCACGAGTCGCGCAAGGGCGCGATCGAGCACCTGCGAGGCTTCATCAGCCGCTATCGAGCGGCGCGGCAGAAGTTCCTCAGCGGCGCGAGGGCCGTCTTCCCGTACGGCACCTACTGGCTGAGACGATTCGCGAACGTCGAGGTCGAGCCCGCGCCAGCCGGCTGACCGAACGAAATCGCAGCAGGGCGTCGCGCGGGCCACTCGGCTCGCGCCGTCGCGGCGTGGCTGCGCGGGACCAAATCGGCACGGAGGGCCTTTCGTGAACCGCAGGGAGAGCGCGGTTCGGGCGGCTTTGGGGCGCGCTCGCCTCGCGGCGGAGCAGCGACGGCGGCACGAACCCCGTACCGGCGGCACGAACCCCGTATCGCTAGCGGTAGGAACCCCGTAGGGCGCAGGGGCGTGCCTCCCGCCCGATCCGCTGTAGCATGCGGCAATGTCTGCGCTGCGGCCGCTGTTTGGCTACCGCAAGTTCTGGGCCCACCGCCTAGGGCCGGCGCCGTTTCTGCCGACGTCCCGGGCGGAGATGGATGCCCTCGGGTGGGAGCAGTGCGACGTGGTGCTGGTGACGGGCGACGCCTACGTCGACCACCCGAGCTTCGGCATGGCGATCGTCGGACGCCTGCTGGAGGCCCAAGGCTTTCGTGTCGGCATCATCGCCCAGCCCGATTGGCGGTCGGCGGCGCCCTTCGCCGCCTTGGGGCGGCCCGGCCTGTTCTTCGGCATCACCGCCGGGAACATGGACTCGATGGTCAACCGCTACACCAGCGACCGGAAGCTGCGCTCCGATGACGCCTACTCCCCCGATGGCGCCGGCGGGCTGCGTCCCGATCGCGCGGTGGTGGTGTACAGCCAGCGCGCCCGCGAGGCCTTCGGCGACGTCCCGATCGTGATCGGCGGCATCGAGGCCAGCCTGCGGCGCATCGCCCACTACGACTACTGGTCCGATCAGGTGCGGCGGTCGATCCTCGTCGACAGCCACGCAGACCTCCTGGTCTACGGCAACGGCGAACGCGCGATCGTCGAGATCGCCCATCGCCTGGCCGCCCGGACCCCGATCGCCTCGATCCGCGACGTCCGTGGCACTGGCTTCATGCTCCGGACCTGGCCCGATGGCATGGTCGAGCTCGACTCGACGACGGTCGATCGCCCGGGCCCGGTCGCGCCGCCGAGCGACCCCTACGCGATGGTCGAGGCCACGCCCGGCGCGGCCTGCGCCGATGGCGCGACCCCCGCGCCCCTGGTCACGCTGCGGCCGCGCCCGCCCAAGGTCCCCCGCGAGCAGCAGGCGATCCGCCTGCCGGCCTTCGAGGCGGTCCGCGCCGACCCGGTGCTCTACGCTCACGCCTCGCGGGTGCTCCACCACGAGGCGAACCCCGGCAACGCCCGCGCCCTGGTGCAGCGCCACGGCGATCGGGATGTCTGGCTCAACCCGCCGCCCATCCCGCTCACCACCGCCGAGATGGACGCGCTCTATGAGCTGCCCTACCAGCGGGTGCCTCACCCTGGCTACGGCGGCGCCAAGCTGCCGGCCTACGAGATGATCCGGTTCTCGGTGACGATCCTCCGCGGCTGTTTCGGCGGCTGCTCGTTCTGCTCGATCACCGAGCACGAGGGCCGCATCATCCAGAACCGAAGCGAGGCCTCGATCCTCCGCGAGATCGAAGCCGTGCGCGATCGCACGCCGGGCTTCCACGGGATCATCAGCGACCTCGGCGGACCGACCGCCAATATGTGGCGGCTGGCCTGCAAAGATCGCGAGATCGAGGCGGCCTGCCGCAAGCCATCGTGCGTGTTCCCCGACATCTGCGAGAACCTGGGGACCGATCACGGCCCGCTCATCGCCCTGTACCGCAAGGCCCGCGCCCTGCCGGGCGTGAAGAAGATCCTGATCGCCAGCGGCCTGCGCTACGACCTCGCGGTGCGGTCGCCGGCCTACGTGAAGGAGCTGGCCCAGCACCACACCGGCGGCTACCTGAAGATCGCTCCCGAGCACACCGAGGCCGGTCCCCTCGAGCACATGATGAAGCCGGGCATCGGCACCTACGCCCGGTTCAAGGAGCTGTTCGATCGCGCCAGCGCCGAGGCCGGCAAGGAGCAGTACCTGATCCCGTACTTCATCGCCGCCCACCCCGGCACGACCGACGAGGACATGCTGAACCTCGCGGTGTGGCTCAAGGCCAACGGCTTCCGCCCCGACCAGGTCCAGGCCTTCTTGCCGTCGCCGATGGCGACCGCGACCGCGATGTACCACACCGGCTACAACCCGCTGCGCTCGCTCAAGGCCCGGGCGCCGGTGGTCACGGTCAAGCACCCCGAGCGCCGCCGTCTGCACAAGGCGTTTCTCCGCTATCACGACCCGGCGAACTGGCCGATGTTGCGCGCCGCCCTCGAGCGCATGGGCCGCTCGGAGCTGATCGGCAACGGCAAGCATCACCTGGTGCCGCGCTGGCAGCCGCAAGGCGTGGCCGTCGCCGGCGAGGGGCGGCGGACCCCGAACCGGCCCCGACGGGGCGATGCCTTGACCCAGCACACCGGTCTGCCGCCACGCCCTCGGGAGCGCGACGTCGGCAAGCGCCGCGGCCGCTAGGGCGAGAGAGGCGGGCGAGGGTGAGGCCGAGACCGAGTCAGAGGCCGAGGCCGAACCCGAGACCGAGTCCGAGACCGAGGCCGAGACCGAGACCGAGGCCGAGACCGAGACCGAGACCGAACCCGAGACCGAGTCCGAGTCCGAGGCCGAGACCGAGGCCGAACCCGAGTCCGAGTCCGAGTCCGAGTCCGAGTCCGAGACGAGTCCGAACCCGAACCCGAACCCGAACCCGAACCCGAACCCGAACCCGAACCCGAACCCGAACCCGATCAGCCGACGACGTGGACCGCGCGCGTGAGCTGGCCGATCAGGTCGTAGCCGTCCCAGATCCGCGCCATGGTCAGGGCCTGGCCGACGGGCACCAGGCGGTCGAGGCCGCGCCCAGCCAGGCGCTGCGCCAGCTCAGCCAGCTCGTGGCGGGCGAAGCCGAAGTGGGTCAGGGTCTGGTCCTTGCGGGCGACGAACCGATCGAGGCTGGCCAGCGATGGGGCGATGGCCTCGTACAGGAGGCCGCCACCGGGGTGGGCCCGGGACAGCCCGTCGAGCCGATCGACCCGCAGCACCGTCAGGCCTGGGCCGTAGTCGGCCCGCGCGACCACCGGCCCGTCGAGCACCGCCTGGTGGATGAACACCTCGCGCGCCATCCGGTGCGCGACCTCGGGCCGCAGCCCTCGCGCGGCGGCGACCGCGGCGACCTCGCGCCATAGCCGATCGCGGGCCGCGGCCACGTCGCCGACCGCGCCGACCCACACGCAGAGCCGCGGCGACGCGCACGCCGCCTGATCGAACCAGAACACGTCATTGGCCAGCCGCTCGGCCAGGTCGCGCCGGCCGGCGTCGTCGAGCGCGGCCACCGCCGGCGCCGCCAGGGCCACCAGCGAGAACCGATCGGCGAAGGTCAGATCGCGCCCGTGCGGTGGCAGCGGCGCGGCGCGGATCGCCGCGATCGCGGCGTCGCCGCCCCACAACATCCGCAGCTCCGCGCGCGCCGAGATCGCGCGGGTGATCGCGGGATCGTGGTCGTACTGGATCATCGCCACCCGCCGCGCGGCCTCGGCGAAGCTGGGCCGGGCCAGGAGCTCGTCGAGGAGCGCGCACAGGTGGTCGACGATGGGGCTGGCCCGGCTCGACAGGCGCACCAGGTTGGCGTTGCCGGCCAGGACCGACACCAGCCACGAGTACACGAACATGGTGTCGACGTTGGCCGGCGGGACGTGGAACACCAGCCCGACCGGCACCGGCACCACGTCGCTCGGGGTCCGGGCCTCGAACTCGCGACGCGCCTTGACCAGTTCGGTCTTGCGCAGGAAGAACCCGAGCGTCATCAGCTCGGGATGGACCCGGGCCACCGGATCGGCGAGCAGCCGGGTCGCGAAGGCGTGGCCCAGGGCCATCGCCTCCTCGGCGAACGGCGCGCTCCTCGGCGCGTCGGCCAGGTCGTCGAGGAGCCCGGCCAGCGCGACCTCGCCCCGGGCCGGGACTCTGCAGGTCACCTTCATGGCCGGCCCTCGGCGGGGACGTGGGTGTCGCTGCAGCCGCGCAGCTCGGCCCGCGGCACCCGCCCCAGCACCCGGATGCCGTGGCCGCGGCGCCCGCGGTCGCCGTCGACCCGCTCGATCACGCCGAGATCTTCGGTCAGGACCGAGTGGCCGGGGTAGCTGGTCGGCAGCGCGCTCACGGTCTGCAGCACGCCCGGCGTTCCGATCGGCGCCGGCGCCAGGGTCAGCGGATCGCGCACGATCACATCGGCGAACACCGGCGGGTACAGGAGGCCGTCCTCGCCCTCGAGGAACACCGAGCCGATCTGCTCGACCATGCCGTAGAAGTTGTAGATCCGCGTCAGGCCGGTGGCCTCGGCCCAGGCCCGCCGGAAGCCGGCGTTGTCGACGGCGCGCTCGGCCAGCTTCTTCCACCCGCCGGAGTGCACCAGGATGCCGTTGCGCAGATCGAGCCCGGCGTCGCGCAGCGGCTCGAGCAGGTAGGCCCAGACCAGGTAGGTGAAGCCGAAGATGAGGAACGGCTCGCGGCCGTGGCGGGCCAGCCAGGCCTCGAGGGCCGGGCGATCGAGCGTCAGCTCGCGATCGAGCGCGAAGTGGGGGCGCGCGCCGAAGCTCATCATGCCGAGGACGCCGGCGCCGCGCGCCGTGAAGGCCGCGCGATCGGCCAGGAGCTCACGGCTGTCGACGATGAGCATCGGCATGCGCCGGGGGCCCAGGACCTGCGTCATGATCCGCACCAGGGCCCGGCTCTGGCGGCGCGCGGTGTCGCGGTCGAGGAACACCCGGCTCGGGACCTGGCCGGTCGTGCCGCTCGAGGTCAGCGTGGTCGTGATCGCTTCGTCCGGGATCGACGCCAGGCGATGGCTCTTCCACAGCCCGGCCGGCAACCACGGCACCTCGTCGAGGGATCCGATCGCGCGCTCGCCGCCCGCCAGGACGTCGGTCAGCCGCCGGTAGGCCGGGCAGGTGGCGCGGTGGTGGGCGGTCAGGCCGGCCAGGACCGGGGTCAGGCGCGCCGCCTTCTCGGCCTGCGGCAGCTCGTACAGCGGGGCCTCGAGCAGGGCGTCGATGGCGGCGGCCAGCGCCTCGGAGACCATGGCGGCGAACCTAGGGGCGGATGCGCGGCTGGTCAACTGCCCGCGGCGACCGGGGGACTGTCGTCGCCGCGGTCAGCCTGGCTAGGCGGCCCGCCGCTGGCTAGCCGACTAGCCGGGATCGGCCGGCGCAACTGCTCGATCTCGCGGGCCCGGTCGCCGCGCCCTGCATGGCACACCCCATGCTCACGCGCTGCGGCAAATGACGACTCGACTGTTTGTGACTGCGCTCCTGTTCGCCGGCGTGGCGGCGTGTACCGAGACCGCCCCCGTGGACGAGTTCGCGACCGAGGAGACCGGCGAGATCGACGAGAGCAAGGCCGACCTCGGCGGGACCTACACCTTCTTCGAGATCAAGCGCGACTACCGCCGCTGCGTGTCGCCGCTGTGCGGCGGCTACTGGGTGTCGCGGGTCAACCGGACCACCACCAAGTGCGCCGACGGCAGCTACCAGCCGTCGTGCTACATGGCCGAGGTTCGCTGGGACCGCCTCGGTCTCGGCGCGCCGGCCATGGACGAGCTCCAGGCCGCGATCGACGGCAGCTCGGTGCTGGTCCGCGGCACCGTGGGCAAGAAGGACTTCGGCGGTCAGTTCGGCCAGCTCGGCGAGTTCCGCCCGACCGAGGCCTGGATCGGTCAGGGCCCGAACCCGCCGGCCGGGCCGTTCGCGATGGTCGAGGAGTCCGGCGTCCGCTGCATCACCACGCCGTGCAACTTCTGGCGCGAGAAGAAGCTGAACGCCTCGACCACGGCGTCCTTGGCCGAGCTGGGCTGGGAGTCGTCGGGCGCCGACGACGAGCGCGTCGGCCGGGCCATCAGCGAGATCTTCGAGCGCAACCTGATCATCGCCGGCGATCGCTACACCGTGCGCGGCCCCGGCGGCACCGGCAAGGCCCGGACCGTCAGCCAGTTCTACGTTCGCGCCCGCGACAAGAAGGCGTGCTTCGTCGGCGGCTGCTCGGGGCAGCTCTGCAGCGACCGCCCGGGCGCGATCTCGACCTGCGAGTACCGGCCCGAGTACGCGTGCTATCAGGACGCCGTGTGCGAGGAGCAGATCGGCGGCGAGTGCGGCTGGACCGAGACCGACGCGCTCGCGGCCTGCCTGGCCGATCCGTCCGCGCCCTGATCCACGGAGGCCATCACCGCCATCGATCCCGGCCTCCGCCTCGACCTCGGACTCGGACTCGGGTTCGGTCTCGGTCTCGGCCTCGGACTCGGGTTCGGCCTCGGGTTCGGGTTCCGGTTCGGGTTCGGGTTCGGGTTCGGACTCGGGTTCGGACTCGGCCTCGGTCTCGGCCTCGGTCTCGGTCTCGGGTTCGGACTCGGTCTCCGCCTCCGCCTCCTCCTCCGGTCCCCCTCCTCGCTACGCCCCCGCGGCCCACGCCTCCAGCACCGCGGCGCTCCTAGGCCCGTTCGCGCTCGCCTCCAGCGTCCTCCCAGCGTCCGCGTGGCCGAGCTCGATCCACAGGTGGTCGCGAGGCAAGCGATCCGCGAAGCGATCAGCCCACTCGATCACCGCCGCGGCACCGGCGCTCTCGACCGCGTCGTCGAAGCCGATCTCGTCGAGGGCCCGCTCGTCCTCGAGCCGATACAGATCGAGGTGCGCCAGGCCGACCCGCCCCGGGTACAGGTTCACCAGGCTAAACGTCGGGCTGGTCACGACCGCCGGATCGACGCCCGCCCCGACGGCGATCCCTCGCGTGAACGTGGTCTTGCCGGCGCCAAGGTCGCCGATCAGCGCCACGACATCGCCAGGCGCCAGCACCGCGCCCAGCGCGCGGCCGGCGGCCTCCGTGTCGGCGGCGTCGGCCAGCACCCGCCTCATCCCGCGGCCAGGCGGTCGTCCCAGTCGTCGGCGACCGTGGCGATGGTGTGGACCAGGTCCTCGAACTCCTCGTACTCGAGGTGGAACAGCGAGCGCAGGACCCGCAGGTAGACCTCGCCGGTCTCGGGGTGGAGCGCGAAGGCAGCGTCGCCGGTGGCGGTGAACGACGCGGTCAGGAGCTGGCGCAGCAGGGCCTCGTGGCCGGCCTGGGGCGCCGGCCCGACCCGCGCGTACAAGAGGAGCACGCCCTGTTCGGCCAGGACCCGCACCGCGACCACCGCCGAGCCGCGCTGGACGTGGCCGACGCCGTCGGCGCCCAGCGGTGGCAGGGCCAGGTCGCGCTCGCGGGCGAACCGTTCGAGGTACGACGCGACGCGGGCGCGCAGCTCATCGGGCATGGCGATCACCGTGCCGCGAAAGCCGGCTGGCGCGCAAGGGTTGCCGCCACGCGCGGCGACGCGGTATGCCATCGCCATGGCTCGCGCGCTGTGCCTGGTCCTGTGCGTGGTCGCGGCGTGTGGCGGGGACCTCGGGCCGCCGCGCCCGCGCCCGGCGCCGACCCCCGACGGCAAGCCGGCGCTGCGGGTCCCCGGTCCGCGCTCGCCGCGCCTGGCGAACTACCAGATCGCCGCCCGCTACGACGCCGACGCCCGCCGCATCGAGGCGACGCAGACCCTGCGCTGGACCAACGGCAGCGGGGTCGCGGTCACCGAGCTGCCGTTCCACCTCTACCTGAACGGCTTCAAGAACGAGACGACCTTGTTCATGACCTCGTCGGGCGGCCAGCACCGCGGCGTCGAGGCCACCGGCGAGGCCTGGGGCTGGATCGACGTCACCTCGATCAAGCTCGGCGCCGACGAGCTGCGCGGCCGGGCCACCTTCGTCGGGCCCGACGAGACCGTGCTGTCGGTGCCGCTGCCCGCGCCAGTCGCGCCCGGCGCGTCGGTCGAGGTCGCGATGACCTTCACCGCCCAGCTCCCGCGGGCGGTCGCGCGGACCGGCTACGAGGGCGCGTTCGCCATGGTCGCCCAGTGGTTCCCCAAGCTCGGCGTCCTGGTCGGCCACCGCGGCTTCGAGCGCTGGGAGTGCCCGCCGTTCCACGTCAACACCGAGTTCTTCGCCGACTTCGGCGTCTACGACGTGGCCCTGACCGTGCCGACCACCCACGTCGTCGCCGCCACCGGCGTGCTGGCCGCCGTCGTCGACCACGGCGACGGCACGCGCACGCTGACCTACCGGGCCGAGGACGTCCACGACTTCGCGTGGATGATCGATCCCTACATGCAGGTGCTGACCGCGACCGCCCAGGTCGACGGTCAGCCGGTCGAGATCCGGGTGGTCCACCGCCCGCGCCAGCGCGGCTTCGCCCGCCGCCACCTGATGGCGGCGATCGGCGCGGTCGAGCTGTTCTCGCGGCTGTTCGTGCCCTACCCGTGGTCGGTCATGACGGTGATCGATCCACCGCCCGAGGCCAGCGCCACCGCCGGCATGGAGTACCCGACCCTGGTGACCACCGCGGGCGACAACGTGCTCATGCGCCCGGGGATCCGCCTGCCCGAGTACGTCACCGTCCACGAGATCGGTCACAACTGGTTCCAGGGCATCCTCGCCACCAACGAGTTCCGCGAGGCCTGGCTCGACGAGGGCGTCAACTCGTGGGCCGACGGCGTGGTCATGGATGAGCTGTACGGCGCCAAGCACAGCGGCGTCGCCTGGGGCGGCTGGCAGGCCGGCATGACCCGGCTGCAGCGGGTGGTCGGGGGACGGTTCTCCGACCTGCCCAGCCCCATCGCCGCCTCGGCCGACGTGTTCGTCGACAACGACGCCTACGGCGCGGCCAGCTACGGCAAGACCGAGGCGGCGCTGCGCACCCTCGAGGCCGTGGTCGGTCGCGATCGCTTCCTCGCGGCGATGCGCGACTACGCCACGACCTGGGCGTTCCGCCACCCGACCGGGACCGATCTGTGGCAGAGCCTGGAGGCGTCGCTCGGCGAGGACCTCGACTGGTTCGTCCAGCCGGCGTTCCAGCACCCGGGCGGCGTCGAGCTGGCGATCCGCACGGTCGCGTGTCGGCCCCACCGCGCGCCCCGCGGGGTTTTCGGCGAGGGCAGCGGCCGGCGCACCGTCGGGCCGACCGACGACGGCGACACCGGCGGCTACGCCTGCGAGGTCGTGATCGTCAACCGCGGCACGATCCCGGTGCCGGTCGAGGTCGAGCTGCGGTTCGCCGACGGCACGATCGATCGCTTCCGCTGGGACGCGCGCGACGGCAGTCGCTGGCACCGCGCGACCCTGACCCGCAGCTCGCCGATCGTCGAGGTCGAGCTCGACCCCGACGGCGAGATCGCGCTGGCCGACGACGTCCTCGACGATCACCTGCGGCTCCGGCCCGATCGCCACGCCGCGTGGCGGGCCACCGCGCGCATCACCTCGTGGACCCAGAACGTCATGCAGGTGGTGGGGCTATGAGCCTCGAGCGCATCCGCCTGGCCGACATGGTGCGGGCCGGGGCCCGCGCGACCTCGCAGTACACCGGCACGGTGTTCGCGGTGTTCGCGATCCAGTTCGTCGCGGCCTGGAGCGCCGGGCTGGTGGTGCTGCTCCAGCTCGACGGCGCCTTCGCCGACAAGCCGCTGTTCGACGACGCGGTCGACGGCGACCTGGTGGCGCTGCTCACGATCCTGCGCGCCGCGCCCGACGTGATCGCGTCGATCGTCTGGGTCGTGATCGGCGCGGTCGCGATGTGGAGCGCGTGGAGCTGGTACCTGACCGGCGGCGTGCTGGCGGTCTTCACCGAGCGGCCGCTCGGGCGCGCCGACACCGCCCGCTGCTTCGGCGCGGGCGGGGCCGCGACCTTCTTCGTGTTCGCCCGCCTCGCGGTCCTGTCGACGGTGCTCCAGCTCCCGGCGATCCTCGCGCTCCTGGTCGGCGTCGGCTACCTGAGCGATCGCATCGCCACCGCGGTCGAGGTGTCCGAGCTGTACGGGCCGCTGCTCCTCGGGCTGGGCCCGGCGATCGTGCTGCACGTGGTCGCCAGCACGATCACCGACTACGCCCGGGCCGAGTTGACGCTGCGCCGACCGACCAACGGCAACCTGGGCGCGGTGTGGGCGGTGGTCCGCGCCGCCGGCTACCTGGCGCGCCGGCCGGTGGCGCTGGCCCACGTCGGCGCGTACTGGCTGGCGGTGATCGCGGTCTGGCTGGTGTTCGTGTGGCTGACCCACGATCATCCGATGTACGGCACGAGCGGAGCGCTGGCGCTCTTCGCGATCCGCCAGATCGCGACCCTGGTCCGCACCGCGCTCAAGCTCGGGCTCCTCGCCGGTCAGGTCGAGCTGACCGCCACCCGACCGCCGCCGCCCCGCACCGTGTCGCGCCCAGCGGCGACCTAGTTCGGTGCCGTGAGGGCTGCAACCGCGCGTCCTGGTCGCTGTCGTCGAGGTCTACCCATGTGCGCTCGCTTGCTCGCCCCCGCCCTCGCCCTGCTCGCCGCGTTCGCTGGCGCGGCCCGCGCCGACGACGGCCCCGGGCCGCTGCGCCTGACCTTGGCCTGCCAGGACCCCGGGCGGACCAAGGCCTGCCCGACCTTCCTGCGCGGGTTCATCGACGAGACCACGCTGCTCCTGGCGGCGCCGCGCGCCTCGGCCCAGGTCACGCTGTACGTGACCGCGGCGCCGGTGGCCAACGCCGATCGCCTGCACCTGCGGTTCGTCGGCCAGGTCCGCGGCGCGCCCGAGACGATCGAGCTCGACGTCGACGTCGACACCCGCGGCACCGACGACGAGCAGCGGGCCCAGCTCCGGCCGGCGTTCCTCCGCGGAGTGGCGCTCTACGTCGCCGCCCTCCATCCCGACGCGGTGGCGGTCGAGCTGGTGGCGCCGGACGGCGCGGTGGCGGCGCCGAGCACGACGCCGTGGGGCGTCGATCTCAACCTCAGCGGCTACGGGAGCTGGACCGGTCCGTACCGGTCGGCCAGCGCCTACGTCAACCTCGGCCTGTCGCGGGTCACGCCGACGACGCGGTGGTCGGCGTCGCTCGGGGCCAACGGCGGCCTCAGCCGCTCGCCGGAGGTCGGCGGCGTGTCCTTCGACACCAACCGCTGGTCGACCTACGCCTCGACCTCCTACGGCTGGCACCTGAACCCGTGCTACGCGCTCCAGCTCGCGACCACGATCGCCAAGGACGATCCGCACGGCCAGTACCGCTACGCCTGGGGGGCCCAGGGCGCGATCGAGTGGGACCGCTACCCGTCCGACGATCCCCGCGGCAACGTGCTCGCGGTGGCGTATTCGCTCGGCTACACCGTCGACGGCTACAACTTCCCCAACGTCTTGCGCCAGCGGTTCGCGCACTACGCCGAGCACGCGGTCGCCGCCTTCGCCAGCGTGCGCAAGGACAAGGTGTCGTTCCGGCTGTCGGTGCGGGCCGGCGGCGAGGTCGTGCGGCCGGATCGCCGCTACACCCTGTCGGCCAGCCCAGGCGTCGAGATCCAGCTCGGCGATCACGTCGATCTCGGCTTCGATCTGTCGATGACCCGGCGCGAGCTACCGGAGTTCGTGATCCCCGAGGACGATCCGCAAGCGGTGGGGCGCGCCGACTACGCCGAGCCGACCTCGATCTACGGGTCGTTCAACCTCCGCCTGCACTGGGACGCCAGCAACGGCGCGCGCAACAACCGCTTCACCAACCTGTGACCGTCAGCGCGGCGGCCGCGGCGCGGGGTGGGCGCGGACCCAGGCCGCGAGCTCGGCCAGCTCGGCGGGGGAGTCGCCCTCGCGGGTGAGCGCGGCCTTGGCCTCGGCGGCGGCGGCGTGGGCGCCGGCGCGATCGCCGGACGCCCATCGGGTCTGGGCCGCGAACGACAGCGCCAGGCCGAGGTGGTAGAGGTCGCCGGCGGCGCGCAGCGGCGCGATCGCCGGCTCGACCAGGGGACCGACCTCGGCGGCGCGGCCCAGGGACTCGAGGTTGACCGCGCGGGCGACCGCGATCTCGGCGGCTCGGGCCGCAGCCTGGGGCGGCGGCGGCGCCAGCGCGGCCGCGACCGCCGCGAACTCGACCTCGGCCTCGGCGTGGCGGCCCTGGGCCGACAGGATGCGCGCCAGCGTGCCGCGGGTGAGGGCGATCGCCCACGGCGCGTTGCCGGCCGCGGTCCGCACCGCGAGGGCGCGGCGGAGCGGCGCCTCGGCGGCGACCGCTTCGCCCTGGAGCGTCAGCGTCATCGCCAGGTTCTCGTTGGCGCGCGCCTCGAGTCGGGGCTGGCGGCCGCGGACCGTGGTCGCCACCGCGGCGAAGTGGATGCGGGCGGTCGCGAGGTCGCCCGCCTTGAACGCGGCCAGGCCCCGGAGATGGGTCAGGTCCGCGCCCGACAGGTCCTCGGGCAACGCGTCGTCGAGGAGCCGCGCGGCCTCGGCGAGATCGGTGCGGAAGTCGTCGCCGAGCTGGTGCGAGAGGTTGGCGGCGTCGAGGGCGAACATGCCGGCCAGGCGACCGCGCGGCGCGACGGCACGCACGCGGGCGCGGGCCTTGGCCATCCACGCTCGCGCGTCGTCGAGGCGCTGGAGCGCGGCCGAGGTGCCGGCCAGGCGCGACTCGATGTACGCGAGGTCCGGATGGTCCGTGCCGAGCCGCGCGATCGTGCGATCGAGGGCGGCCCGCTCGGCGGCCAGCGCGGCCGGCAGATCGCCGGCGGTGGTCGCGAGCGAGGCCTGCGCGAGCTCGAGGCGCACCCCGACCCGCCAGTTGGCGGCGATCGCCTGGTCGACGGCCGGCGCGACCTCGGCCAGGCGGGCGCGCGCTTGCGCCAGGCGCCCGAGGTCGGCGAGGGCGCGGGCCTCGAGGAGCGCCGCCTCGACCCGGCGCGGCGGATCGTCGCGCCGGGTGGCGATCGCTTGGGCCATGCGGGCGGCCGCGATCGCGTCGTGGTGACCGAGACCGTGGGTCTCGCCGTTGGCCAGGTAGCGCCAGGCGGTGAACTCGAGGTCGTCCTGGCCGGTGGCGCGGGCCAAGGCGGTCACCTCCTGCAGCGCGATCCGCGCCGCCAGGCCGTCGCCGCGGTCGACCTGGAGCTCGGCCTCGGCCAGGCGAACCTCGACCGCCAGCGGCGGGTAGCCCAGGCGATCGGCGGTGGCGCTGAGCGGCGGCAGCGCGCGCGCCGCCAGCGCGCTGCGGCCGGCCGCGAGCTGCGCGTTGACCTCGGCCAGCGCGCGCTCGGCGGCCGCGACCTCGGCGGCGATCGCCGGCGGCGGCGGCGGTCGATCGAGGCCCGCGGCGGCGGCGCAGTCGGCGATCGCCGGCAGCTCCGCGATCGCCTCGGCGGCAGCGGCGACCACCGCGGCGTCGGGGCGATCGGTCAGCTCGGCGACCAGCGCGCGGGCGCCGTCGCGGCGGCGATCGAGGCAGGCCAGGCGGGCGCTGGCGATCGCGGCCTGGCGCGGGCCGAGGGTGCGGGCGGCGCGGCAGGCGTCGCGGCTGGCGGCGGCCCAGGTCTGGGCGTAGGCGTCGAGCGACGCCACCGCGTCGTCGGCGGCCGCGGCGGCGAAGCCGGCGCCGCTGGCGGTGAGGCTCGCGCGCAGGCGATCGCGCGCGTCGGTGGTCCAGGCGCCGTCGAGGTCGGCCGCCGGCAGCTCGCAGCGGGGGCCGCGGGCCGCGCCGCGACCGCCGCCGACCACCGCCGCCGTCACCACCGCCGCGGTCGCGGCTGCGATCCCGATCGCGCCGAACGCCAGCGCGCGGCCTCGGCGCGGCGTCGCCGGGGTCAGGGCGGCGAGCAGGTCGTCCATCGACGCGTGGCGGTCGGCCGGCGCTAGCGCGAGCCCGCGCACGATCGCGCGCCGCACCGCCGCTGGTACCGGATCGTCGTCGGTCGGGCCGGCCACCTCGTCGGCCGCCGCCAGCGCCGCGAAGGTCGCGGTCGCCGCGACGCGGTCGGGCCACAACGCCTCGTACAGCGACGCGCAGAATGAGAACTGATCGGTCCGGGCGTCGATCGCGCCGTCGTGCCACTGCTCGGGGGCCATGTAGCGCGGCGTGCCGACCACCGCGCCGGTCTCGGTCAAGGCCCGGGCGGCGGCCAGGTCGCGCGGGATCTCGGCCGACCCGCCGCCGGCGCGTTGGTTGCCCAGGGCCACCAGCCCGAAGTCCGAGACCTTGAAGCTGCCGTCGGTGGCGCCCAGGACGTTGTCGGGCTTGAAGTCGCGGTGGATCATCCCGGCGGCGTGGGCCGCGGCCAACCCGCGGCCGGCGGCGACGAAGGCGGCGATCCGCGCCGGCCACGGCGGCGCCTCGGCGCGCAGCCACTGGCCGAGGGTGCCGCCCGGGCACAGCTCCATCGCCACGAAGACGTCGCCGTCGTGGGTCCCGGCGTCGTAGACCGGGACCACGTTGGGATGGGACAGCCGGGCCATGGCCTTGGCCTCGCGGACCAGCCGGAGCTGCCCTTCGGAGGCGTCGCTGTCGCGGCTCGGCAGGTGGGCCAGGAGCTTGATCGCGACCCGCCGATCGAGCTCGGGATCGTAGGCCGACACCACCAGCCCCATGCCGCCGCGGCCGAGGCGATCGAGCACGAGGTACCGACCGATCGTCGCGCCGCGCGCCGGCTCGGCCCGGCTGGCCGACGGCGACGCGGCGATCGTCGGCGCCGCGACCAGCGACGTCAGGTCTCGGCTCGCGGGATCGTCGGCGGACACCGACCGCGAGTGTACGTCAGGGCGGCGGCGCGCTCACAGCGCCGACAGGAACGCCAGGAGCGCGCGGCGATCGCGCGCGGGCGCGGTCCGGAACCGCTCGCGCGCGGCCTCGGCCTCGCCGCCGTGCCACAGGATGGCCTCAGCGACGGTGCGCGCGCGTCCATCGTGCAGGTAGCTCGCGCCCGGCAGGACGGTCTGGACCAGGCCCAGGCCCCACAGCGGCGGGGTCCGCCACTCGCGGCCATCGGCGGCGAACTCGGGGCGGCCGTCGGCCAGGCCGTCGCCCAGATCGTGGAGCAAGAGGTCGGTGTACGGCGCGAAGGTCTGATCGGCCACCGCGGGCGCGGGATGATCGCCCGTGTGCTGCACCGGCGTGTGGCATGCGGCGCAGCCGAAGTCGGCGAAGCGCGCCTCGCCGGCGGCGACGTCACCGGGCGCCCGGGCCGGCACCCCGAGGGTCGCGGTGTAGAACGCCGTCGCGGCGATCGTCTCATCGGCGACCTCGACCTCGCCGTCGAAGCGCCGGCTGGTCACGCCCATGTCGTTGGCGTAGGCGGCGGCGGCCTGCTGCACCAGGCTCGGCTGTCCGGCCTTGTGGCCGAAGCGGCCGAGTCGGACCGCGCCTGCGTCGACGTCCCACACCCGGTTGGCGCGGCCCGACACGCCGTCGCCGTCGCGGTCGTCGGGATCCTCGGCGGCGACCAGCGCATCGTCGGGGATGGCCTCGAGGAGCCCCAGGCCAAACACCGCCGGCGCCTGGCGCAGCGAGGTCAGGATCGTCGGCGGCAACGCGGTGCCGTCGGCGCGGGTCAGCGTCACCGCGGGCGCCCGCAGGAGGTACGGCTCACCGTCGCCGTAGGCGCCCGGGACCTCGCGCCACGACAGCGCGATCGTCACCTCGGGCTCGACGCCGAACACGCCGTGGTCCTGGAGCTGGCCGCCCAGCCCGGGCACTGGCACCGGCGCGCCAGGCACCGGCGGCGTGCCGTCGGACACGCTGATGCGCACCAGCGCCTGGGACCCCGGGGCGGCGAAGCTGGGCAGGCCGCGGCCGTCGCGGTTGTGGCAGGCGGCGCAGGCGTTGTGGTTGTACAGCGGGCCGAGCCCGGGGTTGATCGGGGCTGGACCACGCACGAACACCGCCTCGAAGCCGACGTCGCCGCTCTGGTGCTCGGCGAGCGCGGCCGCGGTCAGGTTCGCGGCCGGCAACGAGAAGGCGTTGGACGTCCGATCATCGACGGTGGTGTCACCGCCGGGGCGGATCGGTGCGGCGTCGGTGCAGGCCACCAGCGCCACCGCGACGACCGCGCGCCTCACAGGAGCACGCTGGTCAGCTCGCCGTCGATCGTGGCCTGGACCGTGCGGATCGCCGCCTGGGCGGCCTCGATCGCCGGGTAGGCCGACGGCGTGGTGATCGCGGTGCGAAACGGCGCCGGGATGGCGGCGATCGCGGCGAGGGCCGCGGCGAGCTCGGCGCGGAAGCGGGTGTCGAGGGCCGGGTCGACGGCCCGGACCAGCTCGTCGAGGCCGCGGCCGGTGGTGCCGGCGGTCGCGACGTCGCCGGTGTAGGCGTGCTCGACCGCGCGCAGGTTGTCGGCGAAGTCATCGAGCGAGTTCCACGAGAACTGGCTCTCGACCAGGTTGGGATCGTGGGCGTCGTAGGGGTCGGCGATCTTGCCGTTGGCCACCTCGTCGCAGATGCCGCTCATGCCGACCAGGATCTCCTGGGCCGCGGCCTCGAGGGCCGGGTAGGCGGTGTTGCCGGCCTGGCCCGCGGTCACGAACACCTCGCGGTACGACGGCGCGCCGGTGGTCCAGGCCTGCTCGAGGGCGTCGGTGACGCTGGCCAGCTCGGCGGTGAGGCCGGTCAGGTACTCGAGCTCGCGGGCCGACAGCTCGGCGAAGGTCCGACTCCGGCCCTCGCCGAACACCAGGTACTCGATGGTGTGGAAGCCCTTCTGGGTCTCGGGCAGGTTGCGGATGAACTGCGCGGTCAGCGGATCGCTCGCGGCGATCACCGCCTCGAGGTCGTTGCGTTCGACCGGCCACGAGTCCATCGCCGGGTCGTAGCCCTGGGCCGACACCGGCCCGAACAGGAACGCCTCGCTCTGCTCCCACGGCACCCGGGCCGAGACCCAGGCGGTCTGGGCCGCGGTCAGGGTCGCGGCGCTCGGCGAGGCGCGCAGGGCGGCGGCGGCCTGATCGAGGGCGACCGCGCGATCGTGCAGGAGCGCGTAGGTCGGGATCACGACTTGATCTGCAAAGTCGGTGATGACCTGGCGATCGGTGAAGCCGGTCGAGGTCGAGCCACCGTCGTCGCAGGCGGCGAGGCCGGCGGCCAAGGTGACGAACAGGGCGGGGCGGGCGAGACGCGACATCGGAGCTCCTGGGGCTAAGCGGGTCAGTAGACGAAGCCGGCGACCGCGTGCAGCTCGGTCTCCGGCCGCAGCGCGTCGCTGCCGAACCGGCGGTGGGCGACGTCGAGCTTGAAGGTCAGGTGGCGGTCGAGGGTCAACGCCGCGCCGGCGGTGGCGACCGTGCGCTGGTAGCGCGGGTTGGCGAACACGCCGTCGGGGGTCCGCCACATGGTGTCGTAGCGCTCGACGCGGACGAACGGCGCCAGGGCGTGCTGCGGGCACAGGCCGAGCGTGGGGCCGAGGTCGTAGCCAGCCTCGATCGACAGACCGTAGGCGTGGGACGCCACCGGGGTGCGCGCGACCCCGGCCTCGTTGGACAACCGGCGGTTGCGCTCGGTCACCACGTCGGCGTTGCCGAGGTAGCCGACCACCGCCAGGGCCTGGCCGCGCAGCCGGCCGACCTCGAGCGCGCCGTGGACCTCGCCGATCGCGACCGGCGCCGACACGTAGCCGCACGGCGCGACCACGTCGGGATCGCCGTCGGGGCAGTCGACCACCAGATCGGGCTTGGGCCGGTTGGCGCTCGAGCCGCCGACGTAGCCGGCGGCGCCGACCTCGATCCCGGCCCCGGGCGTCACGTCGATGCGCGCGATCGCCGCCGGCGAGGTGGCGCGCACGGTCTCGTAGGCGGTCTGGTGGCCGGTCGCGATCCATCCCGCCGAGGAGAACCCGGTCGAGTCGAGGCCGTTGACCACCTGGCCGGTGGCGCGGACCCGGCCGAGGAACGCGGTGAACGACACGCCGAGCTCGTCCCATTGCCCGGGCAGGAGCGTGGTCTCGACCTCGGAGCGCGTCGCCGACAGGTAGTCGGTCGGGCGGAAGCGGCTCGCCAGGTGACCGAGGGCGACGTAGAAGCGCCCGAGCTTCACCTGGTAGCGACCAGCGAAGGTCTTCTCCAGGTACAGCTCCTCGAGGATCACCTCGCCGCCTTGCTCGACCTCGGTCTCGAACTCGCCGAACTCGTCGTAGTCGATCTCGCGGGCGCCGCCGGTGCCGCCGTGCTCGATCTCGACCTCGGCCTCGAGCTCCCAGCCGGTCGGGGTCCGCGCCTGCAGGATCGCGACGAAGCGGGTGTCGTCGAGCTCGAGGCGCAGATCGCGCTGGGCGCCGGCGTCGCGGTTGCGGTTGGCGCCGTAGGTGTAGAAGGTCGCGCCGAGCTCGCCGTAGCCGCCGAGGTGGAGGGTGAAAGGGGTCGTCGGCAGCGGGTCGGCGGCGGCCAGCGCGGGCGCGGTGGCGATCGCGACGCACAGCGCGGCGGCGGAGCGGCGGGCGGGGAGGTCCACGGAGGGACCTTGCATGAAATGAAAATAGAAATCAAAGTCCCAAAACATGAAAGTCAAAATCATCCATGATGCGGCCCGGTTGCCGGGCCGCGGCGAGTCGTCGCACCCGGGCGCGCGCCGCCGGCGCGAGCCGTGTACAGTTGGCCCATGCGCACCGCTCTGCCTCGCCTGACCCAGCCCCTGGTCCGCGATCGCCTCGCCGACGGCGGGCGCGGTCCGCTGCGCCCGGCGACCTGGGACGAGGCCCTCGATCGCGCGGCCGCCGGCCTCGGCGCCGCGGTCGCCGCCCACGGCCCCAAGAGCGTCGGCATCTTCTCCTGTTCGAAGGCGACCAACGAGGTCAACTACCTGGCGATGAAGTTCCTGCGGGCCACGATTGGCTCGAACAACATCGATAGCTGCAATCGAACGTGACACGCCCCTAGCGTCGTCGGTCTGGCGACGGTCTTCGGGGCTGGTGGCGGCACCAGCTCGTACCGCGAGGCGGAGGACACCGACGTCCTCCTCTTGTGGGGCTCGAACGCGCGCGAGACCCACCCGATCTTCTTCCACCACGTGCTGAAGGGCGTGCGCCGCGGCGCCCGCCTGTTCGCGATCGATCCGCGCCACACCGCGTCGGCGGCCTGGGCCGATCGCCACCTGGCGCTGGCGGTCGGCTCCGACGTCGCCTTGGCCAACGGCGTCGCCCACGCGATCCTGACCGCCGGGCTCGAGAACCACGCCTTCATCGCCCGCGCCACCACCGGCTTCGCGGCCTACCGCGATCACGTCCTCACCCACTATCCGCTCGACCGCGTGGCGGCCTTGACCGGGGTCGCGCCGGCCGACATCACCGCGATGGCCCACGCCTACGCCCGCGCCGATCGCGCGATGATCTGCTGGACCCTGGGCATCACCGAGCACGCCAACGCCGTCGACAACGTGCTGGCCCTCATCAACCTGGCGCTCCTCACCGGTCAGGTCGGGCGGTGGGGCGCCGGTCTGAACCCGCTGCGCGGTCAGAACAACGTCCAGGGCGGCGGCGACATGGGCGCGCTGCCGCACAAGCTCACCGGCTTTCAGGACGTCGCGGATCCGATCGCGCGCGGCCGGTTCGAGCGCGCCTGGGGCGTCACGATCCCGCCCGAGCCAGGCTGGCACCTGACCGACATGTTCCACGCCATGGACCGCCGCGAGCTGCGCGCGCTCTACGTCATCGGCGAGAACCCGGCGCGCTCCGAGGCCGACGGCCACCGCACGGTTCGCCTCCTCGAGGGCCTCGACCACCTGGTGGTCCAGGACCTGTTCCTGACCCCGACCGCCGAGCTGGCCGACGTGGTCCTGCCCGCGAGCGCGTCGTTCGCCGAGTCCGACGGCACGGTGACCAACAGCGAGCGCCGGGTCCAGCGGGTCCGCCGCGCGGTCGCGCCGCCGGCCGGCGCCCGGGACGACCTCGAGATCATCGCCGCGCTATCGATCCGCCTGGGCCGCGACCTGGGCGACGTCACCCCGGGCGCGCTGTGGGACGAGCTGCGGGCGCTGTCGCCGATGCACGGCGGCATGAGCTACGCCCGACTCGACGCCACCGGCGGGATCCAGTGGCCGTGTCCCGACGAGGATCATCCGGGCTCGCCGTTCCTCCACGGCCGGTTGTGGGCCGAGCCCCGCGAAGGACCGGCGGCGCCGTTCTCGGTGGTCGATCACGCCGAGCCGGTCGATCCCCTCGACGCTGAGTTCCCGCTGCGCCTCACCACCGGGCGCCGGCTCGACTCGTTCAACACCGGCGTGCAGTCGGGCAGCTTCCCCTCGCCGCTGCGCCGCGGCGAGTCGATCGATCTGGCCCCCGACGACGCCGTCCGCTACGGCGTGACCGACGGCGAGGTCGTTCGGGTGTCGTCGCGGCGCGGCGCGGTCTTGGCCCCGGTCCGGGTCGACCCTGGCCTGCGGCCCGGGCTGGCCTTCATGACCTTCCACTTCCCCGACGAGGTCGACACCAACCTCCTGACGATCGACGCCCACGATCCGCGCTCGGGCACCGCCGAGTTCAAGGCCGCGGCGATCCGGATCGATCGCCGGCCCTGATAGAGTCGCGCCGTGGATCTCCACCCGATCGCGACGCCCCCCACCGACGACGAACGCGCGGCGATCGACGGGCTCCTCGGGCCGCCGGCGCCGCGCGCGGGCGGGCTGCGCGAGGCCACCGGCCGGCGCCACCTGCTCTTGCCCGGGCTGCACGCGCTGCAGGAGCGGCGCGGCTGGATCTCGGCCGGTGGGCTCGGCTACCTGTGCGAGCGCCTGCACGTGCCGCCGGCCGAGGCCTACGGCGTCGCGACGTTCTACGCGCTGTTCGCGCTGGCCGAGCGCCCGCCGACCGTGGTCCACGTCTGCGACGACCTGGCGTGCCAGGCCGCCGGGGCCGACGGCGTGATCGCCGCGCTGACCGCGACCCGGAGCGAGGCCGGCGCCGCGGTCGACGGCGCGACCTGGTTGCCGAGCCCATGCCTCGGACTGTGCGAGCAGGCGCCGGCGGCGCTGTGCACCCGCGCCGGCGCGGCGCCGCGGGCCGAGGCCTGGGGCGCGGCCGACCTCGCCAGCATCGCCGCGGTCCTGGCCGGAGGTGCGGCGCCGACCTCGCCGGCGGCGACGCTGCCCCAGCGCGCGGTCGCGCCCGACCGCTACCCCGAGCGGCTCCTGGCCCGGGTCGGGCGGATCGATCCGACCCGCCTCGACGACTACCGCGCCGCCGGGGGCTACGCGGCGCTGCGGCTGGCCCTCGATCGCGGCCCGGCCTTCGTCCTGCGCGAGCTGACCGACAGCGGCCTGGTCGGCCGCGGCGGCGCGGCCTTCCCGACCGGGCGCAAGTGGGCGGCGGTCGCTGCCGCCAGCGGGCGACCGAAGTACGTGGTGTGCAACGCCGACGAGTCGGAGCCGGGCACGTTCAAGGATCGCGTGCTCCTCGAGGAGGATCCGTTCGCGGTGATCGAGGCCATGACGATCGCCGGGGTCACGGTTGGGGCCGAGCGCGGCTTCCTCTACCTGCGCGGCGAGTATCCGTTGGCGCGCGCGCGGGTCGAGGGCGCGATCGCCGCGGCGCGGGCCCGCGGCCTCCTCGGCGACGATGTGCTGGGCAAGGGCGTGCGCTTCGACCTCGAGGTCCGCCTGGGCGCGGGCGCGTACATCTGCGGCGAGGAGACCGCGCTGTTCGCGTCCCTCGAGGGGTTCCGCGGCGAGCCGCGGACCAAGCCGCCGTTCCCGGTTGAGGTCGGGCTGTTCGGTCGGCCGACCGTGGTCAACAACGTCGAGACCCTGGCCAACGTGCCCGGCATCTTGACCGGCGGCGCCGCCGCCTACCGCGCGGTCGGCACCGCGGGCTCACCCGGCACGCGCTTGTTCTGCGTCAGCGGCCGGGTCGCGCGGCCGGGGCTCTACGAGCTGCCGTTCGGGGTGCCGTTGACCGAGCTGCTCGCGCTCGCCGGCGCCGACGACGTCGCGGCGGTGCTCCTGGGCGGCGCGGCCGGCACCTTCGTCGCCGGCGATCGCCTCGATCTGCCGCTGTCGTTCGAGGCCACGCGGGCGGCCGGCGCGACCCTGGGCTCGGGCGTGGTCCTGGTCCTCGATCGCGCGGTGCCGATCGCGCCGATCCTGGCGCGCATCGCCCGGTTCTTCCGCGACGAGAGCTGCGGCCAGTGCGTGCCGTGTCGGGTCGGCACCGTGCGCCAGGAGGAGCTGATCACGCGGCTCACCCGCGGCGCGCCGAACGGCTCGGTCGCCACCGAGCGCGCGCTCCTGGCCGAGCTCGGGCAGTGCATGCGCGACGCCTCGATCTGTGGCCTCGGCCAGACCGCGTCGTCGGCGATCGAGAGCGCCGTGGCCCAGCTCGGGGTGTTCCGCGCGGCGCCGTCCGCGGAGGTCGACCGATGATCCGCCTGCCGATCTATCCCGCCGAGCGTGGCCGCCGCCCCCTTGATGGCCCGCGTCGCGACGTCACCGTCACCGTCGACGGACAGCCCGCCACCGTGCCCGAGGGCGCGTCTGTCCTCGACGCCTGCGCCGCGGTCGGCGTCACCACCCCGACCCTGTGCTTCGCCCGCAACCTGACGCCGGTCAACGTGTGCCGGATCTGCGTGGTCGAGCTCGACGGCGCGCGCACGCTCATCCCGGCGTGCTCGCGCAAGGCCGAGGCCGGCATGGTGATCCACACCGACTCGCCGCGGGTCCGCACCGCGCGCAAGCTGGTGCTCGAGCTGCTCGGCTCGTCGGTCGACCTGTCGGCGACGCCGAACATCGCGACGTGGATGGCGGCCTACGGCGCCGCCCCCGAGCGGTTCGGTCCGCCGGCCCCGCCGGCCGCCGCCGGGGCCCGCGATCGCGCCGAGCCCGGGCACCACCACGCCAGCGACGGCGCCACCGCGGCCACGGTCGCGCAGCCGGCCAAGCGCGACAATCCGCTGTTCGTCCGCGACTACGGCAAGTGTCTGCTCTGCTACAAGTGCGTCGAGGCGTGCGGCGCCGACGCCCAGAACAGCTTCGCGATCGCGGTCGCCGGCCGCGGCTTCGAGGCGCGGATCTCGACCGAGCTCGATGTCGCGCTGCCCGACTCGGCGTGCGTGTTCTGCGGCAACTGCGTCAACGCCTGCCCGACCGGCGCCTTGGTCTTCACGCGCGAGCACGACCTGCGCGAGGCCGGGCAGTGGGACGAGTCGCGGCAGCGGCAGACCACGACGGTGTGCCCGTACTGCGGCGTCGGCTGCGCGATCACCTTGCACACCCAGGACGACCAGGTGGTCAAGGTGACCTCGCCGCTCGAGTCCTCGGTCACCGAGGGCAACCTGTGCGTCAAGGGTCGGTTCGGCTGGCAGTACGTCGGCCGCGACCCGACCGACCGGTAGCCGAACTCGGCCTCGGTCTCGGTCTCGGTCTCGGGTTCGGTCTCGGTCTCGGTCTCGGTCTCGGTCTCGGTCTCGGTCTCGGTCTCGGATTCGGCCTCGGTCTCGGCTTCGGTCTCGGCCTCGGTCTCGGCCTCGGCTTCGGTCTCGGATTCGGCCTCGGTCTCGGCCTCGGTCTCGGCTTCGGTCTCGGTCTCGGTCTCGGTCTCGGCCTCGGTCTCGGTCTCGGCCTCGGTCTCGGCCTCGGTCTCGGTCTCGGTCTCGGTCTCGGCCTCGGTCTCGGCCTCGGTCTCGGTCTCGGTCTCGGCCTCGGTCTCGGTCTCGGCCTCGGTCTCGGCCTCGGACTCGGCCTCGGTCTCGGTCTCGGTCTCGGTCTCGGATTCGGCCTCGGTCTCGGCTTCGGTCTCGGCCTCGGTCTCGGGCACCGGATCCGGCGCGGTGGCCGGATCCGGCGACGGGCGCTGTCACGGCCGCGGGTGCGTGAGGCGCCAGAGCATGGCGCTGAGCCGATCGCCCAGGCCGAGCGCGTCGGCGATCGCGCCGTCGGCGACGTAGCCGAAGCAGACCGCGAGCCGCAGCGCGTCGACGGCCTCGCCGCACTCGCCGGAGGCGATGCGGAAGCGCGCGACGCGATCGCGGCCCGCGCGGCGGTTGCCCTCGGCGAGGTTGAGCGAGGCGCTGGTCGACGCGCGCTTGAGCTGGTCGGCGAGGTGCTGGTCTTGCGGCTTGACCGCAGCGATGACGGGACGGACGGCAGCGACGAACTCATGCGCGATGGTCTGGGCGTGGAACATGACGATCTCCTCGGGGGTGGCTCTCACCCGCCACGCGCCCACAAGCGCAGGGGCCGTGACCACGACCGCCGCCCGCCCTCTCACCTCGCCTCCATCCAGCCTCGGTCGTGGGCACTGCCCGTGCGCGCAGGGCGCGCAGGGTGAGCCACCCCCGAGGAGCCGTCGTCCACGCCGCCCTCGCGCGAGGTCATCGCGCCGCCATCGCCCGGCGCAGCGCGGCGGCGAGCCGCATCGCCGCCCGGCGCAGCGCAACGTCGACGAGCCGCGCCGCCGAGCTGGCCACCGCCCGGCGCAGCGCTGCGGCGAACTGCGTCGCCGAGCCGGCGCAGCGCAGCGTCGACGAGCTGCCTCGCCGAGCCGGCGCCGCGCAGCGTCGACGAGCTGCCTCGCCGAGCTGCCTTCGCCCGGCGCAGCGCAGCGCAGCGACGAGCCGCGTCGCCGCGCACGCCACCGCCCGGCGCACCGCGCCGACGAGCCGCGTCGCCGAGCTGGCCATCGCCCGCCGGGGCTCCGTGGTCGGGGTGCCCTCATCTCGGTCTCGGTCTCGGCCTCGGCCTCGGCCTCGGCCTCGGCCTCGGTCTCGGTCTCGGACTCGGCCTCCGCCTCCGCCTCGGTCTCCGCCTCGGCCTCGGCCTCGGTCTCGGCCTCGGTCTCGGCCTCGGTCTCGGTCTCGGTCTCGGCCTCCGCCTCCGCCTCCGCCTCGGTCTCCGCCTCGGCCTCCGCCTCCGCCTCCGCCTCCGCCTCGGCCTCCGTCTCCGTCTCCGTCTCCCTACGCGCGCCCAGCCGCCTGGCGCCAGCTCGGGCGCTCGCTGCACCGCGTCCACCACGCCATCACGTTGGCGTGGGGCGCGAGCAGCGCCTTGGCCGGGGTCGGCATCAGGTACTCGAGGTACGGCAGGTAGCCGACATCGGCCAGCGAGAACCGGTCGCCGGCCAGGTACGGCGCCTCGGCCAGGCGACGATCGAGGATGGCGACCGCCTTGCCGACCCCGGCGTTGCCGTCGGCGATCATCTGCTCATCGGTCGCCTTGCCCTGCATCGGGTAGAACACGTAGTTGTAGATGAGCTTCATCGCCGCTGGCGTGAAGTCGCAGTACTCGACGCTCTGCCACTGATCCATCACCGCGCGACCGGTGACGGTGGTCGGCACCAGCTCGCCGTGGCCGACGTCGTTGAGGTAGCGGCAGATCGCGCGCGACTCGAACAGCTTGAAGCCGTCGTGATCGATCGCCGGCACCTGGCCGAACGGCTGGCGCGCGACGTGGGCCGGTTGCTTGTGCTCGCCGGTCATCAGATCGACGACTACGAACTCGAACGGGGTGTTGGTCTCGTGCAGCGTGCACAGCACCTTGCGGGTGCAGGTCGACAGCGGGTGGCCGTAGAGCTTGATCATGCGTATCCCTCCGGCCGACACGCTAGCCGGTCGCCGCCGAGAGTCGATCGGTCAGCCGCGCAACGGTGTGTTGCGCAGATGGGCCGGTCACCGCGGCTTGCGCGGCCGGGCCAATCCGAACAGGTCGAGGCGGTAGACCAGGGTCCGGCGCGAGATGCCGAGGGCCTGGGCGGCGCGGGTCTGGTTGCCAGCGCAGGCCTCGAGGGCGGCGACGATGCGCTCGCGCTCGGCGTCGAGGTCGGCGGCGCGGGGCAGCGGGACCCCCGGCGGCGCGGTCACGCTGGGCCGGCCCTCGCCCGGGCGCGGCTCGCTGGCCCGGCCCTCGCTGCCCAGGCGCGCCTCGGCCGAGCGCAGCTCGAGGGCGCGGCCCTCGGTCGGGCGGCCCTCGCCCAGGGGCAGCGGCAGGTGCTCGGGCAGGATCAACGGGCCCTGGGCCAGGAGCACGGCGCGCTCGACCAGGTTGCGCAGCTCGCGCAGGTTGCCGGGCCAGCGATGCTGGCGCAGCGCCTCGACCGCGCGCGCCGACAGGTGCGGCTGGCCCGCGAGCTGGTTGCGCTGGCAGAACGACGCGATGAACATCTGCGCCAGCGGCTCGAGCTCCTCGAGGCGATCGCGCAGCGGCGGCACCGTGATCGTGACGCCGGCCAGACGGTAGAACAGATCCTCGCGGAACCGACCGCGCGCGATCTCGGCGGTGAGATCGCGGTTGGTGGCGGCGATCAGGCGCAGGTCGATCGCGATCGGCGTCAGGCCGCCGACCCGCATGACGGTGCGCTCCTCGAGGACCCGCAAGAGCTTGACCTGCACCGTCATCGGCAGCTCGCCGACCTCGTCGAGGAGCACGGTGCCGCCGGCGGCGCTCTCGAGCAGGCCGGGCTTGGTCGCGGTCGCGCCGGTGAACGCGCCGCGCTCGTGGCCGAACAGCTCGCTCTCGAGGAGGCTCTCGGTCAGGGCCGCGCAGTTGAGGCGGACGAAGGGGCCGTCCTTGCGCCGCGACCGCCGCTGCAGGGTCTCGGCGATCACCTCCTTGCCGACGCCGGTCTCGCCGAGCAAGAGGACCGAGATGTCGGCGCCGGCGACGCGCTCGAGCAGCCCGTGGAGCTCACGCATGCGGGGCGACGCCACCACCACCCGGACCTCACCGGTGTGGGTGTCGAGGCCGCGCAGCCGGGCGAGGGCGCGGCTGGCCAGGGCGTGGTGGCTGGCGCCGTCGACCGGGAACGCGGCGACGCCGGTGCGGGCGAGGACGCCGGCCCGCCCCAGCTCGTTCACCATCCGGGCCGCCCGCTGCTCGGCCTCGGCGCGGTCGGCGCCCGGGGCCAGGAGCTCCAGCTCGCCGGGACCGTAGGAGGCCAGCACGTCGGTGGCGCGAAGCGCCGGGCCGAGCCGGGTGATGGCGTCGTCGTCGCCGAGCGCCGGGCTCAGGTGCAGGTGCACCAGGGCGAAGGCCTGGCCGGCGGCCTCGCCCCGCTGACATTCCTCCTCGGTGCGGTTCTCGAAGTACGGGTGGTCCCAGACCCGGCGGCGGCGGCCGTTGGCGGCGCGCTCCTGCAGAAGGAGCGAGACGTCGCCGATCGTCAGGGCCTCGCCCGGCTGCAGCACCATCTGGGCGCTCTCGCCTAGCGGGCGGCCGCCGACCCGCGTGCCGTTGCGGCTGCCGGCGTCGACCACGATCACCTCCGCGCCGAGCTGGAGCCGGACGTGGAGCCGCGACACCGACGGGTGGTCGACGCACACGTCGCAGCGCTCGCCCCGGCCGATCGTGACCTCGCCGCGGGACGGTAGATCATGGGCGATGGCTTGACCGTCGGCGACCACGACCAAGGACAGGCGGCCGAAGTCGAGATCGCGGTGATGCTCGACGGTGGTGGACTCGGGTTCGTCGAACGTGGAGGGGGTCATGGGCAGGGCGGGAGCTCGAGGGGGAGGACCCCGGCGGGTGGGGTCGGGGCGCGGCCGGAGCCGCCGGCCGCGGCGCGCAGCGCGGCGCGCGTGCAGTGGTCGAGGGCGGCCCCGACGTCGCTGGCCCGCGCGGCCGCCACGGTGCGGCCGGCGCCGAGCGTCGTCGCGAGATCGGGCGGCGGTGGATCGGGCACCAGCGCGATCGTGGTGCCGTCGGTCAGCGTCACCGCGGGTCCGCTGGCCGGGCCGAGCGCGCGGCCGTCGGGCAGGCCGACCGCGACCGTGACCGGGGTGGCCAGCGAGCAGGTCGGCAGCTCGTCGGCGGTGCGGCGCCGGCGTGGACCGGGCGCGAGCGCCGGCAGCGCGCGCAGGGCGGCGGCCACCGCCCCGGCGTCGGCCGGGCGGTCGTCGGCGGCCTTGGCCAGCATCGTCGCGACCAGCGCGGCCAAGGCCGGCGGCGCCTCGGGGCACCGCGCCGTCAGCGCCGTCGGCTCGGTCCACAGGATCTTGCCCTGGAGGATCGCGACGTGGCTGCCGGCGAAGGCCGCGGCCCCGGTCAGGGCCTCGTAGAGGATGCAGCCTAGGGCGAACACGTCGGCGCGCGGATCGACGGCGCCGCCGACGATCTGCTCGGGCGCCATGTAGCCCGGCGTCCCGACTGCGGTGCCGGTGCGGGTCAGGCGATCGGCGCGCGCGCCGCGGGCGATCCCGAAGTCGATGATCGCGGCGGTGCCGTCGGGGCGCCGCCACAGGTGGCCCGGCTTCAGGTCGCGGTGGACGACGCCGTGGTCATGCGCGAGGGCCAGGACCGCGGCGGCGTCGGCGATCGCCGCCACCGCCTCGGCGGCGGTCACGCCGGGGTCGGCGAGCTGGCGGGCCAGGCTCACGCCATCGCACCACGGCAGGACCGCGTAGCGCGCGCCGTCGTCGTCGCGCTCGAGCTCGAGGACCCGGATGATCCCGGGGTGATCGATCGCCGCCAGGGCGGCGCGCTCGCGCTCGAGCCGCGCCCAGTCGACGTCGGCGTCGCGGCCCAGGAGCTTGATCGCGACCCGCTCGCCGGTCGCCGCTCGACGAGCGCGATACACCGCGGCGCTACCGCCGCGGCCGGCCGGCGCCTCGATGATCAGCCCGCGGCCGAGCTGATCGCCGGGCAGGAGCACGAGGTCATCCGCCAACGTCGGCTCCGGTCTGGCGGCGCCAGGCCTGCCACTGCGCCAGCAGCTTCGCGGTCGGCTGGTAGCGCATCGGTCGGTGGCGCCGCGCCCGCTGGAACCAGGCGTCGTCGAAGCGCTGCGGCAGCTCGACGTACCAGCGCAACAGGCGTCCGACGCCGAGCTCCTTCGCGATGAAGGCGCCCTGATCGTGCACCCGCCGGTGCAACGCGTCGCCGACGTGGCCGGCGCCCTGCGGCGTCGGTTCGTGATGGACGTAGCGTCCGAACCAGCGCTCGCAGAACGCGGCGTAGCGCGTCGAGTGCAGCAGGAACTCGTGCCACATCTCGTCGACGATGCGCAGCGGCTCGGTGATGGACAGCGGCGGCGCCCCGAGCCGAGTGGCCAGCCACAGCCAGGCCACCGTGTCCTCGAACAAGGCGTCGGCGTCGGCCGGGTCGACCTCCCAGTGATCGCAGAACGCCGCGATCACCACGGGATCGCGCTCGGCCAGGAGCTCCGACGGACAGGCCATCGGCTGGTCATTTCTCCGGGTCTTCGGCTGGCGTGACCGGGTCTTCGGTCGGTGTGACCGACGTGGGTTCGGTCGGTTTGACCACCGGGTCGTCGGCCGGAGGGACCGTCGGAGGCGGAGGGTCGACTTCGTTGCCGATCGCACAGTATTGAGCGACCGGGCTCGGCGCACCGCTGGTCTTCATGATCTCGGCGAGGATCTCGCCCAGATCGACGCCGCCCAGGGCGTCGGCCAGCTCGGCGTCTTCGACCTGAGCCTCGGCGCGCGCGGCTTCGGGGGGACCGTGGTCGCTCGGCGTCAGGTCGCTCGGCGCTTCGACGCACGCGGCGGCGCCGGCGAGGGCGACCGCGAGGAACGCGCGGGTGGTCGTGGTGCTCATCGGAGGCCTCCGTTCATGAGAGCGATGGATCGGGGTGGGGCTTGCGCAAGGTCGTCGAGGGTGTTGCCGAGGGTGTGCATGGCCTGGGCCAACAGGAGCGCTGCACGATGAGGGCGAGTGGTCGCCGATCGTGCGCGGATCGCGCAGCCCTCAGTCCGGGGGCCCGCCGCAGTACTCGCTGCAGCCGGTGGTCCGACACACCGAGGCGATCTCGTCGAGGAGGCCGTCGAGGTCCGGGGCGACCATGTCGACGAGGTCTTCGACCTCAGCGGAGGTGTCGGTGGGTTGCGGTTCGTCCGGCAGCTCGGCACAGCCAGGGGCGGCGAGGGCGAGGGCGAGGGCGAGGGCGGTACGGGTGGGGTGCGACATGGCGCGACACTCTTGCACGGCGTGAGCCATGCGCATCGAAGCACAAGTTGTGAGGCCTCGCGCATCATTGCGCGTCGGCCTGCGCGATACGCGCAATCGCGACGTTCGGATCGCGCAACGGCACCGGTTCGCGCATTGCGCGATCCGCGCATCGCGCGACGCGGTCACCGGGGTGGGCAGCCGGGGGCGCGGCCGGGGCGCAGCGCGCCGTCGGCGACGTGGAGGTCGGCGGCGCAGCCCTGGCGCTGGACCTCCTCGGCCGCGGCGATCGGCGGCGCCAGCGGCAGCACGCCGGTCGCGCCGCGCAGGGTCACGCGCAGCCCGGCCCCCTCGAGCGCCAGCGAGAGCGGCGGGCCACCCAGGCGCCAGCGCCGGACCGGCGCCCCGAGCGGCAGCGCGATCAGGTCGACCGCGCCGTCGTCGAACCCGAGGGCGACGTGCGCGGCGTCGACCGTCGCGATCGCCGTGGCCTGGTGGCCGTCGCCGGCGTGGATCACCGCGGTCGCCCCGGTGGCGACGTCGAGCCGCACCAGATCGCCGCTGGCGGTGCCGAGCACGGCGTGTTGCTCGTCGAGCCAGGCCGCGACGGTCGCCGGACGCGCCAGCGTGGCCTCGACCCGGGCCCCGCGGCCGAGCTCGACCGCCACGAGCCGGCGGTCGACGCTCGCGACCAGCGCCCACCGTCCGGCGGGGCTGACCGCCAGGGCGCGGAGCGCGCCGTCGGCGCTGGCCAGCACCTCGGGGGCCGCGCCCGGTCGGCAGCGGACGAGCTGCCCGGCGATCGTCGCGACCAGCACGTCGGCGCCGGCCGGTCGCGCGGCCAGGGCGGCCGCGGCGGTGGCGCAGCGCCAGCCCGGCGCCCCGTCGCGTTCGAGCCGCAGCGCCCCGTCGCCGTCGGGGATGACCACGGCGCCGCCCAGGACGCCGCCGGTCCGCAGGTGATCGACGACGATCGAGCCGGGGGCCGCCGGGTGGCTGGGTCGGGCCGGCAAGGTGGCGCCGTCCTGCCGCGCCGCGCCGGGGCCGATCTCGATCCGCGCCCGGTCCACGGTGAGGACCTGGCTGACCGCCGGCGCGATCGGCTCGAGGACCAGGCTCGGTGCGGTCGACCACAGGCCGAGGTGACCGTCCTGATCGCCAGCCGCGACGGTCGCGCCGTCAGGGGCGACCTCGAGCGAGACCAGGCCCGCGGCGTGAGCGCCGATGAGCTGCTCGTCGTCGCCGCGCCAGCGCCGGAGCTGGCCGTCGGCGCCGCCGGTGATCGCGGCGTCGCCGGCGAAGCCGACGTCGACCAGCGCGCCGCCGCCGCCCCCGACCTGGTGGGCGCGCCCGTCGGCGATCCGCCACCACCCAGCGGCGCCATCGAGGCTGGCGGTGGCGGCCCAGGTCGCGGTCGGGTCGACCGCGATCTCCTCGACGTCCTTGCGGTGACCGACGAGCGCGTGGTGGACGCCGGTGCGCCAGTTCCACACCGCGGGCTCGCGGCCGGCGAAGGGCTGCACCGCGACGACGTCGCCGACCACGACCAAATCGAGGACCGCCGGCCCGCCGGTGTGCTCGGCGAGCAAGCGGCCGGTGGTCGGCTCGTGGACCCGGAGTCGGCCGGCGCGATCGCCGACCACCAGCGGACCGCCGGCCAGCCAGTCGAGATCGACGACGGTCGCGGTCCCCGCTGGCACCGGGACCGGGGCCAAGCGCCGCGCCAGCGTCAACGTGGCGGCGTCCCACAGCCGGACTCCGCCGTCGAGATCGGCGGTCGCCAGCCAGCGCCCGTCGGGGCTGTAGCGGGCGCTGCGCGCCTTGCTGGTCACGACCGCGACCTCGCGGCCGGTCGCGACCTCGGTCACCACCACCGCGCCCGCGGCCACGGACGCCAGGCGCGCGCCGTCGGCGGCGAAGTCGACCGAGCTGACCGGGCCCCCGCGGCTCGCCACCCAGTGGCGGACCGCGCCGTCGCGGCCGACGATCGCCACGCGCCCGTCGGGGACGCGGGAGCCCAGCGCCACGAGCGCGCCGTCGCGCGACCACGCGAGCTGGTTGACCGCGGCGGTCAGGATCGACCGCCGCGCGCCGCGCGCGCCCAGGAGCGCCGCGGCCTCGCCGGCCAGCCGCGGGAACCGGGCGGGATCGGCGCCGGCCTCGACCGCGGCCGCCAGCCAGGCCAGGGCCACCAGCGGGCGCTCGTCGAGGAGCGCGGTCCGGCCTTGCTCGAGGAGCTGGGCCTGGAGCCGGGCCGCCACCTCGGCGCCGCTGGCTCGGGCCTGGGCCTCGGCCGCGACCGCGAGGCGGCGCTGGCGACGGACCTCGCGGTTGGAGCGCGCCAGGATCGCGATCGCGGCCGCCGCTGCCACCGCCGCGGCCAGCGCGAGGCCGCGGCGCCACCGTCGGCGTCGCTGGTCGTCGCGATCGCTGGCGTCGAGGAACCCGCGCTCGCGCTCGGTGAGGGCCGGGGTGTGGCGGCGGCGCCAGGCCCGAGCCTCGATCAGCGCGTCGCCGCGCCACACCAGATCGCGGCTGCGGCCGCGGGCGTCCCACTGCTGGGCCGCGGTCCGCACCGCGTCGCGCACGACCGCGGCGGCGGCCTCATCCTTGCGCCACCCGGCCAGCCGCGGCCACGCGGTCAGCAGGGCCTCGTGGACTAGCTCGATCCGGCCGCCGTCGTCGCCGTCGCTCGAGGCCAGGAGCCGCGCGTCGATCAACGCGTCGACCACCGCCGCGCGGTCCGGGTCGGGCACCAGCTCGGCCAGGTCGCGGCGGGTGAGCGGCACCCGCGTGCCTTCGGCCGTGGCGAGGTTGGCGAAGATCGGGCGGACCAACGCGCGCCGCGCCGGCGGCAGGCCATCGACGATGGCGTCGGCGTGGCCGGCCAGCGCGCCGGCGACGCCGCCCACGGCGTCGTAGTCGTGGCGGCACAGCTGGCGCAGCCGGCGATCGCGGCGCTGCCACAGCGCGCGCGCGGCGAAGGCCAGGAGCGGCAGCGGCGCGGCGGCGGCGATCGCGGCGTCGACCATCGTCGCCGGCAGCGTCGGATCGTCGAAGCCGTAGCCAGCGCGCGCCGCCGGCTCGGCGACGATGCGCTCGAGGTCGGCGCGGCCCGGCGGTCCGAGCAAGAACGCGCCCGCGCCGAGCTGCTCGGCCAGGCCCAGGGCGGCGGCCGCGCGGACGAAGAAGTCGTCGCGCACCGTGGCGAGGATGGTGACGCCCGGGATCGCCGCGGCCGCGGCCAGGAGCGCGCCGAGGTCAGTCGCGTCGGCGCCCCCGGCGACGATCTCCTCGAGCTGATCGACGACGATCGCCACGGTCCCGGCGGCGGCCGCCGCGGTCACGGCGGCCAGCGGCGCGGCGTCGGGGTGGCCCAGGGCCCGGGCGAGGGCGGCGCCGAACCCCGCGCTCGGACGCAGGGTCACCGCCGTGGTCGCGGCCAGCGCCGGCAGCACGCCGGCGGCGACGAACGAGCTCTTGCCCGCGCCCGACGGGCCGATCACCGCCATGAGCGGCCGATCGCGCAGGCGGTTCTGGCACGCGACGAGCTCGCGCTCGCGACCGACGAACCAGCGCGCGTCGGCGGCGCGGTACGCGGCCAGACCGGGGTACGGGCCGTGCTCGCTGGGGGCGTCGCCGGTCGGGTCGACGCCGGCCGAGCCCAGGGACCCGCGCGCCACCCGCCGCACGTAGCCGGTCGGGTGGGCCGCCAGGATCGCGCCATCGCCGTCGAGGCGCTCGAGGACGAACAGCTCCGGCGGCGCGCCGGCGAAGGGCGGCGCGACCGCGGTCAGCTCGTCGAGGGCCACCGCCAGCGCGCCGCCGTCGTCGATGAGCGCCGCCGCGCCGGCCGGCAGCTCGTCGGGCGCGCCGTGCCACACCGTCGGGCGATGGCGGCGGCGGACGCCGGTCCAGCGCACGACCCGGTCGTCGATCCGCGCCACCACCCGCCACGCCAGGAGCGGCCCGAGGCCGCGGACCGCCGCCGCCAGGGTCGCGGTCGACACCGCCACGCGCTCGGCCAGCTCGGCCGCCGCCGGCTCGGCCGCCAGCACGTCGCGGAGCCGGACCCGGGCGCGCTCGATCGCGGCGCCCAGCGGCCGCGCGCTCGGCGCGGCGATCGCCAGCCACGACGCCGGCGTCGGCTCGTCGCCCAGCCCGGCCACCGCGCGCCGCTCGGCCTCGCGATCGCCGTCGGCGCGGATCAGGGCCAGCGCGCACACGCCGATCCAGCGCGCGATCGCCAGGATCGCGGCGTCGACGGCGGCCGCGGCCGCGGCCAGGGTCGCGGTCGCCTCCCAGGCGGCCAGGGCCTCGGCGATCGGCTCGGGCGCGCTGGCCAGCGCCGCCGCCAGCAGCTCGGCGTCGAGGCCGGGGCGACGGTCGCCGCCCACCCCGGCCCGCAGCGCCGCGGCCAACCCGAGCGCGCTCGGGCGCGCCGCGGGATCGATCGCCAGGCCGCGCGTCACCGCGGCCGCGATCGCGCGGGGCACCTCGGGCGGCAGCGTCGGGCGCGCGTCCGCCGCGTGGGCCGCCGCCAGCTCACCCAGCCCGCCGACGAACGGCGGCGCGCCGGTCAGCGCCAGGTAGGCGCACCCGGCCAGCGCATAGACGTCGACCGCCGGCGTCGCCGGCGCGCCGCGCCACAGCTCGGGCGCCAGGTAGGCCGGCGTGCCCGCCCCGTCGTCGTCGGCCGCGCCGACCAACCCGAAGTCGCCGAGCTTGGGCAGCGCCGCGCCGCCCCGGGTCACCACCAGCACGTTGGCCGGCGTGACGTCGCGGTGGATCACGCCGCTTCCGTGGAGCGCCGCCACCACCTCGGCCAGGCGCGCGATCAGCTCGACCGCCTCTGCCGGCGGCAGCGGTCCGCGGCGCGCGACCAGCTCGGCTAGAGTCGGGCCGCGCACCCACTCCATCGCGGTCCACGCCAGACCGTCGTCGGTGAGCCCTGACGCGTAGACGTGGATCGCGTACGGGTGATCGATCGCCGCCGCCGCCGTCGCTTCGGCGGTCGCCGCGGCGCGCTGGGCCGCGGCCGCCGCCGGGCGCACCTTGACCACCACGGTGCGGCCGAGGTCGAGATCGTCGGCCAGGTACACCTGGCCTTGGCCTCCGGCGGCCAGCGGCTCGCGCAGGCGATAGCGCCCGAGGGTCTGGCCGACGAGCGGGTCCGAGGTCACGGCTCGAGGACGCCGCCGCCGACGATCGCGCCGGTCCACTTGGCCAGGAAGCCGGCCCGCCAGTCGGTCAGCGCGAACCGCTTCGAGACGTGGGGGACGATCGCGCCCGTCGTCGCCCAGTCGAGCACCGCGGCCAGGCGCGGCGGGCGCAGGCTGGGATCGTGGACCGTGCTGATCACCGTCGGGCAGCCCAGGACGTCGAGGCCCTTCATCATGATCAGGTTGGTCGGGAGCTGGTTGGCGTTGGGCGCGCCGCGGCCGCCCTTGCCGGCCGCCACCGCCGGGGTCGCCGCCCACCCGACGATCAAGTAGCGCGCGCCGAACCGCACGCAGCGCAAGGCCGCCAGCGACAGCTCGCCGCCGACGCCGTCGTAGACCACGTCGACTCCGTCGGGCGCGATCGCGCGCACCGCGTCGCGCAGCGGCGCGTCGCCCAAGACGAGCGCGTGATCGGCGCCGTGGGCGGTCACCACCGCCAGCTTGTCGGCCGAGCGGCCGACCGCGATCACCGTCGCGCCCACGCGCTTGGCCACCTGGACCGCGGCCAGGCCGGTCGCGCCGGCGGCGCCGAGGATGAGCACGGTCTCACCGGCGCGGAGCTGGCCGCGGGTCACCAGGCAGTGGTACGCGGTCTCGTAGTTGCCGAGCAGGCACGCCGCCTGGGCGAAGGACAGCGCGCCGGGGATCGGCAGCACCGCGGCCGCCGGCGCCACCGCCCAGGTCGCGAAGCCACCCCAGGCCTGGTACGCGCCGTGGGAGCGCGGCCCGGTCGAGAAGCCGTCGACCAGCACGCGATCGCCCACCGCCAGGCCGACGACCTCGGGGCCGACCCAGGCCACCGTGCCGGCGTACTCGAGGCCGGGGGTGTACGGCGGCGTCGGGACGTGCTGGTACTGGCCGCTCAGCATGATCAGATCGACCCAGTTGAGCTGGGCCGCGGCCACCGCGATCACCACGTCGGTGGGCGCGCGGTCAGCCGGCGCCGGCAGGGCCATCGACTCGAGGTGGACGTGATGCTCGATGGCGTCCAGGGGGCTGTCGCCCAGGGCGCGCACGACCAGGCGGTGTCCGTCGACCATGGCGCCCATCATGCCGGAGTCGGCGGCCGGCGGTGGCGATGGTTCGCCGGCCGGGGGTGATCGGCCCCGGCGATCCCCGGTAGGTAGCTGATACTGCTCATGTCGTCCTGCTTACGCTTCGCGTCGCAAAAATTGAGTCAAATCCCCCTGGATTAAGCCTAGCGGATGGCGGAGAGTGCGCGCAGGAGGCTTCCGTGGACAACCGCTCTCGCAAGACCCCATCTGAACCCGCCCGTGGCCTGCGCGACTTCCTCGAGATCCCGTACGACGAGCTCGAGGAGCTGAACCTCGAGGCCAAGCAGCAGCGCCTGACCCGGGTCAAGCCCGACAAGGTCCGCGAGCAGCGGATGAAGTACCTGACCGACGAGAAGCGCATCAAGGCGGTCACCGTGTGCTTCACCGACCTCGAGGGTCGGGTCCACATGCTCGACTACGACAAGAAGTTCCTGCTCGGCTCGGCCGACAACCTGACCTTCGACGGCAGCTCGATCCGCGGGTTCTCGGCCCAGCAGGAGTCCGATCTGCGCCTGGGCATCGACTGGCCGGCGTTCTACTGGCTGCCGGCCGACGTGTTCGGCCCGGGCAAGGTCCTGGTCTTCGGCGAGGTCCTCGAGCGCGACGGCTCGCCCTACGAGGGCGATCTGCGCGGTCGGCTCAAGGCCTTCACCGAGGCGATGTGGGCCAAGGACCAGATGGTGTGCAACGTCGCCCACGAGATCGAGGGCTTCTTGTTCAAGGGCCGGGACGCCGAGCGCCGGTTCCATGAGACCGGCGCCTTCGAGTTCATCTCGACCGGCGGCTACTACCACTCGCTGCCGGGCGACGCCCTGCGCACGTTCATCGACCGCGCCGCCGAGGCGCAGCGGGCGATGGGCTTCGAGAACGAGAAGGACCACCCCGAGGTGGCGCCGTCGCAGTTCGAGATGAACTTCAAGTACGCCGACGCGGTGATCGGCGCCGACCAGGTCCAGCTCTACAAGCTCCTGGCCCGCCAGGTCGCGAGCCAGCTCGACATGACCGCGTCGTTCTTGCCCAAGCCGGTCACCGGCGTAAACGGCAACGGCATGCACACCAACATGTCCTTGTCGAAGAAGGGCGTGAACCTGTTCCACGACAAGAAGGGCAAGGACGGCCTGTCGAAGGCCGGGTGGGAGTTCATCGCGCGCATCCTGGGCGCGGCTCCCGACATCTGTCTGGTGCTCAACTCGTCGGTCAACGCCTACCGCCGCCTCGACCCGCACTACGAGGCGCCCAACCAGATCAAGGCCTCGGCGATCGATCGCGGCTCGATGGTGCGCATCCCGCTCGGCAACGAGCGCTCGGCCCGCATCGAGGTCCGCTCGGTCGCGCCCGACGCCAATCCGTACATGTCGGTCTACACGATCCTGCGGACCGGCCTCGAGGGGCCGGTCGAGCCCGAGGACGACGGCAAGAAGTCGCGGACTCGGTTCCTGCCCGACAACATCTACGACGCGATCCGGCTGTTCAAGTCGAGCACCTTCACCAAGAAGCTGTTCGGCGACACCGTCCACACCAAGTTCGCCGAGCTGAAGACCGCGTCGGCCGAGCGCTGCCCCAAGGCCCTGGGCGCGACGGTGAAGACCAACGAGATCCAGTTCCACCACGAGATCACCAACCAGTACCTGTGGAGCAAGTTCTAGCGGGACCGCAGGAACGGTAGGGCGGGGACGGGGACGGGAACGGGGTCGGGTTCGGGTTTCGGGGTCGGGAACGGGAACGGGGACGAGTTCGGGGACGGGTTCAGGAACGGGTTCGGACTCGGACTCGGACTCGGTCTCGGCCTCGGTCTCGGTCTCGGTCTCGGCTTCGGCCTCGGTCTCGGCCTCGGTCTCGGACTCGGACTCGGTCTCGGCCTCCGCCTCGGCCTCGGTCTCGGTCTCGGCCTCCGCCTCGGCCTCGGTCTCGGTCTCGGTCTCGGCCTCGGTCTCGGTCTCGGTCTCGGCCTCGGCCTCCGTCTCGGTCTCCGCCTCGGTCTCGGCCTCGGCCTCCGTCTCGGTCTCGGCCTCGGTCTCGGCCTCGGTCTCGGTCTCGGTCTCGGTCTCGGTCTCGGTCTCCGTCTCGGCCTCCGCCTCGGTCTCCGCCTCGGCCTCGGTCTCGGCGGCCTCCTCCGCCGCCTCCGTCTCAGCCTCAGGCGGGGCCCCTCACGTTCCCGCGATCGCGACCGCGATCGCCACCAGCGGCGCGCCGACCTCGAGGCGATCCCTCCAGCTCGCGGCCAGATGTCGCCGCAGGTGATGGCCGATCACGTTGCCGCCCACCAGCGCGGCGGTCAGCGCGACCAGCGCCGGCACCATCGCGACGTCGTACAGCCCGCCCAGCGCATAGCCGGCGGCGCGCGCGCCGTTCAAGATCAACGCGCAGGCCGCCACCGTGGCGACGTAGCCATCGCCGCGGACGCCGGCGGCCTGGAGCACCGGCGACACCAGCACGCCCGCGCCGCCGGCCGAGGCGCCGACCGCGCCGACCATGGCGCCGGTGCCGGCCAAGAGGCGCGGCGACGGCGACCACTCGTACCAGCCGAGGGCGCGCGCCACCGCCAAGGCGGCGATCGCCACCACCGCGAGCCGAACCATCAGCGGTGGCAACGCCGTCACCACCAGCGCGCCGCCGAGCGCCCCGGCCGCCAGCCCGGCGCCGAACCGCACTGCCAGCCCGCGATCGATCGCGCGCGCGTACAGCGCCGCCCGGTGGGCGTTGCCGACCGTGAGCGCCGCCGCCGACAGGGCCAGGGCGGTGGCCGGCGGCATCAGCAGGCCGAGCAGCGCCAGGGCCACCATGCCCCCGCCGACCCCGGTCACTGTGGTGAGGGCGCCGCCGAGGACGCCGATGGCGAGGAGCGCGAGCATGACCCTACGATGCGGCCGCGGCGGCCTGCCGTCTCGTCGAATGATTCGATGTTATCCATCGACGACATCGATGGTATGCTCACCCGGTGCTGCGCGAGCTCGAGCAGTTCATCGCGGTCGCCGCGGCCGGCACGTTCACCGCCGCGGCCCGGCGGGTCCACCTGTCGCAGCCGGCGCTGACCGCCGCCATCCAGCGCCTCGAGCACGAGGTCGGCGCGGCGCTGTTCGTGCGCGGTCGGCGCGGCGCCGAGCTGACCGCCGCTGGCCGGGCCCTGGTGCCCCGGGCCCAGGCTGCGCTGGCGGCCTTCGCCGACGGTAAGCGCGCGGTCGCCGAGGTCGCCGGGCTGGCCGCCGGCGAGGTCCGGGTCGGCGGCGGCGCCACCGCCTGCACGTACATCCTGCCGCCGGTCCTGGCCGCGTTCCGGCGCCTCCGCCCCGGGCTCCGGCTGTCGCTGCGCGAGGGCTACACCGACGAGCTCGAGGCCGCGATCGACGACGGCTCCCTCGACCTGGCGATCATCACGGTCGACCGCCGCCGCCCGCCGGCCGGGCCGATCGCGCGCCTGGGCGTCCACGCCGACGACGAGCTGATCGCGGTCGCCGCGCCCGGGGTCGATCCACGGACCGCGCCGTGGGTGACCTTCGCGCCCGGCTCGCCGACCCGGGCCTTGCTCCTCGAGAAGCTGCCCGGCGCCGCGATCGTGATGGAGCTGGGCTCGATCGCGGCGGTCAAGGGCAACGTGCGGGCCGGCATCGGCCTGGCCCTGGTCAGTCGCCTCGCGGTCGAGACCGATCTCGCCCGCGGCAGCCTGGTCGAGGTGCCGCTGCGCTTCACGCCGGTGCGCCGCCGCCTCGCGATCCGCCACCGCGGCACCCGCTACCTGACCCCGGCCGCCGCCGCGCTCCTCGCCTTGCTGGGCAGCCGCCAGGCCACCCGGGGCTAGCCTCAGCCGATCATCTGCCGGGCCTTGAGCAGGGCCTCGAGGGCCGGGCGTCGCGCGCCCAGGTCCTCGGGGTCCTTGACCGGCAAGAAGCGCTCGGCGCGCTCGACCTCGAGGAACTGCACCGGCATGTGGGCCGACAGCTCGCCGACCAGGCGCTCGAACTGCACCGCGGGCCGGCCGTCGACCTGCTTCTCGACGTAGTAGTACGGCAGCGGGAAGTCGCGATCGATGGCGCGCGCGTCGACCGTGAAGGTGTTGGTGTTGAACACCTCGATCTGGGACTGATCGAAGCTGGGCGGGAAGCGGAAGCCCTCGACGATCTGGGCCTTGCCGTCGAGGCGGGTCGGGCCGCCGCCCTGGTCGCCCGGGGCCTTGCGGACCTGCTCGGCAGTCATCGGCTTGCCGTAGAACATGTGGGCGCCGATCACCGCCGGGTCGAGGGTCGCGGCCAGGTTGTCGACGTTGGACACGAACAGGTGGCGGCCGCCGGCGCCGCGGAACTTGGCGATCGCGCCGGCCCGCAGGAGGGCGAAGGTCAGGTCGCCGTGGCCGGGGGCGTAGGGCGACAGCGCGCCGGCGGCGTCGCGGAAGAGCTCGCCCTCCGGGGTCAGGCGCAGCGACACGAACTGCGGCGCGCAGGTGATCGGCACTAGCTCGCTCGACCGCGCCGCCGCCACCTCGCGGATCGCCGCGTCGGTGGCGAAGCTGGTCATGATCCACACCGGGATCGGCGCGCCGGCGGCCCGGGCGACGTTCTCGAGGTCGGCCAGCTTGCACTCGAGGAAGGACCGCCCGCCGGCCACGACCTGTTTGGCCTTGACCACGCCGCCGAAGCGCGTGGCCATGCCGCCGGCCAGGATGACCGCGCCGACCCAGCCCTTCTGGATCGCCTTCAGGCCGTTGTCGTAGAGACCCGAGCGCATCTGCCCGCCGCTGGCGGCCAGCGGCAACAGCTCGCGCGGGCGCAGCGGCTCGAGGACCCCACGCGTGTAGTTGGCGGCCCGCAGGTCATCGCCGCGGGCCAGGGCTGCGGCACTGGCCGTGAGGCGCGCCAGGTCGAAGCCAAAACGTTCGAGGACCTCCCTCGTTCCCGGATCGAGCTGCATCGGGGGGGAGCATGAACGACCTGGACGCCCAGGGCAATCCACCGGGACGGATGATCCGGCCATCGCGCGGTGGCCGGGGCAGGCCGCCGTGCGTAGACTGCGCGACCGTGACCGCGGTCCTGACCGTCACCGATCTCCACAAGCGCTTCGGCGACCGCCGCGTGCTCAACGGGGCGTCGTTCGTCGTCGACGAGCGCGATCGCATCGGCCTGATCGGAGCCAACGGCGCCGGCAAGTCGACCCTCTTGAAGATGGTCGTCGCGGGCGCGGCGGGCGCGGGCGTGACGGTCGCCGACGCCGCCGAGCGCGACGCGATCACCCCGGACAGCGGCCTCATCACCTGGCGGCGCGCGCTCACCCTCGAGTACGTGCCCCAGGAGCCGGTCCTCGACCTGACCGCCACCGTCGGCGCCACCCTGGCCCGCCCCGGGGTCGAGCTGCATCAGCAGCGCACCGTCGCCGCCGCCCTCGACCTGCCGCCCGAGGACGCGATCCTGGGTCGGCTGTCGGGCGGCGAGCTGCGCCGGGTCGCCCTGGCCCGGGCGCTCCTCGGTCGGCCGGACGTCCTGGCCCTCGACGAGCCGACCAACCACCTCGACGCCGACACCGTGGCCTGGCTCGAGGATCGCCTGGGCGGGTTCCCCGGCGCGGTCATCGTCGTCACCCACGATCGCTACTTCCTCGACCGGGTCGCGACCCGCATCCTCGAGGTCGATCGCGGCCAGGTCTTCGCCTACGACGGCGACTACACCTACTTCCTCGAGAAGCAGGCCGAGCGCCTGACGATCGAGTCGACCCACGAGCACGAGCGGGCGATGTTCGTGCGCCGCGAGCTCGACTGGATCCGCCGCGCGCCCCCGGCCCGCACGGTCAAGTCCAAGGCCCGGGTCGATCGCTTCGACGCCGCGGTCGCGGCCGCGCCGGGCACCGACGATCGCCCGCCGCGCCGGATGGCCCTGACCCTGCCGCCCGGGCCGCGCCTGGGCTCGACCATCCTCGAGACCCGCGGCCTGGCCCAGCGGGTCGGCGAGCGCACGCTGTTCCGCGAGCTGACGCTGACGATGAAGCCGCGCGATCGCATCGGCATCGTCGGCAAGAACGGCGCCGGCAAGACCACGCTCATCCGCACGCTCCTCGGCGAGCTGACCCCGGCCGCCGGCACCGTCACCCTCGGCGTCAACACCAAGCCGGCCTACCTCGAGCAGGGCCGCGAGGATCTCGACCCCGATCACACCGTCATGCAAGAGGTCGCCAGCGGCTACGATCACGTCGAGCTCGACAGCGGTCGCCTGCACGTGCGCACGTTCCTGCGCCAGCTCGGCTTCGCCGACGCCACCGCCGACGCCAAGATCGGCAAGCTGTCAGGCGGCGAGCGCAATCGCGTCATGCTGGCGCGCCTGCTCCGCCGCGGCGGCAACCTCTTGGTCCTCGACGAGCCGACCAACGACCTCGACCTGGTGACCCTGGCCACCCTCGAGGACGCCCTCCTCGACTTCCCGGGCTGCGCGCTGATCGTCAGCCACGATCGCTGGTTCCTCGATCGGGTCGCGACCGGCATCCTGGCCTTCGACGAGGCCGGCGTCACGTTCTACGAGGGCACCTACTCGAGCTACGAGGCCAAGCGCGACGCCCGGCGGGCCCAGGCCGCGCGGGCCGCGACGCCCGCCGCCGCCGCCGCCGCGCCCAAGGCCGGACCGGCCAAGGCCGAGCGCCCGCGCAAGCGCACCTTCAAGGAGAACCAGGAGCTGGCCGGCATGGAGGTCACGATCCTGGCCGCCGAGGGCCGGGTGATCGAGCTCGAGGCCGCGCTGTCGGATCCGGCGCTGTTTCGCGACCGCCCCCTCGAGGTCGCCGGGCTGAACGCCGCCCTCGACGCGGCCCGCGCCGAGGTCGAGCGGCTCTACGCCCGCTGGGCCGAGCTCGACGCGATCCCGGCCGGCTGAGGGCGGCGCTGTCGGCGGTGATACCCTGGCGCCGATGATCCGCCGCCCGGCCGCGATCCTGGCGCTCCTCACCGGGCTCAACTTCCTCAACTACCTCGATCGCATCCTGGTCGCGGCGGTGCTGCCGAAGATCAGCGCCGACCTCGGCCTGACCAAGTTCGAGGGCGGGCTCCTGGCGACGGTCTTCCTGCTCGGCTACTTCGTGACCTCGCCGCTCTTCGGGGTCATGGCCGATCGCGGCGCCCGCAAGGGCCTGATCGCGTTCGGCGTCGCGGTGTGGAGCCTGGCCACCGCGGCCTCGGGGCTGGCCACCGGCCTGGCGACGATGCTCCTGGCCCGCGCCGTGGTCGGCATCGGCGAGGCCAGCTACGCCACCTTGGCCCCGACGATCATCGACGACATCACGCCGCCCGAGAAGAAGGGCAAGGCCCTGGCGATCTTCTACCTGGCCACGCCGCTGGGCTCGGCCCTGGGCTTCGTCCTGGGCGGCCTGATCGAGAAGCAATGGGGCTGGCGCGCGGTCTTCTACGTCGCCGGTGGCCCCGGCCTGCTCCTGGCCGTGACCTGCCTGTTCATCGCCGAGCCGGCCCGGCGCCTGGCGTCGAGCCGCACCAGCGTGTGGGCCAGCGCCAAGGCGCTCCTCGCGATCCCGCTCTATCGCCGCACGGTCATCGGCTACACCGCCCACACCGCGGCCCTCGGCGCCTTCGCCCACTGGGGCCCGACCTTCCTCCACGAGCGCTACGACCTCGATCTCAAGAGCGCCAACTTCTGGTTCGGCGCGGTCACCGTCGCCGCCGGCGCGATCGGCACGATCGTCGGCGGGCGCTGGGTCGATCGCGCCCTGGCCCGCCACCCGACGACCGGCGATCACGCCGAGGCCGCGACCCGGCGCGGCACCAACGCGCTCTTGCGCATCTGCGCGGTCGGCGTGGCCTTCGCGGCGCCGTTCGCGGTCGCGGCCTTCGCGTCGCCGTCGGCCACCGGGTTCTTCGTCCTGGTGTTCTTCGTCGAGATCGGCGTGTTCTTGTCGACCTCGCCGGTCAACGCCGCGCTCCTGCGCACGGTCCCCGCCGAGCTGCGCGCCAGCTCGATGGCGGTCGCGATCTTCATGATCCACATCTTCGGCGACCTGGGCTCGCCGCCGGCGGTGGGCCTGCTCCAGGACCACCTGCCGATCGTGTGGGCGATGATGGCGCTGCCGGTCTTGATCGCGGCGGCCGCGGTCCTGTGGTGGCCGCGGCGGCGCGAAGCCGAGTAGTTGCGCGCCCGGCGTGGACCGACTACGGATCCCCATGCCCAACCGCCTGGCCGGCGAGTCGTCGCCGTACCTCCTGCAGCACGCCGACAACCCGGTCGACTGGCACCCGTGGGGCGCCGAGGCCTTCGCCCTGGCGGCCAAGCTCGATCGGCCGGTGTTCGTGTCGATCGGCTACGCCGCCTGTCACTGGTGCCACGTCATGGCCCACGAGAGCTTCGAGGATCCGGCGACCGCGGCGCTCATGAACGAGCTGTACGTCAACATCAAGGTCGACCGCGAGGAGCGGCCCGACGTCGACACGATCTACATGAACGCGATCCAGGTCCTCGGGGAGGGCGGCGGCTGGCCGCTGTCGGCGTTCTGCTTGCCCGACGGGCGGCCGTACTTCCTCGGCACCTACTTCCCGACCAAGGATCGCTTCAACCGGCCGAGCTTCGGCAAGGTGCTGCGGGCGATGGCCCAGGCCTACCGCGAGGAGCGCGACAAGGTCATGGAGAACGTCCTCGGCCTGGTCGAGGGCCTGGACCAGGTCGATCGCCACTACCGCGGGCGGGCCGCGGCCGGGCCCCTGGCGGCCTCGGCGCTGATCGCGGCCGGTCGACAGATCGTCGATCGCACCGACGCCACCCACGGCGGGCTGGCCGGCGCCCCGAAGTTCCCGTCGAGCTCGGCCCACGAGCTCCTGGCCCGGGTCAGCCGCCTGGGCTTCGGCGCGCCGGCCAGGGAGGCCTTCGTGCGCTGGGCCGATCACATGGCGGCCGGTGGCCTCTACGATCACCTGGGCGGCGGGTTCGCTCGCTATTCCGTCGACGAGCAGTGGGCGGTCCCGCACTTCGAGAAGATGCTCTACGATCAGGGCCAGCTCCTCGGCGTCTACGCCGACGGCTTCGCCCTGACCGGGACGCCGCGCTACCGCGAGGTGATCGCGGAGACCGTCGCCTACCTCGGCCGCGAGCTGTCGGATCCGGCCGGCGGGCTGTGGGCGTCCGAGGACGCCGACAGCGAGGGCGTCGAGGGCAAGTACTACGTGTGGACCCCGGCCGAGGTCCGCGCCGCCCTGGGCTTCGTCGACGCCCTGCAGTTCTGCAAGGCCTACGGCGTCACCACCGCCGGCAACTTCGAGCACGGGACCACGGTCTTGGCCCGGGTCGGCGCCCCGGGGTCGCGGTCCGACGAGGATCACCTGGCGACCTTGCGGGCCCGGCTGCGGGAGGCGCGGTCGGCGCGGGTGGCCCCGGCGACCGACGACAAGGTCCTGGCGGCGTGGAACGGCCTGGCGATCACCGGCCTGGTCCGGGCCTGGCAGGCCACCGACCACGCGCCGGCCCTGGCGCTGGCGCAGCGGGTCGGCGACTTCCTCGTGGCCCACATGATCGACGGCGATCGCCTGGCCCGGGTGTACAAGGCCGGGGCCACCAAGCTCGACGGCACCCTCGAGGACTACGCCTTCGTCGCCGCCGCGCTGTTCGAGCTCGGCGAGGCCACGGCGCGGACCGACTACTGGCAGGCTGGCGCCCGCCTGACCGCCGCGATCCGGGCGCGGTTCTACGATCCCGAGGACGGCGGCCGGTTCTTCCTGACCGCGTCGGACGATCCCGAGCCGCTCATCCATCGCCCCGAGTCCCACCACGACGGCGCGATGCCGTCGGGAGCGGCGGTCGCGGTCGAGTGCCTGATCCGCCTGGGCTACGTCGCCGACGATCGCGAGGCCCTGGCGATGGCCGAGCGCTACCTCGAGCGCCGCCTCGGCTCCGGCGCCCTCGGCCCCCTGGGCGCGGCCCGCCTGCTCGGCGCCCTCGACCTGTTCCTCCACGCCCAGTGCGTGGTCATCACCGCCGGCGCCGGCGCCGAGGCCCTGGCGGCCGCGGCCCGCGCGGCCTACGCCCCGACCCGGATCGTTGTCGGGCCATGGGCGGCGGCGTCGGTCGTGGCCGGCAAGGTCGATCGCGCCGGTCGGGCCCTGGCCTACGTGTGTCGCGGGCCGATGTGCGCGCCCCCGACCGACGATCCGGCGGCGCTGGCGCGGCTCCTGACCGATCTGCCCAGTGAATAGCGGGCGCGCGGAGGCGTCCCACCCGGTAGGCGCGCGCCGCGCCGGCTAGGTAGAATCTCCCCATGGTGCGTTCTCGCCTCCGCTCCCTCGTCGTCCTGTGCGCGCTCGCGGTGGCCGGTCCGGCCGCCGCCGAGGTGCCGGTCCCCGGCAACCCGTGGCCGTGGCCGACGCTCAAGACCTGGCTCGAGGGCGGCCCCAGCTCGGTCGACACCGCGGGCAAGGTCGTCGTCCACTGGTTCTGCAAGCCCAAGAGCGAGGCCTGCAAGGACGACCTGGCGCGGGTCTTCAACATGCGCGAGCAGAGCACGTCGATCTACGTGATCGCCTACGTCGCCGGCAGCAAGCGCGACGCCGGCAAGCTCGATCCGGTGCGCGGCGAGGTCGGCGCCGGCGCCGTCGCCTACGGCAAGCCGGTGATGCAGCTCGTGAAGAAGCTCGGCTTCGCGTCGATGCCGGTGTCGATCGTGGTCGGCGTCGACGGCAAGGTCGCGCTGGTGACCACCACCGCCGATCTCGATCAGCTCGACGCGCGCGACGCCAAGGTCGCCGAGCTGGTCAAGGGCGTGACCGAGTTCAAGACCACCCAGACCGGGCCGACCACGCCGATCAAACCCGGCGACAAGTTCGAGCTCGGCGTCGACGTGTCGCTGGCGAGCTGGCTGACCTGGAACAACATGCTGCCCGAGGTCTTCCTCACGACCTTGCCGCCCGACCTCACCTGCGACGCCAAGATGAAGCGCGGCGCCGACGTCAGCGTCAACGGCAACCGCCTGAAGGCGTCGTTCATCTGCTCGTCGACCGTCAAGGGCGCCTACGAGGTCCGCGCCGCGCTGCGCTTCGGCTACGTCGCGCCCAACAAGGCCACCGGCGTCGGCGAGGACAACGTGTCCTGGAAGTTCGTCGTCCAGCCGTAGCGCCCCGGGTCACCGGGCGCGCGGGTCACGGGGTTCGCAGGCGCGCGGTCTTGACCCGGGTCCACAGCGGCTGGCGCTCGGCGGCGAGGCGGCCGAGCTCGACCAGGGCGTCGAGGCCCTGGTAGGCGGCGGCCAGGTCCTCCTGGCCGGTCTCGCGCTGAGCGGCGGTGGCGGCGGCGCCCAGGGCGCGGATGGCGCGGGCGCGGGCGAACCGGGTCTCGGCCGCCAGCATGGCCCACACCGCCGACTCGGGGGACGCCGCGATCGCGACCCGGGCCTGGGCCACCGCGCGATCGAGGTCGGCCAGCGCGGCGGCGGCGCGACCGCGCCCCAGCGCCAGCTCGGCGCGCACGGTCAGGGCCGCGACCAGGGTCTCCTTCCACTCGAGGTTGACCTCGTCGTCGGCGACCAGGCGCTCGGCGTGGCCGATCGCGCGCTCGACCGCGGCGGTGGCGTCGTCGCCGCGCCCGCGGCGGATCGCGATCCGCGCGACCAGGAGCTCGGCCTGGCCCAGCTCATTGCGCAGCCCGGCCTGATCGGGGCTGCCGGCCAGGAGCTCGCCGCGGGTCGTGCGCGAGGTCTCGGCCTCGGCGGCGGCGGCCTCCACCTCACCGGCCGCCAGGTGCGCGCCGGCGATCTTGGCGTCGGCCCAGGCGACCAGGCGTCGCCACAGCGGGCTGGCCGGATCTTTGGCCAGGAGCGCGAGGCGGATCGCCTTGGCGTCGCGGTAGCCGGCGAGCGCGGGCTCGAGCTGGCCGCGCCACAGGTTGGCGTCGGCCAGCCGGAAGTGGATGCGCGACAGATCGAGCATCCAGTTGGTGTTGGCCGGATCCTTGGCCAGGAGCTGCTGGTGGTTGGTCAGGGCCTGCGACAGCAGATCGGTGGCGTTCTTGGCGTCGCCCTTGTCGATGAGCGAGTGGCCCCAGTTCGACAAGACCAGGCCGCGCTCGCGGCGCCAGGTGGCGTTGCCCGGATCCTTGCGCAAGAGGCCATCGAGGGACAGGAGGGCCTTGCGGTAGGTCGACTCGGCGGAGCTGATCGAGCCCAGCTCGCGCTCGAGGTCGGCGACCTGCATGCGCGCCTTGGCCAGCTCGAGGGCGCGGGTGGTGTTCTCGGGGTCGTCGATCGCGAGCTGGGCCCGCAGCGCCTCGCACGCCCGGTACTCGGCCAGCGCTCCGGCGCTGTCGCCGCGGGCCTGCAGCGTGCTCGCGATCTTCAGGTGGCTGGTCGCCAGATCGGCGCGGGCCTCGGTGTCGGGGGCGCCGGGCGGCGCGGCCGCGACGACCTCCTCGCGCACCGCCATCGCCGCGCGGTACTCGGCGTAGGCCTCGTCGAGGCGGCCCTGGTTGCGGGCGACGTCGGCGATCAGATCGCGGGCCGCGGCGGCGCCGAGCTGGGCGTCGCGATCGCCGGGCCGGCTGTGCAAGATCGCCTGGTAGTGATCGAGAGCGGCGCGATGGATCTCGATCTCGCGGGCGTAGGCGCCGCGGGCGTGGAGCAGCCGACCCGACTCGATCAAGACCGCGGCCAGGAGCCGCCGGCGATCGAGGGCGCGCGGATGGTCGGCGGCGGTGGCCAGGAGGGCCTCGAGCTCGCGCCGCCCGGCGTCGAGGCTGGCCTCGGCGGCGGCCTGATCGCCGCGCTCGACCTCGGCCTGGCCCAGGGTGTAGAGCGCCAGCGCCAGGCGCTCGCGGTCGTCGGGCGTGATGCCGGCGCCGAGCCGCTGGTAGTAGTCGCGCACCGTGGCGCCGATGCCGGCCAGGAGATCCTTGCGCCCGATCGCGCCCAGCCGACTGCGCGTGTCCGAGATCAGGTAGTCGATCACCGCCTCGGCGGCGGCCCGGCGCTCCTCGGCCAGGTGGCGCTGGGCCTCAGCGCGATCGCGCTCGATGACGATCCGGCGCAGCGCCAGCGTGCCGAGGACGAGGAACGCCAGCCCCGCGATCGCGCCGATCGTCACCGCGGCGCGGTGGCGGCGGACCCAGCGCGCCACGCGCTCGCGCACCGAGTAGCGGTGCGCCGCCACCAGCTTGCCGGTCTGGAACCGCCGCAGCTCGTCGGCCAGGGCCTTGGCGGTCGGATAGCGCGCGGCCGGCTCGTGGGCCATGGCGCGAGCGATGATCGCCACCAGGTCGGCCGGCGCCTCGGGGGCGCGGGCGGTCAGCGGCGCGACCTTGCCCTCGATCGCCGCGGCGATCACCTCGGTCGCGGTGCTGGCGGCGTAGGGCGGGGCCCCGGTCAAGACGTGATACAGCATCGCGCCCAGGCTGAACACGTCGGCCCGCTCGTCGACCGCCTCGCCGCGGGCCTGCTCGGGCGGCATGTAGGCCGGCGTGCCCATGACCGCGCCGGCCACGGTCAGGGCGCCGGCGTCGGCGCTCGAGGTCAAGGTCGCGCGGCGGTCGGCCAGGCGGGCGCCGGGCAACGTGTCGGGGCTGTCGTCGTCGAGGTCCTTGGCCAGGCCCCAATCGATCACGACGATCTCGCCGAAGTCGCCGACCAGTACGTTGGCCGGCTTGAGATCGCGGTGGACGATCCGCTTGGAGTGGGCGTAGGCGATCGCGTCGACCGCGGCGATGATCGTCGGCAGGAGGCCGAGGCGGTCGGCCAGGGTCGTGGCCTGGCTGATCGCGCGATCGAGGGGCTGGCCGCTGACCAGCTTCATCGCGTAGAACGGCTCGCCCGAGGGCCAGCGCCCGGCGTGGTAGACCGGGACGATCGCGGGGTGCTGCAGGCGCGCGGTGATGAGCGCCTCGCGGCGGAACCGCGCCGCGTGCTCGGCGTCGGCGTGCAGGAGCTCCTTGAGCGCGACCGGGCGCCCGAGGATCCGATCGTGGGCGGCGATGATCCGGCCCATGCCGCCGCGGGCGACCTCGCGCTCCGAGACGTACAGCGCCGGATCGGTCAGCGGCAGATCGTCGATCGCGGCGGCCTCGCCGGTCGGCGCCCCCGAGCCGATCGCGACGGTGTCTTGGTACGAGGCCTGGCCGACGTCGCGCGCCCCGACGTCCTTGGTCGTCGTGCGGCCAAACGGCGCCGTCACCACCGGCGGGCGCTGCGCGGTCGACGGGGCGATCGTCGGCGCGAACGCTTCCGGATCGCTAGGCGGCGGCTCGCCGGCGCTCATCTGCTAGCAATGTAGCGCCGATGTCCTCGCCGCTCCACGTCGTTCGCGCCGGTACCGACGGACCGCCGCTGGTCCTGGTCCACGGCAGCGCCACCGATTCGTCGACCTGGACCATCCAGCTCGCCGGACCGCTGCCTCGCCGCTATCGGGTGATCGCCTACGACCGGCGCGGCGCCGGGCGTTCGCCCAACCGGCCCGGGGTCGCGTGGCACACGATCGAGGAGCACGCCGCCGAGCTGGTCGCGCTGATCGCCGACCTCGACGAGCCGGCCATCCTTGCCGGCTCGAGCTGCGGCGCGGTCGTGGTCCTCGAGGCGTGCCGGCGAGCTCCGGGGCGGATCCGCGGCGCGATCGCGATCGAGCCGCCGCTGGCGCCCAGCGACGACACCAGCCTGGCGCCGCTGGGGTTCGTCGCCGACCTCGATCGCCTGGCCGCCGCCGACGGGCCGGGCGCCGCCGCGCAGCGCTTCCTGGTCACGGTGCTCGGCGAGGCGGCCTGGGCGCGCCTGCCGCGGATGTACCAGGAGCGGGCCAGCCGCGAGTGGCCGCAGATCCGCGGCGACTGCTACGCCCTCGACGCCTACCGCGTCGGCTACCCGACCCTGGGCGCGATCGCGACCCCGATCCGCCTCCTGGGCGGGGATCGGTCGGCGCCGTACTTCCGGCCGACCCTCGAGGCCCTGGCCCGGGCCCTGCCGGCCGCCACCGTCACCACCGTCGCCGGCGCGGGCCACATGCTGCACGCCGACGCGCCTCGGGCCTTCGCCGACGCGGTCGACGCCCTGGCCGCGGCGACCGCGGTCGGGTCGACGGCGGGGTAGGGCGCTTGCCGAGCGGACCGGCCTCGGGCAGATTGCCCGACCCGTGCCCGATCTCACCGAGTCCCCGACCCGCGCCGTCCTGGTCGCGGTCCAGCTCCCCGACGTCGACGACGCCAGCTTCGCGTCGTCGGTGGCCGAGCTGCGTCGCCTGGCGACCACGCTCGGCCTCGAGGTGGTCGGCCAGGTCACCCAGCGCCGCGGCCGCCTGGCCTCGGGGCTGGTGGTCGGCGAGGGCAAGCTGCGCGAGCTGGCGACCTGGACCGGCGGTCCGGGCGAGGTCTCGGCCTACCAGAAGCCGGGGCGCAAGGCCGCGGCCGACGACGGCGACGACGACGAGGGCGAGGACGACGGCGGCGACGACGACCCGGGCAACGACGGCGACGACCAGGCCGACGACCTGCCCGCGGGTGGCGACGCCACGCCGCCCGGGCCGCGCTGCGGCGTGGTCCTGGTCGATCACGATCTGTCCCCGACCCAGCAGCGCAACCTCGAGCGCGCCACCGACGCCGAGGTGATGGATCGGTCGTCGGTGATCCTGGCGATCTTCCACCGCCACGCTCGCACCCGCGAGGCCCGGCTGCAGGTCGAGATCGCGCGCCTGGCCTACCTGGCGCCGCGCCTGCGCGAGAGCGGCGGCGGCGGCGATCGAGTGCGCGGCGGGGTCGGCGGCAAGGGCGCCGGCGAGAGCGCCCTCGAGCTCGACCGCCGGCGCATCCGCGATCGCATCGCCGAGCTGCGCCGCGAGCTGGCGGCGATCGAAGGTGGGGCGCGGACCCGGCGGGCGCGGCGTGACGACGCCCGCACGATCGCGGTCGTCGGCTACACCAACGCCGGCAAGAGCTCGCTCATGCGGGCGCTCACCGGCAGCGAGGTCTACGTCGCCGACAAGCTGTTCGCCACCCTCGACACCACGGTGCGCGTCCTCGAGGCCCGCACCAAGCCGCCGATCCTCCTGTCCGACACCGTCGGCTTCATCAAGAAGCTGCCCCACGATCTGGTGGCGTCGTTTCGCTCGACCCTCGACGAGGCTGGCCACGCCGATCTGCTCCTGCACGTGGTCGACGCGTCGGACCCGGCGTTCGGCGATCACATGGCGGTGACCCGCGGCGTGCTCGGCGAGCTCGGGGTCGACGCCGCCGAGCTGGTCGTGCTCAACAAGGCCGATCGCCTGACCGCCGAGGCGCGCGCGACCCTGGCGGTGGCCTTCCCCGACGCGGTCCTCATGTCGGCCAAGGTCGCGGCCGACGTCGCCGCCCTGCGGACCCGGCTGGTCGAACACTTCGCCGGCGCCGCGGTGGAGGCCGCGCTGTACGTGCCGTGGGCCCGCCACAAGGTGGTCCACGACGTCCACGCGCGCTGCCAGGTGGTGTCCGAGGACCACGACGACGGCGGTACGCGCCTGGTCGTGCGGGCGCCGGCCGCGATCGTCGCCGAGCTGACCGCGGCCCTGGCCGAGGCCTGAGATGGCGCGCGGTCCGAACCGCCCGGCCACGACGCTGTGGGCGGTGGCGGCGGCGCTGGCGATCGTGGTGATCGGCGCGATCGGCGCGGTCCGGGCCGCGGTCACCGGCGCCGACTTCATGTTCGATCTCGAGGAGCCGCGCAGCGCCCTGGCCCGGGCCGAGCCGCGGGTGCTCGATCCCGGGACGCCGCGTCTGGCCCGGCGGGTGGTCCTGATCATCGTCGACGGCCTGCGCGCCGACGCCAGCCAGACCATGCCGACGGTGGCGCGGCTGCGCACCGCCGGCGTCAGCGGCACCGCGACCTCGCACTACCCGAGCTGGTCGCGGCCCAACTACGTCTCGATCTTGACCGGGGTCCCGCCCCAGGCCTCGGGGGTGCGCACCAACCGGCACTACACCCCGGTGGTCCTCGACACCTTGATGGATCGGGCGCGCGCCGCCGGCCTGCGGGTCGCCTCGGCCAGCGACAACAGCCCGCTGCCGGTCCTGTTTCTGCGCCCGGTCGATCCGGCGCGGCTGGCCGAGCTCGAGGGCGTCGACATCGATCTCATGCTGGCCGCCGATCCCGACGAGGAGCGTCGGATGCCGGCCTTCGAGCTGCGCTCGGCGTTCGACGACAGCCGCTACGCGCCGTGGCCCGGTGGCGTGGTCGGCGCGGCCCGGGCCCAGCTCGCCGACGGCGCCGAGCTGGCGGTGGTCTTGATCGGCGCGGTCGATGACGCCGGTCACGCCGAGGGGGCCGACAGCCCGGCCTACCGCCGCGCGGTGGCCCAGGCCGATCTCGCGATCGCCGCGATCGTCGCCGCCCTCGATCTGACCCAGGACGCGGTCGTGGTGGTCGCCGATCACGGCCACACCGACAGCGGCGGTCACGGCGGCACCGAGCCCGAGGTGATGACCGTGCCGCTGGTCGCCGCGGGCGCCGGGATCCAGGTCGGCGCCACGCCGCAGGCGGCCCGGCTGATCGACGTCGCGCCGACGGTGGCGACCCTGCTCGGCATGCCGGCGCCCGGCCATGGCCTGGGCCGGACCTTGACCGAGCTGCTCGCGGCGCCGGCCGCCACCGCGACCGCGCGGGCCCAGGCCGATCGCACCCGCCTGGCGCACACCGAGGCGATCGTCGCCGCGTCGCGCCGCCAGACCGTCGGCCGGGTGCTGGCGCGGCGCGGTCTGCGCCTGGCCGCCGCGGGCGCGGTCGCGGTGATCCTGATCGGCGGCGCGCTGTGGCTGCGTCGGCGCGGCGGCCTGGCCTTCGACGCGCGCACCGCCGTGCTCGGCGTGCCGGCGTTCTTCGTCGTCTACTACCTGATGCTGGCCGCGCTCGGGCAGCGGTTCTCGCCGTCGTTCCTGCCGGCGCGCGGCCACATCGCCTTCGAGCTGGCTAAGTACGGCGTCCTCGGCGTGGTCGCTCACGTCGCGGTCGGCTGGCTGGTCTTGCGTCGGCGCAAGACCCTGGCCGAGCGCCTGGCCCTGGCCAACGGCAACGCCGCGGTCGGCCTCCTGTTCACGATGACGCCGGCGATGCTCCTGTGGGCGTGGTTCCCACCGCCCTACGTCGAGGTGCCCGGGCCGCGGATGCTGGTGATCATCCCGGCGGTCCAGGTCGCGGTCGCGCTCTACGCGATCGCGGTGCTCCTGGCGCTGGCGGTCGAGGTGATCGTGTTCTTCGCCCGCGCGCTCGATCCCGCGGCCCGGCTGGTCCGCCTCGAGCGCGCGGCGGCCCGGGCTCGCCACCAGCTCGGCGATCCCGGGGCGGGGCCCGCGAGCTCGCCGCCGCCGCCGGCGCCGTGAGCGCGCCGCGACCCGCGATCGAGAGCTTGTCCCCGAGCGCTGTGCGCGCCGCCACAACGGTCGCCGCGCCACCCGGGTGCGACCGCGCGGTGCGAACCGGATTCCTCGACGGTGGCTACTCCGGTCGCCACACGATTTCGTCGCCAGCGCTCTAGGCGGATCGCGAGCTCGCTGTTAGAAGCCGCGCGCCATGTCCGTCATCTCCAAGCTCCGCGTGCTCGCGATCGCGAGCGCGCTGGTCGTCGGGTGCGCCGATCCTGCGGCGCCCGACTCGACCACGACCAACGCCGCTGCCCTCGATCAACTCGCGCCGGCTGACGCCCCGGCCTCGCTCCTGGTGCTGGCGCCGAGCGCCGACGCGGCGGCCCGCGCCGCCCTCGAGCGCACCGTCGCCACCCTGGGCGGTCGGGTGTTCGCCACGCTGCCGCCGCGCCTGGTCACCGCGTACCTGCCGGCCGGCGCCGATCCGGTCCTGGCCGATCTGGGCGTGGTCGCCCGCTTCGATCGCGCGACCACCGACGGCGATCTGCCCGACGCCACCGTCGCCGAGCGCCGCTTCCTCGAGGTCCACGCCAGCCGATGGTTTCCGGCCGAGGCCGGCGAGCCGATCGTCCCGCGGGCGCGTCGGCGGCTCGCCGCCGAGACCGAGGCCCCGGCGCGGGTCCGCCCCGACGTCGCGCGCCTCGCCGATCCCGGCGGCGACGATCAGGTCGCGGTGCCCTACGCCTCGGGCACGATCGCGGTGGCGATCGTGTTGCCGGAGTCGACCGGCGCGATCGATCCGTCGACCGAGGATTGGAGCGAGGCGATGATCCGCGAGACCTACCTGAAGGTCGCGGCCGCCCTCGACCGCCTGGCCGCCGCCGATCCCAACGCCGACCTGCGCTTCGTCCTCGAGCTGGCGTCGGCGCCGGCCCCCGGTGGGCTCGACGGCACGGTCGCCACCGCCTACGAGTTCGGCCAGCGCGCGCAGTGGGGCTCGTCCACCGAGTTCCTGGCCACCGCCGACGTCCTGGCGCCGCTGGTCGGTCGGCCGGTCCCCGAGGCCGAGGCCTGGTCGGCCGCGGTCGAGTACACCACCGCGCTCAAGCGCCGCCACGCCGCCGACGGCGCGTTCTTCGTGATCGTCGCCGCCAACGGCAACTACACCGCCGGGCTGCGCGCCCACGCCTACATCAACGGCCCGTGGACCGTGCTCGACACCGGTTACGGCCACGAGACCTTCGCCCACGAGTTCGGCCACATCTTCGGCGCGCTCGACGAGTACTGCCCCGACGCCTGCGTGCCGCCGACCGCGCTGGCCGGCTACCTCGGCATGTACAACGCCAACGCCCAGAGCCAGCCCGGCGGCACCGGCATCGACGACGGCCGCGGCGAGGGCGCCAGCTCGCTCATGATCTACAACGAGCCGGGCGCGATCAACGGCTACACCCGCGCGGCCTGGGGCTGGCTCGACTCCGACGGTGACGGCGTGATCGACGTCCGCGACACCGCGCCGGCCAGCGAGCTCCGCGCGGTGGTCGAGCGCCAGCGGGTCCGCCTGCTCGGCACCGTGGTCGACCGCCCGGCGTCGCGGCTGTTCGCGGCCCCGTACACGGTCAACCGCATCGTCGGCCTGACGTACGCCTTCGCGCCCGACGGGCCGTGGTTCCCGATCGCGATCGCCAGCGGCGAGCGCGGCCGGGCCGCGATCGACGTCGACCTCGGCGACCTCGCGCCGCGCGCGACCACGCTGTACGTGCGCGCGATCAACTCGGTCGGCAACGTCGAGCCGACGCCGCAGGCGCTGACCATCGCGCCGCGCGGGACCGCCAACACCGCGCCCCACCTGCGGCTCGAGCTGCCGGCGCGGGCCGGCGACGCCGACGCCGCGACCCTGGTCACCACCGCCGTCGATCTCGAGGGCGATCCAGTCACCGTGCGCTACGACCTCGACGGCGACGGCGCGTGGGACACCGGCTACGGGCCGGTCGGTCCTCGTCGCTTCACGCCGCGGGCCGGGCTGCGGGTGGTGCGGGCCCAGGCTCGCGACGGCCGGGGCCGCACCCGGATCGCCACCGCCACCGTGCCGGTCGTGGCCGGTCCCACCCCGCCGACCGTCGCCGTCGGCGCGCTGCCGAGCGTGGTCCACGGCGCCAACCCGGCGGCCCTGACCACCACCGTCGCGGTCAGCCCAGGGGCGACCGTCACCGCCCGCGCCGAGGTCGCGACCAACGACGAGCCGCAGGCGGTGCCGGTGGCGCTCGACGACGCCGGTCGCCTGACCGTGGCGCTGCCGACCCCGACCGGGCTACGCACCCAGCCGATCGATCTGACCGCCGGCGATCGCGAGCTCGGTCGCCACGACCTGCGCGACGTGCTGGCGCTGGGCGACGAGCTGATCGCGGTCGCCGCTGGCGCCGGCGGGCTGTGGGTGGTCGACGTCGCCGATCGCGCCAGCCCGGTGGTGGTCGCCCGGATCGGCCTCGAGACCACCGCCAACCGCCTGTACCGGGCCGGCGATCGCCTGTACGTCCTCGGCAGCTACCTGGCGATCGTCGACGTCAGCGACCCGCGGGCGCCGCGCGAGCTGCGGCAGTGGCGGGCCGTGACCGATCGCGCGACCGCGCGCGCCGAGGACGAGGTCGCGATCAGCGACGGTGACGGCGGCTACGCTCCGCACTTCCTGGCCACCAGCCTGGGCGGCAAGATCGTCCGCGCCGAGGTCGCGGTCACCCTCGATCACCCGCGGCCGGCCGATCTGCGCATCGTGCTGCGCGGCTTGAAGGGCGGCCCGGCGTCGGAGCTGGTTCTGTGGGATCGGCAGCCGGCCCGCGGCGGGCTGCGCACGCTGCGCTTCACCTCGTCCGACACGCCGGCGCTGCGCCTCCTCGACGGCACCCTGGCCGAGGGCGCGTGGCAGCTCGAGGTCATCGACCTGGTCGCCGACGGTCAGGGCGGGCGCCTGGTGGCCAGCGCGCTGGCGCTCTCGACCCGCAGCTTCGCGGCGCCGGCCGGGGCCGAGCCGGCCGAGCTCGCCGGGTTGACCGCCGGCGGCGCGTTGATCGTCGCCGGTCGCGCGGTCACCGCCCTCGATGTCAGCTTCGCGCCGTGGGTCACGACCCTGGGCACGCTGGCCGCCACTGGGGTCGCGACCGCCTCGGTCACCGGCGACGTCGCGATCGTCACCGCCGACCTCGAGGGCAAGAACCCCGACGGCACGCCGTCGACCGCCCCGGTGCGCGGCCTGTGCGCGATCGACTTCGCCCGCCCGAGCTGGCCGCGGATCGTGCGCTGTGACACCGGCCTCGGCCCGATCCGCCACCACGTCACCGTGGCCGGACGGCTGTACGCGCGCACCGCGCCGCCGTGCGAGAAGGGCGAGACCTGCGCGCCGCCGGTCACGCTGGTCGGCAGCGTCGGGCGGTTCGCCCGCGGCTTGACCTGGCCGCTCGCGACCACGCCGCTGGCGGTCGATCGCTTCGCGATCGGCGACGCCCGCGCGCTGTGGACGGTCAACGAGCTGGGCTCGATCGATCAGCTCGACGTCTCCGACCCGACCGCGGTCCGGCTCGCGGTCCGCCACGCCCGCACCTACACCGTGCGGCTGGTGCCGCTCGGCGGTGGCGACCTGCTCCTGTTTGACTACGGCGCGGTGGCGCGGCGCGGCCGCTTCGACGACGCCTGGAGCATCACCTCGCGGATGTACCGGGTGACGGTGACCGCGACCGCGGCCGGCGTGGCCACCACCGCGACCCGGCTGATCCACGTCGTGCCCTACGATCACGCGCCGGCGCCGCCGGTGGTCGCGCTCGAGGCCGGCGAGCCGACCGCGCCCGGGCCGCGGCTGGCGATCACGGTCACCGACCCCGACGACGGCACCTCCTGGGATCCGTTCCGGTTCGCGCGGGTCGACTTCGACGGCGACGGCGCCTTCGACACCGACTGGCAGTGGATGTCGGTCGGCCGCGACGGCGCGACCACGACCGTCGACCTCCCGGCGGCGACCGGCCCGCGGACCGCGACGGTCGAGGTCCGCGACGGCTTCTGGGCGACCGCGACGACCACCGTCCTCGTGCCCTAGCACCGGACGGTTTGAGGTGCCGGCTGCGACGCGGCCGGGGCGCCGCGCGTCAGGCCGCCAGGCCGCGGCGGGCCCGGTCGCGCGGTCGCCAGTCGTCGACCGGATCGCGCGGGTGCATCGGGCCGTCGAAGGTCAGGCGGAAGGCGGCGTCGAAGTCGGTCGAGCCGCTGGTGCGGACGAAGATGGTCTTGCGGTTGTAGGGCAAGAAGAACATGAGGAACGGGAAGAAGTTCTTCACCATCACGACGTCGGCCTTCCACAGGTCGAGGCCGACGTCCTTGTAGAACGACGGCCGCATCACCATCGATGGGCCCTCGGTGACCACCAGGCGGACGTGATCGATCGCCAGGACCACGGTGCGCAGGAAGCCCTTCTGCTCGAGCTTGCGCTCGAGGCGTCCGCGCACCGGGATCGGCGGTCCCGAGGCCGGGTCGAGGTGGCCGCCGACCTCGACCTCGACGACCTGGTTGATCGGCGCGGTCCACAGGGTCTCGATCGCGACCGGGTCGCGGACCGCGGCGTAGGTCAGGAGCCCGGCGCCGTCGGACAACATCGCGCGCAAGAGGTGGGTCGAGTCGCCGGGCGCGCCGGCGGTCACGACGTCCGAGGCGTCGGAGATCGTCACCACCCCGAGCTTGCGCCGCAGCCGGGCGGCCCGGGCGTCGCGCAGGGCGTCGGCGGCGCTGGCGAAGGTCGGCGGCATCTCGTGGCGCCGGGCCCAGCACATCTCGGCCAGCTCGTCGGCCAAGGCCTCGGCGGCGCCGGCCTCGCCGTAGACCAAGGTCGACCAGCCGAGCGCCGGATCGTCGTTCCACGGGTGGACCATGAAGGTCGACGCGCTCACCACCTGGCGGCGGCGCTCGGCGGTCCGCATGCGCGCGAAGACCGCGCGCATCGGCGCCAGGAAGTCGATCGTCTTGCCGCCGCCGAGGAGCATCGGCAGGGTCCGCCAGGCCATCGCCGGCCGGCGCCCGGCCAGGATCGCCAGCGCCAGCTCGGCGGCCTTGCGCCCGACCCGCGCGTGATCGCGGTGGGGGTTGGTCTGGTAGCCGACGATCGCGTCGGCCAGCGTGACCCGCGCGCGGGTCAGGTTGCCGTGGAGATCGTGGGTCACGGTCACCGGCACGTCGCCGACCGCGTCCTTGACCAGGCGCAGGATCGCGCTCTCGGGATCGGCGACGCCGTCGACCCCCATCGCGCCGTGGAGCGCCAGGACCACGCCGTCGGGGCGAGCCGCGCGCAGCCGCTCGGCCAGCCGGCTGGTCAGGGTGTCGTAGCAGGCGCGATCGAGCTTGCCGCCCGACGAGGCCCACGCCGACAGGATCGGCACCGGCGTGGCGCCGGCGGCGCGCAGGGCCGCGCACGCCCCGGCCAGCTCGGCCTTGCGGAAGAACCCGGGCACCTCGTCGGGGTTGCGATCGACCGCGGCCAGGAGGTCGTCGCCCTCGAGGTAGTGGCTCTGCTCGAAGTCGCGCAGCACGGTCGGGACCGGCGACAGCGCGTTGGTCTCTTGCATCAGGCGGGCGATCGCGATGCGCGGCATCACTTCCTCCGGCGGCGGGTCAGCGCGCCGCGGACCGCGGCCAGCGCGTCGAGGGTGCGGTCGAGCTGCGGCCCGTAGCGCTCGAGGACCTTGCCGACCAGGCCGTCGTTGGCGCTGGCCGAGACGTCGGGCACGACCACGCCCGGCGCGTACATCGCCTCCATCACCTTGGCCACCGAGCGCTTGACCATGCCGCGCATCGGCAGCTTGGCCATCATGCCGTACATCGGCGCCGAGCCGCTCTGCTTCAAGCCCGGGTTGGCGCGGACCTCGTCGACCGCGGCCCGCAGATCCGCGAGGTAGTCGTCGATGATGGCCTGGTGATTGGCGGTGCAGGTCAGGTGGATCGCCGGCGGGGCCTGGCTGCGATCGACCGACCAGCCGCGGGCCTCGAGGCGGTCGGCGACGGTGTAGATGTCGGGTCCGCCGGGCGCGGCGCCGAACGCGACGATCGTGGCCAGGCTATCGCCGACCACGGTCAGGCCGGGGATGGTCGCGACCGCGGCCCGCACCCGATCGGCGGCGTCGAGGGCGGCCGCGGTCAGGCGCTCGTAGCCGTCGGCGCCCAGGCCCTGGAGCGCGGCCCACGCCGCGGCGATCGGGCCGCCCGGCCGGGTGCCGATCAAGGTCGGCGACACGTAGATGCCGCCCGGGAAGTCGGCGGCGACGAAGAACTGGTGGCGCATGTCGGCCATCGAGCGCCACAACAAGACCGACGCGCCCTTGCCGGCGTAGGCGTACTTGTGGAGGTCGGCCGAGATCGAGGTCACCGCCGGGACCCGGAAGTCCCACGGCGGCAGCGGTCGCCCCAGGCGCTCGACCCACGGCAAGACGAACCCGCCGACGCAGGCGTCGACGTGGAGCGGCAGGTTGGCCCGCGCGCACAGCGCCCCGACGTCGCTGATCGGATCGATCACGCCGTGGGCGTACTGCGGCGCCGACGCCACCACCGCGATCGTCGACACCCCGATCGCGCGCTCGAGCGCCGCCAGGTCGACCCGGTGGGCGTCGTCGACCGGGACCTTGCGCAGCCGGACCCCGAAGTAGTGGGCGGCCTTGTCGAAGGCGGGGTGGACCGTGATCGGCGCGACGATCTCGGGCCGCACGATCCACGGCTTCTTCTTGCGCGCGCGATCGCGGTAGGCGGCGACCGCGACCAGGATCGACTCGGTGCCGCCCGAGGTGACCGCGCCGACGGTGTCGGGGCCGCCGTGCAGCAGCTCGGCCGCCATCTGGGTGATCTCGGCCTCGAGCCCGCGCAGGCTCTGGAAGGCCATCGGGTTGAGCAGGTTGCCCGAGGCGTAGAGCGCGTGGGCCCGCTCGAGGAGCGCCACGTGCTCGTCGCCGGCGTGATAGACTAGCGAGAAGACGCGGCCGCGGCGCCAGTCGGTGTCCTTGGCCTTGCGCGCGGACAGCTCGGCCAAGAGGGTGTCGGCGGCTCGGCCGCGCTCGGGGATGGTGGTCCGGCTCATCGCAGCGCCCCTCCGAGCTGGGCCTCGATCGACACGGTGAAGATGTTGTTCGTGCCGTCACCGCGGATGTTCGACGGTGGCAGCGTGATGCTGTCGTCGATCTGCGGGATCACGTACCAGTAGTGGACGTAGGACGCCGCCAGGCGGTAGCGGCCGAGCTGGTAGCGGCCGCCCAGGTGCAGCCCGTAGTGCGAAAAGGTCGGCTGATCGAGGGTGACGGTCTGGGCCGGGGCCGGGGTGTCGTCGTAGTGGAACCCGCCCATCAGCTCGAGCGCGGGGGCGGCCTCGAGGTCGTGGACCCGGGCGCCGCCGGCGAGCTGCCACGAGTCCTTGTAGTTCTTCTCGGTGCGCAGCTCGGTGACGAAGGGCAGGCCGTCGACGACGCTCAGCTGCTCTTTGTACGCGCGGTACAGGTAGTAGCGCAGCTCGCCGCCGAGCTCGAGCTTGGGTGTGACGTCGTAGTTGGCGCCGCCGAGGAAGGTCCACGGCAGGACCAGGCCGGTCGTGGCCTTGCCCTCGTAGCGATCGCCGGGGTTGCCGGCGTCGTCGCCGGTGGTGAGGGTGATGATGCCCTCGAGGCTGGGATCGACGCGGCCGATCACGGTGGCGCCGACCGTGAGCCGCGGGATCGGCCGGGCCAGGAGGCCGGCGTTCCAGGTGAACTTCCAGTCCTCGCCGTCGAGGACGAGCTCGGCGTTGGAGCCGACGATGCTCGACACGTCGGAGCCGTTCAGGATCGGAAACAGGTGGCGCTTGCCGTGGACCTGGATGTTCATGACCCCGGCGCCGGCGCCCAGGGCCAGCTTGGGGTGGACCTGGTACGCGGCGATCGCGGTCACGGTCGGCGCGATGATGTAGCCGTCGATCAGGTGGTAGCGGGTGACCGCGTCCTCGGCGAACTGCGCGCCGGTGCCGTTGGACACGTAGGCGGCCAGGCCGCCCCACAGCTTGCCGGGCAGGATCTCGGCGGTCGCCGCCAGCATCGGGATCGCGCCGACCGCGCGGGTCGGACGGATCGCCGCGAAGTAGCCCTCGCTGTCGACCGGTTCGGTCAGGAAGCGGTCCGACTGATCCCACGGCTTCAGGCGGAACTCGGTCGACAGGAGCGCCAGGCCGAAGCTGGCGTACAGCCGGACCCCGGGCAGGAGCGACAGCCCGGCCGGGTTGTGGAACGCCGCGGCCGGCTCGTCGGGGCGGCCGATCATCGCCGCCATCGCGGTCCGGCGCACGCCGATCTCGGGGATGCCGAAGCCACCGGCGGTGGCGCGATCGGGCACGGCGAGCGCGGCGGCCAGGGCGAGCGCGGCGGCGCCGGCGCGGAGGGTTCGGTGCATCGATCCAGCATCGGGGTTGCGCGCCGCGATTTCAATCGGCCCGCGCCGAGGGCACGATGGGGCGTGACCGATCGTCCGCCGCTGACCGAGATCCTGGGGGTGACGCCGTGGCGCCAGCGCCTGCGCGAGACCGCGTTCGCGCTCCGCGGCGACGCCCTGACCCCGCCCAGCCGGTTCGACACCACCAGCCTCGGGATCTTGCAGCCGCGCCTGGCCTGGGCGCTGTGGCGCGGCCAGCGGCCGTTCGGCGACGCGGTGCCGATCTACAACCTGTTCAACCGCACGCCGACCCCGATCGCCGACGGCTGGTCGGTGCGCAAGACCCAGGTCCGCGACTTCCGCGGCGGCCGCCTGACCTACGACAGCCACAACGGCACCGACTTCGCGACCCCTCCCGGCACCGTCGTGGTCGCGCCGGCGGCCGGCCGCGTGATCCTGGTGGTGAGCGAGTTCCACCGCGGCGGCCTGAAGGTCATGCTCGATCACGGCGACGGCCTGGCCACCACCCACGGCCACCTGGCCCGGGCCTTGGTCCGCCCCGGCGACCGCGTCGCCCGCGGCCAGCCGATCGCCCTGGCCGGCGCGTCGGGCCTGAACTTCGTGGCCGCCCTCGGCGCCGATCCGCCCCACCTGCACCTGAACGTCTGGCTCGACGGTGAGCCGGTCGATCCCTTCGCCGCGCCGGGCGAGGTCTCGCTGTGGCGGCGCGCCAACGATCCCGTCCCCATCCCCGACCGCGCCGCCGCCGACGACGCCCCGCCGCCGACCGTCCTCGACGCCGAGCGGGTCGCGGCCCAGCTCGCCGCCTGCCGCGACCCGGCCCTGGCCGCGCGCCTGGCCGCGATCGAGGATCCGATCGTCCGCGGGTTGACCGCGGTGTTCGTCCGCAACTACCAGCCGATGCGGTTCTCCGCGCATGTGTCGCCGTACCGCGACCGCGCCGCGCGCGTCCCACGCCTGGACCTGCCATTTGCGGCCACCGATTACCAGCGGATCCACCTGCCAGCGTGACCGCCGGCGCGGCATCATCGCGGGCGATGCGCGGGCGACGTCTGAGCTGCCTGGTGGTCGCGGCGCTGGCGGCGATGGCCACCACCGCCCCAGCCGGACGACGGCCGCGCCCGGGGACGCCCCTGGCCGTGACCGACCTGGGCTGGCCCGCCGACACCGCGACCCTGGTCGCGCCGGCCCCGGTCAAGGTCTACCGCACGCTCGGGGCCGGTCGCCGCGGCCGCCTCGCGTCCGGAACCCGGACGACCTGGACCCGGCTGGTGGCCAGCCGCGACCGTTGCCGGGGCTGGTTCGAGCTGCCGGCCGGCGGTTGGGTGTGCGCGCGCGACGTGCGGCCGAGCGCCGACGGCCCGCAGCCGGCCGCGGACCCGGCCGCGATCACCGCCCGCGTCCTCGATCGCCTCCACCTCGGCGTGGTCCCCGACGGCGCCCGGGCCTACCCGACGGTGGCGGCGGCCGTGCGCGGCGGGCGGACCGGCAAGAAGCTGCCGGGCTGGACCTTCCTCCACGGGGCGACCGACGCGATCGCGGTCGGCGATCGGCGCTTCATCGCCACCCGGCGCGGCGTGATCGCCGCCGAGCGCACCGAGGCGCGCCAGGCGTCGCGGTTCGCCGGGCTCGACCTCGCCACCACCGCGCCGCCGAGCTGGCCCTTCGCGTGGGTGACGCCGCGGCGGCGCGAGCTGCCGGTCGAGGTCCGCGCGGTCCCGGATCCGACGGCCGCGGCGGTCGCCACCGTCGAGCGCCGGGCGGTGGTCGCGGTCCTGGCCGAGCGCGACGGCTTCGTGCAGATCGCCCCCGATCGCTGGGTCGCGCGCGCCGAGCTGCGGATCGCGCGGACCGCGGCGCGGCCGGCCGGGGTCGGCGCCGACGAGCGCTGGCTCGACGTCGACCTCGACGAGCAGGTGCTGTTGGCCTATCAGGGCGACCAGCCGGTCTACGCCACGCTGGTGTCCGGTGGCCGCGGCCGGTCGACGCCGACCGGCCTCCACCGCATCCGCGAGAAGCGCGCGGTGGCCCGCTTGAAGAGCCCCGAGATCGCGCTTGGCCGATGGGACGTCCCCGACGTGCCGTTCGCGATGACCTTCCGCAAGCACTACGCGGTCCACGGCGCGTACTGGCACGACGGCTTCGGCAAGCCGCGCAGCCAGGGCTGCATCAACGTCGCGCCGACCGACGGCCGGTTCCTGTTCGAGTGGACCCAGCCGGCGGTGCCGCCGGGCTGGCTGTCGATCCAGCTCGTCGACGATCGCGGCGGCACGCCGATCCGGCTGCGCAACCGCAAGGACCCGACGCCGACCTGGACCGACTTCGACGCGCCGCCGCCGGTCCGCACCCGCGTCGCCGCCGAGCCGTAGCGCTCGCTCAGCGCGCGACGGCGCGCCGGGTGGTGGTGCGCTTGCCGGCCCGGGCCGCGAACCCGGCCATCACGACGACCTCGTCGACGTCGCCGCGGCGGGTCGGATCGGAGTTGATCGCGCGCGGGCACTTCACGCGATCGACCCGCAGGCCGCGGTACAGCGACCGTATGAGCGGCGTGTCGCTGTTGGACAGGACCACCGCGCAGCCGCGCTCGGCCAGCTCGCGCACGGTGTTCGCCAGGGTCGCCTGATCGTCGCGCGAGAAGCCGTCGCCGGTGTAGGCGGTGAAGTTGGCGGTGGTGGTCACCGGATCGTAGGGCGGATCGAAGTACACCAGATCGCCCGGGCCGGCGTCGGCCACCGCGTCCCGGTAGTCGCCGCACAATAGCGTCGCGCCGCGCAGCACCGCCGACGCGCGGCCGATGGTCTCGGCGTCGTAAATCGCCGGGTTCTTGTAGCGGCCCATCGGCACGTTGAAGCCGCCGCCCTTGTTGACCCGCCACAGGCCGTTGAAGCAGGTGCGGTTCAGGTAGATGAAGGTGGCGGCGCGATCGAGGACCGACCACGACACCGCGCGATCGTTCCAGCGCGCGCGGGTCTGGTAGTAGTGCTCGGTGCCGTGGGCGTCGCGATGGAGCGCCAGCCGGCGCAGGACGCCGTCGGGATCCGCGGCCACCGCGCGGTACATGCCGATCAGATCGGCGTTGCGATCGGACAGGACCGCGGCGGTCGGGCCCAGGTGAAAGAACAGCGCGGCGCCACCGGCGAACGGCTCGTAGTAGCGGCGGTAGCCCTGGGGCAAGCGGGTCGCCAGCTCGGGCAAGAGCTTGGTCTTGCCGCCGACCCACTTGATGATCGGCCACGCCGCGGACGGCGCCCGGGTGGTGTGCTCGGGGACAGCGCGGGCCAGCTTGGGCGCGGTCGCCCGGCGACGCACCAGGCGGGTGGACTCGTTGGACACCATCGCCGCATGCTCGGCAAAGGCGCCCGCCAGGGCAAAAAAACGGATAAATTACGTGTAGTTAGTTATCCGCTTCGATAAGCGTGACGACCTCGAACCACAGCGTGCGAAGGGCGCTGCAGCGCGCGCACCGGGCCCGCACCACCCGGCGGCGCAGGCCGTCGACCACCGCGGCGTCGTGGGCCTCGACCGTCAGCGGGCCCGCGCACCGAGCGCACGCCAGCTCGGCGATCCGGCGCTCGATCACCGCGGTCGACGCCACCGCGATCGGCCAGGTCGCGTCACCGCCGGGCTCGAGGGCGGCCACCCGATCGCGCTTGCGCGTGACCGCCTGGGCCTGGCGATCGGCGGCGCGGCGGGCGGCGCGGGCGCGCGGCGGCTTCTTCAAAACCGGAACACCACGCCGCCGCACGACTGACCCACCGGGCAGGTCAGGGGCGCCGGTCCGTCGGTCAGCTCCATCACCACCGGCACCGCGATCGCGGTCGCCGCGATGGCCCCGACGCCGGTCCAGAACCACCACCGGGTGAAGATCGATCGGCCGCGCTTGCCGGCCCGGCGCTTGCTGACCCGCGGCTTGACCTTGGCCTTGGCCACCTGGCGGTACAGCGCCGCGCCGGCCTCGGCGAAGGCGTCCTCGGGATCGCGATCGCCGACGGTGATCTCGGTCGCGCCCAGGCGCGCCCCACCATCGACGGCGTAGACCCAGGCCCGGTAGGCGCCGTCGCCCGGCAAGACGTCGAGGACGACGACGTGTTCGACCGCGAGGAGGTCGCCGACGCCGGCCAGGCCGGCCTGGGCGCCGGCCTTGGCGATCGGCTCGCCGAGGCCGTCGTCGAGGAGCGCGACCGCGTCGGCCAGCTCGGGGGCGCCGTTGGACGGCTCGAGCACCGCGGCCAGCTCGGCCGTGGCCTTGGCCGACACCTTGACCGGATCGACCCGGCGCACCGAGCCGGCGCGGCGCAGGGTCACGTAGTGGACGCCCTCGGCGAGATCGTCGACGGTGGTCGGCGTGAAGCCGACCATCTTGCCGTCGACGTAGGCCAGGGCCCCGGCCGGCGAGGTGGCGATCGACAACGACGCCCGCGGCAGCTTGGCGGCCTGGAGCTGGGCCTTCTCCCACACCGGCAGCACCTTGGTCGGCTCGACGTCGGGATCGGGGAGCTGATCGGGGCGCCAGGCCAAGAGCGCGACGAAGGTCGCCAGCGCGGCCTTGGTGTCGCCGGCCACCGCCTGGGCGGTGCCGAGGTAGAGCTGGGCGCGGGCGAGATCTTGCTTCTGGGTCCAGGCCAGGACCGTGGCGAGCTGGGCCGACGCCCCCTGGAGCTTCAGCACCGCGGCCTTGGCCTGGCCGCGCCGCAGCATCTCCTCGCCGGTGGCCAGCATCGCCCGGCCTTCGTTGACCGCGTCGGTGGGCACCGCCTTGGTGCGCGCCGCGAGGCGATCGTCCTGGTCGATCACCAGCAGGCGCTTGTCCCGGCGCAGCGCGCGCTCGAAGGTGACCGCGAGCGTGGCCTTGCGGGCGGCGCCGAGCTTGACGCCGTCGGCGGCGGTGATGACCACGGTGACCGCGGCCTCGGGCTTGACCGCCTCGACCGCGTCGCCGTCATCGGCCCGGCTCGGCGCGGCCCGCGCTCCGATCGCGAGGGCGATCGCGATCGCCGCGACCAGGGTCCGAGCGATCAAGCGCCGTCCCCCGGTTCGGCCGGCACGCCGAGCTCGCTCGCCAGGCCGCGCAGGTAGGGATCCTCGGCGAGGAGCTCGGCCATCTCCGCCCGCAGCTCGTCGGCCTCATCGGCCGGCAGCCCGGCGACCGAGGCGTCGATGAGCTGCTGCAGGGCCTCGCGGGGGGCGACCGCCCCGCGATCGACGGCGGCGGCCAAGGCGGCCATCGGATCGGCGGCCGCCGGATCGGCGGCACCGGCGGTCGCGGTCGCCGAGGTGGTCGAGCTGGCCTCGGTCAGCTCGGTGCTGGCGTCGGGGCCGGTGGGGCCGGTGGGGCCACCGGGGCGCGTGATGCTGGTCATCGGCGACTCCGCCGCTGGCGGTGGCACGACGATACCCGATGGCTCGGCAAAGATCGACTCGTGGACATGGTGTCTCCTGTCGCGGTTGAGCGCGGTATCGGCCGGCCGGTGCGCCGGTTGCGCGATCGCGGACGATCTGTCGATCGGCGGTCCCTCGCGCCCGGCGCCGCGGCGCGGCATGCTCCGGCCATGCCCGTCGCCCTGCGGTCTCTGGTGCTCGTCGTCGCCCTCGCGGTCCTCGGCTGCGGTGGTCGGTCCACGCCGCGCAGCGGCCGCGCCGAGCTGTACCCGGCGGCGCGCTTCGTCCCCGCCGATGCGACCTACGCGATCGCGGCCCGGTCGGGGGACGACCTCGTGCGCGTGCTCCGGGACCTGGCCGACGGCCTGGGCCCGGCGGTCCAGGTCGACGCCGCCGCGCTCGGCGCGCTCCTCGCCGAGGAGCTGGGCCTGGACCTCCTGTCGAGCGCCGCCCTGGTCGACGCCGGGGTCGATCTGGCCGGCGGCGTGGCGGTGTGGGGCCACGGCGGGGTGTCGCCGGTCCTCGCGGTGGCCCTGGCCGACCCGGCGCGGTTGGCGGCCCACATCGATCGCCTGCGCCAGGGCGGCCTGGTGCTGGCCACCTCGACCGTCGACGGTCACGAGGTGTCGACCTGGCGCCCCGAGCGTGGCCTGGCGATCCACTGGGTCGCGATCGATCGGTACCTCTTGATCCACCTCGAGCTGACCGGCGAGCGCGCCACGCCGGACGCCTGGCTGCGCACCGCCTTGGCCGCCGGCGGGCGGTTCGTCGAGCACCCCGATCTGGCGGCCGCGGTCGCCGCCGGGGCGAGCCACCTCGGCCTGGCCACGCCGCCGGTGGTCGGGGTGATCCGCCCGGCCCAGCTCCGGGCCGCGGTGCTCGGCGAGCACCTGCCGGCGTGCGCCGCCCTGGTGGCCCCGGTCGGCCGGGTGTTCGTCGCCGCAGCCAGCGGGGCCGACCGCCAGCCGTCCGAGTCCCGCGGCGTGATCACCGTCGAGGTTGGCGCGGCCGCCGCCGGGATCGCCGCCGCCGCGCTGCCGGCGCCGCCGGGGTGGGCCGCGGCCCGCGCCGACGCGCCCCTGGTGGTCGAGTGGGGCCTCGACCTGCGCCGGGTCGAGGCCGCCGTCGAGCCGTGCTTGGGCGATGCCCTCACCCGCGACGCGACCCGGGCCGGCCTGTGGGGCGTGCGGGCCTTCGCCCACCAGCTCGACCTCGACGACCGCGCCGCCCGCGGCGCGATCGCCGCCGCCGCCAAGCCCGGTGTCCTCGATGAGGCCCTCGACGAGATCCCCGGGCGCGCGATCTTCGCCCGGACCCGCCAGGTCGCCGGCCGGACCGTGACCTCGGTCGACGTCCCGCTCGTGCCGGCCTTCCACGCCGCCCAGGACGGCGAGGCGGTGACGGTCGCGGTCGACCTGCCGATCGACGGCCTGCTCGATCGCGTCCCATCCGACGATCTGGTCCGCGTCGAGGTCCGGCCCCAGGCCTGGTCGGCGGAGAGCTGGGATCAGCTCCTCGAGCCGATCATCGGCCGCGATCGCGCCCGGGCGGTCACGGTGGCCGCGCTCCGGCGCTGGACCTACGGCGAGGTCACCGCGCGCCTGACCGGCGACACCCTGATCGTGACGCTGCGGGGGGACCGCTGAGCGCCTGGGGGACTACCAACCCGGCGCGGATGTGTTATCGACTCCCGACCCGTGACCAGCTCCGTCATCTCCCTCAAGGGCGTCACTAAGAGTTACGGCGCCGGCGCCGTCCGCACTCCGGTCCTGCGCGGCGTCTCCCTCGACGTCGCCCCCGGGGAGCTGGTCGCCCTGGTCGGCCAGTCCGGCTCGGGCAAGTCGACGCTCCTCAACATCATCGGCGGCCTGGACAAGGCCGACGACGGTGACATCACCGTCTTGGGCCACGCCTTCCGCTCGACCTCCGAGCAGAGCCTGGCCCGGCTGCGCAACACCTCCATCGGCTTCGTCTTCCAGGCCTTCAACCTGCTCGATCACCTGACCTGCCTGGGCAACGTGACCCTGCCGGCGTCCTTCGCGCCGATCACCGGCGACGTCGCCGCCCGCGGCCGCGAGGCCCTCGACCGGGTCGGGCTCAGCCAGTACGCCGAGCGCCGCCCGTCGGAGCTGTCGGGCGGTCAGAAGCAGCGGGTGGCCATCGCCCGAGCCCTGTTCGGTCGACCCAAGCTGCTGCTGTGCGACGAGCCGACCGGCAACCTCGACTCGGCCACCGGCGCCGAGGTCATCGAGTTCTTCCAGAAGCTCAACTCGAACGACGGCGTCACGCTGGTGATCGTCACCCACGAGCGCCGGGTTTCGAGCATCGCCAAGCGCGTCATCGCGATGCGCGACGGCGAGATCGTCGAGGGTGAGGCCGCCGCCGCGGTCGCCCCCGGCGCCGACGTTGGAGGTCCGGCATGATGCCCACCGGGAACTTGGCTCGCATGGTGGTGGCCAACGCCACCCGCAGCCCCAAGCACTTCGTCCTGTCGGCGTTCGGCATCGTCGTCGGCATCGCGGCGTTCTCGTTCTTCTTGGCCGGGACCCTCGGGGTGTCCGACGTGTTGCTCGGCAAGGTCTTCCCGCTCGATCAGGTCGAGGTCATCGCCCCTCACACCTCGATCGCCGGCAAGAACCTGTCGCAGAAGCTGACCGCCGACACCGTGGCAGAGATCAAGGCGCGGCCCGAGGTCGCAGAGGCCCTGCCGCGCATGACCCTGCAGTTCCCGGCGGTCGGCTACGGCAAGTTCGAGGGCCAGGACATCCGGTTCGAGGTCGGCGGCTTCACCGACGGCATCCCCGACGTCCATGTCGCCGACGACCCCAAGCTGGTCGACGTGTTCAAGGACTGGGGCAACGACCCGGCCAACAACGGCCCGGCCTGCGTGCCCGGCCAGCCGAAGAACTGTCCGGATCCGGCGTGGCAGTACTGCGACAACGTCGACAAGGTGTGCCGCAAGCGGGTGCCGGTGATCATCTCGCCGACCGTCCTCGAGCTGTACAACACCCAGGTCGCCGACTCCCACGGCCTGCCGCACATCGGCGCGATGGAGCAGTTCATCGCCGAGCGCGGCCGCGAGCGCATGCACTTCTGGATGGGTCTGGGCTCGACGATGATGGCCGGCTCGAACGTCGACATCGACCCGACCAAGCACCGCGACATCGGCGCGATCCTGGTCGGGGTGTCGCCCAAGGCCCGCCGGGTCGGCCTGACCATCCCGATCGGCTACGTCGAGCGGTGGAACCGCACCTTCGTCGGCGACAAGGCCGCCGCCGAGTACTCGTCGATCATCGTCACCCTGCGCCACAAGGATCGCCTGGCGACCTTCGCGCAGTGGCTCGAGGATGGGCCCAAGCTGAAGCTCGAGGATCAGCTCGGCTCGAGCTTCGCCACCGCGATCTTCGTGATCCGCTGGGTGCTGCTCGGCATCGCCTTCGTGATCGTGATCATCAGCGCCATCAACATCGCCCACAACTTCTTCATGCAGGTCAGCGAGCGCCGGCGCGAGATCGGCGTCCTGCGCGCCGTCGGCGCGACCCGGGCCGACGTCATGGCGATCATCCTCGGCGAGTCGGCGGTGATCGGCATCGTCAGCGGCGTCCTGGGCGTGCTCCTCGGCTTCCTGGCCAGCCTGCTGGTCGACTGGGGCCTGGCCATCGCCCCCGACTTCCCGTTCAAGCCCGAGACCCTGTTCCGCTTCACCTGGTGGAACATCGCCGGCTCGCTGTCGGTGTCCTTGGCGTTCTGCGTCCTCGGCGGCCTCCTGCCGGCGCGCCGCGCCTCGCGCATGGAGCCGGCCGCGGCGCTGGCCCAGAACTGAGCTGGCCCAGAACTGAGGGCGCGCGGCGGCGGAAGTGTCGGGACCACGCTTTTCGCGTGGCAGGGCTGCGCCGCTTGGTATCATCCTTGCGACCACCCTCATGTGGCGGCAAGATGCAGGTGGTTCACATGGGACAGCAAGCACGTCGGGTGCGTGACGAGACGAAGCGCTCCATCCGAGAAGCGCCGCTTACCGCTGCGCAGCGCGATTTCCTCGCGGCCCACGCGCGCTACGAGGGGAGCCCGCTGCACAAGAAGGAGCCGCACAACTTCGACCTCACCCCACCGTCGAGTCCACGCGAAGACAAGACGCTGTGCGACGAGGCTGGGATCTTCGACAAAAAGGTTGCGTTTGACTTGTTTCGCTTGGCCGTCGAGGTCGGACTGGTGAGCGAGACAGAGAAGGCAGCTGGGTTTCCATCCCAGATCTGGGTCGTGGACGCTGATGGCCGCGTCTTCGAGCTGATGTATGGTGGCAGCGTCGTCGGTCGCTATCACGGCTATCCGATTCGGCGGAGCAACCCGTTGTTCAACAAGATCGCTACCGCATGGGCCGTGCGGCGCCATGTCTGACAGCACCCTCAAGTTCGATCTGGCGTGGCACGTCGGGGCGTCGCAGGACCCGGTCGAGCGAGCGACGTTCGCCGCGCTGACGATCACGGCCGGTCCCGATCAGATACCGATCACCGAGGTCGACGACGCCCTGGCGCGCACGGTGCGGTCGTCGATCTACGTTCCGGTTGTGCCCCTCGCGACGTGGCTGATCGCCAACTGGTGGCGGCTGCGTTGGGAGCCGCGCTCGGATATGTTGTCTGCGGGTTGGCTCCAGGCTCACTCGTTGGCCGCGGTCAGCGCCGATGTCGCCTGGCCGGCCCTGCAGATCACGAGTGACGGCGACTTCATCAAGCTTGAGGCACGAGCCGAGCGAATTCGTGATGTCGCGGCGGTGCGCTATCTCCGCGACGTCGAGGCCCGGATCGCGAGTCTTGACTATGAGCGCGCCATCGATGGGTTCTTGGCCCAGGTCGAGGCGCGCATCGCGTCCTTCAGCTCCGGTGCCCGCGTGATTGCGGACCTGCTCGAGGAACTCCGAGAAGAGCGCGCAGATCCCCAGCTCGCTCGCGCCTGCAAGCTGCAGGCGCTGGCCGGCATCGACCCTGGCGTAGCGCCCGATAGTTGGCTACGGGCGGCCGAGTCGATCGTCGACCAGGCCGGAGCCATCAGTGGTGCGGAGGTGGTGGCGGCGGTTCCGGCCCTGCGTGAAGGCGTCGATGGGGCGCGACATGCGATCACCAGCATGCAAAACGCGCCGACGAGCGTCCGGCTGACAGTCGAGAACGCAGCCGCGGCGGTGCCTGGCGAGCTCCCGTGGCAACGCGGTCGTCGTCTGGCGCAGGCATTTCGCCGCGATCGAGCCGCTGGCGATGGCCGGGTCTCGGACAAATGGCTCGGTGATTGTCTCGACGTCCGCTTGCCCATGCCGATGACCCAGGGTCCGCTCGACCGTGGCCTGCGCGGAGGCTTCCGCGATGGCACGCCCGGCGGGCGAACCCGTGTGCTCGTGACGTCCGGCCTTCTTCAGCAGCAACGATTCTACCTGGGGCGCCTCATCGCCGCCGCCATGATCACGGCCGAGGACGAGCGCGTGCTGCCGGTGACCAACGCTCAAACGGCGTACCAGAAGTTCGAGCGGTCCTTCGCAACGGAGCTGCTGTGTCCATGGGCAGCGCTAGAGGCCTACACGGACGAACACGGCACCGATGAGGAGGGCGTGGCTGCGGCGGCGACGCACTTCGAGGTCTCGGAGCACATGGTCCTCACCGCGCTCGTGAACAACCACAAGATCGGTCGTCATCGCCTCCCGTCGAGCGGGTCGTTCGCCGCGGCGTGAGGCCACGAGATCGCCGCTGATCTCGTCCATCGAAGGCCGCGCCTGGCGGAGCCTCAGGGCTCCTCGGCGCTCGGGCCCAGGAGCATGCGGCGCTGGGCGCCGGCGAAGGCGGTGCGGGCCTCGGGCTCGGGGGCCAGGAGCGACACGATCACGGCGACGGCGAAGGACAGCGGCACGGTGATGATGCCGGGGTTCTTGAGCGGCACGATCGCGCTGTCGTTGTGCAGGAGCCCGACCCACACGGTCGGCGACAGGAGGATGAGGACGAGCGACGACACGGTGCCGGTGACCATGCTGGCGACCGCGCCGCGGGTGGTGAAGCGCGACCAGGTCATCGACAAGAGGAGCGCCGGGAAGTTGGCGCTGGCCGCGATCGAGAACGCCAGGCCGACCATGAACGCGACGTTTTGGCCCTCGAACAAGATGCCCAGGCCGATCGCCAGGAGGGCGAGGACCACGGTGGCCAGGCGGGCGACCCGGAGCTGCTCGTGCTCGGGCGACTGGCCCTTGCACACGACGTGATTCCACAGGTCGTGGGCCAGCGCCGCCGAGCCCGACAAGGTCAGCCCGGCGACCACCGCCAGGATGGTGGCGAACGCGACCGCCGAGATGAACCCGAGGAAGCCGGTGCCGCCCAGGGCCTCGGCCAGAAGCGGCGCCGCCATGTTGCCGCCGGCGTCGACGCCGCCGATCGCGGCGCGGCCGACCAGCACCGACGCGCCGAAGCCGAGGACGAAGGTCACCAGGTAGAACCAGCCGATGAGCCCGGTGGCGATCGCGACCGAGCGGCGCGCGGTGGCGGCGTCGGGCACGGTGTAGAAGCGCATCAGCACGTGGGGCAGGCCGGCGGTGCCGAACATGAGCGCGATGCCCAACGAGATCGCCTCGAGGGGGCTGGCCACCAGCTTGCCCGGCGCCAGGACCGCGTCGCCGTAGCGCTCGCGGGCGGCGCCGAACAGCTCGAGGGGATTCCAGCCGAACCGCGACAGCACCATGCCGGCCAGGAGCGTCGCGCCCAGGAGCAAGAGCACCGCCTTGATGATCTGCACCCAGGTGGTCGCGATCATCCCGCCGAACAGCACGTAGAGCAGCATGACGCCGCCGACGATCAGCACCGCCGACCGATACGACAGACCGAACAGGAGGTGGATGAGCCCGCCGGCGCCGACCATCTGCGCGATCAGGTAGAAGCTGACCACGGTCAAGGTGCCGCTGGCGGCGGCGATGCGCACCGGCCGCTGGCTCAGGCGATAGGCCAAGACGTCGGCGAAGGTGAAGCGGCCGAGGTTGCGCAGCGGCTCGGCGATGAGGAACGTGATGACCGGCCAGCCGACCAGCCAGCCGACCGAGTAGATCAGGCCGTCGAAGCCCGACATCGACACCAGCCCGGCGATGCCGAGGAAGCTGGCCGCGCTCATGTAGTCGCCGGCCAGGGCGAAGCCGTTCTGGGCCGCGCTGAGATCGCCGCCGGCCGCGAAGTACTCGCGGGTCGAGCGGGTCCGGCGCGCCGCCCAGTAGGTGATGCCGAGGGTGATCGCGACGAACAAGAAGAAGAAGCCGATCGCGCTGGCGCTCGGGCTGCCGAGCGTCGACGAGCTAGCGGCCGGCGCGGCCGCGGCGCCGCCGCCGGTCACGACCGACCTCCGCGCAGGCGGCGGACCGCGCCGTCGTAGTGGCGGTTGGCCCACCGCACGTAGATCGCGGTCAGCGCCGGGGCCAGGACGATCACGACCGCGCCGAGGACGATGCCGACGCTGACCCGGCCGCCGGCCAGGAGGTGCCCCGCGGTCGGCTTGGCGAACGCGACCAGGAGGATGAAGCCGAAGTAGCCCAGGCCCATGATCGTGGTCAGGACCGCGGCGATGCGGTTGCGGCGGGCCGACACCGCGGCCATCTCGGCGTGGGCCGCGGTCGCGCTCGGCGCGGACGGCGCGAGCTGGTCGGCGGTCACCGGCTCCCTCCCGCCAGGGTGGCGATGATGTCGTCGACCACCGACGGCTCGGCCAGGGTGGTCAGATCGCCCAGATCCGTGGTCTGGCCGGCGGCCAGCTTGCGCAGGATGCGGCGCATGATCTTGCCCGAGCGGGTCTTGGGCAGCCCGGTCACGACCACGATGCGGTCGGGGGCGGCGATCGCGCCGATGGCCTGGCGGACCTGCTCCTTGAGCGCGCCAGCCAGCTCGGCGGCCTCGTCGTCGCGCTGGCCGCCGCGCACCGCGACGTAGGCGCAGATGCCGGTGCCCTTGATGTCGTGGGGGAAGCCGACCACCGCGGCCTCGGCCACCGCCTCGTGGGCGACCAGGGCGCTCTCGATCTCGGCGGTGCCGAGGCGATGGCCCGACACGTTCAGCACGTCGTCGACGCGGCCGGTGATCCAGTAGTAGCCGTCGGCGTCGCGGGTGCAACCGTCGCCGGTGAAGTAGAGCCCTGGGAAGCGCGCGAAGTAGGTCTCGCGGTAGCGGCTGTGGTCGCCCCAGATCGAGCGGGCCTGCCCCGGCCACGGCTTGCCGACGCACAGGTTGCCGCTGACCGCGTTGCCGTCGATCCGGCGGCCGTCGTCGTCGACCAGGAGCGGCTCGATGCCGAGGTAGGGCAGGGTGGCCGAGCCCGGCTTGGTCGGCGTGATGCCGGCCAACGGCGTGATCATCGCGCCGCCGGTCTCGGTCTGCCACCAGGTGTCGACGATGCCGCACCGGCCTTCGCCGACGACCTCGTGGTACCAGGTCCAGACCTCGGGGTTGATCGGCTCGCCGACGGTGCCGAGCAGGCGCAGGCTCTGGCGCGAGCTGCGCTTGACCCAGTCGTCGCCGGCCTGGATCAGCGCGCGCAGCGCGGTCGGCGCGGTGTAGAGCACGGTGGCGCCGGTCTGGTCGACGATCTGCCACAGCCGGCCGGGGTCGGGGTAGTTGGGCACGCCCTCGTACATGACGATCGTCGCGCCCGAGGCCAGCGGGCCGTAGACCACGTAGGTGTGGCCGGTGATCCAGCCGATGTCGGCGGTGGCGAAGAAGACGTCGTCGGGCTGGATCGCGAAGATCCGCTGGAAGCTCGACGCCGCGTGCACCAGGTAGCCGCCGGTGGTGTGGAGCAGGCCCTTGGGCTTGCCGGTCGAGCCCGAGGTGTAGAGCACGAACAGCGGATCCTCGGCGCTCATCCACTCGACCGGGCAGGTCGAGCGCTGGCGGGCCAGCTCGACGTCGAGGTAGTGATCGCGCCCGGCCTTCATCGGCACCGGCGCCCCGGTCCGGCGCGCCACCAGGACCGAGGTGATCTGATCGAGCCCGCCGATCGCCTGATCGGCGAGCTGCTTCAGGTGCACGCGCTTGGCGCCGCGCGGACCCTCGTCAGCGGTGATCAGCACCTTGCACCCGGCGTCGAGGATGCGATCGCGCAGCGAGTCGGCCGAGAACCCGCCGAACACCACCGAGTGGATCGCGCCGATGCGCGCGCACGCCAGCATCGCCACCGCGGCCTCGGGGATCATCGGCAAGTAGATGCACACCCGATCGCCGCGCCGCACGCCGTGCTCCTTGAGGACGTTGGCGAACCGCGCGACCTGATGCTTGAGCGCGCGGTAGGTGAGGTCCTTGCCCTCGCCGGGCTCGTTGCCGACCCAGCGGATCGCGACCTTGTCGGGGGTGGTCCGGGCGTGGCGATCGACGCAGTTGTAGGCGGCGTTCAAGCGGCCGTGGCCGAACCACGAGAAGTCGACCTCGTCGAGGTCGGCGTCGAGGACCTGGGCGAACGGGTGGAACCACTCGAGGACCTGGGCCTCCTCGGCCCAGAAGCCGTCGGGGTCGGCCAGGCTCCGGGCGTGGGCGGCGCGGTACTCGTCGAGGGTGGTGATCGGGCGGAGCGGCACGGGGACCTCGGTACGGTGAGGGGTCAGAGCGAGAGCTGGGCCTGCACGGTAGCCGACCAGGTGTTGGCTGCGGTGCCGGTGCGGGCCCGGGTGAGGTCGAGCTTCAGGTTGGTGCGGTGCTGATCGACGAACCATGCGCCGCCCAGGTGGATCGCGCGCAGGTCGCCGGCCGGCACGTCGGCGGCGAAGTGCTCGTAGGCCACGACCGGCTCGAACCGGCCGACCCGGAAGCCAGCCTCGAGGAAGCCGCCGTAGCCGGTCGAGGGGGCGGCGGCGCCGTCGTCGTAGCGGACCACGGTGGCCTGGGCGACGATCGCCTGGTCGGCGCCGGTCGGCAGGTGGGCGTAGGCGTCGGCGGCCAGGGCCAGGTGATCGTCCGGACCGGCCATGGCGGCGATCGCGCCGCGCTGCCAGTCGACGCCGACGCCGACCGACACCACCGGCGTCGCGGTGAACAGGAGCCCGGGGTAGAAGACGCCGCGGTCGCGGCCGAGGAGCGACACCCGCGCGTGGCCGGCCAGGCGCGGCAGATCGTCGGCGTTTCGGGCCATCGTCGGGTCGGCGCCGGTGACGCCCTCGACGCCGTTGTAGACGCCGGCCCGGAGCTGGACCCTCCCGAGGTCGGCGCGGGCGCCGACGCCGACGTCGCGCCACACCCGGGTCGACTGGTTGGGGTAAAGGACCAGCTTGGTGTGGTAGTCGAGGCCGTTCAGGCTGATCGCCGACTGCAGCGCGTGGCGCGTGAACGGCACCAGCATCATCCCGGCGTCGATGAACACCGCCGGCGCCGCGCTCGGCGACACCCGCAGCGACAGGTAGGCGTCCTGGAGGTACGCGGCGGTGTCCCAGTTCCCGTCCTTGCCGAGGTTCAACTGCTCGGTCTCGAGGAAGAACCCGACGCGCTCGGTGAGGTCGCCGTAGAGCATCACGCGGGCGCGGCGCAGGAAGAAGTCGGTGCCGGGACCGCCGTCGGGGGCGCCGCCCTGGGCGACCACCGCCTGCGGCTGGAGCAAGAGGCCCAGGTGGATCGTGGTCTCGTCGCGGCCGAGGAGCTTCTCGGCGTGGGCCGGCGCGGCGACGGCGATGAGGGCCAGGGCGCCGGCGGCGGCGCGAGCCGGGCCCCTCCCCAGGGCGTGCGGTTGCATGCCCACCGCTACCGCAAGGCGTGGGCCAGGCCCCGGCCCATGGACTTGCGCGCACAAGCCGCGCCGCGGCGTAACCGCGGCTGTCACCGTCGGTAACGCGGCGGCCGCGCGGCTGTTACCGAAGGTAACGGTGGGGAGGCGGGTTCGACCTCGGTCTCGGCCTCGGCCTCGGTCTCGGTCTCGGTCTCGGTCTCGGTCTCGGTCTCGGACTCGGACTCGGCCTCGGTCTCGGACTCGGACTCGGCCTCGGCCTCGGACTCGGTCTCGGGTTCGGCCTCGGTCTCCGCCTCGGTCTCGGCCTCGGTCTCGGTCTCGGACTCGGTCTCGGCCTCGGTCTCGGACTCGGTCTCGGTCTCGGTCTCGGTCTCGGACTCGGCCTCGGCCTCGGTCTCGGCCTCGGTCTCGGTCTCGGCCTCGGTCTCGGTCTCGGTCTCGGTCTCGGTCTCCGCCTCGGGTTCTGCTTCGGTCTCCGTCGCGTCGCGTCCCGACGAGGGCGGCCTGATGACAAGCCTCCAGAACTCAGCCGCGCCGTGGCGCGCGCGGCAGGCCCAGGCGATGGCGCCTCTCCCACAGCGCCTTCCGGCTGATGCCCAGGCGGCGCGCCAGCTCGGTCTCCGACAGGGTCTGCTCGTGATCGCGCACGAACTGCCGGAAGTAGGCCTCGAGGGAGTCTCCCAGGGCCGGCGGGCTCGGGGTCGGCGGCGGCGGCGGCGCGTCGAGGGCGAGGAGCTCGGGCGTGATGAGGCCGGTGTCGCACAGGATCGTCGCGCGCTCGATCGCGTTGTCGAGCTCGCGGACGTTGCCGGGCCAGTGGTGGGCGGCGATCGCGGCCTCGGCGGCCTCGGTCAGCTCGAGCCCGGCCCGGCCCAGGCGGACCGCGGCGCGCCCGAGGAGCCAGCGGGCCAGGGCCAGGATGTCCTCGCCGCGATCGCGCAGCGGCGGCAAGACGATCTCGATGACCCGCAGCCGGTAGTACAGATCGTCGCGGAAGGTCTGGTCGGCGACCATGCGGGCCAGGTCGCGGTGGGTGGCGGCGACCACCCGGACGTCGACGCGCCGGCTGCGGGTGGCGCCGACCCGGCGGATCTCGGACTCCTGGAGGAAGCGCAGGAGGCGGGCCTGGGCGGCCAGCGGCAGCTCGCCGATCTCGTCGAGGAACAGGGTGCCGCCGGCGGCGGCCTCGATCAGCCCGGCGGCGGCCGCCGCGGCGCCGGTGAACGCGCCCTTCTCGTGGCCGAACAGCTCGGATTCGATGAGGCCGTCGGGGATGGCCGCGCAGTTGACCGCGACGAACGGGCCGTCCTTGCGCGCGCCGCCGGCGTGGATCGCGCGCGCCACCAGCTCCTTGCCGGTCCCCGACTCGCCGCACACCAGGACCGTGGCGTCGGTCGGCGCGACCTTGCTGATCCGGGCCGCGACGTCGCGCATCGGCGGCGACCGACCGATCATGCCGTCGACCGGAAAGGCGCGGGCCAGGTCCGAGCGCAGGGCCGCTACCTGGCGGACCAGCCGGCCCTGATCGAGCACCCGCGCCACGACCACCAGGAGTTCGTCGGGATCGAAGGGCTTGGCCAGGTAGTCGGCGGCGCCGTCCTGGATCGCGGCGACCGCGCTCTTGACCGTGGCGTAGCTGGTCATCACGATCACCGGCACCGGGCGGGCGCGCGCGATCAGCTCGGTGCCAGGCGCGCCGGGCAGGCGCAGATCGGTCAAGACCAGGTCGACCGCGCTGAGATCGTGGTCGCGCTCGACCGCGGCGATCGAGTCGGCCTCGAGGACGTCGTAGCCGGCGCCGCTCAAGAGCCGGCGCAGCTCGGCGCGGATGAGCGCCTCGTCCTCGACGATCAAGATCCGGCTCATGGCGCGGGCCCGCTCATGGACTGGGCAGCGTCACGCGCACGGTCGTGCCGGCGCCAGGGACGCTGTCGAGCGTGAGGGTCCCGCCGTGATCCACGACGATACTGTACACCAGCGCCAGGCCCAGCCCGGTGCCCTCGCCGGGCGGCTTGGTGGTGAAGAACGGGTCCAGGGCGCGGGCCGCGACCTCGGGCGTCATGCCGGCGCCGCGATCGATCACCTCGATGATCACCTGGTCGCCGGCCGCGCGGGCGGTCACGGTCACCTCGCCACCGAGCGACGACGCGTCGCCGGCGTTGGCCAGGAGGTTGACGATCACCTGCTCGAGCTGCGGGCGATCGCCGGTGACCGCGAGGGTCGGTGGCACCTCGGCGCGCAGCTCGAGCTGCTTGCCGGCTTTGCTCAGGCGGGTCAGCGTGACGGCGTCCGCGACTAGCGGCGCCAGCGCCACCGGACCGCGCGGGCCGCGGGCGGCGTCGCCGGCGTGGGCGTAGCCGACCAGGGCCCGGACGATGCGGTCGATGCGGTCGCCGGCGCCGAGGATCAGATCGAGGCGGGCCCGGACGTCGGGGTCGGTGAGCTCGCGGCGCAGGTTGGCCGCGGTGAGCTTGACCCCGGTCAGCGGGTTGCCGACCTCGTGCGCGACGCCGGCGGCCAGCCGGCCGATCGAGGCCAGGCGCTCCTGGTGCGCGACCTGGGCGGCCAGGGCCCGCTCGTCGGTGAGATCCTCGACCAGGAGCACGACGCCGCCGGCGCTGCCGCCGGCCAGGGCCCCCGGGCCGAGGTCCGAGCGTCCGAGCGCGATCGTGCGTGGCCGCAGCGCCGGCAGGGTGACCTCGGCGCGCGTCGGGGCGCCGGCGGCGAACGCGGCCAGGACCGCGCCCCACGGCGCCGGCAACGCCGCGATCGGCAGGCCGGTGGTCGCGGCGGCGGCCAGGCCGGTGATCGCGGTCATCGCCGGGTTCCACAGCACGACCTCGCCGGCCGGGCCCACCGTGGCGACCCCGACCGGCAGATCGTCGAGGACCCGGCGCAGGTAGCGGCGCGCGGCGTCGAGCTCGCGGGCCGGCGCCTCGGCCGCGGCGCGGTGTTCGGCGACGAAGCGGAGCTGCGCCGACACCAGCGCGTGATCGGGATCGAGCGGCAGGGCGTCGTCGACCGCGGCCCGCGCCGGCAGCGGGCCGAGCAGGCCGGACAGGTTGTGCTCGACGCGATCGCGCAGCGCGCGCAGCTCGCGCGGCCGACGCTCACCGCGGTCGAGGGCGAGATCGGCGAGCGCGCGGTCGACCTCACGCGCGGCGGTGGCGGCGCCGAGCACGCCGGCCAGACGGGCGGCCAGCTCGTCGGGCGAGCCGGCGGCGACCGCGGCGTCGTCGACGCTGGCGGCGCGGGGGCGGCGCGCGCAGGTCGCGGCGGCGTCGATCTCGGCCGGCGTCGGCGGCCAGGCCAGCGACCCGAGCACGAACGCCAGGAGGTTGGGGCCCAGCGTCAGCGCGGCGGTGGCCGGCCAGGGATCACCGTCGACGCCCAGGGCCGGCAGGACGCCGGGGTCGCCGCCGAACAGCGGCGCGAGCAGGAGCGCCGCCCACGCGGCGCCGCCGACCGCCAGCCCGGCGAGGGCGCCGCCGGCGCTGGCCCGCGGCCACCACAGCACGCCGATCAGACCGGGCACGAGCTGGGCCACCGCGACGAACGACACCAGGCCGAGGTCGGCGAGCTCGGCGCGCTGACGCAACCCGAGGTAGACCGCGTGGCCGGCCAGGATGATCGCGGCGATCAGGGCACGGCGCAGCCAGCGCAGCCGGCGATAGGGATCGCCGCGCATCGCCCAGGCCGTGGCCGGCCGGCCGAGGTGGTTCTGGGCCATCGCCGCCAGGGCGACGGTGGTGACGACGATCATCGCGGTGGCGGCGGCCAGCGCGCCGAGGAACACCACCGCGGCCAGGACCGGTGAGCCCGAGGCCCGGGCCAGCCCGAGGACGTAGAAGTCGGCATCGCCGCCGAGGCCGAGCGCGCGCCCGGCCCACAGGATCGGCGGCACCGCGAGCGTGAGCACGACGAGGTACGCGGGCAGCGCCCAGCTCGTCGTGCGCAGCGCCGTCGGGCCGGCGCTCTCGGTGAAGGCCAGGTGCCACTGCCGCGGCAACAGGAACGCCGCGCCGGCCGACAGCGCCAGGAGCGTCACCCAGTCGCCGTCGCGGGCCGGGGTGGCCATCGCCGCCAGCTCGTCGGGGTGGGCGGCCAGCCAGCGGTCGAGACCGCCCAGTCCGCCGAACACCTCGTAGAGCGCCCACAGCGTGATCGCGACGAGCGCGACCAGCTTCACCACCGACTCGAAGGCCACCGCCAGGACCAGCCCGTCGTGGCGATCGCGCGAGGTCGGATGGCGCGCACCGGCCACCACCGCGACCACCACCAGGCCCGCCGACAGGAGCGCGCCCAGCTCGACGGAGCCGGCGCCGCCGCCGAGCTGCTCGACCGAGGCCACCAGCGCGCGGAGCTGCAAGGCCTGGTACGGCAGGCTGCCGAGCAGGAGGAAGCCGGTCACCGCGGCCCCGACCGCGCGGCGCTGGTAGCGAAACGCCAGCAGGTCGGCCAGCGAGCCGAGCTGACGCTCGCGCACCAGGCGATGGAGCGGCGCCCACACCAGCGGGGTCAACGCGCACGAGGCGGTGACGCCGACGTAGATCGCCAGGTAGCGCCAGCCCTCGCGGTCGGCGAACCCGACCGAGCCGAAGTAGCTCCACGACGTCGCGTAGACCCCGAGCGCGAGGGCCGCCACCAGCGGGCGCCGCGACAGCGCCCGCGCCGCGTCGACGCGATCGCCGGCGCGCGCGATCGCCACCAGGGCCGCGAGGTAGCCGACGGTCAAGACCACCAGCGTCGTCGGCGACAGCATCAGCGGGGCGCTCGCGCGGTCCAGGCCAGGGCCACGACCGCCGGCAACCAGGCGACGAACGGCAACCACCACGGCCCCAGGTCGCGGGCCCACAGGCCGCGCACCGGGGTCGCGAAGCCGATCACCACCGCCAGGGCGATCGCGATCGCGGCGGCCGAGGCGCGCGGCGCGGACATGCCCCGAGCATCCGACTGTCGGCCGGCCGGCACAAGGCTACAGCACCAGCTCGTCGAGGAGCGCGTCGAGGGCGGCGACGATGTGGGCCGCGCCCTGGCGCTTGCTCAGATGGCCGTCGGCGCGCGCGGCGTGGGCTCGGCGCGCCAGCTCATCATCGGGCAGGTTCGACATGAGCACCACCGGGACCAGGTGGCCGGCGCGCATCTTGAGCCGCGTGCACAGATCGTCGCCGGGGACGTCGGGCAGGCACACGTCGGTCAAGACCACGTCGGCGCGCCAGGTCCGCAGCACGACCTCGGCCTCGGCGAAGGCGCCGACCGCTTGGACCCGGTAGCCGGCCTCGGCCAGCGCCGCCTCGACCACCGCCAGGACCACCGGGCTGTCGTCGATGACCAGGATGTTGGCGCGGGCCGGCGCCGCCGGCGCGACCGGGGCCCGCGGGCGACAGGCGCGCGCGACCTCGGCGGTCAGCGCCGCCAGCTCGCCGGGGATCGCGCTCGCCGCCAGGCCGAAGCCGATGTGGCGGACCAGCACGAACCAGTGATCGACCAGCTCCTCGAGGAGGTCCCAGGCGACGATCCGCGCCGGGTCGTCGCCCAACCCGGTGACCACCGCCCCGAGCCCGGCCCGCACCTCGGGGGCCAGGCCGTCGAGGCGCTGGCACAAGCTCGCCAGCGTCGTGGTGATCGCGGCGAACGCGACCTCATCGGACTCGCGGTCGCGGCGGTGGCGATCGAGCACCGCCGCGACATCGCGCAGCGCGGCCTGGCACATCACGTCGTTGGCGCGGCGGCGCGCGCGGTCAGGTGAGGTCATGGATGATCGTCGTCGCGGTCGAGCGTGCCGTCGTCGTCGCGGTCGAGGCCGATCCGCACGCCCGAGCCGGGCGGCACGCAGGTGAAGGTCACAGGACGGCCGGTCAAGAGACCACCGAGGATGAGCCACAGCTCTGACGTCGGCGGCCGATCGGCGGTGTCGGGCTGATAGCTGGCGTCGCCGATGTACAGGTAGCCGCGGTCGCCGGTGGTCGCCACCAGATCGCACTCGTCGTGGTCGGCCCGCGACCGCAGGAGCGCCACGCGCGGCAAGGTCGCGAGCCCGCCGTGGGCCCCGACGGTCGCCTGCTGGCCGACGATCGGCGCCAAGTTGGAGTCGAAGGCCAGGATGAAGGCCTCGACCGCGCGGCGCTCGGCGACGCTGGTCAGCCCCTCGGGGTTGGGGATGAGCGAGTGATCGTCGGAGAACTGCACCGCCGACAAGAAGTGCGCGATGGTGTCGAAGTCGCCGGCCGACAGGAAGCCGAAGCCGCGCACCTGATCGCCCATGAAGCCGTCGAAGCCGGGCAGCGGCAGGAAGATGACCGGGGTGGCCTGACCGAACATGCCGACCTTCTGGTAGGCGTTGCGCAGGTGCGGGACCTTGATGATCTCGTGGCGTCCGGGCTCGCGGGTCGAGCGGCCGTCGGAGCCGAAGAAGCCGGGGAACCGCTCCTCGGGGAACTCGCGGTTGCCGTCGGGGTCGAGGGTGTGGCAGCCGTTGCAGGTCGCGACCGAGTCGGTGACCCGGGTCATGTAGATCTCGCGACCCAGGGCCTCTTCGGGGGACAGCGAGTTGTCGAGCGCGCGGATCGGGTTCGGCGGGTACATGAGCTGGAGCGCGAACTGCCCGAAGGCCGCGATCTGCTCACTGGTCAGCTCGGTGTGGCGGCCGAGCAGACCGGGGAACGCGACGTTGAACCGGCGAAACGCCTCGACCTCGTCGTAGGCGCCGCCGTTGGGCTGGACCGACGGACCGAGGTCGGCGCCGGTGCGATCGCCGCGCCAGTGCATCGGCCCGTGGTTGGCCATGCCGCGCAGGCTCTGGGTCGTGAGCGGCCCCTTCATGCCGTGGATCGTCGCCGGGATGGTCGGGTTGAGATCCGGCGTCAGCGGGTTCAGGTTGGGGCGGAGCGCGGCGTCGGGATCGCCGAGGTCCCAGGCCAGCCCGTCGAAGTCGCCCTCGACGTGGCAGGTCGCGCACGCCGAGTCGCCATGGCTCGACGACAGCGCGGCGTCGTAGAGAAACCGTCGGCCGGCGACCACCGAGGCCGGCTCCGGGTTGGGCAGGGCCAGGTGCTGGGTCTCGCGCCAGCGCCGGGTGTCGATCACCGAGATGCCGTTGTCGAAGCGGGTCGTGACCAGGAGCAGGTCGCGGCGGTGGTCGAGCACGACCCCCGACGGGCCGCCGCCCGACACCGCGAGCTGATCGCGCAGGTCCTGGCGGTAGCGATCGGCCTCGAGCTCGGCGGTCGGGATGCGCGCCAGCTTGTCGGAGCCGAGCGCCGCGACGTACAGGGTCGCGCCGTCGTCCGACACCGCCAGGCCGTTGGGCAACGCCAGGCTGCGGGCGTTCTCGGCGTTGGGCAGCGGGGCGCAGCACTGGCTGTAGTCGATGTGCTGGTTGAGCCGGCGTGGCGCCGCGACGCCGCCGCGGATCACGGTGATGCGATTGTCGTTGTGCTGGCCGCGCACGGTCTGGCCGGCGAACTCGCCGGCGCCCTCGAAGCGGTGGAGGTTGCGGGCCTCGGTGTTGGTGACGTAGACCGCGCCGGTGCGCGGGTTGGTGGCCATGTTGTAGAGCACGGTGCCGACGCCGCTGGTCGCGCCCTTGATCGTCGGCACGGCGGCGTCGGCGTCGATCGCGAAGACGTCGCGGTCGGGCAGGTTGAACAACACGCCGCTCGACAGATCGCGGCCCGACTCGTCGCGCCAGGCCCCGCCGTCGTACTGCACGATCTGGCCGACCGAGGGCGCGGGCGCGCCGTCGGCGTCGGTCAGCGGGCCCTGGATCGGGAACGGCATGAGCCCGAAGTCGAACAGGATGCTCGACACCACGGTCGTGCGGTTGCCGGTCTTGAAGCCGGCGGCGTAGACGGTGGCGCCGTCGTCGGCCACCGCCAGCGCCCGCGGGGTGTCGGTGAACAAGGTCAAGATCGTGAGCGGCGTGCCGCCGGGGGCGTGGCCCAGGTGGTCGGCGTCGAACACCCAGACGTTGGCGCGGCCCAGGCCCGGCGTCGTCAGGGCCGGGTCGATCGGCGAGTTCTGGCCTCGCCGCGCGGTGGTGATGAAAGCCCGGCGGCGGTCGCGGCCGGCGAACACCAGATCGCGCGGCTCATCACCGACCAGGAGCGTGCGCGCGACGAACGGTCGATACGGGTCGCGCACGTCGACGATCGACACCGAGTCCGACAGGTGGTTGACGACCCAGACCTCGTGATCGGAGGCCGCCGCCACCGCGACCGGCTCCAGGCCGACCCGCACCGAGCCCAGCGGCACCAGGCGCCGCCCGACCAGCGCCAGCACCTCGAGGCGGTTGTCGGGCGTGTTGGCGGCGAACACCAACGGGCGGTTGGGTGCCAGCGCCAGGGGTCGAACGTGGCCGCTCTCGAACAACGCGAAGGGCTCGCCTGCGCGCGCCGTCCGTCCCGAACCGGTGACCATCGCCATCGCCATCGCCATCGTCGCCGCGATCGTGAGTCCGCGTGCCTTCATCGTGGCCTCCTCGCTGGGACGAAGCCCAGCATCACCTGTTCTGCGCGATCGTCGCTAGTAGTTCAATGACCCCATTCGGGTGACTCGCCGAGAGACGATGTGGGCCCTCCGCCCATCACCGCCTCAGGGTGATCGATTTTCTCGAGGAGAAAGCCGCGGCGCTTGCGCTTGACGCGCACCGCGTCGTTGGCGCACATACGAAGAGATGTTGTCGCTCAACGCGCAGAACTCGGGGTGTTCTGTCGCGCCTGCGATCGAGCTCCTGGTCGAGTGCGTGGGGCAGATCGAGCTGCTCGAGGTGTGTCAGCAGGCGCTCGCGCGCGGCCGCCTCGAACTCGCCGCTCCGCGCCGACTCGACGAACCGGCGGCGGTGGCGGTCCGGTTGGTCGCGCCAGCGCTGCGCGCGCCGTTGGTGTTGCCGGCCACCGTCGGCCGTGGCTGCGATGATGGCGGCGGCGAGGTGGTGCTCGAGCTCGACGCCGCCACCCAGGAGCATCTGGCCGGGCTGGTCGAGCGCCTGGCGCGGGCCGAGCCGGCCCTGGTGTGTGACGCGCGTCGCGTGCTGATCGCCGACGACAACCCGCGGGTGGTCGAGCTCATCCGCGGCGGCCTGATCGGCACCGGCCGCCGCGCCGCCGCGCCGCGCGCCTTCGACTTCGCCACCGCCACCGACGGTCAGGTCGCGCAGCAGCTCCTGGCCGCGCACCGCTTCGACGTCGCGCTGATCGGCGTGTATCTGCCGCCGCTGGCGCCGGCCCAGGTGATCGCCCAGGCCCGGGCCGGCCACGGCCGGTCGATGGTGATCGTGGCCCTCGCAGGTGACGAGCCAGGCGCCGAACGCGCGGCCTTCGCCGCCGGCGCCGATGCGTTCATGGCCAAGCCGGTCCGCCTGCGCAGCGTCTACGAGGCGATCGTCGCGCTGACCGCGCCGCGCGTCGGCGAGGGCGCGACGTGAGCCGGCGCGGCCTCCTGGTGCGGGCCGAGCTGGCCGATCCGCCGGCCCGCGCGCCGCTGGTCCTCGAGGGCGACCGCCGGGCGCGGCTGGTCATCGATCGCGCGATCGAGATCGGCGCGACCTGCGCGCTCGCCGTCGGCTGGCCGCCGCTGGTCGCGGTCGAGCAGGTCGAGGCCACGGTGATCGGCCTCGATCGCCCGGGCGCGCCCGGCGAGCGCGCGCAGTGGCACCTCGAGCTGACCGAGGGCCCGGCGGTGGCTCGCCTCGACGCCGCGGTCGCGCGCGCCGCCGAGCGGCCGCGCCCCGGGGCTCGGGCCCGCCTGCTCTTGGTCGAGGACAGCGAGCTTCTGCGCGAGGTCTTTCACGCCGCGCTCCGCCGCCACTTCGGGGGCGCCGCCGACGCGGTGGTGATCGACGCGGCCGCCGACGTCGACGCCGCCTGGGGCCTGGCCGCGGTCAACGCCTACGACCTGATCGTGGTCGACTACCTCTTGCCCGAGCCGGCCGGCGATCGCTTGATCGCGCGCCTGCGGCAGTCGGCCCAGGCCGCGGTGCCGGTGGTCGCGGTCAGCCTGGGCGGTGAGCCGGCCCGGCGCGCGACCCTGGCCGCCGGCGCCGATCTGTTCCTGGCCAAGCCGCTGGCGCTGGCCGAGCTGTTCTCGACGATCGATCTGTGCCTGGCCAAGGGAGGCTCCGCGTGTCCAAGCGCATCCTGATGATGGACGACAGCCCGCTGTTCCTCGACCTGGTCGGGGCCGCGCTCACCGACGCCGGCCACGACGTCGTCATCGCCCGCGACCTCGGCGAGTTCGAGGCCGGGCTGGGCGCCGCCGATCTGGTGCTCATGGACGTCCAGATGCCCGAGGCCTTCGGCGACGACCTGGCGATGGTGGTCCGCCACGTCCGCGGCTCGTCGGCCGCGATCTACCTCTTGTCGAGCCTGCACCCCGACGAGCTGGCCGAGCGCTCGACCGAGGCCGGCCTCGACGGCTACATCTCGAAGCAGCTCGGCGTCGAGGCGGTGGTGGCGCGGGTCGGCGAGATCACCGCTGGTCTCGAGGGGGCGGCGTGACTCCGGCGATGCGCGATCGCTTTCTGCCGCGGTTCGTCGCCACCGGCGGCGAGCGCTGCGCCCGGGCCCTGGCGGCGGTGACCGCCGAAGGCGCCGGCGCGCCGACCACGGCGCGGTCGGAGCTGCACACCCTGGCCGGCGAGGCCGGCATCCTCGGGCTGGCCGAGCTGGCCGAGCTGGCCCAGGCCGGCGAGCGCGACAGCCTGACCTGGGCCGAAGGCGGCGACCTCGCGGCCCGGGCCCGGGTCGCGATCGCGATCCGGACCCTGGCGTCGCGGATCCGCGCGCTGGCCGCATCGGCGCCGCCGGCCCGCCGCTTGATCGTCGTCGACGACAGCCCGCTCATCGCCGCCGAGGTCGGGGCTCAGCTCGAGGCCGACGGCTGGCAGGTCGAGAGCGCGCACGACGGCGCCGGCGCGGTCCGCCTGGTCCGCGAGTTCCGGCCGACCGTGGTCCTGCTCGACGTCAACCTGCCGGGGCCGTCGCTGCCGACGCTGTGCGCCGAGGCCCGGGCCGCGGCCGCCGCGCCCTTGGCGATCTGTCTTCTGTCGGGCGCGCCCGACGCCGAGCTGGCGGCCCGGGCCCGCGAGGCCGGCGCCGACGGCTGGGTCTCGAAGCGGGCCGGGCTCGAGCAGGTCGCGGCCGCGGTGCGGGCGATGGTGGCCCGGGCATGACCGAGCTGGCGGCGCTGGTCGAGGGCGCGGGCGGGCGCGGCCTGACGGTCGGCGCCGACGTGCCGACCCGCGCCCACGTCGGCCTCCGCACCAACTCGCGCTGGTTCGCGGCCCCGGCCGCCGACGTCGTCGAGGTGATCGCGTTGCCGACCGTGACCCGGGTGCCGGCGGCGCCGCCCCACGTCCTCGGCGTGGCCCTGGTCCGCAGCCGGCTGGTGACCCTGGTCGATCTCGAACAGCTCATCGCCGGCCACCCGACCCCGCGCTCGGAGCGCGGTCGGATCGCGGTCGTGCGCGCCGACGGCGTCGAGCTGGGCCTGGTGGCGATGGCGACCCGCGGCCTCCTGGCCTTGCCCGACGGCGCGCCGGAGCCGGCGCCGGCCGAGCGTCCGCCGTGGATCGTTCGCGAGGTCGGCCACGACGGCCTGCGCCTGGCGGTCCTCGACGTCGCCGCCCTGGCCGCGGTGGTCGCGCGCGGAGCCCGCCCGTGACCGCCGAGGTCGCGGTGGTGTGCTTCGCCCTCGGCGACGAGCGGTTCGCGGTGGCCAGCGCCGACGTCGTCGAGCTCGATCGCGCCAACGTCCTGGCCGAGCCGCTGGCGGCCCTGTGTGGCCTGCCGGCCGGCGCCGGCGCGCCGCGCACGTTGACCGTGGCCGCCGGCGGCTGGCTCCGCACCTTCGCCGTCGAGGCCCCGGTCGAGGTCCGCACGATCGGCCGGGCCCAGACGCTGCCGCCGCCGACCGGCTGGCGGCTGCCGCTGGTGGTCGGCTTCGCGCGCCAGGGCGATCGCTGGGTCCAGCTCCTCGACAGCCTCGCCTTGGTGGCCCTCGGTCGCGCACCGAGCGAGCCCTCGTCCTCTGCCCAGGAGTCCTCGTGAAGATCGGTGCCCGCCTGTTCCTGTTGATCGCCGCGCCGCTGGTGTGTGGCGCGGCCGGGTTGTTCTTGACCCTGTTCGTGCCGGCCCGCCAGGAGGCGGCGGCCGACGAGGCCCTGCGGCTGCGCGCCCGCACCACCGTCGCGCTCCTGGCCCAGGCGATGGCGGCGCCGCTGGCGACCGACGCCCGGGCCGACGGCCAGCGCCGGGTCGACGCCCTGCGCGGCGATCGCGACTTCGCCTACGCGGTGGTCATCCGCCCCGACGGCGCGGTCTTCGTCGAGCAGCGCCAGACCGGGCTCGATCCCCGCCTGGTCCGGGCCGAGCTGGCCCGCGCCGAGTTCGTGTCGGCCGCTGGCGGCCTGATCCACGCCGGCGCGCCGATCGTCGACGGCAGCGGCGCGGTCACCGGCGCGGTCGTCGTCGGGCTGTCGCGGGCCTGGGTCATGGAGAGCAAGCGCGAGACCCAGCTCTGGGTGATCGTCGCCAGCCTCGGCATCATCTTCTTGGCGATCGTCTCGATCCTCGCCGCGACCAAGCCGCTGACCGTGGCCGCCACCCGGCTCCTCGATCTGTCCGACGATCTGGTCGGGCTGGCCCGCGAGCAGGAGGCGTCGTCGGCCGAGGAGAGCGCCGCGGTCGAGGAGACCCGGCGCTCGATGTCGACGCTCCTGACCTCGGCCGAGGAGATCGCCGCGCGCTCGAGCGAGGTGCTCGGCACCTCGGAGCGCTCGGTCGCGCAGAGTCGAGACATCGCGGTCAAGATCGATCGGCTGTCGGGCCTCCTGCGCTCGATCGAGCAGATCGCCGACCGCACCGATCTGCTGGCGCTCAACGCCGCCCTCGAGGGCACCCGCGCCGGTGAGGCCGGCCGCGGCTTCGCGCTGGTCGCCGACGAGATGCGCCGGTTGGCCGAGAGCGTCCTCGAGACCGCGGCCGCGATCCGCGAGCTCATGAAGGAGATGCACCGGGCCTCGGAGGAGGCGGTGGCGGCCAGCCAGCTCGGCGCGACCTCGAGCGAGAAGATCGCGCTCCTCACCCAGCAGCAGCGCCAGGCCACCGAGGCCGTGGTCGCCAGCATGGACGAGATGCGGACGGTGTTGGTCCAGACCCTGGCCGGGATCCAGCGCTCGACCAAGGCCGCCGAGAGCCTCGCGGTCCTGTCGCGCAACCTCACCGGCCTGGTCGACGCCCGCAGCGCCTCGAAGCCGGCCCAGGGATGAGCGACGACGAGCTGGCGCGGCGACGGCGCGACGCCTTCCGGGCGGTCGCCGCCGAGCGCCTGGGCGCGATCAGCCTGGGCTGGATCGAGTTCGAGCAAGATCCGGTCGGCGCCGGTCGCACCGACGCGATGCTGCGCGAGCTGCACACGCTCAAGGGCGAGGCCGGCCTGCTCGGCCTGCACGAGGTGGCCGACGGCCTGCACGCCCTCGAGGAGCTGATCGCGGGCGCGGTGCGCGCGCGGGCCGCGGTCGAGCCGGCCTTGGGCGATCGGGTCCTGGCCGGGCTGCAGGCGATCGGCGCCGCGATCACCGACGCCGGCGCCGGCCCGGCTCTGGCCGCGTTCACCGCCGCCGCGACCGCCGACGTCGCCCGCGCCGAGGCGCCCTCGGCCGGCGCGCCCAGCCTGCCGGCCGGCGTCGGCACCGAGCTGGCGTCGGGGCTGGCCGCGGTGGCGGCGGGCGCGGTCCGGATCTCGGCCGACCAGCTCGATCAGATCCGCGCGGTGGTGAGCGAGCTGGTCGTGATCCGCCATCGCCTCGCCGGGGTCGCCGGCGGCGCCGGCGGGCCGGGCCCCGGCGCCGAGCTGGTGCGCGACGACGTCCGGCGCCTGGCGCGCATGGCCACCGTCCTCGACGGCGTCGTCCGCGAGCTGCGCATGGTCCCGATCGCGCAGGTGCTGGCCCGCCTGCCGCTGGTCGCCCGCGAGCTGGCCCGCGAGCTGGGCAAGCAGGTCCGGGTCACGCTCCACGACGGTGGCGTCGAGGCCGATCGGGTGGTCCTCGAGGAGCTGCAGGCGCCGCTCCTCCACCTGGTGCGCAACGCCATCGATCACGGGCTCGAGCCGGCCGACGAGCGGCGCGCCGCCGGCAAGCCCGAGGTCGGCGAGCTGACGATCCGGGCCGCGGTGGTCGGCGGGGTCTTGCGCCTCGAGCTGGCCGACGACGGCGCCGGCATCGACGTCGATCTGGTGCGCCGGCGGGCGGTCGAGCAGGGCCTGATCGAGGGGCCGAGCGCGCGGGTCCTGTCCGACGAGCAGATCCTGGCCTACCTGTTCTCGTCGGGCTTCACCACCCGCAAGGTCGTGACCCGGGTCTCGGGGCGTGGCGTCGGCCTCGACGTCGTGCGCGCGACCGCCGAGAAGCTCGGCGGCACCGTCCACACCCAGAGCGCGCGCGGCCGCGGCACGACCTTCACGATCGCGGTGCCGGTCAGCGCGCTCATCACGCCGCTGCTCCTGACCGAGGTCGGCCACGGCCGCTACGCCTTGCCGCTGGCCGACGTGATCGCGCTGGTGCCGGCCGCCGCCCACCCCGCGGTCGACTCGATCGATGGCCCGGCGATCGACTACCGCGGGCAGCTCATCCCGCTGGTGCCGCTGGCCGAGCTCCTGGGCGAGGCCGCGGTCCCGACCGGCGAGCCGCGGCTCCTGGTGGCGCGCGCCGGCGACGTCACCATGGCCTTGGCCGGGACCCGCCGTCACCGCGATCGCGACGCCGTGGTGCGGCCGATCGGCGCGGTCCTGGCCGACAACCCCTACGCGGTCGGCGGCGTCGATCTCGAGGACGGCGGGGTCGCGTTGGTGCTCGGGCTCGGGCGCATGGTGGCGGCGGCCCGGGCCCTGGCGGCGCGGGCGCGCCACCGCGGCGGCGAGGTCGCGATCACCGGCGCCGCCACCGTCTTGGTCGTCGAGGACTCGCCGATCATGCGCGACGTGATCGCCGAGGCCCTGCGCGCCCACGGCGCCGCGGTGATCGAGGCCGCCGATGGCGTCGCCGCCCTGGCCGCCTTGGCCGCGCACCCCGAGGTCGGCCTGGTGATCACCGACCTCGAGATGCCGCGCATGGATGGCTTCGAGCTGATCCGCCGGATCCGCACCGAGGCGCGGGCGACCCGCCTGCCGTGCGTCGTGATCTCGACCCGCGGCTCCGACGCCGACAAGCTGGCGGCGGTCGAGGTCGGCGCCGACGCCTATCTGGTCAAGACCGACTTCTCGCGCGACTCGCTGTGGTCCCACGTCGGCAGGTTCCTGGCGTGACGGTCCGGGTCCTCATCGTCGACGACTCGGCCTTCTTCCGCGAGGTGCTGCGGGCCGAGCTGGCGGCCTTCTCCGAGCTCGAGATCGTCGGCGAGGCCGGCGACGGTCGTCAGGCGATCGCCCTGGCGGCGGCGCTCTGCCCCGACGTGATCTCGATGGACGTGGTCCTGCCGTTGGTCGGCGGCCTCGAGGCGATCCGCGCGATCATGGCGAGCCGGCCGACGCCGATCGTCGTGCTGTCGGGGCTGGTCGGACGCGACGCCCGCCTCGGGCTCGACGCGATCGCCGCTGGTGCCCTCGAGCTGGTCGGCAAGCCGCTGACCGGCTTCGACGCCAGCTCGGCCCGACGGCTGGTCGAGCTGCTCACGGTCGCCGCCGCCAGCCGACCGGGGGTGGTCGCGCCGCTGGCCAGCGCGCCGCCGCGCCTCGGCCGATCGTCGACCGCGCCGCGGTTCGTCGCGATCGCGGCCTCGACCGGCGGGCCGCCGCTCCTGCGCGCGCTCCTGGCCGGGGTCGGGCCGGGCTACCCGGCGACGATCGCGATCGTCCAGCACACCAGCGCCGGCTTCGTCGCGCCCCTGGCGAGCTGGCTGGCCGACGCCTGCGCCCTCGAGGTCGCGGTCGCGGTCGACGGCGCCCGGGCCCGGGCCGGCGCGGTGCTGATCGCGCCCGACGATCGCCACCTGACCTTCGATCCCGGCGGCGCGGTCGTCTTGTCAGCGGCGCCGCCCGAGGGGGGGCACCGGCCCTCGGCCGATGCGCTGTTCCGCTCGCTGGCCCGCAGCTTCGGCGCCGCGGTGGTCGGCGTCGTGCTGTCGGGCATGGGCAGCGATGGCGCGCGCGGCCTGGCGGCGATCGCCGGCGCTGGCGGCCCGGCCTGGGTGCTGGCCCCCGACGACGCCGCGGTGGCGGCGATGCCGCGGGCGGCCCTGGCGGCGGTGCCCGAGGCGCAGCTCGCGCCGGCCGCGACGCTGCCCGGTCTCCTCGCGGCCCTGGTCCGCGGAGGTCCCGCGTGACCGACGCCCTGTGGCGGACGATCGGCGCGCGCTACCGCGCGTGGGCCGGCATCGGCCTGGGCGATCGCCGCCGCGAGCCGGTGCTGGTGGCGCTGCGCACGCTCGCCGACGAGCTCGGCTACCCCGACGCCCAGGCCCTCCTGGCGGCGGCCGATCGCGGCGACGGCGCGGTCCTCCGCGATCGCCTGGTCGCGCGGATCAGCGTCGGCCTGACCTGGTTCGGCCGCGAGCTGCCGCTCCTGGCGCCGGCCCTCGAGCGCGCCGCGGCTCGAGCCCGAGGCGCTGGGCTCGACGCCGTGACCGTGTGGTCGGTCGGGTGCTCGTCGGGCGAGGAGCCGTTCACGATCGCGATGGCGCTCCTCGACTGCGGCGCGCGGCCGCGCATCCTGGCGACCGACATCAGCGTCGACGCCCTGGCCACCGCCAGCCGCGCTCACTACCCGCGGACCTGCCTGGCCGCGGTGCCCGAGCGCTGGCGGGCCCGCCACTTCGTCGACGTCGACGCCGCGACCGTGGCCATCGCCCCGGCGGTGCGAGCGGCGGTCAGCTTCGCCCGCCACAACCTGGCCGCCGATCCGGCGCCGCCGGCAGGGTGGCCCCGCTTCGATCTGGTGGTGTGCCGGAACGTCCTCATCTACTTCGAGCCGGCCGAGCTGCCGGCCCTGGCCGCGCGCCTGGGCGGCGCCGCCGCCACGCCCGACGATCTGATCGTCGGCGCGGTCGAGCAGTCGCTGGTCGGGGCGACCCGTCGCGCCGCGGGGGCCGCGCCGGCGCGACCGACCTGGCCGCGCGCGACCCACGCACCGCAGGCCGGGCCGCCACCTGCGCCTCGGGCCACGCCGTCGCCCCCGACCCGCGCGGCCCTCGCGCCGCCCGCCGTCGATCCGCTCGACGCCGTCGCCCACCTGCGCCGCGGCGCCGCCGCCCGCCAGGCCGGGGCCCACGAGGAGGCCATCGCGGCGCTGCGCCAGGCCCGCCTGCTGGCCGCCGAGTCCTGGCTGGCGCCGTATCTCCTGGGGCTGTCCCTCGAGGCCGCGGCGCGGCCGGCCGAGGCCCTCGAGGCCTATCGCCACGCCATCGTCGCGATCGATCGCGGCGGCGGCCCGGGGCTACCGGAGGTCGAGGCCGACGCCGCGGCCCTGGCGGCGACCGTCGCGGCCGCCTGCCACGCCCGCCTGGCGGTCCTGCGCGCACCCGCTAACCGCCGAGATCTGCGAGGTGATCGCGCCCGGCGGCGCCCCGGCACCTGAGGCCGGTTTCACTTTGCCCAAGGATTTCAGTTGGTATACGGTCCCACGCTAGGGGGGCCTCCGCCTCCCAGGCTGGTCAGCACCGTGAAGAAGCCCGTTCCATTCGGCAAGTACTACTTGCTCGAGCGCATCAATGTCGGCGGCATGGCCGAGGTCTTCCGCTCGAAGGCCTATGGCGTCGAGGGCTTCGAGCGGTTGGTCGCCGTGAAGCGGATCCTCCCGAACATCGCGGAGGACAAAGAGTTCATCAAGATGTTCATCGACGAGGCGAAGATCGCGGTTCAGTTGAACCACGCGAACATCGCCCAGATCTTCGACCTGGGCGTCGTCGATGGCAGCTACTACATCGCCCTCGAGCACGTCCACGGCCGCGATCTCCGTAACATCTTCGACCGTTGCCGGACCGGCAACGAGCCGATGCCGGTGGCCCAGGCGTGCTTCGTCATCATGAAGATCTGCGAGGGCCTCGACTACGCGCACAACAAGCGCGACCAGGGCGGCCGCGACCTCAACCTCGTCCACCGGGACGTCTCGCCGCAGAACATCCTGGTGTCGTTCGAGGGCGAGGTGAAGCTGATCGACTTCGGCATCGCCAAGGCGGCGGGCAAGGGCCAGAAGACCCAGGCCGGCATCCTCAAGGGCAAGTTCGGCTACATGTCGCCGGAGCAGGTCCGCGGCCTGCCGATCGACCGCAAGAGCGACATCTTCTCGTGCGGCATCGTGCTCTACGAGCTCCTGACCGGCGAGCGCCTGTTCGTCGGCGAGAGCGACTTCTCGACCCTCGAGAAGGTCCGCAACGTCGAGATCCTCCCGCCGTCGACCTACAACCGCAAGATCCCCGACGAGCTCGAGCGGATCGTCCTCAAGGCCTTGGCCAAGGACACCGAGGATCGCTACCAGAACGCGATCGATCTCCACGACGAGCTGCAGGCCTTCGTCTACACCGCCGGCGAGTTCTACTCGCGCAAGGATCTGGCGGCGTGGATGAAGAAGACCTTCGGCAAGGAGATCGAGGAGGAGACCGCGAAGCTCGAGAGCTACCGGCAGCTCAAGCCGCCGCCCGAGATGGTGGCTGGCAGCCGCCCGGCCGCGCCGTCCTCGCCGCCGCCGCCGCGCCCGCCCGCGGTCCCGCCCGGCGCGCGTCGCACGACCTCGATGCCGGCCGCCGTGCCGCCGCCCATGCCGGGCGCCGGTGGGGCGCCGACCCGCCCGCCGCCGCCGCCGACCTCGCTGCGCTCGACCCAGGGCGTGCCGGTCGTGCCGCCGCCGGCGTCGATGACGATGCCGTCGATGAGCGCGGCCGCCAACGCCGCCGCCGCCGCCGAGTCGATCGGGCCGCCCAAGGCCGATCTCAACTGGGACGACGACGAGCTCGAGACCCAGATCTACGACAACCCCGAAGAGGAGGCCGCGGCCAAGTCGGGCCGGGCCCCGATGGGCGCGCCGGCCGCAGGCATGGTCGCCGCTGCCGCCGCCCCGGCCCCGACGCCGCCGCCGCCAGTCGACGAGCCCGATCTGTCGGAGCTGGTGCGCTCGACGTCCAAGGGGTGGGGCCCCGCGGCCAAGGCCAACGGCGCCAACGGCAGCCACGGCCCGGGCGTCAACGGCGGAGGGCCGCCGGCGCCGGCGTTCACCGCGGGCCTGGGCACCGGGCCCATCTCCACGCCGTCGCCGCTGTTCGACGATCGCCGCGAGTCGTCGGTGTCGGGCCCGATGGCCCGGCCCGACTCGTTCGATCCGATGTCGACCTTCGGCTCGGGGATCGTCAAGCGCGAGCGCAAGTCGCGGACGATGCTGTGGGCGGCGCTGGCCGGCGTCGCCCTGATCGCGGCCGCGGTCGCGATCGTCGTCATCACCTCGGGCGGCGACAAGCCGGCGTCGACCGCCAAGCCGGTCGAGCCCGCGCCGGTGCCGGCGGCGGGCACCGCGACGGCGCCCGTCGACGACAACACCGGCTTCGAGCTGTTCGTCACCCCGCCGACCGTGGTGGCCTGGCGCCTCGACAGCGTGGCCCAGACCGCGTCGATCCCGGTGCGCGTGCCCAAGATCGCGCCCGGTAAGCACCGGGTCGAGATCGACGCGCCGCCGGGCTTCATGAGCGTCAACCAGGAGTTCGACGTCGTCGCCGGGCAGATCACCCGGGTCAACATCACGCTCCAGGCCCTCGAGATCGTCGCCAACTTCGACTCGACGCCGCCGGGCGCCAAGGTCGCGCTGGTGGTCGATGGCAAGCGCACCGAGATCGGGGTCACCCCGACCACCGCCAAGATCGATCCCCGCAATCACTACGACGTCGTGTTCGCGAAGGACGGCTACGTCGAGATCACCAAGCCGCTGACCATCTCGGGCGCGCCCGAGGAGAAGGTCGTGGTCAACCTCGAGCGTGGCCCGACCCAGGTCGCGACCGGACCGGTCGGCGGGCCGGTGACCTCGCCCGACCCAGGCCGCAAGCCCGGCGGCGGCACCAAGCCGCCGGGTGGTGGGACCAAGCCGCCGCCCGACGGCGACCCGACCGGCGATCCGCCGACCGACCCCAAGCCGCCGGTCGATCCCAAGCCGCCGGTCGATCCCAAGCCGCCGGTCGATCCCAAGCCGCCGGTCGCCAAGGGCGAGGGCACGCTGTCCCTCGGCGCCAAGCCGCCGTGCGAGATCTTCATCGACGGTCGGTCGACGGGCCTGAAGACCCCGCAGCGCGAGATCAAGCTGTCGGCCGGCAAGCACCGCATCACGCTGCTCAACAACGAGTTCGGCATCAAGGAGACCTTCACCGTCGAGATCAAGGCGGACGAGCCGACCAAGCTGGTGAAGGACTTCTCGGACCGAATGCAGTGATGCTGAGATTCTGGGAGGGTCTTTCGAAAAGACCCTCCCCCCTTCGCGTAGCGAAGGGGGCCCCCTCCCAAAACGTCCGGATCGCGGGAGCGCCGCCGTCGATGTGACCGGTGGTGGTGGTGCGTGGGAACCAGCGTTCAGCCGCTGTCTGCTTCAGCGGATGGTGGTGGTGACCTCGGACAGACCCTCCCCCCTTCGCGCAGCGAAGGGGGCCCCCACCCACACAACACGAAGAGGTCCGGATCGCGGGAGCGACGCCGTCGATGTGACCGGTGGTGATGGTGCGTGGGAACCGGCGTTCAGCCGCTGTCTGCTTCAGCGGATGGTGGTGGTGACCTCGGACAGACCCTCCCCCCTTCGCGTAGCGAAGGGGGCCCCCTCCCAAAACGATCCGACCTGACCTCCGACGCCCGGCCCCTGTGCGGGCGTCTGCGTTTCGGCGCGGCGTGATGGCGTTCAGCGGGTGATCGCTTCGCGTCGGGTGGTGGAGGGCCGAACTCGAGGCCGAGACCGAGACCGAGGCCGAGGCCGAGACCGAGACCGAGACCGAGACCGAACCCGAGACCGAGCCCGGCCCCGAACCCGAACCCGAACCCGAACCCGAGTCCGAGTCCGAACCCGAACCCGAGACCGAGGCCGAGACCGAGGCCGAGTCCGAGTCCGAGACCGAGTCCGAGGCCGAGACCGAGACCGAGACCGAGACCGAGACCGAGACCGAGACCGAGTCCGAGGAGGAGTCCGAGTCCGAGGAGGCCGTTGATCAGATCAGGCGGGCGCGGAGGGCGGCGACGCGGGTGCGGCCGACGGGGAGCTCGTGGCCGTCGCGGAGGACGAGGACGTAGCGGCTGCCGACCTCGGTCCGGAGGTGGGCGGCGTGGTGCAGGTTGACCAGGCACGAGCGATGGACGCGGAGGAACTGAGGCGGCAGGCTGGTCTCGAGGGTGGTGAGGGTCTTGTCGTGGAGCCAGGTCCGGCCGTCGGCGCCGTGGAGCTCGGCGTAGTCGCCGGCACCGACGATGAACCGGACGTGATCGAGCTCGACCAGCTCGACGCGGCCGTGGGTCCGCACCGCCAGGTGGCGTCGGGGACGCTGGGTGCCAGCGCGCACGCGGTCGAGGGCCAGGGCCAGGCGCTCGCGGGTGAAGGGCTTGGCGACGAAGTCGACGACGCCCAGCGCGAAGGCGTCGATCGCGCGATCGGGGTGGGCCGACACCACGACGGTCTGGAAGGTCGCCGCGGCGTGGCGCACCAGGTCGAAGCCGTCGTCGCCGTGGAGGTCGAGATCGAGGAACACCAGGTCGAGGTCGCTGGTCCCGAGCCGCGCGCGCGCCAGGTCGAGGGTCGGCTCGATGGCGATGCTGGTGAGCTCGGGGCCGAGCAGCTCCTGCACCAGGCGCACCAGGCGGCGGGCGCTCACCGCCTCATCCTCGACGACCAGCACCTTCACGGCGTCCTCGGCGGCTGCGCCGGCAGCTCGATCACCGTGCGCCAGCGCGCGGCGCCGTCGATGTCGACCGCGCTGCTGGTGACCCGGTAGTCGTCGCCGTAGCGTTCGCGCAGCCGGGCGTGGACGTAGCGCAGCCCGACGCCGCCGCCGTCGGCGCGGACCCGACCTGCGGGCGCCAGCGGGGCGTCGAAGGTGTAGCGCGTGCCCCGCGGCGCCGGCCCGCGGTCCTGCCGCAGGCGGAACGCCGCGCCGGCCGCGCCGTAGTGGTTGTGCGACAGCGCGTTCTCGATCAGCGTGTGGAACAGCGCCGGCGGGACCATCGCCGCGGGGTCGACCCCGTCAGCGTCGAGGGACAAGACCTCGTCGCGGCGGTGCGCCATCACCGCCAGGTGGCAACGGCACAGCGCGAGCTCGTCGGCCATCGCGACCTCGGTGCGCGCCGACAGGTCCGACAGGAGCCGGAGCTCCTGGCCCAGGGCCTCGAGCATCGCGCTCGCCACCTTCGGCTCGGTCTCGAACCACTCGCCGAGCGCGGCCAGGGTGTTGAGCAGGAAGTGCGGCGCGAGCTGGCGGCGCAAGAGTTCGATCTCCAGGCGCGCGTTCGCGAGGGCGGTGGCCTCATGGACCTCACGCGCCCGGGCCTCGCCGACCGCGTGAGCCAGGAGCATCGCCAGGCACAGGCCACACAGGAGGAAGAACAGGTAGTAGTCGATGAACGCGGTCGGCGCCGCCACCGCGCCGATCAGCCCGCCGAGGAGCGGGACCGCGGCCAGGCCGGCGTCCCACCGCCGCGCGATCACCGCGAGCCCGGTCCAGGCGAGCGCCACCACCAGGCCGACGCCGAGGACCGAGGCCACCTTGGCGTCGTAGCCGTCGGCGCCGAGGGCGAGGGTCGCGCCGCCTGCGGCGACCAGCCACGCGATCCGGCGCCCCGATCGCGGATAGCGCGCGGTGACGAACCCGACCAGCCCCACGCTGACCAGCCAGGCCAGCGCGGCCAGCACGCGCAGCCGCACCACGTGCAGGTCGTACGGGTAGTCGACGAAGGCCTTCACGCTCTCGGCGATCACCATCGCGCCGGCCGCCAGCCCGAGCACCCCCAGGCCCAGGTCAGCGTCTCGACCGTCGCGCGATCGTCGTCGGCGCCCCGCGCGCGCGAGCCCGAAGCGCACCAGGTGGAAGAGCCCGACGGTGAGGAGCGCGCCCGCGCACACCAGCGTCAACGCGACGTCGCCGCCCGCCGCTTGCGTGAGCTCAGCGGCGTCGCCCAGCCAGACGCCGTAGAACCCGACCTGCGGGTCGAACCCGCGGTGGTGGGCCGAGCAGCGCAGGCTCACCGCGTGGTCCCCGACGACGACCGGCGCCGGCACGACCACGCGCCACACCAGCAGGCCGGGGCGCTCGGCGCGGGCGCTCGGCCCGACGGTGCCGTTCGCGCCCAGGCGCACGCCGTCCCAGTACACCTCGCACGACGCCAGCGCGGCGACCGCGAGCGCCAGCGGCGCCGAACGCGCGGCCCAGGTCGCGTCGACCGTCAGCGTGCCGCGCAGCCACCACACCGGGGCCGGCGGCCTGACCCCGGTGATCGGCACCCGCGGCGCGTGGCGATCGTCGGCGTCGGGCTGGGCCCAGCGCGGGTCATCGGACGCCAGCACCCGCACCGTCGTCAAGGCCAGCGCCGGCGGGCGGTCGGGCGAGCACCCGGTGAGCGCCGCGAGCGCCGCGAGGGCCGCGAGGGCCAGCGCGCACCACCTCCTCGCGGTCGTCGCCCGTCGACGATCGATCAGCACGGCCGCGCACCGACGAGGCTCACCGGCCCAGCATAGATCAGGGCCGCGCGGCGCGATGAGCGGTTGGCCGGCGCGGCGAGCCGTTCACCGACGCGCGGCAGCGCGGCCGGCGCGCCGACCCCAGGGTGCGGTCATGCCGCTCCCCTGGTTCCTGTGTCGTCCGATCTTGACGCTTACGGCGCTCAGCGCCGCCGCCCCGGCGTGCTCGACGCCCACCGCGCCGACCGGCCCCGAGGCCACCGACCGCGCCGCCACCGGCCCGCACCACCCGCCGCCGACGGTGCGCCTCGCGCCGCATCGCTTCGTGACGGAGGCCGGCGACGAGGTCGACGCCGAGCTCGGCCACCTGACCGTGCCCGAGCGTCGCGGGCGTCCGCACGGGCGTGACCTCGAGCTGACCTTCGTCCGCTTCCCGGCCCTGCCGGGGGCGAGCGGCCCACCGATCGTCTACCTCGCCGGTGGTCCCGGTGGCTCGGGCATCGACGCCGCCCGCGGGCCGCGCTTCGCGATGTTCAACGCCCTGCGCGCGGTCGGCGACGTGATCGCCCTCGACCAGCGCGGCACCGGCCAGTCGAACGCGATCCCGTGGTGCGCGGCGCCGCGGCCGTGGCCTCTCGAGGTCCCGGCGGTGCGGCCGGTGTACACCGCGTGGCTGCAAGGCCTGGCGCGCCACTGCGCCGCCTGGTGGCGGACCCAGGGCGTCGACCTGGGCGGCTACACCACCGTCGAGAGCGCCGACGATCTCGACGACCTGCGGCGGGCCCTGGGCGCTGAGCGCCTCCACCTGATCGGAATCAGCTACGGGACCCACCTGGCGATGGCGGCGATGCGCCGTCACGGCGCGCACCTCGGGCGGGTCGTGCTGGCCAGCGCCGAGGGCCCCGACGACACGATCAAGCGGCCCCAGCTCACCGAGGCCTTCCTGCGGCGGGTGCTCACCGCCGACGAGCACGCCGCCCTCGGCCAGGCCCTGGCCCGGCTCGCCGCGGCGCCCGCGCGCGCGAGCTTCGTCGACCCGCGCTCGGGACAGTCGGTGGTCGTGGCGATCAGCAAGCTCGACCTCCAGCGCGTGGTCGGCTACCTGATCAAGAACCCGTCGACCTTGCGCCTCCTGCGCGCGTGGTTGCCGGCCCTCGCGGCCGGCGAGGTCTCGGCCCTGGCCCCGATCGTGGCGCAGGCGGCCAGCGAGGCCCAGGGGATGCGCGGCATGCCCGAGGCGATGGACGCGGCCTCGGGGGCCTCGCGCGCGCGCCAAGCCCAGGTTCGTCGCGAGGCGCCCGGCACGCTCCTCGAGGACACGCTCAACTACCCGGGCCTGGCGCTGGCCGAGGCCCTCGGCGTCCCCGATCTGGGCGACGACTTCCGGGCGCCCCTCGACAGCGCGATCCCGACGCTCCTCCTGTCGGGGACCCTCGACGGCCGGACCTACGTCGAGAGCCATCGCGAGCTCGCGGCGACGCTCGGCCGGTCGACTCACGTCCTCGTCGAGGGCGCTGGCCACGATCTGTTCCTGGCGTCGCCCGAGGTGGTCGCGCGCATCGTCGCGTTCGTGGGCGGGCGCGAGGTCTCTGCCGCGCCGATCGTCGTCGCGCCGTGATCCGCGAGACCGCCGCCGCTCAGTCGCGGACCGGCGGCTTGATCAGCTCGGGGTTGGCGACCACGTCGAGGGAGACGTCGCGCAGCGTATAGACCGCCGAGATCGCGTCGCAGTCGGTGTTGCCGGTGGCGGTCAGCGTGAAGGTCTGGCCGGTGGCCTCGCCGGTGTACGCGTACTGGAAGAAGAACGGCTTGGTCATCCGGAAGTCGAGGGAGGTCCACACCGGGTGGCCAGCGCCGGTCCAGTCGGCGTCGAGGGCCGCGCACCGGCGGCCGCCGCCGACGTTCTGGGTGCAGCAGTTCGCGCCCGGCGTCGCGCCCTCGGTCCCGGTCGGGTAACCCGAGTCCTCGATGAAGTGGCGGATCGCGCTCTTCTCGAGGGCGTTCAGGTTGATGACCGCCTCGTTGCCCTTGCTCCGGTTCATGTACTCGAGGAACTGCGGGATCGCCACCGCCGCCAGGATCCCGATGATCGCCACGACGATCATCAGCTCGATCAGCGTGAAGCCTCGGCGATGGTGGGTGAGGGGCGGCGATGGGGGGTGCACTTCTAGGGTTCTCGCCGGTTAGTTCCGGAAGGGTTGTGCAGAGGACGTGCCACGCCCGTCCTCGGCCAACTCCCGAGAAAATGTAGGCCGGCTTGCGTCAAGTTGGGGGCTAGAAGTCCCAGAACTGCGCAGCGTGGCCCAAAAACGTCACCGCCGACCGATCGCCGCTCACCCTCCTGGGGTTACGGAATATCTCGCAGATTCGTGGCCTTGCGAGTCTTACTGAGCCTCGCGGGACCCGAGGTCGAGGTCGGGGTCGGGGTCGGGGTCGGGGTCGGGATCGGGGTCGGGATCGGGATCGGGGTCGGGTTCGGGATCGGGGCTCGGGTTCGGGCTCGGGTTCGGTCTCGGACTCGGTCTCCGCCTCCGCCTCGGCCTCGGTCTCGGTCTCGGTCTCGGGTTCGGTCTCGGTCTCGGTCTCGGACTCGGCCTCGGCCTCTGCCTCGGTCTCGGTCTCGGTCTCCGCCTCGGTCTCGGTCTCGGCCTCGGCCTCCGCCTCGGTCTCGGTCTCGGACTCGGTCTCGGTCTCGGCCTCTCCTCGTTACCGTCTCTCCCCGACATCGTCAGCCAGGCCCGGCAAGCGCTCGACCTCTCGCGGCAGCTCGTCGTCGCCAGCGAGCGCGGCGGGATCGAACCACGGGGCGATCGGCGGCCCGGCCAGCACGTACATGCTGGCCGGCAGCTCGGGGCGGTCGCGGTCCCAGGCGGTCTTGAACCGAGCGGCCTCGCGGTCGAGCTCGAAGGCCAGGCTGGCGGCGTCGACCTCGGTGAGCGTGGCCAGCTTCTTCACCAGGCGGTCGCGGGCCTTCAGATCGGTCGTGTAGAGGATGAGCTCGCGCAGATCGCGGATGGCCTGCTCGCGCTGGCCGAGCTGCGTGCCGAGGTGGGCGACAAAGGTGCCGAGGTTCGGCGGCGCCTCGGGCAGACGCACCGCGCGAGCGAGGAGGGCGTGGCCGCGCTCTTTCCAGCGACGGACCTGGGCCGGGTCGCCGCTCGTGAGGCGGAGCGCGTAGATCTCGCCGGCCCGCAGCGGCAGCCGGTAGTTGTCCGGAAAGCGGACCATCGCCGCCTCGAGGATCTGCGCCACCGCCAGGTAGTCATCCTGGGTCGGCGCCATGGTCAGGCTCTGCATCGCCAGCGAGCCCCAGGACATCGGCTCTTCGAACTGCGGGTCGAGGGCGGCGATCGCCTGGATCTGCCGCCGCAGCCCCGCTGAGGTCGTGCCCTCCCCGCCGAAGTACGCCATCGCCCGGACGTAGACTACGTCGGCCATCGCCTCGCGGTACCCGAGCGACAGAAACGGCGCCGAGCGCTCGGTCGGCGCCAGCGGTTCCTCGCTCGCCTTCGGCCACCGCTTGCGCGCCGCGTTCGCCTCGCGCCCGACGAGCTGCGCGCCCACCACGAGCGCCAGCGCCGCGGCCACCAAGGCCATCGTCGGCACGCGGGGCTCTCCACGCATCGCCCAACCATACGAGACCCTCGCCCATCGCTCAACCCATGCACCTTCATGTCCTGGCCACACCCCCGAGCCGCGCGGTCCACCTCGTCGTCCCATCGCCCGTGGTCACCACTCAGGTCCGAAACGGCAGAAGCGCCCCAGCGGGGCGCTTCTCGGAGCGAGGTCTCCTCAACCTACGCTGAACGTCCAGCCGACCGGAGGGAGGCGTCTCGGGTGGGGGACCCGCCGGGGACCAGGCCCCGGCGGGGGAGGGTTTGGTGACAAACCCTCCCAAGAAACTAGTCGCGAGTGGCCGGCTTGTTGAGGATCGGGTTCACCGTGCCGTCCGCAGTCGCGTCGAGGAGGGTGTAGGTGATCGTCACCGCGTCGCAGTCGGTGTTGCCCACGGCCGTCGCGGTGAAGGTCTGGCCCGTGGCGTCGCCGGTGTAGCTGTACTGGAAGAGGTGGGCCTTGCGCATCGCGAAGTCGAGCTTCTCCCAGCCCGGGTGACCGGCGCCCTCCCAGTCGGCCGCGGTGGCGGCGCAGCGGCGCGAGCCACCGGCGTTCTGGGTGCAGCAGTCGGCGGCCGGCGACAGCGCCTCGGTGTCGGGGACGTAGCCCGAGTTCTCGGCGAACTCGCGGGTGTTGGTCTTCTCGATCGCGTTCAGGTTGAGCTCGGCCTCGTTCTTCTTCGACCGGTTCATGTAGTCGAGGAACTGCGGGATGGCGACCGCGGCGAGGATGCCGATGATCGCGACGACGATCATGAGCTCGATGAGGGTGAATCCGCGCTGGGCCTTGCGAGAGAGCTTCTTCATGGGAGTTCCTTTCGGTGCGAGTGGCCGTCGGGGCCGTCTGGGGTTGCCCGGGCCACACGCGTGGCGACCGGTTCGAAAACACGAGAGCGCGACCTGCGCTCGAGAGACGTGGGGAGCTACGAGCCCTCGTTCTGCTTCTTCACCGCTGGGTCGCCGCTCCACGAGAAGTAGTACGAGTCGCGGGCGGCGTTGCCGTCGAGGTTGCAGCGAGCGAGGAGGTAGTACCAGTCGGTGTTGGGGGCGTTGATCAGCCCGAACTGTCCGGCCTTGGTGCCGAGGCCCGTCGCGCTGCCGGCGGCGCCGGCGATCGCGACGTAGCCGCAGTAGAGCTTCTGGTAGGTCGGGCGGACCTTGAGGGTCTCCCACGAGGCCGGCAGCACCGCGATGCTCTGCGAGGCGGCGACCGGCGCGGCGGGGAAGATGTCGGTCTCGCCGGTGCCGGTCGAGAAGTAGGTGCCGTTGGCGAAGTGGTACTCACTCTGGCGCTGGTGCAGCTCGGCGAAGACCGCTTGCACCTCGGAGGCCCGCGACTTGCGCGAGGTCCGGGTGAACTGCGGGATCGCGACGGCCACCAGGACAGCGATGATCGCGACGGTGATCATCAGCTCGACCAGGGTGAAGCCGGCGTTGCCCCGCACGCCTCGACCTAGTGCAGCCGATGTGCCATCCGGGGTGAGGCCCAAACCGTCGGGTTTTCGCGGCCCGGGGGACGTCGGGGGGCGCCGAGCGACGAAATGCGGCCTGCCACCGTGACGAAAAATGTCACTTCATTCCTTAATTGTCACGCGGGGTTGCGGCGGGGTAGCGGATGGTTCGCAGGTGGGCGGTGGGGTAGCGGGGGCCGACGCGCTCGGGCGGGTCGGTCGGCCGGCGCGTGGGGAAGACGGCGTGGGGCTCCTCCCTGGCCGGTGAGTCTGACGCGTTAAGGTCGCGCTAGCGCGTGACCAGGAGCGCCGTCACCGGAGACAGGTGCGGCTGCGCATCGCCGGGGCGGCGCAGGCGACCGCCCTGGCCGTGGTAGTCCGGGAAGGGCTGCGCCGGGTCGACTAGGGCGACGACGACATCGCCGCGGCGGGTCAGAAACAACACCGGGGTCGGCGCGGCCGGGGTCGCCGGGCGATCGAACTTGAGCGTCATGCCGCCGGCGCCCACCGCCTCGATCACCCGGCCCGGCGCGTCGAAGGCCGGGACCAAGGAGCTCAGGCGCCAGGCTCGGCGCTCGGTGTCGGCGAAGTCGGCGGGCTGGGCGCGCAGCCGGGCGGCGTCGATCGGCGGCTGGGCCACGCCATCGACGGCGACGCGGATCGCCAGGTCCGCCGGGACCTCGGAAGAGGCCGGGGGCGGCGCCGCCGGCGACCGCTTGGTCCGGCTCTCCTCGCCCGCCTTCGAACAGCCGAGGGCCAGGGCGGCGACCGTCACGACGAGGAAGCTCGACCAGGCGGGCCGCACCGGGAGAGCCTAACGCAGAAACGGCGCCGCGCGAGTTGGACCGCGAGGCCTACGGGCAGGCCAGGGTGGCCTCGAGGGCCAGGGAGTCCCAGAAGAACGAGGTCTCGTTGGAGAAGTCGTTGGCCGACCGGAAGCGCAGCCGCACCGTCTGGCCCGCGCGCGGCGTCGCGAAGTTGAAGGTCAGCGCGACCCAGGTCGTGGTGGGCCCGGCGTTCGACAGCGTCTGCACCGTCTCGAGGACCGCCCCCCCGGTCGACAGGAGCTCGACCCGGGCGTCGTCGTAGACGGTCGTGCCGGTCTCCGAGGTGAGCACGCCGTACTGACCGCGCAGCACCAGCGCGGTCGTGTTGGCCGGGATGGTCACGGTCTGCTCGAGGGCGTCCTCGGCGTCCTCGAAGATGTCGCCGGCGATGCCGCCGAGCCAGATCCGGTTGGGCGTGGTGTGGGCCGCCAGCCCGGGCGTGTCGGCGGTGATGAGCGCCGCCGCCGGGTCGATGCGCGTCTCCGTCCAGCCAGTGCCGAGCGGCGTGCCGTCGAGGTTGGCGTTGGCGAGGAGCTGCTGGGTCGTCGGGGTGCAGCCGGGGGCGTCGATCGCCGCGTCCACCGGGACAGCGGCGTCGATCGGCGTCGCGCCGTCGGTGCTGGCGTCGATCGCGACCGTCGCGTCGATCGTCGCCGCGTCGATCGTCGCCGCGTCGATCTCGGGGGCGTCGATCGCGGGGGCATCGATCGCCGTCGGGCCGTCGACCCGCGACGCATCGACCCGGGCATCGGGGGTGTCGTCGTCGTCGTCGCTCGACGCGCCGGTCGCGCAGGCGCCGGCGGCCATGACCGCGGCGAGGACCCAAGGGAATCGCATGATGGCGGCATCATCGATCCATCGCCGCGGGGGCGCAACGATCTCCGCTGCGACGCGGCGTCGATCACAGCCGGCTGGAGGCAGTGGCGCGGTGGCGGCGCGTCAGACCGAACCGTCATAACCACTCCGAAGAACCTGCGCCGTCGAGCTGGGAGAGATGCGAATCAATCATCACATCACCGTCATGGTGCCGCGCAAGAAGCTGCGTCCGCTGGCGGCTCTGGGCCTGCCTGTGGTCGGCGAGAAGCGCTCCCGTGGTGAGGTCTTCCTCGTGTTCGATGTCCAAGAGGATGATCCGCGTTGGCCGGCGGTGGCGGCGTGGATGGCGGAGGTCGACCCGGCCGAGCTTGTGTGGACGATGTTCTCGGACGAGGAGGTCGTCGCGGCCCGCCTGAGCGCTGTGCGTCCGAACTGGTTCGACTGCGAGCCGTATCCAACCCCGGGGACGTCCGGCTATCTCGACGTGACCTTCGACCGGACGGCGTACTGCGAGATGTGTGGGATCGGCGCGCGTCAGAAGGCGCCGTTTCGGTTTCGACGCGAGCCGCGGTGGGGACGTCACGCGGTGATGGGGCGGTCTCGGCCTCGGTCTCGGTCTCGGCCTCCGTCTCGGTCTCGGTCTCGGTCTCGGACTCGGTCTCGGTCTCGGTCTCGGTCTCGGTCTCGGTTCGAGCAGGCGGCATTGGTGAAGGCGAGGGCCGAGGCAACAACGAGGATCCCGACCTTCATGGGATGCTCCTTACCCGCGCCGTCGAGCTGGAGAGATGCGAATCAATCATCACGTTTCCGTGATCGCGCCGCGCCGCGCCTTTCGGCCGCTGGCGGCGGCAGGAGTGCCAGTCCATGGCGAGAGGAGTGGCCGGGACGAGCTCTATCTCATCTTCGATATCCACGAGGATGATCCGCGCTGGCCGGCGGTGGCCTCGTGGATCGCCGACGTGGGCGCAGACGATTGGGTATCGGCAACGTTCTCGGACGAGGAGGTCGTCGCGGCCCGCCTGAGCGCTGTGCGTCCGAACTGGTTCGACTGCGAGCCGTATCCAACCCCGGGCACCTCCGGCTATCTCGACGTGACCTTCGACCGGACGGCGTACTGCGAGATGTGTGGGATCGGCGCGCGTCAGAAGGCGCCGTTTCGGTTTCGACGCGAGCCGCGGTGGGGACGCCACGCGGTGATGGGGCTGTACGCCGGGTTCGGGGAGGTGTTCGTCCGCGCCGACGTCTACGCCGAGGTCTTCGCGCCCCACGGCGTGGCGGCCCGGCCGGTGGTCCGGAGCGGTGACCGCGTGCTCGAGACCGTGGTGCAGCTCGACGTCAACGAGGTGGTGGAGTTCAAGACCCGCGGCCTCGAGGTGGCCGACGGCCTCACGCGCTGCCCGGCCTGTCACCAGCGGAAATACGACTGGGTGCAGCGCGGGCCGTTGCCGCCGCTGCGGCGCGCGCCGCAGGGGCCCATCGCCTGGGCCGAGCCCTGGTTCGGTGCGGGCCTGAAGGCGGAGCGCTACCTGCTCGTGTCCCAGCCCGTGGCCCGCGCCATCGTCGCGGCCAAGCTCCGGGGCGCGGTCCTGCATCCGGTCGCGGAGCCGGCGCGTCGCGCCCGCCGTCGCTAGCCGTTCGGGGCCTCCGTCTCGGCCTCGGTCTCGGTCTCGGCCTCGGTCTCGGTCTCGGTCTCCGCCTCGGCCTCCGTCTCGGCCTCCGTCTCGGCCTCGTCTCGGCCTCCGTCTCCACCTCCGCCTCCGATCCGCCACGCCTACGGCGCGGTCGCGCGAGGCGACCGATGCACGGTGCCGGGGGTCGGACTCGAACCGACACTCCCGCGAGGGAAGGGGCTTTTGAGACCCCCGAGTCTACCATTTCTCCACCCCGGCTCCGACGGAGTCCGTCGGCGGCGGTTGTGCGACCGCCTCGATCGACGCGGCGAGCGCGTCGGTGCGCAGACGACTCTACGCGAAGTCAAACCGGTGGTTCAACCTCGCGCGGGTCGTCCGCTGCGGGGATCAGCCGCAGGGGTTGGCGCTGGCGCACGGGTTGCCGTACGCGTCGCCGCCGTAGGCGTCGCCGCCCATGGCGCCGTCACCGCCGGTGGTGTCGCCGGCCGGAGCGGTGTTCTCCGGGGTGGTCGCCGCCTTCTTCTTCGAGCAGGCGGCAGTGGTGAAGGCGAGGGCCGAGGCAACAACGAGGATCGCGATCTTCTTCATGGGATGCTCCTTACTAGACATGCGCGGGACACCGCGCGCTCGCCGGCAGACGCCGGAACTCAATACCCGTCGGGGTCTCCCCCGTCGGGGTCGGGTCGCGGCTCGCCGGCAGGCTCGCTCGCGCCGTACTGATCACCGCCGTAGGCGGCACCACCCAGCTCACCACCCGGTTCCCCGCCGCTCGGCGCGACCGGGGCGGGCTTGCCGCCACAGGCCGCGCCGCCGAGGACCACCGCGAGGGCGATCGCGCTCGTGCGCAGACCGGTCACGGGACCTCCGCGAGGGCCGAGGCCAGCTCGCCCTTGGCGTGGAGGTCGCCGCGGGCGGTCGCGACCTCGATGCCGCGCTCGTACAGCGCCCGGGCCGTCTCGGCGCGGCCGAGCTTGACCGCGACCCCGCCCGCCATCAGGTAGCTGGGCACGTAGTCGGGAAACGCGGCGATCAGCTCGTCGAAGGCGGCAGCCGCAGCCGCGAGATCGCCCCGGCTCTTGTGCTCCATGGCCAGGCCGTACCGCGGGAACGGATCCTTCGGAGCCTTGGCGATAAGCGCCTGAAATTGCGCGAGACGATCGAAAGCCATGGGCGGGTGCGACAGCAGGGCGACGACCTAACGTCGCTGACCGGCCGTGCTTACACCGAGTCTGCGGTCTTTGTCACGTCGGCGAGCGATCCAAGTGATCTCGCGGACCTCGCACCTCCAGGCGTGGCGAGCTGCCGCGGCGCGAGCTAAAACGGTGGTCATGGTCCGCCGCTTCACCAGCTTCGTCGGGATCGATCTCGGCGGAGCCCGCGGCAAGACCACGGCGGTCACCCACCTCACGGCCGAGGGCGGGCGGGCCCGGGTCCAGGCGGTCTCGACGCGCTACGGCGGCGAGCCCTGGGTCGACGCCAGCATCCTCGACTTCGTCGGATCCCTGGGCGACGATCTGGTGGTCGCGATCAATGCGCCCCTGACCCGGCCGGCCTGCGCGCGGTGCACGGTGCCGGCCTGTCCCGGGGTCGAGGACTGCGTCGATCCCGCGGTGGTGTGGCTGCGCACCGAGGGCCGGGCCTTGGCCGAGGACGCCGGGGTCAACGCCGCGGCCCAGGGCGGGCCCCGCGAGGTGTCGGTGCGGCGATCGCTGCCCCAGGCCCGCTCGCGGGTCATGCCCTACGCCCACCGCGCGACCGAGCTGGTCCTGTGCCACGAGCGTGGGCTCCTGCCGACCAGCCACGTCGGCGGCGCGGTCGGGCTGGTCGCGGCGCGGGCCGATCACCTGCGGCGTCGGCTGGTGCGCGCCGGGTTCTCGCTGCATCAGAACCTGCTCGAGGTCTCGCCGCAGGCGACCCTGGCGGCGCTGTTCGATCGCCGGCGGGCCCGCGGCTACAAGCGCGACGCGGATCCGTGGCAGACCCGGGCCGCGATCCTCGAGCAGCTCGCCGACCTGGACTTCGCGCCGCGCAGCCGGATGGCCCGCGAGGACGCGCTGTCCAACGACCACTGCTTCGACGCGCTGGTCGCCGCCTTCACCGCGTACCTGTGGGCGCGCGACGGGTGGACCCTGCCGCCGGGGCCCTTCGCCGACGACGGCTGGATCTGGGCGCCGCCGCGGTGACGGTCAGGCGGCGCGCAGCTCGCGCTCGAGGGCCGCGGTCACCCGCTTGACCACCGCCTGCTGCTTGGGGACCACCGCGACCGCGTAGATGAGGAGGCCGAGGCCGGTGAGCATGATCGCGAGGAGCGCCAGCATCATCGGCAGGCTGCGCACCATCGGCACGACCTGCACCTGATTGCGCTGGGTCAACACCCAGGCCGCGACCCAGCGCGACTGCGACGCGGTGAGGCCGGGGCCGGCGGACTGCAGATCGAGATCGGGGCAGGTGCGCGCGAGGGTGGTGCGCAGCTCGGGGAGAGGGACGTGACGCGACAGCTTGAGCGTGGCCATGGGTGACTCCAAACGACGAGGGGTTCACCTGGTGATCGCGGCCCGCGCGCGGGTGCTGCACAAAATCGACCGGCGTCGCGCGATCACGGCGCCGCGAGAGCGGCCTGGGCGGCGGCGACCCGGGCCGCCAGCGGCGAGCCGATCGGGCCGGCGAGCCGGCGGGCCTCGTCGAGGAGCACGCGCGCGCCGTCGCGGTTGCCGGCCTGGCGGGCCAGCGCGGCCTGGGCCAGGGCGCGCACCGCGCGCTCGGCGTCGGTGGGCGGCACCTTGCCATCGAGGGCGGCGGCGGTGCGCAGCCAGCGCTCGGCCTCGGCCACCGCGCCAGCGCCGAGGGCGTACTGCGCGGCCAGCTCGTCGGCGGTGCGGCGCAGCAGGCGATGGTGGCCGAGCTGCTGGGCGAAGCCGAGGGCGGTGTGCCAGGCGTCGAGGGAGGCCTGGACCTCGCCGGCGTCCCGCGCGATCAGGCCGCGCTCGAGCCAGGCCTCGGCGAGGACCTGGGGCGAGGCCACCTCGGTGCCGAGGGCGATCGCGCGATCGGCGGCGGCGGCGGCCGCGCTCAAGGCGCCGCGGGCGCGATCGGCGGCGGCCCGGGCCAGGTCGTCGCGCGCGCGTTCGACCCGCGGCGCGACCTCCTCGGCCGGCAGCTCGAGGCCGGCGACCAGGTGGACCGCGCAGCGCTCGAGGTCGCCGTCGAGGACGTTCAGCTCATCGCCCAGGCCGGCGCCGGGGGCGGCGACCAGCGCCGCGATCCGCCGCGCCAGGTCGTCGAGGCACGCGCGGCGGCGCTGGACCTCGGCCTGCTTCCCGGTGCAGACCTCGCGGTAGCTCGACCGCCAGCGCTCGCCCAGGCGATCGACCTGATCGACCAGGAGCAGGGCGCGGACCCGGCCGAGGCCGTCCCAGCGCGCGGCCAGCTCGGGGCGGACATCGGCGGGCGGCCGTGCCGGCCAGGCCGCGATCATCGCGGCGCGCACGGCGCGTCGGTCGGTCGCGGTCCACAGCGAGGCCCAGCGGGCGTCGGCGGCCGGGCACGCCCCGGCGGCGGCGGGGATCGGCGCGGGCCGAGGCCAGGCCCACGCGGTGGTCGCGAGCGCGCCGGCGGCGACGAGCGCTCCGCCGACCAGCCACGGCGCGCGGCGCGGCGGGGCGATCGCGGCGACGAGCTCGGCCATCGACGGGAAGCGATCGGCCGGCGCCCGGGCCAGGCCGCGGCGCAACGCGCGCAACACGCGACGGGCGATCGGTCGCCGCGGCGGCGTCGGGCCGCGCTCGATCGCGGCGGCCAGGCCGCGCAGGTCGGTGGCGACGAAGGGGCGATGGCCGGCCAGCGCCTCGTAGAGCGCCACGCAGAACGAGAACTGATCGGAGCGCGGCTCGGGCACGCCGAGGCGTTCGCGATCGCCGGCGCGCGCGCCGTCGCCGTCGAGGGCGGCCGCCAGGAGCTCGGGCGCGAGGTAGGCCGGCGTGCCGACCAGCGCGCCGGTGCGGGTCAGGATGTCGACCGGACCCGCGGGGGTGGCGCCGAGCGTCGCGGCGGCGTCGCCGTGGTGGACCAGGCCGAAGTCGGTGACGCGCACGCGGCCGTCATCGCCGAGCATCGCGTTGGCCGGCTTGAAGTCGCGGTGGACCAGGCCGGCCTGGTGCGCGGCCAGGAGGCCCTGGCCGGCGGCGCGGAACACCGCGAGGATCTCGGTCGGGCGGCGCGGCGCCGCGGCCAGCCACTTGTCGACGGTGGGCCCGGCCACCAGCTCCATCGCCAGGTACAGCGCGCCGTCGTGCTCGCCGACCTCGTAGACCTTGACGACGTTGGGGTGATCGATGCGAGCGAGGGCCCGGGCCTCGCGCTCGAAGCGCGCGCGGGCGTCGCCGGCGAAGGCGTCGCCGCGCAGCATCTTAATCGCCACCGGTCGCTCGAGGCGCGGATCGCGCGCGCGATAGACCACGCCCATCGCGCCGCGGCCGGCCACGCCGTCGATCGCGAACCGACCGATCGCGGTCGGGTGCGCTGCTTCGGCCGCGGCCGCGTCGCCGACGGCGCCGCCCGCGGTCCGCGCGACCCCGGCGATCGCCCGCCGGCAGTCGGCGCAGGTGTCGACGTGGGCCAGCGCGGCCTCGAGGTCGGCGCCGCTGAGCCCACCGGCGGCGAAGGCCAGGGCGGTCGCGTCGTCGAGGTGGGCCACGCGGCATCGTGGATCGGCGCGGCCGCGGGTGGCAACGGCACGGCGGCGCGCGGTAGCGTGGGTCGAATGTCGTCCGACGCCGACCTCCTGGCGGCCTTCGTCGCCGCGCTCCCCGCGAGCGCGACGGCGCCCGAGCCCGCGGTCCTCGGCCCGGCGCTGGCGGCGGTGGTGGCGCGCGGGTGTGCGGCCTGCCCCGAGGTCGCTCCGATCGCGCTGGCCGGCTACCTCGGGCGGCGCTGCCCCGGCGGGGCGGTCCTCGATCACCTCGAGGCGCTCGACGGCGAAGAGCTGGCCCTGGCCTGGGCCTGCGCCGACGGCGCCAGCGCGGCGATCGCGCGCTTCGAGGCCCGGTACTTCGGCGAGCTACGGGTCGGGGTCGCCCGCCTCGGTCTCACCGCCGACGAGCTGGCCGAGGTGACCCAGGAGGTCCGGCGGATGCTGTTCGCCGACGAGCCTCCGCGGCTCCTCGGGCTGACCGCACGCGGCGAGCTGCGCGCGCTCCTCCGCCTGATGGCGGTGCGGGCCGCGATCAGCGCGCGCCGACGGGCCGGTCGCGCGCCGCTGGTCGACGACGGCGACGATCCGCTCGGGCTCCTCGACGACGCGCCGTCGCCGAGCGCCCAGGTGGCGCGGGCCCAGCACCGCGAGGCGCTGCGCGGCGCGCTGGCGGTGGCGCTGGCCGCGCTGTCACCCCGCGACCGCACGATCTTGCGGCTCCACGCCCTCGATGGCCTGTCGCTGGCCGCCCTCGCCACCATGCACCGCGTCGATCGGGCGACGATCTCGCGATGGATCGCGGCGGCGCGCGAGCAGATCTACCGCGAGACCCGGCGCGCGCTCACCGCCCAGCACGGGGTGGCCGCCGTCGACTTCGATAGCTTCGTCGACGTCCTGCGCAGCCGGTTCGAGCTGTCGCTTCGCGACGCCCTGGCGCGCTGAGACTGAGACCGAAGGCCGAGTCCGAGTCCGAGACCGAACCCGAGACCGAGTCCGAACCCGAGACCGAGACCGAGACCGAACCCGAGACCGAGTCCGAAACCGAGACCGAAACCGAGACCGAATCCGAGACCGAGTCCGAGACCGAACCCGAGTCCGAGTCCGAGACCGAGTCCGAACCTGAGACCGAGTCCGAGTCCGAGACCGAGTCCGAGACCGAGACCGGACCGACTCAACCGTCAAACGCGCTCACGCGCCACCGCCGCCCTCGCATCCCGGCACCACACCCCCGCTCTAGGTCGGATCGTTTTGGGAGGGGGCCCCAGCGAATGCTGGGGGAGGGTCTTTTCGAAAGACCCTCACATGTATCCCGTCTTGCGGCGCTCGTTGATGAACTCGGTCACCGTCGCCTTCACGTCCTCGCGGAACGCCACGTAGTCGTCCGCGATCTCGCGCAGCGAGGTGACGGCCGGCTTGTTGTCGCAGTCGACCAGCGGGGTGGCGCCGCGCGAGAGCTGCCGGGCGCGCTCAGCGGCCAGGACGACGAGCGCGAAGCGGTTGGGGACCTTCTCGAGGCAGTCTTCGACGGTAACGCGGGCCATAAGGGTCGGATACTATCCCGCGACCGGGGCCTGTCAAGCGGCCTCGACAGCCGCGCGCAGGGCGGTTAGGCTAAGGGAGACGCCCCCTTGCGCGGTCGGAGCCGTGCCCGGCCGTCGGAGTGTGACCAAGTCATGACCTCGCGGCTCCCCACCCCGCCGACCGCCGATCGCCCGGCCCGATCCCTCGAGCTCGACTGGGACGCGCTCGAGGTCGCCGTCGAACGCAACGCCACCGACACCGAGAGCTTCCTCGACCTCACCACCGGCAAGGTCGTGACCATCACCACCGGCGACCTCGAAGCGCCGGCCCGCCGCCAGATGATCCACGACAACCCGCGCGGCTTCCTGCGGGTCGAGCCGGCGTCGTCGCGCGAGCAGTACCGCTGGATGGAGCGGTTCGTCGGCTCGGTGGTCGACGAATCGCTGCGCGAGCGCCTGATCATGTCGATCGACGGCAAGGGCGCGTTCCGCCGCTTCAAGGACGTGCTCTTGGGCTTCCCGGCCGAGCGCGAGCGCTGGTTCTCGTACCGCGCCGAGCTCCTGCACTGGCACATCCACAACTGGCTGGCCAGCCACAACCTGAGCGGCTCCAACCCGCCGCCGTGGGGCGAGGCCGCGCCCCCGCAGGAGCTGCCGGTCGTCGAGGGCAAGCCCATCACCCACGGCACCGAGGCGCCGGGCGAGGCCCTGCGCCGCCGGGCCCGCGAGCTGATCGACGGCATCCCCGCGATCGATCTGCCGAGCGCGATCGCGTTCCTCGAGTTCCTGCGCGCGCGCGCCCACGAGACCGCCGAGCGCGACGCCGACGCCAACGACGCCAACGAGGTGTCGGGCGATCCGCAACGCGCGGCCTGATCGCCGCGTCCCGGACTCGGTCTCGGTCTCGGCCTCGGTCTCGGCCTCGGTCTCGGGTTCCGTCTCGGTCTCGGCCTCGGTCTCGGCCTCGGGTTCGGTCTCGGTCTCGGCCTCCGCCTCGGTCTCGGCCTCCGCCTCCGCCTCGGCCTCCGCCTCTCAGGTCCGACGCACCAACGCCGCGACCGGCACATCGGCCGCGACCGCGACTGCGCGCGGCCCGCGCTCGATCGGCGGCAGCAGGGTCTCGAGCTCGAAGCGGACCGCGGCCAGCGCAGCGGCATGGCCAGCGTCGGGGGCGGCCAACACGCGCCGCAGGGTGTGGGCCGCCGAGGCGACCACCGCCCAGCCCTCGAGGACCGCGCGGCCATCCTGGTAGACCGCGACCACCGCCGCCAGCACCTCGGCCAGCCCGGCGGCGTCGGCGGGCGCGGCGGCCGCGATCTGATCGAGCTCTGCGGCCAGCGCAGCCAGGCGCGCCGGCGGCAAGGTCGGCAGCTCGGCGACCAGGGCGGTCGCCTCGTCCTCGATCGCGGCGGCGCGGGCCAGGAGATCCATCGGGCGAGTGTAGCCGCCGGCGGTCTCAGGCCAAGAGCGCGTCGGCCGCCGCCGTCACCTCGGCCAGCCGGGCCTCGAGCTCGCGGCGGCGCAGCTCGGCCACGCCGGGGTGGAGGTCGGGGTGGAGCGCCCGCGCCATCCGCCGATACGCTCGCTTGATCGCCTCGCGATCGGCCGCCGCGTCGACGCCGAGCAGTCGACAGGCCTCGACCCGACGCGGATCGATCGCGCGGTGCGGCCCGGAGTCGAAGGCCGACACGCCTTCCTCGATCACCGCGCCGACCTGGCGCAGGAAGTACAGAAACGACAAGAGCCGGAACCGCGGGGTCCGGGCCAGCGGCCAGATCTGATCGAGGCGCCGGGGCTGCGCCATCGCCGCCAGGATCCGGCGGTCGGCCTCGTCGAGCATCACCGACGGCGGTGCCAGCTCGGCGCGCAGGGTCAGCCGGACCCCGGCGAGCTGCGCCGTCAGGGCCTCGGCGCGCGAGCCGTCGAGCTGGCCCTCGTAGTGCGCGCGCGCCCACGGCGCCAGCGGCACCGTGCGCGACGGTGGCACCGGAGGATGTTGCTGGGCGCCGCCCTCGAAGCGCGCCTGCCCCGGGCCGAACATCGCCAGCCGCGCCAGCCGCGCCAGGCCCGCCCGCGCCTCCTCCGCGCACAGCGCCCCCCGCCGCACCACCAGCACCTCGGGCCGCGACGCGCCATCGACCAAGGTCAAGGTCCCCGTCGCCTCGCCGCGCCCCAGGCGATACACGAGGCGCGCGAACTCGCCTCGCGCCAAGCGCTCCTCGGTCGCGTTCATCCCCCTCATCTAGGAGCGCCGCTGTCGTTCGGGCAACTTTTGAGCACCCCCTCCGAGGCCGAGACCGAGACCGAGACCGAGACCGAGACCGAGACCGAGACCGAGACCGAGACCGAGACCGAGACCGAGACCGAGACCGAGTCCGAGGCCGTGGCCGTGGCCGTGGCGCGTGGCGCCAAGCGATCGCCGACTGTGCTAAGCACCGCCGGCGATGGCCGCACTCGACAACCGCACCTACTACGACGACTTCGCTGGCTGGTACGAGCGTGAGCGCGGCAAGGGCTACCACCGCATGCTCGACGATCTCGAGGTCGAGCTGGTCGAGCGCTACGGGCGCGGCAAGGACGTCCTCGAGGTCGGTTGCGGCACCGGCCTCATCCTCGGCCGGGTCGCCGGCTTCGCCCGTCGGGTGGTCGGCGTCGACCTGTCGGCCGGGATGTTGGCCAAGGCGGTCGAGCGCGGGCTGCCGGTGGTTCAGGCCTCGGCCACGACCCTGCCGGTCGCCACCGCGTCGGTCGACGTCGCCTACTCGTTCAAGGTCCTGGCCCACGTCGCCGACATCGGCGCGGCCATGGCCGAGATGGCGCGGGTGGTGCGGCCCGGCGGCTGGGTCCTCGCCGAGTTCTACAACGCGCGCTCGCTGCGTCGCCTGGTCAAGGCGCTCAAGCCGGCGTCGGCGGTGTCCGAGACCACCAACGACCTCGCGGTCTACACGCGCTACGACACCAAGGACGAGATCGCCGGCTACCTGCCGCCCGAGCTCGAGTGGGTGACCTCGCGCGGCATCCGCATCGTCACGCCGGTGTCCCAGGTCCACCAGGTGCCGGTGGTCGGCGCCCTGGTCCGCAAGGCCGAGAGCCTCCTGGCCGATCGCCCGATCGCGCGCGACCTCGGCGGCTTCCTGGTCGTGGTCGCGCGCCGCCGCTGACGATCGCCGGCGGCCAGCCGCGCGCGCGCCGGCCGCCCTTGCTAGAGTGATCCCATGGGCCGCGTCCTGGTCGTCGACGACGAAGCCTCGATGCGCGACTTCCTCGGGATCTGCCTGCGCCGGGCCGGCCACCAGGTCGACCTGGCGGCCAGCGCGACCGCGGCCCTGGCCCAGATGGCGGTCCACCCGCCCGACGTCGTCGTCACCGATCTGAGGATGCCCGGCGAGCTCGATGGCCTGGGGCTGCTCAAGGAGGCGCGCCGGCGCCACCCCGACGCCGAGGTCATCTTGGTGACCGCCTTCGCCACCGCCGACACCGCGCTGGCGGCGATGAAGCAGGGCGCCTACGACTATCTGACCAAGCCGTTCAAGGTCGATGAGATCAACGCGGTGATCGGCCGGGCCCTCGAGAAGCGGGCGCTGGTGGCCGAGAACGCCGCGCTGCGCGAGCAGGTCGCCGGGCGGGTCCGGCTGGCCCAGCTCCTCGGTCGCTCCAAGCCGATGCAGCGGGTGTTCGATCTGATCGGCAAGATCCACTCGAGCAAGACCAGCGTGCTCATCACCGGCGAGAGCGGCACCGGCAAGGAGCTGGTGGCGCGGGCCCTGCACAGCGAGGGCAGCCGAGCCGCCGGACGATTCGTCGCGGTCAACTGCGGCGCGATCCCCGACGAGCTGATGGAGTCGGAGCTGTTCGGCCACGTCAAGGGCTCGTTCACCGGCGCGGTCGCCGATCGGGTCGGCCTGGTCCGCGAGGCCGACGGCGGCACGCTGTTCCTCGACGAGATCGGCGAGCTGTCCCTGGCCCTCCAGGTCAAGCTCCTGCGGGTGCTGCAGGAGAAGAAGGTCAAGCCGGTCGGCGGGTCCCTCGAGCAGGACGTCGACGTCCGGGTGGTGGCGGCGACCAACCGCGAGCTCGAGGCCGAGGTCGCGCGCGGCGCGTTTCGCCAGGACCTGTACTACCGGCTGAACGTGATCGAGGTCCGGCTGCCGCCGCTGCGGCAGCGCCGCGAGGACATCCCGCTCCTGGTCGACCACTTCCTCAAGCGCCACGGCAAGGACCTCGGGCGGACGCTGTCGATCAGCCCGGCGGCGCTGAAGCTCCTCGAGGACTACGACTTCCCGGGCAACGTCCGCGAGCTCGAGAACGCGATCGAGCGCGCGGTGGCGCTGGCCCCGTCCGACGAGCTCGACGTCGAGGATCTGCCGCGGCTGCGCATCACCGCGGTCCGCGAGGTGGTCGAGAGCGCGGCGGCGGCCGCCGCCGCGGCCGAGTTCCCCGACGACGGCGTCGATCTCGATCGCCTGCTGGCCGACTACGAGCGCGCCTGGGTCGGCCGGGCCCTCGAGCGCGCCGGCGGGATCCGCAAGAAGGCGGCGACGCTCCTGGGCATCAGCTTCCGGTCGATGCGCTACCGCCTGGCCAAGCTCGGCTTCGACAAGGATCCCGGCGACGGCAAGGACGACGACGAGCTGCCGTAGCGCGCGCCGGCGGTTCCGCGGGCCGCGCCACCGGCCGCGTCCGGCGCGCCGGGCCGGGCGCGATTCGTCGGCCGCGGACCGGACCCTCGGCGGGCGAATCGGTACAATCGCGCCGTGAGCGCGCCGCGCCTGGTGATCTTCGACCCGGTCGGCCGCCTGGGTGAGGTCGCCCAGCTCGCGACCCGGATCGGCGCGCGCCCGGTGGTGGCGATCGACCCCGCTGCCCTGGCGGCTCACCTGGCGACCCCGGTGCTGGTGTCGACCGGCGTCGCCGACCGCCTGACCGGCGAGGTGGCCTCGGGCCCGCGCTGGGTCCTGGGCGACGTCGACTCGGCCGGCAAGGTCGCGGCGGCGGCGATGGCGTGCGGCGCGATCGGCGTGGTGATCGCGCCGGCCCCGGCCGAGGCCCTGTCCCTGGTCTGTCAGCCGGCGCCGGTGCCGCTGCCCGAGGTCGAGCTGGCCCGGGCCCGCAGCCTGATCGCGGCCTCGATCATCGACGGCAACGGCGAGCCGACCGCCGAGGGCCTGGCGGCGATCGCGCGGGCCTTCGCCGCCGACGACTGCGCGTTCTGGTGGCGCGAGGGCGACGGCCTGGTGCCGTGGTCGACCCGGCCCAGCGGCGACGCCGATCAGGCGGCGGTGGCGTCGGCGGCGCGGGTCGCGGCCGCCACCGGCGTCACCACCGTCACCACCGGGGCCCGGCTGTTCAGCGTGATCGCCGCGCCCCTGGCCACCGGCCCTCACGAGGTCGGCGGCCTGATCGCCGTGATCGCCGATCGGGCGCGACGCTTCACCACCGCCGAGGTCGCCGATCTACGCGCGCTGGCGGCGCGGCTGCCGCGCGAGCTGTCGTTCCGCGCCGGCCACCGCCGGCTGGTCGCCGATCACGAGCGGCTGATGGCGTCGGCCGGCCACGATCCGCTGACCGGCGTCTTGACCCGCTCGGCCCTCGAGCAGGACGTCGCGGCGGCGCTGGCGGCGGCCGCCCGGACCGGGGCGCCCCTGGCCCTGGCGGTGTTCGACGTCGTCGGCATGCGCCAGCTCAACCTCGAGCACGGCCACCGCGTCGGCGACGAGGTGTTGGCCGCCCTCGGCGGTCGGCTCAAGGGCGCGGTCCGGGCCAGCGATCGCGTGGCCCGCCTGGGCGGCGACGATCTGGCGGTGCTCATGCCCGACCTCGACGAGGCGCGCGCCGAGATCGTCGCGGTCAAGCTCCTGGCGCGGATCGCCGGACCGGTGGCGACCACCGACGGCGAGGTCGCGGTCGCGATGCGCGGCGCGATCACGCCGCTCGGGGCCGGCGAGCGCTCGGGCGAGGCCGGGTTCGCCCGGCTGCGGGCCGCGGTGCGCGGGGCCTCGGCCGGCACGGTGGCCCTGGCGCGGCCGGGGCGGGTCGAGACCGAGGTCGGGGCCGAGGTCGAGATCGCCGCCGGGGTCAGCCCCGGGACGACGCTGGGCGGCACCTACCGGATCAAGCACGAGCTGTCGCGCGGCGCGATGGGCGTGGTCTACCGCGGCGAGGATCTGGGCCTGGCCCGCCAGGTCGCGATCAAGGTGCTGCGCTCGGATCTCGGCAACGACGCCCAGCTCGTGTCGCGGTTCCGTGCCGAGGCCGCGATGCTGGCGTCGCTCCACCACGCCAACCTGGTGCAGGTCTACTCGCTCGGCGAGCACGCCGGCGACGTCTACTTCGTGATGGAGCTGGTCGAGGGCCAGTCCCTGGCCGAGGTCCTCGACGCCCGCCACGCCGCCGGCGAGTGGCTGCCGACCGCGGCGATCGCCCAGATCGTCCTCGAGGTCGGCGACGCCCTCGACGCGATGCACGCGATCGGCCTCATCCACCGCGACGTCAAGCCGGCCAACGTGCTGCTCGATCGCGAGCGCGATCGCGCGGTCCTGGTCGACGTCGGCGTGGCCAAGCGCCGCGGCGACGACGTCGACGGCGCCGGCACCCCGGGCTACGCCGCCCCCGAGTCGTTCCTCGAGGGTGGGCAGGAGTCGCCCGAGACCGACGTCTACGGCCTGGCCGCGACGGTGTATTGCGCGCTGACCGGGCGACCGCCCTTCGGCTCGGGTCAGCTCATGCAGGTGATCGGGCGCCAGCTCCACGAGCCGCTGCCGCCGGCGGCGCGCATCCGGCCCGAGCTGCCGGCCGCGGTCGACGCGATCCTGGCCAAGGCCCTCGATCCCGCGCCCGAGCGCCGCTACGCCTCGGCCTCGACCTTCGCGGTCGCGGTGGCCCGCGCCCTCGAGCGCGCGCCGCGGCCGACCACCGGGCCGATCTCGCGGCCGACCGTCCTGCCGCCGACCGAGCTCTTGGCCGGGGTGGCGCGGACCCAGCACGGCCCCGACGTCAACGCCGGCATGGTGCGGGCCGCCCACTTCCGGGTCGCGGCCCGGGTGATCGCCCACGTCGCGGGCGACACCGCGCTGCGCCTGATCACCGACGGCGATCCCGCGCTGGCCGCGGCCCTCGACCCGGCCGCGCCGGCGGTCGGCTGGCTGCCGCTGACCCTGCTCATCGCCCTGGTCGAGCGGGCCGAGCCCCACACCCGGCGGTCGCGGCCGGCCGACGGCGGCGAGCACCTCATGCGCGCGATCGGCCGCTCGACGGTGTCGGCGACCTTCGCCCGGTTCTTCGGCGCCGATCCCGCCAGCCTCGGCGCGGCCGCGATGCTGGCGGTCCTGCCATCGATGTGGCAGCGCTACCACGGCTGGTGTCGGTGCCACCTCGCCGGTCGCACCGCGACCACCGCGGAGCTTATCTTCGAGGCCGATGTGGTGCCGCCCCTGGCCTGGAGCCTGATCGCCGCGCAGCTCGGCAAGGCCTGTGAGCTGGCCGGCGCGACCGCGGTCGAGGTCGAGTCGCGCCCGGGCCTGGGGCCGCGCCAGCAAGTGCTCGCGGTCCGGTGGGCCGGCGCCACCAGCGAATGACGGGCGCTGTGGCCCGGCGTAGAGTCGCCGCCATGCGCACCCCGTTCGTGGTCGGCAACTGGAAGCTGCACAAGCACGTCGGCGACGCCGTCGCCCTGGTCACCGAGCTGAAGAACCAGCTCGCCGCGGTCAAGGGCGTGGCGGTCGGCGTCGCGCCGCCGTTCACGGCGCTGTACCCGGTGGCCAAGCGCCTCGAGGACTCGGCGATCGCGGTCGCCGCCCAGGACTGCTACTGGGAGGAGAAGGGCGCGTTCACCGGCGAGGTCGCGCCCGGCATGATCAAGGACGTCGGGGCGACCTGGTGCATCGTCGGTCACAGCGAGCGCCGGCAGTACTTCGGCGACACCGACGCGATCGTCGCCAAGAAGGCCCAGGCCGCGCTGACCGCCGGGCTGGGCGCGATCGTGTGCGTCGGCGAGACCCTGGCCGAGCGCGACGCCGGCACCACGACCGCGGTGGTCGAGCGTCAGCTCGCCGCGGTGCGCGGCCTGACCGGCGACCTGGGCGAGCGCCTGGTGATCGCCTACGAGCCGGTGTGGGCGATCGGCACCGGGCGGACCGCGAGTCCGGCCCAGGCCCAGGAGGTCCACGCCTTCCTCCGCACCTGGCTGGCCGGGGCCTTCGGCGCGGCGGTCGCCGGCGCGATCCGCTTGCAGTACGGCGGCTCGGTCAAGCCCGACAACGCCGCCGAGCTCATGCGGCAGCCCGACATCGACGGCGCGCTGGTCGGCGGGGCGTCCCTGGCCGCGGCCGACTTCGTCGCGATCTGCAAGGCCGCGCGCCCGAGCTGAGGCGGGCGGAGCCGCGTCGACGGTCGACGCGTCAGGGCACGCCGGGGAAGGCGTCGACCACCTGGATCCGCAGGTCGGGGAAGGCGTCGACGTACTGGATCTTCAGATCCGGGAAGGCGTCGACCCGCTGCCAGCGACCGCAGGCGTCGGGGAAGGCGTCGACCCAGCGGACGCGGAGGTCGGGGAAGGCGTCGACCCGCTGGACCCGCAGGTCGGGGAAGGCGTCGACGACGGCGACCCGGCCGTAGAGGCGCTTGCCGTCGAGGCGGCAGTCGCCATCGACCTTGCCGGCGCGCTCCGGGCGGGCGTGGGCGGTGGCCACGACCAGGAGCAGGACACCGAGGATCCGCGACATGTGGACGTCATATCCACGGCCCGCCGCCAGGGCAAGTCGGATCGTCGGGTGTCCCGAGATTGCACAACCGCCGGACGGCGAAGCGCGCGGGCCAAGGATCTCGCGGTCCTGGTCGCGGCCCACGGCTTGCTCTACCCAGGGGCATGCGCGTGCTCAAGCCTGGTCTTCTCGTCGTGTTCGCGGCGGCGTGTGGTGGCGGCGGGTCGTTCAGCCCGGGGGTCGGCGACGATCCCGGGTCCGGCACCTCGACCCTGTTCGTCGACGCCGATGTCGACGCCCGGCCGATCGTGCCCAACGCCCGCGAGTCGACCGACTTCACGACCGAGTTCCACGTCCGCCTCGAGAAGGCCGGGGTCGCGGTGACCACCGGCACCGTGACGATCACCTCGGGCGCCGGCGAGGTGCCGCTGGTCTACCGCACCGACTCCAACCGCTGGCACGGCGTCCAGGTCGGCTACTTCGAGGTCTACGAGCTGAGCGCGGTCAGCGGCTCCGACGACGTCACCGGGGTCCGCGTCGACGGCCCGGCGCTCCACACGATCACCGCGCCGGCCCTGGGCGCCACCGTCGACTCGACCATGCCGCTGACGGTGACCTGGGATCGCGACGAGGAGGCCGACCAGGCCTCGATCGAGACCGAGGAGATCGACGCCCTGGCGATCGCCGACACCGGCAGCCACGTCCTGCCGCCCGGCAGCCTGAAGGACAACCAGGATCAGACCGAGCAGGAGCGGATCCGGATCGATCGCTCGCAGCGGGTGACCCCGGCCGGCGCGGTGGCGGGCTCGGCGATGCGGGTCGAGATCCGAAACGAGGTCGAGATCCTGGTCCAGCCGACCGGTCCGTGAGGGCGCGGCGCAGGGACGCCCCGCGGGGCGGTCCGGGGTTGTAGTATGCGCGGCGATGAGCACGCGCGATCACATCCTCGATTCGATCCTCGACGCGGTGGGCGAGACCCCCATGGTCAAGCTCAACGCGGTCACCGCCGGCCTGGCCTGCGAGGTGGTGGCCAAGTGCGAGTTCATGAACCCGGGCGGGTCGATCAAGGATCGGATCGGCGTGCGGATGCTGCTCGACGCCGAGAAGAGCGGGCGCATCAAGCCCGGCGACACGCTGATCGAGCCGACCAGCGGCAACACCGGCATCGGCATGGCGCTGGCCGCCGCGGCCCGCGGCTACCGGATGATCATCACGATGCCGGAGAAGATGTCGCAGGAGAAGCAGGTCGTCCTCGAGGCGCTGGGCGCAGAGATCATCCGCACCCCGACCGAGGCGGCGTGGGACGCGCCCGAGAGCCACATCGGCGTGGCGCGGCGGCTGCGCGAGGTCATCCCCAACTCCCACGTCCTCGATCAGTACGCCAACCCGTCCAACCCGCTGGCCCACGAGGAGGGCACCGGGCGCGAGATCATCGCCCAGACCGGCGGCAAGTTCGACGCGGTCGTGATGACCGCCGGCACCGGCGGCACGATCACCGGCGTGGCCCGGGTGATCAAGCGCGAGGTGCCGAACGCGCAGATCATCGGCGTCGATCCCGAGGGCTCGATCCTGGCGGGCCCCGGCGAGATCAAGAGCTACAAGGTCGAGGGCATCGGCTACGACTTCATCCCCGACGTCCTCGATCGCACGCTGGTCGATCGCTGGATCAAGAGCAACGACAAGGACTCGTTTCGGGTCGCGCGCCAGCTCATCCGCCAGGAGGGCCTCCTGGTCGGCGGCTCGTCGGGCTCGGCGGTGTGGGCGGCGCTGCAGGTGGCGCGCGAGCTGGGCGCCGGCAAGCGCGTCGTGGTGATCCTGCCCGACTCGATCCGCAACTACCTGTCGAAGTTCGTCGACGATCGGTGGATGCGCCAGCAGGGCTTCCTCAAGGCCGACTGGGAGGTCGGGACGATCGCCGACGTGGTCCGCGCGCTCGGCCCGCGCGAGGTGATCACGGTCGCCGCCGACGCCAAGCTGGGCGAGGCGACGACGCTGTTCAAGTCGCGCGGCATCAGCCAGGTGCCGGTGCTCGATCACGGCCGGCTGGCCGGCATCCTGACCGAGTCCGACGTGCTGCACGCCCTGGTCACCGGCCGGGTCAACGCCGACACGATCTGCGCCGAGGTCATGGTCCGCAAGGTGTCGACCGTCGGCATGCTGGCGTCGTCGAGCGAGCTGCCGGCGATCTTCGAGCGCGGCGAGGTCGCCCTGGTGGTCGACGGCGATCGCAACGTCCTGGCGCTCCTCACCAAGATGGATCTGATCGAGATGCTGGGGGCGCGGCGGCGTCCGAGCTGAGCCCGACGGCGACCCTCACAGCGCGTCGGCGAGGTCGGCCAGGAGCGCCGCCGCCGGCCACGGTCCGACGGTGGCGGCGGTCGCCAGCGCGCCCTCGGGGTGGGCGATCACGGTCACCACCGCGGTGCCGCGATCGCGTGGGAGCTGCGGTGGTGGCGCCGACGCGGCGACCAGCGGCGCGGCCGCGCGCAAGACCGACAGGCAGGCGTCGCCGGCCAGGGCCTCGCTGGGACCGGCCAGCCAGCGCGACGGCGCGCCGGCCAGGACCCGGCGCTGGACGGCGAGCGGCAGCGGCAGCCCGCGCAGACCGTCGAGCATCCGGCTGGCGACGCCGGCGCTGGCGGCCTCGTCGGCGATCGCGCGGCGGGCCCGCTCGGCGAAGGCCGGGTAGGGCTCGACGGCGCCGCGGTGATCGCGGCGCAGGCCGAGCATCGCCGGTCGGACGCGGCGGGCGAAGCGCGCCGGATCGTCGACGGCGCCGGGCGCCACGGGGAGCTGCAAGATCGGGGCGGCGACCCCGCGCGCGGCCAGGGTGCGGGCCAGCGCATAGGCCAGGGGCAGGGCGCGGCCGCCGGTGGGCAAGGCCCGCCAGGCGATGTCGAGGTGCTCGCCGACTCCCGCGGGGGCGGGCGGCGGCGGGGGCCCCGCCGGGCCGCGCGGCGCGACCGCCAGCCCCGCGGTCAGCCCGTCGAGGATGGCCCGGGTCAACGCGGCGTGACCGAAGCCGTCGACCGCCAGGTGGCAGGTGGTGACCGCGGTCAGCCCGCCGGTGCGGGCGATCCCGAGCCACGGCCCGCCGGCCGCGGTCCACGCCCGGCGATGGGCGTGGTGGGCGGAGGTCAGCGCGACCTCGCCGACGGTGACCGCGACCAGCGGCGGCGGGCCCGGCGCCTCGATCGCGCCGCGACCGTCGAGGGTGGCGGCTAGGCGGTCGGCCAGCGCGCGCTCGTGGGCCGGCCCGCGGGGATCCAGGCCGACCGAGACGACGCGGTCGCCCAGGACGAAGCCGACCCGCCGCCGATCGGGCGCGGGCCGGGTGTGCGCGGCGCCGCCGGCCCGCGCGATCGTCACCGCCAGCGGCTGATCGGGCAGCGTGCCGTCGAGCAGGTCGATCGCCGTCACCGCGGCGTGGGCCGCCGCGATCGCCCACGCGATCCAGGCGGCGCGATCGGTCGGCCCCGGGGTCGGCGCGCCCATGAAGGTGTCGGCGCCGGGGCCACCGTCGGAGATCAGGTAAGGCCCGGCGGCGCGGCGGCCGCGGGCCTCGAGGGTGGCGGTGGCGCCGATCAGCGCCCACCACGCCGGGTCGCGGCGCCAGCGCGGCGGCGCGAAGCCGTCGATCTGGCGGACCAGCGAGCGGGCCCGGGTCCAGGCCGCGATCATCCGAGCCTCAGCGCGTAGACCGGCTGGATCGGATCGTCGACGGCCACGACCGCGGTCCACCCCGCGGCGCGCGCGGCCTCGGCGATGACCTCGCGCGGCGGCGCGGTCGCGACCACCAGCGGACCGAAGGCCAGCGCCAGCCACCGGCTGCCCAGGCCCTCGGCGTGGGCCCGGATCCGCGCCGGCGACGCCGCCGGATCGAGCTCGACCAGCCAGGCCGCGCCGCCCGGCCGCACCACCCGACGCAGCTCGGCCAGGGCCGCGCCGCGATCGCCGACGTGGCGGATCGCCGACACGCTGACCGCCAGATCGATCGCGGCCGTGGCCAGCGGCAGGGCCTCGGCGCGGGCCCGGAGCCGCGGCCCGACCGCGGCGAAGTCGGGGCTGGGCTCGACGTCGACCACCCGGGCCCGCGGATAGGCGGCGCGGATCGCAGCCCCGACCGTGCCGGGGCCGGCGCCGACGTCGACGATCCTCCGCGCGGTCGCCAGATCGTCCTGCCACAGCGCCAGGAGTCGCTGGTCGAGGTCGGCGAAGGCCGGGCGCTCGGACGCCGCGTAGCGCCGGGCGCTGGCCCCGACGAACGGGTGCCGATACAGGCGGCGGTCCAGCCAGCGGCCGAGCCGCGTGCGAGCGAGCACGGCGGAGTCTAGCCCGTCCCGCGCGGTCGGCACTTCGCCGCGCCGCCGCGATCGCGACAGTGATACCGTCCGACCATGGTTCGTCCGTCCGCGCCTCGCTTGATCGCCGTCGCCGCGCTGGCCACCCTGGCCTGCAGCGACGACAGCTCGACCTCTGACATCCCGGCCGAGTGCAACCCGCTCGACGGCACTACCTGCATGTTGCCGTGGCCGTCGGCCGCCTACGAGGTCGCCGACCCGTCGACCCCGACCGGGGTTCGGCTCGCGCTGCCCGCCGAGGCCATGCCGGTCAACATCGACGGCATCGCCGTCGATCCGGCGCCGTACAACCGCTTCGACGGCTTCCCGCCGTCGGCCCCGGTGATCGTGGTCGCGGCCAACGGCTTCTCCGGCACCGGCCTGCCCGGACCCGAGAGCCCCGATGCGTCGCTGGCTGCCGACTCGCCGATCGTCTTGTGGAACATGGACACCCACGAGCGCGCGCCGTTCTTCGCCGAGATCGATCAGAACGTCGCCGATCCGACCAAGCGCGCGCTCATCATCCGCCCGGTCATCCGCTTGGCCCCGGCCAGCCGCTACGCGGTGTTCCTGCGCGATCGCTTGCGCGACGCCAGCGGCGGCCCGCTGACCTCGCCGCCGGCCTTCGCCGCGGTCCGCGACGGCGGCACCTACGAGCACCCGCGGCTGCCGCGCGATCACTACGACGCGATCTTCGCCGAGGCCACCGCCGCCGGCCTGACCAAGGACGAGCTGTACCTGGCGTGGGACTTCCACACCGCGTCCGATGAGTTCCTGCAATCCGACCTCCTGTCGATGCGCACCCAAGGCCTGGCGGCGATGGGCGCGGTCGGCGCCAACCTGACCTTCACCGCGACCCCGCGCGAGGCCGATCCCAACAAGGTGTGGAAGGCCTACATCGGCACGTTCACCTCGCCCGACTTCCTCACCAACGGCGAGGCCGACAACTCGATCCTGCGGCGCGGCGCCGACGGGCTGCCGGTGCGCCAGGGCATGCGCAACGCCAACTTCGCCGCGATCCTGCCCAAGTGCGCCGAGACCGCGACCGGTCCGCTGCCGGTGGTGATCTTCGGCCACGGCCTGTTCGGCTCGGGCGAGGACTACCTCGACGACGGCTTCCTCCAGACGGTCGCCGATCGCTACTGCTACGTGGTCTTCGGCGGCGACTTCATCGGCCTCACCAGCCGGCAGTTCGCGGTGACCGCGGCCGCGGCCAACGATCTCAACAAGGGCCAGTGGATCACCGAGAAGCTGGCCCAGTCGGTGATCGACTTCATCGCCCTCGAGCACGCGATCCGCGGGCCGATGCGCGCCGCCCCCGAGTTCAAGCGCGGCGCTCTCGAGCTGATCGATCCGACCAAGGTCTACTACCTGGGCGGCTCGCTCGGCGGGATCATGGGCAACGTCTTCATGGCCTACGACCCGACGATCACCCGCGGCGCCCTGGGCGTGCCGGGCGGGGCGTGGACCATGTTGTTCGAGCGCTCGATCGCGTGGAGCGCCCTCAAGGGCGCGGCCACCGGCGCCTACCCGGACCCGCTGATCTACGAGCTCCTGGTCAACCTCCTCGGCATGAAGTTCGAGCCCTACGATCCGATCACCACCGCCGGCAACGTGATCGCCGATCCGCTGCCCAACACGCCGGCCAAGCAGATCCTCATGTGGGAGGCCATCGGCGACTGCCTGGTCAACAACTACTCGACCGAGCTGGTGGCGCGGACGATGGGCCTGTCGATGTTGACCCCGTCGGTCCGCACCCCGTGGGGCCTGCCGACCGCCGGCGGGACGATGACCTCGGCGGTGACCGTGCTCGACGAGCACCCGACCCCGCTGCCGCCGTCGACCACCAACGTCCAGCCCGAGGAGGACAACGGCACCCACTCCGGCGTCAACAAGCGGCAGGCGGTGCTCGATCAGGTGCGCGCGTTCATCCTCACCGGCGAGATCACCCAGACCTGCCAGGTCGGGGGGCAGCCGGCGCCGTGCGATTGTGGCACCGGCGCGTGTGGCCCGCGCCTGTGAGCCGCGGGTGAGCCGCGCGACGGCGGTCGCGGCGGTGGCGACGGTCGCGCTGTTCGCGGCCGCCTGTGGCGACAACCTCGGCCCGCCGCTGGCGTCGACCGATCGGCGCGGCGGCTCGATCACGCCGCCGGGCTGCGCCCACCGGGTCGTGACCCGGCTCGGCGCCGACGCGCCGCGCCTGGGCGACGACGCGCTCGGCCCCGATCCGACCCCTCGGCTGGTCCGCCTCGGCCTGGTCGGCGATCCCCGCACCTCGATCGCGATCGGCTGGCGGACCGTCGACGAGGTCACCACCGCCGGTCGGGTCCGCTACGGCGTCGTCGATCTCGACCGCGAGGTCGCGGCGCTGACGTTCTCGTACGTCACCAACTTCGGCAACGGCGACGTCGTGCGGATGCACGAGGCCCACTTGTGCGACCTCGCGCCCGACACCGCGTACCGCTATCAGATCGAGTCGGGGGGCGCGACCTCGCCGATCTACGAGTTCCGCACCGCGCCGGAGCCCAGCCCTGACGGCGAGATCACGATCGCGGTCGCCGGCGATAGCCGCGGCGGCTACGACGTCTGGGGCCGGCTGGCCCTCGAGCTGGTGGCCCGCGCACCCGACCTGGTGGTGTGGAGCGGCGACGCGGTGCTGCTCGGGCAGCTCCAGCCGGAGTGGGACGCGTTCTTCGCCGCCGGTGAGCCGCTCTTGGCCCGGGTGCCGATCGCCGCGGCCCACGGCAATCACGAGGTCGGCGCGGTCAACCACTACGCCCAGTTCGCGCTGCCCGGCGACGAGGAGCACTACGTCCTCGACTACGGGCCGATCCGCCTCATCACCGTCAACGACTCGCCCGATGACCCGGCGCGGCTGGACGGCGCGATCCGATCGTTTCTCACCCGGGCCCTGGCGCAGACGCCGCGCGCGCCGTGGACCATCGTCAACCACCATCGCCCGCTGTACTCGGCGTCGTTTCACGGCTCGGATCTCGGGCTGCGCGCGAGCTGGGCCCCGCTGTTCGAGGCCGCCGGGGTCGAGCTGGTGATCAACGGTCACGAGCACAGCTACGAGCGCACCCACCCGATGCGCGGCGATGCGCCGGGCGCGGGCGGGCCGGTCTATCTGGTGTCGGGTGGCGCCGGCGCTCCGCTCTACGAGGTCGGCACCGGGCCGTGGACCGCGGTGGCGGCGTCAGTCCATCACGCGGCGCTGGTCCGGGTCCGCCCGGGCTTGTTGCAGGTCGAGGCCTTCGATCAAGACGGCGTCGAGCTCGATCGCTTCGCGCTGGTCAAGCCGTGATCCGACGCGCGCTGGTCGCGGCCGCGGTGGTGCTCGGCCTGGCGCGCTCGGCCGGCGCCGACGACGGCGCCGATCAGCAGGCGTTCGCGGCGGCGGCGGCGCGGCTGGCCGCGGGAGACGCCGCCGGTGCCCGGGCTGGGTTCGAGGCCCTGGCGGCGCGCGCGCCGACCGGGGTCTGGGCCGATGACGCGCTGGCCGAGGCCGCCGCCCTGGCCGAGGTCGGCGGCGATCGCGCCGCGGCGCGCGCGCTGTGGGCCCGCCTGGTCGCCGATCATCCCCACAGTCGCCTGGCCCGGCGGGCCCAGGCCCGGCTCGACGCGCTGGCCGCCACCGGTGGCGACGACGGCGCCTTCGATCGGGTCGCGGCCGAGGTCGAACGCCTGCTGGCGGCGGCCGCAGCCGCCGACGATCCGACGGCCGCGTTGACCGCGCTCGGCGGCGTGCTCGACGACCATCCGGGCTATCCGCCGTGGTCGCGCACCGCGCTGGCCCTGGGCGAGGCGTGGTCGCGGATCGGGTCGCGGGCCCGGGCCGCGACCTGGCTGGCGCAGGCCCGCGCGCGCGCGATCGCGCCGGCCGAGGCGTTCCGCGCCGAGCTGGCCCTGGCGCGGCTGGCCGCCGATCGTGGCGATCTCGACGGCGCGCGCGGGCGGCTGCGCGCCCTGGTGCCGCCCGATCCGGTGGCGGCCGCGGCCCGGGATGAGGCCCTGGCCGACCTCGCGCGGCGCCAGACCCGCCGCACCCTCGGCGCGGTCGCGCGCGGCGTCTTGCTGGCCCTGGCCGCGCTGGCGGCCGTGATCCTGTGGCGCCGCCGGCGCGCCGGTGGTCGGCGTCTGCTGTGGCCGCCGCCGGTCGAGGTGATCTATCAGGCCCCGGTGGCGCTCGGCCTCATCGTCGTCGCCGAGGCTGGCAACCCGCTGGCCGCGGCCGCGGTCCTGCGGCTGTCGCTCGGCGCGCTGGTCATCACCTGGGTGACCGCCGCGGTGGCCCGAGCCCTCGGGCGCCCGCCGCTCGGGATCCGGCTCGCCGTCCTGGCCGCGGTCGGGCTGGCGGTGGTGGCCTGGGTCTGGCGCGTCCTCGACGACGACGCCCTGCTCGAGCTGCTGATCGAGACCTGGCGCCGCGGCCACGGCTGAGCGACGGTCGCGCGCCTCGGCGCGGTCACCCGCCCAGGCGCGTCATGAGCTGGCGGGCCGCCGGCGAGTGCGGGTCGATCGCCAGGACCTCGCGCAGGTGCCAGCGCGCGGCCTCGGGATCGCGATCGGCGATGCACAGGAGCGCCAGCGCGACCAGCGCGCGGGGCCAGGGGCGGACGCCGCGGGTGGCGGCGGTGGCGGCGGCGCGCTCGCGCTTGGCGGCGGCGCCGGCCTCGGCTCCTCCGATGACCTCGACCCGATAGCGGGCCCAGCACAACCCGGTCTCGTAGTCGGGGTGGCCGGGGTGATGGCGAGCGGCGGTCGCGGCCTCGGACAGCGCGCGGTGCGGATCGCCCTTGGCCAGCGCGTGTTGGGCCCGGGCGAAGGCCTCGGCGCCGGCCGCGACCGCGCCGGCGTCCTTGGCCCAGGTGGTGGTGACCTCGCTCCAGTGCTCGCGCAGCCAGTCGTTGTAGCGACCGCGCGTCGCGAGATCGAGGAGCACCTGCTTGGCGCGTTCGATCAGCGCCCAGGTCGGGGCGACCAAGGCGGCGCGATCGCCGAGATCGTAGGCGCTCGCCGCGGCCAGGCCGTAGCGCCACTCGAGGAGGCGCACCGCCAGCATGAGCTCCTCGGTGTCGACCGCCGGCGTCACCTCGAGGACGTCGTACAGCGTGGCCCGGGCCAGGCGGGCCTCGCGCGCCGCCAGGTGGGCGCGCAGCTCGGCCAGGCCGCGGCGCGGCGCGGTCGCCAGGTCGATCGGCTCGGGCGACAACACGACCGCGCCGATCGAGGCCAGCGCCCAGCACAGCCGGGCGGTGGCGAAGGCGTCGAGGGGCCCGGCCTTGACCACCGCCTGAAGTGTCCGGGTTCCGGACAGATGGGTCAGGACCTCGATCTCGGGCACCACCAGCGCGCGCGCCGCCCGCAGCTCGGTGACCCGGGCGGTCGCGGTGACGTAGTCCTGGGCGTGCCAGCGCAGCGCCGCCCGGGCCAGCTCGACGTCGACGGTGCGCGCCGCCGCGATCACCGCGCCGTCGTCGGCGTCGGCCGGCAGCCCCAGGGCGCGCCGCGCGAGGGCCGGCCCCAGGCCGGCGGCCAGGCGCAGCTGGGCCGCGCGCTCGATCGCCGCCACCAGCTCGGGAGGCCTGGCGTTGGGCGAGGCCAACGCGACCCGGGCCTGGCCCGCGGTCGCCGGCGCCGATGCGGTCAGGCCCAGGGCCAGGATCCCGGGCGGCGGATCGAGGGCGCGCCAGGCCGCGACCGCCGCGACGACCGCGGTGGCCTCTCCGTCAGCGTCGACCACGACGACGTCGGGCGCCGGGCCCAGGTCGGTCGAGGGGCCCGCCGCGCCGGCCGCCGACCAGCGGACGTCGAGTCCCTGCCGCTCGAGACCCTCCTGGATCGGGATCGCGAGGCCGATGTCGACCAGCGCCAGGACCACGCGCGTCACGCGGCGAGATCGTACACCGCCGCCGCGGCGGGCGGTGAGCGACGCGATGGGCTGCGAGGCGGAGGGAGGAGGAGGAGGCGAGGGCGGGGGCGAGGCGGAGGACGGAGACCGAGACCGAGACCGAGTCCGAGACCGAGACCGAGGCCGAGACGGAGACCGAGACCGAGTCCGAGACCGAGGCCGAGGCCGAGGCCGAGACCGAGGCCGAGGCCGACCTAGAACGCCGCGCCGAGCTGGGTGGTCGCGGTCAGCTTGTCGTTGACGTCGGTGGTGCCGAGCAACCCGGCCGGCCGCAGCGCCTTGGCGTTCTGGTACGCGACCTGCGCCTGGACCCGCCAGCGCTTCCACCGACCGCCGGCGACCCCGACCACCACCTCGGCGACGTCGTCCCGCGCGCGATCGGTGATCGGGTTCAGCCATCCGGCGCCGACGAAGGGCTCGACGTACGGCGCGCCGCCGTCGCGACCGCCCAGGCGATAGCCGGCGGCGACCTCGCCCGCCAGGAACCCGCGATCGGGATCGCCGACCGTGGCGTCGCCGAAGTGCGCAGTGCCGTAGGTGGCGTCGCCCCACAGCCGGAACCCGCGGCCGATGGCCTCGAGATCGACCTCGGCCTCGAGAGTGGCGCTCCAGTAGCGCGCCACGTCGGCGCCGGCGTTGTAGGCCCGCGAGGCGCCGACCAGGGCGACGCGGTACATCGGGCACGGCTCGACCGCGACCCGGGCCGCCACGGTGATCGCGCCGCCGTCCTCGACCGGGCCGACCAGATCGTCGCCCAGGACGTTTACTCCCTGGGCCGCCGCCAGGGTCACGGTCGGTCGCCAGGCGCCGTCGCCGCGCCAGCGCAGCTCGACGCCGTCGCGCCGGCCGGTCAGGCCGACGCCGTCGGACAGGACCGCCGCGACCAGGCCACGCTCGATCGTCGGCAGGGTCCAGGCCGAGGTCTGCTCGAGGGCGCCGATCGGCAGCCGCATCCGCCCGGCCCGCAGCCGCAGGCCATCGCCCAGCGGCACCTCGACGAAGGCGTCGCGCACGCTGCCGCGCGCCTCCATGCTGACCTTGGCCCGGACTCGCTTGCGCCACTGGTAGTCGATCCCGATCCGGGCGCTGGCCAGGTCGAGGCTCGAGGTCCACGGGGTCGTGCCGAGCACGGTCTCCTCGCGGCTCGCGGTCATCCGCGCGAACACCCGGCCGTGGACCTCGACGGTCTGACCGGCCTCGGCCTTGGCCTCCTTCTTGGCCTTCTTGGCTTTGGCCAGGGCTCGGGCCGCGTCCTCCTCGCGGTCGCCGTCGCCGCTGTCGTCGCCGCCGTCGTCGCCGCGGGCTGAGCCGATGGCCCCGGCCGCGGTCAGGGCGAGGGCCGCCGCGAGCGTCGCGCTACGCATCTTCGACCTCCACCGCGCGCAGGCCGGACAGGCCACCGGCGGTCAGCCGTCGCCCCAGGGCCGCAGCGTCGACCGGCACCCGATCCGGTAGCTCGACCACGATCTGGTGGGGTCCGTCGCCGGCGATCGGCATGGTGACCACGCGGGCGGCGGGCAGCGCGGCCGCGAGCTGCGGCCCGGCGACCGCGGCGTCGTCGACGGTCAGCGTGACCCGATAGGTGTCGGCGGCTACCGAGGTCAGGGCGTCGAAGGCCAGGGCGGTCGCGGCCACGCACGCGGTCGCCACCCCGGCGACCTCGAACAGCCCGAGGCCACAGGCCATGCCGACGCCGATCATGCTGAACATCACCGCGGCGTCGCGGGTGTCCTTGATGCCGGAGCGGAACCGGATGAGCCCGCCCAGGCCGACCAGACCGAAGGCCCGGGCGACGTTGTCGCCGATGATCGCGACCATGATCGCGCCGGCGATGGCGATGAGGATCTGGGCCTGGGCGATCTCGTGGCCGACGCCGGGGCGGCGCAGGAGCGCGCGCCACGGGCGGTAGGCGAGGAACCCGGCCAGGGCCAAGGTCACGCCGATCCGCTCGGCGACGACCAGGAGATGATGCGCATCGGCGGCCGACGAGGCGGCGCCGGCGTCGGCGAGGAGAGGGTTCATGCGATCACGGCAGGGTATACGAGACCAGCTCCTCGGTCTGGTCCCCGGTCTCCTTGACCTTGCCGACGCCCTGGACGAACCAGTACATCTTGTCGGCGGCGCCCGAGGTGGTCTTGCGCAGGCGCAGCGCGGTGAAGGTGCCGGCCGGCACGGTGACCGACTCGGCGACCGCCTCGACCGTCCAGGTCTCGGTCTTGGCGACGGTCGTCGTCATGTTGGCGGCGTCGGTCGTGACCTCGGTGAAGGAGACCTGCCAGCTCGCTCCCATCGCGGTGTGGGCCGGGGTCTCGTCGATGCGGATCTTGTCGGGCGTGTAGATCGTGTCGACGTTCCGGATGTTGTTCAGGTCGAAGGTCTGCTCGCGGTGGCGGGTGATGCTGGTGCAGCGATCCTCCTGCCAGCTTACGGTCGCGCCGTCGAGCTTGGCGGTGCGGACCCGATACGCGGTGATCCCGGCCTTGGCGCCGCCGACGTCCTCCTTGGCCTCCACCGTCGAGGCCTTGGTCTCGGGCGCCCCGACCAACGGCGTGACCCGGTAGTTCCAGGACGCGCCGACCGCTAGCGGCAGGTAGCGAGTGCTGGCCGGCGCGGTGCAGACCACCGGTCCACCTCCGTCGGGGGTGGCGGCGTCGTCGCCGCAGGCGGCGGTGAGGGCGAGGCACAGAGCGGCGGCGCGCAAGCGGAGGTGGGGCATGGCTCCTCGAGATGGATCGACGTGACCGATGAGTTCACGATTGTAACCGCGTCGTCACCTGGCGGCGATGGGCGTGACGCCACGGGGTGCGCCGGCCCACGGGCTGTGCGGTTCCTGCACAGCGGCGACCGAGGCCGAGACCGAGGCCGAGACCGAGACCGAGGCCGAGGCCGAGACCGAGGCCGAGACCGAGGCCGAGACCGAGACCGAGACCGAGACCGAGACCGAGACCGAGTCCGAGACCGAGTCCGAGACCGAGACCGAGTCCGAGTCCGAGTCCGAGTCCGAGGTCGATCCCGAGGTCGCTCAACCCGTGGCGAGGTAGGCGATCACCAGAGCGGCGAAGAACAGCACCAGGCCGCCACCGACGAGGAACAGCGGATCGGTGAACAGCCGACGGGGCGGCGGCGGCGGCGGTAGCGCGACCGGCAAGAGGCCCGCGACCGGCGGGTACGCGAAGGCCGGCTCGGGCGGCGCCGGCGGGACCGGCGGGTACGCGAAGGCCGGCTCTGGCGGCATCGGCGCGATCGGCATCGGCGCGAGCGGCTCGGGTGGAGGGCTGGTCCTCGGCGCCACCGGGACCGGCGCGATCGCCGTGGCCTCGTCGAGGGGCGCCACCGCCAGGGTCGGCGCCGCCGGGGCCGCGGTCGGCACCGCCGGGGCGCCGGTCGGCGGCAGGGTCCGGCGCGGCACGACCACCGAGATCACGTCGAAGCCGCTGGCCGAGGTCGGCTCGCGGGTCTCGACCACCGACTCGACCGGCATCCAGGCTGGAGCGCCGGCCGGTCGCCCGCCGGCCCACAGGCTCTGATCGGGGCGGGGCGGCAGGGGGGCCGCCGGCGGCGGCAGGTCGGGCAGGAGCCGCGACACCGCCAGCGCCACCTGATCCGGGGTCGCGCCCAGGCCCTCGCGCACGACGCAGCCCTCGAGGGCGGCGCGCAGCTCCTCGGCGCTGCCCGGGCGGCGCGCCGGCTCGCGCGCCAGCGCTCGGCGCAGCACGTCCTCGACGGACTGCGGCACGTAGGGCACCGCCTGGGAGGTCGGCACCGGCATCGCGCCGTCGCGCAGGGCCAGCCCACAGGCGGCGCGCAGGATCACCGCGGCCAGCGCGAAGACGTCGGCGCGGCGGTCGACCGCCTCGCCCGCGATCCCTTGCTCCGGGGCGGCGTAGCGCGGGTCCGGCGGCGGTCGTCCCCGGGTCGCGCACAGAAGCTCGAGGCCAGCGACCCGGGCCGTCCCGTCGAAGCCGACGGTGATGAGGGCGGGCGCCAGGCCGGCATGGACCAGGCGGACCGCGGTGCCGCGCTGATCGCGAAGCTCGTGCAGGTAGTGCAGGCCCCGCGCACAATCGCGCGCGATCGCCAGGACGATGGCGAGGTCGAGGCGCTCGGGGAAGGCGGCGTCGATGAGCGCCGCCAGATCGCGCCCCGGGACCTGCTCGAGCATGAGGCGCGGGCCGGTCGCGACGTGATGGACCCCGAGCACCCGGACCAGGTTCGGGTGGTTGCCGTGGGTGGCCAGCCAGGTGGCCCTGGTGGCCGACACCACCAGGGCCGGCGCGGGCGCGTCCATGGCCCGGATAAGAGCACAACTCGCGCGGGCGGTCGCTACTGCATCATCACGACGACCATCACCATGATCGCGCCGCACAGATACACGGTCCAAAGGCAGACCTCGACACCGATCAGGAAGGTCGAGCCCGCGGGGGCGGCGTCGGCGATCGCATCGGCGACAACATCGGCGACCACGTCGCTGGTCGAAAGGGCCGTGGGGGCTGGCAGGAGGTCTTCCATGGTCGTTCTCCGCGGGCGATGGCGCCGCGCTCGGGCTCGAGGTTGAACAGGTCGGTCGTGGCCCTAGATCGTCGTCGAGCCGCGCCGGCCGTTGACCGGCAGGTAGCGATCGAACCGCATGCACACGTTCCGGACCAAGATCCGGCCGAGGTCGGTGGCCTCGAGGTGCTGGCGCTCGGGGTCGTAGTGGACCAGGGCGTCGTCGGCGGCCAGCTCGCCGAGGACGTCGCTGAAGTAGCGATCGGCCTCGAGGTTCCAGCGCCGACCGACCGCGGCCAGATCGACCGAGCCGGTGCACATCAGCTCGGTGATGACGTCGCCGCGGACCCGGTCGTCGAACGACAGGGCGATGCCGCGCGCCACCGGGAGCTGGCCGCCCTCGAGCGCGGCCGCCCAGTCGTCGAGGTCGGCGTGGTTCTGCCAGTGGGCCCGCTCGGTCGACGAGATCGCCGACGCGCCCAGGCCGATGATGGCCTCGGCGAGCTTCTCGCTGTAGCCCTGGAAGTTGCGGGTCAGCGTGCCGGCGTCGGCGGCCTGGGCCAGGCGCGAGCCCGGCTTGGTGAAGTGATCGAGGCCGATCTGGCGGTAGCCGGCGGCGGTCAGGCGCGCGGCCGCGCCCAGGAGGAGCCCGGCCCGCTCGTAGCGGTCGGGCAGGCGGCTGCGCTTCTCGAGGAGGCGCTGCTGCGGCCGCAGGTCGGGGACGTGGGCGTAGCCGAACAGCGCGATGCGGTCGGGGGCCAGGGCGACGACGTGATCGATCGTGGCCGCCAGCGACGCCTCGGTCTGCTTGGGCAGGCCGTAGATGAGGTCGATGTTCAGATCGGTGATCCCGGCGGCGCGGGCGCGGTGGATCAAGGCCCGGGTCTCTTCGACGCTCTGGATCCGACCGATGATCGACTGGACCTCCGGATCGAAGTCCTGGACGCCGACCGACAGCGAGTTCCATCCCCGGGCGGCGAGCAGATCGACCTGCTCCGGCGTGGTCGCGCGAGGGTCGAGCTCGACCGAGCGGCGGGCGTCGGGGGTGATCGCGAAGTAGCGATCGAGAGCGTCGGCCAGGTTGGTCAGCGCCGCGGGGGTCAGGAAGTTGGGCGAGCCGCCGCCGAGCGCCACCTCGGTGACCGGAGCGCGCCCGAGGCCCGCCGCGATCCGCACCATCTCGGTCGCCAGGGCGTCGACGTAGCCCTCGCCGCGGTGGACCGCCCGGCTGATCGTCACGTTGCAGCCGCAATACGCGCACAGCGACCGGCAAAACGGCACGTGGACGTAGAGCGACACCGGCCGCTGCTCACGGCCGAGGCGGGCGAGCTCGTCGACCGCGAGGGTCGGCGGCACGGGCGTGAAGGCGGTGGCCGGCGGGTAACTGGTGTACCGTGGGGCAGTCGTCACCCGGTCGGCGATCGCCTCGGCGGTCAGGGCAGAGGCGGGGGCGAGCATGCTGCGGACTTGTTCAGGAATCGTGCCGGCCCAGGGGGCCGTCCAAGGTGCCTGGCGGTGCGCAGGTTCTGCGGCGCTGGTCCAGGGCCTGGTCGTTTTGCGCAGCCTTTGCGGACCCCTGCGCGCCAGGTCCTGGCATGATTCTCGCTCGTGAGTCGGCGCGTGGTATCCGGACGTATCCTGGTCGTCGACGACGAGGTCAACGCGCGCACCGCGTTGGCCGAACTCCTGGCTGAGGAAGGCTACGAGGTCGAGACCGCGGCCGACGCCTTCAAGGCCCTCGGCAAGATGGACGCCTTCGCGCCCGACGTCGTCCTGACCGACCTGAAGATGCCGGGCATGGACGGTATCGAGCTGGTCGCGCGCCTGCGCGAGCTCGAGGACGCGCCGACCGTGATCGTCATGACCGCGTTCGGCGCGGTCCAGTCGGCGGTCGAGGCGATGCGCGCCGGGGCCAGCGAGTACCTGACCAAGCCCCTCAACATCGACGAGCTCCTGGTCTCGCTGGGCCGGGTGTTCGAGCACCGCGCGCTGCGCCGCGAGACCCGGCAGCTCCGCCAGCGGGTCCGCGACCGGGTCGCGCCTTCGAACATCGTCGGCGCCAGCCCGCCGATGCAGCGGATCTTCGAGGTCATCGATCAGGCCGCGCCCAGCAAGGCCACGATCCTCATCACCGGCGAGAGCGGCACCGGCAAGGAGCTGGTCGCCAACGCGATCCACGATCGCTCGCCGCGCTCGACCGGGCCCTTCGTCAAGCTGCACTGCGCGGCCCTGGCCGAGAGCCTCCTCGAGAGCGAGCTGTTCGGCCACGAGCGCGGGGCCTTCACCGGCGCGGTGGCCCGCCGCGACGGCCGGTTCCAGCAGGCCCACGGCGGCACCCTGTTCCTCGACGAGATCGGCGAGATCTCGCCGGCCCTGCAGGTCAAGCTCCTGCGGTTCCTGCAGGAGCACGAGTTCGAGCGGGTCGGCGGCGGCCAGACCATCCGGGTCGACGTCCGCATCGTCGCCGCCACCAACCGCGACCTCGCCGAGGAGGTCGCTCGCGGTCGGTTCCGCGAGGATCTGTTCTACCGGTTGAACGTGGTCAGCCTGCACATGCCGCCGCTGCGCGAGCGCCGATCGGACATCCCCGAGCTGGCCAAGCTGTTCCTCGATCGCTTCGCCAAGGAGAACGGCAAGGCGGTGAACGAGTTTTCGCCCGAGACCCTGACCCTCCTGTCGTCCCACGACTGGCCCGGCAACGTCCGCGAGCTCGAGAACGCCATCGAGCGCGCGGTCGTGATGTGCCAGGGCCCGCGCCTCGAGCCGCGCCACCTGCCGGCCAACGTCCGCCCGGGCACCGCCTCGACCTCGGGGATGCCGCCGATCCCGGGCTCGACCCTGGGGCAGCTCGAGCGCTACGCGATCCTCGAGACCCTGCGGGCCACCGGCGGCTCGACCTCGAAGGCCGCCGAGATGCTCGGGGTCAGCGTCCGCACGATCCAGTACCGACTCCACGAGTACAACGCCGCGCCGCGCTCGGACGTCGAGGCGGTCAGCCGCAAGCGCACGACCGGCGAGCCCCCGACCGGCGTCGGTGGTCCGGACAGCTCGGGTAGCCCAGAGTGACCGCGTTTTTCGACGAGTGCCGGGCCTACGTCGGGTTCGGCGACGAAGACTCGGCCCAGCTCGCGGCGATCGCGCCGATGATGGCGCCGCACTACCGCGCGATCTGCGACGCGTTCTACGCCGCGGTCGCGTCGAACGCCACCGCCGCGGCCATGCTCGGCGACCCCGGCCGGGCCTCGCGGCTACGGGTGACGCTGATCGACTGGATGGACAGCGGCCTGCGCGGCCCCCACGACGAGGCCTTCTACCAGAAGCGCTCGCGGATCGGCCGCCGCCACGTCGAGATCGCCCTGCCGCAGCAGTTCATGTTCACGGCGATGAACGTGGTCCGCACCGCCTACCTCGAGCGCCTGGCCGCCCACCTGCCGCCGGCCGAGGCCCACGCGGCTTCGGTCTCGGTCAATAAGCTCCTCGATCTCGAGCTGGCGATCATGCTCCGCCACTACCAGCTCGACTCCGAGGAGCGCATCCTCGCCCGCGAGCACCGGATCCAGGACGAGAAGCTCGGCGCGATGCGGACCCTGACCGCCGGCCTGGCCCACGAGGTCCGCAACCCGCTCAACGCCGCCAAGCTCCAGCTCGAGCTGCTCGGCCGGCGGCTCAAGCGGGCCGGCGACGATCCGAAGCTGATCGAGCCGGGGCGCCTGGTCCAGCACGAACTCGAGCGCCTGACCGTGCTCTTGAACGAGCTGTTGTCGTTTGCCCGGCCGTCGTCGCTCAACGCCGTCGAGCATGACCTGGTGGCGATCGTCCGCCAGGTGATCGAGATCGAGCGGCCGCTGGCGTTCACCCGCGAGATCGAGCTCGAGCTGGTCGGCCCGAGCGCCGCGGTCCTGGCTGACGTCGACGCTGGCAAGTTCCACCAGATCGTCCAGAACCTGGTGCGCAACGCGATCGAGGCCGCCCCGGCGCGCGGCCGGGTCGAGGTCACGCTGGCCGCCGGCCGCGATCAGGTCCAGCTCCGGGTCAGCGACGACGGCCCCGGCATCCCGCCCGAGGTCGCGCAGCGGATCTTCGAGCCGTTCTTCTCGACCAAGGAGGGCGGCACCGGCATGGGCATGGCGATCGTCCACAGCCTGGTGACCCAGCACCGCGGCGTGATCGATCTGGGCGGCGAGTCCAGCGGCACCGTCGTCACGGTGTCGCTGCCGCGCTACCAGCGCCGCGACGACTGAGGCCGAGACCGAGACCGAGACCGGGACCGAGGCCGAGACCGAGACCGAGGCCGAGACCGAGACCGAGGCGCTAGGCGCGCGGCTCGCGGCGGGGGCGCGCCTCGTCGAGGAGCATGCGCCGCGGCGGCGTGTCGAGATCGTCGAGCTGGCCGGAGCGGACGACCCAGAAGAAGGCGGCGACCATGCCGGCGGCGCCGACCAGGGCGAGGATCATGATGACGTACATGGTGGTCATGGGTTCTCCCGGAAGGCGCGCGAGCGCAGCGAGCTGGTGAGCACCGACAAGGACGACAGCGGCATCATGACCGCGCCGATCAGCGGATGGATCAGGCCGGCGACCGTCAGGGTGCCGCCGATCAGGTTGTAGGCCAAGGACACCTTGAGGTTGCGGCGGATCGTGGCCATCGTGGCCTGGGCGCCGGCCGCGGTGTCGGCGATCGCGCCGATCGACGGCGTGCGGACGAAGACGTCGGCGGCCTCGATCGCGACCTCGGCGGCGCCGGCCACCGCGATCCCGCAGGTCGACGCGGCCAGCGCGGCGGCGTCGTTGACCCCGTCGCCCACCATCGCCACCGGTCCGGCGGCGCGGGCGGCGGTGACGTAGGCCAGCTTGTCCTCGGGGCTCTGGCCGCCGCGGGCCGGCAGGCCGCCGCACTGCGCGGCGATCGCGTCCACCGCCGCCGGGTGGTCGCCCGACAGGATCTCGGGGCGCCAGCCCAGGGCGCGCAGGCGGGCCAGGGCCTCGGTCGCGCCCGGGCGCAACGGATCGGCGATGCCGACCGCGGCGGTGGCGACCCCGTCGACGGCGATCGCGATCGGGGTCTCGCCGCGGCCGGTGATCGCGGCCAGCTCGTCGGCGAGCGGCGTCAGGTCGAGCTCCTCCGCCAGCCAGCTCGGCGCGCCGATGGTCAGGGCGTGACCGTCGACTCGACCGCGGACGCCGCGGCCGCGGACCTCGACCACCTCGGTGGCGATCGGGCCGGGCTCGCCCAGCTCGGTCAGGGCGCGGGCCACCGGGTGGGCGCTGCCGCGCTCGATCGCGGCGACCCAGGCCCGGACCTCGGTCGGCCCGACCCAGGTCACGACCGCCGGCTTGCCGACGGTCAAGGTCCCGGTCTTGTCGAGGACCATGCGCCCGGGGTGGGCCAGGCGCTCGAGGGCGTCGGCGCCCTTGATGAGGACGCCGGCCTTGCCGGCGCGGCCTAGCGCGACCGTGACCGCCAGCGGCGTGGCCAGGGCCAGGGCGCACGGGCAGGTCACGATCAGGAGCGACATCGCGTGCTCGACGCCGGTGGCGCCGCCCCAGGCCAGCACCGTCACGATCGCGGCGGTCAAGACCACCAGGACGAACTTGCCGGCGACGCGGTCGACCAGGCGCTCGATCGGCGCCTTGCGCAGGGACAGCTCCTCGACGCGGCGGACCAGCGCGCCGACCCGGGTCGACTCGCCGATCGCGGTCGCCACCAGCTCGACCGGCGCGGTCAGGTTGGTCGTCCCGGCGTGCACCGCGGCGTCGACCCCGATCGCGACCGGACGGGCCTCGCCGGTCAGGAGCGCGGCGTCGATCGCCGAGCTGCCGGCGACGATCACGCCGTCGACCGGAAACGCCTCGCCCGCGCGGACCGCCAGGCGATCGCCCAGGCGGATGGCCTCCATCGGCACCTCGGTCCACGTGCCGTCGGCGGCGATGCGGGTGGCCCGCGACGGCGTCAGCGACCACAGGAGCTCGGCCGCGGCCGCGGCCCGCCGGTGCGACCGGCTGACGATGTAGCGCGACACCAGCAGCAAGAACGTGAGCATCGCCAGGCTGTCGAAGTAGATCTCGCCGCGATCGCGCACGACGTTGGCCGCGCCCCACACCAGACCGACGACGATCCCGATCGCCAGCGGCAGATCGACGTGGGCGGCCTTGCTGCGCAGCGCGCCGATCGCGGTGCGGAAGATCGGCATCGCGGCGTAGCCGATCGCCGGGATCGCGACCAGCATCGAGGCCCAGCGGAAGAGCTGGCGGTCGGCGCTCGACATGGACGCGAACAGCCCGGCGTAGAGCGCCACCGCCATGAGCATGAGGTTCATGAAGGCCGCGCCGGCCACGCCCAGGCGAAACAGCGCGATCCGATCGTCCTTGCGGCGGGCGACGTCGCGCTCGGCGCCGCGGTACGGGTGGACCGGATGGCCCAGGCGATCGAGGTGCTGGGCGATCGTCGAAAGCGGCGTGCGGGTCGCGTCGTAGACCACGTCGCACCGCCCGCGGCCGATGTCGACCCGGGCGTCGAGGACGCCGTCGAGACACCGCGGCGTGGCCTCGATGAGCCACACGCAGCCGGCGCAGCGCAGCTCCTCGAGGTAGAGCGACACCGTGCGAGTGCCGTCGGGCCGATCCTTGGTGTGGACCCGGGCGAAGGCGTCGTCGTCGAGCTCGGCGTAGCCGCGCTCGGTGGTGCGGGCCGGCTCGGCCCGCTCGCGCACCGCGTAGTAGTCGTCGAGGCCGGCGCCGCGGATGGCGCGGTACACCACCGCGCAGCCGGTGCAGCAGAAGGCCGGGCCGTCGTCGGTGGCGGCGGCCGCGGGCAGGCCGCAGTGGGCGCAGGCGGTCGCCGTCGCGGCCAGCGCGCCGTCGCGCGCCGCCGGCACCGCGCCGGCGCTAGCGAGCGCCGTGGTCATGGCTGCCTCCGCTGTGACAGGTCGGTTGGGTCACGCCGCGGTCGCCGGCGTCGTGCCAGCGGCCGTAGAGCGTCACCAGGCCGAGCGCCATGACGGTCAGGCCGGTGACCAGCGGCAGGCGCTGACGCAGGCGCGCCACCAGCGGCCCGATGAAGGTGATCGCGCCGAGCATGGCCGGCACGGTGCCGAGCCAGAACGCCGCCATGGTCGCCGCGCCGGCGCCGATCGAGCCGGTGCCGGCCGCGACCACGACCATCGCCCACAGCCAGCCGCACGGCACCAGGCCGGTCAGGCTGCCGAGGAGGAGCGCCCGCCGGCGCGGCGGCCGCCGGCGGATCGCCACCAGGCCACGATCGAACCAGGTCGCGCTGGTCGGCGCCGCGGCCCGCGGCCCGCGCATCAAGAGCACGCCCCACACCACGATCGCCAGCCCGGCGACCAGGGCGGCGCCGCGCTGGACCGAGGCCAGGCGGCCCGCCAGGTCGAGGCCGCTGCCGACCGCGCCGGCCAGCGCCCCCAGGGCGGCGTAGGTGATCAAGCGGCCGAGGTTGTGGATCGCGGCCAGGCGCATCGACGGTCCCAGCGTCGGCCCCGAGGCCAACCCGACCAGCGGGCCGCACATCGCCACGCAGTGCAGGCTGCCGGTCAGGCCAGCGGTCAAGGCCGCGGCCACGATCGCGCTCATCTCACTCGACCTCGCGCACCGCGGAGGCGACGAAGCGATCGGCGCCCGCCACCGCCGACAGCGTGACGTCGTGGACGCCGCGGCGCAGGGCCAGGGGCGCGGCGGCGCAGCCGTCGGCGCCGGCGGTCAAGGTCGCGGTCTGGCCGGCGCCGGGGAAGGCCCGGTGGGTCACGACCGCGGTGGTGGTGGCGGCGACCGGCGCGCCGGCGCGATCGACCAGACACACCCGCACCGTGTCGGCGGTGAGGGTCGCGGTCGCGGTCCAACCCAGGGCGCGGCTGGCGTCGGCGGCGGCGATGTCGTCGTCGAAGTGCGCGGCGCGCTGGTAGTAGTTGGGCACGATGCGGCCGGCGTTGGCACCTTCGGCCTGGATGATCAGCGCGACCATCGCGATCACGCCGCCGACCAAGGTGGCGATGACGCCGGCGATCCAGCGGGCTCCTGGGCTCATGGGGTCTCCGGGCCGATCAGGTTGATCGGCAGGGTCTTGCTCCAGCCGTGGTCGTCGTCGATGCGCAGGTGGACCTTGCGCTGACCGTGGGTGAAGCTGGTGCGTGGGGTGTCGACGAACAGCGGGATCTCGACGCGCTTGCTCGGCCCGAGGGTCCAGGTCGGCATCGACACCCGCAAGGTGCCGACCTCGGCCTCGACCAAGGTGAAGCGATAGGTCCGGGTGACGTCGGTCTTGTTCTCGAGCTTGATGCGGACCTGGGCCGCGACCTTGCCGTCGCCCAGATCGAAGAACGCCGGGCCGGCCGGGCGCTGGACCCAGACCTCGGTGGCGGCGCGGTGGCCGAGGTTCCACACGAACAGCGTGCCGACCAGGGCCAGGAGCGCCGGATAGATGAACGTGCGGACCCGCCAGACCTTGCGCGGCTTGCCGGCCAGCTCGTCCTCCGAGGTGTAGCGGATGAGGCCGCGCGGCTTCTCGATCTTGTCCATCACGTGGTCGCAGGCGTCGATGCACTGCGCGCAGCCGATGCACTCCATCTGCAGGCCGTTGCGGATGTCGATGCCGGTCGGGCACGTGGTCACGCACGCCCCGCAGTCGATGCAGTCGCCGCGGCGCTCGGCGGCGGCGGCCGGCTCGTCGCCGACCACCGGCAGCTTCTTCTTGGCCGACTTGCCGCGCGGCTCGCCGCGGGTGCCGTCGTAGCCGATGATGAGCGACTGCTTGTCGAGCATGACCGACTGCAGGCGGCCGTAGGGGCAGGCGACGATGCAGGTCTGCTCGCGGAAGTAGGTGAAGTTGAAGACCATGAGCGCGGTCACGAACATCACCACGCCGAAGCCGAACAGGTGCTCGGTCGGCGCCTGGAACACCCAGCGCTCGAGGCGGTCGGTGCCGACGAAGTAAGCGAGAAACACGTTGGCCAGCGCGAACGACAGCGCGACGTAGGTCACCCACTTGCCGATCCGCCGCCACGACGGCAAACCCTTGGCGGCGTCGAGCTTGCGCTGCTCCGACGGGCTGCCCTCCCATAGCCGCTCGATCGGCCGGAAGACGTGCTCGAGGTAGACCGTCTGCGGGCAGCCCCAGCCGCACCACACCCGGCCCCACAGCGCCGTCACGAAGAAGACCGTGATCACCACGGTCAGGCCGAGCAGCATCAAGAGGAAGCCATCGGACGGCCGGAACACTGCGCCGGCGATCGAGATCTCGCGCGACACCAGATCGATCAGGAAGGCCGGGCGCCCGCCGATGCGGATGCGCGGCAAGAAGATGAACAGCAAGATGAGCGCGTAGCCCACCACCCGCCGCCCGGTCAGGAACCGACCGGGCGAGAGCTTCGGTCGGATCCAGAAGCGCGACCCGTCGGTGTTGAGGGTCGAGAGGACACGTTCGGAGGGGGCGGGCAGGCTCATGGTACGGCTCGGGTCAGGAGGTCATGGCGCCGGGAACGGCGGCACCGCAGGTCCCTCGGGCTCCTTGCCCGCGACCGGGCGGTCGCGCAAGGTCACCACGAAGGCGGTGGCCGCGACCAGATCGGCGGGCTTGAGCTGGGCCGACCACGGCACCATGGCCGTGCCGGCCACGCCGTTGGAGATCGTCTTGTAGATGTCGAGGCGGGTCGCGCCGTGCTTCTGGAAGCCGTCGGTCAGGTTGGGCCCGATGAGGCCGCTGCCGTCTTCCTTGTGGCAGCTCGCGCAGGTGGTCACGAACAGCTCGCGGCCGCGCTTGAGCATGTCGGCGTTGCCGGCGGCGCTGGCCAGCGAGCCCTCGCTGACCGAGGCCATGTCGGAGGCCTCGCGCTCGACGCGTTTCTTCTCGTAGGCGGCGACCTCGGCGGCGTAGACCTCGTGCTCGGACTTGCCCGGGCCGCCGAGGTGGTACCAGAAGCCGTAGCCGGCCGAGAACACGATGGTGGCGATGAAGAACCAGCTCCACCAGCCGGGCAGCGGGTTGTCGTACTCGCGGATGCCGTCGTAGACGTGGTCCAGGAGCTGGCCGTCAGGGCGGGGCGCGGATGCGTCACTCATGGGTCGCCTCCCGGGGGGCGTGTGGGGCGTCGTCGTCGGCCAGGGGCAGGCCGGCGGTGTCGGCCAGCTCGGTGTTGGCCCGGCGAAAGCGCCAGGCGATGGCGAGGAAGACCCCGACGAACAGGAGCAGCGCGAGCTGCGAGTAGGTCGCGGGGGTGAGGTTGGAGACGAGTTCAGAGAGGCTCATGGTGGGACCTCACTTGGGCGCCGCCGGCGCGGTCTCGGCCGGCAGGTCGTTGCGGCCGGCGCGGATGTCGACGCCGAGGCGTTGCATGTAGGCGATGAGCGCGATCACGTCGCGGTCACCCATCGTGCTCGGGCCACCCAGCGACACCAGCTTGGCCGACAGCGCCTGGGCCTGGGCCCGGGCCACGCCGCCGGCGTCGCGCTTGACGTCGTCGCCGTAGGGCACGCCGAGGGTGACCATGGCGTTGACCCGCGACTGGATGCTGCCGAAGTCGAGCTTGTCCTTCAGCAGGTGGGGGTACTTCGGCATGACGCTGCCGGGCGAGGTCGAGCGCGGGTTCTCGAAGTGGCGCAGGTGCCAGTACTCGTCGCGGCGACCGCCTTCGCGCGCCAGGTCGGGGCCGATGCGACGGCTGCCCCACTGGAACGGGTGGTCGTAGATGAACTCGCCGGGCTTGGAGTACTCGGTCGGCACGCCGCCCAGGCCGTAGCGCACGGTCTCGTCGACGAACGGCCGCACCATCTGCGAGTGGCAGTTGTAGCAACCCTCGCGGATGTAGATGTCGCGGCCGTACAGCTCGAGCGGGGTGTACGGCTTGACCGTCGCGATCTTGGGCACGTTGGACTTGATGAGGAAGGTCGGGATGATCTCGAACAGCGAGGCCACGATCACCGCCACCGCGACCAGCACGGTGAAGGTGGTCGGCAGGCCCTCCCAGCGGCGGTGCCAGTGGCCGTGGGCCTTGGCGCCCCCGGTGGCGGTGGCCTCGGCGGCGTCGCGGATGCGCGGCGGCACCTCGACCTCGACCTCGGCGTAGGTCGCCGGGCGGGCCTGCCAGGTCTTGTACATGTTGTAGAGGAAGATGAGGACGCCGACGATGTACAGGGTGCCGCCGACCGCGCGCACGTAGTACATCGGCATGAGCCGGGTGACGGTCTCGAGGAAGTCGCCGTACTGCAGGCGGCCGGTGTCGTCGAAGGCGCGCCACATGAGGCCCTGGGTGATGCCCGCGGCCCACATCGCCACGACGTACATCGCCATGCCGACGGTCGCGACCCAGAAGTGCACGGTGGCCAGGGCCTTCGAGTAGAGCGGCGCCTGGTAGAGCCGCGGCATCAGCCAGTACACCATGCCGAAGACCATGAAGCCGACCCAGCCCAGGGCGCCGCCGTGGACGTGGGCGATGTTCCAGTCGGTGTAGTGCGACAGCGCGTTGACGCTCTTCACCGACAGCATCGGCCCCTCGAAGGTCGACATGCCGTAGAAGGTCACGCCGACGACGAAGAACTTGAGCACCGGCTCGGCGGCGACCTTGTTCCACGCGCCGCGCAGGGTCAGGAGGCCGTTGATCATGCCGCCCCACGACGGCATCCACAGCATCACCGAGAACACCATGCCGAGCGTCGACGCCCAGGCCGGCAGCGCGGTGTAGTGCAGGTGGTGCGGGCCGGCCCAGATGTAGAGGAAGACCAGCGACCAGAAGTGCAGGATCGACAGCCGGTAGCTGAAGACCGGGCGCTCGGCCGCCTTGGGCAGGAAGTAGTACATGAGGCCGAGGAACGGCGTGGTCAGGAAGAACGCCACCGCGTTGTGGCCGTACCACCACTGCATGAAGGCGTCCTCGACGCCGGCGTACATCGAGTAGCTCTTGAGCGGGCTCCACGGCACCGCCATCGAGTTGAAGATGTGCAGGATGGCGACGGTGACGATGGTCGCGATGTAGAACCACACCGCGACGTAGAGGTGTTTCTCGCGGCGGTTGCGCAGCATGCCGAAGAAGTTCACCGCGAAGCCGACCCACACGACCGCGATCGCCAGGTCGATCGGCCACTCGAGCTCGGCGTACTCCTTGCCCTGCGTGAAGCCGAGCGGCAGGGTGATGGCGGCCGACAGGATGATGGCCTGCCAGCCCCAGAAGTGGAACGCCGACAGCCCGTCGGACAGCGGTCGGGCTTTGACCAGGCGCTGCGTCGAGTAGTAGACCGCGGCGAACAGGCCGTTGCCCGCGAACGCGAAGATCACCGCGTTCGTGTGCAGCGGTCGCAGTCGACCGAAGGTCAGGTAGGGCGCGAAGTTCAAGTCCGGGATCGCAAGTTGGAGGGCCAGGAGCAGACCGACGATCATGCCCACGAGGCCCCACACAACCGCTGCGACCACGAACTTGCGGACGATGGCGTCGTCGTAGCGCAAGGTCTCTGGTGGCTTCATCGACGCTGCGCTTCAGCAACCATCGTGCCGGGGTCAGACGGTGGTTCTGCGCAGGAACTGCGTCGCGTGGTTGGAGCGAAAAAAAACCGCGCATGGCGTGCGCGCGGCGAGCCGCCGCAGCGTGCCGCAGTGCGACGAAACGCCGTCGGAGACGCGCCGACTGCGCGCTAGCGCGCAGGGCCGGTTCAGGGGCGAGAGGCGGAGGCGGAGGCGGAGACCGAGGCGGAGGCGGAGACCGAGGCGGAGACCCGAACCCGATCCGGATCCAGATCCCGATCCCGATCCCGATCCCGATCCCGATCCCGATCCCGATCCCGATCCCGATCCCGAACCCGAATCCGAGTCCGAGTCCGAGTCCGAGTCCGAGGCCGAGGCTGAGACCGAGGCCGAGGCTGAGACCGAGACCGAGTCAGGTCGACGGCATCAGGGTCGCCAGGAGCGCGTCTTCGTGGGTCAGGTGATCGCGCAGGTCGCGCAGCACGACCGCCAAGGCCAACACTGCCGGATCGTCGGCGAGGCCGGCGGCCAGGTCGGCGTGGTGGTCGCGATGGCCATCGGTCGGGCCGAAGAGCGCCAGGTGATCGTCCTCGAAGGCCTGGTGATCGGTGAAGGCCTGGCGCAGGCGGCGGACCTCGGCGGCCAGGGCGGCGGCGCCGACCTCCCCGGCGTCGATGGCCGCCAGGAGCGCGTCGCAGCGGTCGAGGAGCCGGCGCAGGTGGGCGTGCTGGGCCGCCAGCTCCGCCACCACGGTTGACGCGACGATCACGGGCGGCCCTCCACTAGTCGACCGGGAGGTCCTTGGTCAGGGTCGTGGTCTTGCCGGACTCGATCTTCACCGTGACCCGCCAGGTGTCCTTGCCGACCTTGAACTGCACCTTGTGCAGGCCGGGCGACAGCGCGATCTTCTGGCGCGGCGTGATCGGGGTGGTGCCGCGCGGCACGCCATCGACGGTGACCGACGCGAACGGCGTGGTGTAGGCCACCAGATAGCCCTCCGCGCCGGACGGGGTCGCCGAGCCGCCACCGGGCTTCTCACCGCCCGGCTTGGCCGAGCCAGAGCCCGAGCCGGAACCAGGCTTGGCTGAGCCGGAGCCCGAGCCGGAACCGGGCTTGGCGGAGCCACCGCTGGGCTTGTCGCCAGGCTTGGCGGAGCCGGAGCCTGGGCCGATCGCGATCGCGCCGCCGGGCTTGTCGGTGCCGGGCTTGGCGGAGCCACCGCTGGGCTTGTCGCCGGGCTTGGCCGAGCCGCCGCCAGGCTTGGCAGAGCCACCGCTCGGCTTGTCGGTGCCGGGCTTGGCGGAGCCGCCGCCGGGCTTGTCGCCGCCGGGCTTGTCGCTGCCGGGCTTGGCGGAGCCGCCGCTCGGCGGGTCGTCGGGGTCGGTTGGATCGTCGTCGGGCGGATCGGCCACCGCCACCAGGGCGGCGTCGATCGGCGCCGCCGCGTCGACCTCGGCGGCGGCGTCGACCTCCGGGACCGCGGCGTCCTCGACTGCGACGCCGGCGTCGGCCACCGGGGGCACCGCGGCCGCAGGCTTGAGTTCGCACGCCACCGGCATCGCGGCGCCGGCGGCCAGAAGGACCGTGGTCTCGCACGGGGCGGCGCCGTCGCGCTCGATGCGCACGGCGTAGGAGCCGGGGGCCAGGTCGGCGACGGCGAGCTTGCCGTCGGTGGTCTTGCCTCGCGCGGTGCCGTCGATCGACACGGTCGCAGGGCCGGTGCCGCCGCCGGCGTCGGTCACCGCGATCTCGAGGCGGGCGGTGGCCGCCGCGCTCGGGGTCGGCTTACTCGCGGGCTTGTCGAGGACGGTGAACTTCACGGCCGCGGCCGCGCCCAGGACCAGCGCGGCGATCGCGACGCCGATCGCGATGTCCTTGCCCAGGGACGGCTTCTTCTTGCGCCGCGCGGTGGAGTCGACCGCGGCGACCGGGCCCGAGGCGGCCGGGATGTTGGCGCTCGGGTAGCTCGGCGAGGCCGCGACCGGCTGGCCCTGGTACGGGTACGGCGCGCCGTAGCCCTGCGGTGGACCGCCTGGTGGCCCCTGCGGCGGGCCGCCCGGTGGACCCTGCGGCGGGCCGCCGTAGGGCGTAGGTCCGCCGTAGCCGGGATACCCCGGTTGACCGCCAGGGTATCCCGGGCCGGGGCCGCCGGGGTACCCCGGTCCCGGGCCGCCGGGGTAGCCGGGCGTCGGCGCACCGGGATAGCCAGCGGGTGGACCGGCCTCGGGGGCGGGCGGCGCGTAGGGCGTCGCGGGCCCGCCGGGCGGCGGATAGCCCTGGGCCGGCGTATAGACCGGCGAGCCGGGCGGCGGGATCACGGGCGCCTGCACGCCCAGCATGGTCTTGGCGTTGGCCCCGCCGCCGGGAGGCGGCGCCATCGGCAGCGGCATCGGCGCTGGCGGCGCCACCGGCAGGGGCGGCGCCATCATGCCGAGCGGCGAGATCGTCGGGTCTTCGGCGTGAGAGGGCGGCGGCGGCGGGGCCGGCGGGGCGACCGTGGGGCCGTTGACCGTCGGCGGCCGGCGGGCGTTGGGGGCCAGGACCACCGCCGGGGCCGGCGCGGCGACCGGGGCCGGGGCCTCGCCGACCTCGCTGATCTCGCCGAAGATCTCGGTCGGCCCTTCCTCGGCGAACTCGTCGGGGCCCGCGCCGCGGGCCGCCGGCGACCCGGGCGCCGGGCCGGCGCTGTCGGCGATGATGTCGTCGAAGCTCGGGCCGCCGAGCATCGTCGGGTCGTCGGCCTTGCCGGCCTCGCCCAGGTGCTCGACCACGTCGAGCTTGGCCTCGGCCATCGGCACGTTGGCGATCAGGCCCTCGCGGCCGAGCTTCTTGAACGACTCGTGCTGGGCCCGCTCGCGCTCGATCTCGGGGGCGAAGCCGTCCTTCAGCCACGACGACAGCGTCTTGGCGGTGAACACGGCGTCCTGGCTCATCAGGTACCGCTGCAGGTCCCCGACCATCTCGCTGGCCCACTGGTACCGATCCGCCGCGTCCTTGGCGAGCGCCTTCATGATGATGGCCTCGACCGCCTCGGGGATCGCCGGGTTCACCTCGCGCGGGCGCGGGATGTCGACGTTGCGGACCTTCTCGAGGGTCGAGAAGTCGGTCTCACCGACGAACAGCCGGTCGCCCGACAGGCACTCGTAGAGGATCGTGCCGACCGAGAAGATGTCGCTCCGGCGATCGAGGGGCAGGCCGCGGACCTGCTCGGGCGACATGTATCCGAACTTGCCCTTGAGCACGCCGGCCTGGGTCTTCGAGCTGCGCGACGCCGCCTTGGCGATGCCGAAGTCGATGATCTTGACCTCGCCCTCGTAGGACATGAGGACGTTCTGCGGCGAGCAGTCGCGGTGGACGATCTCGAGGGGGCGGCCCAGGGCGTCGCGCTTCTTGTGGGCGTAGTCGAGACCCTCGAGGACCTTGGCGACGACGAAGCACGCCATCGACACCGGGATCTGCTGCTTCAGCTTGCGGGCGCGATTCTGGATCTGGAGCAGATCCTTGCCCCAGATGTACTCCATCGCGATGAAGTGAGCGCCGTCGGTGCGGCCGAGCTCGAAGATCTGGCAGATGTTGGCATGCGCGAGCTGGCCGACGATCTTGGCCTCGTCGATGAACATCTTGATGAACTCGCGGTCCTCGCCCATCGACGGCAAGATCCGCTTGATCGCGATGACCTTCTCGAAGCCCTCGACGCCGTAGCTCTTGGCCTTGAACACCTCGGCCATGCCGCCGACGGAGATGCGATCGAGGAGCAGGTACTTCCCGAAGGGGATGGCTTGCCGCACGTCGACAAGCCTATCGGCGCGATCGGCGACGTACAATCAGAAACGGGGGTAGTTAGCCGCGGTTTCTCGACGACATCCGACGACAGACGAGGTACCGATGGGGGACTAGAGCCATGGTCTATGGCCCCCGATCATGGTCAATACGTGAGCCGCACCACCAGACCGCCACCGCCGATGTAGGCGACGGGAGCCACCGACACTTCGGACGTACGCCGGAAGTGTCGGAATCCATCCCACATGCCGTACAGGTACGCTCCGCCGAAGACCGCCGCCGCGCCGAGGTTCACCTGCCGCAAGGCGCGCGCGCTGTCGCTGTGATCGCAGGTGCCGTCGTCGTCGCACCACGAGCGCAAGAGGATGTAGCTGCCGACGTTCGCGAGCAGCGCCGTGCCGCCGATCACCGCCAGGGTCCAGGCCTTGGTGCGATGGCCGTTCTGGAACTGGCCGGCCGGCGGGAGCAGGTTGAGTGCCCACGAACGCCGGGCCTTGGGCTTGGGGCGCAGCGAGCGGAGCAGCGCCGCGTGGCGACCGCGCACGTCCTCGAGGAAGGCCACGGTCTCCGGCGGGTACAGCGCCGGATCGAGGCGGCCGTCGAGGTCGAGCTTCAGGTACGCGAGGAACTGGGCCTCGGCGGCCGCGGGGTCGCGGCGAGCGAGGGCCGCGAGCCCGAGCAGGCGGTGGGCCTCGGCGCGCTCGCCCGGGGCCACGTGGGGATCGGCGACCACCGGCGCGAGCAGCCGTTCGACCGTGGCCCAGTCGCCGGCGTCGGCGGCGGTGGCGGCGGCGGTGGTCCGGTCGTCGAGGCCGGGCTGCGCCGCGGCGGTGGTGGCGCCCATCGTGGCGAGGACGACCGCCGCGACCGGCCACCGCCGGGTCACCGCGGCCTCCGCGCGGCCAGGCGCTCGCGCACCCGGGGCAGCGCGACGTCGACCGCCTGGGCGGCGACCAGGCGGACCAGGGTGTCGATCCGGTCGCCGCGGCTGCCGACCACGGTGTCGGTGCGAACGACGCGGTCGAACAGCGGGCCCCGGGCATCGGCGACCGTGACCCGCAGGCGGCCGCGGCCGATCGGCACGGTTCCCTGAAAGTCGGCGGTCAGCCCGAGGATGTCGGCGGTGATCGTCAGGGCGGCGCCCTCGCCGTCACCGGCCAGCCGGTAGCCGAGACGGTCGACGAGGCGCCCGAGCGCCCGCCGGGTCAGCGCTGCGGCGTCGATCGGTGGGCCGGCGCGATCGCGCAAGGTGCGAGCGCGGACGGTGACGGTCGCGAGCGGTCGCGGATCGGGTGGCGGCGGCGTCGGTGGCGCGGGGGGCGGCGCGTCGGGCGGCGGCGGCGTTGGCGGCGTTGGCGGCGGCGGCGTGCGGGCCGCGCGCTCGGCGGCCAGGGTCCGGGCCAGGGCCGCGGCCAGGGTCCGCGTGGCGACATCGAGGTCGGCCAAGGTCGGCGCGGCCTCGGCCAGGCGGATCACGTCGCGCCCGGCCTCAGGATCGCGGACCCGCAGCTCGATCGCGGCGCCGCGGCCGCGCGCCACCAGGCGACCGTCGACCACCAGCCAGGCGCCGCGCGGCACCGCGGCGACGTCGGACACCACCGCGACCGGGAAGCCGGCGGTGCGGACCTCGGCGGCCAGGGCGGTGGCGACCGCGTTGCTGTACAGGGTCAGCCGCCGATCGGCGTCGAGCGGCAGGAACGCGACGGTGGTCGGCTCCGCGCGCGCCGCGGCGGGGACCAGCACGGCCAGGGTGGCGACGAGGACGGCGAGGAGGGCGCGCACGCCCGCGCGATGGTAGCAGGCGCGACGGTGGCGATGGATCACGGCGGTGGGGTCGGATCCGGGATCGCGAGGGTGAAGGTGCCGGCCGCGTCGGTCGCGGTCTCGCCGAGGGGCCGGCTGCGATCGAGGCCGGTGCAGCTCGCGCACAGCGCGGTCACCGCCGCGTCGGCCAGGCCGACGCTCATGCCGACCAGGCGGAGCTCGCCGCGCACGAGCGAGCTGGGCGCCAGCGCGATCGCCCCGAGGTCGACCGCGACGCCGCCGATCGGCAGCCGGTGCCGCGCGCCGCGGCCGTCGATGATCGTGAGCTCGTAGCTGGCGCCGGCGGCCAGGGCCAGCGTCACCCGTCCGTCGCCCGCCGAGGTCGCGGTCGCGTGCGGCGCGCCGGGGTGGGCGAGGTCGCCGGTCACGGTCGCGTCGACCGCAGCGCCGGCGATCGGCGTCCCGCTGCGATCGGTGAGCGTCGCCACGACCGCGCGCGGCGTGGCGCCGGCCAGCGCGGCCGGGGTGGCGGTGGTGGCGTCGAAGGTTGCGACCGCCCCCGGCCCGCCGTCGGTCGCCACCAGGTAGGCCCGGCCGGCCCCGGCGGTCAGGCGGTAGCTGGTCAAGCGGCCGGCGCTGTCGAGGGCGACCTGATCGCGGTGGGTGCCGGTGGCGTCGACGGTGACCAGGCCGTCGGTGGCGGTGGCGATCGCGCCGAGCTCGACGGCGATCAGGGCGTGGCCGCCCGGGGGCGCGGCGCCGCCGATGCGGGTCGGCGTGCCGGTCAGGTCGCGGATCGGGTGGCCGGGCTGGTAGCGGATCGTGAGCGGGCGGGTGGCGGTGAGCTGGTCGAGCGGCACGCGCAGGCGGGCCCGGCCGCTGCCGGCGGGTGGGGTCACGGTCAGCGTGGCGCCGGCGCCGAGCTGCCAGGCCAGCGCGAAGCTGCCGTCGCTCGCGGTGGTCGCGACGGTCGACGGCGCGCCGTCGTCGTCGCCGGCGATCGCGATCCGCGCGCCGGCCAGCCCGGCGCCGGTCTCGTCCTCGAGCTGGCCGGTCACCGGGGTGCCGGGCCCGACGGTGAGGGGGCCGAGCGCCGGCTCCCAGTTGGCGATCGCGGCCGGCGCCAGGCCACCGACCAGGGGCACGACCAGGACGTCGTAGCGCCCGGTCGCCAGGGTCGCGCGCTCGCCGCCGCCGGCGGTCGTGACCAACTCGACCACCGCATCCGGGGTGGCGCGCGAGCGCAGGCGGACGTAGCTGGGCACGCGCTGGCCGCCGGGGTCCACGACGAGGATCGGCGCGACGACCCCGGGATCGAGGGCGAGCACGCCGAGGGCGAAGTCCGCGCCGCCGGGCACGATCACGGTCCGCTCTTGCAGCGGGGCGCCCGCGGTCGGGGCCGGCGCGAACCGCAGCCGCAGCGCGCCCGGCATGGCGCCCGGGTCGCGGACGTTCACCGACCCCTGCCAGCGCGTACACTCCGGGCCCGCGCCGTCGACGTCGAGGATGACGTCGTAGACCCCGGCGGTGGTGGCGATGAAGTCGATGTCGCGACTGTCGGGGGTGCGCGGGGTCACCGCCACCGGGGCGCCGTCGTGGCGCACGGTCCAGGTATAGGTGAAGACGCCGCTCGGCCCGGTGACCGTGGCCCGCGCGGTCACGGTCGTCGGCGCGATCGGATCGCCGGGCTCGACCTGCACCGCCAGCGAACACGCGCGGGCGTCCTGGTCGGGTTGCAACTGCTCGGCGCCACAGCCGGCGAGGGCGAGCGCGAGGACCAGGGCGAGGGGCCGACGGGGCGACATCACCGGACCTCCACGAGCCAGGTCCGGCGCTGCACGCAGCCGACCGGTGGCTCGATGTTGCACGAGGCCGCCTCGGGCGCGCAGGCCGGGTGGGTGGCTGGCCAGCGCCGCGTGCGATCGGCGACCTCGACCCGCAGCTCGAGGCGATCGCCGGGCGCGTACAGCCCGGGGTCGAGATCGACCGCGGCGCCGGCGTCGGGCAGCGCGGTCCACGCGGTCGCGCCGGCCGGGCGCATCGACCACGCCAGCGCCGCGGCGCCCAGGTACGGATCGCCGGGCGGTGGCGGCGGGTAGAGATCGAGGTCGTCGGTGACGACGCGCAGAGCGAAGCGCCGCGGCGCCGTGAGCAGGACCACCGCGCCGTCGGTCGCGGGCGGATCGAGGGCGCCGATGCACGGCGCGTGATCGGGCTGGACCAGGATCGGCAGCTCGGCCCGCGCCGGATCGAGGCCGTCGCTGCCGTCGACGCGCACCAGCCACTCGCCGGCGACGTCGGGGATGAGCTGGTAGGCCTGGCCGCCGGTCGCCGGATCGGGCAGGCGCTCGAACTCGACCCGATCGGGGTCCGAGGTCGCGGCGGGGAACAAGGTCCAGCTCAAGGTCACGGCGTCGCCGTCGACGTCGGTGCCGCGGGCGCTCACCACGATCGGGACCCCGGTCGGAAACTGGCCGGACAGCTCGCGGCCGCGCCGCTGGAGCTCGAGGGTCGGCGGGTGGTTGGCGACCGGCAGCTCGAGGCGCTGGCCGGGGCGCGCGACCGCGCCGCGGGCGTCGGTGACCTCGAGGGTCACGACCAGGCGCGTGGTCGGCGCGCCGTCGACCGTCGTCGGCACGGTGAAGGTGAACAGCTCGTCGGTGCCGGTCTCGACCGCCGAGCAGACGTGGGCCGGATCGTCGATCGAGCGATCGCAGCCCTGGCCGCGCCAGGCGTAGGACAGGCGATCGCCGTCGGGGTCGTCGCCCAAGGCGCGGAAGGCCAGCGGGTCGCCGCGGTAGATCAGGCCGTCGCCGACGCGCTCGATCTCGGCGCTCGGGCGCTCGTTGATGAGGTCGAGGTACACGCACCCGCCGGCCGAAACGGCGGTGAGCGCGAGGCCGACGCGGGCCAGCACGGTGCGTCCCAGCATGGGGCGTCCCATCACGGAGCTACCGTGTGCAACCAGCTTGCCAGCCACAACGCGACGATATCGCATCGGCCCGCGGCGGGCGCAGGCGCGGATCCGGACATCGGCGTCGCGGTCGGCGCCCGTCGCGCGATCGTGGCGGCGATCACGGATAGCAGTCGAGCGTGGGTCGATCGCGCAAGGTACAGCGCGCGACCCGGGGGATCGCGATCCACGGCCCGGGCTCGACCGCGCCACCCTGGACCCGATCGAGCCGGACCCGACCCGGGCGGACCTCGGCGGTCGCGCCTGGCGCGAGGGTCTGGTCGCGCAGGCGGACCGGGTGAGCCAGGCCGTTGGCGACCACGGTCGCGGCGACCAGGGAGCCGGTGACGGTGCGGCGCTCGCCAGCGACGACCTCGACGGTCTGGCGCCAGGTCCCGAGGCCCAGGCCCTGGGTGCAGATCAGCTCGTGGCGGCCGGCGGTCAGCTCGAGCGGCGCCCGGCTGGCGCGGCCGCGCGCCACGCCGTCGATCGTCAGGTCGCACCAGGCGTCGAGGGCGAGGATCAGCTCGCCGGTGGTCGGCCCGGCATCGACCGGCCGCGCGGCGGCGTCGATCGCGAGGCCGGCGTCGATCGCGAGGGCGGCGACGGCGGCGTCCGGGCGCGGCGCGCCGCCCGCGTCGGGGCGCCGGGAGGGCGGGCCGGCGTCGATCGCCCCGGCGTCGATCGCCCCGGCGTCGATCGCCCCGGCGTCGATCGTCCCGGCGTCGATCGTCCCGGCGTCGATCGTCGCGGCGTCGATCGTCGCGGCGTCGACGGCGGCATCGCTGTGGCTCGCGAACGTCCGATCGGCGTCCCGCATGACCCGGCGATACGCCACCCCCGCGATCACCGCGCCGGCCGTCAGCGCGCCGGCCACGCCCAGGGTGGTCGCGCGTCGCCACGCGCCGCGACGGCTCAGGCGGGCGACCAGCGCGGTCGCGCCCGCGTGATCGGGGACCAGCGCCAAGATCCGATCGCACGCCGACAGCGCGCTGGCGGTGGCGCCGCGGGCGGCCGCGGCGTCGGCGGCGCGGGTCAGGGCAGCGACGATGGTCGGCGTGCGCGCGGCGCGGTACCCGGCGCGATCGGCGGCGAAGGCCGCGACCTCGTCGCGTGGCTCGCCCAGGCCGCCGGCGGTCACCAGCGCGCGCAGCTCGGCGGCCGCGGTCGCCGCGTCGGCCGGCCGCGCCGCCGGGTCGGGCGCCATCAGCCGCTCGATCACGCGCGACAGCGGCAACCCGACCTCCGACGAGCGCCGGGCCGCGGTCACGGCCGCGCCGCGCTGGGCGTCGGCGATGATCTTGGCCGGCGGGCCGGTGAACGGCAGCGCGCCGACCGCGAGCTGGTACAGGGTCACGCCCAGCGCGAACAGGTCGCTGCGGCCGTCGACCGCGCCGCCGGCCGCCTGCTCGGGCGCCATGAAGCACACCGTGCCCAGGAGCGCGCCGGTCTTGGTCGACAGCGCGTCGTCGTCCTCGACCCGGGCGACGCCGAAATCGGCCAGGAGCAAGCGCCCGTCGTCGGCCAGCATCAGGTTGGCCGGCTTGACGTCGCGGTGGACGATGCGCGCGCGGTGGGCGACCGCCAGCGCGTCAGCCACCAGGGCGCCGATCGCCGCGACCAGCTCGGCCGGCAGCGGCGCGTCGCGGTCCGCGATCTCGCGCAGGCTCTGGCCGCGCACCAGCTCCATCACCAGGTACGGCGGATCGTCGGCGCCGACGTCGTAGACCCGGAGGATGTTGGGGTGCTCGAGGGCGGCGGCGGCGCGGGCCTCGCGGCGGAACCGCCGGGCGACGTCGGCCTTCTTGGCCAGGTGCGGGAACAGGACCTTGACCGCGACATCGCGCCGCAGCTCGGGATCGCGAGCGCGATACACCGTGGCCATGCCCCCGGCGCCGAGCTCGTCGCCCAGGACGTAGCGGCCCAGCCGAGCCCCGGGGCCGACGGCCGCGGTCGGCGTCGGCCCGGGTGGGTCGTCGCCCGGCGCGTCGCCCGCGCTCACGCTCGCTCGCTCACCCGCGCCAGATCACGTAGCCGCCGTCGTCGGCCTGCTTGGCGGTGCGCATGGCCGCGCCCAGCCGACGCGCGAGCTGATCGGCGCCGCCCGCGGGCAGCTCGGCGGTGGTCGCCACCGCGATCACCGGCGCCAGGCGCGTGGCGTCGCCGGGGAACAGCGTCGCCTTGCCGGCGCGCAGGTGCGCGACCAGGGCCGCCGCCAGGGCCTCGCCGCGCTCGGGCGCGGTGACCGCGATGAAGTCCGAGCCGCCGAGGTGGCCGACGAAGGCCGCGCCGTCGCCGTGGGCCCGGGCCTCGGTGAGGATGACCTTGGCCAGGGCTCGGACCGCGTCCTCGGCCTTGGCGAAGCCGACCGCGTCGGCGTAGCCGTCGAACTGCAAGAGGTCGACGTGGAGGACGGCGACCGGCGCGCCCGACTTCAGCAGCTCAGCCAGGTGGCCCTCGATCGCCCGCGAGCCCGGCAGGTCGGTGGTCGGGTTGCGATCGCGCTCGCGCTGGGTCGAGCGGATGAGCGCCTTGGCCCGGGCCGCGAACTCGCGCAGGTCGAAGGGCTTGGTCATGTAGGCGTCGGCCCCGGCCTCGAGCCCCTCGACCTGATGCTCGACGGTGGCCAGCGCGGTCAGCATCAGGATCGGCGTGCGCGACCACATGACGTCGCTCTTGAGCCGCCGCGCCACCTCGAGGCCGTCGACCCGCGGCATCATCCAGTCGAGGACCAGCAGATCGGGGTCGTGGGCCCGGACCAGGCGCAGCGCCTCGTCGCCGTCGTAGGCGCGCAGGCACAGAAAGCCGGCATCGCCCAACGCCATGCTCACCATGTGGGCGATGGCGTCATCGTCTTCTGCGATGACGATCTTCTTGAACATGTGCCTCGGTGATACGCCCGCGGTCGCCGGCCGTCAACCGCGAGGCCTGCCCGGGCCGGCCCGGCCGTGGTAAGTGGGCCGACGGTGCGCACGCCCGTCGATCCTCCCGTGACCACGACCACGCTCGGCAACCAGCTCCGGGTCACCACCGTGGCGTTGCCCCACCTGCACACCGTGACGGTGGCGGCCTTCGTCAAGGTCGGCTCGCGCTTCGAGGTCCCGGCCGACAGCGGGCTGTCGCACTTCGTCGAGCACATGCTGTTCCGCGGCACCGATCGCTACCCCAACTCGCTCGCGCTCAACACCGCGATCGAGGCCCTGGGCTCGACGCTCCACGCCGAGACCGGCCGCGACTACACGCTGTTCACGATGGCGTTTCTCCCCGAGCAGGTCGGCGCCGGGCTGGCGCTCCTGGCCGAGCTCCTGGGCCGGCCGCGGTTCGGCGACATCGAGCGCGAGCGGGCCCTCATCCTCGAGGAGATGAGCGAGGACTACGACGAGGACGACGTCGAGATCAACGTCGACGACATCGCCCGCGGGCTGGCCTTCGGCGAGCACCCGCTGGGCCAGCGCATCATCGGCCCGCGCGCCAACGTCATCGGCTTCACGCCGGCCGACGTCACCCGCCACTTTGCGACCTTCTACGGCGCCGCCAACACCATCCTGTGCGTGGCGGGCCCGGTCGAGCACGGCGCGATCGTCGACGCCGCGCGCTGCCTCGAGGCCCTGCCGGTCGGCGCGGTCGCGACCCCGGCGCCGGCCCCGGCCATCCCCGGCAAGGTCCGCTGGCGCCACGTCAAGGACGCCGGCAGCCAGACCAACCTGGCGCTCCTGTTCCGCGGCGTGCCCGAGATCGATCCCGCCTATCCCGCGTTCGTGGCGCTCCTGCGCGCGCTCGACGACGGCATGTCGACGCGGTTGCACTACCAGCTCGCCGATCAGCAAGGCCTGGCGTACTCGATCGGCGCCGCCATCGAGCCCCTGGCCGACGCCGCCTTGTTCGAGGTCACGGGCGCCACCGCCAACGGCAAGCTGGCCCGGCTGGTCGGCGAGATCCTCGGCCTGGTCGGCGGCCTGCGCGAGCAGGCGATCGGCGACGACGAGCTGACCAAGATCAAGACCCGCTACCGCTACGAGACCGTGGCGTCCCTCGACGATCCCGGCGCGATGGCCGGCTGGTTCGGCGGCACCGCGCTCTACTACCCGCCGCCGCCCCTGGCCGAGCGGCTGGCCGCGATCGATCGCGTCACCGCCGACGATCTGATCGCCACCGCCCGCCAGGTGTTCCAGCCCGGCGGCATGGTCGTGGCCGCCGTCGGCGCGCTGTCCAAGGCCCGGGTCGGCGAGCTGCGCGAAGCCATCGACGGCTGGCGCTGACCTGACGCCTCGGGTTCGGGTTCGGCCTCAGTCTCGGTCTCGGTCTCGGTCTCCGCCTCGGTCTCGGTCTCGGTCTCCGCCTCGGTCTCGGCCTCCAATGCCGGTCAGTTAACGCCTTTCGCCCGGTGAGCCGTGGACTTACGCGCGTAGGGACTGTCCTTGCGTTTGACGACGCGGTCGTAGCGACGATGCGAGCGACGTGGCGGCAGGACGAAGCGG
>JAGPCY010000041.1:75640-77589 GCA_018057825.1 Kofleriaceae bacterium | reverse complement strand
CGGTCTCGGACTTGGGTTCGGGTTCGGGTTCGGGGTCGGGGTCGCGGTCGGGGGGGCGGGTTCGGACTCGGACTCGGACTCGGACTCGGTCTCGGCCTCGGCCTCGGTCTCGGTCTCGGTCTCGGTCTCGGTCTCCGTCTCGGTCTCGGACTCCGTCTCGGTCTCGGACTCGGGTTCGGGGTCGGGGTCGGGGTTCGGGGTTCGGGTTCGGGTTCGGGTTTCGCGTCGGGCTCCGGATCCGGCACGGGCGCCGGATCCGGCGACGGGCGCCGTCACGGCCGCGGGTGCGTGAGGCGCCAGAGCATGGCGCTGAGCCGATCGCCCAGGCCGAGCGCGTCGGCGATCGCGCCGTCGGCGACGTAGCCGAAGCCGACCGCGAGCCGCAGCGCGTCGACGGCCTCGCCGCACTCGGCGGAGGCGATGCGGAAGCGCGCGACGCGATCGCGGCCCGCGCGGCGGTTGCCCTCAGCGAGGTTGAGCGAGGCGCTGGTCGACGCGCGCTTGAGCTGGTCGGCGAGGTTGCCGTCTTGCGGCTTGACCGCAGCGATGACGGGACGGACGGCAGCGACGAACTCATGCGCGATGGTCTGGGCGTGGAACATGACGATCTCCTCGGGGGTGGCTCTCACCCGCCACGCGCCCACAAGCGCAGGGGCCGTGACCACGACCGCCGCCCGCCCCCTCACCTCGCCTCCAGCCAGCCTCGGTCGTGGGCACTGCCCGTGCGCGCAGGGCGCGCAGGGTGAGCCATCCCCGAGGAGCCGTCGTCCACGCCGCCCTCGCGCGAGGTCACCGCGCCGCCGTCGCCCGGCGCAGCGTGGCGTCGAGCCGCATCGCCGCCCGGCGCAGCGCCGCGTCGACGAGCTGACTCGCCGAGCTGGCCACCGCCCGGCGCAGTGCTGCGGCGAACTGCGTCGCCGGGCCGGCGCAGCGCAGCGTCGACGTGCTGCCTCGCCGAGCCGGCGCAGCGCAGCGTCGACGAGCTGCCTCGCCGAGCTGGCCCTCGCCCGGCGCAGCGCAGCGCCGAGCCGCGTCGCCGCGCACGCCCCCGCCCGGCGCACCGCGCCGACGAGCCGCGTCGCCGAGCTGGCCATCGCCCGTCCGGGGCTCCGTGGTCGGGGTGCCCTCGCGACCTCCCGCGCACCGTCCCGCGCCATCGGCCGCAGGCCGCCTGAACCGACGACGAACCGCACGAACGGCGGCCGATGTCACGGGCCGTGCGCGTCGGTCGCGGACGGGCGAACCCCAACCACGGAGCCCACGACATGCTCGATGCCCAGTTTCTCGTCCTCGATCTCCTCCGCGCGCTGGAGCCGCTGTGCGTGCAGCTGCAAACGCGGTCCCCCGCGCTCGCCGATCAGCTCCGGCGCGCGGCCACCTCGGTCGGCCTCAACCTCTCCGAGGGCGTGCGCCGCACCGGCCGCGACAAGAAGCACTCCTATCGCATCGCCGCCGCCGAGGCCCAGGAGACCAAGTTCGCCCTCGAGGTCGCCCTCGCCTGGCGCTGGCTCGACGAGCCCGCCGTCGCCACCGTCCGCGTCCTCGCCGACCGCGTCGGTGCCGTGACCTACGCCCTCGCGCGCTAGCCACCTCCGCGGGCCCTCGGGCCCGCATTCCTCCTCCTCCTCGGTCTCCTCCTCGGACTCGGACTCGGTCTCGGACTCGGTCTCGGGCTCGGGCTCGGGTTCGGGATCGGGTTCGGGTTCGGGTTCGGGATCGGGTTCCGGTTCCGGTTCCGGTTCCGGTTCCGGTCCCGCTCCCGGTCCCGCTCTCTACCCACGCCCGAGGTCTCCACCCACCCGCGCTGCACCTCCAACGCGCCGGAGGCGCGCGTCTCGGAGGGAGGCTCGGCGGGGGCATGACCCCGCCGAGGGAGGTTTGGCGACAAACCTCCAGAAAGGCGAGGCGCGCGTCTCGGAGGGAGGCTCGGCAGGGGCATGACCCCGCCG
>JAGPCY010000041.1:0-75540 GCA_018057825.1 Kofleriaceae bacterium | reverse complement strand
AGGGAGGTTTGGCGACAAACCTCCAGAAAGGCGAGGCGCGCGTCTCGGAGGGAGGCTCGGCGGGGGCATGACCCCGCCGAGGGAGGTTTGGCGACAAACCTCCAGAAAGGCGAGGCGCGCGTCTCGGAGGGAGGCTCGGCGGGGGCATGACCCCGCCGAGGGAGGTTTGGCGACAAACCTCCAGAAAGGCGAGGCGCGCGTCTCGGGTGGGGGTCCCACCGGGGCTCCGCCCCGTGCTCGCCTACCGCCATCGCCCCACGCCCGAGGTCTCCGCCCACCCGCGCTGCACCTCCAACGCGCCAGAGGCGCGCGTCTCGGGTGGGGGTCCCACCGGGGCTCCGCCCCGGTGGGGGAGGGTTTGGCGACAAACCCTCCAGCTATTCCGTCGACAGCGCTCGATCCACCTTGAGCTTGATGTCGACGTAGCGGCGCAGGAAGTCGTAGTGCTTCTCGCGGAAGTTCTGGGTGTACCGGCGCTCGCGGGTCTTGGCCCGGAAGCCCTCGGCCAGCTCCTCGAGACGACTGGCCAGATCGTGGGCCTCGGTGAAAGGCTGCACGACCGCGCGTTGACCGACGGTCTCGACGAGGTTGACGTAGCCGCCCGGGCCGGGGCCGCGGAACACCAGGGCGATGGCCTCAGGGTTCTGGCTGCGCACGGTCTGGATTACCATCGACGCCGGCAGATCCGACAGCTCGTCGGAGATGAGCACGAAGTGGAACTTGTGGGTCGAGATGCGATCGAGGGCCTCGCCGCCGCTCATCGCCTGGAGGAACTGGTAGCCGGCGGGCGCGCACTGCCGGAGCTCGTCGACCAGCGAGTCGACCTCGTCGACGACCAGGACGGTGAAGACGTCGATCTCGAGGGACCGACCAGGATCCTTGCCGGCCACGCGGTCGGCGGCGTCGAGGGCGCGACGCTCGGCGTCCATGAACCGCTGGAGGAACTCCTCATGGACGGCGCGGACGTCGACCAGGACCGAGTCGACCTCGCGGCGACCGACCGAGCGGGCGGCGGCGTCGAGCACGCGGTCCTTCAGGTAGGCGACCGAGTCGGGGGCCTTGAGCACGAGGTCGATGGCCCCGGCCCGCACCGCGGCCACCGCGTCCTCAAAGGACCGGCGCGGGGTCAGGCCGAGGATCATCGAGGTCGGCGACGCGGCGTGGACCTGGCGGATGATGTCGACCCCGGCCCCGGGGGTGGGCGTGTCGAGATCGATCAGCACCACCGAGTAGAAGTGGCGCCCCAGCTCGGCGAGCCCGGCCTCAGGGTCGGCGGCGCAGGTGACGTGGAGACTCGCCGCCCGCAGCAGGTCGGTGACGCCGCGGTGGATCCGCGGATCGCCGTCGATCACCAGGACCTGCGCGCCGACAAGATCTCGGGTCGGCGTCGTCGAGCGTGCGCCGGAGCTCTCCCGCGGCGCGGTCATTGCCCCGGCCCGAAGCGGAATTTCCGCGAGAACACGAGGGGGCCGGCGGCGCTGTGCGGCGAAAACGACCAGGCCTGAACCACGCCGAGGGCGCAGTTGGCCAAGGTCTGGGAGCCGGTGGTGTTGGCTTCGACGCGCACGTTCTCGGTCTTTCCAGTAGGCATGACCGCGAGCGCGATGTCCACTTCCCCGACGATCGGCTGGTCGTCCGGCAGGGCCTTGGTGGCGGTCTGGTAGCAGCGGCCGAGCTTGCTCTCGGAGGCGACCGCCAGCCGGTTGAACTGCTGCTCCACGACCTGGGCCGAGACCTCGCCGTCGTCGGCGTCGGCCAGGTCGGCGGTGGCGGCATCGGCCAGCTCAGGCGCGGCGCCCGCGGCGTCCGCCGCCGGCGGCTCGACCACGGCCGAGGCGTCGGGGGCGCCCGGCTCGAGGGCGGCGGCGTCCAGGGTGGGACCCGGGCCGGGGCCAGCGTCGGTCAGGAGGTCGTCGAGCGAGCGGGCGTCGACCGCGCCGGGAACCGCGGCCGAACCGGTGCCAGGCCCGCCGCCGCCGCCGCCGCCACTGCCGCCACCGCCGCCACTGCCGCCGCTGCCGCCACCGCCCGAGCTGCCGCCACCCGAGCTGCCGCCACCCGGTCGCCCGCTGCCGCTGGCGGCCCCGCCGCCGGGGAGCGCCGCTGCCCGCGGCCCCGTCGACGCCGCGCGCGTCGCCGTCGGTCGTGGCCACGGCGCCGGCGCCGCCCGTCCGTGGGCTCGCCGGTGCGGTCGTGGGCGAGCGGGTCCACAGCACGAGGCCGCCGATCACGAGGGCCAGATCGATGGCGACCACGGCGACGACCCGGCCGCCCCCGCGCGACCGCGGCATCAGACTGGCGTCGTCGACCAGCGGGGGCCGGACCACGGTAGCCGCGGTGTCGGCCGTGGTCGGCGCGACCGCGACGGGCGCGACCGGCGCCGGCGCCTCGAGCCGGGCGCCGCAGGCCCCGCAGAACTTCGCGCCGTCGACGTTGGCCGCGCCACAGGCCGGGCAGTACATGCGAGCGCGAGCCTATCGCGGATGCCGGGGCCGCGCCATGCAAGGCGCCGGTCGTCCCGTCGACCGAGCGTGTTAGGCTCAGCCGACGCGATGAGCCAGATCCTCGATCGGGTGCTGAACGCCGCGCGCCAGCTCGGCGCGTCCGACGTCCACTTGAAGGCCGGCCTGCCCCCGATCTTTCGCATCAAGGGCGAGCTGCGGACGGTGCGCGACGTGCCGGCGCTGACCCGCGAGGCTATCGCTGGGTTCGCCGCCCACATGATGAACGACAAGCAGCGCGCCCAGTTCGAGGACGCCCTCGATCTCGACCTGGCCTACGGTACGCCCGATGGCGTGCGCTATCGCGCCAACGTGTTCCAGCAGCGCGGCTCGATCGGCATGGTGCTGCGGCTGATCCCGCCCGAGGTCCCGCCCTTCGATCGCTTGAACCTGCCGCGCACGGTCCTCGAACTGGCCGAGCACTCGCGCGGGGTCATCCTCGTCACCGGGGTCACCGGCTCGGGCAAGTCGACGACGCTGGCGGCGATGGTCGACTACATCAACACCCAGAACGCCTACCACATCGTCACGATCGAGGACCCGATCGAGTACACGTTCCGCGACAAGCGCTCGGTCGTGAACCAGCGCGAGATCGGCTTCGACACTCAGTCGTTCTCGCGCGCCCTGCGCGCGGCGCTGCGCCAGGACCCCGACGTCGTCCTGGTCGGCGAGATGCGCGACAACGAGACCGCGTCGATCGCCATGACCGCGGCCGAGACCGGCCACCTGGTGCTGTCGACCCTGCACACCTCCGACGCCACCGAGACCGTCAACCGGATCATCTCGATGTACCCGGCCCACCAGCAGGTCCAGGCCCGCCTCACCCTGGCGTCGGTCTTGCGCGGCGTGATCTCGCAGCGCCTGCTGCCGCGCGCCGACGGCAAAGGCATGGTCCCGGCCCTCGAGATCCTGGTCAACACCGAGCGGGTCCGCGAGATGATCGAGGATCCGCAGCGGACGCGCGAGATCCGCGACGCGATCGCCCAGGGCCTCCATCCCTACGGCATGGTCACCTTCGATCAGAGCCTGGCCGAGCTGGTGAAGCAGCGGCTGGTGACCTACGAAGAGGCGGTCAAGCATTCGAGCAGCCCGTCGGACTTCGCGCTGTTGTTCCGCGGCGTATCGGGCGGGACTACCGGCGGCAACCAGGTCGACATCACCGGAGGCGCGCATGACGAGTTCGCGATCGATCGTTTCGGCAAGTAGCGTCGCCCGCCTGGCGGTGTGGCTGGTCCTGGCCGCCGTGCTGGTGGCCTGGCCGGCCGAGGCCGCAGCCCGCAAGCGGGTCGCGGTCCTGCCGTTCGCCGGGCCCAAGGCCGAAAAGTTCCAGGCCGACTTCGAGAAGGTCGTCAAGCGCCGCCACTCGGTCGTCGCCGCTGCCAAGTGGGACCAGACCGCGGACAAGCTGGGCGCGACCGACGTCACCGATCGCGACCTGAAGAAGGTCGCCACCGCGCTAAACGTCGACGCGGTGATCGTCGGCGAGGTCGAGAAGCGCGGCGCCAAGTACTACCTCCATCTCGAGCTCCGCGCGGGCGCCACCGGCAAGGTCTTGCACCGCCCGGACATCATCAGCCGGGCCGCGCGCCTCGACGCCGAGGCGCTCGACGACGTCGAGGCCATGGTCCTGCCGCTGCTCGACAAGCTGCGGGCTGACGGCGACGGCGACGAGGAAGAGGACGCGGACGAGGACGCGGGCGACGACGACCGCGGGCGCGCCAAGCCCCGCGGCAAGGCCAACGACGACGACCGCGGCCGCGCCAAGCCCCGCGGCGAGGACGACGACGAGGACGACGACGACGAGGACCGAGACGACCGCGGCCGCGCCAAGCCCCGCGGCAAGCCCGCCGACGACCGCGGCCGCGCCAAGCCCCGCGAAGACGATCGCGATCGCGACGATCGCGACGACGACGACCGAGGCCGCGCCAAGCCCCGCGACGACGATCGCGACGATGACGACCGCGACGACGACGACGACGATGGCGACGACCGCGTCAGCTTTCGCGACGACGACCGCGACGACGACGACCGCGACGACGACGACCGCGACGACGACGACCGTGACGACGACGACCGTGACGACGACCGCGACGGCGATCGCGACGCGGCGCCCACCGGGTTCGCGGCGGTCGATCTCGCCGCCGGCCTGTCGTTCACCGGCCGGACACTGGCCTTCACGACCAACCTCACCGAGAACGCCCCCCAGGGCTACCGCGGCGCGCCGGTGCCGGGCATCCGCGTCGCCGCCGAGGTCTTCCCGCTGGCGCTCAACCGCAAGAACCGCTCGTTGACCAAGAACCTCGGCGTGACCGCGCTGTTCGATCGCGTGGTGGCGATCTCGTCCGAGGTGCGGTCGACGACCATGACCTACAAGCTCGACACCACCGAGCAGCACCTGGCGGTCGGCCTGGTCTACCGCCACCCGCTGTCAGCCGCCCTGGCCCTCGAGGGCTCGGTGCGCTGGAACAAGCGGACCTTCGCGATCGACAAGGGCGCGGCGCCCGCCGACGCGGTCGACATCCCCAACACCGACTACTCGTACGTCGATCCCGGGGTTGGCCTCACCTACGCGCTCGGCGGCAAGGCGGCCCTCGGCGCCGACGCCCGTTTCCTGCTCATCACCGACACCGGCGAGATGCAAGCGGTCGATCAGTACGGCGCCTCGACCGTGACCGGCGTCGACGTGTCGGCGTCCTTCGACTACCGGGTCGCCGCCAAGATGGTCGTCCGCGCCACCGCCGGCTTCGCCACGATCGGCTACGCCTTCAAGGGCAACGGCGCGCTCACCAACAACCGCGACAACGACCCGACCGACGTCGACGTGTCCGGCGCCCGCGACACCTACTTCGGTGGGTCCCTGGGCGCGGCCTACCAGTTCTGAGTCGTCGGCGGCGGCGGCGGCGGCGGCGGCGTCGGCGGACGCCCGCCTGGGGGCGACGGCGCGTCGCCCCGAGCGCCCCGGCGAGAAGCTAGGGCCCGCGAATGAACAAGTCGGTCGAAGATCGCGGTCGAGGCGCCCGGATGGCAAGGCGCGAGGAGCGGCGCACACTCTCGGTGTGAAACCGACGAGCAACGCCGCCAGCCGGGATGGATCGGCCGCGAGATCGGCTGAGTTGTTCTTTCGCGGGCCCTTACTTCTGCACCATCGTGTGGCAGCCCAGGCAGCCGAAGCCCTTGTGGGTCGCGGGGTCGTAGACCGGCATCCCGAGGAGCTCGGCCATCTTCGGCGTCACCACCTCGCCCATCCACTTCGCGATCTTCTGGTGCTTCTCGTCGAGCTTGTCCATGTTGTCGAAGTCGAGCTTGTCGAGCTCGGGGTTGGGCATCTCGAAGGAGCCGTCCTCGGCGCCGGCGCCGTGGCAGGTCTTGCAGTTCATCTCGCCGAACTCCTCGGCGTCGAAGGCGACGAAGATCTCCTTCATCTGCGGCATGACCTTCTCCTTCATATAGGCCTCGCGCGCGGAGGCGTCGAGGTCGGCCCAGGCCACCGCGGTGGCGGCCGCGCCGGTCGGCGGGGTCGAGGGGTCGGCCGGCTTGGCCTTGGAGCCGCACGCGGCGATGGCGAGGACGAGGCACAGGGTCAGGCGGTTCATGGCCGGGGAATCTACGGGCCCCGGCCGGCGCAAGCCACCCGTTCGTGCCGGATCCCGGCCCGCCGCGAGTGATCCTCGCCCGGCCGCGACGGCGGCGGCGGCGCCGTCGGTCGACACCGGCCGGCCCGCGGAGTAGGTTCCCGCGGTCATGAAGGCCGCCGCCGTCCGCTCCGCGTTCCTCGACTTCTTCGCTCAGCGTGGCCACGCCCGGGTGGCCTCGAGCGCCCTGGTGCCCGCCAACGATCCGACGCTCCTGTTCACGGTCGCCGGGATGGTCCAGTTCAAGGACGTCTTCACCGGCCGCGAGGCCCGCGGCTACACCCGGGCCACCACCAGCCAGAAGTGCGTGCGGGCCGGGGGCAAGCAGAACGACCTCGACGAGGTCGGCAAGACGCCGCGCCACCACACGTTCTTCGAGATGCTCGGCAACTTCTCGTTCGGCGACTACTTCAAGGCCGACGCGATCGCCTGGGCTTGGGAGCTCCTGACCGGCGTCTATCGCCTCGACCCGGACCGCCTGGTGATCACGGTGTTCGGCGGCGAGGGCAAGCTCGGCCCCGACGACGAGGCCCGGGCGCTGTGGCGCCAGGTCACCGGCTTCGGTGACGATCGCATCATCGGCCTGGGCAAGAAGGACAACTTCTGGTCGGCCGGCGACGTCGGCCCGTGCGGGCCGTGCTCCGAGATCCACTACAACATGGACGGCGCGCCGGGCGTCTGGCCGACCCCCGACCCGCGATCGTGGCAGGGCTGGCTCGAGATCTGGAACCTGGTGTTCATGCAGTTCGAGAGCAAGCAGGCCGACGGCCCGCTGACCCCGCTGCCGGCGCCGTCGATCGACACCGGCGCCGGCCTCGAGCGGATGTGCTCCGTGCTGCAGGGGGTGAAGTCGAACTACGACACCGACCTGTTCACCGGCATCCTGGCGCGGGCCGCCGACCTGGCCGGGATGCGCTACGGCGCCGACCCTGAGCGCGACACCTCGCTGCGGGTGATCGCCGACCACGCCCGGGCCACGGCGTTCCTGATCGCCGACGGGGTCTTCCCCGACAAGACCAACCGCGAGTACGTGCTGCGCCGGATCTTCCGGCGCGCGGTCCGCCACGGCAAGCGGCTCGGCATCGACGAGCCGTTCATGCATCAGGTGTGCGCCCAGGTGGTGACCGAGATGGCCGACGTCTATCCCGAGCTGCGCGAGCGGGCGTCGGTGATCGAGGCGGTCACCCTCGAGGAGGAGCGCCGATTCCGCAAGACGCTCGATCAGGGCCTGGGCCTGCTCGAGGACGAGTTCGCGCGCATGCGCGCGGCCGGCGAGACCACGGTCGGCGGCAAGGTCACCTTCACGCTCTACGACACCCACGGCTTCCCCGACGACCTGACCGAGATCATCGCCGAGGAGCGCGGCTTCACGATCGACCGCGCCGGCTTCGCCGCCGAGCTGACGGCGGCCCGCGAGCGCTCGCGCTTCGGCGGCTCGGGCCAAGGTGGGGTCGGCGCGATCTACCACGCGCTGGCGACCGAGCTCGGGCCCACCGCCTTCACCGGCTACGACGGCCGCGGCACCGCCGGCGCCGGCGTGGTCCGGGCCCTGGTCGTCGACGGCGAGCGGGTCGAGCGGGCCTCGGTCGGCGCGGCGGTCGAGGTCGTGCTCGATCGCACGCCGTTCTACGGCGAGAGCGGCGGCCAGACCGGCGACGCCGGCGAGCTGACCTGCGCCGACGGCACCCGGGTCCGCATCGACCAGACCACCAAGCCGGTGGCCGACCTGTGGGTCCACCACGGCGAGGTCGTGGCCGGAGCCCTGGCGGTCGGCGCCGCGGTCACCGCGACCGTCGACGACGAGCGCCGCGAGCAGATCCGCGCCAACCACTCGGGCACCCACCTGCTCCACCACGCCCTCAAGGCCGTGCTCGGCGACCACGTCGCGCAGAAGGGCTCGCTGGTCGCGCCCGAGCGCCTGCGCTTCGACTTCGCCCACTTCGCACCGATGACGACCGAGCAGGTGCGGGCGGTCGAGGACCGGGTCAACGCCGAGATCCGGCGCAACGCCGACTCGGTGATCGAGGTGCTGCCGATCGATCAGGCCAAGTCGCGGGGCGCGGTGGCGATGTTCGGCGAGAAGTACGGCGAGTCGGTCCGGGTGGTGCGGATCGGTGAGCAGTCGCTCGAGTTCTGCGGCGGCACCCACGTCCGCCGCGCCGGCGACATCGGCCTCTTGAAGATCGTGTCGGAGGCCGGCGTGGCGCAGGGCGTGCGCCGCATCGAGGCGGTCACCGGGCTCGGCGCGCTGGCGTACCTGCGCCGGCTCGAGGACGAGCTGACCCGGGCCGGCGAGCGCCTGAAGGCGCCGCCCTTCGAGGTCACCGACAAGCTCGACCGCACGCTGGCCGCCGCCAAGGCGGTGGAGAAGGAGCTCGACAAGCTGAAGGCCAAGCTGGCGCTGGGCGCGGGCGGACGCGATCTCCTGGCCGAGGTGGTCGAGGTGCGCGGCGTGAAGGTCCTGGCGGTCGCCATCGACGCGGACGACGCCAAGGTCCTGCGCGAGACCGGTGACAAGCTGCGCGACAAGCTGGGCTCGGGCGTGGTGGTGCTGGCCGGGGTCGGCCCCGACAAGGTCATGCTGGTGGCGATGGTGACCGCGGATCTCCAGGGCAAGCTGCACGCCGGCAAGCTGCTCAGCGCGGCGGCGGTGCCGCTCGGCGGCAAGGGCGGCGGCAAGCCCGACCTGGCCCAGGGCGGCGGCAAGGATGCGGCGAAGGTCCCGGAGGCCCTGGCGGCGGTGCGGGCCGCGGTCGAGGCGGCGATCGGCTGAGGGAGAGGGGGAGGAGGAGGAGGAGGAGGAGGAGGAGGCCGAGGCTGAGGCTGGGACCGAACCCGAACCCGAACCCGAACCCGAGGCCGAGACGGAGACCGAGACCGAGTCCGAGGCCGAGACCGAGGCGGAGGCGGAGGCCGAGGCCGAGGCCGAGACCGAGACCGAGTCCGAGGCCGAGACCGAGGCGGAGGCGGAGGCCGAGGCCGAGGCCGAGACCGAGACCGAGTCCGAGACCGAGACCGAGACCGAGACCGAGGCCGAGTCCGAGACCGAGGCCGAGGAGGAGACGGGGGCGGAGGCCGAGGCCGAAACGTAGGCCCCGGGTAGGCGCGGGGATGGCGCTGGGGTGGTGGCGCGGGATGGCGCTGCGGGTCGACTACGGTCGAGGCGCGGACCAACCGCGGGAGGAAACCATGTCACTCGGCAAGAAACTGATCGCGGAAGCACTCGGCACGGCCTGGCTCGTCATCGGCGGCTGCGGCACGGCGATCTTGGCGGGCCAGGGCGTCGGGTTGCTGGGCATCTCGCTGGCCTTCGGGTTGACGGTGGTGACGATGGCCTACGCCATCGGCCACATCTCGGGCTGTCACCTGAACCCGGCGGTGTCGCTGGGGCTGGTCGCCGCCAAGCGCTTCCCGGCCGCGCAGCTCGGGCCGTACGTCGCCGCCCAGCTCGGCGGCGCGCTCTTCGGCGCGGCGACGATCGCGCTGATCGTCAAGACCGGTCACAGCGACGCCGACCTCGGGGGCTTCGCCGCCAACGGCTTCGGCGAGCACAGCCCGGCCGGATACAAGCTGGTGGCGGCCCTCGCCACCGAGGCGGTGCTGACCTTCTTCTTCCTGTTCGTGATCCTCGGCGCCACCGCCAAGCGCGCGCCGGCCGGGTTCGCGCCGCTGGCGATCGGCCTGACCCTGGCCCTCATCCACCTGATCAGCATCCCGGTCACCAACACCTCGGTCAACCCGGCGCGGTCGCTGTCCCAGGCGGTGTTCGCCGGCGGCGACTACCTCGGGCAGGTGTGGCTGTTCGTCGTCGGTCCGGCCCTGGGCGCCCTGGCCGCCGGCCTGGTGTTCCCGCTCCTCGACGACGATCGCTGACGGATCGGGCGGTGGTGGGGCGTGGCGGGGCCAGACACCTGTCGAGATTCTCGCCAGGTTCGCGAGGAACTTTCGATTCGACGGGGGGACCACCCAGCCCCACCCTGAGTGGACGCCGTCCCGCCGCGCGCGCGACCGGCGTCTACCTGAAGGAGTCCCGATGACCTGTCCCCGTTGCCACGACACCACCCTCATCGAGCTCGACCGCGAGGGCGTCACGATCGATCGCTGCGAGCGCTGCCGCGGCATCTGGCTCGACCGTGGCGAACTCGAGAAGCTCCTGGCCCGCGCGCGCGACGCCGAGGCCGGCCCGCGCGAGGCCCGCGACGACCGGGCGCGCCCGGCGCCCCGGCCGGTGATGCGTGACGACGACGACGATCGCCGGCGCCGCCGCGACGACGACGACGACGACGACCGCCGCGGCTACGGCGGCCGCAAGCGGTCGTGGTGGGACATCTTCGACTGAGGCGGCGCGGCGGGCTACCGCGGCGGCGGCGACGGCGGGCTCGCCACCGGGGCCGCGGCCTGGGCCGTGACGGCGGCCCGCAGCGCCGCCACCTCGGCCAGCAGGTCGCGCATGGTCGGCTCGTTCGACTCGGCCCGGCGCGCGTCGTCGAGGTTGGCCAAGACCACGGCGATGAACAGGTTGACGACGACGAACACCGCGATCAGGACGAAGCTGGCGAAGTACACCCAGGCCCACGGCGTGGCCGCCATCGCGGTGGCCTGCAGCTCGACCCAACCCTCGAGGGTCAGGACCTGGAACAGGGTCAACATCGCCCGCGGCAGCGAGCCCCAGGCCGCCGGATCGACCGCGGCGAACAGGTGCACGCCCATCACGCCGTAGACGTAGAGCAGGAGCCCGAGGAGCAGGCCGACGTGGCCGAGCGACGGGATCGACCGCAACATCGTGCCGACGATCAGCCGCAGCCGCGGTGACGCCGACACCAGCCGGACCACGCGCAGGACCCGGGCCAGCCGGGCGATGGTCGCCCACGGGCCGACCGCGGGCAGGCACGACAAGAGGACCACCGTCAGGTCGAACAGGTTCCACCCCGAGCGAAAGAACCGCGGCCACGCTCGTCCGTAGGCGGCGATGCGCACCGCCACCTCGCCGAGGAACAGGCCGAGGATGATCGCGTGGGCCACGTCCAGGAGGTCGCGGTGGCGAGCGACGACCGCCGGCGAGGTCTCGACGCCGACCACCACCGCGGCGGCCAGGATGAGGAGCAAGGTGGCGCGCTCGAAGCCCGGGTGGGCGACCAGCGCGGCGAGGCGCGAGCGAGGGGGCGACGTGGTCACGGCCCTCTCGGTGGGTCCGGGCCGGCGCCACCGCTACCAGAAAAACTCGACAGATTCGCGACGTTTTTTCTTGTTGTTCGAAGTGACGGCGGACTTATCCAGGGGGGACCGCGCGTCCGCGCGGCCCTGCCCTCCGGAGGTCGCCATGGAATGGCTCTACGTCGGCTTCATCGCGTTCATTCTCGCGCTCTTGGTCCTCGACCTCGGCGTGTTCCACCGCCAGGCCCACGTCGTGAAGATGCGAGAGGCCCTGACCTGGTCGGCGGTGTGGATCAGCCTGGGCGTGGCGTTCTCCGGGTTCATCTACCTCGGCTACGAACACCACTGGCTCGGCCTGGGGACCACGGTCGACACCATGGCGACGCCGGTGGTCGGCGCCGACGGCGTCGCGATCTACAACGACGGCGGCAGCGCGGTGGTGAAGTACCTGACCGGCTTCCTGGTCGAGAAGTCCCTGGCGGTCGACAACATCTTCGTCATCGCGATGATCTTCGGCTTCTTCGCGGTGCCGCCGATCTATCAGCACCGGGTGCTGTTCTGGGGCATCGTCGGCGCGCTGGTGATGCGCGGCGTGATGATCGCGGTCGGCGCGGCGCTGATCACGCGCTTCACCTGGATCATCTACGTCTTCGGCGCCTTCTTGATCCTGACCGGCGTGAAGATGTTGGTGATGCGGGGCGGCGCGACCGACCTGAACGACAACCTGGTCGTGCGCCTGGTCCGGCGGCTGATGCCGGTGACCGAGCGCTACCACGGCGAGCGCTTCTTCGTCCGCGCCGGCACCGAGGCCAGCCACGCGCCGGCGGTGGCCGGCGGGCCGATCGAGGTCGACCGGGTGGTCGACCTGGCCAAGCGCGGCGCGCTCCTGGCGACGCCGCTGTTCCTGGCCCTGCTCCTGGTCGAGCTCACCGACCTGATCTTCGCGGTCGACTCGATCCCGGCGATCTTCGCGATCACCACCGACCCGTTCCTGGTGTTCACCAGCAACATCTTCGCCATCCTCGGGCTGCGCAGCCTGTACTTCGCGCTGGCCGGGATGATCGACACCTTCCGCTACCTGAAGGTCGCGCTGTCGGTGGTGCTGGTGGTGATCGGCGTGAAAATGATGACCCACGGCTGGCTCAAAGCCCACCTGGGCGAGCACTTCAACTTCTACGTCCTGGGCGTGGTCGGCGGCATCATCGCCACCGGGGTGATCGCGTCGCTGGTGGCCCGGCGGCGCGGCGTCAGCGCGACGGTGGGCTGACCGCGCCGACGGTCAGCGAGCGTAGACCTTGGCGAAGTAGTCCTCGACCATGCGGTCCGACGAGAACCGCCAGCAGGACATCGCCACCGACGCCGCCATGACCCGAGCCCAGGCCGCGCGATCGCGCCAGGTCGGCAGGACCTCGCGCTCGAGGACGTCATAGAGCCGGGCGCGGTCGCGCAGATCGACCGCCGCGACGTGGGCCTCGTCGACCGCGTCGTCGCCCGGCTCGGGGTCGCCGATCTTCCAGCCGGTGACGCCGTGCTCGCAGCCCTCGGGCCACCAGCCGTCGAGGATCGACAGGTTGGGCACGCCGTTCATCGCCGCCTTCATGCCCGAGGTGCCGGACGCCTCGAGGGGCCGGCGCGGGTTGTTGAGCCACAGGTCGCAGCCGCGGGTCAGGGCCGCGCCCAGCGTCATGTCGTAGCTCTCGAGGAAGATGATCCGGCCCGGGTAGCGCCGGGTGGCCTCGGCCAGCCGCGACACCATGGCCTTGCCGGTGGCGTCGCGCGGATGGGCCTTGCCCGAGTACACGAGCTGGACGTGCTCGAGCAGGGCCTCGAGGCGCGCGCGGTCGCCCAGGATCAGATCGGCGCGCTTGTAGCCGGCGGCGCGCCGGGCGAAGCCGATGACCAGCTTGTCGGGATCGAGGTGGTGGCCGGTGCGGGCCGCGACCAGGGCGTTCAGTTCTCCCCGCATGGTCCGGTGCGCGGCCCACAACTGGCTGGCCTGCTCGTCGTGGCTCTTGCCCGGCGCCAGCGCGGCGCGGATCCGCGGGTCTTGCCAGGTCGGCGGGTGGACGCCGTTGGTGATGTGGATGATCGGAGCGGCGCCGTCGACGCTCTTCCACATCGCCCGGGCGGTGTCGCCGTGGAGCTCGGCGACCGCGTTGGCGATCCGCGACATCCGCAGCCCGGCCACGGTCATCGAGAACGGATCGCCGCCGATCGCCGCCAGCTCGCCGTCGGTGAAGCCCAGGTCGGCGTCCATCCGTCGCATCGACGCCAGGTCGTGGATCTCGTTGCCGGCGGCGACCGGCGTGTGGGTCGTGAAGACGCAGTGGGGCCGCAAGCGGGCCAGGCGATCGTGGAGATCGCCGCCGCCGAAGCGGTTGGCGCGCAGGAGCTCGAGGCCGGCGAAGACCGCGTGGCCCTCGTTCCAGTGGTAGACGTCCGGCTGCTTGCCGAGCGCGGCCAGGAGGCGGACGCCGCCGACCCCGAGGACGATCTCCTGGGCCAGGCGGTCGTCGGAGCCGCCGCCGTACAAGCGGGCGGTGACCCAGCGATGCTCGGGGCGCGCCGGCTCGAGGAGGTACAGCTCGCCGGTCAGGTAGCGCCGGACCCGCCAGGCGATGAGCGGCACGGTCTCGCCGCGGATGCTGACCTCGACGCCCCCCGGCGGCAGGACCACGTGCTCGAGGCCGTCCCGATCGGTCGAGACGTAGCGATCGACCGGGTGGCCATGGTCGTCGAGGCGTTGGTCGACGTAGCCGTGATCCCACAAGAGGCCGATGCCGATCACCGGCAGGCGGAGATCGCTGGCCGACTTCATGTGGTCGCCAGCCAGGATGCCCAGGCCACCCGAGTACACGGTGAGGCGAGCATCCAGCCCGAACTCCATGCAGAAGTAAGCGACAGTCGGGCGCAGCGGTGGGTCGTTGGCGAACATTTTGCCGACGACGATGCAACGCCCGCGCCCACCCGATCAAGCGAAGGTTCGGCCGATCGGCGCCGGCGCGACGTGGCCGATCGCATCCCGGGTTGCCAAACGCAACGCCGCCAGCGCGCGGCCGTGGGGCCCCGGCCCGACCCGGGTCAGCCGTCGATGCGCAGGATCATCAGGTTCCGGTTGGAGTCCGCGACGTAGATGCGGTTGCGCGCGAGATCGACGTCGATCCCGACCGCGCCCTCGAAGAAGCTCTTGCCGTAGCTGCGGTCGTAGCCGGGCCAGGTGTTGAACCACGCGACCTGACGCGGCGCCGCTGGATCGGCGATGTCGATGACCCGGACGCCGTCCTGGTAGTACGCGATATAGACCCGCGAGCCGAAGGCCATGATGTTGTGGGCGCTGACCTCGTCGCGGGTCTTCCACTCGGCGGTCTCGCGCAGGAAGCCGGCGGTGCCCTCGGTGACGTCGACCAGCCGCAGGTGCGAGCCCCACTGCTCGTCGCCGTGGGCGGCGATCGACCGGCCGCCGACCCGGGTCACCCAGTTCGAGTGGCTGGTGGTCTCGCCGTAGTCGGCGAAGGTCCCGACCGCGCGCGGCGCCGCCGGGTTGGACACGTCGACGATCACCATGCCCGCGCCCCAGAAGTTCAGGTAGGCGCGATCGCCAGCGACGTAGAGATCGTGGAGGAACACGTCGCCCGCGCTCGACGGGTTGGGGAACTCGCCGAGCCGGACCGGCGCCGCGGGATCGGCGAGGTCGTAGATCTCGAGGCCGAGCGAGGTGTTGGCCAGGTAGGCCCGGCCGCCGTCGAGGAACAGGGTGTGGATGTCGACGCCGCGACCGCCGGTGCCCAGGTGAGCGACGATGCGCGGCGCGCTCGGCGTGGTGACGTCCCACACCACGGCCCCGACCTGATCCGAGGCCATGATCGCGTAGCGGCGACCGTTGGCGGCGACCAGCTTGACGTCGTTGTAGATCTCGCGCCGCGTGGGGTCCTCGGTCGGGGCGTGGCCGACCTCGCGGATGTTGGCCGGATCGGAGATGTCGAGGATGCGCAGGCCGTCCTGGTAACGGGCGAGGTACGCCAGGTCGCCCTCGACCCGGACGTTGACGCCGATGCCGGGGCCCCAGGTCGGGTCGGAGTACTCGCCGAGCAGCGTCAGGCCCGAGGCCGCGGGCTCGGCCAGCCGCACGACCTTCTTGGCGGTGACCTGCCCGAGGAGACAACCGGTCATGTTGCAGAACGCGTACTGGCCGCGCAGCACGTCGCCCTGGCGCGCGCACAGATCGAGGGCCCGCGAGTTCTGATCGTCGATGCGCCGGTACAGGAACACGTCGTCGGCGGTCGAGGTCGCGGCGGTGGCGTCGCGGCCGGCCAGGATCCCGCCGAAGGTGCCGCCGCCGAGGACGTCGAAGCGGGCGGCGGTGGTCGACCGGAAGCCGTCGAAGTCGATCTGCAGGTGGTAGATGCCTTGGGGATCGAAGCCGGCGAGGCTGCCGGGAAGGCAGCCCGAGCGATCGAAGTCGTCGGGGCTGTCGTAGGTGCCGGTGCTCATCGGGGCATCGATCGGCGCCGGCGCATCGAGCCCGGCGTCGAGCGGCGTGATCGGTGGACCGTCACCGCCGCTACAAGCGACGACGGCCAGAGCCAGCGCGGCGAACCATGAGGCGTACGACATGGGCGCGAATGTACGGGGCCACGGCCGGTCCGCGAGCGCGACCGGCCTCACACGCGCTCGCCGACTGTGACCTCGGCGTCGCGGCCAGTGCGGATTTCTTGGCCACCGCGGCTGGCGTACCCTAGGGTGGAGTCATGGGCCGCCGCCCCCGCCCGCCTGCGTCCAGTCGCCCCCGGGTCAGCCCGGAGGACGAGGCGCTGTTTCTGGGCGCGATCGATGGCGCGGTCCCGCTGCCCGGCCGCGATCGGGTCCGGGCGGTGCCGGTGCGGACCGCGGTCACCCCGCCGGCGGTGCTGCCCCCGCGCCAGGCCATGACGATCGAGTCCGACGGCGACGGTCGCTACGCCCGCGCGCCGGGGGTCAACCGGGCCCAGCTCGCCGAGCTGCGCCGCGGCCAGATCCGCGCCGAGGCCACGCTCGATCTGCACGGCCTGACCAGCGTGGTCGCGGTGCCGACCCTCGAGCGGTTCCTGCTCGAGTCGGCGCGGCTGCGCCGGCGCTGCGTCTTGATCGTCCACGGCAAGGGCACGCGCTCCGACGGCGTCGCGGTGCTGCGCGAGCTGGTGCTCGATCACCTGACCGGCCCGGCGTCGGGCCTGGTCCACGCCCTGGCTCCGGCGGCGCCCGTCGACGGCGGCGCGGGCGCCAGCTACGTGATGGTGCGGACATGAAGCGCCTCGGCGGTTCGGTGCGCTGGCTGGTGGTCCTGGCCGTGACCTTCGGGATCGTCGCGCCCAGCGAGGCCCGGCCGCGGCCGCGCACCCGGGCGGCGGCGGTCCGCCCCCCCGCGACCCGCGCCAAGGTCGCGCCCAAGCCGCGGCCGACGGTGGCGCCGCGGACCTCGATCGCCGGCGTGGCCCGCCCCGGCCGTGACCTGCCCGGGCGCCGGACCTCGGAGGCCACGAGCCCCGCCGAGCGCACCGCCGACGCGATCGACGCCATCCTGCGCGGCCCGCTGCGCTTTGGCACCACCGGGCTCTACGTCGTCGACGCCGCCAGCGGCGCCGAGCTGTTCGCGGTCCACGCCGACGATCCGCTCAACCCAGCGTCGAACGTCAAGCTGGTGTCGACCGCGACCGCGCTGGCCGCGGTCGGCCCCGACTTCCGCTACACCACCTCGGTCCTCGGGGTGCTGCCCGACTCGGCGGGCGCGATCGCCGGCGGGGTGTACCTCCACGGCAGCTTCGATCCGACGCTGGCCGTCGGGCACCTCGACGCGCTGGCCGGCGACCTGGCGGCTCGCGGCGTGACCGAGATCCAGGGCGACGTGGTGATCGGCGGGCAGCCGACCCGCGACGGCATCTACCGGGCCCGGGTCCGCGTCGAGGTGGTGGCCGGGGCGCCCGGGACCGCGCCGACCGTGACCGTCGGCCCCGACACCGCGTTCGTCGAGGTCGTCAACACCGCCACCACCAGCAAGCGGGCCAAGGTCCGGCGCGGCGGCGTCACGATCGGCAGCCAGATGGTGACGGTCGACGGCCAGCCGCGGCTGCGCATCACGGTGGCCGGCGCGATCGGCAAGGGCCGCACCGTCGCCCGCCTGGTCACGACCAAGGAGCGCAACTGGTTCACCGCTCACCTGTTCCGCGCCGCGCTGGGGCGCGCCGGGATCGCGGTCGGCGGGGTCCGGACCGACGCCCTCGAGGACTTCGTGGCGGCGTCGGGCGTCCGGCTGCCGGTGCCGCTGGCGACCCACCGCTCGGCGCCGCTGGCCGAGCTGATCGCGCAGATCAACAAACGCAGCATCAACTGGCTGTCGGATCGGGTTCTCACCACGACGGTGGCGCTGTCGCGCGGCGAGCTGCCGTCGATGACCGACGGCGTCGACGCGATGTACGCGTGGCTCGACACCCGCGCGGCGGTCGCCAAGGACGGCGCGGTGCTCGACACCGGCTCCGGCCTGTCGTACCGGACCGAGCTGTCGCCGCGCCAGCTCGTGCGGATCGTGCGGGCCGCGGCCGGCTATGACGCCGGCGCCCCCGACGACGCCGCCGCGACGGCGTTCCGTCGCTCGCTGGCCGTGGCGGGGGTCGACGGTACGCTGCGCGGTCGGTTCCGCTCGCCGCTGCGCGGCCGCGTCGAGGCCAAGACCGGGACCCTGACCGGCGTGATCGCGCTGTCCGGCCTGCTCCACGGCGGCGACGGCCGGACCCTGGCCTTCGCGCTGGTGTCCAACGGTCACCCGCCGCGGCGCAAGCTGGCGGTGCGGGCGGCCCACGAGCAGATCCTCGCCGAGCTCGATCGCTACCTGGGCGCGGTCGCCCCGGCCCCGGCGGTCGACGCCGTCGCGCCGACCAGCGAGCTCGATCGCGCGACCGACGGCCTGGCCGACGATCTCGAGCCGGCCAGCGGCGAGTGAGGCGCGCGGCCGCGCCGCCGGTCGTCGAGCTCCCGCGCGGCGCCGACGGCGGCCTGCGCCTGGCCGCGGTCGCCGACACCCACGGCCGCCCCGACCCCGCCGGCCTGGCCCACCTCGCGGCCTGGCGCCCCGACGCGATCCTCCACGCCGGCGATGTCGGCGATCGCGCGGTGCTCGAGCGCCTGGCGACGATCGCGCCGGTCCACGCGGTGCGCGGCAACATCGACGCCGCCGGCCTGGCGCCGGCGGCGCTGATCGTCGAGGTCACCGGCGGCTCGGCCTTGACGATCTACCTGACCCACATCGCGGTGGCCGGGCCGCGGCTCCGGGCCGACGTCGCGGCGGCGGCCGCGCGGGCCGGCGCGCACCTGGTGGTGTGTGGCCACTCCCACGTCCCGTTCCTCGGGCGCGACCGTGGGCTGGCGGTGTTCAACCCCGGCTCGATCGGTCCGCGGCGGTTCACCTTGCCGATCGTCTTCGGGACCCTGGCGCTCAGCGCCCGCGGGCTGGCGCTGGCCCACGTCGACGCCGAGACCGGGGCGCGCTGGCAACCACCGGCGTGAGCGGCGCCGCGCCGCGGTTCACCCGCAGTCGACCGGCGTGAGCTGGACGTGGCACTTCAGGCACACCCGCGGGTTGCTGCGGGCGACGGCGCGGCACCGCGCGCTGCCGCGCCAGCCCGGACCGTGGGGCGACACCGACGGCGCGCCGGCCTCGGCGGAGTGGCAGCGGCGGCAGCTGTCCTCGCGGTGACACGACGTGCACTCGGCCAGGTTGGCGCGGGCGGCGGCGGCGTGGCGGTTGCCGCCGCCAGGCTCGAGGGACGCCCAGCCGGCCGGGTGGAAGCCGCGGTCGGCGACGCCGGTGGCGAAGTCGGTGGCGCCGCGCTGTCCGACCCCGCTGCGCTCGTGGCAACCGATGCAGAAGCCCTGGGTCTTGTGGCACGCGGCGCAGTCGGGCCCGGCCCGGCGGGCGTCGACGCCGTGGCTCGCCAGGTACCCCGCGGGGTGGAAGCTGGTGACCTTGATCGCGCCCTGATGGCAGTCGGCGCAGTCGCGCTCGACGTGACACGAGGCGCACGCCGCCGGGGCGCTGCGCGCGATCGCGCCGTGGTCGCGCGCGAAGTCGCCGCCGTGATCGGCGCCCGTGACGCCGCCGCGCGGCACCAGCCGGCCCTCGGGCAGCGCGGTCTGCACCCGTCCGCCGGTGGTGGCCAGGTGGCAGGTGGTGCAGGTGCGCGCCGCGGTCCGCCCGTCGTGGCAATCGAGACAGGTCGCCATGGTGGGCAGCTCGGCGACGGTGGCCAGCCCGGTGGTGGCCGCGGTCGGGTGACAGGTCAAGCACGCGGTCGCGGCGTGGGCGGCGTGGCTGAACTTGAGCTGCGGTGGCGGGATCACGATGCGCGCGACCGCGCCACCGTCGACGCCGCCGGGGTGGCACGCGACGCAGGTCCCGGTCGCGGTGGCGGTGGGCGCCGGCGTCGTCGCCCCACGCGCGATGGCGTGGCACCGCCGACAAGGCGCCTCGGGTGGGGTCAAGAGATCGAGGGCCGAGCGCGAGGTCGCGGCGGTCGGGTGACAGTCGAGGCACGGGATCGCGAGCGGGCCGACATGGAGGGCGTGCGAGAACGAGAGCGGCAGGTGCTGGGGCGGGAACACCAGCGGCGAGGGGCCGCGGTCACCGCCGGCCATGGCGATCGCCGCCGACAACGCCAGCGCGCTCGCGACCAAGACGATGCGTCGGGCGGTCATCGATCGGGCTCGAAGGCGAGGTCGAGGACCGCCAACGTGCGGAGCGCGAACGGATCCCGTGGCCCGGTGGCGACGTCGGCGGTGGCGATGAGCGCGATGCCGCGATCGATCTGCCAGGTGGTCGACCCGGCGGCGCTGACCGTGGTCCCGGTGGCGCGCGGCCCGGCGTCGCCGACCGCGACCACCGCGCCGCGTCCGCCCCAGCGGAGCGCGCGACTGCTCTGCCAGCCCGCCGCGATCGCGCCGCCGGCGCGCCGACCGCCGTAGCCGTCATCCCAGAACAGCTCGCCGGCCAACCGGGTGCGCGCGAGGCCGAGCTCGGCGCGGGCGCTGCCCCCGCCGGCCAGCTCGGCGCCGTCGTCGTACCGGCGCAGCCAGGCCACCGCGCCCGCCGAGACCGCGCCGCCGCGCCGCCGGTAGGCGTAGGACAGCCGCGCGTCGAGGGACGGCGCGATCGCGAACACCGACCAGATCGAGTCGGCGTCGAAGCGCGGGACCGCGCGCGCCACCTCGGGCTCGAGAGCGTGGGCGCCGCGGGTGACTCGCGCGCCAGCCCCGGCCCGCTCGAGAGCGGCCTGGACCAACGAGTAGCGCGCGTAGGCCCAGGGCTCGATCGCGGTGCGACCACCGCGGCGCAGCCGCGCGGTCGCGGCCACCGCCTCGTCGTTCGTGCCCCAGGCCGGGGCCTGGCCGGCCTCGTTGGGGTACAGGCCGCGGTCGGGGAAGTCGAGGCGGTCGACCAGGCCGATCACACCGACCGTGCGCGACTGGGTCCGGCGATACTCGAGGCGGCCGTCGAGCCAGTCGAGCCCGTCGGCCGCGATCGCCAGCGCGAGCGTCGGTTGCCACTGCGCGCGCTCCGGGCAATCGGCGGCCGCCGCCAGGGCGTCGCCGCGCGGGACCCGGCTGCGATCGATGATCTGCCACGACCCGGCGCCCGGGGTCGCGGCCTCGACGTACTCGCGGCAGTCGGCGCCGGTGGTGCCGTCGAGATCGGCGCCGCCCCAGGCCAGGGGCGAGCGATCGCGGACCCGCAGGCCGACCTCGACGCCGACCGCGACCGGCGCGCCGGTGTGGACCAGGGCGGTCAGCCCGTCGAGGCCGTTGGCGCCCAGGTCGTCGAACCGCATGGTGCGGCCGAGCCGGAGATCGACCCGACCGCCCAGGCCGTCGACCGCCAGGTAGCCGTAGGGCACGACCAGCGCCACCGCCTCGGCGCCGAGCTCGGGGATGGTATCGAGAGCATCGACCCGATCGTCGCCGACGGTCAGCTCGCCCATGGTCCAGGCACCGAAGTCGTGGTCGAGGTGCAGCGCGCCGGTGAACCACACCACCGGACCGTCGTCGGGCGCGCCCGGGCGAGCGCGTCGCCGCGTCGCCGCCAGATCGCCCAGGTCCCAGATCGTCACGGCGACGTCCTGACGAAACCGGCGGCGCGACAAGCTGAGGTCGCCGCCGAACAGCCGCACGACCGGGAGCTGGTACAGCGAGGCCATGGTCCGCGCCGAGACCTCGAAGCGCGAGGCCTCGGCCGCGGGCGCCGCCAGCGCACAGGCGACCAGCGTGACGGCGAGGCGGCGGAACACCGCCCGACCCTACCAGCTCGCCCGCGGCGGATCACCGCGCGATCGCGATCGACCCGATCGCGATCGGCTCGCCACGCGCGGCGATGCCCAGGCGGCCGCGCGGCCGTTCGTCGAGGGGACACGACAAGACCGCCGCGCCCCCCAGGGCGGCCCGTGCGCTCGACGCGGTCAGCTCGACGGTGATCGTGGTCGGCCCGGCCGGCGGCGCGACCGGTCCGCGGCACACCGTGGTGACCTGGCCGCCGCGATGCTGGTTCCACACCAGCGGCTGGCCTGGCACCACGACCAGCTCGTCGCGCTCGGCCGGATCGACGAAGCCGGTGAGGATCGCCAGGCCGGCCGGCGGCACGGTGACGGTGGCGTCGAGGCGGGCCAGCCCGGCGGTCGGGCCGCCGACGATCGCCCAGCTCGGCGCCGCACCGCCCAGGCGCCAGCCGCCGGTGCGATCGACCGCGGCAGGATCGAGCGGCGCCAGCGGCGGATCCGAGCCGCTGTCAGCGGGGACGACCGTGATCGCGCCCGCCAGCGGACCGAGCAGGCGCGGCCGGAACCGCCACACCGCGGCGGTCGGTTGACCGTCGGGGCCGCGGCCGCCGAACACCAGGATCGAGCCGTCGTCCCAGCGCAGCGCCGCCGGCGCCCCGCCGATCGCCGCGTCGAGGTCGGCCAGGCGCTGCCAGTCGTGCTGGCTCGGCCGGTAGCGCAGCGGGGTCCCGCCGCCGAGCGCGAGCACCGCGCCATCGTCCTGGGTGACGACCACCGGCGCGGTCCGGGCCAGCGGGGGCGCGGTCGGTCGCGGCGCGGCGCCGTCGGGGACGATCACCGCGGCCACCGCCGCCGGGGCCGCGCCAGCCGGGGCGAAGGCCGCGAGGTGCCCGCCGCTGTCGAGGGCGGCCAAGGCCGCGCCGACCCCGGGCAACGCCAGCGGCGGCCCGCCGTCGAGGTCGAGGCGCTCGCCGGCCGTCACCGGTTGATCGCGATCGTCGGTGCCGCCGACCAGGAGCGCGTAGCGCCGGCCGTCGGGAGCGCGCTCGATCGCGCCGACGCCATCGCGGCGCGCGATCGCCAGCGGCGGGCCGGCGGTGATGACCCCGGTCGCCAGGGTCACGATCCGGGTGTCGCGCCGGACGTTGTCGCCTTCGCACGCGCCGACGGCGTCGACCACGCCGCAGCCACCGGCCAGGAGCACCCGCTCGGCGTCGAGGGCCAGCCCGACGTGGTGGGCCCGGGTCTCGGTGATCAGCGTGGCCGGGCCGAACCCCTGCCCCGGCGTGTAGATCGTGTAGCCCGGCCGGGTGCCGCCGATCAGCACCGCCCGACCGTCGGGCAGGCCGATCAGGCTGGCGCCGACGACGCCGATCGCCCCGGTGAAGGCGGCCGGCAGCGGCACCTCCGCGGTGGTCTCGGTCGCCGGATCGTAGCGCTCGGCGCTGGCGGTGGCCGCGCCGCCGACCACCAGCACGCCGTCGCCGACCCGGGCCACTTGCAGCCGATCGCGCGCCGCGGTCAGCGCGCCGGCCGGACACACGCCGTCGGGTGGGGCCATGGCGACGCCGATCGTGTCGCCGTCGGCGAAGTCGTCGAGCTCGAGGGGCGCGGTCCGCCCGACCGCCGCGACCTCGCCGCTGGCGCCGATCACCTCGACCGCGAAGGCCCGGGTGTCGGCCGGGAGCTCGGCCAGCGCGACCGCGCGCCCGAGCTCGATCGATCGCCGCTCGGCCGCGAAGTCTCCGAGCGGCGTGACCAGGAGCGCGCGGGCGTCGGTCGGCCGCCCGCACGGACCGGTGCCGATCGGCGCCAGACGCAGCGCCGCGCCGTCACCGCCGCAGCCGGCGACCGCGAGGCCGGCGAGGACCAGGGCGCGCACGGCGCCATGATACACTCGCCGCGCATGGCCGAGCTGCCGACGACGTTCGGCAAGTACTACTTGATCGAGCGGCTCGCGATCGGAGGCATGGCCGAGATCTTTCTCGCCAAGCTGCACGGTCCGGGCGGGTTCGAGAAGACCCTGGTCATCAAGCAGATCCACCCGGCGCTGTCGTCGCAGCGCGCGTTCGTCGATCTGTTCGTGGCCGAGGCCAAGACCCTGGTCAGCCTGAGCCACGGCAACATCGTCCCGGTCTACGAGCTGGGCGTGGTCGACGACACGTACTTCATCGCGATGGAGTACATCGACGGGCCGACCCTGTGGCAGTTCACCGAGGCGGCGCTGGCTGCCGGTGCCGCGATCGAGCCGGGGCTGGTGGCCTTCGTCACCGCCGAGATCGCGCGCGGCCTCGACTACGCGCACCGCAAGGGCGCCGGCGTGATCCACCGCGACCTGTCGCCGCGCAACGTCATGCTGACCCGCGACGGCGAGGTCAAGCTGGTCGACTTCGGGATCGCGATCGCCCTCGGCGCTGGGCCCGATCCCGCCGACGGTGGGCTGCCGACCGGCTCACTGCCGTACATGGCGCCTGAGCAGGCCCGCGGCGAGGCGCTGACCGCGCAGAGCGATCTGTTCGCGCTCGGGGTCCTGGCCTGGGAGATGGTGACCGGTCGGCGGCTGTTCTCGCGGGCGTCGGCCGACGAGACGGTCGCCGCGGTGGCCGCCGCCGCCGTGCCAGCGCCGGTCACGGTGCGCCCCGAGGTGCCGGCCCGGCTCGACGCGATCATCATGCGGGCCCTGGCCCGCGAGCCGGCCGATCGCTGGCCCAACGCCGGCGAGCTGGCGGCGGCGCTGCAGCGCTACCAGGCCGAGGCCGACGCGATGGTCGGCGCCCGCGAGCTGGCGACCCTGGTGGCGCGCCTGACCCCGCCGATCGTCCACGTCGCCGCCGAGCGATCGGGACCGACCACCGCGATCGACCTGGCCTCGACCGCGGGCGATGAGGCCGGCGCCCCGCCGGCGACCCCGGTCGTGCCGCGGGCTCAGCCGCGCGGCAAGCGCGCCGCCACCGCACGCGAGGCGACCTTCGCCACCCACGTCGAGCTCGAGCGGGCGCTGGGGCCGCGCACCGCGCCGCACCCGCGGCCGACCCCGCCGACCACGGTCGCGGTGCCGCGCCCGTCGGCGCCGACGATGGCCGCCGTCGAGCCCGCGCCCGAGCCCACGCCGCCGTCGGGGTCGACGGCCGTCCTCGCCGAGCCGACCGCGATGGCCGCGCCCGAGCCGACCGCGCCCGCGTCACGCCGCCGGGCGCGTGGGCTCTTCGCCGGCGCGACCGCCCTGGCGCTCTTCGCGGTCGCCGCCCTGCTCGCGTGGCCGCGCGGCGAGCGCGCCACGACGGTGGCGATCGACGCCGCGCCACCGCCGGCGATCGACGCGGCGGCGCCGCCGCCCGACGCCGCGCCGCCCCCACCGATCGACGCCGCCCCCGCCCCGCTCCCGCCGATCGACGCCGGCCCACCGTCGCCGCCTCGCGACGCGCCGCCCCGCGACGCCGGCCGGGCCGCCACCGGCGTCTTGCGCGTCGGGGCCAACCCGTGGGGCGAGGTCTTCCTCGACGGTCGCCGTCTGGGCCGCGCCCCGAACGAGTGGACCGTGCCGGCCGGCGCCCACGCGGTCGACGTCGTCTTCCCCGGCGACGACGGCGAGAGCCGGCGGCGCTTCTCGGTCGAGGTCCCGGCCGGCGACCGCGCCGTGGTGTTCGCCGACTTCGCCGCGCCGTGACCGGCGACCGCGGGCTCACCGGGTGAAGTCGTCGGGATCGACAGTGACGGTCGGGCGATCGTCGCCGCTGGCCCACGCGGTGATCGCGACCGCGGCCACCGCGGCCAGGACCGCGCCGCCGCCGATCCACAGCCAGCGCCGCCGTGCTCCGCCGTCGCCGCCCCCGCCGACGGGGGGCCCGCCGGTGGGGCGCAGCCGCGGATCCCCGACCAGGCTCGGTCGGTAGCGATGGTCGGCGTCGGCCAGCCGCTGGCGCAGGAGCGCGATCGCGCGCGCCAGATCGCCACCGATCGGGTAGCCGACCTCGACCACCGCGGTGCAGGTCGCGCCGCTGTGGCAGCGCTGACCGAGGAGCGCCGGCCCGCCGGTCCGCACCGTGGCCGCGACCAGCACGACCGCGTCAGCCTCGGTGTAGCTGACGATGGCGTCGAGGAGCGCCGCGGCGTCGCGCTCGCCCAGCGCGGCGAAGCCCTCGGCCTGGGCCCGCGCGGCGGCGATCGCGCCGCGGTCGGGGGGCAGCTCGAGGGCGATGAGCGAGGTCTCGGGGCCGACCTCGAAGGGCTCGACCACCGGCGCGAAGCCGGGAGCGCGCACGCCGATCACATGGACGCCCACCGCCAGCTCGACCAGCCGCGGCGCGGTGCCCGCCGGCTGGCCGTCGATCGTCACCGCGGCGCCGGCCAGGGCGTCGATCCGCACGGTCACGGTCGGGCGCGCGGCGGCGATCGCCGCCTGGTAGGCGTCGACCGCGTCGGGGCTGAACTCGGCGGTGGTCACCGGCCGCGTCGGATCGAGCGCGTGGGCCAGCCGCAGCGCGTCGTCGGCCCGCTCGCGCTGGCCGAGGTGACCGAGCGCGATGCCCAACCGCAGCGAGGCGTCGGCGTACAGCTCGCCACCGCCGTCGTAGGGCAAGAGCGCGACCGCCGCGGTGCGCGCGGCCCCGAGGCGGGCGGCCGCGAAGGCCGGCTCGGCCGCGACGTAGGCGCGCCATCCCTCGCCGATCAGGTTGCCGACCTCGGCGAAGCGCGCCAGGGTCGCCGCCGGCTCGGCGCCGGCCGCGCGGGCGGCCGCGACCTCGGCCACGGCGTCGGGCCAGGCCACCCCGGCGGCGCCCAGGGCGCCGGCCAGCGTCAGCGCGTCGACCGCGCCATCGGCCGAGGCCACCACGATCGCGGCCTCGCGCTCGGCCCGAGCAGCCGGCGCGATCGCGGCCAGGACGACCAGCGCAGCGAGGGGCGGACCGAGGCGCACGCCCCGATGCTACGCCGACCACCGTCCGCGCGCCCAGCCCACCGCGCCGCGCGCTGATATACTCCCGCGGTGAGCTTCCCCTGGCTGGTCTCCTCTCTCGGTGGTTCATCGCAGGGCGCGGAGCGCCGCCTGGCCGTGGCCCTGGCCGAGCTGCGCGATCGCGCGGCCCGCCTGGCCCGCCTCGGCGGCAGCGCCGCGGACACCACCCGCCACCTGGCGGCCGCGGTCGCCTGGGACTACGATCCAGCGTCGCGCCACGGCGGCCCCCACCGCCGCCCTGACGGCCTGAGCGACGCCGCGATCGCGGCGCTGGTCGACGACGTCTACCGCCGCCACCGCCCATGACCTGACGATGATCCGCGTCGAGCCCCTGCCCCAGACCCTCGATCGCTTCCGCCTCCTCGAGCGGATCGCGACCGGCGGCATGGCCGACGTGTTCCTGGCGATCGAACGGACGCCGCTGGGCGGCGATCGCTGGGTCGCGATCAAGCAGATCCGCGCCGACCTGCTCGATCAGCCGGAGTTCATCGAGTACTTCGTCACCGAGGGCCGGATCTCGCTCCGGTGCCACCACCCGAACCTGCCGCAGGCCTTCCACCTGGGCTCGGCCGGTGGGCGTCCGTACCTCGCGCTCGAGTACATCGCGGGTGCGTCGCTCCTGGCGCTCATGCGCGCGGCCGCGCGCTATCGCCGGCCGCTGGCGCTGGCCCCGGCGGTCGGCGTCGGCCTGGCCCTGGCCCGGGCCCTCGACTACCTGCACCGCCTGACCGACGTCGACGGCACCCCGCTGGCGGTCATCCACCGCGACGTCACCCCGCAGAACGTCCTCATCACGCCCGACGGTCGGGTCAAGCTCATCGACTTCGGTGTGGCCCGCGCGTCGCTGCAGACCCACCGCACCCAGGCCGGGGTCGTGAAGGGCAAGTACGCCTACGTCGCGCCCGAGCAGCTCGACCGCACGCGCACCATCGACCAGCGCGCCGATCTCTTCTCGTGGGGCGTGGTCATGCACGAGCTCTTGGTCGGCGAGCCGCTGTTCCATGGCACGAGCGACCTCGACACCTGCGCCCGGGTCCAGCGCCAGCCGATCCCCGAGCCGGTGGCGCGCCGGGCCGAGCTGCCGACCGAGATCTCCGACGTGATCATGGCGGCGTTGGCCCGCGATCCCGACGCGCGCTGGCCGAGCGGCGCGGCCCTGGCCGACGCCCTCGAGCGAGCCGCCGAAAAGGCCCAGCTCTGGCCGAGCGCCAGCCGGATCGCGCGCGAGGCCCGGGCCCTGGTCGGCGTCGGCCGAACCCCGATCGCGCGCGGCGACGTCGTCGAGTGGCACCACGAGCCACCGCCGCCGGCCGACGCTCCGCCCGACGACGAGATCACGCCGGTCATCGAGGCCCGCGGCGAGCACGGCGCCTGGAACAAGGTCGACCGCGCCGCCGACCCGCAGCTCGGGTACTTCCTGTCCGCCGGCGCGGTGGTCGAGGCCTGGCAGGGCGGCGACTCGACCGACGTCGGCGTGCCGTGATCAGCCGGGCGACGGCGCTCGCGCTGACCCTGCCCGCGCTGGCGTGTCGTGGGCCCCACGACCCCGAGGCCCTGACCCTGTCGGACATCGCCGACCTGCGCGACCTGACCGGGACCTGGGCCTGGCAACACGGCAGCGACGTCGACGGGGTCCACCGCCACGAGGACGAGCGCTGGTCCTTCACCGCCGATCTGCCGTGGCCCGAGGTCCGCGGCCAGTACCAGCGCACCGTCGAGCTGACCGCGACCGATGGCGTCCCGTTCACCTGCGCCCAGGCCACCCGCTACCGGCTGGCGTCGTCGGTCGCGGTGGCGGTGACGCCGGCCGCCGGCGGCGCGACCTTGACCGAGACCTCGTACCAGGTGGCGCCGTCGCCGTGCGATCGCGGGCTGCGCCGCCTCGCGACCTACCGCGCGCGCTGGCTCGATCGCGACAGCCTGCGCCTGGACTGGGGCGACGGCACCGCGACCCTGCGCCGGGCCGATCCACCACCGCCACCACCGCCGCGAGCCGAGCCGACGCCGCCGGCTGGCGCTTGGCGGTGGTCGGCGCGCTCGTGGACCGCGGGCCGTCTGGTCCAGGTCGAGGACGAGCGCTGGGAGCTGACCGTCGGTCCCGACGGCGAGGCCGGTGGCCATTACCGCCGCACCGTGACCGTCCGGGATCCGGACGGCGCGATCGTGCCGTGCGCCGGCGCGCCCGGCTACCAATTCGTCGACCGCTACCTGGTGCGCGGGCGGCCGCGCGGCGAGGCCTTGTACCTGCGCGAGGTCGCGGTCGCCGCTGGCGACCACCCGTGCCTGGCCGGCGCGCCGAGCCGGGCGCTCGACGAGGCCCGCGTCGAGGTGATCGGCGACCACCTGATCCTCACCTGGCGCGGCAACCGCCGGCAGGTGCTGACGCGGTAGGCGCGGCGCCGCTCAGTCCGACATCGCCGGGTTGTAGCGGGCGTCGCCGCGGGTCGACACGTAGACCTCGTAGGCCGCGAGGTTCAGGTCGGCGGGGATGACCGCGTCGATCACGAAGGAGCCGTCGGCGGCGGTCACCGCCCGCCCGATCGGCCGACCCTCGAAGCCCTCGCGCCCGACCGGCGCCAGCGAGACGTCGACCCGCAGGCCGGCCACGCCGCGCACGCCCGGCGCATCGACCCGGCCCTCGATCGTCAGGCCCTCGCCGCGGTAGCCGACGGCGTCGACCAGGGTCACGGTGACCATCGGCACCGGCTTGGCGGGATCGAGCTGGAGGCCATCCTTGTCGGTGCCGGGCCCGAAGACCGCGTCGTCATTGCCCGGGCCTGGACCGGCGCCGGGGCCGTCGTAGTCGCCGCTGGCCGGACGATCGTCGAGGGACGCGCGGGCCTCGTCGAGCTGCTGCTGCGAGAGGCCGGTGATGTCACCCGAGAGCTGGGTGTAGTTCTCGGTGTAGGCCTTGGGCTTGGCGAACGGATCGTCGCCGCGCGGCCGGTGGATGGTCTTGTCCTCGCCATTGGCGACGTCGAGGCGAGACGCCGCGCCGCCCAGATCGATCCGCTGCCAGCCGCGCTCGGGGAACCACACCTCGACGAAGGCGTGGGCCTCGTTGTAGACGTAGCGCGTCGGGATGCCGAGGGCGTTGGCGGTGATCGTGAAGGTCGCCGACCGGTGCCGACACACGCCGGCCTGGTGCTTGTAGAGGTCCCAGTAGATGTCGCCGGTCGGGTTGGGGATCGGCTTGGCCTCGAAGCCGCGGAAGTAATAGACCAGGGTGTTGAACGCGGTGCCGAGCTCGTCGTCGGTCGACAGCTTGAGCTCGGCCAGGGCGCGCTGGGCGGTGGCGGCGACCTCGGGAGGCAACGTCGGCAAGAGGCCGGCGTCCCGCGCCAGGGTCCGGACCCGCCCGACCGAGTACGCCCGGCTGGGGAGCTGCGGCGCGAAGTAGCCGGCGTCGGCGTCGGCCAGGAAGACCAACCGGACCTGGCCGCGCCCGCCGCCGTCCGCGCGGACGTAGAAGTTGTCGGCCGAGTCCTTGGCGAAGGTCACCGCGGTGGTCGGGTGGGTCTCGTAGGACAAGATCCGCATGTCGGGCGCGACCGACGGGATCGGCACCGTCGCGCCGGGCGCGAGCTCGATCATGATCGAGGCCCAGAAGCGATCGCGCGCGCGATCGGTGGTGCCGCCGATCGGGACCAGGCGCAGCTCGGGATCGCGCAGGGTGTTGGCGTAGTCGGGGCCGATGCCGTCGAACGCGTTCATGCGCTTGAACGGCATCACCTCGGGGTTGAACACGCTCGTGTAGTGCAGGGTGTCGTCGGCGCCGGTCGACGCGTCGAGGCGGCTCTCGGTGTCGCGATCGGTGACCGCGCCCTGCCGTCCAAACACCGGCTCGTCGCCGGTCTTGGGCGCCAGCTCGGGCGCCGGCAAGACCTTGTCGCCCGACGCGAACGCCGTCGGGTTGCCGCCGGTCTTGGGATCGGCGCCGAGGAGCGGCGAGTCGCCACCGGTCGGGCTCGGCAGGTCCTCGTGCAGGGTGCGAGGCCCGCGCTCGACCTGCGCCGCGGCGAGCGCGGCGGCGCCGAGGAGACCGAGGCCAACCAGGACCGCCGAGGTGCGCCGAGACATCGCCATGAGGATACGCCGTAGACACCGTCGCGCCAGGCCGGGTTCCCAGCGATCGACTACCATCGCCGACGTGGAGGCCCCCGCGGCACGCACGGCGGCGCGTCTCGCCGCAGCGCTCCTGGCGTGCGTCGGCGCCGGCGGTCACCTGGCCGGGGCGGCGGCCGACGGCTGGTTCCTGGCCGCGATCGGGCCGGGGCGGCTCGGCGCGGCGGTCGCGCTGTCGAGCGCCGCGGTCGCCGTGACCCTGGCGATCGTCGGCGCGGCGGCGGACCGTCGCGATCGCCAGCGCTGGCTGGTCGGCCTGGCGGCGGCCGGGGGACTCGCGCTGGCCGCGGTCAGCCTGGCCCATGGGCCGGCGCCCGGCCCGGCGGCGCTGGCGGGCCTCATCCTCGCCAAGCAGGTCCAAGCCGCGGTCGAGCTGGCGTTCTGGGTCGCGGTCGTCGACTGGTTCGACGCCCGCGCGCTGCGGCGCTTGGTCCCGCGGTTCGCCGCCGCCAGCGGACTCGGCGGGGTGGTGGGCGCGGCCGCGGTCGCGCCGATCGCGCGGGCCGGCGGCGCCAGCGCGGTCATGCTGTGTGGCGCTGCGGCCTTCGCCCTCGCCGGGCTCGCCGCCGGGTTCGCGCCGTCGGTCCGCCGGATCGGCCCTGGGCGCAGCGGGGCCACCGCGGCCTGGCGCGACGGGCTGGCGGCGCTGGCCGGCCAGCCCCTGGCGCGTGGTCTGGCCGGGCTGATCGCGGTGGCCGGCGCCGCCGGCGCGATCGCCTACGTCGCCCTCGGCGCGGCGGCGGCGGCGCGCTTCGACGACGCCGATCGTCTGGCCGGGGCTCTGGGCTCGCTCCGGCTCGTCGGTCAGCTCGCGACGATCGCGGTCCAGGTCGCGCTGGCGCCGCGGCTCCTGGCCCGGGTCGGGGTCGGCGGTGCGCTCACGATCGCGCCGGTGGCGACCCTGGCTGCGAGCGTCGGCCTGGTCGCGTCGGGAGGGCTGGGCGCCGCCGCCGCGCTCCAGCTCACCGCGCGCGTCACCGACGGCGCGGTCGAGGGTCCGAGCGAGAAGCTGGCGCAGAACCTCCTGCCGGTCGAGCTGCGCGGCCGGGTCGGCGGCTGGCTCGAGGGGCCGGCCAAGCGCACCGGCGCGGTGCTCGGCGGGCTGGCGGCCGGCGCGGTCGGCCTGGCCTGGCTCGGCGGCCTGGCGGTGGCGGCGACCGCGGCCTGGCTGGCGCTGGCCCTGCGGGTGCGAGCGCGCCTGCCCGAGTGGGCGCTCGGCGCGCTCGCGCAACCGGCCCCCCCAGCCGAGCGCGGCGACGCCGAGGTCGTGCTCGGCGAGCGCGCGGCGCGCCAGCTCGTGCGCGCGGTCGCGGCCGACGATCCGGCGCGCGCCGCCGAGGTCGCGGCGCGCCTGCACCGCGCCGGTGGGCTCGACGCGCGGCCGCTCCTGGCCGAGCTGTACCCGGCGGCGCCGCGGGCCGCGGTCCGCGCGTTGGCCGCCACCGTGGGCCCGGGCGAACGCGACGCCCGCGCGGCGGCGGCGCTGGCCGCCGCCCCGACCGTCGACGACGATCAGGCCGAGGCCGGCCGACGCGGGCTGATCGGTCGTCTGGGACGAGGCGCCGGGCCGTTGGAGCTTCCGGACAGCGGCGGCCCTCGCGCAGCGGTCGCGACCCGGGTGGCGCGGGCCCGGCTCACCGCCGACGACGACGCGCTGGTCGCGGCCCTGGCCGACGCCCTCGACGACGACGAGCCCGCGGCCGCCACCACCGCGGTCGCCGAGCTGATCGCCGAGGTCGACGATCGTCCGGCGGCCTTGCCGGCGCCGCACCTGGCCCGCCAGCTCGCGCGGATCGTCCGGCGGCGCGACGCGCTGCCGCCGGCGCTGGCGGCCGACGCGGTCACCGCCCTCGGGCGCGCCGTCGCCGCGGCAGGCGACGACGCCGAGGCCCGCTGGCTGGCCGCCGACGTGCGCGATCTGGCGCGGGGCCTGGTGGGCTCGGCGCCTCCGGTGGCGGCCGCCGCGCTGACGGTGCTCGCGCGCTGGCCCGGCGGACCGGCGCCCGAAGACCTGACCGCGCTGACCGAGGCCCTGGGCGCGCGCGATGATCACGTGCGGGCCGCCGCCGAGCAGGCCGTCCGCGGCCTGGGCGCCGCCGCCGCGGTGCCGTTGGTCCACGCGGTCGCCACCGGCCGACGCGCCGCGCGCGATCGCGCCGCCGCGCTCCTGGGCGAGCTGGCGATGCCGACGCGTGAGCTCGATCGGCTGGTCGCGCGCGAGCTCGACCTGCTGGATCAGCTCGCCGCGCGCGCCGCCGCCCTGGCCGCCCTCGGCGAGCGCCGCCTCGAGCGCCGCCTCGAAGAGCGCCTGGGCGAGCGGGCCCACGGCGTCTTGCTCCTGGCCGCGGCCCAGCTCCGGGCGCCCGCCATCGCCCGGGCGGCGCGGGCGCTGCGCAGCGCGACCGGTGTCGGCGAGCGGGCCCGCGCGGTCGAGATCCTCGACGCCACGTTGCCGCGGACGCTGGCCGCCCGCTTGATCCCGCTGCTCGATCCGGGACCATTGGCCGCGCGGCTCCACGGCGCCCGACAGCGGGTCGGCCCGATCGCGGTCGACGCGGCGGTGACCGCCGAGCTGACCGGCCCCGATCCGCTGACGCGCCAGCTCGTGCTGCTCGCCCTGCCGGCGGCGCGCCGGGCCGACTTCCGCGGCGCGCTCGGGGTCGCCGCCCGGGCCGCGGTCGACGCGATCGCGCCGCTCGAGCTCTTGCGCCGGGTCACCGACGACGACGAGGATGACGACGTGCCCGCCGCGGTCGACGTCATGCTGGCCCTGGCCGAGGTGCCGCTCCTCGCCAGGTTGACCACGCCGCAGCTCGCGGCATTGGCCGAGCGCGGCCAGCTCGTGCGCCTGGCCGCCGGCGCCACCGCGGTCGCCGACGGCGAGCTGATCGACGCGCTCTTGGTGGTGGTCGACGGCGCGGTCGAGGTCGACGGGCGGACGGTCGCGCGCGGCCAGGCCGTCGACGAGCTGGCGGCCTTCGCGCCGCGCCCGAGCCCGCGGGTGATCGCCGCCACCCCGACCCGCCTGTACCGCCTGCCCCGGGTCGAGCTCGATCAGCTCCTCGACGACGAGCCCGGCCTGGGCGGCGCCCTGGTCCGCCACCTCGGCGCCGCGCTGCGCGGCCGCACGAGCTAGTCCTCGGGTTCGGAGTCGGCCTCGGCCTCGGTCTCCGCCTCCGCCTCGGTCTCGGTCTCCGCCTGGGTCTCCGCCTCGGTCTCGGCCTCGGTCTCGGCCTCGGTCTCGGCCTCGGTCTCCGCCTCGGTCTCGGTCTCCGCCTCGGTCTCCGCCTCGGACTCGGTCTCGGTCTCGGCCTCGGCCTCGGTCTCGGTCTCGGTCTCGGGTTCGGCCTCCGCCACGGTCTCCGCCTCGTCTCCGCCCCCGCCTCCGCCTACCGTCCCTTCGTCACGAACGGCCGGGCCTGGACGATCCAGATCGTCTCTCCCTCGAGGACCCACTCGACGTCGAGCGGCGCGCCGGGCGCGAACAACGGCATGAACTCGCGGACCGCCCCGACCAGGCGCTTGGCCCGGTCCTCGGTCAGGATCACGTCGGTCCCAGCCACCGGCACCTCGCGCAGCCCGCCGCCGGGGTCGAAGATCAACATCGTCGGGTCGTCGGTGCGCGAGATGATCTTGGTGCCGTCATTGGTGGCGTCGAAGATGATCTGCTCGGGCACCTTCTGGCCCTCGACCACCTTCATCCCCAGGCCCCACTTGGCGTTGATCGTGAAGCCGTCGGCGTCGCGCTTGTCGTAGAGGTTGGTCGTCACCAGCACCCCGGCGGCGGTCGCCGCCACGCCGACCTGGATCATCACCGCGGCGTAGACCTGGCGATGATCGATGCCGAAGACGTCGCGCTCGTCGACCGCGCGCAGGTTCCACAGCGAGGCCCACACCGTCTTCACCGCCTGGCCGAGAGCGGCCTTGCCGCGGACGTTGGCCACGGTGTCGTAGAGCCCGGCGCCGTTGAACCCGGGCAGATCCTCGGCGTTGGTCGAGCTGCGCACGAACACCCCGCGCCCGCCGAGCTTGCGCCGGACCCGGCGGTACAGGACGTCGAGCACCTCAGGCTCCAGCGGCGCGGCGACGATCGCGGCGCGCAGCTCCTCGAGGGTGGTCCGCCGCCAGGCCGGCTCGACGAACCGCGGATCGGCGAGCATCGCCGCGATCCGGGCGTCGAGGCCGTGCTGGCGCAGGTGGCGGACGTAGTAGAAGAACGGCACGCCGAAGCCGTCCGGGATCCGGACGTTGGGCAAGTTGGCGGTGCGGATCTCGCCGAGGTTTGCGGTCTTGGTGCCGTACCGGACCACGTCGCGGGCCCGGATCGCGGTCAACATCGGCAGCCGCGGATCGTCGAGGTCGGCTTGGGGCAGCGCGACGTGGCGGGCCTGGGCCTTGACCTGCTCCCAGGCAGCGATCTCGGCCGGGGTCGCCTCGCGGACCACCGCGCCCGCGTCCTCGACCGCGTAGTAGACCAGCTTGCCGTCGAGCCCGCCGAACTCCTCGCGGGCCCGCTTGTAACCGGCGTTGGGGATGCCCCACGAGCCGGCCCGCAGGTTGACGTGGGACAGCGGGGTCGAGAACGTGGTCGACAGGATCCCGGCCACCGGGCTGATGTCGGGATAGCTCTCTTGCAGGAGGACGATGTCGTGGCGATCGAAGGTTAGCTGATCGTAGGGCGTGCCGATCGGCACGACCTTGAGGCGACCGATCGCGGTACCCAGGTTGAACGCCTGGAACGGGGCGGTCTTGTACAGCTCATCGTTGGTGACCACCGGGAAGCCCTTGGCCGCGACCGCCTTGGCCATCTTCTCCTGGGCCGGCGAGTCGGGGCGGAACGCCAGGTCGGTGCGCCAGAACGAGGTCTTCAGGCGATCGCGGACCCGCAAGACCGTCGGCGCGTCGATCTGGTCGCCCTCCCAGAACGACAAGGTCCAGCGCTCGACCTTGGTGTGATGGGTCAGGTAGCCGAGGATGAACTTGGGCTTCACCCGCTCGTAGTTCTTGTTGTAGGCGATCACGTTGTCGCGGGTCCACGCCTGCTTGAGCAGCACCCCGAGGACGAAGTCGGCGTGGAGCTCGAACAGGTTGACGTCGATGAAGTAGATCTCGTTGGTCTTGACGTCGATGACGAACTTGCCGAACTCGTCAGCGTTCAAGCGCTTGGCGTAGCGACCCCAGGTGGCGGCGTCGGGGATGCCCTTGACCCAGGCCCGCTGCTCGTCGGCGCGGGCCACCCGAGGTGCGCCCAGGCCGGCCAACGCCAGGCCCACGAGCGACAACCACACCAGCGGCAGGAGGAGCACCAGCTTGCGAGCACGAGACACCATGGGGATGAGGGTACAACGCCCGGCGCGAGCCGCGGGCCTACCGGACCTGGGACCGGCCCGAGGCGCGGTAGAGTGCGGCGGTGGACGACGCCACCGCGCCTGCGCCGCCGACCGCCGGACAGCTCTCGACCTACAAGTGCCGCGGCTGCGGCGCCGCCCAGACCTTGGCGCCCGGCGCCGAGGCCCTGACCTGCGCGTACTGCGGCGAGGTCACGCCCATCGCGCCGGTGACCAGGGCCATCGTCGAGCACGATCTGGCGGCGGCCCGGGCCCGGGTCGCTCGCGGCTCGGCGGCCGACGCCACCCGCGGCGCCCGCGAGGTCCAGTGCAAGACCTGCGGCGCGCGCTCGGTCACGACCCTGCAGGCCAAGCGGTGCCCGTTCTGCGACGACCCGCTGGTCGTCGATCTCCCGACCAGCGCCGACACGATCCTGCCCGACGCAGTCCTGCCCTTCGCGATCGACAAGGCCGCGGCCGGCGCCGCCTACACCGCCTGGCTGCGATCGCGGTGGTTCGCGCCATCGGACCTGCGCCGGCGGGCCGAGCGCGACGGCCTCGACGGCGTCTACGCACCGTACTGGACCTACGACTCCGACAGCACGACCCACTACACCGGCTCCCGCGGCGAGTACTACTGGGACGAGGAGTCCTATACCGACAGCCAGAACCGCCGGAAGACCCGCCGCGTGCGCAAGACCCGGTGGTACCCGGCGTCGGGCACCGTGCACCTGCGCTTCGACGACGTCACGGTGTGCGCCTCCTCGGGGTTGCCCCGCAAGCGCATGGTCGAGCTCGAGCCGTGGAAGCTCGACGGCCTGCGGCCCTTCGACGGCGCGTACCTGGCCGGCTTCGTGGCCGAGCGCTACTCGATCGACCTCGACGACGGCTGGACCCAGGCCGAGGCGATCATGGAGACCAAGATCACCGCCGCGGTCAAGGACGACATCGGCGGCGACGAACAGCGCATCCACGATCTCGACGTCCACCACCGCGGCGTCACGTTCAAGCACGTCCTCCTGCCGGTGTGGGTGTCGTCGTTCCGCTACCGGGGCAAGGTCTATCGCGTCGTGGTCAACGCCCAGACCAGCGAGGTCGCGGGCGATCGCCCGTGGAGCGTGTGGAAGATCGCGCTGGCGATCGCCGCCGCGCTGGCGCTGGTCATCGGCGTGATCTACCTGGTCACCGCCAACCGCCCGTCGCCCGAGCCGACCCCGCCCGAGCTACCGGCGCCGGTCGACCCGACCCCGCCCGCGCTGCCGGCGCCGGTCGAGCCGCCCCCGCCCGCGCTGCCAGCGCCGGTCGAGCAGGGCCCGCGCTGACCGGGCACCGGCCCGCCCCGGGTTTGCATTTCGCGGCGGCGCAGCCGATGATCAGGTCGATGGCCTCCGACGACGGCAAGCCGACGGCGACCGTGCTGCGCATCAAGGTGCGGCACCCCGACGTCGACAGCTTCGTCGATCGCTTCGCGTCGCAGGTGACCCGCAGCGGGGTCTTCATCCCGACCCGCACGCCGAAGCCGGTCGGCACCGAGGTTCGGTTCGAGATCCGCACCGCCGACGATCGCCCGGTCCTGGTCGGCCAGGGCAAGGTCCGCCTGGTCCGCCCCCACGATCCACAGCACCCCCGCGTGGTCGCCGGCATGGCGGTCGAGCTCCAGCGAGTCGGCAAGGACTCGCGCGAGGTGCTGCTGCGGATGCTCGAGGTCCGCAAGCGCCGCGGCCTGGTCGACGGACCGGGCGGCATGCCGCTGCCCGGCGAGCCCGAGCACGACGACAAGGACGACGTCACCGTCGCGCGGCCGCCGCGGCCGCGGGCGCCGACCGTGGTCCCCGACGACGCCGCCGACGCGGTCCCCCTCGCGCCGCCGGCTCCCCCGCCGCCGACGGCGCCGCTGCTCGCGCCCCTGGCCCCGCGGCCTCGCCCCTCCCTCGACGTGAGCGCGCTCGCCGCGCCGCCGCCGCCCGACGACGAGCTCGAGGCCTGGCCCGAGGCCAGCCGCCCCCTCGACGAGGTCCTGGCGCGCGCTCGGGCCCTGCTCGCGGACAGCGGCGAGATCGATCGCGAGCTCGAGGCGCTGGCCCAGCCCACCGCGCCGCTCGATCGGGCAGCGGCGGCCGCCGCGGTCGCGGCCGCCCTGGGCCGCGCGCCGCGCGCTCCCAGCCCGGCGGCGCCGCCGCTGCGCGCGGCCCCCGCTCTGCCCCCGCCGATCGCCGGCCCGGTCGACGACGCCACCGGCGACGCGACCTTCGACGCCCCGACCGCGGTCGCCCCGTTGCCGCCCGCGGTGCCGCCGCCGCCCGCGCCGCCGGTCGAGTCCCCCGCCGCGCCGCCCACCGAGGATCCCGCGCTCGCCCGCGCCGCGGCCGAGGCCGCCGCCCAGGCCGCCGAGGACGCCGCCCGGGCCCGCGCCGCGCGCGCCCAGCGCGAGCGAGCCAAGCGCGAGGCCAACGATCGCGCCTTGCGCGAGCGCAATGAGCGCATCCAGCGCGAGCTGGCAGCCCGGGCCCGCGCCCGGCCGCCGGCCGCCGATCCGCTCGCCGACCTGGACCTCGACGGCCCGGCCGACGCCGGCGATCGCGAGGTCACCCGCAAGGTCCCGCTGCCGCCGGCCCGGCGGGCCGCGGTCCGCGTGCCCGAGCCGCCGCCGCGGGACGCCCGGGCCCGCGAGCCGGCCGCCACTCGCGAGACCACCCGTCGCGTCGACGCCGCGACCCTCGCGGCGGAGGCGCTCGGCGCTGCCGATCTGCGCTCGTCGCTCGCGGCCGGCGCGACCGCCGCCGACCTCGAGTTCCTCGAGCGCCTGAGCCTCGAGTCCAGCGCACCGCCGCCGCGGACCGCGGCCACCGTCCGCCGGATCCCGCCGCGCACCTCGCCGCCACCGCCCGCGCCGGCCGCACCAGCCGCACCGCCAGCCGCCCCCGGCCCGGCGAACGACGACGACGACGACCTCGACATCTCGATCGAGTTCGACGACTGAGGTCGCGGCGCGGCGACCGGCCGCGTTGCGCCGCGGACCGACGGTGGTTAGCTTGCCGACATGTCCCTGCGCCGCCTCATCGTCGGAGTCGACTTCACGCCCCCCTCGGAGGTCGCGGTGGCGCGGGCCGCCGAGATCGCCGCGCACCATGGCGCCGAGCTGATCCTGGTCCACGCCGCCACCGTCCCCGAGACCCCGGAGGTCCCGGCGTCGATGCAGCCGACCGCCGACGCCTACGTCAAGCGCTTGCGCGACGAGCTGGCAGCCCACCGCGACCAGCTCGGCGATGTCCGCGCCCACCTCCACGGCACCGGCGTCGAGGTCTCGCAGCTCATCGTCGATCGCTTCGCGGATGACGCGCTGGTCGAGGCCGCGACCGAGACCGGCGCCGACCTGATCCTGACCGGGGCCCGCGAGCGCTCCGCGGCGGCGCGCTGGCTCTTGGGCTCGGTGGCCGCCAAGGTGGTGCGCGCGGCGCCGTGCAGCGTGCTGTGCGCCCGCGCCGGCGATCCCGATCGCGGGTTCTCGCGGATCGTGGTCGGGACCGACTTCTCCGACGGCGCGGCCAAGGCCCTGGCCCGCGCGGTCGACGTCGCCGAGCGCGACGCCACGATCACCGTGGTCCACGCCGTCGAGCTGGGCGCGTGGCCGCACCAGGTCGGCCTGGCCGACAGCCTGGGCGTCGACGAGGCCCCGCTGCGCGCCGAGCTGGCCGCCGACGCGGCCCGCCGCGGCGAGGCGGCGATCGCGGCCTTCGCCGACGCGCCGGTGACGTTGCGGTTCCGCACCGTCGACGACCGCCCGCGCGACGCGTTGCGCGCGGTCGCGGCCGAGGTCGCCGCCGATCTGATCGTGATCGGCGGCCACGGTCGACGGGGCCTGCGCCGGTGGCTCCTCGGCTCGGTCGCCGAGGACATCGTCAACGACGCGCCGTGCTCGGTGCTGGTCGCACGCTGAGGCGAGGCGGAGACCGAGGCCGAGGCCGAGGCCGAGACCGAGACCGAGGCGGAGGCCGAGACCGAGACCGAGGCGGAGACGGAGACCGAGGCCGAGGCCGAGGCCGAGACCGAGGCAGAGACCGGGACCGAGACCGAGGCTAGCGGCCGTCGAGACCCGGGTGGGCCAGGGCGGCGATCGCCGCGGTCGGCTCGCCGCCGGTGGCCTGCCACGTGTCGAGGATGACGTCGGCCTGGGTCCGCCCGGTCGCGGCGACCTCCTCGACCGGGGCCAGCATCGCCACCGTCGGCGCGGCCGCCCCGTCGAGCCGGACCAACCCGGCCCGGGCGATCGCCACCAGCTCGCGCGCGAGGATCCCGACCGTGGTCGTGCCGCCAGCGGCGGTCGACACCGCGGCCGCCAGCCCCTCGCGGGGCACCCGATCCGCCAAGGCCTCGCGGTCCGCCAGCGCCAGGTGAGACGTCAGGGCCAGGGTCTGCGCCCGGGCCGCGGGATCGTAGAGCAGCCCGCGGATCAGCGGCCCGAGCGCCGCGATCATCGGCATCGTCCCGCAGTCGCAGCCGCGGACCTCGAGATAGCGCTTCATGCGGGCGTCGGGAAACAGGGTGGAAAGGTGGAGCGCCCAGTCGGCCCGGGTGGCGTACTCGCCCTGCCAGCCCTCGGCGAGGAAGCGACGGAAGGTCAGCCCGGTGACCGTGCGGTACCCGCCGCGGTAGACGAAGTACATCGGTACGTCGAGGGCCCACTCGACGTAGGACCGGTAGACGTCGTCGCCGGTGAACGCGAACGGCAAGAGCCCGGCGCGCGCGTTGTCGGTGTCGCGCCAGATATGGGCGCGGTAGCTCTGGAACCCCGACGGCTTGCCGTCGACGATCGGCGACGCCGCGTACAGCGCGGTGAGGATCGAGGTCACGCTCAGCAACGCGCGCAGCTTGGCCGCGGCGTCGGCCTCGTCGGACCAGTCGACGTTGGTCTGGACCGTGGTCGTGCGCAGCATCATGTCGAGGCCGCGGCTGCCGACCGTCGGCATGTACGCGCGCATGACGTCGTAGCGCTGCTTGGGCATCCACGGGACGTCGGCCCGGGTGCCGAACGGCCGGAACCCGATCGCCAGCCAGGCCAGTCCGAGGGGCCGACTGATCGCCGCGAGATCGGCGCGGTGGGCCTCGAGATCAGCCGCCAGCTCGGCGCCGTCGACCATCGGCCGCGACGCCAGCTCGAGCTGACCGCCGGGCTCGATCGTGATCTGATCGGCGCCGCGCACCAAGGCGATCACGTGGCCGCCCTCCTCGACCGGCTCCCAGCCGCGGGCGGCGAAGCCGTCGAGCACCGCGCGGATGCCATCGGGGCCGTCGTACCTCGGGGCGGTGCCGGCGCCAGCGCCGGTGGCGCGAACCCCGACCAGCTCGTGCTCGGTGCCGACCTTCCAGGCCGCGGGCGGCTTCTCGGCCCCGCGGAAATAGGCGATGAGATCGTCGACCCCAGCGAGGCGGACGGCGTCGGATTCGTCGACGAGGTGCACGGGGCGGCCACTCTACCCCGCCCCGACCGTCCGTCAACCGGACGCGCGGCCCGGTTCCATCGCCGGCGCATCCGAGATAGCGTCGCGTCGTGCTCGATCGTCCCGTCGTGTTCGCCGAGCCGGTCTTCGCCCAGGGCCGGACCCGGTTGTTGGAGCTCCTACGGATCCACGCCTTCGCCGAGCGCGAGGTCGTGCTGTCGTCCGGCCAGCGGTCGAACTTCTATATCGACTGCAAGACCGTCAGCCTCGACGCCGAGGGGAGCTTCTGGATCGGCCTCCTGTTCCGGCGGCTGATCGACGTTGTGGCGCCGACGGCGGGCGCGGTCGGCGGCCTGACCCTGGGCGCCGATCCGCTGGCCACCGCGGTCGCGGTGCAGAGCTTCCAGGCCGGGCGCCCGCTCCACGCCTTCATCGTCCGCAAGGAGCCCAAGGGCCACGGCACCGGCCAGTGGCTCGAGACCGCGCGCCGCCTCGATCCGGCTCGCCCGGTGGTGATCGTCGAGGACGTGGTCACGACCGGCGCGTCGACGATCAAGGCCATCGAGCGCGCCACCGCCAGCGGGTTGACCGTGGCCGCGGTGGTGGCCCTGGTCGATCGGCTCGAGGGCGGGCGGGCCGCGGTCGAGGCCCACGCGCCGTTGGTCGCGCTCTTCGATCGACGGGACTTCCTGCCGTGAGGTGGCGCGTCCTGGCCCTGCTCGCGGCCATGGCCGCCGGCTGCTCGCGGCCGCCACCGCCGGTCGACCTGTCGGGCGCCTGGCCGGCGACGCCGGGCGAGCTGGCCGAGGTCCGCGACGCCTGGACCCGACGCGCGGTCTTGCGCGGCGACTTCCACCAGGCCCTCGAGGTCTACGCGACCTTCCTCGCGCCCCCGTGGCACGCGGCGGCGGCGGCCCGCGAGGCGCGGGCGCGCGGCGCGCCGTACCAGCCCGAGGCCGCCCAGGCCGCGGCCGGCGCCGACTACCAGATCCGCCTCGTGGTCACGACCCACGATCGCGACGAGAACGACCTCGATCGCGGCGAGCGGTCGGTGTGGCGCCTGGCCTTGGTGGACGCCCGCGGCGTCGAGACCCCGGCCAGCGGGATCGTGCGCGACAAGCGCCCGCGCGAGGTCATCGCCGCCGAGCTGCCGCACCTGGGCGATTTCGCCGAGGTCTACACCGCGACCTTTCCGCGGGCCGCGGCGGTCCTCGGACCGGACGTCCAGGCCGTGACCCTGCGGATGTGGAGCGCGCGGGGCGCGGTCGCGCTCACCTGGCGCGCGCGCTGACGTCGTCGCCCGCGGCGACTCAGCGCTTGCGTGGACCGCGCGGCGCCGGCTTGGGCTTGCGGCCGAGCACCCGATCCCAGAACGAGCGCGGCTGATAGCCGTCGTCGAGGTCGGCGAAGGACTCCGCCGGCGGCGCACCATCGGCCGACTCGGCGCCCGCGCGAAAGAACGCCTCCTCGTCGTCGGAGAAGGCCGCGGTGATCGCCGCCGCGGCGGTCCGCGCGTCGCTCGAGACGCGCTCGAGGGAGCCCGACGCTGACGGGGTCATGGACCCCGACGCCGGGGCGCCAGCCGGCGGCGCCGCGTGGGCCGCGACCGCGCCCATCGCCGCCGCCTCCGACGCGGTGTCGAGCACGTCGGCGACCAGGATGCTCGGCCCGGCGGTCGTGACCTGGGGATCGAGCCCATCGACCTTGACCGGCAGCTCGCCCGAGGCCCGGCGTTCCCGGCGTGGCGTCGACGCCAGCTCGCCGGCGGCCGCCTTGGCCTCGCCCTTGGCCTTGGCCTTGGCCTCACGCTTGGCGCGCGCCTCGTCCTCCGCCTTGGCCTTCGCCTTCGCGTCTTCTTCCGCCTTGGCCTTCGCCTTCGCGTCTTCTTCCGCCTTGGCCTTCGCCTTCGCGTCTTCTTCCGCCTTGGCCTTCGCCTTCGCGTCTTCCTCGGCCTTCGCCTTGGCCTTCGCGTCCTCTTCCGCCTTCGCCTTCGCGTCCTCTTCCGCCTTGGCCTTGGCCTTCGCCTCTTCCTCGGCCTTCGCCTTGGCCTTCGCCTTCGCGTCTTCTTCCGCCTTGGCCTTCGCCTTCGCGTCCTCTTCCGCCTTGGCCTTCGCCTTCGCGTCCTCTTCCGCCTTGGCCTTCGCCTTCGCCTCTTCCTCGGCCTTCGCCTTCGCCTTCGCGTCTTCCTCGGCCTTCGCCTTCGCCTTCGCCTTCGCGTCTTCCTCGGCCTTCGCCTTGGCCGCGACCTTCGCCTCCGCCTCCGCCTTGGCCTTCGCGTCCTCTTCCGCCTTCGCCTTCGCCTTCGCGTCCTCCTCGGCCTTCGCCTTCGCCTTCGCGTCCTCTTCCGCCTTCGCCTTGGCCTTCGCGTCCTCTTCCGCCTTCGCCTTGGCCTTCGCGTCCTCTTCCGCCTTCGCCTTGGCCTTCGCGTCCTCTTCCGCCTTCGCCTTGGCCGCGACCTTCGCCTCCGCCTCCGCCTTGGCCTCGCGCTCGAGCGCCCCCAGATCGACCGAGATCGACGTCGGCGGGAACAGCCGATCGCGCTCCTCGGCGTCGGTGAGCCCCTCGAGCCCCTCTCGCGCCGATCCCCGCGACGGCCGCGTCGTGATCTCACCGGCGATGATCGCCGACGGCACCACCGGCGACAGCGCGCCGGTATCGAGCCCGATCGAGCGCGGCACCAGGGCCGCCCAGTCGACCTCGACCACCGCAGGACCGCGGGGCTCGGTGCCCGACTTGCCCTTCTTGCCCTTGCCCTTCTTGCCGCCGCCGACCCCACCGGAGCCCTCAGGGACGATCGGCGTGGCCACCGCGCCCGAGCCGCCGACCAGCCACTCCTCGAGGGCGAGCATCGCGCGGTGCGGCGTCCGCGGCCGACCGACGTCGCGCCGGCGGAGGATGCCGACCTGGGCCGCGCGCTCGGCGATCCGCAGGGTCTCGAACATCCGGTAGGCGCTGTCCTCGAGGGCGTCGGCGACCGTGCGATGACCGTCGAACAGCCGGAGCACGCCGTGGACCTCGGTCGGCACCGCCTTGGCGTGGCGCTGCAGGACCGGATGATCCAGCTCGTAGATCGCCGACGGCGATAGCACGCCCGCCACCGCGCGCATGTCCAGTAGGAACCGCTCCGCGCCGGCCAGGAGCTCCTCGCACGAGAGCGGGATCTGCTGGCGGCGCACGACCGGCTCCTCGCGCAGCTCGAAGCGGGCCTCGGTCCAGAGCAAGAGCTGGTGAAGCGCGCCTTGGCCGTGAAGCCCGCCGACCTGGGCCGACGTGACCTCGCCCTCGAAGAACCGGATCTCGCCGCGGCGCAGCCCGCGGGTCATGAGCAAGGTGCCGGTCGCGCCGATCGCGGCCAGCGCCCGCACCAGGTAGAAGACGCCGAAGCTGGCCCCGAGATCGCCGTCCATCACCGCCCGGTTGCCGGGCCGACGACCGGCGAGGATCCGCCCGATCGTGACGACGTCGCGCAGGTAGGCCGGGCGGCCGAGGAACGCCGAGGCGCCAGCCGCCAGCGCGTCGGCCCGCGAGATGCCGTTCCCGACGTAGAGCACCGGCGGCGCGCCGCGGGTCGCGCCCTCGGTCACCAGCCGCGCCAACAGCGCCCGCGCCGCGTCACCGTCGCTGGCGCCCGCCACCACGACCCCGGCCCCGGCCAGCTCGCCGACGATCGCGTCGACCGCGCCCGCCGTCACCTCCAGGCCCTCGCGCTCGAATCCCAGGCGCACGCCCTGGGCCGCCCGGGGATCGTCGTGGACCACGATGACTTTGCGAGGTTCGCTCATGACCGGCGGAGAGTGGCTGGAGTATAACCGCGGCCAGGTCTTCGACGGCGCGGTCGCGCGCACTTTTCCACGCCTCGTGCTTACTCTCGAGATCCTCCGCGGCTCTGCGTCGCGCCCGAGCTACGAGCTCGCGGCCGCGGTCGTCACGATCGGCCGGGCGACCTCGAACTTGGTCGCGCTCACCGACTACCACCTGTCGGGTGAGCACGCCCAGATCATCCGTGGGCCGCGCGGCTACCGCTTCCGCGATCTGCGCTCGACCAACGGCTCGGCCGTCGAGCGCGGCGGCGCCCGGCTGGCGATCGACGCCGGCTGTGGCTTCGAGCGAGCGTTGGCCCCCGGCGACCTGCTCTTGCTCGGCGACCCGGCCAGCCCGGTGGTGATCCGGGTCGGCTTCGCCGTCGCGCCGAGCGCGCTGGCCGCCGACGCTGGCAGCGCCGATGGTGGCAGCGCCGATCCTGGGAGCGCCGATGGTGGCAGCGCCGATGGTGGCAGCGCCGATCCTGGTAGGCCTGACGCCGCCGATCACGAGCTCGCCGAGCGGCTGATCGCCTCGCGCTCGATCGTCGATCTGCCCGCGGTGCGCGATCAGCTCGAGGCCGATCCTGGCTCGGCGCTCAAGGTCTACAAGGCGCTTCAGCGGCTGTCGGGGCGCCTCGATCAGGCCGCGGTGCTCGACGCCATCACCGAGGCCGCCTTCGAGCTCCTGCCGACGGCGACCCACGTCACGGTCCTGCTCCGCTCCGACACCGATCGCGACCGCTTCACCCTGGCCAGCCAGCGCGCCCGCGACGCTCGCGCCGCCGCCCCCGCCGCCGGCGATCCGGTGCGCGCCAGCCGGGCGATCCTGCGCCGGGTCCTGGCGGACCGCGCCGCCATCCTGACCGCCGACGCCCAGCGCGAGATCTCGTCGTCCGAGTCGATCATGGGCGGCCACATCAAGAGCGTGATCGCGGTGCCGCTCCTGCGCGGCGACGAGATCGTCGGGCTGCTCGAGGCCGACCATCGCCTGGCCGCCGGCATGTTCGACGAGGGTGACCTCGAGGTCGCGCTCTTGCTCGGCGCCCAGGCCGCCCTGGCCCTCGACAACGCTGCGCTGGTGTCCCGGCTCAAGCTGGCCGAAGAGCGAGCCCGCGGCGAGAACACCTACCTGAAGAAGCGCGAGGAGCGGCTGCGCTTCCCCAACATCGTCGGCGACTCGCCGGCGATGCTGGCGGTGTTCAACCAGCTCGACAAGGTGATCGATACCCGCGCCACGGTGTGCATCGACGGCGAGACCGGCACCGGCAAGGAGCTGATCGCGTCGGCCATCCACTACCGCTCGGGCCGCAAGGACAAGATGTTCGTCGCGCAGAACTGCGCGGCCCTACCCGAGAACCTCCTCGAGAGCGAGCTGTTCGGCCACAAGCGCGGCGCCTTCACCTCGGCCGACTCCGACAAGAAGGGCCTGTTCGAGATCGCCGACGGCGGGACCCTGTTCCTCGACGAGATGGGTGAGATGCCGTTGACCTTGCAGGCCAAGCTCCTGCGGGTCCTCCAGGAGGGCACGATCCGCGCGGTCGGCGCCACCAGCGAGCGCCAGGTCGACGTCCGCATCATCTGCGCCACCAACCGCGATCTGGCGGCCGAGGTCGAGAAGGGCCGGTTCCGCCAGGACCTGTACTACCGGCTGATGGTGTTCCCGATCCGCCTGCCGCCGCTGCGCGAGCGCAAAGAGGACGTCCCCGCCCTGGCCCGCCACTTCCTGGCGCGCTACGCCGAGGAGTACCGCCTGACCCTGCCCGGCTTCACCCCCGAGGCCCTCGAGGCCCTGAGCAGCTACGGCTGGCCCGGCAACATCCGCGAGCTCGAGAACGAGATCCAGCGGGTGGTGATCCAGGCCGAGCCCGGCGTGCCGATCGAGGTCACCGATCTGTCCCCGCGGCTGCGCAAGATCGAGGGCACGGTCGCCAAGGCCCTGCCCAAGAAGGGCACGCTCAAAGAGATGATGGAGCAGGTCGAGCGGTGGCTCATCGCCGAGGCGCTGCGCGACCACGGCGGCAACAAGACCCGCACCGCCGTGACCCTCGGGATCACCCGCGAGGGCCTGCACAAGAAGCTCGACAAGCTCGGCCTGTAGCTCCGTCTCGGCCTCGGTCTCGGACTCGGTCTCGGACTCGGTCTCGGTCTCGGACTCGGTCTCGGACTCGGTCTCGGTCTCGGCCTCGGACTCGGACGCGGCCTCGGGTTCGGCCTCGGCCTCGGTCTCGGACTCGGACTCGGTCTCGGCCTCCGCCCCGGTCCGCCTCGGTCTCGGTCTCCGCCCCCGCCTCCTCCTCCTCAGCCGCCCGCGGTGCCGATCGCCAGCTTGGTCAAGCCCGCGGCCTTGGCCCGCTCCATGATGTTCACGACCCGACCGTGGGCCGCGCCCTTGTCGGCCTGCAGCACCACCTGCGTGAGCTTGTCGCGGACGAAGGCGGCGCGGAACAGGTTGTCGAGATCGGCGTCGCGCACCAGCTTGCCGTCGACGGCCAGGTCGCCCTCGACCGGGATCACCAGGACCAGGCTGGCCTTGGTGACGTCGATCTCCTGGGCCGCGCCGGTCGGCAAGCTGACGTTTAAGCCCGAGCGCTTCTCGGCCTCGAGCTTCTCGATCTTCTCCTCGCTGGCCTGCTTGTCCAGGGTGACCTTGTCGGCCTGGGCCTGCACCGCCAGCGCCGACACCATGAAGATGATGACCATCACCAGGAAGACGTCGGTCAGCGGCGTGATGTTGATCTCGGCGAACAGGCCGGCGTTCTCGTCGCCGTCCTCCTCGGGGGCGTCAGGCAGCTTGCCGGCCATCGTCCTTGCCTTTGGCCGTCTTGCGGCCGGCGTCGGTGGCCTCGGTCGACTCGGGCGGGAGCTCGCCGAGCAGCTCGAGGAACTCGTCGGTGAGGAGCTTCAGCTCGGCGGCGATCCGGGCCGCCCGCTGGTTGAAGTAGTTGAACAGGATCACCGCCTCGACGGCGACCAGGATGCCGGCGGCGGTGACGATCAGGGCCTCGGACAGCGGCTTGGACACCATGCCCATCGTCACGACCTCGTCCTTCTTGAACTTGCCCATGGCGTTCATCAGGCCGATGACCGTGCCGAACAGGCCGACGAACGGCGCGGTGGCGCCGATCGTGCCGAGCATCCACAGCCGGTTGCGCAGCTCGGACGCCACCCGCTGCCGCTCGCGATGGACCGCGGTGGCGACGTGCTCGGGCTTGCCGCGGCCGTGGCGGGCGTAGCCGACCAGGAAGACGTCGGCCAGCGGCGACGGTGACCGTTCGCAGGCGCTCCGACCCTCACCGGTCGCGCCGCGGCTGAGGCAACGGTTGACCGCGTCGGCCAGCTCCTTGGCGCGGGTCGTGAACCGCCACTGCGCGATGGCCCGCTCGATCGCGACCGCCATGGCGATCACCGAGAAGGCGACGATGACCCACATGGCGTAGCCGCCGTGGCTCATCAGGTCCCAGATCGAGCTATCCATCAGGCTGATCCTGCGTCGAGGGCTCGGCCGATGCAAGGCATGGCCGGTCTCCCTCTGACGCTGGCGGCGGTCGCCGGGTTGCCCGGCGCGGTCGGGGTCCTGCCGCCCCGCCCGGGCCGATCAGGGCCTCAGGGCTGGAACGGGGCCCGGTAGCCACCGCCGTCGACGTCGAGGAACACCGGCGCGGCGAAGGCGGCGGCCGGGACCCCGCGGCCGATCAGCGCGGCGTCGATCGCGGCGTCGGAGCCGGTGGCGAACACCGGCAGCGTGGTCTCGTCGATGACGTCGCCCGACAGGAGCGGGAAGACGCCCTTGTCGCCGCGGGCGCGGAACACCAGCCAGGCGTCGGCCCCGGTCGCGCTGGGCAACCGCGGGAGATCCGACGCCGCCAGGGTCACGGTCACGGTCGCGCGCAGGAAACGGTGGCCGCCCGGCCCCGATACCGCGACCGACTGCACGGTCATGGCCTCGGGCGCCAGATCGGCGACCGCGCACGGATCGTTGGCGTTCAGACCGGCGATCGAGCGCGAGGTCCAGCACTTGAGCGGCACCAGCGAGGTCGGCATCGACGCCGGCACTGGGGCCACCGGCGCGATGTTGGCGAAGACCTCGAGGGTGTCGAAGTCGGCCCAGGTCGGCGCGGTGACGGTGACGGTCAGGGTCACGGTGCCGCCAGCGACCGGGACCTGACGGCCGATCGCCGGCATGCCGCCGGCCGTGATCGCCAGCATCGGGCCGTTGGTCACGACCACGTCGCGGGCGGCGGTCGTGCCCTCGAGGGTGGTCATGACCGCGCCGACCGCCGAGCCGTCGGCCAGGGCCGCGCCGCTGTCGTCGGGGACCCGGACCAGGGTCCGCGGCATGCCGACCGGATCGGACACGCTCGAGTGGGTGTCGCTGTTGCCGATCGGCGCGACGTAGTAACCGAAGTTCAGCATGTTGAACCAGTCGTGCAGCACGCGGTCGAGGGAGGTCAGCTCGCGCACGCCGTCGCCGTCGCTGTCGCTGGGGCCGAAGCCGTTCCACACCTCGAGGGCGTTCCAGCCGTCATCCCACAGCGAGCCGGCCGGCAGGCGCAGCCACTCGTTGGGCAGCGCGGCGTTGGCGAAGTCGCCGAAAATCGTGCGCTGCTGGTAGTCGTACTTCAGGTTCGCGCGATCGAAGTACTGCTGGAAGGTGCCGAAGGAGCCGGTGCCCCGCGGGTGGTTGACCTGGACCAGGCGGGCGCCGCGGGCGCGCGCGGCGTCGAAGATCTCGCCCGGGGTCATGGCCAGGCCAGCGGCCGCGCCCCGCCCCCAATCGATCGCCCCACCGGTCGAGTTGGGCTCGACCGCGAGGGGATAGGCGTTGAAGTGGCCGTAGACGAACGGCGTGGTCTCGATGCCGGGCACCACGCGCAGCAGATCGTCGGCCGCCAGGGCCTCGACGAACGGTTGCAGGTCGCTCACGACGTCGTGATCGGTGACCGAGAACAGCTCGATCCCGGCCGACAGCGCCGAGCGGACGCGATCGTCGGAGCCGACCGGCGAGTCGGGAGAGCCGACCTGGTGGACGTGATGCTCGGTGGCCAGGTAGCCGGTGGTGTCGACCACCCGGCGCAGGTGCAGCTCGACCGAGCCGGACGCGGTGGCGTCGAACCGGGCCGAGGCGCTCGACCACTCGGTGCCGCGCGAGGCGAACACGCGGTACTGGCCGCCGGCCGGCAGGTACAGCGGCGGATCGGCCATCGCGCCGGTCGAGATGCCGCGCACCGCGTGGATCGAGCGGACCACGCCGGTCAGGCGATCGTAGGTGTCCCACACCCGCTTGTCGGGGAAGGCCGGGTGCGCGCCGACCACCAGGATCCGGCCGGGGATCGTCTCGCCGGTGGCGTCGTCGATGATCTGGTAGTCGAGGCGGACCGGGGCCGGGATCGCGAGGGCGACGCTGGCGCCGGCGGCGACCGCCGGCGACCGGCCGAGGTCCTTGGCCTCGGCGGTCACCAGGTAGCGACCGGTGGCCGGCAGCTTGCCGGCGAACCGACCCGCGGCGTCGACCTCGAGGTAGCTGACCACGGTGTCGGCGTCGTCGAGGGCGCCGTCGCCGTCGAGATCGGCGTGGACGCCGACCCGGGCGCCGACCGCGGGCGCGCCGTCGCTGAAGGTGACCGTGCCGCCGACGTCGGCGAAGGTCTCGCCCTTGCCGGTGCGCCACGCCAGGTCGATGTCCTCAGCGTCGGTGCCGAGGACGAGATCGACGCGCTGCAGCCGGCCGGCCTTGGCCTTCAGGTCGAGCTGGTAGGTCGTGGAGTCGAGGATGTCGAGCAAGTTCTCGCCGCCGAACAGCACGATCGAGACGCCGGCGACGATGATGCCGGCCGAGCGGATCGGGGTGTCGAAGCGCGGCACGACGCCGTAGGCCACGCCCGGGCCCTGATAGACCACGTAGTCGATCGGCGCCGGGTCGCCCGCCGACGACAGCGCGCCGATGCCCGCGCGCTCGAAGCCGCGGCCGTTGGACCAGGCCTCGGTCTCGCCGCCGGTGTCGGTCAAGGTGCCCAGCGGCGCCAGGATGTCCTGATCGCCGCGGTTGTAGAGCGACCAGTAGACCTCGAGCTCGGTGGCGCCCGGGTAGAGGATGTAGGTGGTCGCGCAGTCGACGTCGTCGGGCGCGTCGGGCTCGATGCCGTCGGGGATCGTCAACGCGCCGATGCCGCGCAGGTTGATGAAGTCGTTGGTCGCCGACTTGCCGATCGCCCGCACCACCGCGGCGCCGCCCTTCGAGCCATCGGCGACGATCTCGAGGGTGGTGTGCTCGCAGGTCCGGCCGGCCTTGTAGACCAGCGACAGCTCGCCGAAGTGGTCGGGCAGCGGCGCGCCGCCGACCACCAGCGCGGCGTCGATCACGTTGCCGCCCTGGGGCACCACGCCGATCACCCGCGTCGGGGCGCCGATGATGAAGCGCGCGCGCTCGTTGCGCAGGTAGAAGTCGCCGATCTGGCCCTGGGCTGCCGGCCCGGTCAGGCGCTCGGCCGCGGTCGCGGCGGTGATCTCGCCGGCCCACACCCCCTGGGGCCCACCGGTGGGAGGCATCGGCGGGTAGAACTCAGACAGGCCCCCCGAGCCGTCGTCACCGCAAGCGGCGACCAGGGCGAGGGTGACAAACGCGTGACGAATCCGCATCCGCCGAGCCTACTCCAAACCGTCGGCCCCTCGGGGCAAACCCGCCACCGGGGACCGCGCTCGTGATCGGCCCCACGGCTTGCCGCCGGGGACAAAGGCTGCTCAAGTCGCGGCCATGCCCCGCATGGTGACGTGCCAGAAGCTCGGCGGCCAACGCCCCGGGTTGCCCTACAAGCCCTTCGCCGACGCCCTCGGTCAGCGCATCTTCGAGAGCATCTCGACCGAGGCGTGGAACCTCTGGATCGAGCACTCGAAGAAGCTGGTCAACGAGTACCGCCTCGACCTCACCCTCAAGAAGTCCCACGAGGTGCTGAAGGAGCAGTGCGAGATGTTCCTGTTCGGCGAGGGCGCCGCGCCGCCGCCCCAGTACGTGCCCGAGCACCAGGGATGACCAGCGCGGCCGCCCCGGCGCTCCACGCGGCGGTGCCCCGCCTCGCCGCCGGGGTGCCGTGGGTCGGGCTGGGCGCGTGGCCGACCCCGATCGAGCCCCTGGGCGAGGACCTGTGGGTCAAGCGCGAGGACCGCACCGCGCCCCGCTACGGCGGCAACAAGGTGCGGACCCTCGAGGCGATGCTCGGCCGGGCCCGGGCTGCCGGCGCGACCCGCATCTGGGCCACCGGCGCCTACGGCTCGAACCACGTCCTCGCCACCGCCATCCACGCCGCCGCCGCCGGGCTGGCGTGCGGCGCGATCGTGTTCCCACAGCCGGCCACCGAGCCGGCCGTGGCCAACGCCCGCGCGATCGTCGCCACCGGGGCCGAGCTCGTGACCATCCCGACGGTGGCGCTCCTGCCGCTGGCCATGGCCGCGGTGCGCCGGCGCCGCGGCGCCTACGTCATGCCGCCTGGCGGCGCGACCGCCGAGGGCGCGATGGGCGCGCTGGCGGCGGCCTTCGAGCTGGCCGCCCAGCATCGCGCCGGCGCCGCGCCGTGGCCGGTGGCGCTGGTCCTTCCCGTCGGCAGCGGCTGCACGACGGCCGGCCTCCTCGCCGGGCTACACCTGGCCCACCGTCTCGGGTTCGCGCCGACGCCGCCGCTGGTCTGGGCGGCGCGGGTGACGCCCTGGCCGATCACCAGCCGCTGGCGCCTGGCGCGGCTGGCGGCGGAGGCGGTCGACCTGGCCGAGCGCCACCTGGGCGCGCCGACCGGGATCACCGAGGCCCAGCTTCGGGCGTCGCTGGTCGTCGACGGTCGGTACCTGGGCGCTGGCTACGGCCACGCCACCGCCGCCGGCGAGGCGGCCGCGCGCCGCCTGGCCGCCCACGGCCTCCACGCCGATCAGGTCTACGCGGCCAAGGCCGCGGCGGCGCTCTTCGACCTGGCGCCCCGAGCCCCGGGGCCGGTCCTGTTCTGGCTGACCAAGTCCTCGGCGCCCCTGGTCCTCGCCGACGCGGCGACGGTGGCGAGCGCGCCCCGCAGGCTGCGCCGGTGGATCGAGGCGTAGGGACGGAGACCGAGGCCGAGACCGAGGCCGAGACCGAGACCGAGACCGAGACCGAGACCGAGACGGAGGCCGAGGCCGAGACCGAGACGGAGACCGAGGCCGAGGCCGAGTTGGCTCAGCGGACCGCGCGCCGCAGCTCGCCGACCGCGTCGCGATAGCGCCCGAGCTTCATGTACACCCGGGCCAGCCCCGAGGCCGCGCGCACGGCGAAGTCGGGATGAGCCCCGGCCTGACGGAAGGCCTCCTCGGCGCCGAGGAAGTCGCCCGACAGCGTCAAGACATCGCCGAGCGTGGCCTGCAGCGCCGCCAGCGAGACCGGCGAGGTCGTGCGCCCAAACCCCGACCGCACGACGTTGGCCGCGCGGGGGGCGTCCCCGAACTTGGCGAGCGCCACCGCGAAGGCGATGCGGGCGTCGCCGAAGTTGGGCGCCAGCTCGAGGGCGGCCTGGAGCTGCTCGACCGCGACGGTGAGCTCGCCCGAGGCGATCGCGGCCACGCCGCGGGTGTAGTAGCGCCGCGCGACCTGGGACATCAGTCGAGCTCCAGGAGCGAGAACCGCGCCGCCGCGTCATCGCCACCGCCGGTGTCCTCGCGGCGCTCCGGGGCCGCCGGCGCCGCGGGGGTCGCGGCCGGAGGTGGGGCCGCGGGCGTCGCGCCCTCGCCCTCGGGCGCCGCACCGCCCGCCGACGGACGTCCGCGCAGCGACAATCCCCGGGCCGGTGGCGGCGCCGCGCGCTCGGTGACCATCGACGACGAGGCCATGGGCGCCACCGGGGCCGCCGAGGGCGCCGGCCGCGTCGGGGTCTCGACCACGCGCACGCCCGCGCTCGGCCGCGGCAGCTCGGCCGCCGCCGACGCCGCCGGACCACCGCGCCCGAGGGGCTGCATCACGCCGCCGATCCGGACCGAGACCTGCTCGCCGTCGACCGCGAACAGCGCCAGCTCGGGCAGCTCGAGGCGGGTCTGCAGCGCGACGATGAGCTGCGGGAACGACAGCCGCGCCAGGTCGGCGATGGTCTCGGTCTGATGCATCAACATCGGCGGCGGCCCGTCGACGACGTACTCCTTGATCAGGAACGTCAGCATCGACAAGAGGGTGTCGCGATCGCAGTCGGCCAGGGCGTCCTGGACGCCGGTGGTGATGTCGCGGAGGTCGGGGCGGGTCGGCATGGCAGCTCCAAGGAGATCGTCAGGTGCGCGGCGACGCCGGCGCGCGATCGTCGACGGTATGGCAAGCGCGAGTCAGCACCGGGTCAGACCTCGGCGCCGTCGAGGTCAGCGCCCTGGGTCTTGCAGCCGACCAAGCGGGCGCCGCGCAGATCGGCGCTCGCCAGGCCGACCCCACGCAGGTCGCACTTGAGGAGGATGGCGCGGCGGAACACCGCCCCGTAGAGGTTGGCCCGACGGAAGTCGACCTCGCACAGCGTCGCGCCGGTCCAGTCGGTGCGCGACAGCGACACCGTCGAGCCGTCGTAGCCGTCGAACACCACCTTGGTGAGGATCGCGTCGGTGAAGTCGGCCGAGTACAGCTCCGACTGCTTGAAGGTCGTCGTCAGGAGCCGGGCCTTGTGGAACGACGCGCGGGCCAGCCGCACCGGTCCGAGCTCGCAGCGGATGAGCTGCGCGCCGCCGAACTGGATCTCGGTGAGGTCGGACTCGGTCGCGGTCACGCGGTTCCACAGCGCGCCCGACCAGCGGGCCCGCCGCACATCGCACTGCTTGATCGTGGCCCGCTCGAGGCGCGCGTCATCGCCGATCGCCTCCTGCAGATCGACCCGCTCGAGGGTGATGCCGTCGAGGTCGAGGCCGCGCAAGAGCGCGCCGCGGGCCGCGAAGCCCACGATCGAGCGACCGGCCAGCTCATCGTCGGCCACCAGTCGCTCGAGCTGAAAGCGCGACTGCACCACGCCGGCGTCGGCCGCGGTGTCCGTCATCGCCACCCTCGCGCAGGGAGTCGCATGATCTCCATCGCGCCGACGGTAGCGCGAATCCCGTGCCGCCGAAACCGCCCCCGCGCCCTGCTTCGCGCGGTGCTTCGAGGCCGAGACCGAGTCCGAGACCGAGTCCGAGGCCGAGACCGAGACCGAGACCGAGACCGAGTCCGAGGCCGAGACGGAGACCGAGGCCGAGGCCGAGTCGAGGCCGAGTCCGAGTCCGAGACCGAGCCCGAACCCGAACCCGAACCCGAGACCGAGTCCGAACCCGAGACCGAGTCCGAGGCCGAGACCGAGACCGAGACCGAGACCGAGTCCGAGGCCGAGTCCGAGTCCGAGGCCGAGTCCGAACCCGAACCCGAACCCGAACCCGAACCCGAACCCGAGCCCGAACCCGAGCCCGAACCCGAGCCCGATCCCGAGCCCGAACCCGAACCCGAGCCCGAACCCGAGCCCGAACCCGAACCCGTGGCCCGCCCGGGGTCACCCGCACACTCGAGACCGTCGCCCGCCCGGGGTCACCCGCAACGTGCGCTGCACCACCCGCGCCCCGGAGGGGCGTTCTCGGGTGGGGGCCCCGTTCCGCTGCGCGGAACGGGGGAGGGTTTGGCGACAAACCCTCCGGAAAGAACACGCGGGTTTGGCGACAAACCCTCCGGAAAGAACACGCGCTACGGCCGCCGCAGCGGCGGCCCGTTGCGCATCATCTCGACCCGCGCCCACTCGCCGAGCATGTCGATCACGCGCTCCTTGATCTGCTCGTTGAGCTTCTCGGAGCGCTCCTTCTTGCCGCGGCCGCTGTCGTCGGCGTGGGCCGCGCCGCCGCCGCCGCCGCCGGTCTGGGCCTGGCGCTCCTCGGACTCGGCGGCCTCTGCCTCGGCCTCGTGCTCCTCGCTGGCCAGGACCATGTCGCCGCCGCGGCCGGCGCGCTGCAGGCCTCGCTCGGCCTGGGCGACGTGGGTCAGCTCGTGAGCCAGGAGCGACTGGCCGTCGGAGGTCGCCATCGAGCGCTCGGCCGACCCGCCCATGAGGATCATGCCGGTGCCGCCGATCGTCACGGCGTCGGCGTTGCGCTGCTTGTTGAACTCCTCGGCGAACGTCCCGGTGAACACGCGGACGTGGCCCAGGTCGACGCCCAGCTTCTGCTCGTAGCGCTGGCGCAGCGACAGGTCGAGGGCCTCGCCCTTGCCGGCCCGCGCGGCCACCAGCTTGAGCAGCCGCTCGGGGTCCCAGCGCTTGGCGATGTCGCGGGCCATCTCGTCCGAGAGCTGCTCGGGCGACAGCTCGGACAGCTCGGCAAGTTCGGCGTCGGTCGGATCGGCAGGGTTGGACACGGCGTAGGTCCTCGCGGGTTACGGCATTGTACGGGTCGAGGCCGGGGCACCTTCCCTACCGGGAGGCGGCGGGGCCGGGGGCACCTTCCCGACCGGGAGCGGCGCGGTCAGTCGTCCTTGCCGTCCGAGCCCGCCCAGGTCGAGACGTAACCCTCGGATTGTTCGTAGTATTCGCCGGTCTTCTGCTGGTCGAGGACGCCTCCGCCCAGGGCCTGCTCGAGGAACTTGGTCTCGTCCAGGCAGCTCGCGCCCTTGATGCCCTTGGCGGTGAAGGTGACCTCGCCCGACGGGCTGATGACGATCTCGATGTCCTGCTTGCGCATGGGGTGCTCCTGACAGGGAAGTGGGGCTCGGCGACGAGCACCCGGATCAAGCGCGCGTCGGGGCCCGCGCGCAGCGAACTGAGGGAGGGGTGACGGCGGGACCCGGCCGCTCCGCGGACCGCGCTACTCGGAGGACCACTTGCGCACGACCAGGCGGATCGAGCCGTCCTCCTCGTTGACCTCCTCCTCGAGCGCGTAGCCCTTCTCTTCGCAGGCCATCTTGACGTTGTGGTACTGGTACCGCTGAGAGAGCTGGTTCTTGAACTCTTCCTCGGACACGCCCTTGGTGGTCTCGACGCCCCACCAGTCGGCGGTGATGTCGTAGGTGCCGTTGCCGGCGTCGACCACGCCGACATCGTACTGGCCCATGTCGATCGACATGGCGGCCTTGAGCGTGTCACCGCGGTAGCCGCGGACCACGACCGCCTGGCCCTGCTCGGCTTCGGTGAACGTGAGCTGCAGGTCGGCCAGGGCCGCGCGGATCGCGGCCAGGTTGGTCATCTTCAGCTCGCACTTGGTGAAGTGAGACATCCTCGCTAGAGCGTACCCGAGGACGGGCCGCTTGGGAGATCTGTTGCGCGGTCAAGCGCTCCCGCGGGGGCGGGGTGCTGGGGGCGCGGCGAGGGCGCGGACTGAACCGGACGGCGCCGGAGCGGTGGCCGAGACCGAGGCGGAGGCCGAGGCCGAGGCCGAGACCGAGACCGAGGCCGAGACCGAGGCCGAGGCCGAGACCGAGACCGAGACCGAGGCCGAGACCGAGACCGAGGCCGAGGCCGAGACCGAGGCCGAGACCGAGACCGAGACCGAGGCCGAGACCGAGGCCGAGACCGAGGCCGAGAGCGCGGCCGAGGCCGAGGCCGCGTCGCGGCAGCTAGAGCTCGAGCTTGCGCTCGCCGTCGTCCGGGGCGTTCTCCCCGGGCTTGTCGCCCAGGTTGCTGCGCGTCGCGCCGTACTTCGCCATCCATCCGGCGTTGGGCTGCTTGGCCTGCGACCGGGTCCGCGACGACGCCGGCCGCGCGCGGGTCCGCGCCCACTCGCGCATGCTCTCGATCATCTCCCGCATCGTGATCGCCAGGGGCACCGTCTCCTTGAGCGTGTGCATGAGGAGCTGATCGTTGAGATCGCCGCCGGTGTCGAAGGCGTCGTACAGGGACGCCACCACCGCCTGCTCGATCTCGGCGCCGGAGAAGTCGATCGTCAGATCGATCAGCTTCTCCATGTCGAACTGCCCCGGGTCCCGCTTCTTCTTGCGGATGTGGATGTCGATGATCTGCCGCCGATCCTCGCGATCGGGCAGGTCACAGAAGAAGATCTCGTCGAAGCGGCCCTTGCGCAACAGCTCGGGCGGGAGCTGGTGGACGTTGTTCGCGGTCGCGATCACGAACACCGGCGAGCTCTTCTCCTGCAACCAGGTGATGAACGAGCCGAACACGCGCGAGGTGGTACCGCCATCGGTCTGGCCCGAGCTGCCGGTGCCGGAGAAGCCCTTCTCGAGCTCGTCGATCCACAGGATCGCCGGCGCCACCGCCTCGGCGGTCTTGATCACCGTGCGGATGTTCTCCTCGGAGCTACCGACCAGGCCGGCGAAGATCTTGCCGACGTCGAGGCGCAAGAGCGGCATCTGCCACAGCGCGCCGACCGCCTTGGCGGTCAGCGACTTGCCGGTGCCGGGCACGCCGATGAGCAAGATGCCCTTGGGCAGCGGCAGGCCGAAATCCCGAGCGCGGCTCGAGAACGCGCTGCGGCGTTTGACCAGCCAGTCCTTGAGCGTGTCCATGCCACCGACGTCGCCGAACTCCTCGCGGTGCTCGTAGTACTCGAGCAGGCCGCTCTTGCGGATGATCTGCTTCTTCTCCTCGAGGATGGTCTCGAGGTCGAAGGTGTGGGTGCGGACCATGGCCTTGGCGAAGACGTTCTCGGCCTCGACCGCGGTCAGGCCCAGCGCCGCCTCGACCACGCGCTCGATGTAGGTCGGATCGCTCTCGGCGAGCTGCTGGGTGGCCTGGGGCGCGCTGCGCAAGAGGTTGCGCGCGATCTGCTCGATCTCCTGCCGGTTGGGCAGGTCCCAGTCGACGATCGCCGACACGCTCTTCTCGAGCTCGGGCGGGATCTTGGTCACCGGCGACAGCACCAAGAGGCTCTTCTTGGTCTTGCGCAGCTCGGTGGCCGCGTCGCGCAGCCGGCGCACGACCGCCGGCTCCTTCAAGAACGGATGGAAGTCGCGCAGCACGTACAGCGCCCGCCCCTCGCCGCGCAGGACGTGGTCGATCGCCTTCATCGGGTCCTTGACGTCGCGGGTGCCCTGGCCGTTGGCCAGCACCTTGAACCCCTCGGTGATCGACCAGACCTCGAGCCGCATCTCGCGCTCGACGCACAGCTTCTTGAGCGACTCCTCGACCCGGGTCTCCTCCGGAGAGGTCACCCAGATGAGCGAGTAGCGGGCGCGGATGAGATCCTCGATCTCGCCACGGGACGTCCGTCGGATGTTGTCGGTGATCATCGGGTCTCTTTCGTCGGGCCAGCCGGCGCACCGGCGGGATCGGGAGCGAGCGGCCGGTCAGCCGCCGGCCAGGTCGCGCAGGCCACGCAGCGAGCCCTTGGCGTCCTCGGCCTGGCCGACCAGGGTCTCGATGGTGTCGGTCACCACCGATAGGGCGTCGGGGTTGGCCCCACCCAGGTTCGGCAGCTCGCCGCGCACCAGGTTGAGGTTGTTGCGCAGCTCGGACAGGACATCGTTGATCTGATCGTAGACCTCGCGCGCGGCGGCGGCGATCTGCTCGCCCCCGGCGCCGGCGGACGGCTCGGGCGCCGCCGCGGCCGCCGCCGCGGTCGACTGCGCGCGCGCGGCCTCCCCCTTGGCGGCCTTGAGCTCGACCCGCAGGGCATCGAGCTCGGCCTGCAGCCCCTTGACCGAACGCTCGGCGGTCGAAGAGCGGCTCTCGGCCTCGGCGATCTTGTGCCGGCTGGCCTCGAGGTCGGCGGTCAAGGCGGCCACGTCGGCCGACGAGATCGCGCTGGCGGTCCGGCTCTCGAGCTCGAGCAGCTTCTTGCGTAGCTTGTCGAGCTCGCGTTGAGCGGCGGCATCCCCACCGGCCTTGCTGTCGGCGGCCTTGGCCGCGGCCAGCGCCTGCTCGGCGGCCTTGTGGCGCGCGACCTCGGCTTTGGCCAGGGCCTCCTCGGCGACGTTGCGCGCGCTCTCGGCGGCCATCCGGGCGTGGGTGACCTCTTGCAGCTCGACCTCGAGCTGGGCCAGCCGGCCCTCGAGCTTGTCGAGATCGCGCGACGCCGCGCCGTAGCGCTCGTTCAACCGATCGCGATCGGCCTCGATCTTCTTGTGCTCGACCCGCAGGTCGCGCAGCTCGTTGGTCAACCGCATCACGTGATCGCCGCTGGCGCCCGAGCCGGTCTGCTGCTCGACCATCATCCGGCCCAGGCGGCGGTTCTCCTCCTCGAGGGCCTCAGTCTGGGCCTGGCGGCGCGTGGCGTTGCTCGAGGCCTCGTCGCGCTCGGCCTTCAGGCTCGCGACCTGGCGCTGGTACTTCTCGCGCTCGGCCCGCAGCTCCTTGATGACCTCCTCTTGCGAGATGAGGCCGACCCGCCGCTCCTCGAGCATCCGCTCCTGCTCGTTGATGACCTCGCGCAGGTGTTCGATCTCGGAGAGCTGATCGTTTAGCTTCTTCCAGCCCTCGTCCTTGGTCCGCGAGACCTCGACCAGGTTCTTCGAGACGTCGTCGATCTCTTCTTTGAGCTTGGCGACGTCGTCCTGGGCGCGCGTGAGCTGACGCTCGCGGGTGGCCATGGTCTCGGCCATCTGCGTCATCTGGGTCCGCACGCCGGACAGCTCGTCGCGGAGCTGACCGATCTCCTCGCGCAGCTCGTCGGCGACCCGCGAGTGGGCCGCGATCTGCTCCTCGCGATCGCGGACCGTCGCGCGCAGACCATCGATGGTCTCGCGCAGGGTCGCGGCCTCGGCGCGCAGGCGCTTGCCGTCCGCGACCTCGCGGTCGTAGTTCTGCTGGACCGAGTCGAGCTCCGAGCGGATCTTCTTCAGCTCGGCGGCGGTCTTGCCGCCGTCGGCGCCAAGGCCGTCCATGTCGACGACGATCGACGGCTCGCGGCCGGCGGCCTGGCCCGGCATCGCCGGCGGACCACCCGGCATCGCTGGCGGACCACCCGGCATCGCCGGCGGACCACCCGGCATACCCGGCGGACCATGGGCCGCATAGGCCGGTGGGCCACCGCCCGGCATCCCGGGGGGGCCACCAGCGCCCGGCATCCCGGGGGGACCACCAGCGCCCGGCATCCCCGGGGGACCGCCAGCGCCCGGCATCCCGGGGGGACCGCCGGCACCCGGCATCCCCGGTGGACCGCCGGCACCCGGCATCCCCGGTGGACCGCCGGCACCCGGCATCCCCGGCGCGCCGCCCGGCATGCCCGGGGGACCACCCGGCATCCCCGGCGCGCCACCGTAGCCGCCCGGCATCCCCGGCGCACCGCCCGGCATCCCCGGCGCTCCGCCGTAGCCGCCCGCGCCCGGCATCCCGGGCGCGCCACCACCGGGCATCCCCGGCGCGCCACCACCGGGCATCCCCGGCGCTCCGCCGTAGCCGCCCGCGCCCGGCATCCCGGGCGGGCCACCACCGGGCATCCCCGGCGCGCCACCAGCGCCCGGCATCCCCGGCGCGCCACCGTACCCACCACCCGGCATCCCCGGCGCACCACCACCGGGCATCCCCGGCGCTCCGCCGTAGCCACCCGCGCCCGGCATCCCCGGCGGGCCACCACCGGGCATCCCCGGCGGCCCACCACCCGGCATCCCGCCCGCGGGCGCCACCGGCCGCGCGGCGCCTGCCGCGCTTCCACCGAAACCACCAGATCCACCGAAAGTCCCGCCTGCCGCGGGAAACCCGGCTCCCCCAGGTGCGCCGCCTGGGTAGCCCGGCGCGCCGCCGTAGCCGCCAGCGGCTGGCGCCGCGCCTGGGTAGCCGCCGGGCGCTCCCGGGGCGCCGGGATAGCCACCGGGGGCGCCGCCGTAGCCTGGGCCCGCGCCACCGGGCGCGCCGGGAAAGCCCCCCGAGCCGCCCGGACCACCGGGATAGCCGCCGGCGCCACCCGCGGCCCCGGGGTGCCCCGGCACATTGGCCGAGTCGAGGGCCATCGTGCGGTTCGCGCCCTTGGCCTGGGGCTCGCCGGCCACCGGCGGCCGCGCGACGTGGGGCGGGATCAGCGGACCGTCCTCGATGTAGCGCAAGATGATCGAGCCGCACTGCACGACGTCGTTGTGCGACAGGACGTGGCGCTGGATCCGCTGGTTGTTGATGACCGTGCCGTTCGCCGACTGCATGTCCTCGATGAGGAAGCGGCCGTTCTCCATCCGCACCTGCGAGTGCCGACGGCTGACCATCCCATCATCGGTCCGGACCGCGCACTCGAGGCCGCGGCCGATGAACAACGTGACGTTCGGATCGAGGTCGACGGCACCCTCGCGTCCGGTGGCGTCACGGAACAGAAGCCTTCCGCCCATGGATGACGAGCATCCTACCCGAGCGCCGCACCGCCCGCCATGACCGCCGGGCACGGACCGCGTCCACGAGGTCGGTCCCGATGGCATTTCCGGGCACCGGCGGGCCTAGCCGTGCGTGCGGCGCGGACGCCCAGGCCGGGGGAGGGGCCGAGGCGGAGGCCGAGACCGAGGCCGAGACCGAGGCCGAGGCCGAGACCGAGACCGAGACCGAGACCGAGGCCGAGACCAAGAGCGGGTCACCGCCGTGGGTCGTTCAGAGCGCTCGCGATCGGCCCAGGTCCACCGACGTCAGATCGTCGCCTTGAACTTCACCTGGGTCTGGCCGAACACGCACACGTCGCCGTCCATCAGCTCGTGCTTGGAGATGCGCTGGCCGTTGACCACGGTGCCGTTGCGCGAGCTGTTGTCCTGCAGGATGAAGCCGTCGGGCGACATCACGACGATCGCGTGGTTGGTGCTCATGTAGCCGTCGTCGATCGGGATGTCCGACTCCTTGGCCGTGCCGATCTTGGTGACGCCGGCGGCCAGCTTGTGAGTCTTGAAGCGCTGGGGGCCGTTCAGGAACACCATCCACGCCACCACCGGGAAGACGTCGTCACCCGCCAGGTTGATGAACTGGGTCTTCATCGGCTTGCCCGCGCCACCGCCGGGCGGCGGGGCGCCAGGCGCGGTCGCCGGCACGCCGAAGACCGCCGGGCCGCCAGGGACCGGCGCACCGCCCGGCGCGCCGGCCGCCGCCGCGGCTGGCGCCGGCGTCGACTTGCGCGTCAGCTTCCACACCGCGGCGCCGGCGCCGATCAGCGCCACCGGGATCACGATGAACAGCCACACCGGCGTGCCGCCGCCGCCGGTCGACCACTTGGGCTCGAGCACCGCTTCGAGCGTGCCCAGGTCGCTGCCCTCGGCGCGCAGGAGCAGCGGATGCGACTTGCCGTCCCAGGTCAGCCCCACCTTGGTCCGCGGATCGTAGCCGGGGAACTGCACGTAGAAGCGATCGGCCAGCTCGCCGACGACGCCGTCGGCGGCCGAGGCGAAGCCGGTCCGGGTCGACACCACCGCGACCCGCTCGGTGGTGAGGAACTTGGCGTCCTCGATCGCCGCCGAGAGCGTGAGCCGCCAGTTCTTGGTCTCGACCGAGACCGCCTCGGTGTCGGGCACCTCTTGCTTGGTCTCGGGATCGATCACCATCGGCGGCACCGGCTGCCCGAAGGGGAAGGCGTTGGCGTTGATCTGGTTCACCAGCGCAAACGCCTTCACGCCCTTGTCGGTGAGCTGGCGACCTAGGTCGCGGATCTCGCCATTGGCCGCGGCGGTGCCGCTCCCCTCGACGGCGTCGCCGATCACGACCAGCACCTTGCGCTTGGGCGCCAGCTTCTCGAGCTCGGCCACGCCCAGCTTGAGCCCGGCCACCAGGGACCGGGCGGCCTTGGGCCCGGCCGGCCCCGGCGTCGGCTGGAACGTCGCCAGGTCGGCCAGGGGCTTGCCGGCCAGCGCGACCGCGGCGCCGTCGGCGTAGGTGATCACCGTGGCCAGGGACCCGGGCGGACCGGCGGCGGCCAGGCTGTGGATGCCCGCGCTCACGCCCTCGAGCATCTGCGACGCGTTCAGATAGTTACCGTCGACCAAGACGACGACCACCAGCGCGACCGGGTCCGGCCCCTCGAGGTACGGGATCACCTTGGTCGCGGTCAGGCCCGACATCGCCTTGTCGGTCTGCTTGATCTGGTAGGCCTTGGCCTCGAGGGGGCTGCCGCCGATGACCGCGATCTCGAGGGTCGGCGCCTTGCCCTTGGCCTTCGGGTCGGCGGGATCCGCCGGGATCGTGCGAGCCTCGAGGCGGACCTCGGCGCCCGCCGCGCCGGCGAGCGCGGCGATCGCGACGACCGCGGCCAGGATGACGTGACGTGGCAGGTGCATGGTGGTCCGTGGTTCCGAAGCGCCCTACTGCGGGCGGAATACCGCCTCGCTGTTGCCGACCCGAATGACGTCGCCAGCCGCGAGGTTCTTCTTGGGCAGACGTTGCCCGTTGACGTAGATGCCGTTGGTCGAGCCGAGATCGGCCAGCTCGTAGGCGCCGTCGATCCGGCGGATGCCAGCGTGCTTGCGCGACACGCCAGGGTCAGCCAGCACGATCGAGTTGCCGACCACCGAGCCGACGGTCGTGACGTCATCGCGCAGCTCGATGGTCTGGCCGGTCAGGGGGCCGAGCACGAACTCGAGACGCGCCACCGGCTGCCAGCCGCAGAACAGGCACCGCACCCAGTCCGGCCGCATCGCCCGCCGACACGCCGGGCAGGTCATCGCCGTCGGCGGCCGGCCGCCGCCCCGGGCCCGCGCGACCGCGAACACCAGGAGCCCCACGCCGAGCAGCGACCCGACGATCACGACCACCAGGATCGGCGTCGACACGCTACGCGCCCCCCCGCCCCGGCGGGTGCGCCGGCGCAGCCAGACGGGCGGAGCCAGGGCGCGACATCGACCTCAGGTCCCGAGGATCGTCTTGAACTTGCAGACGGTCTTGCCGAACATGATCATGTCGTTGTCGACCAGCTCGTGGCGCTGGATGCGGCGCTCGTTGGCGAAGGTGCCGTTGGTCGAGTTGTTGTCGATCAGCGTGAAGCCGGTCGGCGACATCACGATCTTGGCGTGGTCGGTGCTCATGAAGCCGTCGTTTAGGACCACGTGGGCGTTCGAGGTCGTGCCGATGCGGGTCTCGCCGTACTGCAGCTTGAAGGTCTGGAACTGCTTCTCGCCCTGGATCGGCACGATCCACCCGACGACCGGCAGGCCGTCGCCGGTCGAGATGTTGACCATCATGGTCTTGGGGGCGTTGTTGGGCGCCGCCGCCACCGGGGCCGGCGCCGCCGGGGCGACCACCACCGGGACCGGCGCCGGGGCCGGCTTCTTCTTACCCATCGACGCGATGATCACGCCGAGCAGGATCACGCCGCTCGGGATCACGATCCACAGCCACCACAGGCTGCCGCCCTTGGTCTGGCCCCACACCGGCGCCATGAGGAGCGTGGTGTCGATCTCCTCACCGCTGCTGTTGCGGTTGCGGATCGGATCGCCCTCGCCCGGGGTCAGCGTAAGGATGTGCTCCTGGCCGTCCCACTTGAAGCCGGCCTTGCGCTTGGTCTTCGGATCGACGACGTGGCCGGGGAAGACCAGCGTGTAGCTGGCGTTTAGCTGGGCGACCGCGGCCTCGATGTGGGCCTTGAGCTCGTCCTGGTTCTTCGACCGCTTGACGTCCGCGGTCAGGGCCTGCAAGCGCTGCTTCGACGCGCGCTTCTCGACGTCGGAGTCGTTGATGAAGTCGGTCTCGGCCTCGAGGTGGAACGCGAAGACCTCGACCTTGTCCTCGTCGAGCTTCTTCTTGATCGCGGCGATCTCGGTGGCGGCGCCCGAGTCCCAGCCGTCCGAGAAGATGAACAGCGCCTTCTTGTTGGCGCCCATCTTGCGGATCGTATCGGCGGACATCCGCAGGCCGTCGATGAAGTGGCGCTCGGTCTTGCCCTCCTGGGCCCGCTGGTCGCCGAGCTTGTCGGCGGTCAGGTTCTTGAGCTCGCCCTCGTACTTCTTCTCGGCGCCCGAGCTGTAGATGATGAGCGCGCCCTTCGAGCCCGCCGGGCCGGCCTTCGACAAGGTCTTCGGGATCTCGTCGTCCTTGCCGGCCGGGGCCTCGAGAGCGCCGCGGATCGTCGCGTAGACGCCGGCGGCCGACTTGACCAGCGCGCACCCGGCCTGCCCGGGCTGGACGTTGGGCGGACACTCCGGCTGTTGCCGGTAGGTCTCGTTGCCGAAGTAGTACTCGTGACCCTCGACCAGGATGACGATGCCGAGGGTCTCGTTCGACCGGTGGTAGGGGATGGCCCGCGTGGCCTTGACCCCGGGGAGGTTCTTGACCTCGGTCTTGTCGTGGGCCAGGACGAAGGACTTCCACACGTCCTCGGCCGGCATCGTCTCGCCGATCATCTTGACCTTGATCTGCGGCGCCGGGTTCTTGATCTTCTCGGTCTGCTCGCCGTCGATCACCTCGGGGATCCACTTGGTGATCTCGGCGGCGGCGACGGTGGACGAGGCCGCGACCGCGAGCAAGGCGAGGGTCAGCCGGTGGTGCTTCATGGCAGGGCTCTCTTCGGGGCGTGGGTGGACGCAGGCGATCGACGACTGGGCGAGGGCTGGCTCAGGGGCCGGTGGTAGGGCCGGCTGAACGGACGGTTGCAGGGCCGGCTGAGCAGACAGCTACGCAGGCGGCTAAACGAACGGCCCGCGTCGATCACAGGCTCTTGAACTTGCAGAGGAACTGCCCGAACTTGATGAAGTCGTTGTCGACGAGCTCCTGCTTGTCGACCCGCTTGTCGTTGACGTAGGTGCCGTTGGTCGAGCCGAGGTCCTTCAGGATCCACGACCCGGCCTCGATCTTGATCTCGGCGTGCTTGGACGACATGAAGCTGTCCTGGAGGACCAGCGTGCAGGCGCTCGGGTCCTTGCCGACCGTGGTCTGCGAGCCCAGGGTGAACAGCTCGCCGCGCTGCGGCCCCTGCAGCGGCACCAGCCAGCCGATCATCTGCAGGCCCGAGAACGGGTTGGCGGTCGAGCCCTGGTTGATCGCGATGGCCTGGGTCTTCATCGGCGCCTTCGGCGCATTGGCTGCGGCCGCCGCCTGGGCACACATCGGGCAGCTATCCCAGGTCACGTCGAGCTGCTGGTTGCACTGGGAGCAGAATTTCTTCTTCCAGAACCAGAAGCCGGTCGTGCGGATCGGCGGGTTGGGATTCATCGGGGGGGCCCCGGCGGCGGGCGCTCCTGGCTGTCCTTGCGTCATGTACCCTTGCGCTCCTTGCGCTTGCTGTTGCGCGCCGGCGACCGCGGCCTGGCCTTGACCAGCGAACTTGGCGGCGTCGTTTCCGTAGCCCTGGACCTGCTGGCCGAGGCCCTTGGCCCGCTTCACGTCCATCGTGAGCTGGCCCTTGACGCTGCGCGCCGAGACCCACTTGTTCCGGATCGCTCGGAACGGGGCGATGATGGGGCCGAAGACTTTTTCGAATAGCATGAGGCGTACGACTCCACGCCGGGGATCACCCCGGGGAAACCCACGGAGGGAATTCTAGCATCACCCCGCCCCGGGGAAACACCTACCGAGGGGGGGCGGCGGCGATCGCGCCGCCCCGGTCGGGGCTACTTCGGCTGGTAGACCCAGATGTGGAACATGTTGACGTCGCGGCCGGCGGTGAGCGCGATCTGCTTGATGGTAAGGGTCGACTCGGTGACCTGCTCGCCCGGGATCATCGCCGGCCAGTTGCGCCAGCGGTGGACGCGGTCGGTGCCAGTGCAGTTCACGACGCCGATCGCCTTGTTGTTGACCTGCATCTCGAGCTCGTAGTCGCCGTAGACGTAGTCCATGCGGCGCAAGATCACGACCGGGCGCCCCGGGGTGACGTTGATCTTGAACTCGGCGAAGCCACCGACGTGGGCGCGCCCCACCCCCTCGATCACGGTGCCGTCGGGGTACTTCAGCTTCTGCCGCGAGCGGTAGCTGTCCTTGGCTTCCTTGATGTTGAAGGCGTGCTTGGCCTCGGAGTCGTTGTCGAGGATCTTGATCTCGTCGACCAGCACCCAGGTGAGGCCCTCGAGGTCCATCGACTCCTTGGGGTACGGCATGACCTTGACCCCCTCCCAGTCCTTGATGTCGGCGACCTTGGGCTTGTCCTCCTTGGGCTCCTCCTTGACCTGGACCAGGAGCTTCTCGCCCGAGATCGCGGCCTGGGCGATCTCGTTCAGCTTGCCCTGGTAGGCCAGCATGTTCTGGAAGGACTCCATGTTGAACTTGCCCTCGGAGATCAGGCCCCGAAGGATCTCGACGTGGCGCCGGAACTCGGAGAACTCCTTCTTCTGCGCGATCGCCGGGTGGTGGGCGTCGATGTCGAGGGCCATCTCGCCCTGGCTCTCGATCAGCAGGTAGAAGATGTCGAAGATGTTGCGCAGGTCGACGGTGTTCGAGGCGTCGAGCATGAGCGCGGTGTTGCAGCACTGCACGACGTTGTTGGCCGAGTGGATGCCGCGGCGGGCGTACTCGAGGCCGGCCCGGCGGATCTGCCACAGCAGGTTCTGTAGCCGCAGGCGCTGAGCCGGCGGCATGAACGAGCCGACGCGGCCGGCCTTGGGCACGAACCGCATGTCGATCTCGTTGGCCCGCGGGTCGGCCGGGTCGCGGGCGTCGCGCACCCGGTTGGCGCCCTTCTCGAGGTAGATCCGGGCCAGCTCGACCTCGCGGCCGATGTCGGGCTCGGTCTGGCTGACCTCGATCTTGCAGCTCTCGAGCACCCGGCGGTGGCCCTTGTACTCGAGGTTCTCTTTGTAGGCGATGAAGTCCGAGAGCTCCTCGTAGAACCGCAAGACGATGTAGATCGTCTGCGGGAGGCGGAACTCCTCGGGGTTGATGTTCTTGATCGCCGCGTCGAACAGCATCAGGTCGTGACCGACCCCGTCGATCGCGTAGCCGGGCTGGATCTCGACCGACAGGTCGCCGCGGGCCCGGGCCGCCACGCGTAGATCGCCGCCGTAGCCGAGGGCGACGCCCGGCGAGTGGAACAAGCGGTTGTGCAGCATCCGCTTGTCGATGTGGTACTTCTCCGCCTCGTTCCAGTCCTTCTCGGTGGTCAGGAACCCCTTGAAGAAGTTGATGCGCTTGTAGCCGTTTTCCTTCGTTTCACTCATGGACGGTCTCCAACTGGGCGGCGGAAGAGGTCGTGGGACGGACGGCGGACGCGGTCATGACTCGTCCTCGGGTAGGGCCTGGACGACCTCGGCGCCGATGCCGATGCCCGACCGGGCGCCGATGACGAAGAACTCGCGCAGCTCGACGTCGCCCTGCTCCTCGAGGAACTTCAGGTAGTAGTGGGTGTGCGACGGCTTCTCCATCGACACGATCTGGTGGACGCGCAGGACCAGCTCAGGGGTGACCTGATCGAACGCGACCGGGATCGTGATGATGTAGCAGTGGGCCAGGTTGACCGGCGGTAGGATCACCGAGTCGATGCCGATCCGGGCCTCGGTCTCGACGCGGAAGCCCTTAAAGGGCCAGACGTTCTCGTCGATCGTCGGCTCGTAGCCGGTGAACAGCTTGAGGAACAGCGCCAGGGCGCGCTTGGTCCCGCGGATCCGGTACAGGTCGACGGCCCGGCGCAGGAGCGCGCGCTTGCGCTCGTCGGGCCAGTCGAGGTCGAGGGTGAAGGCCATCCACGACGCCAGCCACGGCAGGAAGTCGGCCGGGGTCGACGCCGGGTCGTAGTAGCGGGCGTTCTCCTCGATCTGCTGCTCGATCCGACCGAACATGTGTTCGTAGATGAAGCAGAGGTCGCGGACGACGTTGTGGCCGACGGCGTCGGAGCGGCGGTAGAGCGCCGGGAGGTGCTGCAGGTAGCCGCGCCGGGCCACCCACAGCTTGATCTCGGTGTCGTCGTAGACGTGGCCGCGCTCGGGCTGCTGATCGACCACGGTGTCGTGGTCCTCGTAGCCCTCACGGAACAGCACCACGACCCGCTTGAGCCCAGCGTCCTCGAGGAGGATGCGGGCCTTGGGCAGGCCGACGCCGCGGACGTCGGGTACCCGGACCGGATCGCGTTTGACGAGTTGCCTGGCCATGGTGCGAGCGCCTAGCGGATGTCGTCGCGGACCTTCTCCGCGATGTTCACGTTGATGAGGAAGGGCAGCTCGTCGTCGTCGATCCGGACGTGCTCGACGGTGACGTCCTTGTGCTCGTCGCGGATGTCGATCGAGTCGACCCCGTCGACGCCGGGGATCTCCTCGATGTAGTGGACCAGGTCGCTCTTGAGCACCGGCCGGCCGAACTCCCAGCCCTTGCCGTCGCGGCCACCGAACAGCGGGTGGAGGAAGCGCCGCAGCTTGATCTCGATCTCGCGGCGCAGGCGGTCGGAGGTCCCGACGGTGCGGCGCAGGAGCGTGACCTTGATCGACAGGTCCTTGTAGCGCGGCTTGATGACGTTCACGATCGTGCCGACCAGGCGGCGCTCGTCGAGGTAGCGCTTGATGTAGCGCATGATCTCATGCGAGGGCAGCAGCCGCCGGTTCAGGTCCTCGGCGCGGGTCTCGGCCTTGGGGATGAGCACCAGGGTGATCTGGCCGCGGTTCGAGCGGTCGGGGACGCACTTGGCGCGGGCCAGCGAGGTCGAGGCCCGGAGCGCCAGCATCTCGAAGTCCTCGGCCGTGACCGCGCGATCGCGGCTCTTGATCGTGTACGGCGCGCGGCGCTTGGCGTCCTCGACGCTCTCGCGATCGGAGCCGCCCGTGGCCGGCAGCGGGTTGGTCACGGTGTCGATGTACGACAGCGCGCGGACCATCGAGGTGATCGTCCCGGTGTTGACGTTGCCCGTCGCGCCCCCGCCGATCTTGTAGGTCCGCATGACCACGCCGTTGCGGCCGGTCGGCGGCGCCATACCGCGACGGCCGTCGCCGAACGCGACGGTGCCGGTCAGGTAGTCGATCGTGTAGTGGCGGCTGGTCGGGGTCGACTCGAAGAAGCTGTCGACCTGACGCCACCGCACCCAGACCTCGTTCGAGTCGGCGTTGTCGGGCTCGGCCTTGCGCACCGGGTTGGGGCCCAGATCGGCCAGGTCGGCCTCGCGCGGGGTCTCGCGCTCGCGGACCTCGAGCACCTCGCCCGACAGGACCGGGCCGTGGAGCAGCTTGTACTGCTGCAGCGGCGTGCCGTCGCCGTTGCCCAGGACCTCGTCGTTGATGGTCTGGTGGTGGTAGGCCTCGACGACGTTCGACAGGATGCGGCGGACCCGCGGGAACTTGACGTAGCCGCCCATCTCGAGCCGGGCGCGGACCCAGTAGCGCTCCTCGGTGAACTTGGCGGTCTTGTCGAGGTCGTCGGGGGCGATGAACGACACGAACCCCGAGCCGGTGAAGCCGGCGGTGTCATCGGTCGCCGGCAGGGCCTCCCAGGACTTGCCGTTGTAGTACTCCCACACCACCCGCTGCTCCGACTCCCACGACAGCTTCTTCATCGTCTCGTACTGGGTCAGCTCCGGCGTCAGGACGTCCGCCTCGTCGCTCGGCAGCGAGCCCAGGCCGAGCTCCTCCTCCATCTGGAAGTAGAGCGCGGTGTGCTCGTTGGGCAGCTTGGCCGCGAAGCCGAGGTACAGCGCCGGCGACTCGTCGCTCTTGGGCGTGAAGGGCTGGAAGATCGTGTACTCGGTGCGCGCGACCTCGGTGACGTCGGTGAAGGCGAAGTCGTTGTAGGTCATCGCCGCCTTCACGTCCCGATAGTCCTCGCGGTACTTGAGCGAGATCGACCGCAGGGCCGGCGGGCGCAGCGGCCGCTCGTCCTTGGTGATCCACTTGTCGCCCTCGAGGGCGAACTCAGGCGGCACGCCGTAGTCGCCCTTCTCGATGCGGCAGCGGATCCAGCGCTTGACCTCGCCGTTGATGTCGACCGTCTCCATGTCCTTGGGCCGGCGGAAGCTGACCACCCCGGACTGCGAGATCGCGCGCGTGTCGTCGTGGTAACCGTATTCGTCGCCGGCGCCGGGCAGGATGCCGCGCGGGCTCGAGCGGCCGAGGAAGCGCCAGCGCTTGCCGTCCCAGAACTCCCAGGCCAGCACGAGCTGATCGCTCGGCGCCGGGCGCGGGAACGCCCCCTGGTCGGCGAGCTGGAGGTCGATCGAGATGTAGGCCTCAGGGGTCTGCACCAGCTCGTCGCACGCCAGGTACAGCACGCAGTCGGGCTTGGGCTCCTTGCCGAACGGGAAGGTGTTCTTGCCCAGGTCCAGCGGGATGAACGCGCCGTTGTCGAGGTTGGCGAAGGCCTTCTCGGGCAGCACGCCCTCCCCCGCCACCTCGACCCGGGTCCGGATCGTGTCGATCTCGGTCTCGCCCTGGTTGCGCGGGTCCGGGACCTCGGCGAGGCGGCCGCGGATCCACAGCCCCTCGACGTCGTTGACCATCGTCGGGACGAAGGCCATGGGACCGAAGAACGCGACCTCGCCGCGATCGACCTCGATCGGCGCCTGGATCATCTCCTTCCAGCGCTCGCCGTTCCAATACTGCCACTCGAGCATGCGCGCCAGATCGCGGCCGCCGCGCTCGGGGCATCCGAGGTAGACGCGGAGCAACGCCGACTCGCCGACGCCCGCGAACCGCGGGTCCATGAGGTAGATGTAGCGATCGATGCGCTGCGCCCCGGCGAAGACCTCGAACCCACCCTCGGGCAGGGCCTTTAGATCGGGGTTGGCGTAGCGCGAGTTGTCCGCGTAGGTGTTCTCGAACGACGAGAAGCAGCGATCGAGCGCGACCGAGGTGATCACCGCCTCGCGCGCAGTCTCGAAGGTGACGGTCGAGTCGTCGCCGGCCTGCGGGGTCTGCGCCTGGCTCCCGGTCGGCACCCGCTGCATCGCCACGCCCTCGGTCAGCTTGAACTGCAGGAGCGCCTTGGCCGCGCGCGGCGCGTGGAGCTTGATGCCGAGCAGGTTGAGGAACGCGACGTAGTTCTTCTCGGGGACCTGGTTCAACCGGGTGACCAGGAGGTCGGTCATCCACGCCGCCAGCTCGAGCAGCGTGATGCCGGGATCGGCCGGGTTGTGGTTAGTCCACTCGGGGGCGTAGCGCGGGATGAGGCTGATGGCCTCATCGACGATGTCTTGGTACTTCCGGTCGTCGAGCTTGGGGCTTGGGATCATGGGACGAGCTCGCTCGCGGTGGGAGGACAGGACCGACGGGGGGCCAGGACCGGTGAGCGGTTCACGGCTTGGCCTCGTCGGGCTTGCGCAGGTAGAAGGGGTAGACCAGGTTCTTCGGGTGGGTCTGGCCGATGATCACGTAGGTGATCCGGATGTCGAGGCGGTTGGGCTCGTCGGCGTTGGGCCCGGCCTTGACCGTGACTTCCTTGAGGCGCGGCTCGTACTTGTAGAGCGCCTCTTCGCAGAAATACTCGGCGCGGGCCGAGGTCACGAAGTTGTTCGGCTCGAACATCAGGTCGTGGATCCGGCACCCGAAGTCCGGGCGCTTGACTCGCTCGCCCGGCGCGGTGCCGAGGATGATGAAGATCGACTCGCGGACGTTCTCGTCGAGGGACGACGACGAGATGCCGCCGGTCAGGTTGATGGCGACCGGAAAGCGCCATCCCTTGCCGAGAAACGATCGATCGTCGGACATCAGGCTCCCAGAACCGAGCGCGGGCTCGGACCGATGGAAAGGAAGCGCCGTGACCGCCCCCTCGCGGCCACGGCGCCGGGCAGGAAAGCTACTGGGGTGCGAAGCGGCCCTGCAGGTACTTGCCGCACTTGCTGCAGGACACCTTCGTCGAGAAGTCGACCTCTTCGACGAGGAGCGGTCGGTGGCGGCAGTACGGGCACGCCAGATCGTTCGGGCGGCCCGCAACGATCGAGTCGAGTACGTCCTGCCAAACGATCAGATCTTCCTCGTCCACCGGGAATCCTTTCGGCGATCGGAACCGCTCCGATGCGCTCACATCCTATGGAAGCTGTCCGCACACGGTCAACGCATGCGCCACCCTTTCGCCGGCGGAACCCGGCGGAAAAACTCGGCACATGGTCGCGGCGGAGGCCTCGCTGTGGCGCGACGCGTCAAAATCACCCTTCCCCGGCGAAGGTAGGGCGCCCCACGCCAGCGCCGGTGACCGTACGGTGACAGGCCTGTGCTCGCCCGGCGCCGCGCGCGGCGCTCAGGTCGGCTTCAGCTTGTCGCCGAGGGAGCCGGCGTCGACCTGGGCGTCGACCTGGGCCTCGACGTCGATCGCGCCCTGGGCTCGATCGGTCGCGAGATCGGTGGCGCGCTGTTGAGCCGACGACGCGTCGCGGACGCCGCGGGTCGCCTCGTTGGAGTCGGCGGCGCGCTCGGCGGCGAAGGAGGTCGGTCGGCTGCGGGCGTCCTCGGCGGTCGCGACGCCGCCGTCGACCTCGCCTTTGGCGTCGTCGACCCGACCGCGGGCGCCGTCGACCTGGGCTTGGGCGTCGGTGACCGGCGCAGCCTGGGCGCGGACGCCGCCCTCGAGCTCGGCCTGGGCATCGGTGACCGGGGCGGCCTGGCGCTCGGCCATCCCTTGGACGTCGGTCGCGGAGCGAGCCTGCGACTCGGCGGCGCCGAGCTCGGACTGGGCGGCGCCTGTCGCGCGCGCCTGCGCCGAGGTGACCTGATCGGCGCCCGAGGCCTGGAACGCGGCGTTCTTGCCGCCGTCGACCTGCGACTGGACCGTCGAGGCGTCCGGCGTGCCGCTGACCGCGCTCGTGGCGACCGAGGTGTCGCCGCTCGCGACCTGCCCGGCGGTGCCACCGCCGACGGCGCTGCTGACGTCGCCGCGGGCCGCAGCCTGGGCCTCGGCCGGTGCCGACGGGGCAGCGAGGTCACCGCTGACCGCCGACGAGGAGGCGTCGAAGCGGGCGGAGGAGCCGCTCAGATCGCTCGTGCCCGCGCTGGCCACCGAGGCGCTCGACGAGCCCATGGCGTGGGCGCTGCTCGGGCCGACGTTGGCGCTCGAAGGCGTGGACGGCGTGGACGGCGTGGACGGCGTGGACGGCGTGGACGCGCCCGGCGAACCGCCGGACGCGGTCCCCATGGTCGCGCCGGAATCGGCGCCCGCCGAGCCGGCCGGCGTCGACGGCGTCCCGGCGCCGGAGGTACCGGCCGCCGGCGCCCCTGCGTCGGGAGTCGAGGTCGAGGCGCCGCCGCTGCTCGAGGCCGGAGCGCCGCTGGCGGAGCCGCCCGCGGAGCCCGACGCACCCGATCCGGCAGAACCGCCAGCACCGGCAGAACCGCCAGCACCGGCGGAACCGCCAGCACCGGCGGAGCCACCAGCACCGGCGGAGCCACCAGCCGAGCCGCCAGCACCCGCCGAGCCGCCAGCCGAGCCGCCAGCCGAGCCGCCCGCGCCCGCCGAGCCGCCAGCACCCGCCGAGCCGCCAGCGCCCGCCGAGCCGCCAGCGCCCGCCGAGCCGCCAGCACCCGCCGAGCCGCCAGCACCCGCCGAGCCGCCAGCACCCGCCGAGCCGCCAGCGCCCGCCGAGCCGCCAGCACCCGCCGAGCCGCCAGCACCCGCCGAGCCGCCAGCACCCGCCGAGCCGCCCGCACC
>JAGPCY010000070.1 GCA_018057825.1 Kofleriaceae bacterium | reverse complement strand
GAGACCGAGACCGAGACCGAGCCCCAGACCGAGGCCGAGGCCGAGACCATGACCGAGACCTAGTCCGAGGCCGAGGCCGAGACCGAGACGAGACCGAGACCGAGACCGAGACCGAGACCGAGGCCGAACCCGAGGCCGAGACCGAGACCGAGACCGAGACCGAGGCCGAGACCGAGACCGAGACCGAGACGAGACCGAGACCGAGACCGAGACCGAGACCGAGGCAGAGACCGAGACCGAGACCGAGACCGAGACCGAGACCGAGACCGGAGGCCGAGACCGCGAACGAGAAACTTGCGGCAGGCCGGGCGCCCGTGTACTGATCATCTGTACAGCATGTCCAGCGACGCTCCTTCTCCTGCCTCCGATCTCGACGAGGTCCTCGGACCCGGCCTGCGCGAGCTGCTCGCGGTGTTCGCCCGCGACCTGGCGGCGGTGGCCTTTCCCGACGTCGACCACCAGGCCCTGGCCCAGCAGGTCGCGCTGCTCGGCGAGCGCGCCGCCGAGGTCCGCCGGGTCGAGGCCGCGCTGGCCGAGGCCCGGACCCGCTTGGCCGACGCCCACGATCAGCTCGTCGCCCGCGGTCAGCGCGCCCTGGCCTACGCGCGGATCTACGCCGAGGATCACCCGGCGCTGGCCGCCCGGCTCGAGGCGATCACCCTGCCGCGCCCTCGTGGGCCGCGACCGGTGGCACCGACCTCCACCGAGGCGCCCCGCCCCCGCGGCCGGCCGCGCAAGGTCGCCGTCGACGAGACCACGCTCTTCGCCGAACCGGTGCGCGCCCCCGAGCCGCCGCGCGCCGAGCCGCTGCGCGTGGTCGCCCCGTAGCGCGGTCGCGGGGCGGCCACGGCCGCTGGGCTCAGTCGAGGTGCCAGCGCGGCTGGACCAGAACCCAGGCCGTGCCAACCACGCCCGCCCGCTGCTCGCCGTCGGCGCCGACCTCGACCTCAGGCGCGAGCCGACGATCGGCGAGGACCCCATCGACCGTCACGCGCTTGCCGTAGGCCTCGGTCGGCCAGCGCTTGAGCCCGTCGACGTACAGGCCGCCCCCGTGGTCGTCGGTCACGACCATCGCCCCCAGGGACTCGTTGGCGGCCACGCCGCGCACGCGAACCCATCGGCCGACGAACGCGGTCACCTCGGACGGCGTCGCGGTCGGCGAAAGTTCGACGATGGCGATCGGGCCGGCGCCGTCGACGCCGCCGTCGCTGGCCTGGCCGCCGTTGCCGACGGAGGGCTCGGCCGGCCGACCGCCACCGCCGCAGCCGACGACGACGACGATGAGCCCGGCGGCGACCGCGTCACGCACTGTCATGTCACGGCTCGACTTTCCAGCGGGCGCCATCGAGCACCAGGGCGGTGCCGATCACTCCGTGCGAGGCCTCGCCGTCGGCGTTGATGACCGCTTGTGGCGCCAGCGCGCGGTCCGCCAGCACGCCGGTGACCTCGACGGTCTTGCCGTACACCGTCCGGTCCCAGCGCTTCAACCCACCGACGTAGACGTAGCTGGCGTCGGACAGCTCGATCACGGCGCCCAGCGACTCGTTGAGCGCCACGCCGCGCAACGTCACCGTGGTGCCAACCGCCGAGTTGAGAAACCCGTAGTCGTCCATGGCGCTACTTCCCGACCGGCGCGAAGGCGACCACGAAGGTCTGCCGATCGAAGTTCACGAGCGGCTGTGAGTAGTACTCGAGCGTGCTCTGATAGACCGTCATGCCCGGCTCCGCGTGGTTGGCGTGCCACCAGGTATCGGTCGCGGGGTCCCACCACCCGTAGTCGAAGTTGATCATGTAGTTGCCTTCGCCCTTCCGGACGTTGGCGCGCCCCTTGTAGTTGTAGCCAGTCATGTCGACCTGACCGTTCTCATCAGGCATGAACTTGGTCGGGTCGCCCTGCTTCTTGTCTTCCCAGGTTCCCTCTTGCCGCGAGAAGAACCGCTTCGAGAAGACGACCGCCTTCCATTTCGTCGGATCCGGATCGACGGGCAGCGAACTCAGCACGTTCTTCAGGTTCTTCAGTTCGGGATTCGCCGCGACCAGACCCGCCAGCTCATCCACCGCCGGCTTGGCCGCGAGGATCTCATTGAGCGCGGCCATCACCGCCTTGGCTTGCTCGAACGTCGAGAACGACAGACCGAGCGGCGGATTGCCGCCGTTCTTCCCCAGCCCCAGCATGGTGAGGCCGATACAACCACGCGAGATGGTCTTCTTGGTCCGATCGTCGACCGAGGCCCCCGTGCTCTTCTCCCACATGTCGACGAACTTGTCGACGGAGTGCTCGACGTGCTCCTCGCCCGCGGGCAGATCCGGCAGGGGCTCCTTCTTCTTCGGCTGGTTCGAACAGCGCCGAAGCGCGAACGTCGCATCCGCGCCTTGCAGCCGCTGCACGAAGCTCGACACGCCGGTGCGCGCCCCACCATAGAGTCGAGCCAGCGCCCCGCCGGCGGCGTGGTCCGCAGACTCTTCGTGGACTGCGTCTTCGGCGGTGTCGAGCGGCGCATGCAGCGCCGCGGGGTCCGACGGCATCGCCTGTGCGGTGTGCGCCAGCTCGTGGGCCAAGAGCGCGTCGCCCTCGAACGTGCCGGCGCGCGGCGCGTGCGCGGCCATGACGATATGTGGACCGGCGGCGAACGCGATCGCGCCGACGGCGTCGGCCTTGGCCGCCGCGACCAGACCGGTGTGAAGTCGCACATGCCCAACGTCGGCACCAAGCGCATCGGACATGCGGGCCGCGACGCTACCTTCGAGCGGAGCCCCGGGGCCGAGATCGTGGACGAGGGACGCCATCGAGTCGCGACCATCAGGTGCGCGCAGCGCGGCTGGCGACGCCGCCGTGGCGGCCGCAGCCGCGACGCTCGGTTCCGCAGCCGCGAGCTCGGGCGGTGCCTGCCCGGTATCGCGCCAGTGCCTCACACCAGCACGCACGCGGTCGACCACGATCGGGATCATCGCGGCGGCGTCGCTCGCGGAGCGGACCGCGGGGGCGAAGCGACGCAGCAGGGCTTCGCCTTCTTGCGCCGGACGCTCACCGTAGCGCCCAAAGTACTGGTCGATGTACGGACAACCGATGGCCGAGTAGAGTGGACCGAGTTCTTCGTCAGCGGCGGCGGTCACGGCCGCACGGAGCTGCCCGATGAAGGTGCTACGCAACATCTGGCCGGGGGCGACGGGGCCGTCATCGACGAGGAGCGCGGCTGGCTTGGCCCCGGCGGTGACCGCGGTCGCCACCGCGTCGGCGTCGACCTCGGCGGGCGTCCCTGCATCACCGACCTCGACCTTGCGCGCGATCGCGCGCTGCCCAGCGGCGCCCTGTTGCACGACGTGCGTGAGCTCATGTGCCATGAGGCCCAGATCCGTCGGCTGCTCACCCGGGCCCATGAAGACGTCGTTGCCGTGGGCGAACGCGCGCGCGCCCATCGCAGCGCTGGCTTCGCGCGACAGGGCATCGGTGTGAACGCGGACGCCGCTCAGCTCGGCCCCCAGGTAGCCGCCCACCTGAGCCGCGACCCCGGCGTCGACAGGCGCGCCGCTACCGCGATGCTCGACCGCCGCGGTCGCGGCGTCGTGGATCGACGGTGCGCGCACCGAGGCGTCATCATCACCCGTGAGTGATCGCATGGCGCGGGCCAGCGTCGGGTAAGCCGTCTCGACCCGGGTGCGCTTGCCCCCCGTGGCGCCCTCGCCCGCGGTTGTCTCGTCGCGTTGCGCGCCCCGTCTCCGATCGACGTCCATCCGCGGAGCATGCCACCGATGGCGCCGGCCGGGGCATGATTGTCGCGCGGCAGAACCGCGCCAGCGCGCGCGTGGAGGCCGCGCTCACTGCGCGTGGATGTGGCCGATCACGATCGCGCCGGTCTCGCCGGCGCCTGGCGGCACGGTGGTGGTGAGGTAGTTGCCGGCGAGCTGGCGCCGCCACAGCGGGCGCGTGCCCTCGCGGGCCGCGCGGAAGACGAAGCCCTCGCGGCGATCGAACGTGAACCCGCTCGGCACCGCCGACGGCGTGGTGACCAGCCGATCGCCGTTCGGGCCGAGGTAGGAGTTGGCCTCCTCGACCTCGGCCAAGGCGATGCTGGCCGGACGCTCGCGCAAGAGCATGCCGTCGAGCCGGACGTGCTGATAGGCCTGGTCGCCGAACGGCGCGACCCGGTGATCGAGGGCGTAGTAGCCCTGGAGCGTGCCGACCTGGTCGCCGCTCTTTGCCCAGACGTGGAAGCCCAGCTCGGACACGGTGGCGGTCGACATGAGCAGGCTGGCGCTGTCGGCGGCGACGTCATCGCAGTAGTCGGCCCCGATGTCGGTGCGCGGATCGGGCGCGACCAGGGGACACGGGCTGCCGACCGCGAGGCTCTGCCACCGGGCCTTGCCGGCGCAGGTCGCGCCGTCCACGCCCCACCGACCATCGAAGTACAGCTCGGTGTGGGGCGGCGGCCAGGTCGTGACGCCGGGCACGACCGCCGGCGGCGCCTGGTTGACGCCGACGTAGTCGTAGACCCCGATCGTCGTGCCCTCGAGGGTGTTGGCCTCGCCGACGCCACAGACGTCCGCGCGGACCATGCGCGTGCACGCCAGGTGGGGCGCCCAGCCCGAGGCGCCCGGGCCGGCCCCGGGCAGGTATCCCCACGACAGGCACTTGCCGATGGCGGTGTCGGTGAGGCAGGCGAAGGTCACGCGGGTGCTGTCGACCAGGTGGCGGCCGTCGCGAGCCCACACGCCGGAGGTCACCACGGCCTCGCCGCCCGCGCACCGATCGACCCACGGCGCGGTCGGGCTGTCGCGGTGACGCAGGGTGTAGAGGGTCAGCGGACCGTCGGTGCGGACCGCGACGATCTTGGCCTCGGCGGTGCCCGGGCCGACGAGTCGCAGCCCGAGGAACCACGGATCGTCGTCGATGCGGACCACGCCGCTCACGGTGGCCTCGAGGGACGCCGGGGCGCGGAAGCGCAGCGTGACCGGGTTGCCCGACGCCGAGATGGCGGCGGTGGCGAAGGCCTCGTGGTTGGTCGAGGTGCCCCGGGCGTCGAGCTGTTCGCCGAGGAGCCACGGCCCGTTGGTCTCCATGCCGGCGCGCGGGTCGGCGAACACCGGGGCGGTGCCGGGCGGCACCAGATCAGGATCGTCGATGAACTCGGCGTCGCTGTAGCAACCGATAGTGACGGTAAAAAAGGCGGAGACGGTGAGGTGGCGGATCATGGTGGACTCCTGTGGGGCGAGAGGGGCGGGACGAGGCGAGGAGAAGGGAGAGACGAGACGAGGCTCGAAGCCGGAGCTACGACACGTCGGCGCACATGCGGATGCCGGCCCACGCGTAGCGGCCGGTCGGCGGGTTGACGTCGCGGTTGACGCTCAGGGCCGAGAACGCGCCGTGGGCCCAGCCGCCGCCGCGCAACACGGCTCGATCGCCGTCGCGCGCCCACTCCCAGACGTTGCCGACCAGATCGGCGACGCCGAAGACGCTGTCGGACGCCGGATGCGCGCCGACCTCGTCGGGGCCCCAGCCACCCTTGGCGCGGTCGTAGGTGACATCGTGATTGGCGTCGTCGGGCTCGAGGCGCGCGCCGTGGGGGTAGCTGCGGCCGTCGGCGCCGCGGGCCGCGCGCTCCCACTCGTCGGCGGTACACAGCCGGGCCCGAGGCACGCGGCCCGTGGCGTCGAGCCACGCGGCGTAGGCGGCCGCGTCGTCGAACGACACGCCGCTGACCGGCAAGCGCTCCCAGACCACCCGCGCGCGCCGCGTGCGCTCGGGGTAGATCAGCGGCTCGCCCTCGGCGACCCGGTAGCGGACCGCGCCGGGCTGGAGCGTGAGCGTGAAGCGGTCGACGCCCTCGAGGTGGATCGCCATGCCCTGGCCAGCCGCGGTGTGGGGCCGGCGCCGCTCGCGCTCGGCCGGCGACAACGACCGCAGGTAGGTCATCCAGTCGGCGAAGGTCACCTCGTGGCGGGCGATGAAGTACGCGCCGGTGGCGGCGACGCGCTCGGGGCTGGCGCCGAAGAAGTCGCGGCGGATCGCGTCGTCGTAGCGCGACCCGGTGACGAACTCGCCGGCGGCGACGTAGACGAACCCGGCGGGTGCGAGCGGCGGCGGTGGCAGCGCTAGGTCGAGGCGCTGACCGCGGGTGACGACGAGGGGGCGGCGCTCGTCCGCGCGGTCGGCGCGCGTGACGGTGATGACGTACGAGCCGGCGGGCACGGTGGCGCGCAGCGCCGGGCCAGCGGCGGTGGCCAGCGGCGCCCCCAGCTCGGCGCGGCCGGCCCGCTCGACGACCGGGACCACGGCCAGCGCGCGCGCCCCTGGCGCGGCGATCGCGAGCTCCGCCGGGGCCCGCCACGCCGCGCCGCGACCATCGGGCTCGAGGCGGAGCAGGCGCGCCACCCGGTCGGCGACCGCGGCCTCGTCGTGGGCCCACTCGGCGATCGTGGCCTGACCGTCGACGACCTCGGCCAGGGTGGCGATCGTGAGGCGATCGCGGGGCGCGATCGTCAGCGCGGTCTCGAGGGCGACGCTGGCGTCGGCCAGCGCGGCCAGCGCGGCGCGGACGCGATCGGACTGCTCGGCCCAGGTGGCCTCGGCGGTGGCAGCCCCGACGGCGAACTCCGCGAGCGCCTGGGTGCGGCGCGCCGAGGCCTCGGCCAAGGCGATCCGCGCCGCGCGCAGCGACGGCTCGGCGGCGGCGCGGTGACCGGCGACCGTGGCGTCTCGCTCGGCCCGACGCGCGGCCTCGGCGCGCGCGGTCAGGCCGCCCCAGACCAGCCCGGCGGTCAGCGGCAGCGCGGCGACCAGCGCCAGCCAGGCGGCCCGGGTCCGGCGCGCGGCCCGACGGCTGGCGTCGAGGAAGGCGCGCTCGGTGGCGGGCAGCCCGTCGAGGTCAGCGGCGGTGGCCAGGCTGGCGCGCGGCCACAACCGACCGCGCTCGCGGCCGTGGCGATGCCAGTCGTCGGCGGCCTGGCGCAGGCGCGCCCGCAGGCCAGCCTCGCCGGTGCGCTCGTCGAGCCAGCCGCGCAGTCGCGGCCAGCGGTCGATCAGCGCCTCGTGGACCAACGTGTAGCTGGCGACCTCGCCGGGCTGATCGCGGGCGATCAGGAGACGCCCGGCGACCAAGGCCTCGAGGGCGGCGGCCGCGCCGGGCACGCCCGCGCACAGCTCCTCGGCGGTGCGGCTGACCCGGTGGCGCTCCTCGACGCACGCCAGCACCAGGCGGCGCGCCGCGGCGCGCTGCTCGCCGTCGAGCCCGGCCAGGACCCGGTCGGCGTGGGCGGCGAAGGCCGACGGCAGCCCACCGGCGCGCATGATCGCCGCCAGGTCGAGGACGTCGCCGACGCGCTCGGCCCAGGCCGCCGCCAGCGCGAACTGCAGGAGCGGCAACGCGGTCGGATCGGCCACCACCGGCGCGATCACGGCCTCGACCGCGTCCGGATCTCGGACGGTCAGGCCGCGGACCCGGGCCGGCGCCAGCACCGCCTCGCGCAGGTCGGCGCGGGCCAGCGGCCGCAAGACGACGACCTGGGCCATCACCACCGGGCCGAGGCCGGGCAACCCGCCGACCCGGATCAGGTGATCGCCGCGGACCGCGAAGACCAGGCGCGCACCGACCTCGGGAGCCGCCAGCGCGGCCAGGGCCCGCGCCGCCGCCGCGGCCTCGGCGGGGTCGGCCAGGGTGACCAGCTCCTCGAGCTGATCGACGCACACGATCGCCTCGGCGGCGACCACCGGCGCCAGGGCCTCGAGGTCGGCGTCGTCGGCCAGGCCGAGGGCGCGCCGCAACGCTTGGGCCGGGCGTCGGCCGGGGACCAGGACGATCACCCGGCCCGGGGCGCCCGCTCGCAGCGCCGGGATCACGCCGGCGCGACACAGCGACGACTTGCCGACGCCGGAGTCGCCGGTGATGGTGACCGCCGGACCGCTGGCCAGCCGCGCGACCGCGATCGCGACGTCGCCGGCGCGCCCGAAGAAGTCGGCCTGGCGCTGGTCGTCGAAGGCGGCCAGCCCCGGGTAGGGCGCGCCGCCGTGGGGCGCCGGCGCGTCGGCGAGGTAGGCCGCGGCGTGGGCCGCGACCTCGACCGGGGTCGGCCGCGCCTCGGGCTCGCGATCCAGACAGCGCGCGATCAAGGCGGCCAGCGGTGGCGGCAGGGGCAACGGCGCCGGCGGCGGACCGTCGCACACCGCGAGCTCGAGGGCGGCCAGGTCGTCGCCGCGAAACGGCGGGTGGCCGGCGGCCAGCTCGTAGGCCGCCACGCCGAGCGACCAGACGTCGCTGCGCGCGCTCGCCGCGCCGCCGCGCCAGCACTCGGGCGCCAAGTAGCGCGGCGTACCGACCCGAGCGCCCGTGCCGGTGGCGTCGCCGTCGACGAGCGCGCCCGGCTCGCTGCGCTCGACGGCGGCCACGCCGAAGTCGAGCAGCTTGACCCCGCCGTCGTCGGTGACCATGGCGTTGGCAGGCTTGACGTCGCGGTGGAGTACGCCGAGGCGATGGGCCGCTGCTAGACCGTCGGAGAGGGCGCGCAGGACCTCGGCCAGCCGGCGCGCCGGCAGCGGGGTCGGCACGCGGTCGAGGGTCGTGCCGCGGACCAGCTCCTGGACCAGGTAGGCCTGTCCATCGGCGCTGGTGGCGGCGCGGTAGAGCCGGACGACGTTGGGATGATCGAGCCGCGCCAGAGCTCGGGCCTCGAGGAGGAAACGGCGGTGGCTGGCGGCGCGACCGAGGAGGATCTTGACCGCGACCGGGCGATCCAGGACCAGATCGTGGGCCGCGAACACCGCCCCCATCGCGCCCTGCCCGAGCAACCGGCCGAGCCGGAACTCATCGAGCTGCTGCCCACGCTCGACGTCGACCTGGCCGGGGCCGGCCAGCGGGCGCGAGCCCGCGGTCGGATCGTCGCTGCCCGCCAGGGTCACGGCGGTGGTCACGGCGCGCCCCAGTCCTCGGGCTCGATGGCGTAGCGACGCAGCTTGGTCGCGAAGGTCCGGATCGGCATCGCCAAGAGCTCGGCGGCGCGCACCTGGACCCCGGACGCGACCCGTAGCGCCTCGACCATGCGCGCCCGCTCGAGGGCGGCCAGCTCGTCGGCGATGGGGCGAAACTGCGCGGCGCTCGACGGCGCGACGCTCGACGGCGCGGTTGCGCTCGATGGCGCGGTCACGCTCGACGGCGCTTCGATCGGCGGTGCGGCCGCCGCGGCGACCGGCGACGACTCGGCCGGCGGCAGGTGCCGGGCTGCCAGCTCGCGGACATCGTCGGGCGCGGTCGCGATGGCGGCCTCGAGGGTGTGGCGGAGCTCGCGGACGTTGCCGGGCCACGACCGCCGCGCCAGCTCCCACGCCGCGCTGGCGCCGACGGTCATCGGCCGGCGCCCCATGCGCGCGCAGGCGGCGGCGGCCAGCGTCGAGCCGAGGACCGCGAGGTCGCGGGGCCGGGCCCGCAGCGGCGGCACCTCGACCCGCGCGACCCCGAGGCGGAACAGGAGATCGGCCCGGAACCGGCCGGCCGCGACCGCGGCCCGCAGGTCCTGGTGCGACGCGCCCACCACCCGAACGTCGATCGGCCGGGCCTGGTTCTCGCCCAGGCGCCGGACCTCGCCGGCCTCGAGCACCCGCAGGAGCCGGGCCTGCATCGCCGAGGACAGCTCAGCGATCTCGTCGAGGAACAGGGTCCCGCCCGAGGCCGCCTCGAGCTGCCCGGGCCGCGCGGCGACCGCGCCGGTGAACGCGCCGCGGGCGTGGCCGAACAGCTCGGCCTCGGCGAGCTCCGCCGGGATCGCCGCGCAGTTGATGGCGATCATCGGCCCGCGCGCCCGCGGCGACAGCGCGTGCAGTGCCGCCGCCACGAGCTCCTTGCCGGTGCCGGTCTCGCCGTGGATGACGACGGGGACGTCGACCTGGGCCAGGCGACGGACCAGAGCGTACAGCTCGACCATCGCCGGATCGGCGAGCACGGCGCGCCGCCCGGCCAGGGTCATCACCTCGATCGTCGACGCCGCGGACAGCGCCGCTCCGACCGCGGCCCGCGCCGCCGCCGCGCGCGCCGCGGCGATCACGGTCGCCGGGTCAGCGCCGTCGAAGGGCGCGACCGCCACGCCGACCGCGGCGTCGAGGGCCGCCGCCAGCGCCGCGCCACGCTCGGCGGCGTCGCTGGCATCGAGTTCCGGCGCGACCACGGCCAGGTGGCCGTCGTCGAGGCGTCCGCTCACCTCCCCGGCCTCGGCGCGGTCGGCCAGGGTCGCCAGGGCCCCGACCTGCGCCGCGCCGGCGATCCGCACCGCGATCAGCGCCACCGTCCGCCCGCGCGCGCTCGCGCGGGCCAGCTCGTCGGCCAGCCGCTCGTGAAGGTAGGCCCGCTCGCAGGTCGCGCTCAGCCGTGGACCGGAGCGGCGCGACACGATCACGCGGGCGCCGCCGATCGCGATCACGTCACCGCTGACCACCGCGCGGGCGCCGACCAGCGGCGCACCATTGATCAGCGTGCCGTGGCGACTCGCCAGGTCGGTGACGATCAGCTCGGTCGGCGTGACCGTCAGCCGGGCGTGGGCGCGCGACGCGCGGGGATCGGCCAGGACCACGTCGGCCTGGGCCGAGCGGCCGAACACCAGCCCACCCGAGGTGGGCAAGGCGACGGTCCACGCCTGATCGCCGTCGACGCACAGCAGACGGTCCTCGGCATTGGCGTCGCGGGGCGGCACGGCGGTGACGGCGTCGAGGAGCTCGGGCACGGGGCGGGGCTGGGCGGCGGGCATCGCGGGCACCTCGGTGGGATGGGCGTGGCCGCCACCTCACCGAGAGCAGCCGACGCGCCGGTGCTCCACGCCAAAGCAGGTTCGAGGCCAACCGCAACCGCGCGCCCCAGCGGCGCCCCTGGGACCTGGAGGTCCCGGCGATCGGCGGGCCGGTGGGATGAGGAGGTCCCACCGAGACCGAGACCGAGGCCGAGACCGAGACCGAGACCGAGGCCGAGGCCGAGACCGAGACCGAGGCCGAGACCGAGACCGAGGCCGAGGCCGAGGCCGAGACCGAGGCCGAGACCGAGACCGAGACGAGACCGAGACCGAGACCGAGACCGAGACCGAGACCGAGGCCGAGACCGAGGCCGAGACTGAGACCGAGACCGAGGCCGAGGCGGAGGCCGAGACCGAGGCTGAGACTAGGGCGCGACCGACACCGACACCACGTCGTCACCGCGCACGATCGTGCGGACCCCATCGGTCGACCGCCGCGGCACGGTCGTGCCACGCACCGCGCGCACGGCGTAGGCGCCGGGCGACACCGCGCCGACGTAGCGGCCGGTGGCGGCGTCGCGGTCGAGCACCCAGGTGCGGAACCCGCCGTCGGCGTCGTCGGTGCGAGTCGCGGTGACGACGACCGGCCCGTCGGCCACGGAGACCTCGACCTCAAGACGTCCCGTCACGGGCAGGCGCAGCTCGACGCTGTCGACGCCGGGGACCAGCGCCACGAAGCGCGAGCCGCCGACCCCGGCGAAGGCGGCGTGGACGACGGCAGGACCGTCGGGGACCACCGCGACGTAGCGCCCGAGCTCGTCGCTGCGGGCGGTGGCGAGCCGCGCCCCGGCGGGCTCGTCGACCGAGACCGTCGCGCCGGCGACCGCGCCACCGTCGGGATCGACGACGCGGCCGCGCACCGTCCGCCCGCGAGACAACGCGATCGTGCCGAGGTCGGCGACCTCACCGGGCCGGACCTCGACCGCGACCTCGCGCGGCACCGCGCCGTCGGCCCGCACCCGAAGCTGATACGCGCCGGGGCCGGGATCGATACCGGTGAGCTCGAACCGCCCGTCGGGGCCCGCGGCGACCGGCCCGCCGAAGTGCGCCAGCTCGACCTCGCCGGCCAAGAGCGGGGCCCCGTCGTTGGCGACGAGCTGGCCGCGGATCACCGTCGGCGCCGGCAACGCGAGGTGGACCGCGGTCGCCCCCGCGGGCACCGTGGTCTGAGCCATGAGCGGCGGCGCGGCCCGGCCGCTGGGCGCCGCCGACGCTCGCGCCAGGAGCTGGTAGTCGCCGGGCGCCAGGCCGCTCACCGTGAAGCGGCCGTCGCCGTCGGTGCGGGTCTCGCCGTGGATGGCGGCCTCGAGGACGGTGCGCGCCCCGGTCGGCGCCGGCCGGTAGTCGTCCGGCAGCCGGCGCTGGAAGGTGACGACCGCGTCGGCGACCGGCGCGCCGCGGTGATCGACCACGGCGCCAGCCAGCCCCAGGCGCAGCTCGAGCACCAGCTCGACCGGGGCGTCGCCCAGCTCGGCGAGCTCGACCAGGACCGGACGGGCCCGCGCGCCGTCGTGCTCGGCGAACAGCACGAGCTGGCGACGTCGAGCTGCGATCCCGGTGAGGCTGAAGCCGCCGTCGTCATCGGTGTACGCGACGTGATCGGCCTCGGGCAAGGGCGGCCCGTCGGTCACCCGCGCGCCCGCCACCGGCTGGCCGCGCTCGTCGACGACCCGGCCACGCACGACCCGCCCCGAGGTCAGCGCGATCGTCACGTCGACGTCGGCGGTCGGCGTCAGCGCGTCGCTGTGACCGACGACGTGGGCCGGGTGGCTGGCCTCGAGGATCAGGGCCTGCCCGGTCGGCACCGCGAACCGGAACCGACCGTCGTCGTCGGTGCGCACCGCCGGCTGGAGCGGCTCGGGCGGGCGGGGCCGGTAGGCCTGCTGGGTGTGGCGACGCGGCGCCGGGCGGGCGCGGACCCGGGCGTCGGCGACCGGCGCGCCGGCGGCGTCGACCACCTGGCCGGTCACCACCACGCCGGGCTCGAGCGCGACGGTCGAGGTCCAGACCACACCGGCGCGCTGGTTCCAGGTCAGGACGCGGGTCGCCGGGGCGTGGCCGCTGGCCTCGGCGGTGACCTGAAAGTTGCCGAGCTCGGCGACCGGGAACCGCAGCACGCCGTCGTCGCCGGCCACCGCGTCCAGCCGTCCGCCGCCGCCGACCGAGGTCGTGAGGGCCAGCTCGCCGCGGGCCCCCGCCAGGGGCCGACCGTCGACCACCGACACCACCGCGACCTCGACCGCGACCCCGGGCTGGAGTCGGATCGTGAGGTCGCGCGAGGTCGCGAACAGGTCGACGCGGATGGGCCCGGCGGCGCCGACCGGGGCGTGGGCGTGGAGGTGGTAGACGCCAGGCGCCAGGCCGGCGATCGCGAAGCGCCCAGCGCCGTCGGTGGTCGAGGTGCCGCCGGCGACGCCGACGGTGGCCCCGGCGACCGGCGCGCCGGCCGGATCGAGGACGAGGCCGGTCACGCCGACCTGCACGGTCGGCGCGCGGTCCCGGGCGTGGCCGGGTGAGGGCGCGACGGCGCGACGGTCTGCCGCCGCCGCGTGGGCGGTCGGCGTCGACGGCGACCTGGCGCGACGGCCGCGGGCCAGAGCGACGACGAGCACGACCGCCGCGACGGCGAAGAAGACAGCGGCGCGACGGCGCCGGGACGACACGGGCGAGGACGAACGGGTCACGGGGCCTCCGGGAGCGAGTGCGAAAAAGGGGGCGACGGCCCGGGCCACGGGCCGTCGGAGCGCGGCGTCGCTAGAGCCGCGAAGGTGCGGTGCGCTACAGGCCGCCGTAGCTGTAGCCGCCGTAGCCACCGTCGAAGCCGTTGTCCCAGCCACCGCTGTCCCAGCCGCCCTCCCAGCCGCCACCCCAGTCGTCATAGCCACCGGTCGACTCGTACGAATCGAAGACCGATTCGAACCAGCCGGTGATCGCGTCCCACACCCCCGACACGAAGTCGACGATGTCGTTCCACACCTGGGTCACGGTCGCGGCGATCTCGAGGTGGTTGGTCCCGAACAGCGGGGTCACCACGTCGAGGTAGCCGAGCACCGGGATGCCGTAGCGGGCGTTGATGTCGTGGTTGACCGCGAAGGTGTTGCGCGGGCCGGTGTCGGCCACGCCGGTCCAGACGTTGGACGCGCCGGCGCCCGACCAGAACGGCGTCCAGTAGTTGGCGGCCGGGTCGGCGATGCCGTGCTGCACGATGTAGTCGAGGCGCTGGCCGGGGGTCCACGCGGCGCTGAAGCCGGGCGGCCCCCACTCCCAGGAGCCGTTGGCAGCGGTCGCGGTCGGCGTGCCGCGCAGGCTCACGGCCAGGAGCGCGATCACCGCGAGCAAGAGATGACGGATCGGATGTGGTTTGTGTTTGGGCATGCCCCACCGGTAGCGGAGCCGACCGCCGCGGCGGTCTTGCATCGTCTTGTGCGCGCGGTCGTCGCCGGTCACGGCCCGCGGGTCCGGACGATCCGCGCCGCCACCGCCTCGGTGCGCAGACACCAGCCCTCGGGCTCGGTGGTGATGAGCGGTCCGCCCTCGGGGACCAGCGTCGCCAGCGCGCGCCGCAGCCGGTTGACTCCGGCGTAGAGCGTGTTGCGGTGGCGCAGCGGATGGTAGTCGCGGCTCTGCCAGACCGCGCGGTACAGCGGCGCCGGGCCCACCGGCCGCCCCTCGGCCTCGGCCAGCCGGGCCAGGAGCGCGGCCAGGATCACGCGCCCGCGGATCGCCGCCCCGGCCGGCGTCGCGATGGTGCCCCGCGCGAGATCGACGATCAGCTCGGTGCGCGCTGGCGGGGCCGCGCACAACCCGATCGCGGCCAGGAGCGCCGCGTGATCGGGCCGAGCGATCGCGCCGCCGCCGTCGAGCGCGGCCGCCACCAGCGCCTGGCCGACCGGATCGAGGCGCCCGCCGGCCAGCGCGCGCGCCAGGACCTCGTCGCTCGCAGCCCGGGTCGGCGCCAGCGCGGCCTCGAGCACGACCGCCAGGCCGAGGAGGTCGCGGTACGGCCCGGCCTCGAGCTGCGCGCGGGCCCGCGCCAACGCCGCGCCCGCGGTCACGCGATCGCCGCGGCCGCCCGTCCGCAGGTGCGCCACCGCCATCGCCAGCCCGGCCCAGGCCTCGCCGCGACCGGCGCCGCGCGCGGTGTGATGGGCGAGCGCGGCACTAGCGGCGCGCCGATGCCGTTCGATCGCCGCCGCGCCGTCGTCGCTCGCGGCGGCCAGCACCGCCAGCTCGACGGGGGGCTCGACGCCAGCCGCCGCCACCGCCCGGGCCACCGCGGTCCGGTCGCCCCGCGCCCAGGCCACCCGCGCGGTGACCCGCGCGACCGCCGTCGCCGCCGCTCCGGGCAGGCTCGCGCCGTCGAGCTCGTCGAGGATCGCCGCGGCCCGCGCCAGATCACCTTGGGCCGCGACCGCGGCCGCCACGTAGCCCCAGCCCATCGGCGCCAGCCCGACGCCGATCGCCGTCGCCTCGACGGTGGCGGCGCGCAGCCACACCTCGGCGGTCGCGCCATCGCCGGCGTCGAGGGCCACCCGCCCGAGGAAGTAGCCGACCGCCCCCGCGAACATCACGTCGCCGTGCTCGCGCAGCTCGCGCTCGACCGCGCGCAGCTCGCGCTCGGCCACCGCCAGGCGCCCAGTGGCCCACGCCGCCAGGCCGGCGTAGCACCGCGCCGCCAGTTCGCGCAGGGCCCCGGCGCGCGCGGCCGGGGCGATCACCGCGTCGACCACCGCCTGGGCCGCGGCGCCGTCGCCCAGCTCGGCCAGCGCCACCACCTCGAGCATCGCGAGCTGGACGTCGAGATCGGTGGGCGCGCCGCGGACCTCGGCCCGGTATGCGGCGGCGGCCTCGGCGGCCTCGGCGTAGCGCGCCGCGAACAACAGGCCGATCAGCCGCGACCGGCGCCAGCGCGCGCGCGCGTCGTCGCTGTCGAGGTCGGCGCTCGCGGCCTCGGCCAGGAGCGCCGCGGCCCGCGCGTGCTCGCCGCGCAGCGCGCACAGATCGGCCTGCCCGAGGATCAGCCGGCGACGCAAGCGCGGATCGATCGGCGCCGCCAGCGCGGTCGCCAGCGCCCGCTCGGCGGCCGGCAGATCGCCAGCCTGGATCGCCGCGGTCGCCACCAGGCCGTGGAGCGGGGCGAAGCCGCGGGCCTCGGGGCGCGCGGCGTGGAGGGCGAGGATGGCGCGGGCCTGCCCGACGTGCGAGCGGCGCAGGTGGATGTGCGCGCGGACCAGATCGATCGCCACCTCGGCGCCACCCCCGCCGAGCGCCGCCAGCGGCTCGAGGAGCAAGTGGTCCAGGCCGCGCCGGGCCAAGAGCCGCAGATGGGCCGACATCGCGGCCAGGGCGCCGCCGACCTCGCCGAGCGCGGCGCGCTGACGGATGACCTCGAGGGCGTGGCGGGCATCATCGGGCGCCGCGGCGAGCGCGCGCAGGTGCGCGTTGGCCGCCCACCGACGGGCCTGCCCCCAGGCTTCCGTCGAGGCCGTGGCCCGCGCCCGGGTCCGGACCAGGTCGTGGGTCGCCAGGCCGTCGGCGCCGTCCTCGATCAGGTAGCGGCGGATCAGCGCGTCGACCGCGGCGTCCTCGACGATCGCCGCCCGCGGCAGCGGCACCGTCGCCGCCGCCAGGCCACACAGCACCGCGCGCTCGTCCGCGGTCAGCTCGGCGAGCGAGCCGGCCAGCGGATCGTCGTCGAGGACCCGGCCCTGAGCGCGGGCCGCCGCCGCCTGCCGGACGTAGAACGGGTTGCCGCCGGCGACCGCGACGACCTCGTCCTGCGCGGCCGGGCCGAGCTCGAGGGCCTCGGCCAGCCGCGCGCATAGCTGCCGCGACTCGGCCAGGTCGAGAGGCCCGACCCGCACCACCCAGGGCGGCGGCGCCGGCGGCGGCACCGGCAGCGCGCGGCGCGATGTCACCAGCACGCAGCTCCCGCGCACGAACCGGGTCAGGTGGCCGAGCAAGAGCGCGGCATCGCCGTCGGTGAGCAGGTGCAGATCGTCCATGCGCAAGACCGTCGGCTGCGCGCACAGCGCGGCCGCCAGGGCGGCCAGCTCCTCGGCCAGCGCGCCGGCCACCGGCCCCCGCCCGGGGCCGAGCGCGGACCGCGCCAGCGCCACCACCTCGGCCAGCGTCGAGCCATCGCGCACCGTCAGGGTGGCCCGTCGGGCGTCGCGCCAGCCCGGCCGCGCCGCCAGCTCCTCGGCGACGCGGATCGCCAGCTCGGTCTTGCCGATGCCGGCCACACCGCAGATCACGAACACCGGCTCGCGCTCGACCTGCGCGAGGATCCGCGTCAGCTCATGGTCGCGCCCGACGAACCCGCTGGTCGTGCGCTCGAGGGGAGCCGGCGTGGACGCGCGGCGCGAGGGCCTCACGCGCGCAGTCTGCCAGCGCGACGTGTCGAACGCGCCGTCGCCGCGACGCGACGACGCGACATTCGTCGTCGGGTTCGACGACGGTCAGCGCGATCACGATGCGCAGGTTCGGCGAAGCCACGCACGGTAGGTCAGCTCACGCGTGACGTCGCCGCCGACCGCGCCGGGGTGACCGCGTGGTCGGTCCGATCGCGCCGACCGCGATCGCCGGACCGCTAGGGCGCCGGCGCCGGCGCCGCGACCCGGCGCTCGATCGCCGCGATCGCCTTGGTCATCGCCTTGCGCAGACCACGCGCCGTCGTGGTCGCGAGCTGGGCCTGCAGGAACGCGCGCTCGTCGGCGCCGCCGCGGACCGCGAAGAAGTCGGTCGCGCCGCGCCGCCACACGCCCCACACGTGGGCGTGCTTCTTCTTGCCGCTGCGCGGATCGGCGGCCGCCGCCTGCCACGCCGCGCGCACCACCGGCACCGCCCGCGGATCGCCGAGCGCCGCGTACAGCTCGAGCGCCGGGTCCTGGTACGTGAACACCTGCATCGGGAACAGCCGCCCGATCGCCTCGAACAGGTCGAGCCCGCCGAGCGCCTTGGCGCCGTAACGCACGCTCCACGCCACACACGGCGCGTAGCCCGGCTCGCGCCGCACGATCGCGTCGCAGGCCTTGACCACGCGGGCCGCCAGCTTCGGCTCGGACCGCAGATCGTCGAGGCAGATCTCGTCGGCGCTCGGCGTCGGTCGGCCCTTGGCCGCGTAGACCTCGAACTCGCGCACCGCCTCGCGGTGGTAGCCCTCGCACGACCCGGCGCGCGCCGCGCCGGCACCGAACCAGGTCAGCCCCAGCGCGAGGAGCCATGGAACCCAGCGAGCGATCGCCATGCCTCGAGTATGCGCGCCGCGGCGCGCCCCGACCAGCCCGCCATCCTCACCGACCTGTCACGCGCGGCCGCGCGCTCAGTAGCCCGCGCGGCCGGCGCCCGACGACACCCCGGCGCCGCGCACGGCCTGCAGCTCGGCGAAGAACAGGTCGAGCTCCTCGCGCTTGCTGTAGAAGTGCGGCGCGATCCGGATGCCGACCCCGGGCCGGTGGTCGCAGAAGAACCGGCGGCGGTTCAGCTCGCGGGCGACGTCGGCAGCGCCGACGAAGTCGAACACCACCGAGCCGCCGCGGCGCTCGGCGTCGCGCGGGCTGTTGAGCTTGAAGCCGGCCTCGTCGACCAGCCCGATCGCGTGGCCGGTCATCGCCAGCGACTTGTCGCGGATCGCGGCCACGCCGATCTCACCGATGATCGTGTGGCCCGCCCGCGACTGGTACAGCGCCGCGATCGCTGGCGTCCCGGACAGGTAGCGCCAGATCGTGTCGGCGTAGCTCTGGCTCGGCATCGTGAACGCGAACGGGTGAGCGTTGGCGAACCACCCGGTGGTGCGCGGCTCGAAGGTGTCGATCAGATCCTTGCGGACGTACAGCCAGCCGGCGCCCGGCCCGCCGCACAGGTACTTGACCGAGCCGCCACACGCGAACGACACGCCGAGGTCGACGACGTCGATCGGGATCGCGCCGATCGACTGGTAGCAATCGAGGATGACGTGGGCGCCGACCTCGGCCGCGCGCCGGGCGATCCGCTTGACGTCCTGGATGAACGCCGACGAGAACACCACGTGCTGGATCGGCACCACGAGCGTCCGCTCGTCGATCGCCGCGCACACCGCGTCGGCGTCGACCGTGGTGCCGTCGGCCGACTCGACCAGGACCACCTCGGCGCCGCGCCGCTCCTCGGCCTTCCACACGTACGACACGGTCGGGAACATCAGCGACTCGTAGACCACCCGGTTGCGCGCCGGGGAGAAGTCGAAGCACGACGCCAGGCGGGCCATCGCGGTCGAGACGTTCTCTTGCATCGCCACCGTGCCGGGGGGCGCCGAGATGATCCGCTCGATCCGCGCCGCGGCCCGGCCGACCTCGGGGATCCATTCCTCCCAGGCGGTGATCGAGCGGTCGCGCCAGAGATCGTAGAACTCGGCGAGGTCCTCCTCGGCCTTGGCCGGCACGCAGCCGAGCGAGTGCGAGATCAGGTGCACGCACGTCTCGAGGGCCGGGAACTGCGCGCGCCAGGTGAGCAGCGGGTCGTCGGCGAGGGTCACGGTCGTCGAAGTACCACGGCGGCGGCGCGGGCCGTCGAGGACTCGACTCGCCGGCGAGGCGCCTGGGCTCCGAGGCGTAGGCGGAGACCGAGGCGGAGACCGAGACCGAGACCGAGGCCGAGGCCGAGACCGAGACCGAGGCCGAGGCGGAGACCGAGGCCGAGGCGGAGGCCGAGGCCGAGGCGGAGACCGAGGCGGAGACCGAGGCGAGGCGGACCGAGAGCCATTGCGAATGCACAAGTATTTTGAATCACTATATTTTGCAGGATTTTCTAGCACTCGCACCTGAGGGGTTGCCAAGACCGCCCCCGGTGCTTACTACTCGCCCCGACGCGGCCCCCCGGCCGCACCTCGCAACCCTGACCACGACTTTTTACGGAGCGAAGACCCCATGACGATTCGTCCGCTGCACGACCGCATCCTCGTCAAGCGCCTGGAGGAGGAGACCAAGACCGCCGGTGGCCTGTTCATCCCGGACACCGCGAAGGAGAAGCCCATCCAGGCCAAGGTCGTCGCCGTCGGCGCCGGCAAGCGCGACAAGGACGGCAAGCTGCACGCCCTCGACGTCAAGCCGGGCGACAAGGTGCTGTTCTCGAAGTACAGCGGCACCGAGGTCAAGATCGACGGCGAGGAGCACCTGATCATGCGCGAGGACGACCTCCTCGCGGTGCTCGAGTAGCCGTGTTTCTTTGAGGGTCTTTCGAAAAGACCCTCCCCCACAAAACGTGGGGCCCCCACCCGAAACGCGAGAGCCTGCAGCGTGAGCCGCTGCTGGACTCCCAAGAAGCCCCTCCCCCACAAGACGTGGGGCCCCCACCCGCTGTGTTCCTTGAGGGTCTTTCGAAAAGCCCCTCCCCCACAAGACGTGGGGCCCCCACCCGAAACGCGAGAGCCTGGAGCGCAAGGCGCTGCTGGACTCCAACCTTCAGAGAGCCGCGGCGCGAACCGCTGCTGCCCTCCAACCTCAACCATCCCGCGAGCACGCTCGCGCTACCTGAGAGAATCCCATGGCTGCTAAGGAAATCGTCTTTTCGTCCGCCGCCCGCGCTGAGATCGCCAAGGGCCTGAACCTCCTGGCCAACGCGGTCAAGGTCACCCTCGGCCCGCGCGGCCGCAACGTCGTCATCGAGAAGAGCTGGGGCTCGCCCACGGTCACCAAGGACGGCGTCACCGTCGCCAAGGAAGTGGAGATCGAGAACAAGTTCCAGAACATGGGCGCCCAGATGGTGAAGGAGGTCGCGTCCAAGACCTCCGACGTCGCCGGCGACGGCACCACCACCGCCACCGTCCTGGCCCAGGCCATCTACAACGAGGGCGCCAAGCTGGTCGCCGCCGGCCTGAACCCGATGGATCTCAAGCGCGGCATCGACGCCTCGGTCGCCTCGATCATCGACGACCTGAAGGCGATGTCGACCCCGACCAAGGGCAAGAAGGACATCGCCCAGGTCGGCACGATCTCGGCCAACGGCGACTCGACGATCGGCGACATGATCGCCGAGGCGATGGAGAAGGTCGGCAAGGAGGGCGTGATCACGGTCGAGGAGTCGAAGACCCTGCACAGCGAGCTCGACGTGGTCGAGGGCATGCAGTTCGACCGCGGCTACCTGTCGCCGTACTTCGTGACCGACGCCGAGCGCATGGAGGTCGCGCTGAACGACGCGTTCGTGCTGACCCACGAGAAGAAGATCTCGAACATGAAGGAGCTCCTGCCGCTCCTCGAGCAGGTCGCCAAGGCCGGCCGCCCGCTCTTGATCATCGCCGAGGACGTCGACGGCGAGGCCCTGGCCACCCTGGTGGTCAACAAGCTGCGCGGCACGCTGCAGATCTGCGCGGTCAAGGCCCCGGGCTTCGGCGATCGCCGCAAGGAGATGCTGAAGGACATCGCGACCCTGACCGGCGGCCAGGCGGTCACCGAGGACCTCGGCCTCAAGCTCGAGAACCTGACGCTCAAGGATCTCGGCTCGGCCAAGCGCGTCACCGTCGACAAGGACAACACCACGATCGTCGACGGCGCCGGCAAGAAGGCCGACATCGACGCCCGGGTGAAGACCATCCGCGCCCAGGTCGAGGAGACCTCGTCGGACTACGACCGCGAGAAGCTCCAGGAGCGCCTGGCCAAGCTGGTCGGCGGCGTCGCGGTCATCCGCGTCGGCGCGGCCACCGAGGTCGAGATGAAGGAGAAGAAGGCGCGCGTCGAGGACGCGATGCACGCGACCCGCGCGGCCGTCGAGGAGGGCATCGTCCCCGGCGGCGGCGTCGCCCTGATCCGCTCGATCGGCTCGCTCGACAAGCTGACCTTCGACGACGACCGCCGCTACGGCGTCAACATCGTCCGCCGCGCGCTCGAGGAGCCGCTGCGCCAGATCTCGGCCAACGCCGGCGTCGACGGCTCGATCGTCGTCAACAAGGTCCGCGAGGGCCAGGGCGCGTTCGGCTACAACGCCGCCAAGCTCGCCTACGAGGACCTGGTCGCGGCGGGCGTCATCGACCCGACCAAGGTCGTGCGCACCGCGCTGCAGAACGCGGCCTCGGTCGCGGGCCTGATGCTCACCACCGAGACCCTGATCGCCGAGAAGCCCAAGAAGGAAGAGAAGGCGGCGGGCGGTCACGGCCACGACCACGACATGGACTGATCGTTCGATCGGCTCACGCGTGATCTGACCAGACGGCGGCTTCGGCCGCCGTCGGTCGTTTCGGGTGGGCGGCGCCGCCCGAAGGTGTGCGGGGTAGCGCACCTCCTGGGTTGGCCTGCGACGTGCTCCTGGTCGGGGCATGGTGAAGCTCCTGACGGTCGTGCTGCTGATCACCTCGGCCCTCGAGGCCGCCGCTCAACCGGCGACCACCGCCCCGGCGCCCTCGCCCGAGCTCGCCCGCGACGGCGGGATCCGCTGGTACGGCTACCAGACCCTGGCCGTCGACGCCGTCGCCCTCGGCGTGCTCGCCCTGGCCGTCGAAGGGGACGACTCCGAGGTGGCCTGGCTCGGCCTGGGCCTCGCCGTCGCCGGTCCCGCCATGGTCCACGCCACCCACGGCCGGACCTCGGCCGCGGTCGGCTCGTCGCTCCTGCGCCTCGGCGCGGTCGCGGCCGGGCTGTCGATCGGTGCGGCCCTGGAGACCTGCGGGCCCGAGGCGCACTCGACCTGTCGCGTCGAGGGCGCGATGATCGGCGCCCTGGTCGGCTGGGGGACCGCCGCGGTGATCGACGGCGTGGTCGTCGCCCGCGAGCGCCGGGCGCCCCGGGTCGTGCCGACCTTTGCCACCACCGGTGACGGCGTGCGCGTGGGTCTCGGCGGACGGTTCTGATCGCGACATCCGGATCCGGATCGGGGACGGGTTGGGGCTCGGGGTCGGGGTCGGCCTCGGTCTCGGTCTCGGTCTCGGACTCGGTCTCGGTCTCGGTCTCGGGATCGGGATCGGGGTCGGGGTCGGGA
>JAGPCY010000082.1 GCA_018057825.1 Kofleriaceae bacterium | reverse complement strand
TCCGCTTCGTCCTGCCGCCACGTCGCTCGCATCGTCGCTACGACCGCGTCGTCAAACGCAAGGACAGTCCCTACGCGCGTAAGTCCACGGCTCACCGGGCGAAAGGCGTTAACTGACCGGCATTGGACTCGGTCTCGGACTCGGTCTCGGCCTCCGCCTCCGCCTCGGTCTCGGTCTCGGTCTCGGTCTCGGCCTCGGACTCGGACTCGGTCTCGGACCTCGGCTCAGGTGCCGGGGCAGGCCTTGGACCAGCGCGCGGCGAGGGCGGTCCAGGTGGGCTCGGCGGCGTGGTCGCGATCGAGGAGGCGCTTGGCGGCGGACCAGGTCTCGCTCTGGCACTCGGTGAGGCTGGGCGCGTCGGGCAGCTCGGCTCGGGCCTTCTCGGCAGCGACGACGGCGCGGGTGGCGCGGCGCAGGGGCGCGTCGAAGCTGCACAGGCGACGGAGGGCGACGGCGTCGGGTTGGGTCGCGGCCGGGTTGGCGCTGGCCCAGGTGCAGGGCTCCGCGGGCTCGGTGTCGGCGGCGAGCGCGGCCTTGGCGGCGGCGAGGTGACCGGCGATCACGTCACCCTCGAGCTTGTCGACGGCGCGGCCGGCCTGGTCGGCGGCGGCCTCGACCTTCGACTTCGGATCATTGCAAGCGGCGAGGGCGACCAGGGTGGCGAAGACGATGCCGAGGCGCATGGCCGTCATCGTGCCACAGGGTCGGCGCCCGGAGACCACCCGGCCCCACCGACCAGCGCTACGCGTCGGACTTGTCGGACGTGTCGGCGCTCGCGTCGGGCTTGCCGCCGTTGGACTTGCTCCCGCCGCCCTTGCCGCTCTTGGCCTTGCCCTTGCCGGCCTTGGTGGTCGCTTCGTCGTCGTCGCGGTCGTCGGTCTTGGCGGCGGCGGCGTTGGCCTTGGCCAGAGCGGCCAGCGTCGACAGCCGGCCACCGACCCGCCCGCCCAGCTCGTCCTCGAGCGGCGCCGGCGAGCCGTGCTTCCAGATCTTGGTCAGGATGTAGAGCGCCGCGCCGAACGCGACGATCGACAGCCACTGCGCGAAGGTGAGGCCGGCGTAGCGGGTGTCGCTCTGGTTCAGGCGCCAGAACTCGAGGACGAAGCGGACCGGCGCGTACAGGAGCCCGGTCAAGACCGCCAGCAGGCCGGCCGGCCACCGCTTCTTCTTCGAGAAGGCCATCGCCAGGATCAGCGCGTTGACCGGGATCAGATAGGCCAGCTCGTACATCGCCATGTTGTGGGCGCGGATCACCGAGCCGACGTGATGGCCGCTGCGCTGGATCTCCTCGTAGACGTCGCGGGCGATCAGCTCGCGCACCGGGTAGTCGACGCCGAGCGCGAAGTCGGTGGCCCGGCCGATGTGATCGTGGACCAGGGTGCAGCCGATGCGGCCGATCGAGAACCCGAGCAGGAGCCCGATCACCGTCGAGTCGGCCCACATGCCCGGGGTCAGCCGCTTCCACCAGACGTAGAACCACCAGCCCATCGCGCCGCCGAGGAAGCCGCCGTAGGACGAGATGCCGTCCCACAGCTTGAGCAGGATCAGGGGGTCCTTGGCCAGCTTGTCTTGCTCGTAGGCGAGGATGTCGAAGACGTGGGCGCCGATGAAGCCGGTGACCACGACCCAGCCGGTCAGGCCGCGCAGATCGTCCTCGTCGGCGCCGCGCTTGAGCGCGTAGCGCCGCATGACCTCGGCGCCGATCAGGACGCCGGTGGCGACGATGATGCCGAAGGGCTGGATCGGCAGCCCGAACAGATCGCGCGCGCCGACCTCGATGAACGGCAGGCCGGTGGAGTGTTGACTGGCCGCGACCAAGGCGACCAGCGAGGCGAGCACGGAGGCATACACGGAGCGCAGCCTACCTCATGTCGCCCGGGCTTGCCGGCGCGGCGGGCCCGGCGGTACCGTGCCGGCCATGCCCGAGGTCCTCGTCGGAGGTCACGTCATCGCTCGCCAGCTCAAGGCCGAGGGGGTGACCTGCGTCTTCACCCTGTGCGGCGGCCACATCGCGCCGATCTACGACGGCTGCCTGCGCGAGGGGATCGACATCATCGACACCCGCCACGAGCAGGCCGCGGTCCACGCCGCCGACGGCTGGTCGCGCCTGACCCGGGGCTGCGGCGTCGCGATCCTGACCGCCGGCCCCGGCGTCACCGACGGCGTGACCGGCGTGGCCAACGCCTTCCAGGCCTCGATCCCGCTCTTGGTCTTGGGCGGCGCGTCGGAGCTGCGCTTCAAGGGCAAGGGCGCGCTCCAGGAGATGGAGCAGACCTCGCTCCTGGCGCCGATCACCAAGGCCAGCTTCACCGCCACCGATCCCAAGCGCCTGGCCGAGTACATCCGCACCGGCATCCGCATCGCCACCTCCGGCGTGCCGGGCCCGGTGTTCATCGAGCTGCCCTTCGACGTCTTGACCGCCCAGGTCACCGATCCGCCGATGCCGGCGCCGCCGCGGCCGTGGCCGGCGCAGCCCGGCGATCCGATCGGCATCGCGGCCGCCGCGGCGCTCATCGCCGCCGCCGACAAGCCGATGATCTTCGCCGGTAGCCAGGTCTACTGGGACGCGGCGTGGGACGAGCTGCGGGCCCTGGCCGAGCGCGCCCAGATCCCGGTCTTCACCAACGCGATGGGCCGCGGCTGCCTCGACAGCCGGCACCCGCTGGCGTTCTCGCAGGCCCGCAAGAACGCCTTCCGCGGCACCGACCTGGCGATCATCCTCGGCACGCCGCTCGACTTCCGGGTCGGCTACGGCGCCGGCATCAACGCCAAGGCCAAGGTCATCCAGCTCGAGCGCGACCCGACCAAGGTCGCGCAGAACCGCGACGCCGAGGTCGCGCTCCTCGGCGATGCCCGCTCGGTGCTCGGCCAGCTCGCCGCCGCGGCCCCGGCCGCGACCGGCCGCACCCAGCCGTGGATCGACGAGCTGCGCGCCGCCGAGACCAAGGCCCACGACAAGCTCCTGGCCTTCGCCGCCTCCGACGCCCGCCCGATCAATCACTATCGCCTGGCCCACGCCATCGCCCAGGTGATCGACGACGACACGATCGTGATCGGCGACGGCGGCGACTGCGTGGCCCTGGGCGCCAAGCTCCTGCACCGCAACAAGCCCGGCACCTGGATGGACCCGGGGCCCCTCGGCTGCCTGGGCATCGGCGCGCCGTTCGCGCTGGCGGCCAAGAAGCTCCACCCCGACAAGAAGGTGCTGGTCTTGTCGGGCGACGGCAGCTTCGGCTTGAACGGCTTCGACTTCGAGACCGCAATCCGCTGGAACCTGCCGATGTGCGTGGTGGTCGCCAACGACGCCGCCTGGGGTCAGATCCGCGGTCCGCAGGTGATGATCTTCGGCGCGGCGCGGTCGCCGGCGACCAAGCTGGCGCCGACCCGCTACGACAAGGTGGTCGAGGCCTTCGGCGGCAAGGGCTACCACGTCGAGGATCCCGCCGACCTGGTGGCGACCTTGCGGGCGGCGCTGGCCGAGCCGACCGTGACCTGCGTCAACGTCTCGATCGATCCCGAGTTCGTCGTGAAGAGCGGCGCTGCCAAGCTGACGGTGTAGCCATGGTCTGGGAGCCCTTCGCCCTCGCGATCCTGTTCGGCCTGCTGGTGTCGGCCGGCATCTACTTCGTGTTCCTGTGGCCGCAGGTGGCGCCCGACGACGACCTCCCGGATGCGGCCGCGGAGCCGCCCGCGGCAACCCCCGCGGCCGACGACGAGCAGCGCGCGGCCGAGGCCTGACCGGCGCGGCCGGGGCGCCTGCGCTATCGTTGTCGGCATGGCGGCACGCCCGGGGCTCTGCGCGCTCGTCCTCGCGTTGGCGGTCGGCGTCGCCGCCGCGCGCCCCGGGCAGTCGATCGCGGTCGCTCATCCGCCGCCGCAGCCGACCACTGGGCCGTCGGAGGCCCCGGTCACGATCGAGCTGTACTTCGTGCCAGGCGCCGAGCCCAGCCTCGCCGCGTACCGGCTGGTCCGCGCCCTGGCCGCGCGTCACCCGCGGCGGGTCCGCGCGATCTATCGGCCGCGCGCGATCGGCGCCCGCGCCGGGGTGGCGGCGATCGCCCTCGCCGCCCACCGCGCCGGCCGGTTCTTCGCCCTCCTCGACCGCCTGGCCGCCCACAGCCCTCCGCCGAGCGACGCCGGCGCGCTGGCGATCGCCGCCGAGCTCGGGCTGTCCCCGACCCAGCTTGCCCGCGCCGCGGTCGACCCCGAGCTGGCGGCCCAGCTCGCCACCAACGAGGCCGACGCGTTCCGCGCGCCGATCAACGACAGCCTGGAGCTGATCGTGAACGGCGTCCCGCTGCGCACCGCCCCGTATCGCCTGACCGCCCGCGGCCTCACCGCCGAGCAGCTCGAGCAGGTCTATCAGGTCGCGCTGGCCCGCGCCCGCCGCGCCGCAGCCGCGGGCCTGACCCCGACGGCGCTGGCAGCGCGAGCCCGGCGCGCCCTGTTCTGCGGCGACGACGAGCCCGACGACGGCGCCGCGCCCGACGCCTGGACCCTGGGGGCGCTGGTCGAGGCGGGCACCGGCTGCCCGGAGCCGCGGCTGCCGACCGGCCGGGGCGACGAGCCGCGCGAGGAGTTCCTGGCCGGCCAGCCGACCCTCGCCGTCGGCCCGCTGCCCCTGGCCGGCGCGCCGAGCCTCGGCCCCACCGACGCGGCCCTGACGATCGCGGTGGCCTGCGACCTCCTCGGGCGCGGCTGCCGCCAGCAGCTCGCCACCCTGCGGCCCCTGATCCGCTACTACCCGGGGCGGGTCCGGCTGGTCTGGCTGCCGTGGGTCGCCGATGCGGTCGTCGACACCAGCTACGGCCGCGAGGGCCTGGCCCGGGCCGCCGCCGCGCTGTGCGCCGCCGACGCCGGCGACGGCTGGCCCTTCGCCGACGACCCGGTGATGTTGCAGCGCGAGCCGCCCGAGGTCGCCGAGCTGACCGCCGAGGCCGGGGCCCGCCCGGACGCGGTCGCCGCGTGCCAGGCCGTCGGCGAGCTGCGGGTCCGGGGCTTGATCGCCCGGGTCCGGGCTGCCGGGGTCGTGGCCGGCCCGACCGTGATCATCGCCGGCCGGCTGTACCGCGATGGGTTCGTCGACGCCCACGCCGCGGCGGTGGCGGTCGAGCATGCCCTGCGCCCTGGCCTGTTCGAGGCGCTGGCGCCGTGACCGCGCCCGTGACCACGATCGTTGCGGTTTGACCGACCTCGCGCCGACGTGATACCCCGGATGACGATGGAGTTGACCTTCGCGGCTGCCACCGATGTGGGGCGCCAGCGGACCCACAACGAGGACAACTTCCTCATCGACAAGAAGTTGCGGCTGTTCTTGATCGCCGACGGCATGGGCGGTCACGCCGCCGGCGAGGTGGCCAGTTCGATCGCGGTCCACGAGATCCGCGACGCGGTCTACGCCAACCGCGAGTTGATCGATCGCTACCGCGCCGACGGCCCGGCCAACAACGCCGCCGAGATCCTGCAGCTCCTCGAGGGCGCGGTCCAGGCCGCGTGCGCCTCGGTCTACAACCGGGCCCAGTCGGAGTCCGACAAGCGCGGCATGGGCACGACCGCGTCGGTCATGCTGATTGCCGGCGCCCCCGATCACCTGCGCGGCTTCATCGCCCACGTCGGCGACAGCCGGATCTACCTGGCCCGCCAGGGGCAGTCGCACCAGCTCACCGAAGATCACTCGCTCATGAACGAGCTGGTCCGCCGCGGCAAACTCAAGCGCGATCAGGTCGAGAGCTCGCCGTACAAGCAGTTCAAGAACGCGGTGACCCGGGCGGTCGGCGTCTACGCCTCGGTCGAGGTCGACACCTTCGACTTCGACATCCTGCCCGGCGATCGCTTCCTGCTTTGCTCCGACGGCCTCTACGCCTACCTCGAGGACGACAAGCTGCCGGGGCTGCTCGGCGACGGCGACGTCAAGGACGTGCCGCGCCAGCTCATCGAGCTGGCCAACGCCGGCGGTGGCCACGACAACATCACCGGGGTCGTGCTGCGGGTCGGCGACACCCACAGCGCGGCCACCACCGCGCCGCGGTCCGGCGAGGCCTCGCTCAAGCTCGACGCCCTGAAGGGCATGTTGATGTTCCGGTACCTGTCGTACCGGGAGCTGGTCCGGGTGGCCAACGTCACCAGCGTGGTCGACGCCGCCGCCGGCGAGGTGGTGTTCCACGCCGGCGACCCCGGCGAGACCATGTACGTGGTCGCCAGCGGCCGGGTCCGCCTGACCAAGGACGAGGTCATGGTGGCCAACCTGACCAAGGGCCAGCACTTCGGCGAGATGGCGCTGGTCGACCGCTCAACCCGGTCGCTCACAGCGACCGCGATCGAGCCGACCCGCTTGGTCACCGTCCGGCGCAAGGACTTCTACGAGATCATCAAGAAGGAGCCCGAGCTGGCGACCAAGCTCCTGTGGAGCTTCGTCCAGGTGCTCGGCGCGCGCCTGCGCAAGACCACCAGCGACCTGTCCGACGCTCTGCACGGCGACAAGCACGGCAGCGAGACGACCGCCGAGAACCTGTTCCAGGACTAGCCTCGGACTCGGCCTCGGTCTCGGCCTCGGTCTCGGTCTCGGCCTCGGTCTCGGCCTCGGTCTCGGTCTCGGTCTCGGTCTCGGCCTCGGTCTCGGTCTCGGTCTCGGTCTCGGCCTCGGTCTCGGCCTCGGTCTCGGCCTCGGGGTCGGGTTCGGGGTCGGGGTCGGGG
>JAGPCY010000011.1:156217-204044 GCA_018057825.1 Kofleriaceae bacterium | reverse complement strand
CCCCGACCCCGTTCCCCGACCCCGTTCCCCGACCCCGAACCCGTTCCCGAACCCGAACCCGTGGCCGAGACCGAGACCGAGACCGAGACCGAGACCGAGACCGAGTCCGAGACCGAGGCCGAGTCCGAGGCCGAGACCGAGACCGAGACCGAGACCGAGACCGAGACCGAGGCCGAGGCCGAGTCCGAGACCCGATCCCGAACCCGACCCCGATCCCGAGGCTAGTCGCGCTTCTTCTTGGTCAGCGGGATCGGATCATTGGACTCGCCGCTGGGATCGGCGAGATCGATCTCGACGGACGACGGATCGACGGCGGCGGCGCCGCGCGGCTGGTAGGTCCACGTCGGGACATTGTCGCTGTTGAGGACGGCGCTCGACCGGCGCTGGCCGAGCTGGGCCCGGTGCTCGGCGACCCGCTGACCCAGGAGTCCCTGGGGATCGGCGCCGGGCGGCGCGTAGCGCAGGACCTCGCCGAGCATGAAGGCGAAGCTGGCGGCCGAGCCGAAGCGATGGGCCGGGTCCTTGGCCAGCGCGCGCTCGATGATCGCGATCAGCTCATCGGGCAGATCGCTGCGATAGGCCGTGAGGGGGCGGATCACGCACTGCCGGATCAGCTTGAACACGTCGAGGTCGCTGCGACCGTCGAACAGCCGCTCCCCGGTCAGCGACTCCCACATGACCGCGCCCATCGCGAACAGATCGGAGGCCGGGGTGGCCTGGCCGCCCATCGCGACCTCGGGCGACAGGTACGACAGCTTGCCCTTGACGGTGCCGGGCGCGGTCAGGCTCACCATGCGGTCGCGGGCCCGGGCCAGGCCGAAGTCGGTGAGCTTCACCGCGCCGTTGACCCCGAGCAGGATGTTGTGGGGCGAGACGTCGCGGTGGACGATCGGCGCCGGCGTGCCGTCGGCGCGGCGCCGCTCGTGGGCGGCGGCCAGGCCGCGCAGCGTGCCGATGCTGGCGACCACGACCATCGGCCAGGGGGTCGGCCCGGTGGCGCGCTCGGCCTTGACGAAGCCGCCCAGGTCGAGGCCCTCGACCCACTCCATGACGATGTAGTAGTTGCCCTGGGGATCGACGCAGAAGTCGTAGACCTGGACGATGTTGGGGTGCGCGAGCTCGGCCCCGACCCGCGCCTCCTCGATGAACATCTCGGTGTAGTTCTTGATCGAGCGGTACTCGCTCTTGATCTTCTTGATCGCCACCGCCCGCGAGAAGCCCGCCGCGCCCTTGACCTGGGCCTTCCACACCGAGGCCATACCGCCCTCGCCGGCCATCTCTACCAGCTCGTATTTGCCGTCGAGGATGACGGGGCTCGTCACCGACGGAGTATCCCAAGTCCAACCGGTTCCTGCAACCGCTGGCGCGAACGTCGTGGCGCGGACGCGCCAGCGCGGCGCCCGGCGCGACCGCGACCGGTTGGCGCAGCGCACGCAAGAATGGCGCGCGCTGGACCCGCGCTGGGCTGCGCACGTTGTTCCACCGCGGCAACGGAGTGTCCCGTCACCGTCGGCGACGTCAGCCGAGCTTGGCCCGCGCCGCCTCGAGCTCGCCGGCCGCGGCCTCCCAGCGCCCGGTCAGCTCCTCCAGTTTTTCCTGATCGCCGGCGTACTCGCCGAGCAGGGTCCGCCGGCGGGCCTCGTCCGCGTAGACCGCGGGGTCGGCCAGGGCCGCCGACCGCCCGGCCTGGGCGGCCTCGAGGGTGGCGATGCGCTCCTCGAGGTCGGCGACCCGCTTCTCCAGCGGGCCCAAGACCCGGGCCCGCTCGCGGCGCTCATCGGCCTCGCGGCGCTTGCGCTGCTTGTCGTCCTCGCGGGCGGCGGCTGGGCTCGGGGCCGAGGCGGCCGCCGGCCCTGGGCGCGCCGCCGGGGACGGACTGGCCTTGCCGGCCACCGCCACCTCGCGCTGGCGCTGGGCGCAAGAGTACAGGTACTCGTCGAGGCTACCCGGGTAGGTCTCGACCCCGCCGTCCTCGACATTCCAGATCCGGGTCGCCAGGGTCCGGATCAGCGCCCGGCTGTGGCTGACGAAGACCAGGGTGCCATCGAAGGTCGTGAGCGAGCGCGCCAAGGCGTCGGCCGACTCGAGGTCGAGGTGGTTGGTCGGCTCGTCCATCAGGATCAGGTTGCCCGGGTTGACCAGGAGCCGCGCCAGCGCCACCCGCGAGCGCTCGCCGCCCGACAGCACCTTGACCGGCTTGTCGACGTCGTCGCCCGAGAACATGAAGGCGCCGAGGATCGACCGGACCCGCGCCAGCGGCGCGGTCGGGTTGGCGCGCTGCACCACCTCGGCGACGGTCGCGCCGAGATCGAGGGTGTCGCCGTGGTGCTGCGCGTAGTAGCCGACCTTCACGCCGCTGCCGAGGCGGATCGCGCCGGTGGTCGGCTCGAGCTCGCCGGCGATCATCTTGAGGAGTGTGGTCTTGCCGGCGCCGTTGCGCCCGATGATGCCGACCTTCTCGCCGCGCCGGATCGTCAGGTCGACCGCGCGCAGGACGACGTGGTCGCCGTAGCGCTTGCCCAGGCCGTCGAGCTTCAGGACCTCGCCGACGGTGCGCTCGGTCGGCGGGAAGCTGAAGCGCATGACGTGGCGCTTCTGGAAGGTCTCGACGTCGTCCATCTTGTCGAGCATCTTGATGCGCGACTGCACCGCCTTGGCCTTGTTGGCCTGGGCCCGGAAGCGGTCGACGAACCGGGTCAGGCGCTCGCGCTCGCGCTCGAGGTTCTTGGCCTTGCCGGCCAGGATGGTCTCCTCCTCGAGCCGGGCCTCGACATAGCGCTCGTAGTTGCCGGGGTAACTGCGCACGCCCTCAGGCTCGAGCGACACCACCCGGGCGATCTGCTCGTTCAGGAACTCGCGGTCGTGGCTGATCAGGATGAACGCGCGGTCGTAGCGCTTGAGGAAGTCGCCGAACCACGCCACGCTCGGCAAGTCGAGGTGGTTGGTCGGCTCGTCGAGGAGCAGGACGTCGGGCCGCTGGAACAAGAGCGCCGACAGGACCGCGCGCATCTTCCACCCGCCCGAGAACTCGCCGAGATCGCGCTCGTAGTCGGTGGTGGAGAAGCCGAGGCCGGCGAGGATGATCTGGGCCTCGTGGACCGAGAAGAAGCGATCGAAGTGATCCTTCTGCTCGTGCAGCTCGGCCACGCGCTCGGCCAGCTCGATCAGCTCGTCGGCGCGGCTGGGATCGTCGGCCAGCTCGCCGAGTTCGGCCTCGGCCGCCGCCAGATCGCGGTCGAGCTGGGCTCGGCCCGGGACGCTGTCGACGACGAAGGCCAGCAGGGTCTTGCCGCCGGCCACCGCCAGGTCCTGGGGCAGCCAGCCGATCCGCACGCCCTTGGCCCGCACGACCTGGCCATCGTCGATCTCCTGGACCCCGGCGATGACCTTGAGGAGCGTGGTCTTGCCCGAGCCGTTGGGGCCGACCAGACCGATGCGATCGTGGCGGCCGATGCGCAGGCCCGCGGCATCGAAGATCATGCGATCGGCGAAGAACAGCGTGACGTCTTCGAGGACGACCAGGCTCATGACGGCGCCGCGTATACCGCGCCGGCCCCGCCACCGCCAGGGTCCCGGCTCACCCCGGCGCAGCCGGCAGGCTGACCGTGAAGGTGGCGCCGGCGCCCGGGACGCTGTCGACCGCGATCGTGCCCGAGGCGCTGGTGACGATCGACTGCGCGGTCGCCAGGCCCAGGCCCAGGCCCTCGCCGACCGGCTTGGTCGAGAAGAACGGATCGAAGACCCGCCCCAGATCGGCGGGCGCGATCCCGATCCCGGTGTCGGCGATCTCGAGGAGCGTGCGATCGCGCTCGGTCCAGATCCGCACCGTGATCGTGTGCGGGCCCGGCCCGGCCTGGCGGATGGCGTGGCTGGCGTTGACCAGGAGGTTGAGCGCGACCTGGGTCAGCTTGCCGTCGGCGATCAGCACCGGGCGGGCGGCGGTGAAGCGCCGAAGGACGTCGATCCCGTTCAAGGCGTGGCCCGCCAGCTTGAGGGCGCGCTCGACCGGCCCGGCGACCTCGATCACCGCCGGCAGATCGTCGGACCGCGAGAACGTCCGCAGCTCGCCGACGATGGTGCGGACCCGCCGGGCGCCGTCGGCGACCGCCGCCAGGTGGGTGAGCAGCTCGTCGAGGACCGGGGCCGCCGGCGTGCCGCTGGGCAAGGCCGAGCGCAGCTCGCCGCCGCGGACGGTGGCGGCGTCGAGGCGGAGCAAGAGATAGGTCAGCGGATTGCCGATCTCGTGGGCCACCCCGGCGGCGAGGGTGCCGAGCGCGACCATGCGATCGATCTGTCCGCCGCGGGCCTGGCGCTCGCGGGCCTCGGTCACGTCGCGCGCCACCACCATGACCGCGGGCTGGCCGTCGAAGCTGATCGAGACCGCGCCGACCTGGGCCAGGAACACCGTGCCGTCGCTGCGCACCAGGCGCTCGTCGATGAACGGCAGGACCGCGCGCCCGTCGGCCAGGGTGGTCATCCGCTCGCGCACCAGCTCGTGGTCGTCGGGGTGGACCAGGTCGAAGGCCGACCGGCCGATCAGCTCGTGGCTGGCGCCGCGCCAGGTCGCGAGCATGGTCGCGTTGGCGTAGAGGATCCGACCGCGGGCGTGGATGATCACGCAGTCGGGCAGGTGCTCGATCACGGTGCGGAAGGTGTCGGCGGTGCGGGTGGCACGCTCGACCAACTCGTCGAGGTCGCCGGGCGGACGCAGCACCAGGCCGACCGCGTCGCCGAGCGCCCGCGCGGTGACCAAGAGGACCCGCCGGCCGCCGTCGGCGGTCCGCCAGTCGCGCGGGGTCGGGCGGCCGTCGAGGCCCAGGCGATCGATGTGGTGGCGATCGCGGGCCTCGTCGGGGTCGTGGTACCAGGACCCGATCGCGGTGCCGATCAGCGCGTCGGGATGACAACCGAGGAGCGCCGCGGCCGCCGGATTGGCCAAGACGATCTGCCCGGCGGCGTCGACCACGATCGCCCCATCGGGGAGCGCCGCGAAGAAGGCGGCGGAGACGTCCGCGCTGGCCACGGGACGATCATCGCGCCGGCCCGGCCGGCGCGCAATCAGTCTCGGCGGCGCCGGGTCCGGACCACCATGGCCTGGGGCAGCGCGCCGTCGCGCTCGAGCGCGTGGAGGGCCGCGCCCAGGGCCCGGATCTCGGGCTGGCGGGCCGGCTGTTCGGCGCACCGCTCGAGCAGCGCCGAGTACAGCTCGCGGGCGGTGTCGTCGGGGAAGCCGGCCGGGTGGGACAGGACCCAGCGCAGCTCGGCCAGCTCGAGCTGGAACCGCAGCGGCTCGGGCAGGGCCTCGCGATCGCGGTCGGGCGCGAACAGCGCGTCAGCCGCGGCCGGATCGCCAGCCGCCACCGCGGCCAGCAGGACCTCGACCTCGGCCGCGATGCCAGCATCGTGCCGGGCGCGCACCATGACGGCAGTGTAACGCGGATCGATCGCGCTGCCGGTCAATCGAGATCGCGCCGGACGCCGAGCGTCACGGCCAGATCCTGGCGCTCGGCACCGACGAGCGGCGTGCCGGCCGCCAGCCCGGCCCGCCACGGCCCGCGGACCCGCCAGTGCGCCCCGCCCCGGACCGCGAGATGATCGAGGCCGTCGCGGTACCAGCCGGCCTGGAGATCGAAGCCGAGGTGGAAGGTCATCCACGCGACGCCGCGCCAGCTCGCGTCGACCGCGAGCGCGGCGGCCGCGCGCCCGGTGGTGCCGGTCTCGGCGCGGGCGTACCAACCCAGCGCCGCCACCCGGCCGTGCAGGCGCAGGCGCGGCCGCACCGCCCAGGTCGCGACCCCGGCGAGCTGGATCGCGCCGGCCGAGCCGGTCACCGCCGAGCGGGTGTAGGGCAACTCGACGGTCGCGACCGCGGCCCAGCGGGCCGGGCGCCCGGCCAGGGTCAGGCCGCGGCCGTGGGCGCCGTGCAGGGTCAGCGGGCCGTAGCTCGGCTCAACCAGCGTCCACACCGCGTTCTGGATGAAGGCGACGTCGACGGCGCGGGCCGCCAGGCCCCACTCCCAGCGCGTGCCCTCGACGAAGCGGGCCGCGATCGCGGCGTCGCCGCCGAGGGTGCCGTAGAACCCCTCGGTGTCGATCAGGGCTCGGCCGCGGGCGGTGAAGGCGACGTCGGTGTGCAGGCACGCGCCGCGGCCGGCGTCGAAGGCGGCGTCGCGCCAGGCCACCGCGATCGGCTCGTCGATCGGGTCCTCGCACGGATCGGCCTGGGCCGGACCAGCGAGCGCGGCGACCGCGGCCAGGGTGGCCAGCGCGGCCAGCGAGCGCGCGCTCATCGGTCACCGCCCGGCGGGATCCAGCCGCCGCCGTCGACGTCGATCAGCAAGAAGTTGGTGAAGCCGTAGGGCCAGCTCTCGGGGACGATGCGGGTCATGATGAAGCGCGGGTCGGCGGGGTCGGTGGGATCGGGCGGGTTGGCGATCGGCCCGGTGTCCTCGTCGTCCTCGATGTCATCGGCGTCGATCGCGCCGTCGCCGTCGTTGTCGCCGGTGTCGGGCACGCCGTCGTCGTCGAGGTCGGCGTAGGGCGGCGGCGCCAGCCCGGCCTCGATCGACAGCCAGTCGTCGCCCGGGCCCAGGAGCGTGGTCAACGCGACCTCGCCGCGCCAGCGGACGACGCCGTCGGTGCCGAAGGGATCGGCCGGATCGACGAGCCCTTCGACCAGCGTGACCGCGCCGCGGCTGGTGATCGCGCGGACCTCGCGCACCGGGATCCACGGCGCGGCCCGGACCTCGATCGCGATCACGTCGCCGGGCTGCGGCACCACCGGCGTGAACCCGAGGCCGCGGCGCGGCGCGCCGGGCGGGCCGATCGCGACCGAGATGAACACCCCGGAGCCGGCGACCGCGCGACCGTCCTTGAGCGCGCGGTTGAAGGTCGCGGCGTCGGTGGCGGCCACCGCGGTCCCGGTCTCGACCCAGGTCCGGCCCCAGCCGAGCTGGTTGTCGCGCAGGCCGTGAGAGTCGCTGTTGGCGGTGCCGGCGACCGGCAGCCCGGCGCTGGCGAGGGCGTGCCACAGGAGCCGGTTCTTCTGCCACTCGTCGGCGCCAGCGCCGTTGCCGACCTCGAGGGCGTTCCAGTCGAGGTTGGCGTGGCCGCCGGCCGGGCGCCGGCGCAGCGCGCCGTTGGCGCTGTCGTCGGGTGCGTCCGGGATCGCGCGCCGCGGATCGAAGCCGATCGCGCGCAGGTAGCCGAGGTCGCGACCGAACTGCGGCTCGTCCCACGGATGGTTGATCATGCGCACGCCATCGGCGCCGATCAGGGGATCGAGCCGATCGAACAGCGCCCCTGGCTCGAGGCGCTCGTCCCACGGCGCGCCGCCGCGCGGCTCGGCCGGCGCCGGGGTCAGCGGCCAGAAGTTGAAGTGCCCAACCACCCGAGGAAGGTCCTCGCCGGGGACGTCGAGGAACGGGATGAGCGGCGTCGTCTCGAGCCCGCCCATCACCAGCAGGCGATCGCCGGCGCCCAGCTCGGCGACCGTGGCGGCGTAGTCGGTGACGTAGTCGTGATCGGTGGCGGCGATCACGTCGACGCCGGCGGCGAGGAACGAGCGCACGCGATCGCGATCGGGCAGGCCGCTGTCGAAGCTGGCCGCGCCGTGGACGTGGAGGTCGGCGCCGAGCCAGCCGGCCGGCACCACCGCCAGGTCGCGCACCGCCAGCTCGACGGCAGTGATCTCCCCGGGGTCGAGCTGGACCTCGACCCGCGCGACCGTGGTGCCGGGCCCGGCGCTGGCGTAGACGACGTACTGGCCGGCCGGGACCTCGACGTCGACGCCGCCCGGCGGGACCAGCACGCGGTTGCAGGCCGGCGACGCGCCGTGGGGCGGGCCCAGCCACGGCGCGCAGCGATCCTGGCGGCCGTGGAAGCTGCCGATCACGTCGGCGCGGGTGGCGTCGTTGGCGGGATCGAAGACCACCAGCGCGTCGATCGGCACGTCGGGCCCGGCGCCGGTCCGGGCGACGTGGAGGTTGACCAGGGCCGGGGCCTCGACCGCCAGCTCGCCGAGGTCGCCGCTGTCGGGGACCGCGGCGCGCAACACCCGGCGCCCGAAGGACCACAGCTCCCAGGTCAGATCCTCGACGGCCGGCACCGCGGCGCTGAAGGTGCCGTCGGCGGCCGGCACCACCGCGGTTAGCGGCGCGCTCGGATCGCCGCCGCGGATCACGATCGACGCGCGGCGCACGTCGCCGCCGAAGGCCAGGCCCTCGGCCGCGACCCGGCCGGTGATCACGCGGGGCGCGACGCCGCCACCCAGGCGGGTGCGCGCCTCGAGCAGCTCGGCGATGGCCGACGCCGGCCCCGAGCCGCCGGCCGCACCGCCACCACCGGTGCCGGCGCCGGTCGCCACCAGGTAGCGCTCGTAGACCAGCCCCTGGCCCGGCCACACCGCCGACAGCGGCGTGCCGAGGGCCGACACCTCGAGGTCGTTGACCCCGTGGACCTCGGCGCGATCGCAGGCGACCACGCCGTAGGCCGGGCCGTCGCCCGACGGGGTCGCCGCGGCGACGTAGGGCGCCGGCCGCCACAGGTCGGTCAGCTCGAGGAGCTCGAGCTCTGGGGCCAGGTACCCCTGGCCGGCGATCGGCGCGAAGGGCAAGACCCGCCGCTTGCCCCAGTGCGCGGTGTCGGCGATGACGAAGGCCTGGCGATCGGGCGAGCCGTTGTGCAGCTCGCTGCGCACCCGCAACCCGGGCTCGCACGGCCGCAGCTCGTAGCGGGTCGCGACCTCGACCTCGGGCCGTCCGTCGAGGTGGCCGCGCGCGATCACCGCGACGTAGGCCGGCGCGCGATCGACGACCTCGAGGCGATCGTAGGCGAAGGCGTCGTCGGGCAAGAGCCCGGCGAGCTGGTAGACGATCGTCAGATCGTCGGCGCCGCCGACCGGCCCGAGATCGATCAGGTTGCCGCCGGTCGGCGCCAGATCGGTCGGCGCGGCGATCGCGCTCACGACCGCGGTCACGACGCCGTTGGACAAGACCACGTCGCCGGTCGCGCCCTGCGCTCGCCGCGGCAGCGCCCCGGCCGGGGCCGCGGCCAGGTCGCCGACGAACAAGGTCGGCGCGGCGCAGTCGGCGACCTCGCCGAGGCGATCGCACGGCGTGGTGGCCTCGCAGTCGCCGCCCAGACAGCTCTCGCGCCCGCAGCCCGCGGGCGCGAACCCGAGCGCGAGCGCGGCGACCGCGGTCAAGCACGACAGGAGCGAGCGCAGCACCCCGCTACTGTCGCCCGGGCCGCCGGCGCTGGCGAGTGGCCGCGGGCCCAACCTTGCGCGGGCCCGCGATCCGCGCGCATCCTGCCGCCATGCGCGCCTGGCAGGTCCATCGCTACGGCCCTTACCGCGAGGTCCTAGAGCTCGAGGACGTCGCCGATCCGGTCGCGCCCGACGGCGGCGCGGTGATCGACGTCGCGGCCGCGAGCCTCAACTTCCCCGACCTCCTCGCGATCGCCGGCCATTACCAGGTGCGGGCGCCCCTGCCCTTCGCGCCGGGCTTCGAGGCCGCCGGGGTGGTGTGCGCGGTTGGCGCCGGCAGCCGCCACAAGATCGGCGATCGGGTGGTGACCTTCGCGTCGTGGGGCGCCTTCGCCGAGAAGCTCGCCGCACCCGACGACGCGCTCCTGCCGTGGCCCGACGGCCTGACCGCCGAGGAGGCCGCGAGCTTCCTCGTGACCTACCAGACCGGCTACGTCGGCCTGGTCCGGCGGGCCCAGCTCCGCGCCGGTGAGACCGTGCTGGTGCTGGGCGCGGCCGGCGGCACCGGGCTGGCGGCGATCCAGCTCGCCAAGGCCCTGGGGGCGCGGGTCCTGGCGGTGGCCGGCGGCGCCGCCAAGCAGGCGGCCTGTCGCGCCGCCGGCGCCGACCTGGCGATCGATCATCAGACCGAGGAGCTGGTCGCCGCGGTCACCGCCGCCACCGACGGGCGCGGGGTCGACGTGGTCTACGATCCGGTCGGCGGCGACGCCACCGAGCGCGCGCAGAAGGTCCTGGCCTGGGAGGGCCGGCTCCTGGTGATCGGCTTCGCCTCGGGGACGATCCCGGCCGTCAAGCTCAACCGCGTCCTGCTCAAGAACATCGCGGTGGTCGGGCTGCACTGGGGCGCGTACTTCGGCCACGATCGCGGCGTCATCGTCGACGCCCACCGCGATCTCTGCGCGCTGGTGGCGCGGGGCGCGATCCGGCCGGTGGTGTCGCGGACCGTGCCCCTGGCCGACCTTCCGACAGGCCTCGACGCCCTGGCCGCCCGCCAGGTGATCGGGAACGTGGCGGTGCGGATCGCACCGTGACCTGGCACCGGGCCAGGCCCGGGCCCGGGATCGCGCCCGGCGGCGATTGATCGATAAGCGCTGGCGCATATGATGCGCGCGAAAGGCTCGCACGCATGAAGATCCTCATGACCGGCGCCGGCGGCCAGATCGGCAGCGATCTGATCACCGCGCTGGTGGCCCAAGGCCACACGATCGTCGCCACCGATCTCAAGCCGCGGCCGTCGACCGCCGCGGTCACCTGGCGCGGCCTCGACGTCGTCGATCCGGTCGCGGTCGATCGCGTGATCGGCGAGGAGGCCCCCGAGGTGGTCTACCACCTGGCGGCGATCCTGTCGGCCACCGGCGAGAAGAACCCGGCCCTGGCCTACGCGGTCAACCAGACCGGGACCTGGAACGTCCTCGAGGCGTGCCGGACCCGCGGCGTCCGGCAGCTCCTGTTCTGCTCGTCGATCGCGGTCTACGGCCCCGGCCTGCCCGACCCGACGCCCGACGACGTCGCGCTGCGCCCGACCACGATGTACGGCGTGACCAAGGCCGCCGGCGAGATGCTGTGCGAGTACTACCGCGCCAAGCGCGGCCTCGACTGCCGCGGCGTGCGCTTCCCGGGCCTCATCAGCGCCAGCTTGCCCGGCGGCGGCTCGACCGACTACGCGCTGTTCATGTACGTCGACGGCGTCCGGGTCGGCAGCTACCAGGCCTTCGCCCGCGCCGACACCCGGGTGCCGCTCATGTACATGCCCGACGGCGTGCGCGCGCTCCTCGAGCTGGCCGCCGCCCCGGCCGACCGCCTGACCCGCGCGATCTACAACATCGCCGGGTTCTCGCCGCGCGCCGACGAGATCGCCGCCTCGGTCGGCCGCGCCGTCCCCGGCGTCGCGATCACCTACCAGCCCGATCCGCTGCGCCAGGGCATCCTCGACTCGTGGCCGCGCGCCCTCGACGACACCTGCGCGCGCCGCGACTGGGGCTGGGCCCCGCGCTACACCCTCGACCAGATGACCGAGGATCTGGTGCCGAAGATCCGCGAGCTCCTGTCGGGCGGCGCCCGGCTCGCGCATTGAGTGCGTGGGGCGGCCGCGCGCGGGTATAACCGCGGCCATGTACACCGACGCCAAGGACGTGTTCGCGCAGACGCTGGCCGAGATCCGGGACGCTGGCCTGTGGAAGCACGAGCGGGTCATCGCCTCGCCCCAGGCCGCCCACATCACCGCCGGCGGTCGCGAGGTGCTGAACTTCTGCGCCAACAACTACCTCGGGCTGTCGTCGCACCCCGAGGTCACCGCGGCGGCCCGCGCCGCCCTCGACGATCGCGGCTACGGCCTGTCGAGCGTGCGCTTCATCTGCGGCACCCAGGACCGCCACAAGGAGCTCGAGGCGGCGATCTCGACCTTCCTCGGCACCGAGGACACGATCCTCTACGGCTCGTGCTTCGACGCCAACGGCGGCCTGTTCGAGACCCTGCTCGGCGAGGACGACGCGATCATCTCCGACGCGCTCAACCACGCCTCGATCATCGACGGCGTCCGCCTGTGCAAGGCCGAGCGCCACCGCTACGCGCACGACGATCTCGACGACCTCGAGGCCAAGCTGCGCGCCACCGCCGGCAAGCGCCTGCGCATGATCGCCACCGACGGCGTGTTCTCGATGGACGGCGACATCGCGCGCCTCGACGCGATCTGCGACCTGGCCGAGCGCTATCGCGCCCTGGTCATGGTCGACGACAGCCACGCCACCGGCTTCGTCGGCGCAACTGGCCGCGGCACCGCCGAGCACCGCGGCTGCATGGATCGCGTCGACGTCTACACCTCGACCCTGGGCAAGGCCCTGGGCGGCGCCTCGGGTGGCTTCACCAGCGGCAAGCGCGAGATCATCGACCTGCTGCGCAACCGCAGCCGGCCGTACCTGTTCTCGAACACCCTGGCGCCGCCGATCGTCGCCGGCAGCCTGGCCGCGCTGCGCCTGATCAGCGGCTCGACGGCGCTGCGCGACAAGCTCGAGCGCCACACGACGCGGTTCCGCGCCGGCCTGACCGCGGCCGGTCTGCAGATCCGCCCCGGCACTCACCCGATCGTCCCGGTCATGCTCGGCGACGCGCGGCTGGCCAACCAGATGGCCGCCGACCTCCTCGAGCGCGGCATCTACGTGATCGGCTTCTCGTTCCCGGTCGTGCCCAAGGGCGCGGCGCGGATCCGCGTCCAGCTCTCGGCCGGCCACTCCGACGACGACGTCGAGCGCGCGATCGCCGCCTTCACCGAGGTCGGCAAGGCCCTGGGGATCGCGGCCTGATCACCGCCCGGCGCCGTGCTACATCCGCGCGGTGACGCCCGATCAGATCGCCGCCAAGGTCCGCGCCGCCCTGCCCGACGCCGAGGTCGCCCTCGAAGATCTCACCGGCACCAAGGACCACTGGAAGATCCGCGTGGTGTCGACGGCCTTCGCCGGCAAGTCGCTGATGGCGCGCCACCGCTTGATCAACGCCGCCCTCGCCGACGAGCTGAAGGGCCCGATCCACGCGTTGACGATGGAGCTGCACGCCCCCGACGAGGCGCGCTGAGCCGCCTCCAGCGGAGTCTCCTTCACCCACACCCGACGACATTCGCCGTCGGTGATCCGGCCGATCGGGCCGATCCACGCCCGAGCTTTTCCGGTTTTTCTTCGCGCAATCGATTCGCGGCCGTGACAAGATCGTCACGGCGACCCGCGTCATGACGCTCCCCCTCGACCCGCAAGAGCCCTCGGGCCAGCTCACGCAGGAGCAGTTCGGCCCGTACACCGTCTTCGAGCGCCTCGGCGTCGGCGGGATGGCGACGGTCCACCGCGCCAAGCAACGCGGCATCGAGGGCATCGAGCGCGTGGTGGCGCTCAAGCGCCTCTTGCCGCACCTGGCCGAGGACGCGACCTTCATCAAGTCCTTCGTGCGCGAGGCCAAGCTCGCGCTCATGCTCCACCACGCCAACGTCGTCCAGCTCTTCGAGCTGGGCAAGGTCGGCGGCGTGTACTTCATCGCGATGGAGTACATCGACGGCCGCGACGTCCGGCGCATCCTGCGCCAGGCCCGCAAGGTGTCGGGGCCGCCGACGATCAACGTCACGCTGTCGCTGCTCATCCAGGCCTGCGAGGCCCTCGAGTACGCCCACACCAAGTGCGACGACGACGGCGAGCCCTTGGGCCTGGTCCACCGCGACGTCTCGCCGTCGAACCTGATGGTCACCCGCTCGGGCCACCTGAAGGTCATCGACTTCGGCATCGCCAAGGCGCAGTCGCAGCAGCTCCGCACCCAGACCGGCCGGGTCAAGGGCAAGCTGGCCTACATGGCGCCAGAGGCGATCGCCGGCAAAGAGCTCGACGCCCGCTCCGATCTGTTCTCGATCGGCGTCATCGCCCATGAGCTCCTGACCGCGAGACCGCTGTTCGCGTCGAAGAACGAGTACCAGACGCTCCTGAACGTGCAGAAGTCGGAGCTGATCCCGCCGTCGGCGTTCAACCAGGCGGTGCCGCCCGAGCTCGACGCGATCGTGCTGCGCGCCCTGGCCCGCGACCCCGACGAGCGCTACGGCTCGGCGGCCGAGCTGCGCGACGATCTCCACGCGGTCCGCATCCGCTACCAGCTCTCGGCGACCAACCGCGAGGTCCAGGCCTGGAGCGACTGGGCGTTCTCCCTCGAGGCTCCCGGCGGCAACTTCAGCGGCCCGGCGGTGACCGACTCCCTGGCCGGAGCATCGCGCTCGCCGATCGCCGCGCGCACCCCGCTGCCGTTGCCGTTGCGCGCCCGGCCGGCGGCGTCGGATGCGCCGCCAGCGCGCGCGTCGTCGCGGGCCCAGAGCCACGACGAAGAAGAGGCCGCCGACGTCGCCTGGGGCGGCGGCCTGGAGCAGGACTCCAACCGCGAGCCGGTCGACGATGTGCCCGACTACTCGCGGCCCGGGCTGGCGGCGGCGGCGGCGAGCGTCGACGACTCCCGCGATCCGACGCTGATCGGCGTGATGGCCCCGGCGGCGCAGTCGCGGCGCCCGACGACCTTCCCCCACGGCTCGAGCTCGGACGCGGTGCCGTCGCGCGGCAGCGTGACCGCGATCCCGGTGGCCACCGACCTCGCCGATCCCACCGCGCCCAACCCGCGGGCCTCGAGCCCGGCGTTTGGCGCCGCGATCGTCGAGAAGCGCGGCGGCGGTGCCGGCAAGGTCGCGCTCATCGGCCTGGCGCTCGCGGCGCTCGGCGGTGGCGGCTACCTCGCGTTCGGACGCGGCGGCGGCGGCGCGGCCAAGCCGACGGCGACCGAGTCCGTGGCGCCGGCCACCGGCTCTCTCAAGTTCATCGTCGAGCCGGCCGACGCGCAGGTGAAGATCGCGGGGCTCGACGCGCACAGCGGCTCGCCGTGGCAGATCGACCTCGAGCCTGGGGTCATCCAGGTCAAGGTCAGCCGCGACGGCTACGTGTCGTGGGAGACCTCGGTCGAACTGTCGGCCAAGGAGACCCAGACCATCCGCGTCGTCCTGGCCCAGGCGCCGGCCGGCCCCGAGGCCAACATGGCGATCCTGGTGCTCGACTCCGAGCCCCAAGGGCTGGCGGTGATCCTCGACGGACAAGAGCTGCCCGAGCGCACGCCGATCAAGCTGCCGGTCAACCCCGGCGCGCACACGGTCTCGCTGCGGCAGAACGGCGAGGTGGTGTGGCGGCAGAAGTTCGACGCCGAGCCCCGCACGCAGTACGAGTTCGCGCCGTCGATGAGCGAGGTCAAGCGCCGCGAGCGCGAGGCCCGCGAGGCCGCGCTGCCGGTGCGCGATCGGGTCGCCACCACGCCGAGCCGCCCGACGCCGCCGGTCACCCCGCCGACCGGCCCGGGGCCGGGCACCGCGGTCGCGACGGTGACACCGCCGCCCCCGGTGACCCCACCGTCGGTCACCCCGCCGCCGGTCACGCCCGTCACCCCACCCGCGATCACCGCCCCGCCGGTCGCGCCGCCGCCGGGTCCCGGCACCGGCTCGGCCAAGCCCGTCATGCCGCCGCCGCCGCCGGTGGCCAAGGGCCCGGTCGTGGTGCCGCCGACCGCAGTCAAGCGGGTGAGCGGCGAGCTGCCGCGGCTGACCACGATCGCGCGCCCTGGCACCGAGGTGCCGCCGACGGTGTCGGTGAAGATCTGCATCGACGCCGGGGGCGCGGTGACCAGCGCCACCGCCTACAAGCTGACCGGCGACGTCGCCAACGGGCTGACCAGCGCGATCAAGAAGTGGCGCTACTCGCCCTACGTCGCCGACGGGCGCGCGGTCGGCGCGTGCTTCGTCAACGTGTTCTCGCTGAAGTGAGGCCGGGGAGCGGACGCTCGCGCTGGCGCGATCCGCCGACGCTGGTAGAGTCCGCCCCATGACGCGCCTCCTCCTCGTCGCCGCTCTGTCTGCGTCGCTGTCGTCGCTCGCCGCCTGCGACAAGAAGGCCGACAAGCCCGCGCCGACCGCCGCGCCGGTCACCGCCGGGACCGTCAACCCCGACGGCAGTCGCTCGATCCCGATCGCGGTGAAGAAGGCCGGCTACGAGCCGGCGACCGTCACCGCGAAGCCCGGCGAGCAGCTCCGGCTGATCTTCACGCGGGTCGAGAAGACCGAGTGCGGCGCCCAGGTCAAGGTCGACAACGGCAAGGTCTTCGACCTGCCGATGAACCAGCCGGTCGAGATCGCGGTCACCGCGCCAGCCAGCGGCAAGCTCGGCTTCGCCTGCGGCATGGACATGATGGCGGGCGTGATCGTCGTCGGGTCGTAGCCGGCGAGCTGGAGGGCTCGCCCGGCGGCAGCCCGGTCAGCTCGGAAACAGCGCGCGGGTGAGGACCGCGCCGAGCGCCGCCTTGGCCGCCGCTGGCTCGACCGGCGGCGGGCCGTGCAACCCGGCCAGGGCGGACGCGCACTCGACCGCGGCCCAGTACAAGACCCACGCGGTCGCCGCTGGATCGGGCACGACCGTCCGCGGCGTCACCGCCGCGACCAACGCGGTCAGGCGGGCGCACGACAGTTCGTCGAACGCCTGGCGCAGCCGCGCGACCTCGGGATCGCGCAACGACATCTCCTCGAACACCCGCTGCATCGAGGGGTACTGCGCGACGTGGGCGCACAGGACCTCGACCGCCTCGGCGATCGTGGCGGCCCGGGCCTTGCCGACGAACCGCTCCGGCGTGAGCCGGTCGAGGATGCGCTGGTAACCGGCCGCCAGGTGGCGGCGCGACACCTCGACGAAGACCTGGCGCTTGTCGTCGAAGTACCGGTAGAAGGTGCCGACCGACACCCGGGCCCGGCGGGCGATCTCGGGGGTGCCGGTGGCGTCGTAGCCGTCCTCGGCGAAGGCCTCGAAGGCGGCGTCGATCAGGGCCTCGTAGGTCCGCCGCGCGCGATCCTGGGTGAAGGTCGGCGCGCGTGGATCGGTGAGCACGCTCGCGGCGCGACTCACGGTGAGAGGCACGACGGGGGACCCAGCGGGACGCGCGGCGGGTGCGGGCGACGAGCGCGACGGCGCGGTACGGGCCACGCCGTAGTTTCGCCTTGACGGGTCGCGCGGCCAAGCGCAAACTGAAGTCAGTTTCATCTTTGGAGGCTCCCATGGTCGCCGTCGCCCCTGCCGTCGCCCCCGCCAGCGCTCTCGCCACCCCGTCGGGGACCCCGGCTGGAACCCCATCTGGAACCCCATCTGGAACCCCAGCTGGCGCCGACGCCGTGGCGGCCCCGTCGATCGAGACCCTCGAGACGATCTTGAACGTCACGTACACCTGGGGCTACCAGGACAGTCGCGACAAGCTGCGCGATCTCTACGTCAAGGCGACGCGCTCGCAGTGGCAAAGCGACGTGGTCTTGCCGTGGCATCTGTCGCCGGACCTCGAGGCGTCGATGGGCCCCGAGGAGCTGATGCCGCTTTTTGGCTCGCCGATCTGGAACCGCCTGAGCCAGCGCGAGCGCACCGCGATCAACCTCGAGACCACGTCGTGGACCCTGTCGCAGTTCCTCCACGGCGAGCAGGGCGCGCTCCTGGCCGCCGCCCAGCTCGTCGACTCGGTCCAGGATCTCGACTCCAAGCTCTACGGCGCGACCCAGGTCGTCGACGAGGCCCGCCACGTCGATGTCTACAACCGCTACCTGCACGAGAAGATCGGGTTCGCCTACCCGATCAACCCGCACCTGAAGACCCTGCTCGACATGATCCTGAAGGACAGCCGGTGGGACATGAAGTTCCTCGGCATGCAGATCATGGTCGAGGGGCTGGCGCTGGCGGCCTTCGGGATGATCCGCATGAACACGCCGGATCCGCTCCTGCGCGACCTGACCGCCTACGTCATGGGCGACGAGGCGCGCCACGTCGCCTACGGGGTCCTGTCGCTGCGCGACTACTACAAGGATCAACCCGAGGCGGTGCGACGCGAGCGCGAGGACTTCGTCTACGAGGCCGCGCGCCTGATGCGCGATCGCTTCCTGTTCCAGGAGGTGTGGGAAAAGACCGGGCTGCCGGTCGCCGAGTGCATGGACATCGCGCTCCACAACCAGGGCCAGGTGATGTTCCGCCAGCTCCTGTTCGCGAAGATCGTCCCCGCGATCAAGAAGATGGACCTGCTGTCGGATCGCCAGCGCACGCGCTTCGCCGAGCTCGGCATCCTGCAGTTCGAGCACGCCACCGATCCGTTCGCCGAGCTCGAGCGCGAGGAGCAGGCCGCGGCGCGCCGCGCCGCCGCCACGCCCCAGGCCTAGCTCGGTCTCGGTCTCGGCCTCCGCCTCGGACTCGCCCTCGCCCTCGCCCTCCGCCTCGGTCTCGGCCTCCGCCTCCGCCTCGGACTCGGACTCGGTCTCGGTCTCGGTCTCGGACTCGGTCTCGGTCTCGGTCTCGGCCTCGGTCTCGGACTCGGCCTCCGCCTCGGTCTCGGTCTCGGTCTCGGCCTCCGCCTCCGCCTCGGTCTCGGACTCGGTCTCGGTCTCGGCCTCGGACTCGGTCTCGGCCTCGGACTTGGCCTCCGCCTCGGTCTCCGCCTCGGACTCGGCCTCGCCTCGGACTCGGCCTCCGCCTCGGCCTCCGCCCCCCCCGCCGCCTCCGCCCTACCGCCGTCGCAGCTTGACCGCGACCGCCTGATTCGCCCGCGTCGCGACCACGCGCTCGCGCGCGGTGGCGTAGCCCGGCTTGGACACGGTGAGGGTGGCACCGTCATAGCCGACGACCTCGACGGTGACCGGGGTCGTGCCGATGACCCGTCCGTCCGCGGTCGCGACCTGGGCACCCGACGGCCGCGAGGTGACTCGAACCCGGAAGGTCGGACGCTCGAGGCGGGCGGTCACGGCCTGGGAGCCGGGGCGCAGCGTGACCGCGACCTCGGCGGTGAGGTAGCGGTCGCGGGTGAAGCGCACGGCGGTCGTGGCGCACGGCAGGTCGACGGTGGCCGGGGTGGTCGCGACGGTCGCGCCGCCGACCACGACCTCGGCGCCGTCGGGGCTCGAGGTCAGCTCGACCGAGCAGGGCCCGCTCGGTGGCGGCGCGGTGGCCTCGCGCGGCGCGGTGGCGGTGTCCGGGGTCTGCTCGGGAGCTGGCGCCGGTGACGCTTTCTTCAGATCGCCGGTTTTTCCTGCTTCGCCAGACTTGCCTGGTTGGCCATTCTGTTCGCTTTTCCCCGGTTGCTCCGGCGGGCCGGCCTGGGCCGGGTCCGAGGAGCTCGAGGTGGCGGCCAGGAGACCGATGGCCGCCAGGGCGACGATGATCGCGGTGGTGATGACGATGACCGGCCAGCGTCGGCGGCGCGGCCTGGGCACCGCGATGATCTCGGTCATGTCGGTGCCCTCGTCGGCGACCACCGGGCGGCGTCGCCACGACGGCGCGGTCGTCGCGGCGTAGTCGAGGGCGGGGAGCTGCGCGGTCGGATAGATCGGCGGCGCGGCGCGCGGGGCCTGGGCCGCGGCCGGCGCGGCCGTCGCGGCACCGACCTCCGGGGCGATCATGACGGCCGGCAGCGGGGTCGGCGACGGTCCCCAGCTCGGCGGCGCGGCGGCGGGCGCGCCCCACCCAGGCGCAGCGGGTGGCGGTGGCGGCGACCAGCCCGGGTGCGGCGGGGCGGCCATCGCCGGCGGACCTGGCGGCGGGGCGGCCATCGCCGGCGGACCTGGCGGCGGGGCGGCCATCGCCGGCGGACCTGGCGGCGGAGCGGCCATCGGCGGCGGCCCCGGCGACCGGGTCGGCGGCGGCGAGACCAGCGCTTGGCCGCTGGCGACCCCGACCGGCGCTGGCGCAGGCCCCACGACCGTCGCCGATGAGCCGCCGGCCGCGACCGCGGCGGTCGGCGATGACGCCGTCCCCGATGACGCCGTCCCCGATGACGTAGCACTTGACGACGCGGTCGAGCTCGACGCGGTCGACGACGACGCGGTCGCGGACCCAGCCCGCCCAGGCGCGACCGTCGACGTCGACAGCGCATCGATCGGCAAGGCCGGTGTGGCCGCGACCGGGACCGCCATCGGCGATGGCGCCGGCGACCACGTCGGGGTCGCCCACGCGCCGGGGTGCGGCGGCGGACGCGGCGCCGGCTCGACGGGAAAGACCGGGACCGCCATCGGCGCCGTGACCGCCGCGTCCTCGGCGGGCCGGGGCGCCGCGGCCATCGCTGCGACCGGGCGCGGGGTCGCCGAGCCGCGGCTGATCGCCAGCGAGAGGTGGGCCGGCGGCGGTGCGACGGGCGGCGGCGGCTCGGCGAGCGGATCGACCTCGAAGCCGAGGTTGCCGTCGGGCAAGGCCGAGATCACGTCGGTCACCGGGTCGCCACCGTCGGTCTCGCCGGTATCGGCGTCGAGGGGCATCCGCACGGTCGCGGTCGCGCCGCCGATCGACTCGATCGGCGCGCGCAGATCCGGCGCGGTCAGGTCGCCCGGCGGCCGGGTCGGCGCGACGCCATGCAGGGTCGGCTCCGCCAGAGCCTCGCGACGCAGCTCCGCGATCGCCCGGGGCGGCGGCGCGGCGCGTTCAGGCAACCGCGGCGCCGCCACGCCGAGCAAGGTCGGCGCCGAGTCGCGGCGGCGACGCTTGGCCTCAGGGGCCGACGACGCCGGCAGGACCGGCGGCGCCGGCACCATCGGTGGTGCGGGCGGCGGCGGGAGCGCGATCGGGGGCGCCTCGGTCGTCGGTGCCCCTGACGCCGACGGCGCGGGCGGCAGGCTCGGCGGCGCGGACGGCCCCGCGCTCGACGGACCCGCGCTCGACGCCCCCGCGCTCGACGCCCCCGCCTTCGGCGGCTCCGCGTTCGGCGGTCCCGGTGGGCGCGGGGCCGGCGTCGGCACGGTGAGGGACGGCGGGATCGGCGCCGGCGTCGGGACCGTCACCGACGGCCCCTGCGCTGCGCTCGGAGCTCCCGAGACCTGCGGCGCGGTCTGGGGTCGACCTCGTAAGGTCGGCAAGGCCGGCATCGCGCGCTTGACCACCTCGGCGGGCTTGCCGAGAGGCTCGACGGTAGACTGGGCGAGGGACGGATCGCCGCTGGCGCTCGCCGGATCGCCCGCCGGTGCCCCGAGGGGCACGAGGTGCCGTGGGACCGCGGCGGCCGGCGCGCGGCCGCGCTGCTCGGCGACGAAGGTCATGAGTCCGCGGCTGCGAACGTCGAGGCGCACGAACCGGACGGCGGTGCTGCCATCGGCCGCCGACAGCTCGGCGTCGCCGTCGAGGATCACGGCGCGATTGGCCAAGGTGATGACGACGCGACAGGGGCCGGCGGCCTCCGGCGGCGCGTCGAGGGCCGGGATGGTCACGACGTCGCCGGACACGCGCGCGCAAAACACGCGCACGAACTCCGCGAGGTTCGCGCACCTTGTCACCAGGCGCAGCGCCGGGTTGGCGACCACGGCCCTAGTGTAGGCAATTCTGGTCGGGCCGGCTAGGGTCCATCCCCGCAGCCGACCGAGGTCATCGCAGCGGCTCGTCCAGAAGCGGCGGCCGGGTGCCACCTGCGGCCTCGAAGTGCCACCACTCGCTGCCGATCCCGCGGTAGCCTGCGCCGCGCATCGCCGCCCGCAGGGCGCGGAGGTTGACGCGGGCCGGGCCCGTGGCCGCTGCGCCGCTGGCGGCGGCCGAGAAGTCATCGTGGTCGGTCGGCATCGGCACCGGCTGACCGTCGCGATCGGCCAGGCTGACATCGACCGCGCCGCCGCGGCTGTGGACGGAGCCGGAGAGCGGTCGGCCCTGATCGTCGAACACCGGGCGAGCGACGAAGCGCGGATCGGGCACGCGCTCCCACAGCAGGCGCTGGACCGACGCCGGGCGGTAGCAATCCCACAACACCAGCCGATAGCCGTCGGCGCGCAGCGCCGCCGCTGCCTCCGCCAGGCGATCGACCGCCTCGACGCGCAGCCAGCAGCGCGCGACCGGATAGAGCGGCGCGCCGGTCAGGTTGGCGGCGGTCGCGTAGCGCAGATCGAGGACGGCGTCGGGGATCGCCACCGCGACGTCGGCCAGGCCCGCCGGCGGAGTCGTCGCCGCGTGACCGCCGTCGACCGCCGCGTCGACCTCGACGCTCGCCACCTCGGGCGGCGCGATCGCAGCGTCGATCCGCACGCTCGCCGCGTCGGGCGGCGCGACGTCAGCCCGCGACGGCGGCGGCGGCGCCCCGCGCTCGATCGGTCCGCGGCCCTCGCCCCCGCACGCGACGAGCGCGCCGAGCATCACCAGCCATGCGATGCTCGCGCCGACATGACCGCCCTGCGCCCGACCTCCGGCCTGGTCCACGGCATGCTGCTCGACGGCCGCGGCGGCGGCGAGCTGCTCGACTGGAACGGCATCGCCAACTGGCGCCCGGCCGACGGCCTCTTGTGGATCGATCTGGACTACGCCGCGCCCGACGCCGAGCGCTGGCTCGGCCTCGAGGCCGGGCTCGAGCGGCACACCCGTGAGGCCCTGGTCGCCAGCGACCCGCGGCCGCGCGCCGAGCAACGCGGCGACGCGCTGGTGCTGATCGCGCGCGGCGTCAACCTCAGCGCCAACGCCGAACCCGAGGACATGGTGTCGATGCGCGCGTGGATCGACGCCGGCCGGATCATCACCATGCGCCACCGCGACGTCCGCGCGCTCACGACCATCGCGGCCCACATCGGCAGCGGCAACGGGCCGCGCAGCGTCGGCGAGTTCGTGGTCGCGCTGATCGACGAGATCCTGGCGCCGGTGGCCGAGCTGGTCGACGACATCGGCGACCGCGTGGCCTCGCTCGAGGACGCCGCCCTCGGCAGCGATCTGACCGCGCCGCGGACCAAGATCGCCGACCTGCGGCGACGCGCGATCGCGCTGCGGCGGTTCATCGGCCCGCAGCGCGACGCCCTGACCCGGCTGGCCCACGTCGCGGTGCCGTGGCTCAGCGAGACCCAGCGCTCGCAGCTCCGCGACGCCGCCGAGCGGCAGGCCCGCACGGTCGAGGAGCTCGACGCGGCCCGCGATCGCGCCGCCGTCACCCACGAAGAGCTGGCGGCCCGCGTCGACGAGCTGGCCAACCGGCGGCTGTACGTCCTGTCGCTGGTGACCGCGCTGTTCTTGCCGCTGTCGTTCGTGACCGGCCTGCTCGGCGTCAACGTCGGCGGGGTGCCGGCGCAGGACGTGAGCTGGGCGTTCTGGGCGCTGTGCGGCGGCTTCGCGATGATGGCCGCCGGGCAGTTCTGGCTCTTGCGGCGCCTGCGCTGGCTGTGACGCCAGCGACCGGCCCCGGCGCGGGGCCGGCGAGCAGAGCAACGGGAGCTTCGACCTGGACATGACCAACCCTGGCGCGGCGACGAACGCGTCCCGCGCCAGCGCTAGAACGCGCCCGCCACTCCGAGCATTCCACCGCCGGCGGTGGGGGCCGCGGTGACCGCGACGCCGTCGTCACCGCCGCCACGACCGGCCTGACGGATCGCGCCGATCAACAGGAGCGCACCGCCGACTGCGCCGACACCGATGGCCAGGCCGCCGACCAGCGGCGCGCGATCGCGCTTGGCCTCGAAGTCAGCGTAGTCGCCGTCGCACACGCCATCCCAGCACGACAGGTGCAAGCTGTAGACGAACAGGCCGGCGCCGATCAGCCCGGCGCCGACCCCGAGCTGGGCGAACCGGTCGCCAGCCAGCGCCGATGCAAACGAGCGACGCCGCGGCGGCGGCTCTCCACTCGGCGGCGGCGGCGGCGCGACGATCGTCGGCGGGCGAGGCGGCGGCGGCGCGACCACGGTGGCCGCGGCCGGCTTGCAGGTGTCGATGCCGGTCTGCGCGGCCTCGGCGGCCTTGGGGCCGGGCTGGGTCGCGAGGAAGCGCTGGAAATGATCCTTCGCGCGGGCGCAGTCGCCGAGCAGCGAGTGCATGCGCCCCATCGCGAACAGGAGCTGCGGCGCGCGGGTCGCCTGGTAGGCGGCCTCGAACTCCTCGAGAGCCTCGGCCAGCTTGCCAGCGGTGGCGAGCTCGTAGCCGCGCGCCTCGTGATCGATCGGCTGGGCGTCGGCGACCGTGGCCAGCGCGGCCAGCGCGGCCAGCGCGATCGTCCCCCGACGCACGCGATCAGCCACAGGGTGGATAGATGCCATACGGGTCACCGCACTTGCGGGGGGCAGCGGGCGCGGCGGAGCCGGTGCTCGGCTGCGCCCGTGGCTTGGGGGGCCGACGCCCGGCGCCCTTGGTCGCCTTGGCCTTGTCGGTCGAGCGCGGCCGGCTCGGCTTGGTCGACGCGGTCACCGCCTTGACGGGGGCCGTCGCGCCGCGCGGCTCGGTCGCGGTCGCCGCGCCAGGCTCGGGCTTGGCGACCTCGGGAGGTGGCGGCTGGTTCGGAGGCAGACCGGCCGCCGGATCGCGGGCCGGCATCGGATCGCTCGGCGACGGGGGCTCGTTCGGCGCCGGCGGCTCGCTCGGCGGCGACTCGCTCGGCGGCGGTGGCACGGGCTCGACGGCGGGCTCGACAGCCGGCGCAACCGCAGGCACGACCGCGGACTCGGCGGCAGGCACGACCGCGGGCTCGACGGTGGAGCGAGCTTGGCCGACCGGCGTCGCGAAGGCCGGCGCCTTGGCGGCACCGCCGCGGCCACCGCTGGCCAAGACGACGGCCAACGCTCCGCCGGCCAGCGCGGCCACCACCGCGACCCAGGCCCAGGTCCGACGGCGCCGCGGCGGAAGGTCGTCGGCGGCCGAGCCGGGCCCGCCCCACGACGCCTCGCCCTCGACGCCCCACGACGGATCGCGATCGGGCGCGGGCCGGCCCGACGGCGTGCGATCGAGAGGGTCGCGGTCGACGAGCAGCCCAGCATCAGCCGCCGCGCGCTCGCCCCCGGCATCGGCGACCACCAAGGGCGCCGTCGACGGCGCGCCGACCACGGTGCCGGCGCGCTCGCCCGGCTCCTCCGCGGAGGCCGGAGGCACGGCGTCGAGGCGGATCGACGGGCGCACCGGCGTGGGCGGCGGCGCCAGCCCCGACAGCGTCGAGTGCGGCGGCACGGCGGCGGCGTACAGCGCGCTCACCCGCGGCGGCGGTGGAGGCGCTGGCGGAGCGGCCAGCGGCGCCGTCGGCAAGGCCTGGGCGGCGATGCGCGCGATCTCACCCGACTCGGGGCCCCACTCGCCGGCCAGCGTAGGCCGCGGCGCCGCCCAGGTCTTGTGGGTGGAGTTGATGCCGAAAGGATCGGGGGTGGCGGTGCCGGGATCGACCGCCGCGGTCTCGATCGTGACGATGCCGGTGTGCTCGCCCGCCGCCTCGAGCTCGTACCAGGGCTCGGGGCGCTCGCCGAACAACTCGCGGACGTAGCGCGCCAGGCCCATCGGCGACAGCGCCAGCCGCGCGCGCGACGCGAACTCCTCGATCGCCTCGAGGAGCTCACCGGCCGACTGATAGCGATCGTCGGCGCGCTTGGCCAGCGCCTTCAGGATGATCTGCTCGAGCTCGCGCGGCACGTCGGGCCGGCGCGATGACGGCGGCGGCGGCGGGTGGTTGACGATGTGGGTCATCGTCTCGAAGTCGGTGCCGTACTTGTAGAGCCGGGTCATCGTCACCATCTCGTAGAGGACGATGCCGAGCGAGAACAGGTCGCTGCGCCGATCGAGCGGGTGCCCGGTGCACTGCTCGGGCGACATGTAGGCGACCTTGCCCTTGACCGCGCCCGACCGGGTCTCGGTCATGCGGTGCGAGGCCTTGGCGATGCCGAAGTCGACCAGCTTGACCACGCCCTGGTACGCGACCATCAGGTTCGACGGCGAGATGTCGCGATGGACGATGCCGAGGGGCGCGCGGTCGAGCCCGCGCTTGTCGTGGGCGTAGTGCAGCCCGGCGGCGGCGCCGGCGATGATGGTCAGCGTGACCTCGATCGGGATCTGGCGCTTGAGCGCGGCGACCCGCTGCAATAGATCCCGCACGTTCTCGCCGTGCACGTACTCCATCGTGAAGAAGTAGCTCTCGCCGACCCGACCGATGTCGTAGACCTGCGCGATGTTCGGATGGTGGAGCTGGGCCGCGAGGCGGGCCTCGTCGAGGAACATCGTGACGAAGCGGTGGTTGCGGGCGTGCTCCGCCATGATCCGCTTGAGCACGACGTGGCGCTCGAAGCCGGCGATGCCGACCGAGCGCGCGAGGTAGAGCTCGGCCATCCCTCCGGTCGCGAGGTGCCCCAGTATCTGGTACTGGTTCGACGCAGCACCGGCGCTCCGCTGGCCCGCGGGATTCACCTGCTAAGGATCGATGGCTGGTCGCGAGCCGTCAAGGGCGATCATGCGACGGTTCCGCGACGGCGACGATCATGACGCGCCGCCCCAACGGTCGCTGGCGTCGACGGTGGGCGGGGTCCCGGCCACCGTCCGCAGGTACATCGTCTGACAGCCCGCGGCCAGGTATCGACCGCGATCATCCCACAGCTCGACGCGCGCATTGGCCCAACCGGATCGCGCGCGCCCGAGCGTCGCCTCGACCAGCACCCACTCGCGGTCGGTGTCGTCGACGACGTGGACCGTGAGGTCGACCGAGGGCGCGTAGAATCGATAATCGGTCGGACCGATCGCCTGGGTCAGCGCCGCCGGCATGGTGTCGACGATCGGCGGCAGGGCCAGGCGATCGAGGGCGACGCCGTCCCCGGCCGGGGCGCGGTAGCGGAACCAGCGGGCGTAGCGGGCCGGACCGGCCGCGAAGCCCGGCGCGAACAGCGGCGTGCCGGCGGCCAGCCGGACCTCGAGGTTGGCGAAGAACCGCGCGCGCGCGAGCGGCGAGCCCGTCGCCAGCAGATCGGCGCAGTCGGCGGGCGGCGGCACCGCCGGCGGCGGCCGCGCGATCACGTCGGGGCCGACCCGATCGCGGGCGAAGGTGGCGGTGACCTCGCAGCCGACGCCGCCCGGCGGGTGGAGCGCGGTGCGCGTCATGATCGCGGCGGCGCCGCGCCGGAGCACCTGCGGGTGGAGCTCGATCGTCCCCGGCGCGATCGGCTCGCAGAAGGTCGCGGTCGCCGACAGCAGGCGATGGTCGGGCGACGCGATCGCGGCGGCGGCCGCGCGCAGCGCCGCGGTCATGACCACGCCACCCGACGGCAAGAGGAAGTCCCACGCGGTCCCGAGCGTGAGCTCGAAGTGCGCGCCGATCGGTGTCGGCGTGGTGTCGTGATACAGCGACGCGACCATCCACGGACGATACCGCCGCCGCCGGCGCGGGCGCGGCGCGCGCGCCGCTTCACGGCGCCGATCAGCGCGGGGTCCGCACCACCATCACCGAGCAGGTGGCCCGCCGGACGAGCTGCTCGGCGACCGAGCCGACCAGCAGGTGGGCGATCGGATCGAGGCCGTGATTGCCGACCACCAGCAGGTCGGCGCCGACCTCGCGGGCCACCCGCAGGAGCTCGTCCGCGGGCTTGCCGACGACGACGTGCTCGTGCAGGGCCCCGACGCGGGCCCGGGCCTCGGCGGTCAGGCTCTCGAGTTCGGCGCGCGCGCCGGCCTCGGTCGCGGCGACCTCGCGCTGGATCACCCCGGCGTCGGCCCGCAGGTCCGCCGGCGACCACCGCCGATCGACGACGTGGACGGTGTGGACCACCGCGGCCCGGTGGCTGGCGTAGTCGAGCGCCCAGGCCAGAGCGTGGCGCGCGGTCGCCGAGAAGTCGACCCCGACCACCACGACCGCGGGCCGCTCGTGGCCGGGGTGGGTGTGCTCGCCGTAGGTCGGCTCGTCGCGGAACTCGTCGGTCATGGCTCGACCTTGCCGCGCCCCGCGCGCCGACTCAACCGACGCGCACCTTGATCGCCGACGCCAGCCGAGCCAGCGCCAGGCGCCGACGCTCGGCGCTGCCATCGCCGGCAGCCGCGGCGACCTGCCAGGTCGGCACCAGCCGGCGCGCCAGGTGCCAGGCCGCGTTCTGCGCCTGCCACAGATCGATCGGCGTGCGCATCCGCGCCGCGATCTCGGCCAGCCGGGCCAGCCGCTCGAGGGCGAGCGGATCGTCGTCGCCGTCGAGGAGCGCGACCGCCCGCGACAGCGCCTGTCCAGCGCAGTACGCGATGGCCGGCGTGTCGAGATCGACGCGGACCTGCGCGGCCTCGGCGACCAGGCCGCGGACCAGATCAATCTGCGGGCGCGGGGCCGCCAGCGCGGCCTGTAGCCGCGCGTGCAAGACGTGGGTCGCGGCCAGGGTGAACACCGGCGGCACCGGCAGGTCGTTGGCGACCAGGAAGCGGAGCAGTGGGCCGTGCTCGTCGTAGATCGCCTGGTGCGCGGTCTCGGCGGCGCGAACCGGGCCGGCCAGCACCGTGGCGAGGATCGCCTCGCGGTCGCGGGCCAGGAGGGTGCCGAGCGAGAACGTGACCCCGGCGAACCCGCGATCGATCTCGCGCTGGACCGCGAACAGATCGGCGCCGCCGAAGGCCGCGACCAGGAGGTCGACCTCGCGGTCCCACGCCGCGGTGCCGGGGAACTCGCGCACGCCGCCGACGAGCTGATGATCGCCGAGGTGCAAGACGGCGAACGCCAGATCGCGGCTGGCGCCGGTGGCGCGCTCGGTGACCTGGGCGGCGCCGGCCGCCAGCGTGGCGCGGCCGACCCGGCGCTGGGTCAGATCGTGGACCGCGATCGCGTGGGCGGCCGAGGGCGTCGTCGGAGGCGCGCCGGTCACGGCCAGCACGACCGCGTGGTTGGCGACCACCTTGGCCAGATCGACCCGGCTCGGGGTCACCAGGCGGCGCCACACCGCGCGGCCGTCGCCGATCGCCGGATCGTTGGCGCGGGCCGCGGCCAGGCGATCGACGAAGCCGACCTCGAGCTCCTCGCCGCCCAGGGCCTGGCCCAGCTCGCACGCGCGCGCCGCGTAGGTGAGGATCTGCACGGTCTCGATCCCGGCCAGATCGTCGAAGAACCAGCCGCAGCTCGTGTACATCGCCATGGCGTGGCGACCGAGCTCCATGAGCTCGAGGGCGCGGACCCGGCGGGCTCCGGCCAGCGGCCCGCGGCCGTGGCGGGCCAGGAACCGATCCTGGACCGCGGGATCGGCGCCGGCCAGGATCACCTCGACGTAGGCGTCGCGCGCGGCCCACGGATCGACGAACAGCTCGGGCCCGAGCGCGTCGTAGAGGTCGGCGACGCGATCGCGCAGCCAGTCGAGCGCGTCGCGCAGCGGCCGACGCCAGGCCTGGCTCCACCCGGGCCGACCGCCGGAGTTGCAGCCGCAGTCGGCGCGCCACCGATCGATCCCGTGGGCGCAGCTCCACGACGTGTCCTCGCGGATCTCGACCTCCCAGGTGGCCGGCCGCGCGGCGCGGAACGCGGAGTAGTTGGTGAGCGTCGCGCCGGCGTGATCGCCGCGGGCGATCGACGCCAGCGCCCAGGCCAGGCCCATATCGCCGTAGCGGTGGTGGTGGCCGTAGGTCTCGCCGTCGGTCGCGATGTGGCACAGCGGCGCGTCGTCGCTACCGGCCGCGACCAGGCGACGCGCGAAGGTGCCACCGTCGACCAGCAGGCGCTCGAACGCCACCGCTCGCGCCAGCGGTCCGTCGTAGAAGAACACGTCGATGGCGCGACCCGACGGCAGCGGACAGCGGTAGACCCGGCCCGGGGTCGCGGCGTCGACCGGGCGCCAGGCCCCTCCCGGCGGGCGGACCCGGGCCGCCTGATGTGGCGCCAGCACCGTGAACGCCACGCCCTCGGCGGCCAGGTCCTCGAGGGTGGCGACGTCGACCGCGCACTCCGGCAGCCACATCCCGACCGGATCGCGACCGAAGTGGTGGCGAAAGTCGGCCACGCCCCAGCGCACCTGGGTCGCGCGATCGCGCGGCGCGCACAGCGGCATGATGAGGTGACCGTGGGCCTGGGCCAGCGCCGCGCCGTGACCGGTGGCGGCGAGGCTGGCGCGATCGGCGGCCTGCAGCGACGCCAGGACGTCAGGCGCGTGGCGCGCCAGGTAGGCCAGGAGCGTGGGCCCGAAGTTCCAGCTCATGCGCGCGTAGTTGTCGACGATCTCGATGATCTGGCCTTCGCCGTCGACGATCCGCGCCGCGGCGTTGGGCCGATAGCACTCGGCGGTGATCCGCGCGTTCCAGTCGGGGAACGGCGCCGCGGACGGCTGCGGATCGATCTCGTCGAGCCACGGGTTCTCGCGCGGCGGCTGATAGAAGTGACCGTGGATGCAGACGTAGCGGGTCACGACGCACCCTCCGGCTCGGCGACCAGAAAGACGCAACCGAGCGGGGGCAGCGTCAGCGTCACCGACGCCGGCCATCCGTCGCACGGCACGGCCACCGCCTCGACCGCGCCCAGGTTGCCGACGCCGCTGCCGCCGTAGATCGCGGCGTCGCTGCACAGCACCTCGCGCCACCGCCCGGCGCGCGGCGCGCCGAGCACGGTCCCGACCCGCGGCACCGGGGTGAAGTTGCAGGCGACGATCACCGGTGGATCGGCCGGCCCACCGCGCCGCAGCCAGGCCAAGGTCGAGTGGTCGCGGTCGTCGACGCGCAGCCAGGCGAAGCCGCCGGGAGCGCAGTCGCCGACGTGGAGCGCCGGGTAGCGCCGGTAGATCGCGTTCAGGTCGCGCAGCCACGCCATCACCCCCGCCGGCAAGGGCTCGACAGCGGTCGACCACGGCAGGACGTCGTCGTGGTTCCACTCGCGCGCGACCGCCAGCTCGCCGCCCATGAACAAGAGCTTCTTGCCCGGCGTGCCCCACTGGTAGCCGTAGAGGAGGCGCAGGTTGGCGTGGCGTTGCCACGGATCGCCCGGCAGCTTGCCCACGAGCGAGCCCTTGCCGTGGACCACCTCGTCGTGGGACAGCGGCAAGACGAAGTGCTCGTCGTCGGCGTACATGGCCCGGAAGGTGAGCTGGTCGTGGTGCCAGCGGCGGTGGATCGGATCGTGGGCGAGATAGCCCAAGGTGTCGTGCATCCAGCCCAGATCCCACTTCATCCCGAAGCCCAGGCCGCCGTCGTCGACCGCGCGGGTCACCCCCGGCCACGACGTCGACTCCTCGGCGATGGTCTGGACGTCGGGGAACGCGGCGTAGACCGCGCGGTTGCACTGCTGGAGGAACCCGACCGCGTCGCGGTCGCGGTTGGAGCCGTCGACGTCGGGCACCCACTCGCCGGGCTTGCGCGAGTAGTCGCGATACAGCATCGAGGCGACGCCGTCGACCCGCAGCGCGTCGACGTGGTAGCGCTCGAGCCAGCACAGCGCCGACGAGATCAAGAACGCCCGGACCTCGTGGCGCGCGTAGTTGAAGATGTAGCTGGTCCAGTCGGGGTGGAAGCCACGCCGCGGGTCGGCGTGCTCGTAGAGGTGGGTGCCGTCGAACTCGCCCAGGCCGTGGGCGTCGGTCGGGAAGTGCGCCGGGACCCAGTCGACGATCACGCCCAGGCCGGCCCGGTGCAGGGTGTCGATCATCGCCATCAAGTCGTCGGGGCTGCCGTAGCGAGGAGTCGGCGCGAAGTAGCCGGTGACCTGGTAGCCCCACGAGCCGTAGAACGGGTGGGCCAGGATCGGCAGGAGCTCGACGTGGGTGAAGCCCAGGCGTCCGCAGTGCTCGGCCAGGCGCTCGCCCAGCGCGCGGTAGTCGAGGGGCGCCCCGCCCTCGCCGTCGGCGCGCATCCACGAGCCGAGGTGGACCTCGTAGATCGACCACGGCGCGGTCAAGCGGGCGCGGCCGGCGCGCTCGGCCATCCACGCGCCGTCGCTCCACTGGTGAGTCTGGCGCCAGATCACCGACGCCGTGGCCGGCGGCACCTCGCACGCCGCGGCGAACGGATCGGCCTTGTCGACGATGCGCCCATCCCGGGCGTGGATGCGAAACTTGTACCGGTGGCCGACCGCGGCGCCGGGCACGGTGCCCTCCCAGATGCCGGACTGGCCGCGCACGGCCAGGGCCGCGCCGCCTTGCCAGTGGCTCCAGTCCCCGAGCACCTCGACCGCTCGCGCGTCGGGCGCCCACACCGCGAACCGGGTGCCGTCGGTCCCGGGGTGCGCGCCCAGCTTGTGGTGCAAGCGGTAGTGGGTACCTTCGTTGAACAGGTGGAGATCGTCGTCGGAGAGCGCGGTCACGTCCCCCGAGCGTACTACGATGCGGCATGGCCGACCTGCCCTCTCCCGACGCCGCGCGCGCCCGCTTCGCCGCCGCCACCGCCAAGCACCTGACCGGGGCGCTGATCCCTGGGGTCGAGCTCGGCGAGGTCGCGACCGCGACCTGGGAACAGCACAACCAGAGGCTGTGGGACGGCGCCAGCGATCGCGCCCCGGCCTACGACCTCCGGCGGGTCATGACCGACGACGAGCGCGCGCGGGGCGCCGACCTCGAGGCGCTGTGGCCGGCGCCGCTGGCTCACCGGATCCTGGTCAGCGCGGGCGACGAGGTGATCGGCGCGTACTGGGGCGTGCAGGAGACCTGGCAGCGCTACTACATGGTCTACAGCGTCATCCACCGCGACTGGCAAGGCCGCGGCCTGTACAAGGCGCTCTTGTCGCGGGTGATGCAGGCGGCGACCGACGCCGGATTCCGCGAGATCTACAGCCGCCACCGCGCCGACAACAACGCGATCCTCGTGCCGAAGCTGAAGGCCGGCTTCACGATCGCTGCGATGGAGGTCACGCCGCGCTTCGGCCTGCTGGTCCACCTGCGCTACTACACCGGCCTCGGGATGCGGCTCCTCGCCGAGCACCGCGTCGACGGCGCCCACGCCCCAGCCTTGCGCGAGCGCGGCCTGCCGATCCCGTAGCGCGCCGCGATCAGCCCGCCACCGCCAGGCCGAGCATCGCCACGGCGGTGAGGATCATGAGGGCGACCGAGGCGAAGGCGATCGCGATGATCGCGGCGTGGGCGCGCCGCGACCATCCCGGAGACGGGTCGCGGCCGCGGCCCAGCGTGGCCACCGGCAAGGGCGGCGTCGACGGCGCAAGCCAGTGCGCCAGCGCGTGACGATAGGCCGCGACCAGCACCGCCAGGGTCGCGACGACCACGGCGGCGAGGGCGAGGTGGACCGGCAGCATGGGCCGAGGATCGCGAAATCCTCGGCCGCTGCCAAGGGCGACGATCGCCTGGGCGCGCGACCGGTGCCCGGGCCTCAGTCCCAGCCGGCGTCGACGACCAGGGCCGGTGGGGCCTCGGCGGCGTCGCCAGCGGCGGCGGGCTCGCCAGCGGCGGCGGGCTCGGCCGGGGCCGCCTCGGCGGCGGGGGCGTCCCACTCGTCGTCGAGCTGCTCGGTCACGCCGGGCGGCAGGGTGGTCGTGCGTCGACGCGCGGCCGCCTCGACCGGCGGGGCGATCGCCACCGGCGGGGCGACCACCGGGGCCGGCGCCTCGACGACCGCCGCAACCGCGACCGGCGCCGCCTCGACCACCGCCGCGACCGCGACTGGCGCCGCCTCGACCACCGCCGCGACCGCGACCGGCGCGGCGACCGCTGCGTCAGGGGCGGCCGTCATCTGGGCCTCGGTCTGCACCGCGACCTCGGCGCGCCGCTCGGCGCGTCGCTCGCGGCGATCGCGCTTGCGGTCGCCCCGCTCCGCGCGCTCACCGTCGACCGGGCCGCGGGCCGGGCGCTCGGCGCCGCCATGAGCCGCCCGCACCTGGGCGCACAGCTCGTCGAAGCGCGCCGCCGCGGCCGCGGCGTCATCGCCCACGATCGGGCCGACCGCCGCCCACCGCGACCGCAGCTCGTCGATCACCTCGATCGGATCGCGGCCGTCGCCTTTCCATAGGGCGTTGCCGGCCATCGCCTGCTTGAGGCGCTCGGCCAGCTCGGCCGGCGACGCCCCCTCGAGCGCCACCGTCGGCGCCGACCGCGGCAACAGCGCCTCGGCCCGCTCGATCAGCTTGGCCCGCGCGTGGGCCATCGCCACCGGATCGAGGTCGCTGCCGCGCAGCGCCCCCGCGTGATCGGTCATGACCTGGCGGACCATGCGATCGTAGAGGCCGCGCAGCTCGACCGACGGCTCGAGGTCGCGCTCGGCGAGCTCGGCCAGCTTGGCCTTGACCGCCAGCGCCCGCGGCGCGACGTCGTCGCCGCCGGCCAGCACCGCCTCGACGTCGGCGCGCACCGCCTCGAGCTCGGCCCGCTGGGCGTCGGCCTCGGCGTCGCGAGCGGCGTCGCGCTTGGCGAACAGCCCATCGCAGGCGGCGCGGAAGCGCTGCCACAGCGGCTCGACCTCGGCCCGCGGCACCCGGCCGACCTCCTGCCACTCGCGCTGGAGATCCTTGATCTGACCGATCGCCTTGCCCCAGCCCTGCTCGCCCGGGGCCTTGGCGACCACCGCCAGGGCGCGCTCGATCAAGCGCTGCTTGGCGGCCAGGTTCTCTTGCTCGGTCGCGGCCCGGGCCTCGAGCGTCGGCTTGCGCCGCTCGAAGAACCGGTCGCAGGCGGCGCGGAAGTCGCGCCACAGCTCGTCGCCGACCTTGCGCGGCACCGGCCCCGAGGCCTTCCACCGCGCCTGCAGCTCCTTCATCGCCACCGCGGTGGCGTCGAAGTCCGTCGAGTCCGCCAGGGCCTGGGCGGCGGCGACCAGCTCGCGCTTGGCGGCGACGTTGCCCGATAGCTTCTCGTCCTCGACCGCGCGATCGGCGCGGATGCGCGCGAACGCGGCGTCGCAGTGGGCCTTGAAGGTCTCCCACAGCTCCTTGCTCTTCTTGCCCGGCATCGGGCCGAGCTCCTTCCACGCCTGCTGCACCGCCTTGAGGAGCGGCAGGGTCGGCGCCTCCTCGCGCTCGGCCAGCTCCTTGGCCGCGGCGACCAGGGCCTCGGCGCGCGGCACGTTGGCCCAGCGCTTCCAGTCCTCGCCCTCGCGCAGCGCCTGGGTCCGGGTCACGAGCTGCCCGCGCACCGCCACGTAGCGGCCCTCGAGCGCCTCGCGCTCGCGCGCGGCGACCTTGCCGAGCTGCGCGAACGCGGTCGCGGCCTGCCCGAGCAGCCGCTCGATCGCCTTGGGATCGCCGTTTGGCTCCGCGGCCACGGTCTCCATCTCACCGATCAAGGCGGCCACGCTCTTGGCGAGCTGACCGGCGCGCTCGTCGCGCTCGGCGGCCTTGGCCGCGCGCTCGGCGGCCTCGGCCTGGCGGGCGGCGTCGGCCTCCGCCTTGGCGGCATCGCGCGCCGCGCGGCGCGCCGCCGCCTCCTCCTGTCGGGCCGCCCGCGCCGCGTCGTCCTCGACCGGCCGCGGCTTGCGCGCCAGGACGTCGCCGTGGACCGGGTTGACGATGTCGACGTCGTCAGGGTCGCGCTCGCGCTCGCGGACCCGGGGCGCTGGCGCCTCGATCCGCGCCGCCGCGCGCGGCTCGCCGGCGGCGATCTTGGCCGCCGCCTCCTGGCGGGTGCGGAACCGCGTCACCGCCTTGGCGAAGCGCTCGTCGCTGGCCGGCTCGCCGGTGTCGCCGAGCTCGGCCCACGCCGCCTCGGCCTTGGCGAGCTCGCCCTGGTGCTTGTCGAACTCGAAGGTCTCGGCGAGGATCTCGACCGCGCGCAGCCACTGGGCCTTCTCGGCGCGCTTGCGGCGGACCGCGTCGGACTCCTTGGGCCGGGCCGCCTCGCGGGCCGCGGCCTTGTCGTCGAGGCGCTTGCGCGCGCGCTGCCGGACCGCCTTGGCCTTGGCCTTGTGCGCGATCTGCTCGAGGACGTCATCGCCGTCGAGCTTGTCGAGCGCGGCCAGCCCGAGCTCCTTGACGTTGGTGTCGATCGCCAGCGCCCGCAGCGCGTCGCTGTCGGTCAACCGGGCCAGCGCGGCCGACCGGACCTCGGGCGAGTTGGTCTGGCGGGCCAGCTCGGCCAGGGCGCGGCCGTCCTTGACCGCCTCGGCCGCGCGCTTGCGCTGACCGGGCAGCCCGGCGCGCACCGCGACCTCGACCAGCGCGTGGTCGTCGGCGAGCTTGATCAGCCCGGCCAGGGCGGCGGCGGCCAGGGCCTCGTCGTCCTCCTGGCACGCGCTGGCGACCCACAGCTCGGCGGCCCGGCTGCCGGCGAGATCGCGGTTGGCCGGGTCGGCCTCGCTGGCGGCCAGCTCGGCCAGGAGCTCGACCCGGTCGAGCTTCTCGATCGCGACCCGGCGGACCCCGGCGTCTTTGTCGTTCTTGGCGACGGTGGCGAGGATGTCGGCTTCGTCGGACGTCAGGGCGCGGACAGCCTCGAGGCGGACCTTGACGTCGCTGTGGCGGTGCTTGGGGCGGAAGAAATCGACCAGACCCATGGGGGGCGGAGCCTACCAGGATCGAAAAAAACCACACGCCTTGCGGTAGGGTCCCAGCGATGACCGATCCGAGCTTCGACATCGTCGACATCGGCGCCCGCCTGGGCGTCCCCGCCACCGCCCTGCGTCCGTACGGCCGCGACAAGGCCAAGCTCGAGCTGGCCGCCCTCGGCCCGCTGGCCGAGCGGGGCGCGCTGGTCCTGGTGTCGGGCATCACCCCGACCGCCGCCGGCGAGGGCAAGACCACCACCGCGATCGGCCTGGCCGACGGCCTGACCCGGCTAGGCCGGCGAGCCGCGGTGGTGCTGCGCGAGCCGTCGCTCGGTCCGATCTTCGGACAGAAGGGCGGCGGCACCGGGTTCGGCCGGTCGCGGCTGGTGCCGACCGCCGACATCAACCTGCACTTCACCGGCGACTTCCACGCCATCGCCAGCGCCCACAACCTCCTGGCCGCGCTGATCGACAACCACCTGCACCACGGCCTGACGCCCACCCTCGATCCCGAGCGCATCACCTGGAAGCGCACGATGGACATGAACGACCGCGCGCTCCGCCAGCTCGAGGTCGGGCGCGGCAAGGGCAACGGCCCGGTGCGCGCGGGCGGCTTCGACATCACCGCGGCCTCCGAGATCATGGCCATCCTGGCCCTGTCCGACGGCCCCGACGACCTGCGCGCCCGCCTGGGCCGGATCGTGATCGGCCGGACCGTCGACGGCCGGGCGGCCACCGCGGCGGACGTCGGCGCGGTCGGCTCGATGATGGCGCTCTTGCGCGACGCCATGCTGCCCAACCTGGTCGCGACCCACGAGGGCACGCCGGCGATCGTGCACTGCGGACCGTTCGCCAACATCGCCCATGGCACCGCGTCGGTGGTGGCGATGAAGGCCGGCCTGCACCTGGCCGAGGTCTCAGTCGTCGAGTGCGGGTTCGGGTTCGATCTCGGCGGCGAGAAGTTCTTCGATCTGGTGGCGCGCGGCGGCCCGCTGTCGCCGGCGGCGGTGGTGATCATCGCCTCGCTGCGCGCGCTGCGCCTCCATGGCGGCGTCGCGCCCGACCGGGTGGCGACGCCGGATCTGGCGGCGGTCCAGGCCGGCCTGCCCAACCTCCTACGCCACCTCGACAACGCCCGGCTGTTCGGCCGCCCGGTGGTGATCGCGCTCAACGCCTTCGCCGGCGACAGCGCCGAGGAGGTCGCCGCGGTGCGGGCCGCGGTCACCGCGGCCGACGCCGGGTTCGCGGTGATCGACGCGCCGGCCCGCGGCGCCGACGGCGGCGTCGAGCTGGCCCAGCTCGTCCTCGACACCCTGGCCGCTCACCCCAAGGCCGCGGCCGGCACCGTATATCCAGCCGACGCGTCGCTGCGCACCAAGCTCGAGCTAGTCGCGACCAAGATCTACCGCGCGACCCAGGTGGTGCTGTCGGACGAGGCCACCGCGCAGCTCGCCGACCTCGAGGCCGCGGGCTGGGGCCACCTGCCGGTGTGCATGGCCAAGACCCCGGCGTCGTTCACCGACGATCCCACCCGACCGGGCGCGCCCGATGGTCACACGCTGACGGTGCGGCGCTTCGAGCTAGCCGCCGGCGCCGGCTTCATCGTCGCGCTGTGCGGCGCGATCGTCCGCATGCCCGGTCTGCCCAAGCAGCCGCGGGCCTTCGACATCGATCTGGTCGACGGCGAGATCGTCGGCGTCGGCTGACCGCGGTCGATCACGCGATCGATCACGCGGTCGATCACGCGGCCCAGGCGCGGCGCCGCGGCGGCGACGCAGCGTCGGCCATCGCCACCAGGCGCTCGATCCGCTCGGGGATCGGCGGGTGCGTCGAGAACCAGCTCGCCACCGAGCTCGACGACAGCGGCGCGCAGATGAAGAGGCTGGCGGTGGCCGGCGAGTCGCCGACGGTGTGCAGCGGCACGCGGGCGTTGCCGCGCTCGAGCTTGGCCAGCGCGCTCGCCAGGCCCAGCGGATCGCCGGAGATGCGCGCGCCGAACGCGTCCGCCCCGTACTCGCGCGAGCGCGAGATCGCCAGGCGGATGAGGGTCGCCGCGATCGGCGCCACGATGATGAGCGCCAGCGTGCTTAGGAGCCCGGGGCCCTCGCGCTCGTCGCGGGCGCCGCCGAAGGCCAGCGCGCCCCACTGCACCGCGGTGGCGATAAACGACACCACCGAGGCCAGCATAGCCGCGATCGACGCGATCAAGATGTCGCGGTTGTGGATGTGGGCCAGCTCGTGGGCGATCACCCCGCGCAGCTCGCGCTCGGTCAGGAGCGCGCGCAGGCCGGTGGTCACCGCGACCACGCCGTGGCGCGGATCGCGGCCGGTCGCGAAGGCGTTGGGCGCCGGATCGTCGATGACGTAGACCCGCGGCATGGGCAGGCCGGCGCGCGACGCCAGCTCGGCCACCATCCGCTCGAGCTGCGGATCTTCGCCGCGCTCGATGGGGCGCGCCCGGTTCATCGCCAGGACGATCCGGTCGGAGAAGAAGTACGCGCCCAGGTTGATGGCGACCGCCACCGCGCCGAGCACCCAGATGAGCCCGGGGGCGACGGCGCCACCGATGAGCACGATGAGCGCCGTCAGTCCGCCGAGCAGACCGATGGTCTTCAGCTGATTGAGGACGGGAGAGTGCATGCACGCACGGTAAGCGCGCGCACATCGCACGCAAGCCCCCGGGCTCCGGTGTCACCTCGGTGTCACCCGGTGAGTCCCAGGTCTGCCGTGGTAGCCTTCCGCTGGAGGCGGCCCACGCCTCGGGGGATCTCATGCACACCCGCCACTGGCTTCCGCTGTGCCTGCTCCTCGCCGCTTGTGGTGGCGGCGGCGCCGGCGACCCGCCCGACGCCCCCGACGCGGAGGACGCTCGACGCGACGGCGCGAGCCCAGACGGTCCAGGCGACGACGCCCCGGCCCTCGACGGCCCCGCCGCCGACGCCAGCGCGCTCGACGCGACCTCGACCGCCGACGCCTCGACCTTCCGGTTCCTGTGTGAGGCCCCGCCGCCGGTCGGCGCGCCGACCCCGGTGATCCCGCCGCCGCCCGCCGCCGGCTGCCCGCCCCTGGCCGCCGGCGCCAACCAGCTCATGAGCAGTGGGCGGATGCGGTCCTTTCTCCTGGTCGTCCCCGCCGACCTGGCGCCGACCGAGCGCCCGCCGGTGCTGTTCATGTGGCACTGGCTCGGCGGCAGCGCGCAGAGCTTCCGCGATCGCGGCGAGGTCCAGGCCGCCGCCGACGCTCAGCGCTTCATCGCGGTGTTGCCGGTGTCGGTCGGCTCCACCGTGCTCGGCACGGCCTTCGACACGCGCTGGCCCTTCGACATCACCCAGACCGCGGCGCGGATGAACGAGGAGTTCCGGTTCTTCGACGACATGCTCGGCTGCGTCGCCGCGCAGTACCAGGTCAACCCGAGCTGCGTGTCGAGCATCGGCGTCAGCGCGGGGGCGCTGTTCACCGACCAGCTCGCGCAAGCGCGAGCCCAGACGCTGGCCTCGTTCGTGTCGCTGTCGGGCGGCACCGGCGCCAGCATCATCAAGCCGTGGTCGGGCGCGGCCCGGCCGTTGCCCGGCCTGGTGCTGTGGGGCGGCGATGGCCCGCCGACCATGGACGGCGTCAAGGACATCCTCGGCTGCTTCGGCATCGGCATGGACTTCTCGGTCGCGTCGCGCAACCTCGAGTCGGGCCTGACCAGCGGCGGGCACTTCGTCGTCGAGTGCCGTCACAACTGCGGCCACGTCGAGCCGCCGCTGACGCCGCCGGCCGGGGTCTCGAAGTACGCCGGCATCTGGGAGTTCGCCCTCGATCATCCGTTCTGGCTCGCGGCCGGCCAGTCGCCGTGGACCAGCGAGGGCCTGCCGGCGGCGCTGCCGTCATGGTGCGCGATCGGGGTCGGTACGTCGGCGCCGCGGACCGGCGATGGCTGCCCGGCGGCCGAGAACCCCTGCCCGAGCTGACCGTCGTCGACGGCCACGCCGATGGCCCCGAGGCCTCCCGCGCCAGCGATGGGCCTTGCGGTTGCGCCGCCCAGGCACACGACCGTACGCTTGCGGCGTGACTGGGTCGTGCCTCGACGACGCCGAACTCGCCGCGGTGGTCGACGGGGTCGACGGGGCCGCGGCCGCCCACGCCGCGGCCTGCCCACAATGCCGGGCCCGCGTCGAGGTCGCGCGCCGTGGCCACGACGCCACGTTGGCTCCTCTGCCCCTCGACCGCCCTGGCGCGGTGGTTCGCGGCCGAGCCATCGGCCGGTACCTGGCGCTGTCGCTCCTCGGCCGCGGCGGGATGGGGGTCGTGGTCGCGGCCTATGACCCGGAGCTCGATCGACGGGTCGCGGTCAAGGTGATCGGCACGAGCGCCGCCGGCGACGTCGACAGCGACGGACCGCTGCGCCTGGTGCGCGAGGCCAAGGCGATGGCGCAGCTCTCGCATCCCAACGTCGTGACGGTGTTCGACGCTGGCGCGTGTGATGACGGCGTGTTCATCGCGATGGAGCTGGTCGAGGGCACGACCCTCGGACGCTGGCGCGAGACCGACGGTCGGACCTGGCGCGAGATCGTGGCCGCATATGTCGCCGCGGGTCGCGGGCTCGCGGCGGCCCACGAGGCCGGGCTGGTCCATCGCGACTTCAAGCCCGACAACGTGCTGGTGTCCGCGGCCGGGCTGGTCAAGGTCACCGACTTCGGGCTGGTCACCGGCGCCCGCCTCGACGACTCCACGACGGGCGCCGACGACCTCGGCGCCCGCGCGATCGACACCGTCGATCTCACGGCAACCGGCGCGATCATGGGCACGCCGCGCTACATGGCGCCCGAGCAGTTCGCGGCCCGCGCGGTCGACGCTCGCTCCGATCAATTCTCGTTCTGCGCCGCGCTGTACGAGGCGCTATGGCGCACCCCGCCGTTCGCCGGTGCGACCTTCGCTGCGATCGCGGCCGCGGTCACGGCCGGCGAGCTGCAGCCACCGCCGGTCGACGAGGTCCCGGCGACGCTGCGCGCCGCGGTGATGCGCGGCCTGGCCCGGCACCCGGACGACCGCCACGCGTCGATGGCGGCGCTACTGGCGATCCTCGACGCCCCCCCAGGACGCCGTCGGCGCTGGCGGTGGGCGCTCGGCGGCGGCGCCGCCGCGGCGGTGGCGGGGATCGCGGTGCTGGCCCTGCGCGGTGGCGGCCCGCCGACCTGCGCCGTGGCCGACGACCTCGACGGCGCGTGGACGCCGGCCGCGCGCGCCGAGCTGACGGCCCGGTTCGCCGAGGTAGCGCCGGCCTTCGGTGCCGCGACCGCGGGCGAGACCGTCGCCGCCCTCGACGCCTTCGCCGCGACCTGGGCCGAACAGCGCGCCGCCGCGTGCCGCGCTTCTGGCCGCGGCGAGCTCGATCGCCGCGCCGCTGACCGCGCCCGGACCTGCCTCGCCCGTCGGCAGGTCGACGCCGCCGCCCTGATCGCAGCGCTGCGCCGCGCCGATCGCGTCACCGTCGCCCTCGCCGGCGCCGCGGTCGGGCGCCTGCCCGATCTGGCGACCTGCGCCGATAGCGAACGACTCGGCCGCCGCCCGGTGCCAGCCCCGAGCGCCCGCGCGGCGGTGGCCAGCGCCGAGCGCGCGCTGGCCACGGCCCGGGCCGCGTTCGAGGCCGGTCACTACCTCGACGCCAACGCGGCCCTCGCCCCGCTGGCCAGCTCGTCTGCGGCGCTCGGCTTCGCACCCTTGGACCTCGAGGTCGAGCTCCTGCGCAGCGACCTCGCGCGCGAGCTGGGTGATCTCGCGACCGCTCGCGACGCTGCCCGGGCAGCCCTGGCCCGCGCCGTCGAGCTCGGACTGGACGACGACACCGCCCGCGCCTGGCTCGCGCTGGCCCGCGCCGAGGGCGAGACCGCCACCGGCGACACCGCCGAGCTCGCGGCCGAGATCGGCTATCGGCTGGCGCAGCGCGGCGAGCAGCGCCCGCTCGCCTTCGAGCTTGGCGACCTGCGGCAGCGGCACGCGATCAACGCCGGGCACCTCGAGGAGGCGGCCGCGATCGAGCGCGAGCTCGCCACCGTCACCGGCGAGCTCGCGGTCCGGAGCTGGCGCGTCCGCGCCACGCGCGCCGCGACCCAGGCCGCCGCGCTGCGGATCGCCGGACGTCTCGATGAGGCCTACCGCGCCGCCGAGACCAGTCGCGCCGAGGTCGCCGCCGCGCTCGGGGAGGCGCACCCCGAGCTGTGGAACGCCGAGTATCGACTGGCCACCATCGCCTTCGCGCGCGGCGAGTCCGCGCTCGCCGCCCGCTGGCTGGCCTCGGTCCGGACCCGACTCGCCGCGGCCGCCATCGCCAGCGCGCCGATCGTGACCGTGCTGAGCAACGCCGCCATCCTCGACAGCGAGCTCGGCCGCGACGGCTCGCCAGCCCTCGAGCAGGCCCAGGCCATCGCCGATCAGGTCTTGCCCCCGGATGCCCTGGATCGACTGTGGATCCGCTACGCCCGCGGCCTGCACGCCTTCGACCGCCACGACCTCCCCGCCGCCCGCGATCACTTCGAGGCCGTCGTCCTGGCCGTCCGCGGCCGCGCCCACGGCCTCGAGGCCAGCGCCTACGAGAACCTCGGCAAGGTCGAGTCGAGGCTCGGGGACTTCGCCGCCGCCGAGAGCGCGCTGACCCGCGCGATCGCCCTGCGCGAGGTCGAAGACCCCGGCTCCCTCGCGCTGGCCCTGGCGCGCAGCGCGCTCGGGCGGGTCTTCCTCGATCGTGGACAGGCCGCTCGGGCGTTGCCGCTCCTCACGCGGAGCCTCGAGGCGCGGCCACCGAGCAGCCCCGCCGAGGAGGTCACCCGCGCTGAACTCCGGCTGTTCTACGCGCTCGCCCACAACGAGCTCGACCAGGCGGCGCGGGCCGACGCCGAGCTCGCCGAAGCAGTCGCGGTCCTGCGCGACCGTGGCGACCCGTACTACGGCGCGGTGGCCCTGTACCTCGACGCCGATCGACGCCGCCGCAGTGGCGACCGCGTCGGTGCCCGCGCCTCCGCGCGCGACGCCCGCCAGCGGTTCATCGCGCTCGATCTCCCCGACGACGCGCACAGCGTGGATGATTGGCTCGCCGAACACCGGCTGCGCTGACCGTCCCCGGCCACACGCTGATCCGAGGCCGAGACCGAGACTGAGGCCGACACCGAGACCGAGGCCGAGACCGAGGCCGAGGCGGAGGCCGAGACCGAGACTGAGGCCGAGGCGGAGGCCGAGGCCGAGGCCGAGACCGAGACCGAGACCGAGACCGAGGCCGAGACCGAGACCGAGACCGAGACCGAGACCGAGGCCGAGACCGAGGCCGAGGCCGAGTCCGAGGCCTCAGCGGGCCTTGCCGGCCCACTCGACGGCGCGAAGGAAGAACTCGAGCGGGGCCGCCTGGCTGCCGTCGAGCAGGCTCTCGCTCTCGTAGGCGTTGTAGTCCTCGAGGAACATCGGGCCAGCGAACACCGTCCGGCCGGCGCCGACCGACCACGCCTCGGCGACGATGGTCGACCCCACCGACAGCAGGCTCGTCGTGGCAGGCCGCGGCCCACCGCCCCACGGGAGCCACTGGTTGGTGTTGAAGCCGGCGAGCCCCGCGGTGATCGGGTGCCCCGGCACCACCGTCACGGTCTGGTTCCCCGAGAAGTAGTTGCCGACCTGGTCGCTCGGCAGCACCCCGACCAGGGCGGGCGCCGAGAGGTTGCTGAACAGGAACCAGCCGGTGGCGACCACCCCGCCGCCGGCGGTCCGGACGAACTGATCGACGACCGAGTCGAAGGCCGCGACGTCCATCGCCGAGCAGCCCGCGCCAGGTCCCTGGGGCACCAGGACGTCGAAGGCATTGATCTCGGCGATCGTATCGAGCTCGGCGGCGGTCACGAGGGTCACGGTGTGGCCGCGGGCCTGCAGCACGGTGGTGACGCGGGCGAGGACGTTGGTGGGCCCGCGCAGGCACGAGGTCGGGCTGGCGTTGAGCGCGACCCGCACCGCGCGATACGGCGCGGTGACCGTGGTGGCGCCGACCGTGAACGTGCAGGTGCCGGTCCCCGTACACGGCCCGCCCCAGCCGTTGAAGATGCCCCCGCCCGGCACCTGGGTGAGCGTCACGACCGTGCCGACCGCGAACGAGCCCACGCAGGTCGCGCCGCAGGTGATGCCAGCCGGACTCGGAGCTCGTCGAGGAGGTCGCGGACTGGTCCGGCGTGTCGACCTGGCAGGTGTTCTTGTCGGGGCAGCCGATCGAGGTCGCGCGGCCGTCCGTGTTCTTCCGCGAGGACGGCCGCATGCCCGAGAAGGTCACGCTCCAGATCGCGCTGCCCGAGGAGCTCGGCGAGACCGCCGCCGTCCGCGCCACGGTCGCCGCCCTGGTCGCCGATCGCGTCGCCGCCCTGGCCGCCGAGCGCGCCGCCGCCGGCCGAACCGTGCTGGGTGCCGCCGCGGTGTGCGCGGCCGCCAAGCCCAACCGCTGGCCGTGGAGCCTCTCCCGTGGCTGAGGCTGTGGCCCGGCGCCGCCGCCAACCTCCTTTCAGAAATTAACCCCGTTCCGATCTTCAGCGCCATGCTCCAGAAGAGCCGCACCTCAAACTAACTCCGTTCCGACCTTTCTGGTTCTCCCGGAAGTTGACGAGCACGCGCCCAAAACTCCTCTACAGAAGAGCGCTCCTGATCAATCATCGCTGAGTATGCGCGCAGATCTCGCGCAATAAAGGCCGGACCGAGAACGAGATCCACACCTTCGCCCAAGTCTACACTGCAAATCCAGTCGGCCGGCAGCGCCGCCGAGACCGACTCAAAGAACCAGGCTGGCAAGAATAATGGCGTCTCCAGATCGTCAACGACCAAGAAAAACGTGACGCCGCGATAGACAGACATCGCGTACAACGAGTAGTCGCGCCCTTGGGTCACACCAGCCCGACCGCGTGCCACAAACGGAGAAACCGCACTGGGAATATCCGCGGTGGAATAGTTCCGTGCCCTAGCGATCATCATGGCATTCTGCCTCCGGGAATGTACGGTGGAACGACGGGTTCCGGCTTTGGAACAAATGGGCTTCGGAAGACGACCTCAAAGTCGTCAGCCTGGCCGGATACTCTGTTATAGTTGCAGTGTATGCTCATCGGGCCTCCTCGACCGCCGGGATCAATCGTCTATCGTCTGCTGGTACTTGACCCATCCTTCGGCCGCAGGTCATCGCGGGTCGCCGAGCGGTCCGGCAGCGAGCTGGCCATCGGCCCGGCACCTGCATGGCCTGGTCGACGGCAAGTCGCTCGCGCAGGTCGCGCGGATGATATCGGCCCTTAGCGGGGTCAACCGTCGAACCTTCGCCGACTGGCTCAACGCTCCTATACGGACCGGGGGTTGGTACCAGGCCCTGTGAGTATCGGGGAGGCGGGGCTACGAGCGAATATGGCAAGAAGATCCGGTCCCCGGCAAGAGTTCGCAAGAACTTTCTGTCTCCAGTGAGGGCCACGACACCCAAGGCAACAGAGGCCCAAAAGACCCCAGAGACCTGCTTGACAGCCGCATACTCTTTGTCATCGGAGTCATCGGAACTAGTCTCTGCATACCGGACAACCAAGCACGCCCCCATAGAACAGGCGATGCACCGGACACTCCTTGAGTCTGTCGCGATCCGAAGGCCCGTATCCGGCCTGATAGGCCTGTGGACGCGCAAAGCAGGTGATGACCTGCTCGCGCAGCGTGCGAACGGCGTCCCATTCGAGATTCTGGGCAATCATTATCCAACGACCCGGGGCGGGAGCGAGGATCAGTTCACGCAGGATCGCGGGGCGCGTCAACTCGGGTCGGAGGTCGCCGATCGTCTCGAGCGCCCGCTCCTTGTATTCGGGAATAACGTCACCCCAGAGATCGAATGCTATCCGGTCTTCCACTATCGACTCCTAGTCTCACTGAATCGGACCGCTCGTCCGCTTCGAGCTGGCACTACCTGCGATGACGCTCGACAAGATCGTGTTTTGCGGCGGGGGCCCTCTGGCAAGGTGTCAACCGCCGCGATGACCGTATTGCTCGCCATGCTCGTCATCAGAGTCCTCGCAGCGTGTACAATGTCACCCCGGTGTCGTTGATGGCTCACGGATCCGCATCCTTATCAGAGACCTCGCACGGTATATATCACAGCCCCCTCAGCACGACACCAGACCACGCACGCGCTCGCGCGAAGTTCGACAACAAGCTCCCCGCCGCACCGCAGACAGCGACGCTGTGTACTTCCTTTCTCAATGACGTCTTCAATCGCAGCGTTCAAGTGACCAAGCTCTCGCTCGCGTTCCTCTCCAAGGTGCTTGGTAGCCATAGGGCGTCCTTTGGACAAACCTATTGTTCCTGATCGCGACACCGAATTCTCTCGCCCCGCTCAGGGCATCTCAAACAAGGTCTGCGCGCTCCTGCGCGGTGAGACCAGGGAGATTCTTCGCTGCCCAATAGCTGGCTGAGGCCGGCGCTCGGCGCCGCCGCCTGCCTCCCTTCGGAAACTACCCCGTTCCGATCTTCCTGGACGTCGCGGCGGGAGACCTCGCGGGCGTCGTCGCTGGCGAGGAAGGCGCTGCCGCCGTGGGGCAGGTACTCCTCATAGGCGATCAGACGGCCGTCGGCGGCGAGCTCGACGGCGGTGGAGCCCTGGGGCGTGGTCAGGTGGTAGCGCACCTGGGTCGGGCCGAGAGCGTCGACCTCGGCGCCGAGGGTGTCGACGACGTGGCGATCGAGGGTGGCGACGCGGCGCTCGCCGTCGGAGACGTGGGTGGTCCAGCGCTCGAGGACGAGAGTGTCGCCGCGGCGGACGCGGACGCGCTCTTGCTCGCCCAGGTACACGACCTCGCGGGTCTCGACGACCGGGTCCGCGCCACCGACCACGAGGCGCGTCGAGAGCTTGCGGACGCGCACGCGATCGCTCGGCGCGAGGACCGGTCCGGGTCCGCGGGGAGCGGCCCGCGGGGCGCTCGGAGCCCAGCCTTCGACCATGGCGAAAGTCTACACGCGCTGGGGATGGGGGACGCAACCGCGGCGCGCCACGCAACCGCGGACGCGGCGCGGTCGATACCGGTGGCAACCGGAGCTGCCCGATGCGCCCACGTCAGATCTTGGCCCGACGCTTCTACCTCCTGACGCGTCGCTGTCTCCTGCGGATGTTCCTCTTGCGCCCCGACGACGAGACCAACGGGGTGTACCTCTACTGCCTGGGCCTGGCGCTCGAGCGATGCGGCATGCGGCTCGTGTACGCGGTGGCGATGTCGAACCACCATCACGTGGTGCTGTTCGACCCAGACGGGCGCGTGGTCGAGTTCGTCGAGCACCTGCACAAGCTGGTCGCGCGGGCGATGAACGTGGCGCGCGGGCGGCGGGACGCGTTCTGGGCGGCCGAGGCGCCGAGCATGGTCTACCTGCCGCACGTCGAGGATGTGCTCGACAAGATCGTGTATGCCGCGACCAACCCGGTGGCCGCGGAGCTCGTCGAGGAGGTCGAGGACTGGCCCGGCGTGTCGACCTGGCAGGCGTTCTTGTCGGGGCAGCCGATCGAGGTCGCGCGACCGGCCGTGTTCTTCCGCGACGACGGCCGCATGCCCGAGAAGGTCACGCTCCAGGTCTCGCTGCCCGAGGAGCTCGGCGAGGCCGCCGCCGTCCGCGCTACCGTCGCCGCCATGGTCGCCGATCGCGTCGCCGCCCTGGCCGCCGAGCGCGCCGCCGCCGGCCGCACCGTGCTGGGCGCCGCCGCGGTGTGCGCGCAGCCCTGGACCGCCACGCCCGCCACCGTCGAACCGCGCCGCAGCATCGACCCACGCGTCGCGACCCGGACGAGCTGGGCCCGGCGCCTGGTCATCGCCATGGACCGCGCCTTCCAGGCCGCCTACCGGGTCGCCCGCAAGGCCTTCCTCGCCGGCGAGCCCGCCCTCTTCCCCGCCGGGACCTACTGGCTCCGCCGGAACGCCCGCGTCACCGTCGCCACCGC
>JAGPCY010000011.1:0-156117 GCA_018057825.1 Kofleriaceae bacterium | reverse complement strand
CGACCCCATGCCCGTCTTTTGCGTCAACGGACCCGCCCCCATCCCCATCGGTTGACGCGCCCCGTCATCGCCACGACCACCCGCCCTCACGCCCAGCGCTCGCCACGACCGGCGAGCGCCGCCGCGCATTGGCCGCGGCCGCCGGGCCCAACTAGTGGCCGCCGCGCTTCTCCTCTGGCTGAGGCTGTGGCCCGGCGCCGCCGCCAGCCTCCCTTCAGAAACTAACCCCGTTCCGATCTTCGGCGAGCCCGCCCTCTTCCCCGCCGGGACCTACTGGCTCCGCCGGAACGCCCGCGTCACCGTCGCCACCGCCGACCCCATGCCCGTCTTTTGCGTCAACGGACCCGCCCCCATCCCCATCGGTTGACGCGCCCCGTCATCGCCACGACCACCCGCCCTCACGCCCAGCGCTCGCCACGACCGGCGAGCGCCGCCGCGCGTTGGCCGCGGCCGCCGGGCAACCACTGGCCGCCGCGCTTCTCTTCTGGCTGGGGCTGGCGCTCGGCGCCGCCGCCTGCCTCCCTTCGGAAACTAACCCCGTTCCGATCTTCGCGGGGTCGGCACGTCGGCGCCGCGGTCCGGCGACGGCTGCCCGGCCGGCGAGAACCCCTGCCCGATGTGACGTACGCTCGCGCCGTGCCTGGGTCGTGCCTGGACGACGCCGCGATCGCCGCCGTGGCCAACGGCGACGACACCGGGGCCGCGGCCGCCCACGCCGCGGCGTGCGCGCGCTGCCGGGTGCGGGTCGAGGTCGCGCGCCGCGGCCACGAAGCCACGTTGGCGCCCGAGCCCCTCGACGCCCCCGGCGCGGTGGTGCGGGGCCGAGCGATCGGCCGGTACCTCGCGCTGTCGGTCCTGGGACGGGGCGGCATGGGCGTCGTCGTCGCGGCGTACGACCCGGAGCTCGACCGCCGGGTCGCCGTGAAGATCATCCGCGCCGGCGCCGCCGGTGATGTCGACAGCGATGGACCGCTGCGCCTGGTGCGCGAGGCCAAGGCGATGGCCCAGCTCTCGCCGGGACCTACTGGCTCCGCCGGAACGCCCGCGTCACCGTCGCCACCGCCGACCCCATGCCCGTCTTCTGCGTCAACGGCCCTGTCCCTATCCCCATCGGTTGACGCGCCCCGTCATCGCCGCGACCGGCCGCCCTCACGCCCAGCGTTCGCCCCGACCGGCGAGCGCCGCCACGCGTTGGCCCCGGCCGCCGGACCCAACAACTAACCCCGTTCCGATCTTCCTCAGAAACTAACCCCGTTCCGATCTTCCGGACAGTCGACCTCCTAGAACCAGCCGGGCTTGTAGTCCTTGCGCACGCGCTGAGCATCCACGAACGCCCTGACGATGGCCACCCGCTCGGCCAGCGTCGGCTTGGTGGTCCTCGTCTTCGGCCTGGCCTCTCGCACGGCGTGCAGCTTCGTCATGCCCAGCTAACCACCTGCAATCGATCCGGAGTCCCGCCGCTGCGTCCTCACAGGATCAGATCTGCACCCTCCCCACTCTCGCGGCGTCTGCATCCTCATCTCACCAGGTGCCACTCACCGTCAGGAAGCGGCGGATACTGCCTCTCAAAGTTGCTCACAAGCCAACGATAGGCATCCCCTGCCGCCGGAGACTCCGCGTCCACGGGCCAATCGCTCCGACTCGCTCTCCATCCTGATACGGCATGATTCCGCCAAGACTCAAAGGGGAGTTCAAGGTGGCGAGACAAGGCCTGTGCGGCGATGAGGACACTTTCGTATTCGGCGCGAAACACGATTTCACCTTCGTCGTAAAGCTGATCTTCGTTGAAGTCGTACCAGTTGTATCGAATCTCTGCTGTGCCCCACGGCAGTAGCCACGACTCAATCACACATCCAAGGAATCGCAAGAACGGACGCACGTCGACAAGCAGCCCCGTGCGTCCAAGGTTGGCGGCGATTTCGATCTCGTCTGGCGTCATGGCTTGATTATGATCGCTCCCTTTCTGCCGTTGAGGAAGGTGATATTGTAGTGGGGCCAGTTCGCATGGTCCAGGTTGTCGACCCCAGGATGAATCGGCCCCGCCGGGTCTCTCACGTTGATCAGATCTCCTCTGAACGTTCCTCGTTGGTCCGCGAATCCGTCTCCAAGTCTTCGTGAAGGGTTTGGCATCAGTCCGCCTTGTCCGGCCGGCCTAAGCTCGGGGAATTCGCGCAGCAAGGCTCGTGCCTCTTCCACGCTGCCAACGAATACGTCTCCACCTTCCGTACGCAGCTTCTGCACGTGGCGATTGAATGACGAGCCACCTCGGACGAACTCCAGGTCCGCGTCGGATATTGTCTCGAACGGTCGTACGGCAGCCTTGACAGCTTCCCGCTGCGACCGTAGTTGCGCCGCGTACTGAGTGGAGAGGCCGGCCGCGGTCAGCGTGGCACCGAACACCCGGAAGCCGATCTCCCAGCCGTTCAGCTTCGGGCCGAGTTGACCGAAGTTGCCGTCGACGGCGGCGTCTATGGTCATGCCGGACTCGCGTCGCATCAGGGCCTCGCCCACGCCGACGCCGGCTTCGTACTCGCCGACCCCTGGGATCATCCGGATGGCGAACTTCGCGATCTCGCGCTGCAACGACCTCATCAGCGCGTGGAAGCCCTCGCGCGCGATGGCCTGCTGCGACAGAGCGTCGGTGAAGTACCCGGTGGGATTGTCGTATCCGGTGACTTCGCTCCAGCCGAAGGGGTCCTGCTCGTACGCGTTGTTGACGTTCCGGAAGTGCTCGAAGGTCTCGAACGGGATGCTCTGCCAGCGGTAGCTGGTCCCGGAGTAGGTGAACAGCCCCGCAAAGACCTGGTAGTCGCGGGCGGTCCGCCCACCCACCGAGAGGTCGATCACTCGGAACTGCGCGTGACCTTCGCTGCGGCCGAGCCCCATACCGCCGAGCCCGGACGTGATGGTGTCGATGGTGAGCGGCCCGCGGGTCGTGTACTCGTGGACCGCTTGGTACTGCGACTCGAAGGACTGGTTGCCCGCGATCGACACGTCGAACTCCCCCAGCCCGTTCTTGACGGTCACCGACTCCGCCTGGCTGGCGGGCACGGCCACGGTCAGGTGCTCGCCTTTGCCGGCCAGGTGCGCCTGCCGGAAGAGCTTCCAGTCCTCGTAGGCCTCGGGCGTTAGCGTCCCCGCCGGGCTGCTGCTGTCATTGGGGTCGATGTGATCGACGAGCGCGTAGCCTTGGGTCAGGTGCTGCGCTTGCTCTTCTGGGCTGATGCTGTCGAACAGGCGTACGCGGCTGGCGCTCCGGTTCGCGCGGTACCACGCCGTCTGCTCGTCGAAGGTCCAGGTCCGGCCGCCGCCGTCGGGCGCGGTCCACGGCATGGGCTCCACCTGACGCTCGCGGATCGGCGGAAGCGGATCGGCCGGTCGCCGGTCGGTCCCTTCGGGATCGACGTAGCCGATGGGATCGCCGCTGACGAACGCGTAGAGGTTGAGGCCGCCGGCGGGGCCGATGGGGTCGGGGGTGAGCCAGCGGCCGAGCCAGGGGGCGTAGTAGCGCTGGGGGTAGGCGTGGAGGCCGGTGGCGCGGTCGCGCTCCTTGCCGGCGTAGCGGACGTCGCGGCGGGAGACCTCGCGGGCGTCGTCGCCGGCGAGGAAGGCGCTGCCGCCGTGGGGCAGGTACTCCTCGTAGGTGATCAGGCGGCCGTCGGCGGCGAGCTCGACGGCGGTGGAGCCCTGGGGCGTGGTCAGGTGGTAGCGCACCTGGGTCGGGCCGAGGGCGTCGACCTCGGCGCCGAGGGTGTCGACGACGTGGCGATCGAGGGTGGCGACACGGCGCTCGCCGTCGGAGACGTGGGTGGTCCAGCGCTCGAGGACGAGGGTGTCGCCGCGGCGGACGCGGATGCGCTCTTGCTCGCCCAGGTACACGACCTCGCGGGTCTCGACGACCGGGTCGGCGCCGCCGACCACGAGGCGGGTCGAGAGCTTGCGGACCCGCACGCGGTCGGCGCCGTAGGTGTAGCGCTCGCCGTCGTCGACGGGGCCGTCGGCGCGGGCGATCGTGACGGCGCGCGTGAGGCACCCGCGCCAGCTCCAGTCGAGGGCGCGCAGGTGGGACAGCGCCACGGGCTGGCCGGCGGCGTCGAAGCGCGTCTCCGGGTCGAGGACCGGCAGGCCGTTGGCGTCGACGGCGTCGAGGGAGCGGTTGGAGGTCGATGAGACCCACCAGGTCTGCGCCCAGCTCGCGCTGGTGCCGACGTGTTGCATGGACGTGAGGTTGCCGGAGGGGTCGTAGGTGAACCGCTGCGTGTAGCGCTCGAGGGCGCCGCCGTCGTTGAGCGACACCGGCCGCGCGCCGTGGATCGTGCCGGCGCTGCCCGGGATCGGATCCTTCGGCGACAGCGCGCGGTGCGTGCGACCCGTGGCCTCGATGAGGCGTCCGTGGACGTCGTAGCGGTGATCGCGCCGCGCGCTGACCGCCGACGGCACGATCGCCCCGGGCCCGTCCTGCGCCAGGTCCAGCGCCCGCGTGATGCGTCCGTCGGCGTCGTAGGTGTAGCGAAGGCCCTGGTACCAGCGCGCGCCGCGCCGCGCGTCCTGGGCCACCAGCCGGCCGGTCTCGCGATCGTAGGCCCAGGTCACGACACAGGCGTCGCCCAGGCGCGCCGCCGCGAGGCGACCGTGGGCGTCCCGCGTCAGCGCGTCGACGATCGGCGTCGAGGTGAACGCCCCGTCCGGCGTCGTCACCTCGACCGCCGCGAGCCCGCCGCCGGCGTGGTAGCGCTCGCGCCGCTCGGTCCCGTCGGCCAGCCGCGTCCAGCTCGGTCGCCCCAGCGCGTCGGTCCGGGCCGACTGCGGCAGGCTGTCGGCCTCGACGGGCTCGGCGCCGCTCCAGTTGGGCGCGTCGTCGAGCGCGACCCGCAAGCGCCGCTCGCTGGCGCGCACGGCCCCGGAGGGATCGTAGGCCGCGATCGCGACCTCGCCGGCGCCGTCGCGCGTGAGGACCGGCCGGCCGAGCAGGTTGGCCGCGCGGGCCGCGGCCCGGTCGCTGGCCTCGTCGCCGTAGGTCACGGCCTCGACGACCTGATCGAGGGCGTCAGGTCCACCGATCACCCGCACGGTCGTCGGTCGATCCGCGCGATCGAAGCGTCGCTCGATCGCGACGCCGCGCGCATCCCAGACGCGCGCCGGCCGATCGTACGCGTCGGGCAAGGCCCACGTGGCCCCGGCGTCGATGCTGACCTGAGCCAGCGCGCGCCCGCGCAGATCCCGCGTGATCCGCAGGGCCTCGAGCCCGCGCGGATCGATCACCGCCACCGGCTGCCCCGCGGCGTCGTGGCGCTGGCGCACCCAGCGCGTCTCGGCGCTGGCGTCGCCGACGTCCTCAGTGGCGCACGGCAGGCCGCGGCCGTCGACGTGGGTCACGGTCGGCGTCGCCGCGTGAGCCAGGGCGTGTTCGTAGGCCACGCGCTCGGCGTCGTCGCTCGGCCGACCCTCGCGCAGCGCGCGGTACAGCGAGCTGGCGACGTTGTCGCCCGGGCTGGACGCCACCGTCGACCACGCGTGGTAGGTCGTCGTCGCGAACGTGCCGTTGGGCAACTCGACGCGGGCCACGCGACCGGCGGCGTCGTGGCGGGTCACGGTCGCGACGCCGAACTGCGCCAGCACTAGGTCGGCTTCATACGCCGGGCTCGGCGAGAAGTAGGGCTCGTACTGTCGCCGCACCTGCCCCTTCGCGTCGTACACGACGTGGCCCGACACCCGCCACCGCTCCGCGCTCGGCGCGAGGACCGGACCGTCGGGGCCAACCACCACCGCGCCGGCGGCGTCGCGCTGGATCGCCGGGCCGGGCTCGACGCGGGTCTTGTCTTGCAGGACCCGGCCGAAGCCGTCGAGGTAGCGCACGTTGATCTCGAGCGGGCCGTCGCTCGCGCCGCCACCGTCGCCGTCGATGCGATGCTCGACGCGGGCCACGGTGACCTCGGCCACCGGTACGCCGCGCTCGTGCCACGCGCGGTCGTCGCGCCAGGTCGCGCGCTCGGCGGCGCCGAGGAAGCTGCGCGGATCGGCGAGGAGGGTCGCTAGCGTGACGCCGGCGGGTGCGGTCCAGGCGCCGAGCGGCCCCGAGCCCCAGGGCTGGCCGACCACCGCGCCGACACGACCGGTCGCGGTCGGTCGACCGAACGGATCGAAGGCCGTCGACGCCGCGAGCCCGTTGGGATCGAGCGTCTCGGCGGGCGCCAGCGTGGTGGGATCGATCGCGATCGTCGTCGTCAGGCCGAGGGGATCGGTGGTCTCCTCGACGGCGGTCCAGGCCACGTCCCAGCGCGCCCGGGTCGTGGCGCCGTCGCCGCGCGTCGTGCCGACCGGGACGGCGAAGGGCCCGCCGACCTCCTGCACGGCGCCGCGCTGCCACAGGTGGCCGTCGGCGAGGACGTAGCCCAGCTCGGCGAGCAGCGCGGTGTCGGCGCGCCCACCGAGGGCCGCGGCGACCAACCCCGGCGTGAGCGCGGCGACCGCCTCGTGGTGGACCCGCGGGACGCGCCCGATGGCGCCCAGCGGCGCGGCGCCGCCGCGCGCATCGTCCCAGTAATAGGTGCGCTGCCAGGCCAGCCGCCGTGCGGCCGGCGCGGTCGCGGCCGGGTCGAGGTCGAGCTCGAAGGGCGACGGCGCGGCCAGCGCGGCTACCACGGCCGGCGCGGTCAGCGCGCGCGGCGCGATCCGGCCGCCGACCGGCGCGACCCCGACCAGCTCGAACTGCCCGGCCTCGATCGGCGCGCCGATCACGAACTGCTCGTCGGTGTCGACGTCGGTCCGCCGGGTGTCGGCGATCGTCACCCAGGTCCGGGCCTGGGCCTCGTCGACGACGGCGCCGCGGCGCGCGTAGGCGATCGTCGCGGTCCGGGTCGGCTCGCCGAAGCGATCGCGGGCGAGGACCTGCTCCTCCATCACCCGCGGATCACCGCCGGCGCCTTCATACGTCGCGACCCGCCGGTCCGCGACCACCGCCACGAACACCGGGCGCTGGGCCCCGCGCCGCGGCTGCGAGGCCACCAGCGCATGACGGACCTCTTCGACGTCGAGGGGCGCGCCGACCGGCCGCTCGCGCGCATCGACGGTCCAGCGCTCGCGCCGCACCATCGCGCCGGCGAGCAGGCGCCACGCGGCCGCGAGATCAGCCAGGCTCCACGGCGTCGTCGGAGTTCCCGGCGCAGCCCCGGCGGTCGGCTCCGCCGGTGCCTCGTCGGCGCCGAGCGGTGGCAGCGCGGCGTCGCCGGCGTAGGGCTCGAAGGGCCGATGGTGCCCGACCATCGGCGTGCCCAGGTGAAACCACGTCCGCGTCAGGAGCGGCGGCGCGCTGACATCCGGATCGCCATCGTCGCCGCTCGGCGTGTCGAGCGCGTCGACACGCCCGAAGCCGCGGAACGCGCCGCCTGCGCCATCGAAGTACCCGTCGCGGTAGCGGTACCGCGTGGTCACCGCCGTCCCGCCGAGCTGATCGCGCTCGACCCGCGCTTCGAGCACCGTCACGTGCGACGGCAGCCGCGTCGACCACGGCGCGCCCTCCGCCGCGTCGCGCAGGTAGTGCTGCGCCGAGTTGCCCCACGCCAGCTCGGTCCTCCGACCGCAGCCGTCGTCGATCGCCACCAGCGCGCCGGGCGGCGTGGCCGGCGCCAGCGCCAGGTACCGCATCGCGTGGGCCTGCCCCGGCGTGGTCGCGGTCACGACCAAGGACGGCCGACCGTCGCCGGTCACGTCGGCCACAAACGCCGTCTTGCCGTCGTACCGCCCGCGCATGAGCGCGCGCCGCGGGCCGAGCGCTCGCCCGCCATGGTTCGGGTAGTGCCACACCTGCTCGTCGTCGAGGTACAGCAGATCCGCGGTCCCAGTGCCGTCCAGATCCACCAGCCTCACCCGCGCGCTGTCGTACCCCGCCACCCTCGGCGCGCCGTCCATCACCACCCGCGCCCCGAACCGCCCGTTGCCCAACGACGGCCAGTACTCCACCGTCCCCGCCCGCACCCGCACCAGATCTGGCAGCCCGTCGCCGTCCATGTCCGCGAAGTACAGATCCTGCCGCGCGTCGGGCCCGCAGCTCGGCGCCGCCTCGGCGCCCTGCGGCAGCGGCACGATCACCGACGTCCCGAACTCTGCCGTCACCTCGTCGAGGGGGCCACTGGTCGACGGGAACCACACCAGCGCGTCGCCCCGGGCGATCACCGCGTCGGGCCGCCCGTCGCCGTTCAGATCGACCCAGAACGTGCGGCCGGCGAGCCCCTCGAGCTTCGGCCACGCCGCGAACGGTCGGAACCCGTTCCATCGCCGCTCCTCGCGCATCAGCGCGAACGACCCCGCCTGCCGCCCGCTGGTCACCGCCAGCTCGGTGTCGCCGTCGCGATCGACGTCGGCCAGCGCGACGCCGCGCCCCAGGTTCGGTTGCGCCGCCACCGTCGTCGGGGCGGCGAACCGCGCCCCGCCCTGGTTGGCCTGGTACAGCCAACCGCGCTCACCGCGGTACAGGATCCCAGGCAGTCCCTCGCCGTACAGATCGACCAGCTCGGTCCCCGCCGCCGCGAGGCCCGGCCCGGCCGTCACCGCCGGTCGCAGGTGATCGTCGGCGCCCGCCGCCGCGTAGGTGAACGTCAGCGGCGCCGTCGCCGCCCGCGCGCCGTCGCGGTAGCCGACCCGCGTGATCGACGTGAGCCGCGCCCCCGCCGGCGCGTCGTCATAGCCGAGCTCGAGGGCCGAGACCGGCACCGGCGTCGGCCCCAGCGCCGCGCGCTCGTGAAAGCACACCAGCCGTCTCACCCGTCGGTACGTCGCGACCGCGAAGCCGTCCCGACTCGAGCGGTAGCTGTCGAGCCGCGCCGGCCACGGGCGATCCGGCGCCGCCGTCGGCAATCCATCGCCGCAGTCGCCGTAGTCGACGACCAGCCGGAAGGCCCACGCCGTCGCCGGCGCTTCGCCCGCGAGCACCGCCGACGTCAGCGTCACCGGGCTGGCGTTGCCGTAGCGGATCGCCCGCAGGTAGCGCTGGCTCGTCACCGGTCGCCGCGGCTCCCACGGCTGCCGGCGATCGATCCCCCGCGCGTCCTCCGCCTCGTACTCGTACCAGGCAGCGTTGCCCGCCGCGTCGATCCGCACCTCGGGCAGCCACGCCGCGACCCGCGCCGGCTCATCGGGATCCGCGATCCGCCCCGCCGCCCCCGGCCGCGCGCCGTAGATCGTCACCACGTCCGCCTCGTCGCGGCTCCGGTAGTGGACCGCGCCGGTCGCGAGCGAGGTCCAGCGCTCGACCCGCACCCGCGCGAACCCCGACCGCGGCCGCAGCACCGCCACGCGGTAGCCGTCCTCGACCCGCCGCCGCGGCGCGCCGCTGTCGTCGAGCCACGCGACCAGCGGCGTCCCGCCCAGCGCCACGCCATCGCTGCCATCCCACCGCGGCAGCCGCTCGCTCGCGTCCACCGTCACCGCCGCCAGCCCCTCGAGGGCCCAGCCTCGCCCGACCACCGACGGCCCGCCGCCGCCGCCGCCCACCAGCGCCAAGGCCGGCGTCAGCGCGCGCGCCGCCATCTGCGGAGCCATCGCCGGCACCGCCACCCGCACCGTCGCTGTGCCCCGAGCCTCGTCGACCGCGACCTCGTACGCCACCTTCGCGACCGGGGTCGCGTCACCTTGCGCCGTCATCGTCATGAGCCTACCTGCCTGTTTGAGGACCTTCCAGAGGAGTGCAGCGGGGGACGTCCCACCTAGTCCAGCATGACCGGCAAGACCAGGAGGACATCCAGGACCTTGTCGGGATCGAGCTGCGCGGGGTCGGAGGGCGAGCCCAGGCCCCCCGCCGCGATCACGGTCAGGTCGTGGGGCCCCGCCCACGGCCGCGGCCCGATCCACGGCACGACGTAGGTGGGCAGCCCGGCGATCGGGGCGACCCCCTCCCCTTCGACGATCGGCCGCATCGCCACGCCGTCGAGGGCGAGCTGCACGCCGGCCTCGCTCGCGCCGGGCGTCAGGCGCAGCGCGAGGCGCGGCCCGACGATGCTGGTGGCGCGGCCGCGGAACACCGGCGCCAACAGGTCGTCGGCCAGGGTCAGCTCGACCGGCTCCGCCGGGGCAGCGTGGAGCAAGCGCAAGAAGCTGGCGCCGAGCTCGTCGCGCAGGCTGACGATGCGGGTCGTGGTCTGCGCGCGATAGTGCTGGAGCAGCCCGCTGGGAGCGGACTCCGAGCCCTCGAGCTGCTGGCGCCGCGTGTCATCCGGCCGCGCGCTGTACGCCAGCGAGATCACGACGTCGGAGATCGACGCGTAGTCGAAGGCCCGCACGGTGTTCGGAAGCTCGAGCTTCCAGCGCGACACCGCGCCCTGGCCCTCGAAGGGCAGGTAGCGCTCGTCGCGGAACGACAGCTCGAAGACCCCGCCGTCGGCCTGGGCAGTGCTGGTCGCGACCGTCGTGCCGTGGGCCCGCGGCACCGAGGTCAACGGGCCGGCCGCGGTGGCGCGGACCTGGCTCGACACCAACGTCAGGGTCGCGCCGACGTTGACGTAGGGCGCGGTGACGCACGGGATGGTGAGGCGCACCGCGCGCAGCCGCCGCTTCCAGTGGCCCGGGTAGATCACGTCGAAGGCGACCTCGGGCACCTCGAACTCGCAGCTCCCGGTGTGGCGCAACTTCCAGAGTTGCTCCGGGTCGAGCCGGGTCAGCGCGAAGGACTGATCGAGCTCGAGCTCGCGGTGGTGGGTCTCGAGGAAGCGGCGATCGAGGGCCTGCAGGTCCGACAGCAGACGCTCGCCGGCCAGGAGCCCGCCGACCGCGGGATCCCAGTAGCTCGGGGCCAGCGCGGCGCCGGTGTCGCCGCGCTCGTAGCGGAACGCGCGCTCGGCCAGGCGCGCCATCGCGATGGCGTGGCCGTAGGCCAGGCGGTACAGGCGGCGCAGGCCGGTCGCCAGGCGGCTGTGGAGCGCGAGGTTCGTGACGCGGCCGCGCTCGAAGGCCAGGACGTCCTCAAGCTGGGTCACGCTCTCGTCGTAGGCGACCAGGGCGTGCTCGGCGGCGCGCAGCCGGAGGTCGGCGATCTTGCGCTGACGCTCGAGGATGACCAGCTCGTCCCGGGCGGCCTGGAGCTGCTGGCTCCAGCTCTCGGCGCGGCGCTCGTGGCCGGCCTGCACGCTGGTGTGTACCGCACTACGGTCGAGCGAGGACCCGCGCATGCCGAACCAGTTCGCCATGGCGTCGGCAACGCCCGCGAGCTGGTCACCGCCAAACGCGACCGCCCATGGAGAGTGAAAATTCGGAAGGATGCGCAGACCTGAGGCCAACAGGTGGTGCATCGCAGCCACCGTGTGTTGGGTGCCAGACTGCCGTCGCAGCTCGACCTCACGCGCTTCGAGACCGGTGGCGCCGACGAGCAGTAGCTCGTCGTAGAAGTCGCGTCGGTGTTCCGCGGCGGCGACCTGGGCCTGGGCGGACGCGACGCCCTCGCGCGCCTGGTCGACCTCCCACACCCGCTGACGTCGGGTCAAGCGCGCCATGGCCAGGGCCTGCTCCTGGCGCAGGAGCGACAGGGCCTCGCTGTCGCGCCGCTCGAGGGCGCCGAGGAGCGCACCGCCGAAGCCGGCCAGGGACGATGCGAAGCCCTTGGCGCGCTCGATGAGGTAGGCGAAGCGGTAGGGCGGGACTTCGTTGGCCAGCTCACCGACCAGCTCGTCGGGGCCGAGGTCGAGCTCGGCCACCGCCGCCCGCGTGATCGGATCGAGCTCCGGCGCGAACAGCGCGAGGTCGCGCAGCTCGCCGTCGAGGTCCCGACAGTGGTGCAGCTTCCACAGCCGGTCCTCGACGCGATCCCAGCGCGCGAGGAGCGCCCGGTTGGGCGGCACGCAGAACGCGCCGCCGAGTTGCGCCACCAGGCTGTCGACCAGGCCGCCGCCGCCCCCGAGCTGGGGCGCGCCGACCCGACCACCGAGATCGAGGGGCCCATCGACGGTGCCGAGCGCCCGGGCCGGAGCCCAGCCACCGAGCTTGCCGGCGAGCCACTGGCGGGCGTAGGAGGTGGGCCGGCTGGGCTCGACCGGCGCGGGCTGCGCCGGGGTCGGCCAGGGCAACAGCTCGCGGATCGCCACCAGGGTGCGGAGGTCGGCGACGGCCGGCGGCGCGACCGGGGGGATCGCGCTGTCGTCGTCGTTGCGCCGCCGCGCGACGACCTCGGTCTCGGCGGCGGCGACGGCGGCGCGCGCGGTGTCGCGGCCCGCGAACGCCGCGAAGGTGAGCGTCTCCGTTCCGGCGCCGCAGTCGCCGAGGCGGGGCGGGCGAGGCCCGAGGAGCGAGCTGGTGACCTGGTACAGGAGCCGCGCCTCCTCGACGGTCTCGCGGGTGAACTGCGCGAACAGCGAGTCGCCCCAGTCGAGGAGGTTGTCGACGTAGCGCCCGAAGGCGAAGCGCTTGTAGGCCGACAGCCGCAGGCGGGCGATGGCGTGCGGGTTGAACGGATCGTCGCGATGCTCGGCGAGGGCCGCGGCGTCGGTGAGGACGGACAGGGCGCGGTCGGCGGTCAGGCCACGAAGCTCGCGGTAGCGCCACACTCGATCGAGCTGGCGGTGGGCGGCCTCGGCGGGATCGGTGCCGCTGCCGACCGGCACGACCTCGGTCGAGGTCGGATCGAACACGCGGTGGAACCAGCGGCGGGCGTCGGCGTGGCGCCCGCGATTGGCGAGCGCGTCGGCGACGAGCATCGGCAGGTGGAAGAACAGCTCGCGCAGGTACACGCCGAAGCTGCCGCCGAAGTTGACGGTGCCGGCGTCAGAGCGATCGACGATGGCGCCGGCCTCGGCGACGGTGAGCGGCAGCGGCGCCTCGGCCAGCGCGAGTTGCTGCGCGGTCGCCAGGAGACCGTCGAGGCCGCGCTCGAACAGGGCCCGGCCCAGGCCCCGCGTCACGGTGGTGCCGAGGCGACGGGCGACGTACCGGGGGCTCGGCGCGACGGCGTGGCGCAGGTAGAGCAGATCCGAATCGATCGCGAGGATGGCATCGGAGACCGAGCCGGCGATCGCGAGGCCATCGATCGCAGCCCCGGGTGTGGCACGCGCGATGATGCGACCGTAGACCGGGTCGATGAGGCGGTTGAGCGCGACCGCCTCCGACGGCACCTCGAGCAGGTAGCGCTGCACGCGCGCGCGATCCAGGCAGAGGTTCGCGGTCCCGGTGGACATGCTGCCCGCGAAGGCCGGGACACCGGAGCACAGCGCGTTTCCGTCGATCCCGAGGAGCGGAACCCCGCTGGGCGCGATCAGGTTCTCGGAGCTCCGGAACGCGCGGCGCTCCACGTCGATCGTGGCCGACACCTGGAAGTTCCGACACCGGACCGCGGGGCCTCCGACCGACCAGGTCGGCCATACCCCCAGCCACGATGGGCCATCGAGGGTGTAGTCGTCGATCGGCTGGTCATGTACGTACGTCGAAGGATCGAACTTCGGCCGCTGGCCGATGAGCGGGTCGAAGATCGTACCGGCCCGCCAGTTCGGATGGTCGCGCCGGACCGCGAGCGGCTGGACCGCGCCCCACATCCCGGTCGGGAGCATCGACGCGATGCCGAACGACATGGTGTGCTGGTACCCAGCGAACGCCATGACCCCGGCCACGAGATCCTGCTTCGGCCGGGTCCGCACCGTCGACCACAAGAGGTGCAGCCGCCCCTGGTACGCGACCGGCGACACCACCCGCGACGGGATCGACAGGTCGAGCTTGTGCCACGCGCTCAACCGGATGCCGCGATCGAACGCGGTCTCGCTGGCGATCACGTCGGTGATCGACCGGTAGTAGAACGTCGCCGGGTCGTCGGCGGTGACGCCGATGAGGTGGAGCACGTCGGTCGGCGCGCCGTCGGCGTCGACCCCGACGTCATGGTAGGCGCCGGCGATCTGCAGGCTGGCGAGCTCCTCGAGCCCGCGCAGGTACTCGGCGAAGGCGCCGATCAAGCTCGCCTCGCTGAGATCGCTCTGACCGACGGCGTCTTCGAAGGCCGCGAACAGCGGGGTCTTGTCGTCGCGCAGGGACGGCTCGAGGTAGTTCTCGGGCCACAGAAAAACCTTGCGGTTGGCCTCCCACACCCGGTAGGCGCGGCGCCAGCTCCAGCTCGCGCTGCCGGCGTCGGACAGCGCGATCGAGACGTGGGCCGGATCGGTGACCGGCAGGTCGTCGCGCTCGAGGCCGAGGGTGATGCGGTGGACGTACTCCTGCACGGCGTTGGTCGCGGCGACCACCCGCGAGGTGGTGGCGCAGCCGCCAGCGTCGACGTCGACCAGGAAGTGGGCGGCCAGGGCCCCGCGATCGCGAAACCGCGGCGGGCTCCCGCCGAGGAGCGCGTCGACCAGGGCGTCGCGACAGGCGGCGCGGACGGAGGCGCGAGCGTCGCCGAGGGCCGCGGCCCGCGCCGGATCGGCGCTGGCGGCCCCGCGGTCGATCGCGTCGGCGGCGGCCTCGCGGAGCACGTCGTCCGCGGCGGCCAGGTTGGCGAGCGGGGCACCGTCGACTCCGAGGCGCCGGCCCAGGTCGAGGAGCTCCGCCAGGCGCTCGAGGGCGGGGATGGCCCCGGGGAGCAGGGGCGCGGCGCCGCGCAGCGCGGCCAGGCGCGACGGCTCGACGGCGAGCAAGGTCGCGACCGCGGGCTCGGCGGCGGCGCTGAACCGGCCGGCGACCGGGTCGTAGCCGGCCAGGGCGGCGACCAGGGTATCGGCGGCGGCCTCGGCACCGGGGACGTCGGCGCGGACCGCGGCCCGGCCGAGCATGGTGGCGGCGGGGAACGAGAACCACGGCGCCTTCGGGTGGACGCCGGTCGGGGTCAGGTTCGGGGCGACGCCGGGGCCGAGGCGGGCCGGCTCGGCGACCAAGATCGCGAGGGCCGCGGCCGACCAGCCGCGGGTGGCGACGGCGACACGCTCGACCGCCTCCACCACGGCCGCGAGGTCGGCGAAGGGCGCGGCCGACAGACCGAGCGCGTCGTTCACGACCGCCTCGGTGACCGCGACGCCGGCGAGGGTGAACAGGTGGCTCAGCTCGGCCGGCGAGCGCCCGGTGGCGCGGGCGAGAGACTCCACGATCCGCGTGCGCATCGAGCGGGCGATCAGCGCCGCGCGGATCGCGGCGCTCAGATCGCCGTAGGCCGCGATGACCGCCGGCGGGACGACGATGGGGTCGGAGTCGAGCTCGGCGCCAGCCGCCACGACGCGCACCCCGGCGACCACCTTGAACCAGTCCGCGTTGGCGGCGGCGATGGCCTCGGCGGCGTCGCGCGACACCGCCAGCGCGTTGGCCAGGTAGTCGTCGGTGACGGCGCCAGCCTCGACCGCACCGGTCCGGATCGCCGCGACGGTCTGCGCCGGCGTCAGGCCCATGACCGGGCCGCGAGGCGCACGGCCGAGGGCGACGGCGAGCTCGTCGAGCGTGCGACCGCTGGCCTTCCAGGCGTCGTAGCTGCGCACCGCGCCGCGCGCGCCGGCCAGATCGGTCTCGCGACCGACCTCGGCCAGGTCGAGGAGCACGACCAGCTCCGACATCGCGAGCCCGAGGAGCGTGGCCAGCCGGACGTGCCAGTCGAGGCGATCGAGGTTGGCCGCCGACAGGACGAAGTAGCGCTCGACCTGCTGCGGGTCGTCGGGATCGAACCCGGCGCTGCCGTCGCGGGCGAGGGCCGGCGCCAGGTAGCGGACGAGGGTGACGAGGTCCTCGGCGGAGAGCGCCAGACCGGCGGCCAACCGGCTGGCCGCGGCGGCGTCGGCGGCGGTCGCCTCGCTCGCGAAGGCCGGGAGGTAGAGCCGCGCTGTCGGCTGAGGCCAGCGCGCGTCGGCCGAGACGACGCCCCGGTTCCAGCGCGCGTCGAAGATCGCAGCGTCCGCCGCGCCGGCCAGGGCGACCGCATCGTCGAGCGTCATGGCGTCGCCCAGCCGATGGCGAAGCGCAGCGACGGTCGCGAAGCGCGCGAGGGTCGCAGCGTCGAGGACGCCGTCGCCTGCGGCGGCGAGCTGGCGATCGACGTCGGCGACCGGCTGGCCCAGGGCAGTGGCCAGGCGGGCCAAGCGGTGCAGTCGATCGAGGCTGGCGATGGTGAGGCCGGCGACCCACTCGACGTCGTGCTGGACGCTGTCGGAGCTGCGGCGCGCGGCCTCGAGCTTCGGCTCGAACGCCCCCTGGCGCACGAACCAGGACTCGATCAGCGCGCCGAGGGTGGCGCGATCGACCCCGATGGCGCCGGCCATCACCGTGGCGTCGACCTTGGCGACGCCGCCGGCCTCCTCGACGAACGACACGCGGTACACCGCGGCGAGCTGGGCCAGGGTGGTGCGCGGCGTGGTGAGCGCGGCCGCCTGCGCGACCGACAGCCCGAGGCTGACCTCGGGCGACGGCGTGGCCGCGCCCGCCAGCGCCTGGGCCAGCTCGGCGCGGGCGACGCCCAGGGCCGCGAGCTGCGCCGACACCCGGGCCAGGCCGCGGGCGAAGGGCTGGCGGAACGACGCGATCGGGCCGGCCAGGACCTGGTGGTAGACCACCTGCTCGACAGCGGCGCGATCGGTCAGCGGACCGGCGTAGCCCGCACCCTGCGCGAGCTCGTTCTCGAAGACCTCGTTGACCAGGGCCAGCGTCGGCACCAGCTCGTTGGTGGCGCGGCAGTCGAGGGGTGTGGTCCACAGGTCCGGACGCCGCGCGCGCAGGTGCAGCGGGTGGGCGCTCGACGGGAGCTGCGGATCGACCTCGGCGGCGACGAAGGCCATGAGGTCGACGAAGTACGCGGCCGGGCCGAGGACCGACGCGCAGTGGGCGCAGTCGCAGAACGCCTGCTGCCCGAACAGCGCGTCGTAGCCCTCGACGGTGGCGAGGCGGCGCGCCACGTCCCCCGACGGGCGCGTCATGGGCGGGTCGGAGGCGCCCCCGAGCTGATCGCCGATGCCAGCGATCACGGCGGCGGCGTCGGTCGCCAGGCGCCGAGCGGCCTGCCAGGTCCGCCGCGCCTCGGTCGCGTCGAGGCCGCTGGCCGCGGTGAAGGCCGGTAGCGGCTGACGCGCGACGTCGGTCGCCGCGCTGAAGCCGGCGGCCATGAGGCGCGTGGCGACGTCGAGGTTGCCGCCGACCGCGCGCATGCGCTGGTAGGCCTTGAGGCCGGCGGTGACGAAGGGCCGCGCCTCGGCGGGGATCGTGGTGAGCCTGAAGCGATCCCAGTCCTTGCTGCCCGCCGACAGATCGAGGCCGAGGACGTCGAGGCGTCCAGCCGGCCCCGACGCGTTGCTGATCGCGCTGATGAAGCCGTTGGTGCGCGCTGCGGCGCGGGCCGCTCGATCGGTGGTCGTGCGCGCGACGTCGTCGTAGACCGCGGCCAGCTCGAGGCCGGGATAGCCGCGGACCTGGGCCGCGAGGCTCGTCCAGGCGGCCTCGACCGCGGCGCGCTGGTTGGCGGCGACTCCGGTGAGATCGAGGGCGGCGAAGGGGCGATCGAACCGCCGCGGGTTGCGCGCCTCGAGGACGGCGGTGGCGTCGAGGTCGAGGAGGACCTTGGCCTGATCGAACAGCGGCAGTCGGCCGAGGATGGCCCACACCGGATAGAGGCGCTCGAAGCGGCGGGCCAGCGCGGCGGCGATCGCCGACAACGGTACGCCGGGCGGCGGCACGACGGCGGCGGCGGTGAGTCGCTCGAGCCAGCTCGCCGCGGTCCAGAAGGCGAGGCGGTTGTTGGTCAGCCCGGCGGCGATCGTCTTCACCTTCGCAGCCAAGGCGGCATCGTCGCCGCACACCGCGTACAGCTCGACGGCGTTGCCGAGGGCGCCGGCCTCGGCCGCGGTCAGCGCGCCGGCGGTCACCCAGGCGGCGATCGCGGCCGGATCGAGCGCCTCGGGGCGCCCGGCGGTGCGCACCGTCGTGGCGGCGGCGGTCGACAGCGCGGCCAACCCGAGGATCGCGTCGAGGCGCGCGGCCTCGATGATCTCGTGGATGAGCGCGACGTCCCCGAGGGGGCGCGCCCGATCGTCCGGCGCGAGCGTCGCCTCGCGGCGCTCGACCTCGGCCAGGAGCGCCGCGGCCAGCGCCGCCTCTTGCTCCGCGAGCTGGTTGAACGTGATCCCTAGCTTACCCACAAGCGCAGTCAACATCGTCTGACTCCTCGGCTACACCGGGACGCCCTGGCTCGCTCTGGTGAGCTGGCGCGCCCTCATGACCTATCCATGACGGGCGGCGACCACGACGGCGACGCCCACGACCAAAACAAGATATTCGAGCGAGCGTCGATTTCAAGCGCTCGTGCGAAAAATCCTCCAGCCGCGCACGATCCCGCGACGATCCGGCTCGCTCGCGCGGCGATCGCTGCGGCCAGGGTCCGGGCATGAACGAGTCGGTCGACGATCGCGATCGCCCCGACCGATCGTCCAGGTCGTTACCTACCTGCGCCCCCTGGTGCGCTCGGCGCGAGGAACTACAATCGGTGGAGTGAGCGACAACCGCCGGAGCACTACCCGCCACGACGTCGACCTCCCCTGCGCGGTAGAGGACGGCGAGGCGCGCGAGGCGCGGGTGGTGAACCTGTCGGTGGGCGGCGCGCTGATCGAGTACCCGCGGCGGCCGATGGGCCACCGCGTGGCGCTGCGCCTCCACCTGCCGGCGCCGGCCAACCACACGATCGAGATCGGCGCGGTGGTGCGGTGGAGCGCGGACAACGAGATCGGCGTGCAGTTCGACGGGCTGCGCCCCAAGGACGTATGGGCCCTCAACAAGTACTTCGAGTCGCGGTAGCGCTCGCGGCGCTGGCCGGCGTCGCGCAGGCCGCGCCGGTGGTGGCGATCGTCGACGCGCGCCCGGCCGGCGACCCGGCGACGGCGACCGCGCTGGCCGAGGCGCTGACCGCGGCCGAGCTCGAGGTCCTGACCGGCGATCGCGCGGCGGCGCTGCGCGGCCAGGCCGACGACGACCGCGCCGCCGACGCCGCCCTGGCCGAGGCGGCCGACGGCTTCGGGCAGCTCGATTGCGGGCGCGCGCGACCGTCCGCCGAGCTGGCGGTGCGGCTCCTGGCGGCGCGGATCGCGGCCGGCCACGACGAGCGGCCGCGGGCGGCCCGGGCCTGGAGCTACGTGCTCCTGTGCGCAGATCGCGACGGCGATCGCCCGGTGGCCCACCACGCCGCGGATCGCCTGCGCGGGCTCGGCGGTGGACCGGCGGTCGGCGCCGACGTCTGGGCGCGCTACCCCGAGATCGACGCCGCCCTCGACCGCGACGTGGTCGCGCTGACCGTGACCGGCCCGGCGGGGGCGGTCGCGACGCTCGACGATCGCCGCCTCGGCCCGGTGCCGGCGACGACCTGGGTGGCGGCCGGCAAGCACGTCGTGGCGGTGGCGGGGCCAACCGGCGCCGGGGCGACCTGGATCACGGTGATGGGCCAGCCGCTAGCGATCGAGGTGCCGCCGATCCCGCCGCGCGATCCGATCGCGCAGGCCTGGGCCACGGCGGTGCGCGGCTGGCAGGTGGGGGCGGCGCCGGCGGCGGCCGACGTCGCCGAGCTGGCCCGAGCCCACGCGGTCGAGCTGGTCGTCGTGCTCGAGGCCGACGGCGCGATCGCGGCGTGGCGTCACGACGGCGACGGCGCGACCCGCCTGGCCCGCGGCGATCAGGCGGCGGCGGTGGCGGCGGCGCGGGCCGCCTACGCCGCGGCCCACGAGCGCGCGCCCGATCCGACGATCCCCCTCGAGCGCGAGGCGCCGAAGAAGCCGACCGAGCCGACCCGATGGTGGGTCTACGCCGCGATCGGCGGCGCGCTGGCGGCCGGCGCGATCGCGATCTACGCCGCCGACGCCGGCGAGGATCGCCAGCGCTTCGTGCTGGAGTTCTGATGCGCGCCGCGGTGATCGCCTGGATGGTCGCGCTGGCGCTGGTCGTCGTCGGCGCGCCGACCGCCGCCGCGGCGCCGCGCTGGGACGTCGCGATCGACCGCGGCGCGATCACCGTCGTCGCCGAGGCCGGCCTCGAGCGGATCGCGCGCCGGGTCGCCGACCGCGCGCCGCGCACGCTGGCCGCGATCCGCGAGGACCTGTCGCGCCTGCCCCAGCCGGCGCGGATCGAGATCCGCATCGTCGCCGACAGCCGCGATCTGGCGGCGGCGGCGCCGGCCGATCGCGGGGCGCCGCGGTGGGCGGCCGGCGTGGCCTACCCCGACCTCGGCGTGGTGGTGCTGGCGGTCGGTCGGCCGGGCGGCCGCTTCGACGTCGACAAGACCCTCGATCATGAGCTGGCCCACCTGGCCCTGGGCGCGGCGGTGCCGAACGCGCCGCGCTGGCTGCACGAGGGCTTCGCCTGGCAGTTCGCCGCGGACCTCGACTGGTCGCGGATGGAGACGCTGGCCGGGATGGCGTGGTTCGGCTCGGTGATCCCGCTCGATCAGCTCGTGTCGGCGTTCCCGGCCGACGAGCTGCCGGCGTCGCGGGCCTACGCCCAGAGCTACGATCTGGTGCGCTACCTGGTCGGGCGCGGCCGCTACGTCGATCGCGACGACGATGGCGATCGCTACCCGTGGCAGGAGTTCCTCTACGAGCTGGGCCGCGGCAAGTCGATCGACGACGCCGCGCGAGCGGCCTACGGCGCCGACCTCGACGAGCTGTTCGCCGAGTGGAAGACCGACATGACCCGGCGCTACCTGATGGTGCCGGCGACCCTGTTCGCCACCGGCCTGTGGCTCCTGGCCGCGTTGCTCTTGGTGATCGGCTGGTGGCGCCGGCGCCGCCGGGCCCGCGCGATCCTCGCGCGCTGGGGCGCGATCGAGGCCGAGGCCGAGGCGCGGCGAGCCGCCGGTGAGGTCGCGACCGACGACGACGCCGCCGAGCCCAGCGAGCCCGAGCCGCCGAGCGATCCCAACCAGCCGCCGCGCTGGATCAACTGACGGATCGCCGGCAGCTCACCCGGCGCGCTGCACGAACACGAAGTCGGCGGGCGGATCGAAGCGGTAGCCGTCCTCGGTGACGCGGATGATCTCGGCGCCGTCCTCGCCGAGCAGCCGGCGGATGCGCATGATGTTGGTGAACAGCGCGGCGTCGTGGCGCAGCGGGTGGTACGCGACGTTCCACACCGACTGCACGATGTCCTCCTTCGAGAACGTGCGCCCGGGCGCGGCGGCGAACAGGAACAGGAGCTTCTTCAGCAGGCTGCGCCGCCGCAGGTCGGCGAGCTCGGTGCCGCGGCGCCAGATCGACTCGCGCACGCCGTCGACGGCGAGGGTCCGGGCCGGCAGGCGCAGGACCTCGGGATCGGCGTCGGCCAGCTCGCTGACCGCGCCGGTGGCGTCGATGACGCGGAACGGCCGCACCGCGGTCAGGCCGAGATCGGTGAGCAGGCGGTTGGCGGCCTCGATGGCCTGCGGGGTCATGGCCGCCGCGGCGCCGCTGGCGGCGCCGGCCTCGGGGTCGCCGCCGGTCAGGCTGTCGAGGGCGATCGTGGCGGCGAGGCGCTCGACCGGCAGGCCGGCGCGCTGGGCCAGCTCGAGGGCGTCGCGGGCGTAGATCGACGAGGCCGGCAGATCGTCGTCGTCGCGGGCCAGGGACGCCAGGGCCAGGAGGGCGTGGCAGCGCGGGCGGACCAGCCCGGCGGCGGCGGCCTCGCGCGCGGCCCGGCTGGCCTGGGCCCGGGCGCCGGCGCGCTCGCCCTTGGCCAGCTCGAGGCGACAGCCGATGACCAGGGCCTCGGCGAGATCGGCGGCGCGGCCGGCCCGCTCGGCGGCGGCGGCGACCCGGCGCGAGGCGGCCAGGGCCCGGCCGATGTCGCCGGCGACGGTGGCGACCCGGGCCTCGCTGAGATCGCGGGCCAGCTCGTCGTCGCCGGGGGCGGCGTCGCGGGCGGCGTCGACGGCGCCGCCGCGCTGACCAGCGGCGGCCCGAGCCTCGGCGGCGAGCTGGGCGGCGCGGACCCGAGCGCGGGCCGGCAGGGCGGAGGAACCGGCGAGGCGATCGAGGACCGGGCGCGCGCGCTCGAGGCGGACCTCGGCCAGATCGACCGCCGCGAGGACCAGCTCGGCGCGCTCGGCCAGGCCGATCAGGCCGGCCCGGGTCAGCGGCCCGCGCGCGGCGTGGGCCAGCTCGGTGGCGCGGGCGACGTCGCCGCGCTCGTACTCGAGCTCGGCGGTCGCGACCTCGGCGCGCAGCGCGGCCAGCTCGTCGCCGCGGGCGCGGCGGGCCCGGGTCAGGGCGCTGCCCCGCGCGATCGCGGCCTCGCGATCGCCGCGCAGGGTATCGAGGGCGATGCGGCTCTCGCCGACCGCCTCGGCGACGGCGATCGCGTCGAGGGCGCCGGCCCGCAGGCGCGCGTCGTCGAGGACCGCGCGGGCCTCGGCGACCCGACCCTCGTGGACCAGGGCGGCGGCGCGGCGGGCGACGATGATCGCGGCCAGCTCCTCGTCGGAGGCGCCGGCCGCCAGCGCCCCGGCGGCCCGGGTCAAGGCGGTGCGGACCGCCGACGGATCGCCGTCGTGGTCGTCGACCGCGGCCAGGGCCACCAAGAGCCGGGCCCGGGCCTCGGGACCGAGGGGCTCGTGCAGGCTGTCCTCGGCGCGGGCCCGCGCGGCGGTGCGATCGCCGCGCGCGAGATCGAGCTCGACCAGGGCGGCGATCGCGCGGGCGCGATCGAGCTGACCATCGGCGAGGATCGGCGCCTCGGCGGCCAGGGCCTCGAGCCGGGCCAGCCCGACGTCGAGCTCGAGGGCGGCGATCGCCAGCTCGGCGACGATCACCGGGCGGACCCCGGTGGCGCCGGCGGCGATCCGCTCGTTGGCCTCGGCGATCCGACCGGCGCGCGCGGCCAGCTCGACCTGGATCGCGCCCAGGCGAGGCGCGGCCATGACGCCGATCGCGGCGATCACCGACTCGATCTCGCCGCCGGCTCCGACCCGGGCGGCGATCGCGCCCTCGCGCTCGACCAGCGCGGCGGCGGCGGCGACGTCGCCAGCGGCCAGGGCGTGGAGCGCGCTCTCGCGCAGGCGATCGACGGCGTCGAGGCCGGCGATCGCGCCGCCGTCGCGAGCGCCCGGCGCCAACAGCGCCGCCGCGGCGCGCTCGAGGGTGATGCGATCGCCGACCTCGAGCGAGGCCAGGGCGTCGCCCTCGATGGCCTGGTGCACCGTCCACGCGCCGCGCCCGTCGCCGTCGATGAGCTGGCGCGCGGTCAGCTCGGCCAGGGCGTCCTCGAGCTCGAGCTCGGGGGACAGCGCGGCGATCGCCGCCGGCGTGGCCGGCACCCGCAGCACCGCGAGGATGGCGAGGGCGCGCCGCGCCGCCGGCGTCAGCCGGGCGATGTTCCACGCGTCGGCGCCGAAACGCCCGCGGGCGTACTCGGCGCGCAGCGCCAGCGGCAACCCGCGGGTCCGCAGGAGCGCCGCGCCCAGGGTCCCGGCCGGGCCGTGCCCGTCGGCGAGCGCGCGCCACAAGACCGCGGCGTCCTCCTCGGCCAGGCCACCCAGCTCGAGCTCGGCGCAGTCGAGGTCGCTCGGCAGGACCGGGCGATCGCGGGCGATCACGAGCAGCCGCCCGAGGGCGCCGGCCGGCGGCGCCAGCTCGACCACCAGCCGGGCGGCCTCGTCAGCGACGACGTGGTGGAGATCGTCGACCACGACGACGCGGACCTCGGTCGCGAGCAGCTCGGCGAGCCCGCCGGGCGGGCAGCGCAGGCGTCGCTCGACCCGCGCCCGGACCGCGGTCGCGCGCTCGCCGGGGAAGCACGGCACGGTCGTCGCCTCGACCTCGAGCCCGGCGACCAGGTGGCGCGCCAGCGCGGTCTTGCCGGCCCCGAGGGCACCGTGGAGGACGACCACCGGCGCGACCGCCAGGGCCTCGCGCAGCGACGCGAGCTCGGCGACGCGCCCGAAGAACGGCGGCGCGCCGGCGGTCTGGCGCGCCGGAGGCTTGAGGGTGGTCCGACGGCGAGTCATGCCCGCAGTATCGCAAGCCGCGTGCCGGGCCGCGAGCGCACCGGGGCCCTCGCTGCGCCCTGCCCCGCGGGCCACCGGCGGCGGCGCGCCGATCCGCGCCCGGAAGCTGAGACGGCGGCGCCTCGGGTCCGGGGTGTTTTGCCACGGCGCGGGACGGCCCGACCGCGGCCCGACCGCGGCGCGACGCGCGCTCAGCGCGCCAGCGCCACCAGCTCGGCCACCGTGCGCGGCAGCGGCACCGCCGCGCCGTCGACCTGCCGCAGGTAGGTCTCGATCGCCGGCTGGCGCGCCACCGCGGCGTCGAGGGCGGCGTCGCCGCCGGGCTTGTAGGCGCCGACCGCCAGGAGATCGCGATGCTCGTCGTAGATCGCCAGCGCTCGCCGCACGACCGCCGCCGCCGCCTGCTGCGCCGGCGTGGCGAGCTGGGTGAACATGCGCGACACGCTGGCGACCACGTCGATCGGCGGGTACTGCCCGCGACCGGCCAGCCGGCGGTCGAGCACCAGGTGGCCGTCGAGGATGCCGCGGACCTCGTCGGCGACCGGCTCGTCGAGATCGCCGCCGGCGACCAGCACGGTGTAGATCGCGGTGATCGATCCGACCGCGGCGGTGCCGGCGCGCTCGCACAGCCGCGGCAGCAGCGCGAATACGCTCGGCGGGTAGCCATGGCGGGCCGGCGGCTCACCGGCCGACAGCCCGACCTCGCGCTGGGCCCGCGCGACCCGGGTCAGCGAGTCGACCAGGAGCAGCACGCGCTGGCCCTGATCGCGGAAGTACTCGGCGATCGCGGTCGCCGTGGCGGCGGCCCGCACCCGACACAGGCTGGGGGCGTCGGCGCCGGCCGCCACGATCGCGGTGCGGGCCCGGGCCGGCCCGAGGCGCGCCAGCCAGTCGCCCAGCTCGCGGCCGCGCTCCCCGATCAAGCCGAGGACGATCACGTCGGCGTCGGCGGTGTTGGCGAGCTGCGCGAGGAGCGTCGACTTGCCGACCCCGGCGGCCGCGAACAGGCCGACCCGCTGGCCGGTGCCCAGCGTGCACAGCCCGTCGATCGCGCGCACGCCGGTGACCAGGGGCGCGACGATCGCCGGCCGCGACAGCGGCGGCGGCGACGGCCGATCGATCGGCCACGGCGGCGCGTCGATCGGCGGACCGTCGAGCGGGACGCCCAGAGCGTCGACGACGCGGCCGAGGAGGCCGGGGCCACACGGGAACGTGAGCGGCCCGCCCGTGGCGGTGACCGTAGCGCCCGGCGCGATGCCGGCGAGGTCGCCGTACGGCAGGAGGACGACGGCGTCGTCGGCGAAGCCGACCACCTCGGCGCGGACGGTGGCGTCGCCGGCCCAGCCGGTGCGGGCCAAGAGGACCACCTCGCCCAGGGCCACGCCGGGACAGCGGGCGCGCACGGTCAGGCCGACCAGCTCGACCACCTGCCCGGCCGCGGCCGGCAACCCGGCCAGGCTGCGGACCCGCGCGGCCTCGGCGCGGGCGGCGGTGGCCTCGGCGCGGGCGCGGGCCAGGTCGCGCGCGGTGGCGTCGCGGGCGGCCGCCAGCTCGGCGCGGATCCGCTCGGCGTCGGCCGCTGCGGCGGCCCGCACCGCCCGGGCCTCGACCTCGGCGTCGAAGACCTCCCCGTCGAGGATTCGCACGGTCACGGGCCGACGCTACCACGATCGATCGCGCGCTCGAGCTCGGCGGCGCCGACGCCGTCGGCCGGCGCGCGCGCGAAGGGCCCGGTCAGCTCGGCCAGGACCTCAAGCCCGATCGGCCGCGGCAACCGCTGGGCGAGCTGCCACGCCAGCGGCCGGCCCGCGATCACCGGCGCCAGCGCCCGCGCGCCGGCGGTCACCGCGGCGCCCGGCGTGTGCCACGGCAGGCCGCGGGTCCGCGCCGCGGCGCTGCGTCGGCTGCCGAGCTCGCCGGTCGCAGCGGCCCCGAGCCCCCGCACCGCCGCGACCTCGCCGCCGAGGTCGCCGCCCCACGGCAGGCGCGCGGCCAGCGCCGTCAGTTCGGCCGCGGTCGCGCCGCCTACGGCGTGGGCGAGCTGGCGTCGACCGAGGACGCTGAGCGTCCGGGCCAGGCCCCGGCCGGTCAGCCGCGGCAGCCGCTCGAGGCCAACCGCCGGTCCCGGCGGCGGCATCGCCACCAGGTGCCCCAGGGTCCGTCGCGCCAGCCAGCGCGCCAGCGGATCGCGCCGGTCCCCGACGACGATCGCCCGCGCGACCGGGTCGAGGTCGGCGAGCGCGGCCTCGATCCAGCTCGGGTCGCAGCGCTGCCAGCCGCCGGGCCGGGGATCGTCGGCGGCAGCCGTGGCGTCGGCGCCGACACCCACCGCGTCAGGTCCGCGCCAGCGCGCCAGGGTGGCCTCGGCCCGCCAGCGCGCGGCGGCGTGAGCCAGGGCCTGGGCGACCGGGTCACTCACGCCGTGCCGGTCTCGGCCCGGCGCCGCCGGCGCGGCGCGCGCAGCTTGTAGCGCAGGAGTCGCCCGCCCGGCCCGCGCGGCAGCGCGTCGACGAACTCGATCCACCGCGGGTACTTGTACGGCGCCAGCGTCGCCTTGACGAACTCGCGCAGCTCGTCCTCGAGCGCGGGGTCGCCGTGGTGGCCGACGTTGACGACCACGAAGGCCAGCGGCTTGATCAGGCCATCCTCGTCGTCGACGCCGATGACCGCCGCCTCCCACACCGCGTCGTGGGACACCAGCGCGCGCTCGACCTCGCCCGGCGCGACCCACTTGCCGCCGACCTTGAACAGATCATCGGTGCGACCGCAGTGGTGGTAGACGCCGCGGCCATCGACCAGGAAGCGATCGCGGGTGGTGAGCCAGCCGTCGTCGTCGGCGGCCGGGGTCGAAAACGGCGTCCAGTAGCCGATGCACATCGACGGCGTCCGCACCTGCAACGTGCCGATCTCGTCGACGCCGACCGGGCGGCCGTCGTCATCGACGACCCGGGCCTCGATCCCCGCCAGGGGCCGCCCGCACGCGCCGGCGCGATCGTCGTCGCCGACGATCCCGGCCAGGGCGATCTGCCCGACCTCGGTCAGGCCGTAGCCGACCTCGATCGCGACGCCGAGCGCGGTCCGGATCCGCGGCACCAGCTTGTCGGGCATGCCCTCGCCGCCGGCGATCGCGCGCCGGACCCCGGCCAGCGGCGACGCGACCCCAGCCGCCGCGACGTCGCGGGCGAGCTGGCCGTAGATCGACGGCGTGGCCAGGAAGTACATCGGCGCGAAGGCGGCGATGGCGTCGATCACGACGCGGCTGTGAGGCTGCGCCGGCAGGAGCAAGGTCTCGGCGCCGACCAGGAGCGGAAACAGGAGGCCGGCGCCCAGCCCAAACGCCGTCGACAGCCGCGCGACCGCGAACACCCGCTCGCCGGCGACCAGCCCGAGGTAGCTGCCGGCGAACGACGCCGACGCCGCGACCACGCCAGCGTGGCTGTGGCGGACGCCGCAGATCTCGTCGGCGAACCCGGCCGAGTACAAAAGCAGCGCCTCGTCGGTCGCCGCCACCGCCGCCGCCGCCGCCGGGGTCGCGGCGTCACACAGCGCCCGGGCGTCGCGCTCGCCGGCCGCGCGCGGATCGAAGCACACGACCTCGCGCAGCTTCGGCAGGTGGCCGCGGATCGCATCGAGGGCCGGCTCGAGGGCGCCGTCGACCACCGCCGCGACCACGCCGGCGTGACCGAGGGACTCGCGCAGATCGTCGGGCCGGGCCAGCTCCGACATCGGGACCGCGATCGCGCCGATCCGGATCACCCCGAGGATGGTCGCCGCGGCCTCGAGGGTGTCGCGCATCAAGACCGCGACCCGCTCGCCGCGGCCGACGCCGAGCGCGGCCAGGGCGCCGCCCATCCGGGCGACCTGATCGGTGAGCTGGCGGTAGGTCCAGGCCCGCTCGCCCTCGCGCACCGCGATCGCGTCGCCGCGGCCGTGGGCGAGCTGGGCGTCGAGCAGGTGCGCCGTGAGGTTGTGGTGGCGCTCGGCCATGGCGCGCATCCTACCTCACGTCGGCCCGGGCCGCCCGGGCCGCCCGCCCCCGGGCGCGGTCACAGGAGCGGCGAGAACAGCCGAGCCCCAGCCTGGCCGAGCCGGGTGAAGAACGGCTGGCGGGCCAGCTCGGCCGCGACCACCGCCCGCGACGCCGCCTGATCGGCGATGAAGGCGCGGGCCAGGGCCGCAGCCAGCTCCGTGCCGTAGACCACCGCGGCCAGCTCGAAGTTGAGCTGAAAGCTGCGGTTGTCGAGGTTGGCGGTGCCGACGATCGCCAGGTCGTCGTCGATCACCATGGTCTTGGCGTGGATGAAGCGCGGCTGGTACTCGTAGAGCTTCACGCCGGCCGCCAGCAGCTCGGCGAAGTAGCTGCGGGCCGCCAGATCGACCAGCCGCGAGTCGCCCTTGGCCGGCACGATCACGCGCACGTCGAGGCCGCCGGCCGCCGCGACCTGCAGCGCGGTCATGATCGCGTCATCGGGGATGAAGTACGGCGTCGTGATCCACACCCGGCGCCGGGCCGCGGTGATCGCCGCGAAGAAGGTCTTGTGGACCGCGAACCGCGGATCGTCGGGGCCGGAGCCGACGATCGAGATCGCGTCCTGCTCGTCGGCGACCAGGGCGTCGTCGGGGAAGTACTCGGCGCCGAGCGACGGCCGGACCCCGGTGGCGTAGGCCCAGTCGTGGAGGAAGGCCCGCTGCAGCGACCACACCGCCGGGCCGCGAAAGCTGAGGTGGGTGTCGCGCCAGTAGCTCGCGCCGAACTCCTCGGACTGGGCGTCGGCGACGTTCATGCCGCCGGTGAAGCCGATCGCGCCGTCGCACACCACGATCTTGCGGTGGGTGCGAAAGTCGGCGCGCCGGCGCCGCCACAGCTTGAGGGTGAGCGGGTTGAACCACGCGAACTGCACGCCGGCGGCGTACAGCGGCGCCCGCCAGCCGCGGCGCAGGCCGACCGCGCCGGTGCCGTCGACCAGCATCCGCACCTCGACCCCGGCCCGGGCCTTGGCGATCAAGAGGTCGCGCAGCCGGGTGCCGATGCCGTCGGGCTCCCAGATGTAGTACTCGAGGTGGACGTGGTGGCGCGCGGCCTCGATCGCGGCGCAGATCGCGGCGTAGGCCGAGCGGCCGTCGAGGTACGGCGTGATGGCGTGGGCGGCGAGCGGCGGCGCCTCGCCGAGCCCGAGCGGCACCAGCGAGACCCGGGCGTGCTCGGGCGCCGACAGCTTGGCCTCCTCGAGCCCGGCCAGCGCCGCCGCCACCTGCTGGGCGCTGGCGACGCGAGCCAGCTTGGTCCGCTTGAGTCGCTGCGGCCCGATCAGCCAGTAGATGATGAAGCCGACCACCGGCAGGAGCGCGACCGCCAGGACCCAGGCCACGGTGGCCGCGGCCGATCGCCGCTGCATCACGATCGCGGTCCCGGCGACCAGGATCCAGGCGATCTCCGCCAGCGTCAGGATGACGGGCCACGACACTGCCCGAGCCTACCGTGGTACGCCGCCGGGGTGCGCATCGTCGCCGGCAGCTTCGGCGGGCGGGTCCTCCGGGCCCCGCGCGGCGCCACCACTCGCCCGACCTCGGAGAAGGTCCGCGAGGCCCTGTTCAACCTGCTCGGCCCGGCCCACCCCGACGACCACGTCCTCGATCTGTTCGCCGGGTCGGGGGCCCTCGGCCTCGAGGCGCTGTCCCGCGGCGCCGGCCACGCCACCTTCGTCGACCGCGACCGCGGAGCGCTCGTGGCCCTGCGCGCCAACCTCGCCAGCCTCGAGGTCGGCGACCGCGCCACCGTCGTCGGGCTCGACGTCGCCCGGTTCCTGGCCAGCGCCGGCGCCGGCCCGCCGTGGCGCTGGATCTTCCTCGATCCGCCCTACGCCGCCGACTACCTGGCGCCCCTGTCCGCCCTGCCGCGAGCCCGGCTCACGCCCGCCACCGTAGTGGCCGTCGAGCACGCCCACCGCACGCCACCTCCCGACCGCGTCGGCTTTCTGCTACGAACGGACCTGCGCCGCTACGGCGACACCGCGCTGTCGCGCTACCGGGTCGAGCCCGTTGACCCGGTCGACCCCGTCGATCCCGAGGCCCCATGACCACCCCGGCTCCCGATCCCGCCAAGCACGTCATCGCGGTCTACCCCGGGAGCTTCGACCCGATCACCAACGGGCACCTCGACATCCTGGCCCGGGCCCTGGCGCTGTTCGACCGCGTGATCGTGACGATCGCCGTCAACCCGCGCAAGCAGCCGCTGTTCTCGGTCGAGCAGCGGGTCGAGTTCATCCGCGCCGCCCTGCCCGAGCACGCGGCCCGCCTCGACTTCGCGTCCTTCGACGGGCTCCTGGTCGACTTCTGCAAGGCCCGGGGCGCGACCGTGATCGTCCGCGGCCTGCGGGCGCTGGCCGACTTCGAGTACGAGTTCCAGTTCTCGCACATGAACCGCCGCCTGGCCCCCGGCATCGACTCGGTGTTCTTCATGACCGACGAGCGCAACCACTACGTCAGCTCGTCGTTGGTCAAGGAGGTCGCCAGCCTCGGCGGCGACGTCACCGGGCTGGTGCCGCCCCAGGTCGCCGCCGCCCTCGCCGCCGTCTACGCCAAGAAGTGATCGCCCACCCCGGGAGAACCGCCGTGACCGCCCCCAACTACAAGACCGCCTCGCGCCTCGACGCCATCAAGCCGTCGATCACCCTCGCCGTCACCGCCAAGGCGGCCCGCCTCAAGGCCCAGGGCATCGACGTCGTCAGCTTCGGCGCCGGCGAGCCCGACTTCGACACCCCGGCGCACATCAAGGCCGCGGCGGTCGAGGCCCTCGGCAAGGGCGCGGTCGCCAAGTACACCGACGTCGCCGGCCTGCTGGTGCTGCGCGAGGCCATCGCCGCCGAGCTGTCGCGGGTCCACGCGACCTCGATCGCCGCCGATCAGGTGCTGGTGTCGTGCGGCGCGAAGCACTCGCTCTACAACCTGTTCCTGGCGCTCCTCGACCCCGGCGACGAGGTCATCATCCCGGCGCCGTACTGGGTCAGCTACCCCGACATGGTGATGATGGCCGGCGGCACGCCGGTCATCCTGCCGACCAGCCCCGACGACGACTTCACGGTCCGGCCCGACGCGTTGCGCGCCCGCATCACGCCGCGGACCCGGGCGATCGTCCTCAACAACCCGTCGAACCCGACCGGCGCGGTCTACACGCCGGCCCAGGTCAAGGCCCTGGCCGAGGTCGTGGTCGAGAAGAACCTGCTGGTCATCTCCGACGATATCTACCGGTCGCTGTGCTACGGCGACGCGGTCTACCAGTCGATCGCGGCGCTCGGCCCCGAGCTGGCCGCCCGCACGATCCTCGTCGACGGCGTGTCCAAGACCTACGCGATGACCGGCTGGCGCATCGGCTACACCGCCGGGCCGACCTCGATCATCAAGGCCATGGCCAAGGTCCAGGGCCAGTCGACCTCGAACCCGACGCACCTGGCGCAGCTCGCGACCCTGGCCGCGATCACCGGGCCCCAGGACTGCGTCGAGACCATGCGCAAGGCCTTCGACGAGCGCCGGCTGGCGATGGTCGAGCTGTTGCGCGCCATCCCCGGCGTCGCCTGCCGCGAGCCCAAGGGCGCGTTCTACGCCTTCCCGGATCTCGGCGCGTTCATCGGCACCAAGTTCCCCGACGGCAAGCCGGTGACCGACGACGTCGCGCTGTGCGACTGGCTGGTCGAGCACGCCCGGGTCGCGGTCGTGCCGGGCTCGGGTTTCGGCGCCGCCGGCCACGTCCGGTTGTCGTACGCTTGCTCGATGGACAACATCAAGACCGGCATCGGGCGCCTGCGCGAGGCGCTCCTGGGGCTGCACTGATGGAGCTGGTGATCGCCACCGGGCTCGGCCTCGCGGTCGGCGCGCGCCACGCGTTCGAGCCCGATCACCTGGCGGCGGTCTCGACCCTGGTGGCCGAGCAACCGCGGCCGCGCCAGGCCGCGCTCCTGGGCGCGCTGTGGGGCCTCGGCCACACCGCAGCGCTGATCGCGGTTGGCCTGGTCTTGGTGCTGGCCCGCGCCGAGCTGGCGCCGGCGGTCGAGCGCGGCTTCGAGCTGGTGGTGGCGGCGATGCTGATCGTCCTCGGCGTGCGCGCGGTCCGCGCCGCCCTGCGCGACGGCACGACCGGCGCGCCCCACGTCCACCACCACGGCGGCCGGGCCCACGTCCACGGCGGCCCGCCGGCCCACATCCACGTCGGCGCGCGGGCGCTGGCGCTCCGGCCCCTGGTGGTCGGCGTGATCCACGGCCTGGCCGGCTCGGGCGCGCTGGCGGCCCTGGCCATGGCCGAGGTCGCGTCGTCGCCGGCCGCGATCGGGTACGTCGCCAGCTTCGGCCTCGGCTCGGTGGTCGGCATGGCCGCGGTGTCGGGCCTGGCCGCGATGTCGCTGTCTCGGCTGTCGGTGTCGGCCCGCACGCTGCGTCGGGTCCGGGTCGGCTCGGGCGCCTTCGCGATCGCGATCGGCGTGGCCTGGGGCGCACTCGCCCTGGCCTGAGCGCCTCGGTCTCGGCCTCGGACTCGGACTCGGTCTCGGTCTCGGTCTCGGTCTCGGCCTCGGTCTCGGCCTCGGTCTCGGTCCTCGCCTCCCACTAGAACGACGTCGCGACCCCCAGGCCACCGCCGAACCGGCCGGCGCCGTCGCGCGTGCCGTACGTCATGGCCGCGCGCACGGCGTGGCCGCCGACGAGCTGGTAGCTCACGTCGTACTTCAGGTACAGGCCGCTCGACGAGATCAACGTGCCGGGCAGCTCGGTGCGCACGATCGCGGCGCCCATCAACATCTTCGGCACGGTGTCCCACTGCAGGCGGACCGACAGCGACGGGCCGAGATCGTCGAGGACCTCGGCGCCGACCGCGAAGTTCGAGCGCCACGGCTTGCCGAAGGTGACCGTGCCGGCGCCGCCGCGCATGAAGCCCTCGTGAGACACGCCCAAGATCAGGCGGAGGTCGGTGTAGATCGACGGGTGGAGCCGGAGCCGGACCGTGGCGGCGCCGTAGCGGGCGGCGTGGTTGGCCGAGCCGTCGTCAGGGTCCTCGCGCGGGGTCTGGCCCTGGATGAAGCCGAAGCCGAACCCGATCGAGTACAGGCGGCGCGAGAACCGGTGGGTCCACTCGAGCTCGCCGCGCAGGTAGCGGTCCTGGTTGCCGAAGCGGTTGCCGAAGTCGTGAGCGTCGACGTCGAGGCGGACGGTGTCGGTCCGGCCCTCGTTGCGGACCCGATCGGCGTCGGCCAGACGCTCGTCCTCGGTCGGCTCGATCCGCACCAGGTGCGGCGCGGCGTCCGACGCGAAGTGGGGCTGCTCGCCGGCCGGGCCGCGCCCGACGATGTAGTACTCGGCGCCGGGCGGGTTGATCGCGCTGGCCGGCACGGTGGCGAACCAGCCGCCGGTCGACGAGTGGCGGAACGCGACCTCTTGCCAGCCGGTGGCGCCGACCGCGCGGTAGCGCGCGACCAGGAGCGGCTCGGCCCAGGCGGCGTCGACCGCGGCGACCAGCTCGAGGGGCGCGCCGGCGATCGCGGTCGCGCGCGGGACGTGGAGCACGGTGGCGCGGGCCGGCGGCGGGGTCACGACCGCGGGCGCGGCGACCGGCGCCGGCGCGACAGCCGACGGTGCAGCCGGTTGAGCGTCGGCCACCGGTGCGCCGATGATCGGCAGGACGGCGAGGACGAGCGTGGACGCGAGGGCGAGGTGGTGTCGAAGACGCATGGCGATCCTCACCAGTCGAAGTTGAGGCCGAGGCCCCCGGAGAAGCCGACGTGGTCGATGTCGCGCGCCTGGTACGAGACGCGCAGCGAGGGATACACCCACGCCACGCCCCGCCAGCCGACGTCGGCCAGGAGCCTGACGCCGAAGTCCTCGGGCACCGGCAGATCGGTGACCTGGACCGCGAGCTTGAGCGGTACCTTGGGGGTCGGGGTGAAGCGGTACATCGCCTCGAACAGCGTGCCGACGTCGGAGGTGAAGCCGGCCGCCAGCTCGAGGTTGGTGCCGAGCTCCTCGCCGATGCGGACGCGAGCGCGCAGGCCGTAGCCCTTGCCGAAGTCGCAGCCGTCGAGGTCGGTGGTGTCGCCGCAACGGCGCGGGCCACCGTCGGGGCGGACGTCGGTCGTGAGGAGCCCGGCCTGGGGCCGCAGCATCACCGCCAGGTGCTTGCGCGGGCGGAACTCGAACTCGGTGTAGACGTAGCTGAAGGTGACGCCGCGGCAGCGGAACGCGCCGCTGCCGTCGCGGCACTGCTGCGCCGGGTCCTCATCGATCACGTCCTTGGGGCCGCCGGTGCCGCTCATGATCCCGAAGCCGACGCGGGCGGTGTGGACCTTGGCCAGGAAGCGGTAGGCCGCCTCGGCCTCCCACTGCACGTATTGATCGAAGCCGTCCTCGAGGCCACCGTCGAAGTCGACGTAGTCGACCGCGGTCCGGACCTGGGTCCGGCCGGCCGCCGGCGGCGCCTCGACCACCGGTCGCTCGACCGCGATCGATCGCGGGGCGTCGGCTTCGCCGACCAGCGCGCGCTCGCCGGCGGTGACGTACCACTCGACGGCGCGGCCGCGCACCTGCTCGGCGGGGATCGTGGCCCGCAGATAGGCGTCGCCGTCGTCGGCCATCGCCACCCGGGTGTAGGCCGGCGCGCCCGCGGTGCGGACGTAGAGCCAGACCGGGCCGGCCACCGGCGCGACCCGGGTCAAGACCACGCCGATCGGACGCTCGGGGGCGACCCGGTCGGGGACGACCGCATAGACCGCGCCCTCGGGCTGACCGACCTGGGCGGCCAGCGCGTCGGCGATCGCCGGGCGCTGTCCACCGGCGCGAGCGGCGTTGGCGGCGGCGATCGCGGCGTCGAGGGCGTCGGCCTGGGTGGTGAGGTTGGCGATCTCGGTCTCGATCGCGGCCGCGTAGGGCGAGCGCGGGTTGGCGGTGAGGAACGCCCGCCAGGCCTCGGCCCGCACCCGCGGCGGCTGTCCAAGCGTGGTGCGCCAGGCCGCGCTGGCAGCGTCGGCGGCGGCGACCGCGGCGGCGGCCGAGGCCCGCGGGTCGCCGCTCGCCACCGTCGGACCGACCGGCTGCCCCGGCGCGCGCGGCGCTTGCTTCGACGCCAGCACGCGCTCGGCCCACGGATCGGCGAACACCCGCGGCCCGTCGACCGGACGGACCTGATCGCCGACCGCGACCCGGCCGCGCAGCGCGGGCTCGAGGGTGGCCTGGCTCAGGTGCTCGCCGGCGCGGGTCACGGTCAAGGTGCCGAGCGCGAAGGCGTCGCGCAAGGTGCGCTTGCTGACCGGGTCGGTGGCGACCACGACCCGCACCAGCTCGAGCTCGCTGCCGGCGCCGACGCCATCGCGCGCGCCGAGATCGAGGTAGACGCTGTCACCCTCGACCGCGAGGACCACCGGCTCGGCCGCGGCGGTGCCGGCGAGGGCCAGGCTGAGGACGACGAACAAGGACAGGCTGCGCATGGGGGCCTCGCGGGTCAGAAGTCGTAGCTAGCCGACAGGCCGGCCGAGGGTCCGCCGATGATCTGGTCGCGGGCGGCGTAGCCGAGCCGCGCGCCCAGGCGCAGGCCGGTCGGCAAGGGGTAGTAGGCGTCGTAGAGCAGGCGGACGCCGGTGGCCCGCACGCTCGACGGCAGATCGGTGATCTCGACAGTCATCGCCATCGGCACCTTGGGCACCGTCGCCCAGCCCAGCCGGAACGAGCCGATCGTGCCGACGTCGGCCATGTACTCGACCGCGGCCGCCAGGTGGTTGCCGTCGGCGATGCCGGCGCGCAGCTCGGCCCGCGCGCCGAGGGCGAAGCTCTCCTGGTTGGCGGTGAACATGCCGCGGGCGTCGAGGCGCAGGCCCTCGGCCAGGCCGAGCCCGAGCTCGAACCAGCCGCCGACCTTGAAGCCGGCGGCCAGCCGACAGGCCGGCGTGGTCTCGGTGGCCGGCGTGCAGTCGAAGGGCACCCGGCGATCGGAGTTGGGCACCTCGCCCTCGAGGCGGGTGTAGCCGATGCGGATCTCCTCGAGGGGGTAGGCCAGGAGGCGGTACGCGAAGTCGAGATCGATGCGGTAGTAGCTGTCGGGCACCGAGGCGTCGGCCTGGTTGGTGCGACGACCGAAGTCGATCCACTCGAACGCGGCCCGGGCCCGCGAGCGTCGACCGCCGACCCGCGCCAGGTCGCGCTGGCGCCGCGCGTCGGCGGCGCCGGTGCGGACCGCGACCGGATGGGGCCAGGCCGCCGATGCGAACTCGTCGACCGGCACGGCGGCGCCGGCGGCGTCGGCGGCGACCGCTGGCACCGACGCCAGGTAGTACTCGACGCCGGGCACGACCATCGCCGCCGCCGGGATGGTCGCGATCCACCGCTCGCCCGAGGCGCGCGCGAACGCGACCTCGGCCCAGGCGCTGGTCACGGCGGTCCGGTAGTAGAGGTGCACGGTGCGCGACTCGGCGTCGGCGATCCGGGCCTCGAGCTCGAGCGGCGCGCCAGCTTGGGCCTCGGCCGGTGGCACGTGATAGACGTCGGCGCGGGCGACGCCACAGGCGAGGCCGAGGCCGACGAGGACGGTGAGGGGGGTGCGCAGGGTCATGATCAACTCCAGCGAGGTCACCAGTCGAACACCAGGCCGAGGCCACCGCCGACGCCGGCGTGGGTCGCGCTCCGGCCTTGCCACGAGCCGCGCACGGTGGGGCGGACCCACGGGCGGAGCTGGTAGCCGACGTCGGCCGACAGCCGGACCCCGAGGTCGCCGTTGCCGGGCTGGTCGGTGACGCCGACCGCGATGCCGACCGGCAGGTTGCGGCGCGGCCAGGTCTCGAGGCGAAGGTCGGTCAAGAATCCGACCTGCTCGGTGGCGCCGGCGCCGACCGACAGGTTGGTGGCGTCGGGATCCCCCAGCCGCAGGCGGGCCGCGCCGCCGATCCCGAAGCCCTCGCGGCCGACGCCGGCGATGAAGCGACCGGCCAGGCCGATCGGCGGGCCGCCCTTGGTCGGCAGCCGCAGCTCGCCCTCGACGTAGCCGAACTGAAACCCGATCCGCGGCGCCTCGGTCGCCTCGGTCCACACCGCGTCGGCGAACCCGCCGCGCCCCCCGTAGGAGCCGAAGCCCAGGCGCACGCCCCACAGGAGCCCGTCGAGGCGGTACAGCACGTCGACCGCGGCCTCGGCGAAGGTGTCGCGGCGATCCTGGGCCGCACCGTCGGGACCGGTGCGATCGTCAAAGGTCGCGAAGTCGAGATAGCTGCCAGAAATGCTCAACTGGGTGCGGCGGCGGACCGGCGCGAACCGTCCGGCGACCGGCGGCGCGGCCACCGCGATCGCGGCCGGCTGCACGTCGCTGCCGTAGGCCGCGGCGGCGTCGCCGTCGACGTCGAGGGCCTCGACGAAGTACTCGAGGCCCGGCGCGATCGCCAGCTCGGCCGGCAGCACGCCGCGCAGGTAGCGCCCGCGCTCGCGGACCAGCTCGTAGCGGGTGAAGTGCGGCTGGCCGCGGCGCCGGGCGTGGAGCGACGCCGCCGCCACGCGCTCGGGGTCGGTCAAGACGAAGGCCAAGGTGATCGGCCGACCCGCCTCGGCCGCGGTCGGCGGCAGGTGCTCGACCCGCAGGTTGGCCGAGCTCGGCCGGCCGGCGTCGGGGCGCATGGCCTCGCGGGTCGCGCGCAGCACCTCGAGATCGGCGCGGACGTCGGCGGCGTAGCGCGAGTCGCCGTGATCGGCGAGCCAGCCGGCCCAGGCGGCGATCCGCGCGTCGAGGCTCTGGCCGGTGGTGGTCCGCCACACCGTGAGCACCTCCGCGGTGTCGGGATCGACCGTCGGGATCGGCCGCGCGTCGGGCGGCGGTGGTGGCGGCGGCGGCGGCGGCGGCGCGAGGGTCTCGGCGCGCTCGACGTAGACCTCGGCGACGTCGCCGACCTTGACCTGGGTCAAGAGCTCGGGCGGCAGGGCGATGCGGGCGAGCTGGCCGCCGACGTCGGTGACGGTGCCATCGCCGAGCGGCAGCCAGTCGGTCACCGCGGCCCGGGTCACCGGGTGGCGCAGGGTCATCGGCCGCTTGAGCCGCAGGGTCGCGCCCTCGACGACGCCGGCGCCCTCGCCGACGTTGATGTAGATCTCGCGGCGATCGGTCTTGACCACCCGGGCGGACAGGACGACGTCGGCCGCGGCCGCGGCCGGGGCGACGGCGAGCGCGAGCGCGAGCGCGACCAGGGCGGCGGGTCGACGCATCATGGCTTCACCTCGCGCCAGAACTCGGCCCAGTCGGAGCCGCCAGCGCCGTCGTCGGCGGGCGACTCGTCGTCGTCAGCCTGGGCAGCCGGCGGCGCCACCGGCGGCTTGACCGGCGCGACCGGCGCCACCGGCGCCACCGGCTTGACCGCCGCCACCGGCGGCTTGACCGGCGGGGCGGTCCCCGTCGGCGTCGTCGCCGTCGCGCCGGTCCCCGTCGGCGCCGGCGCGCCCGGGAAGGGATCGACCGGGCTGGCGCCCGTCGGGGTGACCGGCGCCGCGCCGCCCGCGCGGAGCCGACGCTCGGTCTGGATGACCGCGCGCTGGACCGCGACCTGCTCGTCGCGCGCCACCACCAAGGCCTGGTACTCGGCGCGGGCGGCGCGGCACCGATCGGCCGACCGGCTACCCGACACCGCCGAGCCGATGAAGGCCGCCGCCGCCAGGCCGAACACCAGGCCCGGGGCCGGCTCCTCGGCCGCCAGGAGGCCCAGGCTGGTGAGGCCGAACAGCCCGCCGCCCAGGCCGTCGGCGAAGACCGCCCCCTTGCCCGAATTGCACGACGGCTCACGTTCGACCCGGACCGGGAGGTCCGGACTGCGGGCGGCGGCGAGGGCGCATCCCCCCGAGGTCATCAGCGCCAAGACGAGCGCAACGGTTCTCATACGTTCCTCGAGCCGCCGAGCGGCGGGCGACATGGCGTCCGCCCGGTGGACCCCCGTGGCCCCACCGGTCGGACATCCCGATCGATCAACCGATCGACTGAGCAAGGAGTGGACCACGTACGACCGATGATCGGGGCCCGGCCGACGCCTCGGTTTCGGCCCTCGCCCCCGCGACCCCGTCAATGGTTCGACAGGCCTCGGGGAATCGTCGACAGCGCGCCGGCGAAGAACGGCACATGGGCCGCCAGGGTCGCCACGTAGCCGCGGACGTCGGCGGCCGCGATCGGTCCCAGGCGCGCGAAGGGCACGACGTGCTCGTCGGGGACGTAGCGGAACGTCAGGTTGACCCGACGGGTGCGAAACCCGTCGACCTGCGGCGGGAGGTCGCACCCCAGCTTGCGGTCGACCCGCTGGACCCGGTGCAGGAGCTCGTCCTTCCAGCGCCGGCCGCCGAAGGCCTGGAGGGCGCCGTCGTCGAGCCACTGCGAGCGCACCGGGCCGCGGGCGGCGTCGCGGCCGCGCGGCACGAACTGGAACAGCGCCCGCTCCCCCAGCGACAGAGACACGACCGGGCCGGGCTCGAAGTCGCGGTGCTCGCCGACCCGCGCGACGTCGTGCCAGCGCTCCCCCTCGGCGCGGTCGCCGTAGAAGTTGATGAGCGCGGTGTTCAAGTGCCAGCCGCGCGGCACGTCGGCCGGCGCAAACCGCGCGCGGACCCGCGCCTCGGCGTCGGCGGCGATCGCGGCCACGCACGGCGGGAACGGCTCGGCGGCGACGCAGCGATCGCGCACCCCGCCCGGCGGTTCGTAGTACCCCAGGCAGGCGAACTGCCAGTTGCCGAGCCAGTACACCGGGCGCAGGAGCGGCCGTTGCTCGCGCCCGGGCGGCAGCGGCCGCACCGTCGAGTAGCGCTGCTCCCACAGCGGGTGCAGCGTCGCCAGCCAGGCCAGGAGGTCGGCGCGCGCGGTCGCGGTCAGGTAGCCGGGGACGTACAGGTAGCTGCGCTCGGCGTCGTGCACCGGCCGCCACGCCGGTCGGCGCGGCGGAGGTGGCCGGCTCACCGGAGCGCGAACCAGTACAGGGCGAAGCCACCGCCGCCGAGGACGACCAGGGTCAGGATCAAGCGGTCCCAGCGGAGGCGACCGCGCGGAGGAGTTGGGGCCATGACCTGTTGGTACCACGATCGCGCCGAGCTCGGCGCGGGTCGGCGGCCGGCGGCCTCAGTTGGCGTCGGCGTCGTCCGCCGGCGGCGGGGCCGACTCGTAGCTGATCGCGATCGCGCCGTCGACGAAGTCGATCTTGGCGACCCCGCCGTGGACCAGCGCGCCGAACAAGATCTCGTTGGCCAGCGGCTTCTTGATCGCCTCGCTGATCACCCGCCCCATCGGCCGCGCGCCCATCGCCCGGTCGTAGCCCTTGTCGGCGAAGTAGGCCAGCGCCGCCGGGGTGACGTCGAGCTGGACCTTCTTGCTGGCGAGCTGGCCGTCGAGCTCGTCGATGAACTTCTGCGCCACCTGCTTGATGACCTCGGGCGGCAGACCGTCGAAGAACACCACCGCGTCGAGGCGATTGCGGAACTCCGGCGTGAACATCCGCTCGAGGGCGCCCTTGCCGGCCTTGGGGTCGACGCCGGGGCCGCCGCCGAACCCGAGCTTGGCCGCCGCCATCTCGCGGCTGCCGACGTTCGACGTCATGATCAGGACGACGTTGCGGAAGTCGGCCTTGCGCCCGTTGTTGTCGGTCAGGGTCGCGTGGTCCATGACCTGGAGCAGGATGTTGAACAGGTCGGGGTGGGCCTTCTCGATCTCGTCGAGGAGCAGCACGCAGTACGGGTGCTTGTTGATCGCGTCGGTCAGGAGGCCGCCCTGATCGAAGCCGACGTAGCCGGGCGGCGCGCCGATCAGCCGCGACACCGTGTGCTTCTCCATGTACTCCGACATGTCGAAGCGGAGGAACTCGACGCCCAGGGTCTTGGCGAGCTGCTTGGCCAGCTCGGTCTTGCCGACGCCGGTCGGCCCGGCGAACAGGAAGTTGCCGGTCGGCTTGTCGGGGTGGCCCAGGCCAGCCCGCGACAGCTTGATGGCGGTCGCGATCTGATCGATCGCGGAATCTTGGCCGAAGATGGCCTGGCGCAGATCGCGCTCGAGGTTGGCCAGCTTGTCCTTGTCGGTGGTCGACACCGTGCGCGGCGGGATGCGCGCCATCTTGGCGACCACGTCCTCGATCAGCGGCGGGCGGATCTCGACGGGCCGGTCGGCCTCGGCCATCAGCCGGACCCGAGCCCCGGCCTCGTCCATGACGTCGATCGCCTTGTCGGGCAGGTGCGAGCCGTTGATGTGCCGGGCCGACAGCTCGGCGGCGGCGGCGATCGCGGCGTCGGAGTAGCGGACCTGATGGTGGGCCTCGTAGCGCGAGCGCAGGCCCTTCAGGATCTCGATCGCCTCGGCCACCGACGGCTCGCCGACGTCGATGCGCTGGAACCGCCGGGTCAAGGCGCGGTCGCGCTCGAACGAGTTGCGGTAGTCCTTGAACGTCGTCGAGCCGATGCACCGCAGCTCGCCGTTGGACAGCGCCGGCTTGAGCATGTTGGCGGCGTCCATGGTCCCGCCCGAGGTCGCGCCGGCGCCGACGATCGTGTGGATCTCGTCGATGAACAGGATCGCCTTGGGGTCCTTGGTCAGGACCTCGATCACCGCCTTCAGGCGCTCCTCGAAGTCGCCGCGGAACCGGGTCCCGGCCAGGACCGCGGTCATGTCGAGGGCGTAGACCCGGTTGTCGGCCAGCGCCGTCGGCACCTGCTTGTCGTGGATGCGCAGGGCCAGGCCCTCGGCCAGCGCGGTCTTGCCGACGCCGGGCTCGCCGATCAGGAGCGGGTTGTTCTTCCGCCGCCGACACAGCACCTGGATCATCCGCTCGAGCTCGGCGTCGCGGCCGATCAGCGGGTCGATCTTGCCCTCGGCGGCGCGGGCCGACAGATCGATGCAGAAGCTCTCGAGGGGGTTCGCGACCTTGCCGGCGTCGGCCTCACCCTCGGCCTCGACGCCGCGGCTGCGCGGCACGACCCCGCCGCTAGGCTCGACCTTCGACACGCCGTGGCTGATGTAGTTGATGACGTCGAAGCGGGTCACGCCCTGCTTCTCGAGCAGGTAGACCGCGAAGCTGTCGCGCTCGCGGTACATCGCGACCAGGAGGTTGCCGGTGGTCATCTGGGCCCGGCCGGCGCCCTGGACGTGCATCGCGGCGCGCTGGAAGACCCGCTGGAACGCCAAGGTCTGGTCCGGCCCCGGCTCCTCGTCCTCGGGCAGCGCCTCGACGTTGTCGACCAGGAACTGCTCGAGCTCGGCGCGCAGCTTCTCGGGTTCGCCACCGCACTTCTGCACCACGTCGATCGCCGACGGGTCTTCGAGCATGGCGAGGAGCAGGTGCTCGAGCGTCAGGTACTCGTGGCGGCGGCGCCGGGTATCGGCGACCGCGCGCTGGAGGGTGGCGGACAGGTCGGGTGACAGCATGGGCTCACTCGCTAGGTTCGATGGAGAGCTGGAGCGGGTACTCGTTGGCGCGGGCGAGCTGAACGGTCTTCTGCACCTTGGTCTCGGCGATCTCGAAGGTGTAGACCCCGGCGACCCCGACGCCCTGGGCGTGGACGTGGTTCATGATCGCGACCGCGTCCCCTTCGCTGCGCTGGAACACGGTCTGCAGCACGAAGACCACGAACTCCTTGGTCGTGTAGTCGTCGTTGTGCAGGAGGACCTTGTACATCGGCGGCTTCTTGGTCCGGGTGCGCTCCTCGAGCGCCACCCCGGTGCCCGGCGTGGGCGCCGGCCGGCTCGGCTTCTTGTCGTCGCCGCTGGCGCGCGCCGGGGCGCGGGCGGAGGCGATCGCAGGCGTGCTCATATCGACCACTATAGCGGCAAGATCTAGCGCGCGCGCCAGCCGCCGCGACCCGGACGATCGGGCAGTAGATCTCAGCCTGCCGCCGGGGCCGCCGGCCGCCAGGTCGTCGCGGCGATCCGGGTCGCCAGCGTCGAGAAGTCCGCGTACGCCTGCTGGGCGGCGGCGGCGTGGGAGCCGAGCGCTCCGTCTGCGGCCCGCAGCTGGAAGATCGGCTTGCGCGCCTCCTGCGCCAGCGGCATGAGGCTCCGGTAGTGCTTGACGATGCCGAGGCAGTTCGGGTCGGCGGCCGGATCGTCGGTGACCGCGGTCGTCTCGAGCACGCTCTCGGCGTAGGTGCCGGGGATGCGGCGCATCCAGCGGTTGTAGGCCTTCGTCGGCCGGCCCCCCTGCACCGCGTGCTGGCTGAGCACGTACCCGGCGGCCGCCATGCGGCCCGCGGGGAGCTCGAGCCGGGGATCCCCGTTCCTGCCCACCCGAGTGGCCCAGTCTCTCCGCGATTCCCTCAACCAACGACCCAGGTTCTCGATGCCGGCCAAGGAGAACAGATCCGCCCCGAGCGGCATCACGACGTGGTCGGAGGCGACCAGCGCCGCCCGGTTGATCGCTCCCATACTCGGGCCGACGTCCGCCAGGACGACCTGCGCGTCGACCTGGTCGGCGGCCTCTTGCATGAGCGCCCAGAACGCCTTCATGACCTTGAAGCCGCCGGGCTTGCCATCGAGACACTTGAGCCAGTTCTCGGCGAGGTCGCTCTCGAACGCGGCCAGGCGCGGCGTGCCGATGAGCGCGGACAGGTTCCGACCGACGGCCTCGACGTGTGGCGCCCCCAGGCCGCCATCGCGATCGATCATCTGACGGATCGGGTCGAAGATGGTGCGACCGCGCTCGGGCTCCCACAGGCGCTCGATGTCGTCCTCGTCGAACAAGAGCGCAGTCAGGTTCGCCTGCGGGTCGAGGTCCGCGACCAGCACGCGCGTGCCCTGCAGCGCATACATCCAGGCCAGGTGGTACACGAGCGAGGTCTTTCCGACGCCGCCCTTGTTGTTGAAGAAGGTGACGACCGGGGTCATGGCCTCCTCCTGACCCGGACCAGCGTGGCGCTGGTGTCGAGCTCCCACTCGAGGGGTGGGTTGGAGTTCCGTGACAGCTCGAGCGCGGCCAGATGTAGCCCCTGCCCGAAGCCCTGCACCAAGCCGAGATCCTTCATCGCCGAGGCTAGGTGACGGTTGCGATAGTCGGTGACGCCCTTGCCGAAGTTCTCTCGCGTGACCCGTCCGAACGGCCCCCCAGGGTTGTCGATCTCGATCCGATCGCTGAACCAGTGGATCCGGATCGGCGCGTGCGTGCCGTCGTAGGCGCGGTGCATGACGGCGTTGCGGAACAGCTGCCGGAGGGCTCCGATCGGATAGTCAGGGGCCTCCTCGGCGACCGCGACGTCGGCGAAGCGGAGCGGCGTGCGAATGTGGTTCTCGAGGATCTCCTCGACGCGCCGCACGACCTCGAGCACCCGGCCCGTGATCTCTTTCTGGTCGATGATCGTCGAGGTTGGTTCGGTGCCCGCGAACCGCAGGAACTGGACGAAGGCCCCCGGAACCCATCGCGTGGGATCCACGCCGAGCAAGAGGACGCCGAGGACCGTCGGCACCCCCGCGGGGCTCAGCATGCGGTGGCCCATCATCTGAATCCGCAGGTCGCGGTGGTTGGCCGCCAGGACCTCCGGCGAGACCGCGCCCGGCAAGTACGCCGACCGGAAGTAGTCGACGTCGAGGTCCTCCGCCGGCACGAACGGCAACGGCTGGGCATCGAACGGGAGGTGCGCGCTGGCGCGCCGTTCGATGAGCCGCTGCTCCTGCTCCCAGGTCGCGATCGCCCTGGTCGGCCCGGTCCGGATCCACGTCCGTCCATCGTAGCGAACCGGCGGCGCGACCGACGGCTCGACCACGATCACGGCGACGCTCTGGCCGTCGAGCTCGTGCCGCGACACGAGGATCGAGGGCCGCGGTACGATCTTGGTGTCGTTGGGAATCTGTCCCAGGGTGGTGAGGAGCCGATCATCGACGGTGAGCCCGGACAAGCTCAGATCCTTGTCGCGTTGCCCGAGCACGATGACGCCCGGTCGACCGTGACCAGGGTAGTCGTTCGCGAACGCACAGATCGCCTGGCGCACCTTCTCCGGCGTGTCGCCCGCGTAGGACTCCTTGCGCTCGACGCGCTCCGACTCGGGCTCGGCGAGCAAAGCCAGGATCTCTGCGTCGGTCATCGTGCCGGACGATCCTACCGCGCCGCCGAGGGCCCGCGAAAGAACGAGTCGGTCGAAGATCGCGGTCGAGGCGCCCGGATGGCAAGGCGCGAGGAGCGGCGCACACGCTCGGTGTGAAACCGACGAGCAACGCCGCCAGCCGGGATGGCTCGGCCGCGAGATCGGCCGAGTGGTTCTTTCGCGGGCCCTACGCGTTGCGGTACACCCCGGCCATGACCATCGACGCCGGCGCGGCCCGCACGCAGATCGAACAGACCTTCGCCGACAGCATCGTCCCGACGCTGGTCGAGTACATCGGCATCCCCAACAAGAGCCCGATGTTCGACCCGAAGTGGCGCGAGCACGGCCACATGCAGCGCGCGGTCGACCTCCTGGCCGGCTGGGCCAAGGCCCACCTGCCGCCGGGCGCCACCCTCGAGGTGGTCCAGGTCGAGGACCGCACGCCGGTGATCTTCATCGAGGTCCCGGGCACGGCCCGCGACGGCGACACCGTCCTCATGTACGGCCACCTCGACAAGCAGCCGGAGATGACCGGCTGGGACGACGGCTTGGGCCCGTGGCTCCCGGTCATGCGCGGCGAGCGGCTGTACGGCCGCGGCGGCGCCGACGACGGCTACGCGATCTTCGCCAGCCTGACCGCGCTGAACGTCCTGGCCGAGCAGGGCCGGCCCTACGCCCGGTGCTGCGTGCTGATCGAGGCGTGCGAGGAGTCGGGCAGCTTCGATCTGCCGGCCTACATCGAGCACCTCGCGCCGCGCATCGGCACGCCCAGCCTGGTGGTGTGCCTCGACTCAGGCTGCGGCAACTACGATCAGCTCTGGTGCACGACCTCGCTGCGCGGCCTGGTGCTGGGCACGCTCGAGGTCAGCCTGTTGCGCGAGGGCGTGCACTCCGGCGACGGCTCGGGGGTGGTGGCGTCGAGCTTCCGGGTCGTCCGGGCCTTGCTCGATCGCCTCGAGGACGCCGGCAGCGGCGCGATCAAGCTCGAGGAGCTGTACGCCACGATCCCGCGCGGGCGGATCGAGCAGGCGTCGCGCGCCGCCGACGTGCTGGGCGACGAGGTGTGGTCGAAGTTCCCGCTGCAGCCCGGGGTCCGGCCGGTCCACGCCGACGCCGCCGAGCTGATCTTGAACCGGACCTGGCGCCCGGCCCTGTCGGTGACCGGCGCCGAGGGGCTGCCGCCGATCGGCAACGCCGGCAACGTGCTGCGCCCGACCACCGCGATCAAGCTGTCGTTGCGCGTCCCGCCGACCGTCGACGCCGCCGCCGCGCTGGCCCGGGTCAAGGAGCTGCTCGAGGCCAACCCGCCCTACGGCGCCAAGGTGACCTTCACGCCGGGCGGCGCCAACGCCGGGTGGAACGCCCCGGCCCTGGCGCCGTGGCTGGAGGCCGCCCTCGAGGCCGCGTCGGCCACCCACTTCGGCAAGCCGCCGGTGTCGATGGGCGAAGGCGGCTCGATCCCGTTCATGGGCATGCTGGGTCAGCGCTTCCCCGAGGCGCAGTTCTTCATCACCGGCGTGCTCGGGCCGGGCTCGAACGCCCACGGCCCCAACGAGTTCCTCGATCTGCCGATGGCCAAGAAGCTGACCGCGTGCGTGGCCGACGTGATCGCGCGTCACGCGACGCGCTGACCGACGACGATCGACCGCGTGGGCTTGCGCCGCGACCGCGGCGGCGGCGATGATCGCGCGACATGCGGCCGGCCGAGCGCTACCGAGTGATCGAGCGGCTCGGCGAGGGCTCGATCGGCGTGGTCCACCGCGCCCTCGACCTGGCGACCGGGCGAGCGGTGGCGCTGAAGATCATGCCGCGGACCCGCGGCGCCACCAACCTGCGCGGCGAGTTCGTGGCCCTGGCGCGCCTGCGCCATCCCAACATCGTCTCGGTCCTCGATTACGGCCTGACCGACGCCGGCGACGAGTACTTCACGATGGAGCTGATCAGCGGCCCACCGCTGGCGGCCGCGGTCGGCCCGATCACCGCGCAGCGGATCTGGCAGCTCCTGGGCGGCGTCCTCGACGCGCTGGCCGCGGTCCACGGCGCCGGCATGGTCCACGCCGATCTCAAGCCGTCGAACATCCTGGTCGACGGCGCCGCCCTCCTGACCAACCCGGCGCGCGCGGCCCGCCTGGCCGACTTCGGCCTGGTCGCGCCGCTGTGCGATCCGCGCGGCACCACCGCCCGCGGCACGATCGGCTACGCCGCCCCCGAGGCCTGGGCCGGGCGCCTCGACCCGCGCGCCGATCTGTACTCGTTCGGCGTCATCCTGTGGGAGGTCGTCCTCGGGGCGCGCCCGTTCGGCGGCGCGACCCCGCGCGCGGTCGTGGCGGCGCAGCGGGCCGGCCAGCCCGGCGATCCGCGCAAGCTCCGGCCCGAGCTGCCGGTCGCCCTGGCCGAGCTGATGCTCGCGCTCCTCGATCCGGCGCCCGGCGCGCGTCCGGCAACCGCCGACGAGGTCCTCGAGCGCTGGCGCGGGATCGCCGAGGGCCTGGGCTATCCCGACGTCGCCGCGGGCCGCGGCCCGAGCGCGCGCCCGGCCCACCGCGCGATCGGCCTGCCGACGGTGGTCGGACGCGATCGCGAGCTGGCCGAGTGCGCGGCGGCGTGGGCCGAAGCCAAGGCCGGTCACGGCGCCGCGGTGATCGTCACCGGCGAGCTCGGCATCGGCAAGTCGCGCCTGCTCGCCGAGCTGGCGTTGCACCTCCAGCTCGACGGCGGCGAGGTGATCCGGCTGTCGACCCAGGGCGGCGACGGCCCGTGGCACGCGCTCAGGGTCCTGGCGCGGACGCTGGTGACGATCGCCGGGCCGACCTGGGCCCGGGCCAGCGCCGAGCCCCACCCCGGTCCGCCCCGCCACCTGGCGGTCCTGTTCGACGACGGCGCCGCGGTCGCGCCCGGGCGCTGGGTCTTGGCCGACGCGGTGGTCGAGCTGACGGCCGCCGCCGCCGCGGTGCGGCCCCTGGCCATCATCGTCGACGACGCCGATCAAGCGGCGCCGGCGGTGGCCAACGTCCTCGGCTACCTGGTGCGCGCGATCCCGGATCTGGCCGCGCTCCTGGTGATCGCCGGGCGCGCCCCGGAGCCGACCGCGCGGGTCGCCCCCGGTCCGATCGATCAGGCGATCGCCGCGGCCGCGCGCAGCCGGCGGCTCGAGCTGGTGCCGCTCGGGCAGTCGAGCTTCTTCGCGCTGGTCGTGGCCGCGGTCGGCCCCGAGGTCGCCGGCCGGGTCGCCGACGAGCTGCGCCGGGTGTCGGGCGGCAACCCCGGCCACGCCCTGACCACCCTCGACGCCATGATCGACGCCGGCGCGATCGCGCGGGTCGGCGCGACCTGGACCGCGGCCCCCGACCTGATCGTGCCGCTCCTACCGGCGACGCGGCAGAGCGCGCTCGGTCGCCTGTCGACGCTGTCGCCGACCGCGCGCGGCTTCCTGCGCGCGGCCGCGATCCTGGGCGACCCGTTCGATCGCGATCTGCTGGCGGCGATCCTCGGCCTGGCCACCGCGCCGCCGCTCCTCGGCGATGGCGTACCCGAGCCGCTGACCGAGGGGCTGATCTCGGTGTCGACCCGCGTCCCGGTCGCCGAGCCGGTGATCCTCGACGAGGATCGCGCGCGGCGCGTCGCGATCGATCCCACGATCACCGAGATCGATCTGGCCCTCGCCGACGCGGTCGCGGCCCGCATGCTGATCGCCGATCCCGCGGCCGGGCAGTTCCACTTCGCGCACAAGGAGCTGGCCGATCTGCTCGGCCGCGAGCTGACCCCGGGGACGCGCCTCGAGTACCACCGCCGGGCCGCCCTCGCCCTCGACGATCGGCTGGCCGCCGGGGTCGCGGTCGCGGCCGCGGTCATGGCCCGTCACCATCGCGCCCTGGGCGATGGCCTCCTGGCCGCGCGCTGGTGTCTGGCCGCCGCCGACGAGGCGGTCCGGGCCGGCGACCTGCCGACCGCGGTGGCCCACGCCACCGACGCCCTGGCCCTGGCCGACCCCGGCGAGCAGCGCCCGTTGCTCCTGCGCGTCGCCGAGCTGGCGGCCCAGGCCGGCGAGCTCGAGCTGGCGCTCCACCACTACCGGCTGGCCACCGACGGCGCGTCCGCCGGCGACGGCGCCGCGATCGCCCTCGAGATCGCCGACCTCGAGCGTCGGCGCGGCCAGCCGACCGCGGCCCTGGCGGCGGCCGCCGGAGCCCTGGCGACCGCGCGCCGCATCGGCGACGTCGGCCTCGAGGCCCGCTGCCACCTGCGGACCGCGTGGCTCTACGCCCACCGCGCCGACTACCCGCTGGCCGCCGACCACGCGGCGATCGGCCTGGCCCTGGCGCGCCGGGCCGGCGACGCGACGGTGGCCCTCGAGCTGACCCGGGTCGCGGCCGCGATCGCCACCAGCGTCGGCGAGCCGCGCCGCGCCCTGGCGCTCCTCGACGCCTTGCCGCCGACCGGGCCCGACGAGCCGCGCCTGACCGCCGGCGTCGCCCACGAGCTGGGCCGGGCCGCGATCCAGGCCGGCGACTACCCGCGGGCGATCGAGGCCCTCGAGCGCGCGGTCGCCGCCGCCGAGGCCGCCGGCGATCTCGAGCAGCGGGCGCGCTCGATCAACAACCTCGGCGCCGCCTGCTACTACCAGGGCGACTGGGATCGCGCTCGACGGCTGTGGCTGCAGTTCCGTCAGCAGAGCGAGCGCCAGGGCGATCGCCTCGAGACCCTGCACGCCCTCAACAACCTGGGCTCGCTGTACCGCGACCTCGGCATGCTGGCCGACGCCCGGGTCGCGCTCACCCGCGCCGCCGAGCTGGCCGAGCAGACCGGCCACGCCCACATGGCGGCGATGGTGCTGGCCAACCGCGGCGAGGTCGACGCCCGGGCCGGCGATCTCGGCGCGGCCCGCGAGCGCTACGAGCGCGCCCTGGCCGAGTGCGTGCGGCTGGACGCGCGCGAGGACGAGATCGAGACCAAGCGCCGGCTGTCAGAGCTCGACCTCGCGGTCGGCCGGGTCGATCAGGCGCTGGCCCGGGCCCTCGAGGCGGCCCGCGACGCCAAGGATCTCGGGGCGCGCTTCGAGGAGGCGGTCCTCCACCGCGTGGCGGCGACCGCGACCCGGATCCAGGGCGACCTCGACAGCGCGACCTGGTTCGTCGAGCGAGCCCGGTCGATGCTCGGCGAGCTCGGCGCCCGCTACGAGCTGGCGCGCTGCGCGGTCGAGGCCGCGGAGGTCGCGCAGGCCGCCGGCGATCCCCACCGCGCCGTGACCCAGCTCGCCGCCGCCGAGGCTGAGCTGGCCCAGCTCGGCGCCCGCTGGGACCTCGATCGGGTCCGGGCCTTGCGCCGCGCGCTCGGACCGCGGCCGGCCCCGCCCCCGGCCGGCCCCGGCGGCGTCGACGTCGCCCAGGCCCTGATCGGCGGTGAGCCCGAGCGCGCCCTCGAGCAGGCCCTGGCCGGGCTCTTGATCCGCTCGGCGTGCGACCGCGGCTTCGTCCTGACCCTCGACGCCCACGGCCGACCCCAGGTCCTGGCCCGCCGCACCCAGGGCCGCAACTTCGAGCGCGGCGACGCCGAGGTGTCGGGCACGATCGTGCGCCGGGTCGCGGCCACCGGTCAGGCGGTGGCGGTAGCCGACGCGGTCCTCGACGCCGACCTGCGCGATCAGTCGAGCGTGGTCGCCCTCGGGCTGCGCCGGGTGTGGGCGGCGCCGCTGCGCGCGCGCGGCCGCCTGCTCGGCATCGTCTACGCCGACTCGACCGGCGCCGACCTCGACGATCGCCCGCTCGAGCCCAGCGACCTCGACGCCGCGTGCGCGCCGCTGGCGCTGGCCCTCGATCACCTCCGCCTGATCGCCGACGCCCGCCGGTCGGCCGAGCTGATGTCGATCCTGGCCCACGAGATCCGCAACCCGCTGGCCGGCATCCTCGGCTACACCGAGATGGGGCGCGATCGCGAGCTGGCGCCGGCCCACCTGGGCGACGCCGAGCTGTTCGAGCGCATCCACGGCGACGCCGAGCGGCTGCGCCGCCTGGTCGACAACGTCTTCGAGCTCGCCCGTCACGAGGCCGGCCGCCACGACGCCTCGTTCGGCCCGGTCGATCTCGAGCGCGTGGTGCGGACCGTGCTCGGCGACTTCGCCCGCGCGATCGCCGATCGCCACCTGACCGTGACCGTGACCGCGCGCGAGCCGGTCGGCCCGGCCCTGGGCAACAGCGATCGCCTGGCCCAGGTGGTCGCGAACCTCATCGGCAACGCGGTGAAGTTCTCACCGCCCGGGGGCGCGATCGAGATCGGCCTGGGCCGCGAGGCGGTGGTGGTCGGCGATCTGACGGCACCACCTTTGCCCCCGACCGACGCCCGCGCCTGGATCCCGCTGGCCGCCGGCGATCCCTTGGGCGATGTGATCCGCCTCGACGTCCGCGACCACGGCCCGGGCATGTCCGATGAGCTGCGCGCGCAGCTCTTCGAGAAGTTCACCCAGGGCGCCAACGCCGCCAAGCACGGCGGCCTCGGCCTCGGCCTGTACCTGTGCCGAGAGATCGTGCGCCAGCACGGCGGCGCGATCTTCGTCGACAGCGAGCTCGGCCACGGCGCCTGCTTCTCGGTTCACTTGCCGGTCGCGCTGTAATCGCAGTTACCGTCGCGGCGACTCATGCCCGCGGGGTGAGTGATCGACGTCGCAGCGATGTTGCGGCCCGGCGGTGCGCGCGTCGCGGTCGCTGATCTACCAACGGGGCATGCAGCACCGCCTGATCATCACCGCCCTCCTCGCCCCGCTCGTCGCCTGCGCCGTCGAGCCCACCACCGGCACCGCCGAGAGCGCGGTCACCGTCGACGACACCGACCTCGCGCCCGAGTGCGCCGGCATCTTGACCTACGCCAACGCCGCGTCGGCCACCGAGCTCGACGACTTCCTGCCGAGCAACGTCGTCGCCAACCTGGTCGCGCGCCGCGCCCAGGCGCCGTTCGTCGACATCGCAGATCTGTCGTCGGTGTCGGGCATCGCCCAGGCCCGGCTGTCGGCGATCGCCGAGCGCGCGCGGACCGCCAGCTACATCGACGCCACCTGCGCCGGCGTCTACGAGGAGCTCGCGGTGTCGGCCGATGACGCCGCCGCGATCCTCGGCTACGCCAACACCGCCAGCGAGGCCGCGCTCCTCGAGGTCGTCCGCTTCGAGAAGCACACCGTGGTGCCGGCGCTCCTGGCCGCGCGCCCGTTCGCCAACCTGCAGGGCCTGGTCGACGTCTACGGCGTCGGCACCTCGACCTTCCGCGCCCTGCGCGACGCCGCGATCGAGAGCCCCTTCGACGAGCTGGTCAGCCGGGTCAACGACGCCGACGAGTACGCCCTCATGCGCACCGACTTCGATTGGTTCGCCACCCTGTATGACATGCCGGGCCAGCCGACCCACCTGACCTGCTGGGGCATCGCCAGCTCGATCGTCGTCGGGCAGCTCGGCGGCACCATCCGTCCCGAGCTCGCCGACGGCGACGAGGTCTACGCCCGCGCCGCCGAGGCGGTCGCGATCGCCGATCGCTTCGGCGAGGTCGGCGACGCCACCGCCGGCCTGGCCCACCTGGCCGCCCAGGTCGACGGCCAGACCTTCTTCGGCTGCTCCCAGGGCTTCGCTCCCGATCCGTGGAGCGGCGTGACCCGCACCTTCTACGTCAACACCGTCACCGGCTACCGGGTCCTGGTCGAGACCTGGTGGGTCGAGTAACCCGGGTCGCCCGCGCCGCGCCCGCCGGCCGCCGCGCGCTCACCGCTCCGGTGACGCGCTGGCGACGCCCGCGACCATGGCGACCTCGATCGCGGCGTCGATGGGCACCAGCGCCAGGCGGGACGGGATCTCGCCGCGGATGCCGTCGAGGTAGTCGCGCAGGCACCGCTCCACCGCCTCGGGGAACTCATCGTCGACAATGACGCCGCCGTCCACGGCGACGACGTCCGCGGCGACGTGGACCCGCCAGTGGACGTTCAGGATCGCGCCGTCGAGCGAACCGTCTGGCGACGGCGTCGATCGCGCGGCGCGCGGCGGCCCAGGTCCGACGCGATCGCTCGACGACCTCCGCCTCGAGTCGTTGAACCAACATCGGCGATCGTGCGGGGCCGTAGACGACGTCGTGGGCGGTCAGGCGTAGCGAACCACCGAGCCGCGACGAAGCCGAACGGTCGGGCATGCCGGCCGTTGGTAGTTCGACGCGCAGCGGATCATCGGACCGTGACCAGCAGGCTCCAGCCGGTGCCGGCGGTGTCTTGCGGGTGACCACCGCGGATGTAGAAGCGCCCGGCTACGTACTCGTCGGTTCCCGCGGTGCGGCCGATGCGCCGCACCTCTGGCCGAAGCTCGTGCGGCATCACGCTCGCCACGACCTCGATGAACCGGGGCGCGGTCTTCTGCGACACCTCGAGATCCAGCCGGACCGCCGACCAGTCGATGACGTAATAGATCTCGAGGCTCTCCACATCGCGCCGCTTTGTGTCCCATCGCAGCTCACAGGCGCCCATGATCGGGACAGCGCCGCCTCCTGGCGGGGTCCGGAACCTGAGCCGAAACGTGACGACGTCGGCAGGCAAGCTACTGTCCTGGGGCGTGAGGACCGTCCCGGCGCCGTCGGCGCAGCGCCGCACCCAGTCGCGGGCGGACTCCTCGGTCCAGCGGTGTGGCCACGGCGAGGCGCGCCGGTCGCTGCCACAGGCGACCAGGCAGAGGACCATGAACGCGACGAAGCGGCTCACGAGTCGACCTCCATCGGCCACAGCAGCGGCACGTCGATGACATTGTCCTCAGTGACCTCGGGGGCGTCGTCAGCGACGAAGGCCGCGAGGTCGCGGTCGATCCAGCGGACGAAGATGCGTCGTTCGGTGGTGGCGTCCCCGGGGCCGTAGTCGACGTCGTGGGCGGTCAGGGCGTAGCGAACCAGGGAGCCGCGACGGAGCCGAACGGCGCGGTAGGTCGCCATCATCCCGGTGGGGATCGCGGTGCCGGCGCGGTCCTCGATGGGCACCTGCCGGCCGACGGGGTCGACCTGGGAGAGGTAGCGACCCGTCAGGTCCGCGATGCGCGGGCGGAAGTAGGCCGCATCGAAGCCGTCCAGGTTGTTGCTCAGGTAGCGGAGGTCGAGATCGATCAGCTTATTGATCTGATCCTCGATGGTCTCGAGGTGCTCGCGCATGGCTGCGACCAGCGCGTCGAGCATGCTGGTCGTCGACGCGCCGTAGCCCTTGGCCTGGCTCTTCACCAGGTGCTTCGTGGCCACGCTGGTCCCGGCCTTGATGAGGGCCGCCACCACGGGCGCTGCCCCGCCAGTCGCGAACCCGGCCGCGGTCGCGATGGTGGTCGTGAAGAGATCGATGACCAGCTTCCGCGAGTCGGCGTCCGCGGTGATCAGCTTCTCGACCGCGGCGCGCTGCACGGCGCAGGCCTCCTTGAACTCTCTCAGCGCGGAGTAGATCTTCTCGCGCACGAGAGCGCGCAGGCCCTCCCGCTCGCTGTCGGGCAGGTTGCACTGCGCCGGGCGCTCGTCGGCGGCACCGGTGGGGCAGGCCTCGTGGGAAAAACGCGCGGTCTCGGCCTGCTGGACGTCCTCAGGCGGCGTCCAGCCGATCGGGGGCCCGTAGTGGGCCAGCGTTCGTTGTGCGTCGGCCAAGCGCTCCATCCTGGCGCGATCCTCGTTATACACGAGGCTCGTGCTCCCCCACTTTTCGTTGTAGTGGGCCGTCATCACGAGGCCAACGCGCGCGATCTCGTTCAGCGCGTCCAGGACGACCTCGGACTTCTGCTCCAGTCGGCCGTGGGCGGCGGCGTCGGAGAGGTCGTACTTTGCGGCGAGCAGGTCGGTCATCGGGGGCTTCACTCGTGCGACGACGACAAGGTACTCCGCTGCGGCGTCGCGATAGGTGTCGAGCTGCGCCTGGTAGGCTACCTGTTCATGGGGTCGCACGTCCTCCGAGGCATGCTTGCTCGCTGCGGATGCGGTCCGCCATCGACGCAAGAGTTGCTGGGCCTCGGTCTTCAGGTCCTCCAGGCGGGCGAGGGCGAGGTTCACGCGCTGGACACCAGGCGGCAGCGCGACCATCCCGCGCGCGGTGTCGGTCGCGGCCGCCTCCCCCTTGCGCTGCACCGTGCGCGCGACGGTGCCCCCGCCGCCCGGGCCGGCGGCGAGGAGGTCGGCGGCGGATTCGCCGCGGACGACGCGGTCGGCGACGGCGTCGGCGTGTTGTTCGTAGGGATCGCCGGCCTGGCCGACGCCGCCGTAGAGCTGGACGCCGACGCGCTGCTGGACGATGTGGGCGGCTTCGTGGGCGGCGGTGTGGAGGTCGGGGGCGCTGGCGAAGGCGACGCTGTCGCCGGTGGCGTAGGCGCGGGCGCCGATCGCGGTGGAGGCCTCGGCGGCGGGGCCGCCGACGTGGGCGCGGATGGAGGAGACATCGTGGTCAGGGCCGAAGGAGCGCTGGATCGCGTCGCCGTGGGGGAGCGCGGTGGGTGCGCCGGTGAGGCCGCGGGCGGCCTGGGCGTGGACGACCATCGGATCGAGGGCGGTCAGGCCGGCGAACTCTGCCTCGCGCTGAACGGGATCGAGGTGGAGCGCGAAGGCGTCGAACAGGTCGTCCGGCATGGCGGACCCCGAGACGGCGGTCAACCGCGGTTCGGGATCGCGCGGCCCATCGAGGTGCCTGCGCTGGATCATGCCGTAGTACCTCTCGACCCTCGACGTCTTGCCCGGTGCTGGGCTCGGTCGCTTGGCCTCGCCGTCGCGCTCGCCCGGCGTGGGCTCGTCATGGGACGGTGGATCTTGATCGCGGTCTGACATGCTTTCCTCCTGAAACGCCTACCGGCGCGATGATGAGTCGTGAGGTCGATCGAGATGAGCCTAGGGCCGCAGGCAGAGCGCCTGGGCGCGGACCATGGCGGTGCCGACGGTGGATTGGTTGCCGTAGAGGCAATTCCACACTGTGCCCGCTGAGGTCGCCTCGCGCGGGACGATGCCGGACTCTTTCAACGCAACCTGCTGTGCGGTTTCGTCTTGATCGATGTAGCAGCTACCACCGAGGAGGAGTTCCCCTGTCGGGCATTCAGCCGAGGCTGAAGCCGAACTCGCCAGCGGCACGGTGCGAACAGTGCTGTCGACGCGATGCAGTCGCCCGGCGACGATCGGTGGTTCGGCAGCAGGGCAGTTGCAGCTTCCCGCATCGGCGTCCGCTGGCGTTGGTGAGTCGTCGCTGCATGCGACGACGACCAATGCACCACCAAGGGCCGAGGCAACGACGAGTGCGAGGGTCTTCATAGTCAGTTCTCCGTTGAGGACCAGGCGAAGGCAGCGCGAAGGCGGCGCGGGTCGGGTTCCGTAGCTGTCGAGGGTGAGGAGGAAGCCAAGGACGGGCCCGGAGCACTCGTCCATCGCGCCTCGAGAGAGAAGTCGTCGCTGCCCCGCGCCAACGTCAGCCCCGCGCTCGCGACGTACCGGTGCTGCTCGTAGGTGGTGATCTCGCGGCAGCTCGGGACGCTGTTGGGACCGAACGCGACCCAGCGGGTGCAACGCTCGCTGTCGACGCCGGCGTAGCTGCTGGTGAGGCTGCGGAAGGCGGGAGGCGCGGCCGGGTCGGTGACGAGCTCGGCGTAGGGCCCGGGCGTCTCGGGGCGGACGTCGGGCAGACCGCGCAGGCCAATCACGACGGCGCGCCGCACGCCGGGGAGAAGCTCGTACTCGTCGGGGTCGCAGCCGGCGCACGGCGCGGCGGCGATGTCGACGTTGCCCGAGGAGGCGATCTCGAAGACGCCGAGGTACGGGGCCCAGCCGTCGGGGACGCGGGGCGGGCCGTCGGTGCCGACGGTCATGGGCTGGTTGGTGCGCGCGCTGTCGGCCGCCAGCGCGGGGACGAAGGCCGAGCCGCACAGCGCGTGAAGAGGACCGGCGGAGGGATCGCAGGTCGGCCCCGACACGGAGCGGACGCCGATGGGCTTGGCGTGGGTGCGCAGGGTGCGGCTGACGGTGGGCACGGGCGGGCGCGGCGCCGAGAACGTGACGTAGGCGGGGTCCGGCGTGACGTTCTGCACCCAGACCTCGAGGATCCCCGCGCTCGCGGTGCCGTTCAAGAGCGCCGCCATGCGCGCGTCGGCTGCGGCGGTGTTGTCGAGCTTGTAGTCGCCGCGCAAGGTCATGACGAAGGCGTTGCCCACGGCCTCACGCGCTTGCAGCACGACCTTCATCGGCGGGCCCATGGGTCGGTACGTGAAGCAGCGCGCCACCGAGGCGGACTGTCCGAGGCGATCGCGGGCGGTGACGGTGACGGTGAAGACGCCTTCTTGCACCGCGGTCGGGACGCCGATGGGCGGCACGGCGCTGGGGCCATCGCGGCGGAGATCCGCGAGGTGATCGAAGGCGCCGGGGGCGCCGACCGCGGGCGTGGCGGCGACGGGGAACGGGCCGAAGATCTGGCCGCCGGGCGTGGTGACGGTGTACGTCGCGCCGGCGGGCTCGACGCCGATGCCAGTGTCGGCGGCGCGGAACGCGAGGGCGACGGGGTTGGGCCCGCTCTCGGTGGCGCCGGGCGCGACCGCAGTGAGATAGGCGTACTTGCGGATCGTCGGGCAGCTCGGCGGCGCGACGGTGCCGAGGGTGACGGCGCCGGTCGGCAGATGGTTGTGCGACGGGCCGGCGGGCGGGAACGAGATCGCGTCGTTGGCCTCGTCGAAGAACGTGCGCGCCAGGCCGTCGACGGTGGGCGGCGTTGCGTCGACGCGCAACAGCGGCGACGTCGCGGCGGTGATCGGCGTGACGTTGCCGGCGGAGTCCGTGGCGCGCAGCTCGACGACAGAACCAGCGGGGCCGATCACCGCGGCCGGGAGCGTGAGGTCCAGCCGCCGGGGCCGGCGACGGTCGATGCGACCTCGGCGCCGAGGACGTAGGCGCGGACGGTGATCGGGCCATGAAGATCGCTGGTGGTGCCGGTGAGCGAGGGCGATGGCGCGGTGGTCCACCAGGTGGTGCCGTCGGAGAGAAAGCCGGTGGCGCTGACGGTGAGCGTGGGCGGCGTGTTGTCGGCGACGAGCGACAAGGTGGCGGTGGCGCGGTTGCCGGCGGCGTCGCGGGCGATCGCGGTGATGGTGACAGGGCCGTCGGTGCCGGTGGTGTCGAGGATCGCCGCCGCGGTGGATGCGCCGCTATCGGTGTCGGTGAGGTCGGAGAGCGTCAGGACCGGCGCGGGGTCGGTGTCATCGGTGGCGACCGCGGTGATCTCGAGGGCGCCGCGGACCAGCGCCCCGGGCGGCGGCGTCGCGCCGAAGGTCACGCGCGGCGCGGTCTGATCGAGCACCGGCGTACAGGTGTCGCCGAAGAGGATCGGATCCTGGGCGTCGGCGATCGCGCGGGCGAAGCGGAGCGCATCGGCGACCGCCAGGCCGGTCTGGTTGCGTCCGTCGGCGCCGTTGTCGTTGATCAAGCGGGTGACGGCGGCGGCCAGGCCGGTGCGCGCGGTGCCGGCGTAGGCGTCGCAGGCGGTGCGGCAGGCGTTGATCGTGCAGGCCTCGGCGGAGCCGGTCGGGAGACAGCCCGGCGGCACCGGCGCGCACAGCGCGAACTGGATGCCGGAGTTGGCGGTGCGATCGTTGCCGTCGTTGCCGTCGAACGGTGGGGCCGCGAGGTCGCGGCCGAGATCGCGGGCCAGCGTGAATGGGTTGACCTGCTGCGCCGTGGCGCCAGCGGCCAGGGCGATGTCCTGGGCCAGGAGCGACCAGGCCCCGAGCAGAAACGCGGCGCGGACCTCGGCGGTCGGCGAGGTCTGGGCCGCGGTGAGATCGGCGGGGGCGATCCGCTCCCAGTGCAGATCGCCGAAGTGGCGATCGACGTGCTCGGTCACGAGCGCGTAGGACGTGACGAGGTCGGCGTCAGTGCCAGCCTGGGTGCGGGCGTCGATGAGCGTATGGATGAGGTGAGTGACCGGCGTGACCAGGCCGGTCGTCAGGTCTTCGAAGCGATCGATGTCCAGGAGCGCTGTCAGCCCGTCGGCCTCATCGAGGACGATCGTCTGGCCAGTGGCGTAGTCGCGGAACGAGCCGCCGCGGGTGGTGATCCGGAAGAGGCCCGACTGCTGGCCGGTCAAGGTGACGAAGTAGCCGTCGCTGTCGGTGGTCAGCTCGGCGACGCGGTTTCGGACCTCGATGATGGTGCCGACGTTCACCAGGTGGTCGACGGTGATCGTGGCACCGACCAGCGGGCTGTCCTGGGTCATCAAGACGCGGGCGCCCACCGTGCCGTTCTGATCGATCGGCGGGGTGTCTGAGCCGTCGTCGGTGCAAGCCACCTGCGCCGCGAGAGCGGCGGCGGCGAGCACGAGCGGGCGGGCGAAACATGGACCCATGACGGCAACCTCCTGGGTAACGGCAGAATCGGTCGGACAAGCGAGCGTCTGGCGCTCGGTAAGCTGTCTCAGACTCAAGAGAGACGTGCAATCACCCCCCTCGGGTGAAACCTGGCCATATACCTCAAGGAGCTAGAATCATGTGGGATTCCAAGGTGGAGGGGTAAAGCTCGGATCGGTGAGGTCGACCCCTCCACCTGCTATGTAGTGGAAAGCACGAGCCTCACCAGACGGGGGCCTGCCATCGGGGATACCAGTAGTGATCGACACGGATCGACAGCGCCACCGCATCGATGGCCTCGGCATCCCCGATCGGTTGGGCTCGGTCGTAGCGCAGGCATAGGCCGAGCACGCGGCTGCGGCCGAGGCGTAGATCGAAGCCCAGGCCGACGGACACGGCGAGGTCGAAGGTGGTCGCGGCGGGGATGGCGTCGACGATGCGGCCGAGGTCGGAGGCAGTGCGGTGACGGACCTGGGGCCCAAGCCCGAGGCGCACGGTTGGGATGAGGCGCGGGCCGAGGCGTAGCTCGACGCCGCCGGTCAGAGCCGCGGTGATGGTGCGGCGGGTGGCGGCGCCGCGCTCGACCTCGCCGAGGATCTCGCGCTCGACCTCGGGGTAGGTGACCGGCTGCGAGACGAAGGTGGCGAGCTGGAGATCGTAGGCCCAGGTGTTGTCGGTGGCGTAGCTAGCGCGGGCGCCCCCCCCGAGGCCCCCGGCCCACGTGGCGGCGGCGCCGGGCTCGCCGATCCGCGCGGCGCCGCCGTTGGCGCTCAGCCCAAGGGAGGCCTCGTAGCGATCGGCCCAGGCCGGAACGGCGGTCATCGCAGCGAGGGCGGCGAGCGCGAGCGGGACCCGCATCACCGGATCCCCAGGTCGCGCACGGTGACCTCGCGCTTGCCGTCGGTCGTTCGCACCGAGAGGGTCAAGGCGGCCCCCGCGAGCGCGGCGCCGTCGCGCACGAGCGCGACGCCCCGGACCTTGGCGCCCGGGGCGACCGTGCCCAGGACCCCGCCGGCCGGGGTGGCGCCCGCGAGGCGAGCCGCGGTCCCGCGCGCCTTGCCCGCGCCGTCGCGGACGTCGAGATCGGCGACCCGGAGCGCGACGCCAGAGCGGTTTTCGATCTCGACGTTGATCAAGAGGTCGGGGCCCAGGACGACGGCGCGCAAGACCCAGACGACCACGCCGGCGTCGTTGCGCGCGACCGCCTTCAAGCGCTGGAGTTCGAGGCGCGTCATGGCGCGTTCGGCGATGGTCTCGGCGATCGCGGCGGCGACCCGCGCGGACTGCTCCTCGCGCAGCGCGGCCAGCTCGGCCTCGAGGGCGGCGGTGCGCTTGGCGACCGCGTCGGCGACCTGGCGCTCGAGCGCCTCTTCGATCGTGGTGGCCTTGAACGTGACCAGCGCGCAGGCCTCCTTGGGATCGCGCAGGGTGCGCAGGAGCGCACTGATGCGCGACGGCCCGACCTGGATGTTGATGTTGGCGTCGCCCGGGCTGCGCGCCTTGGGCCGGACCAGGAGTCCGTCCGGCCCATCGGCGCGGATCTCGTAGTCCTTGTCCATCGCGGCCGAGGTGTTGGCGCTCGCGATCTTGCCGGCGAAGCGCAGGCTGGTGACGTAGGCCGGATGGACCGGGACCTCGTAGGCGCCGCCGTGGGGCGGCACCAGGTACTCGCAGGCCTTCTGCGCGTGGGCCGTCGGCGCCGTGGCTCCAACGATGAACAGGCCGAGGACCGCGGTGAGCGTGGCGAGCGTCCGTGACATGCACCCTCCTACGTGGTGACCGAGTGGGGCTCACGCTACCACGACCTGGGACGATCCGGTCAATTCGACGGAGGAGGCGAGGCCACAGCACCTGGGCCGGCGCCGGATCCATCGAATGCCCGACGACCTGCGCGACGAACATGCCGGGCGTCGCCGGCGCTCGCTGTCGACCTCGACGCAACAGACGTCGTCGTCGACAGCGCCGCGCGCGCCCGGCGGAGGTTGTTGGGCGACAGCGGCCGGCGGTACCAGCACACCGAGGCCGGCCGCGCTGCCGCCATCTGGGCCGCACGCGACCGAAAGCTCAAGGCCGCGCGCGAGGCGCGCGCCGCCCGCCGTGCCGCCGCCTTCCAAGAGGCGGCATGAATCCCTCGACCACCACCTTCACACTGCGTATCGTCCAACCAGTCCCGTCTCGTTCCCGCCGAACCTATACCGCCAAAATGAAGATCACTGGTTCCATGGCATTGGTCGGCGAGCGCATTCGGCCGTGGATTCAGCAGATCGCAGACGACGTTCAACACGAATGGGCGCAGGTCACGCCCTACATTTACTTCCATTCCAACGACGCCTTCCCGCTCGGCGCTAGTCTTGCCTTTCTCACATCACCGGTCTCCGACGAGTTGGCGGCCGTCTCCATCGACGGCCATCGGAAGGGCGACGTCGTCGTGCTGAGCTCAGACGTTGCCGATGGGCATGGGATGGTCTTCGCCGACGGTCCGTCGTGCACGATATCAGCACTCATCGACGACCCAGCGGAGGTTCTCGCGCTGGTCTCTCCCTGGCTAGACGAGCTGCGCACGTTTCTTGCAGCGGGTGGCCTTGAGGAGACGAAAAGGCTCGTACAGGAATGCCTGGCCCGCGACGCCCCTGCATGACTGGATGCGCGACGCCACGTGACCGATCAGGTCCCCCGGGATGGTCCTTCGGCGCCGAGCACCTCGACGAGCTCGGCGATCACCTGGACCGCATCCTCGTCCGCGTCAACGAGCACGATGGGCGCGTAGTCCGGGTTGGTCGGCCTCAGCGTGATCTTCGTGTGCCGCCACGAGTCGCCGGCGCGGGCCTTCTCGCTGTCGTAGCGCTTCACGGTGTAGCGGTGCCCGGTCTCGGGGTCGGTCGCGTCGCGGAGCTGGACGAGCACGGTGCGGCCCTGGCGCGACCCCGTCACCGGAGCAGCGAAGAGGCAGTATGCGCCGTCCTCGATGCCAGGCTCCATCGAATGCCCGACGACCTGCGCGACGAACATGCCCGGGCGTAGCCGGCGCTCGCTGTCCACCTCGACCCACTCGACGTCGTCATCGACGACGTGCTGGGGATCGCTGAACGCGCCGGCCGCCGCCTTGAGCGGGACGAGCGGCACACACGTCACGTACCGGTCGCTCACGGCTGCCTCGACCCGTCGCAGCTTCGGCGGCGCCGCAGTCTGCGGTGAGCCATCCTTGGCGCGCAGGCGCCGATACGCCTCCTCGGCCATCCAGGACGTCACCACCCTCTGGAAGGCCGCGTCGTTCATGTAGCGAACGAAGATGTCCTCGTTCTGGTCCATGCGGTCGACGAAGAGCCGCTCGAGCACGTTCTTGAAGAGCAGCTCGAACTTGTCGCCCGGGTTCACAGCCGCCGCGCGCCGCAAGCCGTCGTCGCCCAGCGCCGTCTCGACGATCTGGTCGAAGAAGAGCTGATCGGCCTGGTTGAAGTCGGTCCCGAAGCGTTCATTGACGACGTCGATGAGCTGCGACAACGGCACCGGCTGCTCGCGCAGCGCGCCACTGCCCACCTCGGCCGGACCATCGAGCTTCCGCGCCTCGCCGTCCTTGAGCGCGATGGACCCCTCGCTGATCTTCTGGAGCCGGTAGTACTCGAGCTTGACCTCGTCATCGAACTGGTAGGCCGCGCCGCTGGCCCGGCGCGGGAGCTTCATCATGAGATGACGCACGAACACGTAGAGGCGCTCGAGGTCCGAGTCCTGGTACGGGATCACCTGGCTGAGGAAGCCGTACAGGTTCTGGAACGCCTGGAGCTTTCCCCGCCACAGCTCGGCCTCGCCGGGGCTCTCGTCGGAGCGCGCCTTGAAACGAGAGACCGCAGGATCGAGCGCCGCGTTCATCGCCTGATGGTCGAGGGCGCTCTGCCTCTGCTTGGCCTTGAAGTACACCTCGGAGAAACGCGCGACCTCCTCGTCGAGGTAGATGCCGGCTGCGTCGAGCTCCCCCTTGATGGCGTAGAGCCGCGCCGGGTCGACCTCCTCGCCGACCTCCGCGCCCTCGTAGTAGGTCTTGAGCGCCTCGCGGATCTCGTCGCGGTCGTTCACGAAGTCGAGGACGAAGGTGTCCTCCTTGAGCGGGTGGATGCGATTCAACCGCGACAGCGTCTGCACTGCCTGGATTCCGGCGAGGCGCTTGTCCACGTACATCGTGTGCAGGAGCGGCTGATCGAACCCGGTCTGGTACTTCTCCGCGACCAGGAGCACCTGGTACTCGGGCGAGGCGAACCGCTCGGGCAGCTCCTTCTCGCGGAGCCCGCCGTTCATCGCCTCCTCGGTGTACGAGACGTCGGCCACCTTGTCGTCCTGCACCGCGCCAGAGAAGGCCACCAGCGACTTGATCGGGTAGCCCTTCTCCTTGATGTACTTGTCAAAGCCCTGCTTGTAGCGAACGGCCTCGAGGCGTGAGCCGGTCACCACCATCGCCTTCGCGCGCCCGCCGATCTTGTGGCGGGTGACGGCGTGGAAGTGCTCGACCATCACCTCGGTCTTCTGGGCGATGTTGTGCGGATGGAGCTTGAGGAACCGGGCCAGCGCGCGCGCCGCCTGCTTGCGCTCGACGTTCGGATCGTCCTCGCATGACTTCAGCAGCCGAAAGTACGTCGCGTACGTCGTGTAGCTCTTCAGCACGTCGAGGATGAAGCCCTCTTCGATCGCCTGCCGCATCGTGTAGCGGTGCGCGGCTTGACCGTCGCGCCCGAACACCGCGAACGTCTTCTGCTTCGGCGTGGCCGTGAAGGCGAAGAAGCTCAGGTTGGCCTGCTGGCCGCGCTTGGCCATGCTGCGGAACAGCTCCTCGAGATCCGCTCGGCCCTCCTCGGCGGCCCGCCGCTGCGCCTCCTGGCGGAGCGCCTCGCCGCCGAGCACCTCCTTCAGATCCGTCGCCGTCTCGCCGCCCTGGGAGCTGTGCGCCTCGTCGATGACGACCGCGCACCGCCGGGTCTGGAGCGTCCCGGCGCCGGCCTCCCCGCGCTCCTCGGCCATCTTGACGAGCTGACGTGACACGAAGGGGAACTTCTGCAGCGTCGTGATGATGATCGGCACGGCGCTCTCGAGCGCCTCGGCGAGCTGGCGCGAGCGCTCATCGATCCTCTGCACCACGCCGCGCTTGTGCTCGAACTGGTAGATGTTGTCCTGGAGCTGCTGGTCGAGCACCACGCGATCGGTGACCACGATGACGCTGTCGAAGACCCGCCGGTTGCGGTCGTCGTGCAGCGACGCGAGCCGATGCGTGAGCCAGGCGATCGTGTTGCTCTTGCCGCTGCCGGCCGAATGCTCGACGAGGTAGTTGTGCCCCGGGCCTTCGCTGCGCGCGGACTCCACCAGGAGCCGCACCGCCTCGAGCTGGTGGTAGCGCGGAAAGACCATCTGCTCGGTCTTCACCTTGCGGCCCTGATCGTCGCGTTTCTCGTCGACCTGGAGATGGAGGAAGCGCGCCAGGAGGTCGAGGAGGCTGTCCCGGGCGAGCACCTCTTCCCACAGGTAGGCGGTGCGGTAGCTCCGGCCCTGCGGATCGGCCGGGTTGCCTGCCCCGCCGCCATCGCCCTGGTTGAACGGCAGGAAGTGGGTGGCGCTGCCGGCCAGGCGCGTCGTCATGAGCACGGTGTCGGTGTCGACCGCGAAGTGCACGAGCGTCCGCTTCTTGAACTCGAAGATCGGCTCGCGCGGGTCGCGGTCCTGCTTGTACTGCCGCCGAGCGTGCTCGACCGTCTGCCCGGTCATCGCGTTCTTCAGCTCCAGCGTCGCGATGGGGATGCCGTTCAGGCTGACCGTGACGTCGAGTGACTTCTCGGAGCGCGTCGAGAAGCGGAGCTGGCGCGTCAGGCCGAGGCGGTTCTTGGCGTAGCCCGCCTCGAGCTCGGGGTTGAGCTCGTGCGCGGCCTTGAAGTAGGCGACGAAGAGCGTACGCCCGTAGCACTTGAACCCGTGGCGCAGGGTCGCGAGCGAGCCGTTCGCGTCCATCCACTTGCAGAGGTCGGTGAGGACCTGCTGGCCCGTCTTCGGCCCGTGCAGGGCCTCGAGCTTCGCCCACTCCTTCGGCTGGGTGTCCTTGATGAAGTCGAGGACCACGGCCGGGAAGATGGCGCGCTCGCGATCGAAGCCGTCGCGCGCGACGGCGACGTAGCCGTGCCCGAGGAGGTGGTGCTCGATGACAGTCTCGAACGCGGCCTCGGAGTGTCGGGACGTGCTCGTCACGGCGCTTCCTTCCGCTCCCTGGGCCGCTTCGACTCGAGGCGGTTGACCTCAGCGTAGTCCCTGACCTCGCGCACAACCTCGCGATTCCCCTCGCTTCGAACTATCCAGGTTTCCCGGATGGTTGCCTCCTCCGATAGCTCGCGGCTTGCGTACACGTTGCGGCGATGCTCGCTGACCGTCTGGGCGTCGACGCCGAGCAGCTCGGTACTGCGCCGCTGGTCGAGCCAGAAGGTCTCTGACTCGTGCAGCACCTCGACGCGCACGGCGTCAGCATCGGAGTGGTAGAGGATCAGCTCGCCTGCCAGCGGCCGCGGGTCCGTCATGTCGCCCTCCCCAGGACGAAGCGGGCCCGCTCCCTGCGCAACATCTCGTAGGGACTCACATACGCCGCACCAAGCGCGATACACGCGTTCGGCACCTTGATCCGCTGGCTCGAGTTCGCGGGCACTTCGTGCGTCACGACCGTGAGCTTGCGCGCGTGGGCGACGGCGACGAGCTGTGAGTCAGCGACGCTGAGGAACTCGGTCGCGCCCGCCGCCGTGAAGGCGCCAGAACGCGCCCAGGCCGCGACGGCCGTGAGAGACGCCAGGTCCGCTGGCTGGAGCGGCAAGAAGAACCCGCTGCCGCGGGCGGCTGCCCAGTTGCCGACGTCGTCGCCTGGGGGCAGCTCGCCGAGCACCTTGTCCAGGCTATGGACCTTGCCGCCGCGGTTCGCGGCGATGAGCCACGCCCAGAACGCCGGACAGAAGTCGAGGCCGTACTCGCGCCTCGCGGCCTGAATGAAGACGTTGGTGTCGAGCAGCCAGGTCATGGGGCGAGGCCTAGATGGCTCGAGAGCTTGGCGAAGGTGGCGCTGTTGCGGACGCCGAGCAGGCGGAAGGCCTCGTGGTAGGTCGTGTTGCCCTCGAGCGCGCTGGCGATGACGTCGCGGGCGAAACGCCGACCGATGCGCCGGAGCGCGAGGGCGTAGTAGTCGCCGCCGCCGCTGGGCTTCGGCGCCGGCAGCGACTCGACCGCGCGGCGATAGCAGCGGTCGAAGGTCGCGGGCGGTAGCGCCGAGCGCTCGGCGACGCGCCGGACGGCGATCAGCGGCGACACGCGCAGGACGCGCGTCAGCTCGCGCGCGGCGCGCTCCACGCCGAGGTCGTCGCGCGCGGTGGCGACTTGATCGCTCGGGGCGAGGAACTCCGAGGCGACCGCATCGCACCACGCCTCCACGCGTCCGTGGCGAAACTCGCCAAGGTCTTCGTTCGACAGACCGGCCTGCCCGAGGGCGAGGTGAGCCAGCTCGTGGCACAGGGTGAAGGCATGCGCGGCCGGCTGATCCGCGCCGTTCACGAACACCAGCGGCGCACGCTCGTCCACCAGCGAGAAGCCGCGAAATTCCCCCGGGGCGAGCTTGCGTTGGGTGTTGGCGCCGACCACCCCGTTGACCGAGAGCAACACCCCGATGTGCTGCATTCGATCCGCCAGCGCCTTGGTCGCTGCCTGCCAGGTGGGGTACTGGGCGCGGCCTTCCGCCTCGAAGTCGAGCAGCGCGCGCAGCCGCGTCGCCGCCGCGGCGGGCGGGGACTGGAGGGTCTCGCTTCCGATCCACGCGACGGGTTCGAGGCGCTCCGTGGTCGCGTACTCGCGAGACCAGTCCTGACGGCGCTGTGCGGCGTAGATCGTATCGAGCAGATCGCCCGATGGCGGTCCCGGCTGGCGCTCGCGAAAGTCGGCCAGCGGGAGAGGCTCCTCGGGCGCTTCGGGAAGGAAGAGGTAGCCGAAGGGCACGTGCGTGGCGTTGGCGAAGGCCTCGAGCTGCTTGACTGTCGGTTGGTCATCCCCGCGCACCCAGGCGGGGAGCTTCGGAAACCGATGGTGCAAACGCGGCTGCGGCACGCGCGAGCGCTCGCAGGCCCAGCGCAGCAGCTCCGGCTTGACCGGCACACGCATCATGCGGCCGATCCTACCTCGAGCTGGCCGGTCACGGCGGCGGCGATGAGCGCGGAGCGGCGCTCCTTGAGCAGGGCGATCGTGCGCTCGGTCGCGGCCCGGACGGCATCGAGCTTGGCGGTCTCGCGCGCGATGTGGGAGACGATGGCGCGCTGCTCGTCCAGCGGCGGCACTGGAAGGTACACCTCGAAGAAGCCCTCGGGGTAGAGGCGAAGACGCGAGGACCAGACGCCCTTCGAGTAACGCGTCACCTCTTGGGCGAACACCGGGAGGCGGACGAGCGCATCGATATAGGTGGGCTCGAAGCGCGGGCAGGGCTCGTAGACGTTGTAGGCGGGGCTGACGATGCCCTTCACCGGCGCGGTGCCCATCGCGCCCATCCACGCCCAGAGCGTGTTGATCACGAGGTCACCGGGCTCGCAGAGCTTGTAGCCCTCGTTCGTCTCCGCCTCGAACATGTTGACCTCCTTCTCGGACCGAGGCGTGACACCCGTGAGGTGCGAGACGGTGAGCATCTCCTCGTCGCCGGTCGTCGAGCGCACGTCACGCTCGCGGAATAGCCAGCGCGCGCGCTCGCTCTCCCAACGCACCGGGATCTCGCCCAGCCAAGGGACGCCGGAGTCGCGCAGATTCACCTGCGGGTCGAGCCCGCGCGTGACGGCGGTTGCAATGATCGCCTTGCGCTTCTCGACGAGCAGGTCGAGCAGCCGCTGCTTCGCGGCGGCAACCTCGTCCAGACGCATTGCCTGTGCCTGCATCGTCGCGACGATGCGTCGCTGCTGTTGAAGAGGCGGACAGGGCACCTCAAAGCGTTGCAGGACTTCGGTCTCGAGCTTCTTCGTGCCGTGCGCGGATGAGTCCGCTTGCGACAGAAGCCATTCAGCTTGGCCGGCCAGGACGGCGTGAAGGAACTCCGGCATGATGCGCTCGCCACACACGAGTGCCTTGATGTCCTGGTTGATCGTTACTGAGCCGACCGTCACGGCGACAGGAAGGGTGTGGGCGAGGATCATCCCGCGAACGACGACGAGCACACTCCCAACTGGCACAACCTGAGTCGCACTGCTGTCTAGCGCCGCCTCCGTGATATGGTCCTCAGAGTCGCGAATTCGATCGACCTTCATGTCTTTCGGGGACACCCAAGGGATTGTCCCGCCGGACCAGAAGTCGGCGTTGCCCTTGTCAGGGGTTCCACCACTCAGAAAGCGCACCAAGTATCGCAGCGGCACAAGAGGCCAGTTCGCGCGGAGGTTTCCAAGCCACGGCACCGCGAGCGGCGCTTCGCGCCGAGCCGTCATCTCGTCACCTGTCCCAGGAGTCGTACAACCTCGCTCTCCGCGTCGTGCAGTTCAGCGTCGATCACGGCGAGGGGTCTCGGGGGCGTGAACACGTAGAAATACCGATTGAAGTTGATCTCGTACCCGACCTTGTCCTTGCTGCGATCCATCCACGCGTCCGGCACGTGCGGCTTCACCTCGCGGTCGAAATAGTCGTCGATGTCCTCTGTGAGCGGCACGTTCTCAAAGTCGCGCAGCTCCGCGTCCGCCTCGAAGCCCTGGTCTCCGCCGCCCTCGGGCACGGGCTCGGCCTTCGCGTCGCGCTGCGTGAACACCGCGCGAAAGAGCTTCTGCTCGGAGCCCTTCCAGCGGCTCTTGCGCTTCTTCAGGAGCGCTTCGATCTCGTCCCACGTCGCCGGCCAATCCAGGCGCGGATCCCGGCCCAGCGCCTTGTCGATGGCCTTCACGTCGTCGAGCAGATGCGGGCAGGCGTCGAGGAAGCGCGCCTTGTCCTCGGTCGTCATCTGGTAGCGCAGACGCAGCGGGCGCTCGATGGTGACGCGGGTGTAGCCGAAGTCGGCGTTGGCGAAGATCTTGGACCGCGGCCCCTCCTCGAACCTGCCGTACAGGCGCACGACCTCGTCGATCTGCGCGCTGGTCATATGCCGCCGTTTGTCGCCCAGGCTGCGCTTACTGTCCTCGCTGCCGCCCGGGGTCCACACGTCGCGCGCGTCGACGAGCTGCACCTTGCCCTTGCGCCGCTCCTCCTTGCGGTTGGTGACGACCCAGACGTAGGTGCCGATGCCGGTGTTGTAGAACATCGACTCCGGCAACGCGACGATGGCCTCGAGCCAGTCGTTCGCGAGGAGCCACTTGCGGATGTCGCTCTCGCCGGAGCCGGCGCCGCCGGTGAACATGGGGGAGCCGGAGAAGACGATCGCGAGCCGCGATCCCTCCTTGTGCTCCTTCGGCTTCACGTCCTCGCGCTTGCTCCACATGTGCTGCAAGAACAAGAGCGCGCCGTCGTTCACCCGCGGCAGGCCGGCGCCGAACCGGCCGGCGAGGCCGTCCTTGTCGTGCTCTCGCTGGACCTCCTTCTGCTGCTTCTTCCAGTCGACGCCGAAGGGCGGGTTGCTGAGAAAGTAGTCGAAGGTCTCAGACGGGAACTGGTCGTCGGTGAAGATGTCGCCGAAGCGGACGTTGTCGCCGCCACCGTTGTGGCTCACCTCCTTCATGAGCATGTCGGAGGCCGCCGTGGCGAAGGCGCGCTTGTTGTAGTCCTGCCCGTAGGCGTAGAGCTTCGCCTCGGTGTTGTGCTCGCGCAGATAGCGCTGCGCCTCGGCCAGCATGCCGCCGGTGCCGCACGCCGGGTCGAGGAGCTTGCGCACCGTGCCAGCCGTGGCGAGCAGCTTGTCGTCGTGGATGAAGAGCAGGTTGACCATGAGGCGGATCACCTCACGGGGCGTGAAGTGATCGCCGGCCGTCTCGTTCGCGAGTTCGTTGAAGCGGCGGATGAGGTTCTCGAAGATGAGCCCCATCTGCTCGTTCGGCACGCTCGACGGGTGGAGGTCGACGTCGGCGAACTTGCCGACCACGAGGTAGAGGATGTTCGCCTCGTGCATCTTCTCGATCTCGGCCTCGAACTCGAAGTACTCGAAGATGCGCTGGACGTTGGTCGAGAAGCCCTTGATGTAGCTGACCAGGTGCTTGTTGATGTGGTCGGGGTCGCCCTTCAGCTTCGCGAAGTCGAGCGGCGAGCGGTTGTGAAAGCGCTGGCCCGCGACCTTGTTCAGCGTGGTGTCGAGGGCCTCGCCGGCGAGCTTGCCGCCCTTGTGCTTGTCGTGGGCCGCGACCACCTTGGCCTTGGTCCCAGCGAGGACGCAGTCGAAGCGCCGCAGCACCGTCATCGGCAGCATCACGCGCTCGTACTGCGGCGGCCGGTACGGGCCGCGAAGGAGGTCGGCGATCTGCCAGATGAGGTTCGCGAAGCTGTTGTGGTCAGCGGCCATCGTGGTTGCCCCGATCGCGGTCGGCGCCCCGCGGGGGCGGCACGCACGGTACCTCCAGCGTCGTCGAGCGCACGGGTAGCGGCGACGGCAACGCCAAGACGGACGGACAATACGCCGAGCCGTGGCGGCCGTTCAAGGCCCCGAGTGCTCCTCCGCGCCCGTTAGCTCGTTGACCGAACGCCGACTATGCAAACCGTGGGCCAATGAGCAGTCGGCTTTGGGCCAGGCATCCCCCGTCCTGCCGAGCGATGCGGATAAGACGCGCCAGTCGCGCCTTGGAAGTAGTTGAGGCTCACGATCGAGGGCGCACGGACTTCGCGCCGGCCCCCGCTTCAGCCTGGGAGGGACGACTCATCTCTCACCTCTCAGCGGCTGGCCCAAGGCCAATCGTCGTTGTGTTTTGGCCCCTCACGTGCGCGAGCGTGCAAAGGGTCACCTGCCAGCCGGGTGACTGACTCGTAGAGATCTCGGCTACTCGCCGACACCGCGGGATGGTTCCGCCTTGTCCGCCCTGACTGTACTTCTTCACGGCTCGCGCGGCGCCAGCGCCAGTGATCTGCTGGGCCTCTGGAGACGACTGACGAATTTTGTCTCACCCGACGAGGCCCGTCTGCTACGATCGACGTCGCAGGAAGCCCATGCCCCTACTCAAGAACGTATCGACTCCACCGCTTGTCCGGCTCTACCTCGCCACGTGCTTGGCAGCCGGGTGCGCCGGCCCGGGGTCCTCCGCACAGTGTGTCCCGGGCCTCGTCGTCGCCTGCCCCTGCCCAGAGGCAGTCAGCGGAACACAGCAATGCACCACCGAGGGAACATTTGGCGAGTGCCAATGCGAGCCTCAGCTTGACGCCTCGCCCGCGGCCGACGCCTCACCAGACGGACAGGCCTGCCCCCCTGGGACTACAGGCGTCGACGGCGAGTGCGTCGACGACGTCTTCATTGGAGATGTCGGAGGAAGTTTGATCGAATGTCCACCACAACTAATGGCCGCCGTGCGGGCGCCCGTGAATATTGTCTGCGGATTCATCTGCCATGGCAATCGAGCCCCCGGACATGACTACGATGGGACGCTTGGAGATCCAGTTTTCGCGCCGGTTGCCGGAACAATTATCGAGAGGATCAGCGATCAGCCGGCCCGGCCGGCGAACCCCGACACCGATTCTTCATGTGAGTGGAAGGGCAGCCAATTGGGTTGGTGCTGCGGACATGGATTCGGCAACTATTTAGTGATCAAAGATCGCAAGAATAGGCTATGGTGGATTGGTCACATGCGCCGAGATACGGTGGCAGTGAACGTGGGCGATGTAGTGGTAGCTGGACAACGCCTAGGAGCGATGGGCAACTCCGGCTACACTTGCAGCCCCGGCGGCGATGGTTCGCACGTACACGTCTCTGTCAAGGTCGGCACCACCTGGACGGACTTCACTTCCTGTCTGACGGGGCCTGCAGTTGAAGCGCCGGCCATCGAATGCCGAGATACTGATGGTGACACATACGGCATCGGCAACGAGTGCGATTCGCAAGACTGCGACGATACTATGCCAAACTACCAATCGTGGGACGCCACACACGCAGGCTGCCTCGGCGCCCTTCAGGCTGGCGCAACTTGCGCCGACCGGGATGGCGATGGAGCCTATGCAGGCGCCAACTGCCCGACTCCAGATGAAGACTGCGACGACTTTGACTCGAACTCTACAACCGGATGCGGTCCCTGCTCCTGCCCCGATGGCGACGGAGACGGTCACGTCAGCGCGACATGCGCGGACCCGGATTGCCGCTTTCGAGGCGATTGCAATGACACCCGAACAGACATTCATCCCGGCGCCACCGAGGTCTGCGGCAACAGCGTTGACGACGACTGCACCGGCGGAGATGCGACATGTCCAGCGTCTTGCTCCTGCACGGATGCAGATGGCGACGGATTCCACTCTCAAGCATGCACAGACGTCGACTGTCCAGCGCGTACAGACTGCAACGACCTACTCGGCGGCGTGCATCCAGGCGCGACCGAAGTATGCAACAACGGACTTGACGACGACTGCACTGGCGGCGACATGACCTGTCCAGCTCTATGCTCATGCGGCGACGCCGATGGCGACGGTTACTACCCACAGTCCTGCAGCGATCCAGATTGCCCAATGCGCACAGATTGCAACGATGGCGCATCGAACATCCACCCTGGGTCAGCCGAGGTCTGCGGAAATGGGCTTGATGAAGACTGTCTTGGGGGCGATATGCCGTGCGCTCCAGCTTGCTCCTGCGTCGATAGCGATGGGGACGGCTACTACCCGCTGACATGCAGCGACCTCGACTGCCCAGCGCGCTCCGATTGCAACGACAGTTCCCCTGGGGTTCATCCGGGCGCAACCGACATATGCGCCAATGGAGTTGACGAGGACTGCTCAAACGGCGACTGCGGACCTACCTGTGGGGATGGCGTTTGCGCTGTGAGTGAAGACCCCCAGAATTGCAGTGCAGACTGCTCTCCAGTGTTCCTCGATCAGTCGCGCCTCGGCCGCACTACCAATGGCGGCTGCGCATCAACGAGTTCAGGATGGCACCCGGCCGGAGGCATTGTCTATTGGACGTACGCAACGACGTGCCCGCTGCCGACAGTGCACACACCAGCAACCTACGGCTATGAGTACGGCCGTTGGAGCTTCCGAATCAGGAAAACAGGGCGCTACAAGGTCCTAGTGAAGATCCCGCCGAGTGGAGCAGCGTGCAACTTCGCTTCCTCATCCTACGTGACTGGCGCTCAGTACATGCTGGTTCGTCCCGACTCGTTCGGAGTAGTCTACCAGGTGAACCAACGAGCCAACATCGGCGCTGAAGCGACAGTCACTGCCAGCGTCGCCATCAACGCTGGCGAAGCGGCGCTATACCTCTACGACTCGGTGACGGATATCGCGAACTGCTGTGAGTGCGCGACGACTCGCAGGGTGATGTTCGACTACGCGAAGTTCGAGTGGGTTGGGCCCTGAATCTGGCGAAGTTGTGCGCCAGTGAGTGGGTGGATTCGGTGTGAACTTAGGGCGCAGGCCTGCTTCTGCCCCCATTGAGTCGGGAACCCCGAACTTTAGCGCGGTGTTTGGCTTGTAGCGGGCGTTCTCGTTGCGCCGCCGGGCGTGTCGCTCGTCGCTGTTGGAGTCGACCACCGACTCAATGCCGGCGGCGGCCGGCGTCGATGCCGTGCTTGCGCAGGAGGAGCCAGAGGTTCTTGCGGTCGAGGCCGGCCTGGCGGGCGGCGGCGGTGAGGTTGCCGGCGGTGGCGTCGAGGAGGGCGTGCAGGTAGGCGCGCTCGAAGCGCTCGACGACCTCGCGCTTGTGCTCGACGAAGGGCCGGCTGAGATCGATCGCGGTGGCGGGGTCGGCCCGGCCGAGGTCGAGGTCGTCCTCGGTGATGAGCGGCCCGGCGGCGATCACCATGGCCTCCTGGATCTTGTTCTCGAGCTGGCGGACGTTGCCCGGCCAGCTCGCGGCGCACAGCCGCGCGACCGCGCCGGCGGTCAGGCCCTCGATCGGGCGCGCGACCCGGGCCCGGTGCAGGAGGATGAAGTGCTGAGCCAGGAGCGGGACGTCGGCCAGGCGCTCGCGCAGCGGCGGCAGCTCGAGCGGGAAGACGTTGATGCGGTACATCAGGTCCTCGCGGAACTTGCCGGCCGCCACCAGCTCGGGCAGATCGCGGTGGGTGGCGGCGATGATCCGGATGTCGACCTTGCGATCGCGATCGTCGCCCAGGCGCCGGTACTCGCGGAACTGCAGGACTCGCAGGAGCTTGGCCTGGGTGGCCGGCGACAGCTCGCCGACCTCGTCGAGAAACAGGGTGCCGCCGTCGGCCGCGGCCAAGAGGCCCTCGCGATCGCGGTGGGCGTCGGTGAACGCGCCGCGGACGTGGCCGAACAGCTCGTCCTCGAGGAGCGCCTCGGGCAAGGCCGCGCAGCTCACCACCACGAAGGGCCGCTCGAAGCGCGGCGACAGGCTGTGCAAGGTGCGCGCGACCAGCTCCTTGCCGGTGCCGCTCTCGCCGAGGATCGTGACGGTGACGTCGGTGGCGGCGACCATGCCCAGCCGCTCGTAGAGCTGGGTCAACCACGGCCCGGCGCCGATCAAGACGTCGCTCTTGCGCGGCCGTCGGCCCAGCTCGCCGCGGCCGCCGCGATCGCGGAACGCGCGCTCGACCCGGGCCCGCAGCTCGACCCGCGACAGCGGCTTGGCCAGGAAGTCGAACACGCCCAGGCGCAGGGCCTCGACCGCGACCGGCACCGGCGCCCGGCCCGACATCACCACCACCCGAGCGTCGCTGCCGGCGGCGGCCAGGGCCAGCGCGACCTCGCGACCGCTGATCTGCGGCAAGTGGTAGTCGAGCAAGATGACGTCGAAGGGCCGGCCGTCTTGCGCGGCGGCCCGGGCCTGTTCGACCGCGGTCGCGCCATCGCCGGCCGCCGCGACGTGGGCGGCGTCGTCGGCCAGGTAGGCCCGGACCAGCTCGATCGTGCTGGGCTCGTCGTCGACGACCAGCACGCGCGGGCGCGCCACTACCAGTCCTGGGTCGGCTGCGATCCGAACCCGCCCTGCTGATCGCGGACCCGGCTGCGCCGAAGCTGGCGCGACATGTCCTCGAGCTGCTCGAGCTTCTCGCCCTGGGGCGCGTCCGAGGGTCGCTCGGACTCGTCCTCGGGCCACTGCATCCGCGGCATCCGTCGCTGGGGCGGCTGGCCTTGCTGGCCTTGCTGGCCTTGCTGGCCTTGCTGGCCTTGCTGGCCTTGCTGGCCTTGCTGGCCTTGCTGGCCTTGCTGGCCTTGCTGGCCTTGCTGGCCTTGCTGGCCCTGCTGGCCCTGCTGGCCTTGCGGCGGAGGCTGTTGTGGCTGCTGACCTTGCTGGCCCTGCTGACCTTGCTGGCCCTGCTGGCCCTGCGGCGGAGGCTGTTGCGGCTGCTGGCCTTGCTGACCCTGCTGGCCTTGCTGGCCTTGCTGCCCCTGCTGGCCTTGCTGCCCTTGCTGACCCTGCTGGCCCTGCTGGCCCTGCTGACCCTGCTGGCCCTGCTGCCCTTGCTGCCCCTGCTGGCCCTGCCCCTGCCCTTGCTGCTGCTGTTGCCGCTGCTTCTCGCGGCGACGCAGCGCCAGCTCGAGGTTCGAGCGCGCGCTCTCGAGGGTCGGATCGGCGCGCAGCGCGTCCTTGTACGCGCCGATCGCTTGATCGAACCGCTCCTCTCGCATGTGGATGTTGCCGCGGTTGTAGTGGGCCTTGGCGCGCACGCCGGGGTCGCGCGAGCCGGTGGCCTGACCGAGCTGGTCGAGGGCCTTCTTGTAGAGCGGCGCGCGCTCGGGCTCGGGCGCGGCCTCGGCCTTGCCGAGGGTGGCGGTGCCCTCGTCGTAGGCCAGCTCGGGTCCGGTGACTCCGTTGGCGCGAGCGCGGCCGTAGGCGTCGAGCGCGTCGTCGTAGCGCTGGTCGGCGTAGGCGCGGTTGCCCGCGTCGACGTCGGGGTCGGTGCGCCACAGCGGCTCCCAGCCGCCGAGCAGCAAGACCGACAAGGCGAGCGCGATCGAACGCGTCCGACGCATGGCCACAGTCTGCCACGGCCGTCGACCGCCGGCCACGCTCACCCTTCCGGGAACCGGAGACGCCGGCGCGTGCCCAGGCAGGCCTCGATCACCAGGAGCATGAAGCCCACGAACAGAAAGCCGGTGAACAGCTCCTCCATCACCCGCTCGTCCTTGCGCTCGAGGGTGCCGCGGGTCAACGCCTCGAGGGCGACCACCAGGGCGTCGGTCGAGGCCGGGGCGGCGCCCAGCTCGAGGTAGCGGCTGGCGTCGCCGCCTAGCTCGGCCAGCTCGCGCAGGCCAGCGGCCTCGAGCACCGAGCGGACGGGCTGGCCGTTGGCGTCGAGCTTCCACCGCCCGGTGAGCCGACCGGCGTCGTCGAGGTCGGGGACGTTGGCGCCGGCCGCGGTCCCGACGCCGACCACGAACACCGTGACCCCGAGCTGCTTGGCCTGGGCGACCTCGGCGGCGACCCCGACCACGCCATCGCCGGGCGCGTCGCGATCGGCGCCGTCGGTGAAGATCACCAGCACCTTGCTGCGCTCGGTGACCTCGGTCTCGACCGTCGCCACCGGCGTGTCCTCGGGCTCGCCTTCGAGGGGATCACCGCCGTGGCCGCGGCCGCGCACCCCGGCGCACCGCGCGCCCCAGCGATCGGAGGTCTCCGGGCGCAGGACGCAGGTGCCGGTGCGCACGACCTCGCGCAGATCCGACCCGCCCGGCAGGTCCGACGGGCCGAGGTCGTTCAAGAACTGCAGCGCGACGTCCTTGTCGTCGGACAGCGGGAAGTGGGCGGCGGCGCCGGCGAACACCATCGCCGACACCCGGTCGTTGGTCAGGCGCGGCAACAGCTCAGCGATGTAGGCCCGGGCTCGGGCCAAGCGGCTCGGCGCGACGTCGGTGGCCAGCATCGACTTCGAGACGTCGAGGGCGATCACCACGTCGAGGCCCTGCTTGGCGCCGTCGCGCTGGCCCGGGACCTGCGGGCGCGCGGCGGCGGCGGTGATCGCGGCGAGCCCGACGGCCAGGAGGCCGGCCTTGGTCCAGCGCCGCCAGGTCGACGCCGAGGCCGCCATCCGTCGGATCTGCGGGACGTGACCGAGGCGCCGCATGATCGCGGTCCGCCGGAGCTCGTCGACGACTTGCAGGCCGAGCACCACCAGCGGCGCCAGGATCGCGATCGCCAGGAGCTCGGGGTAGGCGAAGGTCACGGGAACCTCCGCAAGAGCGTGGCCGCCAGCAGGCGCTCGAGGGCCAGGAGCGCCAGCCCGATCGCCAGCGGCGCGACGAACAGCTCGGCGTCCTTCTTGCGCTGCTTCTCGACCCGCCGGGTCTTGTCGAGCTCGGCCCGCACGGTCTCGAAGCCCTCCTGCAGCTCGTTGAAGTCGGTGGCCTTGAAGAACCGACCGCCGGTCACGGTGGCGATGTTGCGCAGGGTCGCCGGGTTGACCGAGTTGTCGCGAAACAGCCGAGCGTCGTCGGCGCCGACCAGCACGGTGAAGACCTTGATCCGATCGTCGAAGGCGACCTCGGCCGCCTGCTTGGGGGTCATCTGGGTCGAGATGTTGTTCTCGCCGTCGGACAGGAGGATCACGACCTTGGACTTGGCGTCGCTCTTGCGCAGGTAGGCCAGGCCCAGGCCCAGGCCATCGCCGATCGCGGTCCCCATCGACGGGATGTCGCCGAGCGACAGCCCGGCCACGACCTGATCGACGATCGCCATGTCGAGGGTCAGCGGACACTGCAGCATCGCTTGCTGGGCGAAGACCACGACCCCGACGCGATCGCCCTGGCGCTTGGCCACGAACCGCCGGATCACCCGCTGCGCGGCGTCGAGCCGATCGGTCTTGGTCAGCGGCTCGCCGCGGGCCATGTCGGTCTCCTCCATCGACTGCGACAGATCGAGGACGATCATGATGTCGACCGAGTCGACCTCGCGGGTGATCGTGCGATAGGTCTGGGGCCGCGCCAGCGCGACGATCAGCGCGCCCAGCGCGACGATCCGCAGCGCCATCGGCGCCCCGACCAGGTAGCTGCGGAAGCCGCCGCCGGCCCGGCGCAGCTCGCCGACCCGCGAGAACGCCATGGTCGCGCCGCGGCCGCGCGCCAGGTGGAAGCCGACCCAGGCCAAGAGCAACCCGGCGCCGGCCAGGACCCAGACGTCGGGGTGGGCCCAGGTCAGGGCGGCGACCGCCGCGCGCTCGGCGTAGTAGGTGCGCAGCGCCAGCGCGATCGGCCCGCCGATCGCGAGGATGAGCGCGTACGGCACGAGCGCGCGCAGCCACCTCACCGTCGGGCTCCCGCGTCGAGGCGGACGATCAGCTCGCGGGCCGCGGCCAGGGCGGCGGCGCCGTCATCGTCGTCATGAGCGCCGCCGAACTTGATGACGTCGGCGGCCTTGAGCCAGGCCTCGGCCGCGGCCAGGCCGGCCGGGTCGACGCCGGTGCGGCCCAGCGCCGCGCACAGCTCGGAGGTCGTGCGATGGCGGCTCGGCAGGTCGTAGCGCTCGAGGAGGAAGGTCCGGACCGCGCCGACCATGACGACGTAGCCGGCCGGCTGATCGCGGACCAGGGTGCCGGCCTTGGCCAGGGCGTCGAGGGCGTCGAGGGCGCGGCGGGCGGCGTCACCCAGCCGGGGCGGTCGGACGAAGGCGACCGCCAGCTTGCGCGGCGCGGCCTCGGCCGGCCGGGCGCTCGGGGCGGCGGCGGTGGCGAGGGCCGGGGCGGCGTCGCCGACCGGCGCCAGCTCGGCCTCGGCGGTCGGGCTGGGGGCCTCGGCGATCCGGCGCCGCCGGCGCGCCAGCCAGCGCCGCCCCAGCCACCAGGCCAGCGCGCCGACCACCAGCGCGCCGGCGATCATGAGCGCGGCGATCCACCGCCAGTCGCGGCGCTTGATCGGCACCGGCGGGGTCGCGCCCAGGAGCGCGTTGGGATCATCGATCGCGTCGATCGTGCCGACGACCCGGAGCGGCACGCGGTTGGTCACGACCCACGAGCTCTCGCCGCCGATCGAGTACGTCACCTGGACCGGCGGCAGATCGAACTCGCCCAGCTCCCAGACCTGGAGCTGGATCTGATAGACCCGCTTGCGGGTGCCGTCGCTGCGCCGCTCGTCGACCGAGGACCGCTTGAGCTCGTCGAAGGCCGGCGCCAGATCGAGCCCGGCCGGCAGCGCGACCGCGACCGACTCGTCGAAGATCACCTCGACGAACAGCGTGATCTTGTCGCCCAGGCGCAGCTCGGTCGGGCTGGCCGCCGCCGACACCTGGGGCTTGCCGATGCCCAGCAGCGTCGGCCCGTCGATCACGATGCGCGGCGGCCCGGCGTCGCCCGCGGCCCCGGCGTCATCGGGCACGCCGGCGTCTGGGCCGACCTGGGCCGCCGCGATCGCGACCCACGCCGCCACGATCGCGATCGCCAGCGCGCCCGCGCGGCCGCGCCTCATCCGTGGGCCATCCGTCGGGCCCGGGCCTTGAAGAACGCGACCAGCGCGTCGACGTAGGGCTGATCGGTGCGCACCACCACGGTGTCGAGGTTCATCCGCCGCAGCACCTGATCGCGGGCCGCGGCCTGGCCGGCCAGCCGGCGCTGGTAGGTCACCGCGTTGGCGCCGCTGGTGTCGAAGCTCACGACCTCGCCGGTCTCGAGATCCTCGAACTCGACCAGGCCGACCCGCGGCAGGGCCAGCTCGACCGGATCGGCCAGCACCACCGGCACCAGCTCGTGGCGCTGGGCGGCGATGCGCATCGGCCGATCCCAGCCGTCGGACAGGAAGTCGCTGACCAGGAAGACCACCGAGCGGCGGCGCGCGATCTTGCCCAGGAAGTCGAGGCCGGCGCCCAGGTTGGTGGTGCGCGACGCCGGGACGAACGACAGGATCTCGCTCACCACCCGCATGACGTGGCGCCGCCCCTTCTTGGGCGGCACGTAGCGCTCGACCTTGTCGGTGACCAGGAACAGCCCGACCCGATCGTTGTTCTTGATCGCCGAGAACGCCACCATCGCCGCCAGCTCGGCCGCCAGCTCGCGCTTGGAGTGGGCGCCGGTGCCGAACACGCCCGACGCGCTCATGTCGATCATCAGGTTGACCGTGCGGTCGCGCTCCTCGACGAACTGCTTGACGTGGGCGGCGTTCATGCGCGCCGACACGTTCCAGTCGATGACCCGGACGTCGTCGCCGGGGACGTAGGGGCGGACGTCGGAGAACACCAGGCCGCGGCCCTTGAACACCGAGTGGTACTGCCCAGCCAGGCGCTCGTCGACCAACCGCCGCGTGGCGATCTCGATCTTCTTGGCCTTCTTGAACAGCTCGCTGGCGACGATGGGCATGGCCGGCACTGCGATAGAAGCTGCGGCGCCTCTCAGGGCACCGGGATGTGCTCGAACACCCGGCGGATGACGTCCTCTGAGGTGATCTCCTCGGCCTCGGCCTCGTAGGTGATGACCACCCGGTGGCGCAGCACGTCGAGGGCGATGGCCTTGACGTCGTCGGGCGTGACATAGGCGCGGTGGCGCAGAAACGCGTGGGCCCGGGCCGCGATCGCCAGACAGATCGTGGCGCGCGGCGAGCCGCCGTACTCGACCAGCGGCGCCAGCTCGTGCAGGCCGTAGACCCGCGGATCGCGGGTGGCGTGGACCAGGTGGACGATGTAGTCGCGGACCTTGTCGTCGATGAAGATGTTGCCGACCACCCGCCGGGCGGCGCGGAGCTGCTCGATCGCGCACACCTCGCGGACCGCGAGCTGCTCGGGCGCGGTGACCCGGTCGAGCATGGCGCGCTCCTCGACCGCGGTCGGGTAGGTCACGCGGATGAGCAACATGAAGCGATCGAGCTGGGCCTCGGGCAGCGGGAACGTGCCCTCCTGCTCGATCGGGTTCTGGGTCGCCAGCACCAGGAACGGATCGGGCAGGCGATGGGTGGTGTCGCCGATCGTGACCTGGCGCTCCTGCATCGCCTCGAGGAGCGCCGACTGCACCTTGGCCGGGGCGCGGTTGATCTCGTCGGCCAGGACCAGGTTGGCGAACAGCGGGCCCTTCTTCTGGGTGAAGGCCCCGGTGTGCATGTTGTAGATCGTGGTGCCGGTGATGTCGGCCGGCAGCAGATCGGGCGTGAACTGGATGCGCTGGAAGGTGGCGGCGATGGTCTGGCTCAAGGTCTTGACCGTGAGCGTCTTGGCCAGGCCGGGGACGCCCTCGATCAGGCAGTGGCCGTTGGCCAGGAGCCCGATCAGGATCCGCTCGATCATCTGGGTCTGGCCGATCACGACCTTGCCGACCTCGGCGACGACGTCGTCGAGGAACCCGCTCTCGCGCTCGACCTGGAGGTGGAGATCGCGGACCGGGCCGTTGCCGCGGGCCGGCGCCAGGGCCGGGGTCACGTCGGTCGCCGACGGCGCGGCGGCGGTGAACGCCGGCGCGGCGGCCGTCCCAGGCGGTGCCACGTCGACCAGGGTCACGGGGGCGGCCGGGTCGGCCGCGGGATCAGGAGCCGGCGCCACGGGATCGACCGACGTATCCATGTAGCGAGAACGATGTCACGGATCTGGTCGCGATGCACATCGGTCGCGGTAGGATGCCGGCCATGGCCGAGTCCGATCCGCCCGTCGCCCTGGGGCCCGTCGACTTCTCGACCCACATCTTGTCGCTGGCGTCGTCGGCGATGATCTCGCTCGGGCGGATGCCGTCGCCGGGCGGCGACACGATGGCGCCCGACCTCGACACCGCGCGCCACCTGATCGACGTGCTCGGCATGCTCGAGCACAAGACCAAGGGCAACCTCGACGAGTCCGAGCATCGCCTGCTGCAGAGCCTCATCTACGATCTGCGGGTGGCGTTCGTCGACGCCTCGGCCCACCGGCCATGATCGGCGCGCGAGCGGCGCGGCGCGCGACGACGCGAGCGACGTTCGCGACGCTGGCCACGACGGCCGCGCTGGCTGCGACCGCGGCGCTGACCGGCTGTCGCTGGGGCGGGCCCGAGGCCGAGGGCGGCGCGGCGCCGCCGCCGGTCGAGGTCGAGCTGCCGCGGCCGAGCCGGGTGCTGTATCCAGCGGCGCCGGTGTCGTTCGTCGACGTGGTCCGCGACGCCCGGCCGGCGGTGGTGGCGATCAAGAGCCCGACCCCGGTCAAGAGCGGCCCGGCGGCGATGTTCCCGGGCGCGCCGCCGACCGCCGCCGACCCCGCCCTCGGCACCGGCTTCCTGATCGCCGCCGGCGGCTCGTTCGTCGTCACCAACGATCACATCGTCGCCGACGTCGCCGACGTGCGGGTGGTGATGGTCGATGGCACCGAGCTGCCGGCCCGGGTCGTCGGCCGCGATCCGCGGCTCGATCTCGCGCTCCTGGCGGTCGAGGCGCCGCGGCTGCCGGCCCTGCGCCTGGGCGACAGCGATCAGCTCGCGGTCGGCGAGTGGGTGGTCGCGCTCGGCAACCCGTTCGGCGACGAGGTCACCGCCGCCGCTGGCATCGTGTCGGCCACCGGTCGCGACGCCGCCGCCACCCTGGTGCCGGGCCCGGCCATGGGCTTCCGCACGTTCCTGCAGGTCGACGCCCGCATCCACCGCGGCAACTCCGGCGGGCCGATCCTGTCGACCGCCGGCGAGGTGGTCGGGGTCGCGGTCGCCACCGGCGATCGCCCGGGCGAGCTGTCGTTCGCGGTGCCGGCGGCGCGCCTGCGCGAGGTCCTCGAGCCGCTCAAGACCTACGGCAGCGTGCGCCGGGCCTGGCTCGGGGTCCTGGCGCGGCCGGTGACCCGCGAGCTGGCGGCGCAGCTCACGATGGCGACCGTGGCCGGGGCGATCGTCACCGAGGTCAAGGCCGGCTCGCCGGCGGCCAAGGCCGGCCTGCGCCCGGGCGACGTGATCACGGCCTGGGACGGTAAGCCGGTCGACGCCCGCGCGTTGCCGTGGCTGGCCGCCAACGCGCCGATCGGTCGCGCGGTGGCGCTCGCGGTGTGGCGCGATCGCGCGCAGGTGACGATCGATCTGGTGCCCGAGCCGATGCCGGAATGATCGCGCGGCCCCGGCGCTACTCGCGGGTCAACCACCGAGCATCGATGGTCTTGGTCAGCGGCGCGCCGCCGACGCCGACGAACTCGACCACCACCCGCGGACTGGCGCCGCCGCCGTGGAGTTCGACCACGCGGCCGCGACCGTAGGCCTGGTGCCGGACCATGGCCCCGGGGCGTAGGCCGCCGTCGTCGTCGTCGCGGTCGGTGTGGATGACCGGCACGTCGTCGTCCCAGGTCCGCTGATCCCACTCGTCGCGGCTGGGGCGCCGGGGCGCCGGACGCCGCGCCAGGGCCGGCCGCATCGCCGGCGCCGGTCGGGTCCGGGCCAGGCAGCCGGCGGGCAGCTCGTCGAGGAAGCGCGACGGCACCTGGGACTTGAGCTCGCCCCACACCCGGCGGACCTGGGCGTTCGAGACGAAGAGCTGGCGCTTGGCCCGGGTCACGGCGACGTAGGCCAGGCGGCGCTCCTCCTCGAGGGCGGACGCCTCATCCATCTCCTCGCGCGGCCGGAGCGACGGGAACAGCCCGTCCTCGAGGCCACACAGGAACACGACGTCGAACTCCAGCCCCTTGGCCATGTGGATGGTCATGAGGGTCACGGTCTCGCCGCGGCCGTCGGCGGCGTCGGCCGCGCCGACTAGGGCGATCCGCTCGAGGAAGCCGGCCAGGCCGCCGACCGGCGCGTCGTCGTTGGGATCGCCGGGCGCGGCCGGCAGGTCGTCGTCGCCCGCGGTCTCGGCGTCGTAGTCCGACGCCACGTTGACCAGCTCGGCGAGGTTGCGCATGCGCTCGGCGCCGTCGTCGTCCTCGACGTAGTCGCGGTAACCCGAGCGCTCGACCACCTGGATCAACAGCTCGGCCAGGGTCGCGCCGCCGGCGTGGACCGCGCGCAGCCCGTCGATCAGCTCGACGAAGCCGACCAGCTTCTTGCGCGGCCCCGGGCCCAGGCCACCGCCGCCTCGGGCCACCTCGCGCGCCGCCGCGTACAGCCCGCGGTCGCCGACCGCCGCCAGCTCGCGCAGCTTGTCGATCGTGACCGCGCCGATGCCGCGCGGCGGGACGTTGACGATGCGCTCGAAGGCGGTGTCGGCCTCGGGGTTCGCGATCAGCCGCAGGTAGGCCAGCGCGTCCTTGACCTCGCGGCGATCGTAGAACGCGGTCGCCCCGACCACCCGCGGCACGAAGCCGAAGCGGCGGAGCTGCTCCTCGAGGGGCCGCGACTGGGCGTTGGTCCGGTACAAGAGGCAGACGTCGCCCGGCGCGCACACCCCGTCGTCGACCTGCTGGCGCAGGGTCCGGGCCACCCACTCGGCCTCGCCGCGATCGTCGCCGGCCTCGTGGTGGACGATCGGCTCGCCGCCGCCGCGCTCGGTCCACAGCGCCTTGCCGCGCCGGTCGAGGTTGCCGGCGATGATCGCGTTGGCCGCGGCCAGGATCACCGAGGTCGAGCGGTAGTTCTGCTCGAGCTTGATCTCGACGACGTCCGGGAAGTCGCGATCGAAGTCGAGCAGGTTGCGCGGCTCGGCGCCGCGCCAGGCGTAGATCGACTGATCGTCGTCGCCGACCACGGTCAGGTTGCGGGTCCGGGCCGCCAGGTGGCGTACCAGCGCGTACTGCACCAGGTTGGTGTCCTGGAACTCATCGACCAGCACGTGGCGATACAGCCCAGCCAGGCGCGGCCCGACCTCGGGGTGACGGGTCAGCTCGAGCACCTTCAAGATCAGCCCGGCGAAGTCGACCGCCTTCTCGCGGGCCAGGCGTTGGTAGTAGAGCGGCACCAGCTTGGTCAGGAACTCGGTGGCGAACTCGCCGCCGGGTCCGGCGATCGCGGTGATCGGATCGAGGCCGCGGTTGCCGGCGTAGTCGAGGCGCGACGCGATCGTGCGCGCCGAGATCTGGTCCTCCCAGCCGGCCTCCTTGATGAGCGCGGTCAGGAGCTTCTGCTGATCGTCGTCGTCGAAGATCAGGAAGTCGCGGGGCAGGCCGATCGCCTCGCCCCACCGCCGCAGCAGCCGGGCGCAGGTGGCGTGGAAGGTCCCGATCCACATCCGCTGCGCCACCGGGCCACACAGCGCCACCAGGCGCTCGCGCATCTCGCGCGCCGCCTTGTTGGTGAAGGTGACCGCCAGGATCTCCCACGGCGCGACGCCGCCGTCGAGGAGCCCGGCGATCCGGTGGACCAGCACCCGGGTCTTGCCGGTGCCGGCGCCGGCCAGGACCAGGAGCGGCCCGTCCCCATGTTCGACCGCCGCCCGCTGCTCGGGGTTGAGCTCACTCATCGCCGCCGCTGTGTACCAAGGGGCCGGCGCGGTCGCCACCCCCGCGCCGATCTCAGCCCGCGCCGTCGCTGACCGCCTTGGCGTCCTTGGCGACGAAGGTGCTCTTGGCGTAGTCGCGGTTCATGAGCGCGATGTAGTCCTTGCTGATGCCCTTGGGGCACGCGGCCTCGCACTCGTAGTGGTTCGAGCAGTTGCCGAAGCCGGCCGCGTCCATGGCGTTCACCATGGCCTTGACCCGGCGCAGGCGCTCGGGCTGGCCCTGGGGCAGGTGCGCCAGGTGGGCGATCTTGGCGGCGGTGAACAGCATCGCCGAGCTGTTGGGGCACGCGGCGACACACGCGCCGCAGCCGATGCACGCCGCGGCGTCGAAGGCGCGATCGGCCTGCTCCTTGGGGATCGGCACCGCGTTGGCGTCGGGCGCCGAGCCGACGTTGGCGGTGACGTAGCCGCCGGCGGCGATGATCTTGTCGAGGGCGTTGCGGTCCACGCACAGGTCGCGGACCACCGGGAACGCGCCGGCGCGGAACGGCTCGACGTAGATCTCGTCGCCGTTCTTGAAGCGCCGCATGTGGAGCTGGCAGGTGGTGGTGCCGGCGTCGGGGCCGTGGGGCCGGCCGTTGATCACCAGCGAGCACATGCCGCAGATGCCCTCGCGGCAGTCGCTGTCGAAGGCCACCGGCTCTTCGCCCCGCTCCTGGAGCTGCTCGTTCAAGACGTCGAGCATCTCGAGGAACGACGCGTGCTCGCTGACGCCCTTGACCTGGTAGGTCTTCATCGCGCCCTGGGCCGAGCCCTTGGCCTGACGCCAGATATGCAAGGTGAGGTTCATCTCGCTCATGGTGCGTCCTACTTGTAGCTGCGGGTGGCCAGCTTGACGGTGTCGAAGGTCAGCGGCTCGACGTGGCGGGTCGGCGCGGCGTCGTCGCCGCGGTACTCCCAGGCGGCGACGTGGCAGAACCGCTCGTCGTCGCGCTTGGCCTCGCCGGCGTCCTGGTACTCGGTGCGGAAGTGGCCGCCGCAGCTCTCCTCGCGCTCGAGGGCGTCGGTGCACATCAGCTCGGCGAACTCGAGGAAGTCGGCGACCCGGCCGGCCTTCTCGAGGGACTGGTTGAAGGTGTCGCGCTCGCCGAGCAGCTTCACGTCGCTCCAGAACTCCTCGCGCAGCGCCGGGATCTCCTTGAGCGCGGAGGTCAGGCCGTCGCGATCCCGGGCCATGCCGCACTTCTCCCACATGATCGTGCCGAGCTGCTTGTGGAACGAGTCGACCGTGCGCTTGCCCTTGGCGCCGACGGTCATCAGGCGATCGATGCGCCCCTTGACGTCGGCCTCGACGCGCTTGAAGTCCGGGTGGTCGGTGCCGACCCGGCCGGTGGCGGCGTTAATGCCGGCCAGGTAGTGGCCCAGCGTGTACGAGATGATGAAGTAGCCGTCGGCCAGGCCCTGCATGAGCGCCGACGCGCCCAGGCGGTTGGCGCCGTGGTCCGAGAAGTTGGCCTCGCCGAGGACGAACAGCCCGGGGATCGTCGACTGCAGATGGTAGTCGACCCACAGGCCGCCCATCGTGTAGTGGACCGCCGGGTAGATCCGCATCGGCTGCTGATACGGGTTCTCGCCCGTGATCCGGGCGTACATGTCGAAGAGGTTGCCGTACTTCTCGGCGATCTTCGGCTGGCCGTCGCGCTTGATGGCGTCGCGGAAGTCGAGGTAGACGCCGCGGCCGCCGGGGCCGACGCCGCGGCCGTCATCGCACGCCTCCTTGGCGGCGCGGCTGGCGATGTCGCGCGGGCTCAGGTTGCCGTACGACGGGTACTTGCGCTCGAGGTAGTAGTCGCGATCGCTGTCGGGGATCGACGACGGATCCTTCGACGCCCGGGCCACGTCCTCGGCCTTCTTGGGCACCCACACCCGGCCGTCGTTGCGCAGCGACTCGGACATGAGCGTGAGCTTCGACTGGTAGTCGCCGCTCTGCGGGATGCAGGTCGGGTGGATCTGCGTGTAGCAGGGGTTGGCGAAGGCCGCGCCGCGCTTGTACGCGCGGTAGGTGGCGGTCACGTTCGAGCCCATCGCGTTGGTCGACAGGAAGAACACGTTGCCGTAGCCGCCGGTCGCCAGGATCACGGCGTGGGCCGAGTGGCTCTCGACCTTGCCGGTCACCAGATCGCGGACCACGATGCCGGCGGCGCGGCCGTCGACCGTGACCACGTCGAGCATCTCGGTGCGGTTGAACATCTTGACCTTGCCGACGGCGATCTGCCGGGCCAGGGCCTGATAGACCCCGATCAAGAGCTGCTGGCCGGTCTGGCCGCGGGCGTAGAACGTGCGCGACACCTGGGCGCCGCCGAAGGACCGGTTGGCCAGGGTGCCGCCGTACTCGCGCGCGAACGGCACGCCCTGGGCGGTGCACTGGTCGATGATGTCGACCGAGACCTCGGCCAGGCGGTGGACGTTGGCCTCGCGGGCGCGGAAGTCGCCGCCCTTGACGGTGTCGTAGAACAGCCGGTGGATGCTGTCGCCGTCGTTCTGGTAGTTCTTGGCGGCGTTGATGCCACCCTGAGCGGCGATCGAGTGGGCGCGGCGCGGGGTGTCCTGGAAGCAGAAGCAGGCGACGTCGTAGCCGAGCTCGGCCAGGGTGGCCGCGGCGGCGCCGCCGGCCAGGCCGCTGCCGACGACGATGACGCTGTACTTGCGCTTGTTGGCCGGGTTGACGAGCTTCAGGTCGAACTTGGCCCGGCTCCACTTCTCGGCGATGGGACCGCTGGGGATACGTGCGTCGAGGTTCATGGCGGAGGCCTCAGAGCTTGATGACGTTGAAGGCGACGGCGAGCGGCGGCGCGAGGTAGCCGACGATGAGGAGCCCGGCGATCGCCTTGCCGGCGTGGTCGGTGACGGCCGCGTACTTCGGGTGGTTGAGCCCGAGCGACTGCAGCCAGCTCCCAGCGCCGTGGGCCAGGTGCAGGCACAGGAGCGTCACCGCCACCAGGTACGAGATCAGGATCGGCGTGCTCTCGAAGCCCATCACGAACATCGTGTAGGCGTCATTGCGGCCCTTGCCGTCGGGCAGGTGGAAGTAGTCGGGCTGGACCCAGCCGAGGGTGAAGTGCGCGAGGTGGTAGACCACGAAGGCCAGGATCACCAGGCCGGTGAGCGCCATGCTCCGGGCGTAGAAGCTGGTGCGCGACAGCTTGTGGACCACGTACTTCTGCGGCCGGGCGGCGCGGTTGGCGGCGGCCAGCCGGATGCCGGTCACCAGGTGGATGACGAAGATCGCCAGGAGCCCGCCGCGAGCGATCCATTTGAGCGCCCCCAGGGACTGCAGCGTGTGGGCGTAGGTGTTGTAGGCGTCCCGGCCGCTGAACATGCCGAGGTGGCCGATCATATGGACGAGCGCGAACAGGAGCAGGCCGAGCCCGGTGACGGCCATCATCTGCTTGGCGCCGACCGAGGAACGGACGTAGCTGACGAACCAGCTCATGACGGATCCTTCGTGGGTGGAGACGTGGCTCCGACCTGACCAGGCGGAGCAAGCGCGCGAAGGTAAACACAATCGCGTGAACACGGCAACGCGACGGGGTCGATCCCGCGCGGATCGCGACGAGAGGGAGGAACCCGCGTCGGCTGAGATGCCGGAGCCGCGGCGACCGTTGCGGGCGCGACCACGCGCCGCAGGCCGGCGCCGGCCGCGATCGCGGTCGCTACTTCTTCTTCGCGGGCGGCTTCTTCGCCGCCGGAGCCTTGGGCGCGGCCGGGGCCTTCGGAGCCTTGGGGGCCGCCGGGGCCTTCGGAGCCTTGGGGGCCGCCGGGGCCTTCGGCGTCTTGGGGGCCGCCGGGGCCTTGGCCGCCGGAGCCTTGGCCGCCGGGGCCTTGGGCGCGGCCGGGGCCTTCGCCGCCGGGGCCTTGGCCGGCGCCGGCGCCGGCTTGGCGGCAGGCTTGGCCGCCGGAGCGGGCTTCACGCCGGGCTTGGCGGGGGCGCGACCGGCCGGGCGCGCAGGCGCCTCGTCATCGTCGCTGTCGTCGGCCTCGTCGTCGTCGTCGTCGTCCTCGGCGGCGTCGTCTTCGTCGTCGTCCTCGTCGTCTTCCTCTTCCTCGTCGTCGTCCGCGCCGGCCTCGGCGTCGTCATCGTCCGCGCGCGCCCACGGCGGCGTGTCGTCGCTGACGGCAGCGTCATCGTCATCGTCGTCCTCTTCCTCCTCCTTCTCCTCGTCGTCCGTCCACTTGGGCTCCTCGTCGTCGTCGGCCCACTTGTCCGAGATCGGCGAGGGACCATCGTCGTCCTCTTCCTCTTCTTCCTCGTCGTCGTCGTCGTCGTCGTCGTCGTCGTCGTCGTCGTCGTCGTCGTCGTCGTCGTCGTCGTCGTCGTCCTCATCCTCGTCGTCGTCGTCGCGCGCCCAGCGGCTGCTTCGGTCGTCCTCGTCCTCGTCACCGTCGGCCCAGCGGGGGTCGTCGTCGCGCGGGAGCTCGAGCGCGCCGAGGAGGAGCGCGATCAGCGCGGGGGAGCGAACGTCACCGTCGACGACCGAGGGCAGGGAGGTGCTCATGGGCAACACGGCCAAATTCTAAGCACGCGCGGAAAGGTGCCGTAAAGATTCCCTCCGACCGAAATTTCGGTCAGGGGCGCTCGATGACCGTGCGGATCGCGGCCGGGACGTGGGTGCTGGGGCTGGCGGCGATCAGATCGCGCCACACCAGGTGGGTCGACAGCGCACCCACGACCGCCATGTTGTCGGTGTTGGAGAACTGGGTCGCCGCCCGCTCCTGGCACTTCCGCCACAGCGAGGACAACGCCGCCGGCTCGAACACCCCGGCCGCGGCCGCGACCTCGGGCCCCAGGAGCTCGCCGCACCAGCCGGCGCCGTCGCCGACGAAGGCCAGGGCGTCGGGGGCGCGGTACGGCTGCTTGGGCCGATCGAGGATCTCAGCCGGCACCCGGCCGCGGGCCACCCGCTTGAGGACGTGCTTCTCGTCGAGGCCGCGCAGCTTGTAGGCCGCCGGCAGCCGTCCGGCCAGAGCCATGACCTCGCGGTCGAGGAACGGGAACCGGCCCTCGATCGAGTTGCCCATGAGCATGCGGTCGCCCTGAGCCGACAGCAGGTACCCGCCGAGCAGGGTCCGGACCTCGAGGTACTGATCCTGGGCCAGGTACGACCAGCGCGCGAAGTCGGGCGGCAGATCGGCGCACAGCGCGGCCACCGCGTCGCCGTCGTGGCGCATCGCCGGGGTCAACAGGCGCTTGAGGGCGGCGGTGGTCCGCCAGCGCAGGTCGTGGCCGAAGCCCGGCTCGCGCCAGCGCTCGAGGCCCTGGCCGAAAAACCGCAAGGTCATCGCCCGCTGCGCCACCGGCGACCGGGCGAGGTACGGGTAGAGCTTGTCGAGGAGCCGCGGCCGGGCGGTCGAGCCCGGCGCCCGGGCCCAGAAGCGCCGGATCGCGCCCTCGCGGAACAGGTCGTAGCCGGCGAACATCTCGTCGGCGCCCTCGCCGGTCAGCACGACCTTGATGCCGTGCTCGCGGACCAACCCCGACAAGAGGAACATCGGCGCCGGCGCGGTGCGCAAGATCGGCCGCTCGGCGTGCCAGACCACGCGGGGAAACACCCGGGCGATGTCGGCCCGCGACACCGTGAGCTCGTGGTGCGTGGTGCCCAGGCGCTCGCTCATCAGGCGCTGGAACACGCCCTCGTCGTACTCGGCGTCGGCGAAGCGCAGCGAGAAGGTGTGGAAGCCGCTGCCCTTGGCGGCCAGCCCCAGGGTGGCGATGAGCGAGCTGTCGAGCCCGCCCGACAGGTAGCTGCCGACGTCGACCTCGGCCCGCAACATCCGCAGCTCGGTGGCGCGGGCCAGGGCGGCGCCGACCGCCTCGGTGGCCTCGCCCAGCGAACCGGTGAAGTCCTCGTCGTAGCGCGGGGTCCAGTAGGCGCGCTCGCGGACCCCGCCGCCGTCGTAGATCCGGACCCAGCCCGGCGGCAGCTCGCGGATGCCGGCGAACACCGTGCGCGGCGCGATCGGGGTCCAAAACGTCAGGGCCTGATCGAGGCCGATCGGATCGAAGGCCCGCGGCAGGTCGGGCGCGCCGGCGAAGATCGCCTTGACCTCGCTGCCGAAGATCACCTGGCCGTCGCGCTCGGCGTAGTAGAGCGGCCGCACCCCGACCCGATCGCGAGCCAGGACCAGGCGGCGCTCGGCGCGATCCCACAGCGCGAAGGCCCACTGGCCGTTCATCCGATCGAGGGCGTCCTCGCCCCACTGCTCCCAGGCGTGGAGGATGACCTCGGTGTCGCTCTTGGTGCGGAAGCGGTGGCCGGCGGCGATGAGCTCCGCGCGCAGCTCGACGTAGTTGAAGATCTCGCCGTTGAAGACGATCCACAGCCGCTCGTCCTCGTTGGCCATCGGCTGCTGGCCGCTGGCCAGATCGATGATCGACAGGCGGGCGTGGGCCAGCCCGGCGCGAGGGTCGCGGTAGGTCCCGAACTCGTCGGGCCCGCGGTGGTGCATCGCCCCCAGCATCCGGGCCAGAGCCGCGGCCTCGGGAGCCGCGCCGTCGCGCAACGAGACCAGACCGGCGATGCCACACATGCAGCGGGCATCGTACACGGCGGGGGCGTCCGCAAAAACCTCACAAGCTCTCTGAGTCGACCTTGATTTCACCAGGCCGGTCGCGATACCCCGTCTAGATGGCAGCCCTCGACGCCGGCGCGGTGGAGCGCACGGTGACCACGTTCATCGTCGACAACTTCCTGTTTGGCAACGCCGCCGACGCGCCCGCGCCGTCGACGTCGTTCATGGAGACCGGCCTCATCGACTCGACCGGCGTGCTCGAGCTGGTCGGGTTCATCGAGTCGACCTACAACATCAAGGTCGGCGACGACGAGCTGGTGCCCGAGAACCTCGACTCGGTCGCCAACCTGGCGGCCTTCGTCGTGCGAAAGGCGGCCTGATCATGGCGCTCTCCTGGGACGTCCTCGCGCTCGACTACGAGGCCGAGGCCAACCGCATCGCCGGCGAGCTGCGCCGGATCATCGCCCACGAGTGCAAGCGCCGCGGCCTGGTGGTCGCGCTGTCGGGCGGCATCGACAGCTCGTGCGTCGCCGGCCTGGCGACCCGGGCCCTGGGCAAGGCCAAGGTGTTCGGCCTGCACATGCCCGAGCGCGACTCGTCGGCCGAGACCCTGCGGCTCAGCCGGTCGGTGTCCGACACCTTCGGCTTCGACTCGGTGCTCGAGGAGATCACCCCGATCCTCGACGGCTACGGCTGCTACCGCCGGCGCGACGAGGCGATCCGCACGGTGTACCCGGACTTCGGTCCGGGCTGGAAGTCGAAGATCGTCCTGCCCGGCCTGGCCGGCGGCGAGCTCAACGTCTACTACCTGGTGGTGCAGCGGCCCGACGGCTCGCAGGACAAGCAGCGGCTGCCGCTGCCGGCCTACCTGCAGATCGTCGCCGCCACCAACTTCAAGCAGCGGACGCGCAAGACCCTCGAGTACTTCCACGCCGATCGGCTGCACTACGCGGTCAGCGGCACGCCCAACCGCCTCGAGTACGACCAGGGCTTCTTCGTGAAGGGCGGCGACGGTCTGGCCGACGTCAAGCCGATCGCGCACCTGTACAAGACCCAGGTCTACGCGATGGCCCGCCACCTGGGCGTGCCCGAGGACATCTGCAACCGGTCGCCGACCACCGACACCTACTCGCTGGCCCAGGGCCAGGACGAGTTCTACTTCGCCCTGCCCTACCGCGAGATGGATCTGTGCCTGTGGGCGAAGAACCACGGCGTGGCGCCGTCGGAGGTCGCGCCGACCGTCGGGCTCACCGCCGATCAGGTCGCGCGGGTCTATCGCGACATCGATCAGAAGCGCGCCACCACTCGCTACCTCGGCCTGGCGCCCCAGCTCGTCGGCGAGGTCCCCGAGATCCGCTGACCGCGACGGGGCGGAGGTGGGCAGGCGGAGGTGGGGCGTGCGGAGGTGTTCCAGGCTGGGTTGTGGCAGGCTTGAGGCCCATGGTCCGTCGCTTGTCCTCGCTCGTGCTCGTCGGTGCGATCGCGTGTGGTAGCTCGGCCCGGCCCAGCGCGCCCGCCGCGCCGCCGGCGCCACCCGATGCCGTCGCCGAGCTGTCGCCGGCCCTGGCGCCGCTGGCCTGGTGGCTGGGCGACTGGGCGGGTGACCACGGCTCGGAGCACTGGGTCGCCGCCGGCGGGGTGCTGTTCGGCGTGGCCCTGGGCGCCGACGGCAGCTTCGAGGTCATGATCGTCGACGACGCCGCCGGCCCCGGCCCGGCCGACGGCACGCTCCGGTTCTTCGCGATGCCGGGCGGCGCGAGCCAGGACACCTTCGCTGGCGCCGAGGTCGGCGTCGATCGCGTCACGTTTCGCCGCGACGGCGACGACTTCCCGACCGCGATCACCTACCGCAAGGACGGCATCGATCTGATCGCCGAGCTCACCGGCGACGATCGCGCGCGCCGCTTCGGGTTCCGGCCCATGGCGCCGACGCCCGCGCCCGCGCTGGCGGCCGCCGATCGCGCGTTCTCCGACGCTACCGCCGCCGGCGGCGTGGCCGCGTGGTCGTCCGCCTTCGATCCGGACGGCGCGATGCTCGACGACGGCCGGCGCGTCGAGGGGCCGGCCGCGGTCGGCGAGCTGATGCGCGGCGTGCTCGAGGCCGGGACGCTGGCGTGGGCCCCGCTGGCCAGCGGCCAGCGCGGCGAGGTCGGCTACACCGTCGGCACCGCGCAGTTCACGCCGCGGGCCGGCGGCGCCGGCTGGCGCTCGGCCTACGTGACGATCTGGCGCCGCCAACCCGACGGCGGATGGAAGGTGTGGTTCGACACCGGACGCCCGATCAACGAGTGACGGCGGCGGCGGCGGGCGACCCGACCGGCGCGAGGTAGGGCGCGACGAAGCGGCGCAGCTCATCGACCCCGAGGTAGTAGTTGACCTCGGCGGGCGGCTCGTCGGTGTTGTAGCGGCTAAACAGGTGCAGGCCGACGATCGCGCCGGTCGGATCGAGGGCCGGCGAGCCCGACATCGGGTTGACGTGGCAGCCGGCCTGCAAGACCGTGCCCGGCGTCATGCCAGCGCGGATCTCAGCCGCGGTCTCGGCGCTGGCGGCGCCGTAGGGCGAGGTGCCGGTGGCCCGCTGATCGCCGAGCCCCGACACCAGGCAGCTCTGCACCGACCACAAAAAGCCGAGGTGGGTCGCGCCGACCACCACCATCGTGTCGCCCGGCGCCGGCAAGGTGGCGGCCAGCGGGATCGCGGGGCGGCCGCCGGCGCCGCCGCGCAGCCGGATGAGGCCCAGGTCGGGCTCCTCGGAGCAGGCCACGACGTCGGCGGCGACCGGCGCGCTCGGGCGGAAGGTGCGGCGCTCGGGATCGGGCTCGGCCAGGAGCACCTCGAGCGCGGTGGCCCGACGGCCGTCGTCGCTATCGGTGAGCTGGTGGCAGGTCGTCAGGACCAGCCCGCTGCCGTCGATCAGCACGCCGGCGCCGGTATCGACGGTGACGTCCTCGGCGCTGTCGTGGCGCCAGCGGGTGTAGACCACCGACGGCGCGACCGCGGCGAACAGCGCGGCGGGGTCGAGGCGGCGCGGCGCGCGCGGGCGGGGCGGAGCGCAGGCGGCGAGGCTAGCGGTCAGGGCGACGGCGGCGATCCAGGCGCGCGACACCCGTCGATAGTACAGTGAGGTCGATGGCCGGGCTGGTCCACGATCTGCTGTTCGCCACCGCCGCCGCGACGCCCCACCGCGAGGCCCTGGTGACCCACGCTCCCGAGGCTGGGAGCGCCACCTACGCCGAGGTCGCGGCGGCGGCCGCCGCGGTCGCCGCCCAGCTCGTCGAGCTCGGGGTCGCGCCCGGCGATCGGGTCGCGGTCCTGGCTGGCAACGGCCTCGGCTGGGTCGCCGGGTTCTTCGGCGCGCTGGCCGCCGGCGCGATCGCGGTGCCGCTCAACACCGCCGCCGATCCCCACTCGCTCACCCACTACGTCACCGACAGCGGCGCGCGGGTCCTGGTGGTCGGCGCGCGCTTCGAGCGCGTGGTGGCCGCGGCCGGCGCCAGCCTGGGCGCGATCGCGATCATCGCGCCGGCCGACAGCGCCGCGCGCCTGGCGACGGCGATCCCGACCGCCCAGGTGGTTGCGGCGCGCGGTGAGCCCGCCGGGGCGCCGGCGATCGCGATCCGCGGCCTTGAGCTGGGCCCCGAGGCCCACGCCGCGATCATCTACACCTCGGGCTCGACCGGGCGGCCGCGCGGGGCCCTGCTCCGCCACGCCGCGATGGTCGCCAACGTCCGCTCGATCGTGAGCTACCTCGCGCTCGGCCCCGACGATCGAGCCCTCGCGCTCCTGCCGTTCTACTACGTCTACGGGCTGTCGATCCTGACGACGACCTTCGCGGTCGGCGGCGCGGTGATCGTCGAGAACCGCTTCCAGTACCCGACCACGGCCCTCGACACGATCGCGCGCGAGCGCGTGACCGGCCTGGCCGGCGTGCCGTCGACCTACGCGATCCTCATGCACAAGACCGACTTCGCGACGCGCCTGGCCGAGCTGCCGCACCTGCGGTGGGCGACCCAGGCCGGCGGCGGCATGAGCCCGGCCCTGACCCGCGCGGTCCACGCCGCGCTCGGCCCCGACCGTCGGCTGTTCGTCATGTACGGCGCGACCGAGGCCTCGGCCCGGCTGTCGTACCTGCCACCCGACGAGCTGCCGGCGGCGGTCGGCTCGATCGGCCGGGCCATCCCCGGCGTGACCTTGACCGTGCGCGATCCCGACGGCCGGCCGTGCGCCGACGACGAGGTCGGCGAGCTGTACGCCGAGGGGCCGAACCTGATGGACGGCTACTGGGGCGACCCCGACGAGACCGCCCGGGTGCTTGGGCCCCACGGCTACCGGACCGGCGATCTGGCCCGGCGCGACCCGCGCGGCCTGTTGTGGCTGGTCGGGCGGGCCCGCGATCTCTTGAAGGTCGGCGGCCACCGGGTCGCGGCCAAGGAGATCGAGGACGCGATCGTCGAGCACCCGGCGGTCCACGAGTGCGCGGTGATCGGCGTGCCCGACGAGCTGCTCGGCGATCGCCTGCGGGCCTTCGTCGTCGCCAAGGACGGCGCCGACCTCGACGCCGCGACCCTGGGCCGGTTCCTCAAGGACCGCCTGCCGGCCTACAAGATCCCGGGCCAGCTCGAGCTGTGCGCGGCGCTGCCCAAGAACGAGAGCGGCAAGGTCATGAAGGAGGCGCTGCGGGCGCGGGCCGCGGCCGAGTAGCCCTGGTCACGAGCCGGGCGCCAGGCGGCGGGCTCGTGCTAGCTTCGCGCGGTGGTGCTCGTCTCTCGGTCCTCGGCCCGGCGCGGGGCGGCCCTGGCGCTGGCCGGCCTGGCCGCGGCCGCGCTGCCCTCCCACGCCGGCAACTACAGCGTCCACGTCCTGGGCACCGCCGAGGCGTCGTGGACCGACAACCTGTTCGCGGTCCCGGATGACAGCGCCGATCCGCTGCCGCCCCACGAGAGCGACGTCCTCATCCGGTTCCGCCCCGGCGTGCTCACGACCTACGAGACCCCGCGGACGATCCACAACGTCGAGTACACCCTCGACGCCAACCTGTACCTCGATCACACCGAGGCGCGCTCGATCGGCCACAACCTGATCGCCCGCGGCTTCTACCTGACCTCGCCGCGCTCCGAGGTCCAGACCTCGCTCGGGATCTCGACGGGCATGCTGGCCGCGCTGTCGACCCGGCAGACCCCGAGCGAGGGGCAGCCGGTGGCGCGCGGCAGCGGCAACGGCGAGTTCTGGTCGATCGACGCGTCCCAGGGCCTGAACTACGCCGCGACCCGGGACCTGCGGGTGACCCAGGGCCTCCAGGTCCACCGCCTGAGCTCGACCGACGCCCTCGGCGCCGAGACCCACGGCACCGACCTCGGCGCGAGCCTGGGCGTCGACCGCGGCTGGCGGCAGAGCGCGCTGGCGGTCCAGACCGGCGCGCGCTACGTGATCCTGACCCAGGGGCTGACCGACAACCGCTCGATCCACTCGAGCCTGGCGGTGTCGTTCCGCCGCGATCTGTCGCGGCGGTGGTCGAGCCTGGCCGACGCTGGCGTGGCGTGGATCGCGCCCATCGACGAGGACGCCCACACGGTCCAGCCGACCTTTGGCCTGAACCTGAGCTACGCGCCCGAGTGGGGCGCCGCCGGGTTCCAGGTCCGCCGCGCCCTGGCGCCCAACCTGTACCTGGCCGAGAACACGATCACCGACACCGCGATCGCCAACGCCTCGCTGCCGCTGCCGTGGCTGACCGACGATCCCAACCTGCCGACCCTGACCGTCGGCGGGGTGCTCGGCGCCGGGCGCAGCCAGGTGATCCGCGGCGACGTGATCGCCTCGACGGTGAACGTGGTGTTCGGCGATCTGGCGGTGACCTACGCGCCGCGCGGCGACCTGACCTTCGTGGTCCGGGCCCAGCACCAGCGGCAGATCCCGGGCGAGAGCACGACCATGATGGCCGCCCTCGAGTACGACCGCACGACCGTGATCACCTCGGTGGCGTGGCGCTTCCCCGAGCGGCTGGCCGCCGACATCCCGATGCGCGACAGCCTGCGCGTCGATCGGCGCGACAACACGCCGGTCGGCGAAGAGGCCCGCCCCGAGCGGGAGCGGTAGCGGGGAGCCGGTAGCGGTAGCGGGAGGCCGAGACCGAGACCGAGACCGAGTCCGAGACAGAGGCAGAGGCCGAAGCCGAGGCCGGGACCGAGACCGAGGCCGAGGCCGAGACCGAGACCGAGACCGAGGCGGAGACCGAGACCGAAGCCGAGGCGGAAGCTGGGCCTGGGCCGACTACGACAGCGCGCCGATCCACTCGTCGAGGGCGCGGGTCACGCTCGACACGTCGAAGGGACCCAAGGCGAAGGCCCGGGCGCAGCGCAAGATCGCGTGGGCCTCGACCGCGCGCAGCTCGCCGTCGACGGTGCCCAGCTCGACCGCGTCGGCGACGAAGGCCAGGCCGATCGCGGTGGCGTCGGCGTCGGCGGTGGCCCGCACCGCGGCGGCGAAGGACTCCGGCGTGACGCGCTCGAAGAACAGATCCTCGCGATCGAGGCCTGGGCAACGGCGCTCGAGCAGGTGATCGAGGCGGGTGCTCTCGAGCACCCCGAGCTCGCCGTCGGCGATCGCCACCGCGTGCAGCGACGCACCGTAGGCGCGCGCGAGCGGACCGGTCAGGGTGAGCGCGGCGTCCATGGTGGCAGTGTACCCCACCGGCCGGGCGGCCGCGCGCTCACTCGAGATCGAGGCCGAGCTCGGACACCCAGTCGCGGACCGCGGTGGTCTCGAGGGCGAAGGCCTCACCGGTGGGGCGCGCCGCCGCCGCCAGCTCGGCGGCGACCTCGGCCAGCATGGCCGCGCGCTGATCGGCGACCACCGCGTCGACCAGGGACAGCCGGGTGCCGCGGGCGCGCTCAGCGGCCCGACCGTCGCGCACCAGGTTGGCGACGTCGCGCGAGGTGACCTTGAGCTCGTGGCTGAACAGGTAGTTGGCCAGGGCGTCGCCGACGTCGGCCGCGGTCTGATAGCGCTCGACGGGATCGCGGGCCAGGGCCTTGCGCACGATCGCGTCGAGCTCGGCGTCGACGTTGGGGTTGAGCGCGGTCACCGACGGCACCCGGGCCTCGCGGACCAGCTCGACCGTGGCGTAGGCGGTGTCGGCGTAGAACAGCCGGCGCCCGGTCAACATCTCCCACAGGAGGATGCCGATCGCGAACACGTCGGTGCGGGCGTCGATCTCGAGGCCCCAGGCCGCCTCGGGCGACAGGTAGCTGAACTTGCCTTTGACCACGCCCTGATCGGTCTGCTCGACCTGGCTGTTGGCCTTGGCCAGCCCGAAGTCGACGATCTTCACCTCGCCGTTCTTCGACAGCATGATGTTGGGCGGCGACACGTCGCGGTGGACGATGTGGAGCGGCTGCCCGGTCTCGGGGTGCTCGAGGGTGTGGGCGTAGTGCAGGCCCTTGCACGACTCGATGATGATGTGCAGGACCAGGCGCAGCTCGATCAGCCGCCCGCCGCGGGCCTCGCGTTCGATCGCGGCCTTGAGGTCGCAACCGTCGACGAACTCCATGACCAGGAGGTAGGCGTCGTCGGCGGCCTTGGTGATGTCGAAGACCTGGACGACGTTGGCGTGCTGCAGGAACAGCGACAGCCGGGCCTCGTCGAGGAACATCGCGACGAACCGCGGGTTGCCCGACAGGGTCGGCAGCACCCGCTTGATCGCGACGGTCTTGCGGAACCCTTGCAGGGTCTCGGCGACGCCGCGAAAGACCTCGGCCTGGCCACCGCCGCCGAGGCGCTCGAGGACGGTGTAGCGGGCCCGCATCACCGGGAGATCGTACCCGATCGCCGCGGCCGGTCCCAGCTTTGTGCCCCGCCCGGCCCGCCCTACTCCGTGCGCTGGATGATGTGGATGCCGAACTGGGTCTTGACCGCGCCGACCTCGCCGACGTTGAGGCGCAAGGACAGGTCCTTGAACGGCGCCACCAGGCCGGCGTTGGGATCGACGTCGTAGCTATTGCCGCTGGCGGCCGAGCCGGGATCCTCCGACAGCTCCTTCATGAGCGGCTCGATCTTCGCGCCCTTCTTGAGCGACGCCATGGTCTTGCCGACCAGGGCCTCGAGCTCGGCCCGGGTGCGCTTCTTGCCGCGGTCGTCGCCGGCGTTGACCTCGGCCCAGCCGAGGAGGATGTGCTTGACCTTGGCCTTCTCGGTCACCGGCTGGCGGCCGAGGATGTCGACCGAGTCGAGGCTATCGGGCGGCGGCGGCGGCGGCGGCGGGATGCGCTTGATGATGTGCCAGCCGAACGAGGTCTTGACCAGGCCGGCCTCGCCGAGGTTCAGGCGCAGCGCCAGGTTCTTGAACTCGGGGACGAACGGGGTGTCGGGGCCGACGTCGTAGGCCTTGCCGTCGTTCTTCGAGCCCGGATCCTCGGAGTGCTCCTTCATGAGCGCGACCATGTCGGCGCCCTCGGCGCGGGCCTTGGCGAGGAGGTCCTGGGCCAGCTTGTCGGCGTCGGCCTTGGTGCGGGCGGCGGCGCGCGGATCCGGCGGCCGCCGCTTGGTGATCGGCGCGTCTTGCCACGACACCAGGACGTGCTGGACCCAGACCTTCTCGGTGCCGGCCGGGCGGGCCAGGATGTCGGCCGACTCGAGGGGATCGGGCGGCGGCGGCGGCACGCGGACCATGACGTGGTAGCCGAAGCGGGTCTTGACGATGCCGACCTCGTTGGCCTCGAGGCGGAGCGCCAGGTTCTTGAACTCCGGCACGAACGGCGCGTCGGCGGTGACGGTGTACGGGTCGCCGGCCTTGGCGCCGGGATCCTCGCCGTGCTGCTTGATCAGCTCGTCGATCGCGGCCGGCTTGGCCTTGAGCTTGCCAGCCAGATCGAGGGCCAGGGTGGCGGCGGCCTTGTTGTCGCGGCCCTTGGCCCGCGGATCCATCTGCGGACCGTAGACGTCCGACAGCTTGTCCCAGCCGAGGAGCACGTGCTTGACGTCGACCGAGGCCGCGGTCTTGGTCCGCGCCAGGATGTCCTTGGAGTCGATGTCGTAGGCGCCGTCGGCGCCGGGCTGGCCGAGGTTGTTGGCGCTGACCGTGGTGGTCCCGCCCTGCTCGGCGGTGCCGGTCTTGGCCTTGTCGCGCTGGCACGCGGCGGTGGGGACGAACAGCGCCGCGGCCAGGAGGGCGGCGCCCAGGCGGAGGCGCCGCGGGCGCGGCGACGACGAAGCACGGGTAGAAGCCATGAGGCGCGCAGTCTACGCCGCGGCCGGGCCGGGCGCTACGCCGCGCGCTCGACCAGCGCCAGGGCCTCGTCCTCGGTCGGCGCGACGTACAGGGCCCGGCGGTCGGCCTCGGTCAGGTGGGGCGCGACGATCGGGACATGCCGCCGGGTGACCCGGACGCCGAAGACCGGGCCGCGGGCGGCGACGTTGGCCGCCAGGATGGCGCGGTACACCGCCCGGCGATCGGCCACCGTCGGCGCCGGCCGGACCTCGCCGCGGGTCAGGCGGACTAGGGCGTCACCGACCACCCACGGCGACGACACCGCGGCCCGACCGATCATGACCGCGACGCACCCGGTCTCGGCCAGGGCCCGGACCGCGTCGTCGCCGGAGGTGACGTCGCCGTTGACCGTGACCGGCATCGCCACCGCGGCCGCCGCCCGGGCCGCCCACCGCCAGTCGGCGGCGCCGCCGTGACCCTGCAGCGCGGTCCGGCAGTGGATCGTCAGGCCCGCGACGCCGACGTCCTCGAGGCGGCGGGCCAGGTCGACGATCGGCATGTCCGACTCCGGGCCCCAGCCGATGCGGGTCTTGACCGTCACCGGCAGGTCGACCGCGCGCACCACCTGAGCCGCCATCGCCACCATCTTGGCCGGGTCGCGCAGCCAGCCGGCGCCGGCGCCGCCGCGGGCCACCCGCGGCACCCAGCAGCCGCAGTTGACGTCGACGTAGGCCGGCCGGGCGTCGGCCGCCACCATCGCGGCCTCCATCAGGAGGTCGGGGTTGGCGCCGTAGATCTGGATCGCGGTCGGCCGATCGTCGGCGGCCAGGGTGACCTTGCGCCGGGCGGCCCGGGCCCCGGCCAGGAGCTGCTCGGCGCGGATGAACTCGGTCACGCACAGCTCGGCCCCGAGATCGCGGCACACCCGCCGGAAGACCGCGTCGGTGACGTCCTCCATCGGCGCCAAGATCGCCGGCGAGCGACGCCACAGCGCGGCGATGGTGGCGGCGTGCGACATGGCGGCCGCGTTTAACACGGCCGCGACCGCCGCGGATACAATCGCGCGTGGAGGTCCGATGGCCGGCAAGAAGCTCTCGGTGTTCGATGCGTTCTTCCTGGCGGCCGAGACCCGCGAGGCGATGATGCACGTGGGCGGCCTGTTGATCTTCACGCCGCCGGCCGACGCCCATCCCCAGCTCCTGCGCCACCTGGCCAACGAGCTGCGCGCCGAGGTCGCGATCTACCCGCCGTGGAATCAACGGCTGTGGACGCCCGAGCTGCTGAAGAACCCGCTGCAGGCGTGGATCGAGGACAAGGACGTCGACCTCGAGTACCACGTGCGGCGCTCGGCCCTGCCGGCCCCGGGCGACGAGCGCGAGCTCGGCATCCTGGTGTCGCGGCTGCACTCGGTGCCGATCGACTTCCACCGCCCGCCGTGGGAGGTCCACTTCATCGAGGGCCTCGAGGGTGGGCGGTTCGCGATGTACTTCAAGATCCACCACGCCCTGGTCGACGGCTTCACCAGCATGAAGCTCCTGGCCCGCAGCCTGTCGGTCGACCCCGACGACCGCGACACGCCGATGTTCTTCGCCCGGCCGGGGCGGACCCGGGCCCCGACCGGCGGTGACCCCGAGCCCGCGCCGACCTTCGAGCGGCTGTGGGGCGCGGTCCGCGAGCAGCTCGGCGCGACCCGCGAGGCCGGGCGCGCGATCATGAACGTCGTGCGCTCACGCCAGGCCGGCGATCGCGGCCTGGTCGCGCCGATGGCGGCGCCGCGCACGCTGCTCAACCGCCGGATCTCGCGCAACCGCCGGTTCGCGACCCAGCAGTACGACCTCGAGCGCCTGCGCCGCTTGGCCAAGGCCAGCGGCGGCACGATCAACGACGTCGCGCTGGCGGTGTGCGGCGGAGCGCTGCGCCGCTACCTGCGCGAGCAGGACGAGCTGCCGGCCGAGCCGCTCACCGCGATGCTGCCGGTGAACACCCGGCCCAAGGACGACCCCGGCGGCGGCAACGCGGTCGGCGCGATCCTGTGCTCGCTGGCCACCGACGTCGACCTGCCGGTCGCGCGCCTCGACGCGGTCATGACCTCGACCCGTCGGGCCAAGGACCAGCTCGCCGGGATGTCGCGGTCGGCGATCATGCAGTACAGCGCCGCGCTGATGGCGCCGCTGGCGATGCAGCAGATGCCGACCGCGGCCAACTGGCTGCGCCCGGCCTTCAACGTCGTGGTGTCCAACGTGCCCGGCCCCGAGCAGCGCCTCTACTTCCGCGGCGCGCGCCTCGACGCCCTGTATCCGCTGTCGATCCCGTACCACGGCCAGGGTCTGAACATCACGATCAACGGCTACTGCGGGACGCTCAACTTCGGCTTCACCGGCTGTCGCGACGCCGTGCCGAGCCTGCAGCGGCTCGCGGTCTACAGCGGCGACGAGGTCAGCGCCCTCGAGCAGGCCCTCGGCGTGGCGTGACATGGCCGAGCCCGGCGCGATGATCGGCCGCTACCGCGTCGGGGCCGCGATCGGCGCCGGCGCGATGGGCACGGTCGTGCGGGCCCACGACGATCGGCTCGGCCGCGAGGTCGCGATCAAGCGCATCCGCAACCTCCACGGCGTGGCGGCGGCGATCTTCAACGCCCGCTTCGAGGCCGAGGCGCGCGCGCTGGCGGCCCTGGCTCACCCCGGGGTGGTCGCGGTCTTCGACCTGGGCGTCGACGACGGCGAGCCGTACCTGGTGATGGAGCTCTTGCCCGGGCCGAGCCTGCGCGAGCTCTTGTCGACCCGCGGCGCCCTGCCGCCGGCCGAGGTCGCGGCCCTCGGCATCCAGGTCGCCCGCGCCCTCGAGGCCGCCCACGCCCGCGGCATCCTCCACCGCGACGTCAAGCCGGCCAACCTGGTGCGCGGCGGCGACGGCGGCTGGAAGCTGGTCGACTTCGGCGTCGCCCACACCCCCGACTCCGACGTGACCCTGGCCGGGCAGTTCGTCGGCACGCCGTCGTACGCGGCGCCCGAGGCGCTGGCGCTCGGGCGGTTCAGCCCGGCGTCCGACGTGTTCGCGCTGGCCGCGACCCTGGTCGAGGTCGCGACCGGGACCCGGCCGCGCGCCGACCTGACCCTGGCCCACCTGATCGCCACCGCCGACGCCCCGCTCCTCGACGAGCGCGGCCGCGCGGCGCTCGGCCCGCTGGCGGTGCCGCTCGCGCGCGCGCTGGCGGTGGTCCCCGAGGAGCGCCCGAGCGCCGGCGAGCTGGCGACCGCGCTGGCGGCGGCGGCCAGCGGCGCGGACCAGGCCGAGGCGACCACGACCGCGACCGCGCCGGGCGCGACCGCGACCGACCGCGCCGCGATCACCACCGACGGGGGCGCGACCGCGGCGGCGGTCGTGACGCCGGGGCCGGCGCCGGCCTGGCCGGTCCTGCCGTGGCGGCGGATCGCCAAGGTCGCCGGCGGCGTCGTAGGCTTCGGCCTCCTGGTGGCGATCGTCACCTGCGACGGCGACGGCGAGCGCGACCGACCGGCCCGCGGCCGCGGCGCCGGAGCCACCGAGGAGCGGCGGTTCGCCGCGCCGCCCGACCTCGACGCCCGGGCCGCTCGCGACTGGCGCAAGATCGCCGAGGAGGTCCACCGCGGCGACCTCGACAAGGCCCGCGCCAAGCTGCGCGAGTTCGAACGCAAGCACGGCGCCAGCGACGCCTCGCGCGCGCTGGGGGCCTGGCTCGACGACGTGCGCTGACCGCGACGTCGCGCCCGGCGCGCTCAACCCGGCAGGGCCAGGAACGCGTCGTCGAGACAGGCCCGCATCTGCGCCGCGCTCGCGAAGCGCTCGTCGGGCCGCTTGGCCAGCGCGCCCGCGACCAGGGCCTCGAGGACCGGCGTGCACCACGGGGCCGCGCCGACCCGATCGGCCAGCCGCGGCGGCGGCGCCCCGACGTGCTGGCGCAGGAGCGTGAGCGCGTCGTCGCCGGCAAACGGGAGCGCGCCGGTCAACAGCTCGAACAGGATCACCCCGACCGCGTACAGATCGACCCGGCGATCGAGGGCGCGGCCGAGGGCGGCCTCGGGCGCCATGTAGGCCGGCGTGCCGAACGCGATCCCGGTGCGGGTCAGGCGCTCGCCGCCGACGATCGCCGCGGCGTCGTCCAGGAGCTTGACCAGGCCGAAGTCGAGGACCTTCAGCCGCTCGAAGGGATCGGCCGCGGCGCCGGCCAGGGTGACCAGCAGGTTGTCGGGCTTGAGGTCGCGGTGGACGACGCCGCGGCCGTGGGCGTGCTCGAGGGCGTCGAGGAGCTGGCGGACCAGGACCAAGGCCCGGCGCGGCGCCAGCGCCCCGGCCGCGACGATCGCCGACAGCGGCCGGCCGTCGATCAGCTCGACCACCAGGTACAGCCGGCCGGCGACCGCGCACAGCTCGAGGGCCTCGACGATGTTGGGATGGGCGAGGAGCTGGAGGGCGTTGCCCTCGCGGGCCAGCCGGCGCGCGGCCTCGCCACCGTCGTCGAGGTCGGGCAGCGCGGCCTTGATCGCGACCTCGCGGCCGTCGCGATCGCGGGCCCGGAAGACCGCGCCCATGCCGCCGGCGCCGAGCCGCTCGCCGAGGATGAAGCGGTCGGCCAGGACCGCGCCGGGGGCCAGGTCGATCACTCGAGCTCGGGCAGGTCGGCGATCCCGGCGCCCAGGTCGCGATCGACGCTGCCGGCCCCGCCGCTCACCGTCAGGTGGCCGCCGATCGCGTCGCGGTTGAAGCGCACCGTGGCGGTGCGGCCGTCGGCCAAGGTGATCGTCACGCCGTCTTGGGCCCCGGCGTCGGCCGGCGTGGTGGCGGTGACCGCGCCGCCGATCGACACGACGTGGAGGTGCGCGGTGGTGCCGGTCGAGCGCTCCTCGTAGCGGAAGCCCCCCGAGAAGTCCCCCGACAGTCCGCCGGCGCTGGCGGTGGCGGTGGCCGGCAGGAGCCGCGCCACCCGCAAGGTCTGGCCGCCCGAGGTGCTGGTCGCCGAGCCGCCGGAGACGGTGAAGGCCGACGGGCCGACCACCTGCCAGCGCTGCTCGACGCCGGGCGCGGTCACCCGATCGTAGATCACCACCACGTCGGGCTCGATCATGACGAGCTCGCGCTGCCAGCGATCGATCGGCGACGACGAGCCGTAGGCCGCGGTCAGGTCGCCGGCGGCGTAGACCCAGCCCGCGCCGCGCGCGATCGCGGTCATCTCCGAGGTCGTGCCCTCGCGCTGCGCGACCGCGCTGCCGCCCTCGAAGAAGCGGATCAGGTTGTGCGGCTCGCCGTCCTGGCGCAGGCCGTCGTTCGAGTCGATGTTGGCGTCGTAGGCCAGCCAGTCGCCCTTGTAGAGCAGAAACGACCCCTGATCCTGGTGGGCGTGGGACTCGGTGTACGCGCCGGCGATGAAGGTCAGCCAGGTGGCGTCGGCGGCCCAGCTCGAGCGGGTGTAGAGCTGACCGACCCCCGACGCGTAGTAGCTGCGGCCCAGGGTCGCCAGCGGCGCCGGCGTGACGTCGGGCGTGTACAGGAAGTCGTAGACGTACATGAACGGCTGGTCCATCTCGGGCACCGACGAGTCGGCCAGCATGGTCGTGGCGCGAGCCGCGACCGGATCGTCGGCGTAGAGGTAGGCCAGGGTCTGCAGGTAGTGGCGGTGGTAGTCGAACCACGCGGCGCTGGCGTCGCGGCTGTGATCGCCGATCGGCGCGACCCGATCGAGGGTCGGCGCGGTCGAGTGCATCATGTGCAGCATCGAGTCGCGGGTGTGGCCAGTCAGCTCGTCGAGCGCCTCGCCGGTCGAGCCGTGCCAGAAGTCGTACAGCTCGAACAGGTTCTTCATCGCCACGCCGTAGCCGGTGCCCTCGCGCGAGCCGCCGCCGGTCAGGTCGCGATTGAAGGTCGGCACGAGCTGGCCGGCGATCTTCTCGTCGCGGAACTTGGCGATCCACTGCTCGCCCTCGGGGGTCTCGCCGCGGGTGGCGATGCCGAGCAACATGGTCGCGCGGAGAAACGAGTAGTAGTAGTTGTTCGACGGGTTGTCGACCGACCACCCGCTCCACGGGAACGCCTCGCCGCCCCAGGTCGCCTCCTCGTGGTGCCAGACGTTCCACACCGCCTGGTTGGCGTAGGTGATCCAGCGCTCGCGCTGGCCGTTCGAGGTCTGCTCGAAGCACCAGTCGTACGTCAGGGCCAGATCGCCGACCAGGAAGCCGACCTCGAGGTAGCTATCGAAGGCGGCATCGGGGCGCTCGCCCGAGGAGATCTTGTCCTCCTCGGCGGACACGAAGTCGTCGATCTGCGCGACCGCGGCCTCGCAGTAGCGCGGCTCGCCGGTGAGCTGGCCGACCAGCGCGGCGTACCAGGCCTGGAACCCGTAGATGTTGGCGCCGTCGAGCTGGAGGTCGACGATGCGCTTGAAGCGCGCCCAGCTCGCGGCGTTGCTGGTGACCAGGCGCTCGAGGCGCGTGCGGTCGTTGGGCAGGTAGATCCGCGGGTGATCGTCGGCGAACGTCGGGCCGCCGTCATCGCCGCCACACGCGACCGCGGCAGAGCCGACCGCCGCGACCAAGGCCAAGCAGGATAGAGGCTTCACGGGCCCAGGGTACCGCCGGCCGGCGCGGCCGCGCCAGGGGCCGGCGCTATGCTGTCGCCGTGATCACGCTCTACACCGCCCCTACCCCCAACGGCCACAAGGTCTCGATCGCCCTCGAGGAGCTGGCCCTGCCCTACCGCGTCCACGCCGTCGACCTGGCGGCTGGCGAGCAGAAGCGGTCCGACTTCCTGGCCCTGAACCCCAACGGGCGGATCCCGGTCATCGTCGACCACGACGCCGAGGACTTCGCGGTCTTCGAGTCGGGGGCGATCTTGCTCTACCTGGCGGAGCGCACTGGTCAGCTCCTGCCGAGCGACGCCAAGGGGCGCTCGGTGGTCGTGCAGTGGTTGATGTTCCAGATGGGCGGGGTCGGGCCGATGATGGGCCAGGCCAACGTGTTCTACCGCTACTTCCCCGAGAAGCTGCCGGCCGCGATCGAGCGCTACCAGAAGGAGAGCCGGCGGTTGTTCGAGGTCCTCGAGCGCCGGTTGTCCGACCACGAGTACCTCGCGGGCGCGTACTCGATCGCCGACGTCGCGACCTTCCCGTGGGTCCGCACCTACGCGTGGTCGGGCGTGTCGATCGACGGCCTGCCGGCGGTGGCCCGGTGGCTGGCGGCGATCGCGGCGCGGCCGGCGGTGGTCCGCGGCCTGGCGGTGCCGGCGACCGAGCGGCGCACCGCGGACGACGTCGCCAAGGTCGGCGCGGCGATCATCACGCGCTAAGGGTCGGGCGCTCGGGCGGATCGTCGCCGCGGTCGCCCACCTCGACCTCGCTGGCCTCGGCGTCGATGATCCCGTCGCGTGCGCCACCGCGGCCGCCACCACCGCGCCGGACGAAGCGCGCCCGGATCGCCGATACCGCGCGGCCGCGCAGCGGCGCGCGCACCGGCGGGAGCAAGAGGGCCAGGCCGACCACGTCGGAGGCGAAGCCGGGCGACAGCAGCAAGAGGCCCGCGACGGCCAGGAGCACGCCGTCGACCAGCGCCGGGGCCGGCGATTCGCGAGCGGCCAGGGCGGTGACTGCCTCGCGGCCGGTGGCCAAGACGCGGCCAGACAGGACGAGCAGGCCCAGCGCCATCGCCGCCGCGACCGCCGCGAGCGTCCACCAACCGATCCAGCTTCCGACGATCACCAGGCTGGCGACCTCGGCGAGCACCGCCGCGAAGAACAGAAGGACGTAGCTCACGGAGGGGGATCTAGCACGGTCGGAGCGATCGATGCGCCGCGAGGAGGAGAGGAGAGACGGGAGGCAGAGGCAGAGGCAGAGACAGAGACCGAGACCGAGACCGAACCCGAACCCGAACCCGAACCCGAACCCGAACCCGAACCCGAACCCGAACCCGAACCCGAACCCGAACCCGAACCCGAACCCGAACCCGAGGCCGAGACCGAGGCCGAGACCGAGGCCGAGACCGAGACCGAGACCGAGACCGAGACCGAGGCCGAAGCCGAGACCGAGACCGAGGCCGAGGCCGCAGCCGAGGCCGAGACCGAGGCCGAGACCGAAGCCGAGACCGAGGCCGAGACCGAGACCGAGACCGAGGCCGAGACCGAGACCGAGACCGAGACCGAGGCGGAGGCGGAGACCGAGACCGAGGCGGAGGCCGAGACCGAGACCGAGACCGAGGTGTCAGCGCCAGTAGGGATCGACCGACGCGGTGGGGCGGGCGCCGCGCTCGCCGGAGTCGAACACCACCGGGCCCAGGGCGGTCAGCTCGGCCGGGGTCACGAGCACGTCGTCGGCGTACACCTCGTCGCGCGCCTCGAGCGCCCAGGCCACCAGCTCCGAGCAGTAGAAGCGGTCGCCGTCGTCGAGGCCGATGAAGCCCGAGAAGTCGAAGCCGGTGCCGATCGTGGCGCGGGCGCGCTCGACCGCGGCGTGGCGCTCGTCGCGGGTCAGGCCGGCCGGACGGACGATGCGCCAGCGGTGCGACGCGCCCAGGAACTGCGCCGCCGGGATCGCGCGCACACCGCTCGACACCGCGTCGATCACCGTGTCGGTCTCGGCGTCGTAGATGCCGGCGTGGCTCATGTCGCTGCGGGTCACGAGCAGGATCACGTCCGACAGGACCGCGTAGCCGCGGCGCAGGATGATGTCGCCGTCCTGGACCTCGCGGTAGAACTCCTGGGTCCACACCTCGGTGTAGGCGGCGTCGAGCTTGGCGTCCTTGGGCCGCGACACCGCCAGCGAGTGGTTACAGCCGGTCGAGGTGAGCGCGAGGGCGAGGGTGACGGTGGCGAGGGCGGCGGTGCGGAGGCGGGTCATGCCCGCGAGAAATGCGAAGGTCGGACCAATCTAAGGTGCCAGCTATTCCAGCCTCTTAGACCGTCAGAAAGCGTCAGGGCGACGTCGGTGACGAGCCTCTGACGCCGGGCCTTCGACACCCCCGCTCGGCCCCGGGCCCCTACCGTCACCCACCCGATCCTGCCACCCGCCAGCCCTCACCGGTCGGTCGCGGGCGACCGCCGATCACCTCCGCTCAGCGCAGGGTGGTCATCGCGGCGGTCAGGGTGGCGACGACCAGCCCCGCGCACGGGGAGGTGGTCGGTGGCGCGGGCGCAGCGTCCGAGGCTGCTGGCGGGATCGGCGCGGCCTCGCACACGACCTGGAGCTGGGTCTCGCCGTCGTTCCAGTGGCCGACGAAGGCCAGCGGGCGGCCCTCGCCTCGGCGGACGTCGAGCGTGATCGCGGGCAAACCGCCGTCCTCGAGGGCCGCGATGGTCAGGCCGACGTCGGCGGCGCCACCGACGTTCTCGGCGCCCCACAGCGCGGCCAGGACCGCGCGCTGCTCCTCCCACGCGGCGACGGTGGGCGGGGTACACGCGAGACAGCCGGCGGCGGTGACGGTGGCGCGGGCGCGATCGCTGCGCACCACGAGCGCCAGCTCGCGCTCGGAGCGCGCGGCCACCTCGACCGCCGCGCCCGGGACGACCAGGGCCGCCAGCCGCTCCAGGTCGTCGGCGGTGAGGGCGCGGCCGGGCCGGGCATCGACCAACCCCCTCGCATCGGCGCGCGCCGCGCCCTGCCCCGCCGCCGCCCGCTCGCGGCCGCGGCAGCCGGAGGTCGCGACCACCCACGCCAGCGCGAGCGATGCGACCAGGCCGGCGCGGGTCACGCGATCACGGGACGAAGCGCGTGACGACGTCGAAGGCGTCGCCCGAGGCCGGCGGATCGACCCGCAGCGCCGGGGTCTGATCGGTCATCGACGCGTCGAGGGCGTAGACCTCGAAGTCGTTGTCGGTCGCGCCGCCGTCGGCGATCGCGTAGACGAAGGCGCCGTCGTGGGTCCAGGCCAGGTTCTGCACGTCGCGGGCGGCGTCGGTGTCGGTGCCGAGGATCGCGAGCCGGCGCAGCGTGCCGCCGGCCAGCGGCAGGACGTAGGGCTGGAACTTGTCGTCGGTCGCGCCGTAGTCGGCGCCGAACGCGATCGCGGTGCCGGCCGGGTTCCAGCGCGGGGTGCGGAACGCGTCGAGGCCGCGACCGGCGGCGATCGTGCCCGAGGTCAGGCGGGTCGGCGCGGTCGCGCCGGTAGCCGGCATCACGTAGACCTCGAACGCGGTGGCGACGACGCCGTCGGCCGCGAACGCGATCTGGGTGCCGTCGGGCGACAGCGCGAAGGTGTTGGCCTGCGACATCGTCGCGTCACCGCGGGTCAGGACCGAGTTGGGCAGGACCGCGAAGCCGGTGCCGTCGGCGCTGGCGGTGTAGAGCTGGCGCTCGCCGGCGACCGAGACCCGGGCGGCGAAGACCAGAGTGTTGCTCGCGGTCCACTGCGGCGCGATGAGCAGGCCGCGCGGCGCGTCGGGCGCCATGATCGCCGCGTCGCCCAGGGCGGTCGCGGTGGTGTTGGTCATCGTGTCGCGGATGCGCACCTCGTTCTCACCGGCGACCGTGAAGGCGCCGCCGAAGGCGAGGAAGCGCGAGTTCGCCGACCACGCCAGGAAGGCCTGGGCGTCGAGAGCGACGTCGTTGGTCGCGCGATCCGGGCTGACCTTGACCGGGGTCTGGGCCGCGGCCGCCGAGACGACGTAGACGTCGAACATGCCGGCCAGCTCGAGGTCGGCGCGGAACGCGATCTTGGTCTTGTCAGGCGACATCGCGACGTCGGTGATGATCGACGTGGCCGGCGCGGCGAACACCTCGACCGCGCCGGTGCCGTCGGCGTTGGCGATCGACAGGCTCCACGGCCCGGTGCCCGAGGCGCCGGACACGTACGCGATCCGGGTGCCGTCGGTCGCGATCGAGAACGGGGTCGGGAAGTTGTTGACCGGGGTCTGGCCGGTGGCCGGCACGAAGGTCGGCGTGACGGTGGCGGCCTGCGGGTGGGCGAAGAAGCCGACCTGGCCGACGTTGTTGGTCGCGACGTCGCCGAACACCCAGACGGTGGTGTTCATCGGCGCCGGCGGCGCGTCGGGCGTGGCGGCGTCGGGCGGCGCGGCGGCGTCGGGGCTGGCCGCGTCGGGCGTCGCCGCGTCGGGCGTCGCCGCGTCGGGCGTCGCCGCGTCGGGCGTCGCCGCGTCGGGCACGGTCGCGTCGATCTCGGCGGCGTCGGGGTTCGCCGCGTCGATCACCCGGCCATCGATCGGCCTCGGCGCGTCGATCGGCGGGTTCGACCCGCCATCATCACCACAGGCCGCGAGGCCAGCCACCGAGAGCGCGAACACAGACCAACGAGGGAGCGACATGCGCGGGTTGTACCCGGGATGCCGCCCACGTCCAAGCCCGATCGTCGACGTCGCGCCGCCTCGGAAAGCCCCCGAGGCCGGGCGCGGCGCACGGTCGCAGGCCGTGTCGCCTCCGTCACGCCACTGTCACCCATCGCGCCCGGGGGCGCGCATCGCGCTCAGCGGACGATCGCGCCGTCGGCGTCGACCACCTTGACCTCGCCCAGCTTGAGGGCGCGGACGCCGCTCTCGATCTTCGACAGATCGCCGACCACGATCCAGGTCAGGGCCCCGGGGTTGATGGTCTTGGCCGCGGCCGCGACCGCCGCCGGGGTCAGCGTGCTGATCTTGGCCGCGCGCTGCTTCACGTAGTCGTCGGGGCGGCCGTACAGCACCAGCCCCGACAGCGTGCCGAGGACCGCCTGGGCGGTCTCGTAGCTGCCCGGCAGGCCGCGGATCTCCGAGGCCTGGATCTTCGCGACCTCGTCGGGCTTGGCCGGGGCCTTGCCCGTCGCGTACTCGCGGATCTCGCGCTCGAGCTCCTTGATCGAGTCGACGGTCTTGTCGAGCTGGACCGCGGCCGAGGCCGCCCACACCCGCTGGCCGAGGGCGCCCGACATGCCCGAGTACGAGCCGTAGGCCCAGTGCTTGTCCTCGCGCAGGTTCATGTTGAGGCGCGAGCTGAACTCGCCGCCCAGGACCGCGTTGGCGATCTCGAGATCGATCGCGCCGGCGTCCGTCGAGCCCGGCACGAGCTGCGCGGCCAGGATCGTGGCCTGGACCGCGCCCGGCTGATCGATCAGGAACACCCGCGGCTTGGTCGGCAGCTTGACGGTCGGCAGGTTGGCGCCGGCCATCGCCCCCGACGGCTTCCACTCGCCGAAGGCCGCGGTCAGCTTGGCCTGCAGCTCGGCCATCGTGATGTCACCGACCGCGATCACCGTGGTGCGATCGGGGGTGAGCTTGGCCTTGACCCAGGCGGTCAGCTCATCGCGGGTCAGCGCCTTGATCGAGGCCTCGGTGCCGGTGCCGCTGGGCGGCGCGGCGTAGGGGTGGCCCTTGCCGTAGAGCAGCGGGGTCAGGGCGCGGCGGGCCACCGACTGCGGCCGCGACTTCTCCTGGGCCAGGCCGGCCAGCCAGGTCGCGCGCACGCGCTCGAGCTCGGCGGCGTCGAAGGTCGGGCGCAAGAGCACGTCGGCCAGGACGGCCAGCGACGGCTCGAGGTTGGTGGTCAGGCTCGACAGGTACAGGGTCGCCTGATCGAGGCCGGCCGAGGTCGACAGCCGCGCGCCCAGCGAGTCGACCTTGTCGCCCAGCGCCAGGGCGCCGAGCGCGCCGGCGCCCTCGTCGAGCATGCCCATCGCGAACGACGCCAGGCCGGGACGGTCGGCCGGGTCCGACGAGATGCCGGCGCCGCGGACGTCGAGGCTGAGCTGCACGATCGGCAGCTCGCGCCGCTGGGCCAGGACGACCTTCAGGCCGTTGGGCAGGGTCGCGCGCTCGATCGCCGGGAAGGTCAGGTCGGGGAACTTGTCGGTCTTGGGCACGCCCTTGGTCCGATCGACATCGGACGCGACCGCCTTCAGCTTGGGGTTCGGCTTGGCGACCACCGTCGGCGGCAGATCGGTCACCGCGGGCGGCTCGACCAGCGGCGTGCGCTGACCGGGCTTGACGAGCATCGTGTGGACGCCCTTGCCCAGCCACTTCTTGCCGACCGCCTTCAGCTGCGCGGCGGTGACCGTCGACATGTTCTTGAGCGACTTCTTGTAGCAGTCGGGCTTGCCGGTGTAGACGGCGCACTCGGCCAGGGTATCGGCCTTGCCGCCGAAGCCGCCGATCCGCTCGACGCCGCGGATGAACTCGGCGGCGGTCAGGGTCTTGGCCTGGGCCAGCTCGGCCGGCGTCGGGCCCTTGGTCAGGAGGAGCTGGAGCTCCTCGTCGATCGCCTTCTCGACCACCGCCGGATCGACGCCGGTCTTGACGTCGGCCTGGATGAGGAACATGCCGCCCAGCTCCTGGGCCCACGCGAAGGCCGCGACGTTGTCGACCAGCTTGTCGGTGTGGAGCAGCCGGCGATCGAGGCGCGACGACCGGGCGCCGCCCAGGACGTAGGCCAGGATCTGCAGCCGATCGGCGTCGGCGCTGTCGTACTGCGGGATGTTCCACACCTTGTAGATGCGCGGCTGCGGGACCTTGTCCTCGAGGGTGGCCCGGGTCGGCGCCTTGCGCGGCGCGACCTGCGGCTTCATCTTCGGCACGCTCGCCGACGGCGGGATGTCGCCGAAGAAGCGCGTGACCTTGGCCTTGGCGGTCTCGAGATCGATGTCCCCGGCCAGGACCAGGACGGCGTTGTTGGGGCCGTACCAGCTCTTGAACCAGTTGTGGACGTCCTCGAGCTTGGCCGCGTTCAGGTCGTTCATCGACCCGATCGTGGTGTGGTGGTACGGGTGGCCCTCGGGGTAGATCGCCGCGAACAAGAGCTCGAAGACCTGGCCGTAGGGCTGGTTCTCGCCCTGGCGCTTCTCGTTCTGGACCACGCCGCGCTGCTCGTCGAGCACCTTCTGATCGACGGCGCCCAGGAGGTGGCCCATCCGGTCCGACTCCATCCACAGCGCCATGTCGAGCGCGGTGGTCGGGACGTTCTGGAAGTAGTTGGTGCGGTCGCCGTTGGTGGTGCCGTTCTGATCGGTGGCGCCGACCAGCTCGAAGGGCTCGAAGAACTCGCCCTTGTGGTTCTCGGAGCCCTGGAACATCAGGTGCTCGAACAGGTGGGCGAAGCCGCTGCGGCCCTTGGGCTCGTTCTTCGAGCCGACGTGGTACCAGACGTTGACCGCGACGATCGGCGCCTTGCGATCGGTGTGGACGATCACCCGCAGCCCGTTGGGCAGGGTGAACTCCTGGTACGGGATCTCGACCTTGGGCGGCGGCCCGGCGACCGCCGGGGTGGCGGCCGCGACCAGGGCGACGAGCGCGAGCGCGCGGGGCAAAACGGATCGCATGGTTCCTCCAGTGTGCGGAGGCGAACCTAGCAGCGCGCCCGTCGCTGTCGATCGGATTCGTCGGCGGAATCGTCGTGCGGCAGGTGCGGCAAGCGTGCGACGCCTGCGACGGCCGAACGACTCACCGCGGCGCGGTGATCGCTGGCGCCGCCGCGCCGCGCCGCCCCTCGAGCCAGCGGTAGCCGAGCGGCACCAGGAACAGGTTGAGCGCGGTCGAGCTGATGAGGCCGCCGAGGATGACCTGGGCCATCGGCGCCTGGATCTCGTTGCCCGGCTCGCCGGCCGCCAGCACCAGCGGGATGAGCGCCAGGCCCGCCGACAGCGCGGTCATGAGGATCGGGCTCAGGCGCTCGCGGGCGCCGCGGGTGACGGCCTCCTCGAGGTCGACGCCCTCGACCTGGCGCAGGTGCTCGAAGTGCGAGACCAGCATGATGCCGTTGCGGGTGGCGATGCCGAACAGCGTGATGAAGCCGATCAGCGAGCCGACCGACAGGATGGCGTCGCCCAGGTAGGCGGCGACCAGGCCACCGATCAGCGCCAGCGGCAGGTTGATCATGACCAGGAGCGCGCGCCGGGCCGCGCCGAACGCGGCCTGCAGGATGATGAAGATCGCGATCACGACCACGGCGCCCAGGAGCTGGAGCGCGCGGCTGGCCCGCTCCTGGCTCTCGAACTGGCCGCCGTAGACCACGTAGTAGTCGTCGGGCAGGTCGACCTCGCGCGCGATCCGTGTCCGGATGTCGGACACCACGGCGCCGAGGTCGCGGCCGGCCACGTTGGCCATGACCACCATCTTGCGCTGCCCGGACTCGCGGCTGATCGTGTTGGGACCGACGTCCTCGTAGATCCGGGCCAGCATGCCGAGGGGCAGGAGGCCATGGCCGGGGACATCGATCGGCGTGCGCGCCAGCTCGGCCTCGGTCGTGCGCTGATCGGGGCGATAGCGCACCACCACCGGATAGGCGCGGGTGCCCTCGATCACGGTCGCCACCGCGACCCCCGACAGCGCGCGCTCCATGGCCTCGGCCAGCTCGCCGCGGTGGGCCCCGGCGCGGGCCGCGCGCTCGGCCTCGAAGTCGACCACCACCTGCGGCAGATCGACCGGCTGTTCGATGGCGACGTCGACGGCGCCCGGGACCGTGGCGATCACCCGACGCAGGCGCTCGGCGTAGACCCGCAGCGTGTAGAGGTCATCGCCGAACAGCTTGACCGCGATCGCGGCGCGGGTGCCCGACAGCATGTGATCGATGCGGTGCGAGATCGGCTGTCCGATCGTGGCGGTGACCCCGGGCAGCCGGGCCATCGCGGCGCGGACGTCGGCCAGGACCGCGGCCCGCGGCCGGCCCGGCCGCAACCGGACCTCGAGCTCGCTGGCGTTGACGTCCTGGGCGTGCTCGTCGAGCTCGGCGCGCCCGGTGCGGCGCGCGGTCGACGCGACCTCGGGGATGGCCAGGAGCGCGCGCTCGGCGCGCTGGCCGATCGCGTCGGACTCGGCCAGCGAGGTGCCGGGCAGGGTCACCAGGTTGATGGTCAGCGCGCCCTCGTTGAACTCGGGCAGAAACGATCGCCCCAGGCGCGTCGCGAGGGCGCCGGCGCCGACGGCCAGGAGCACCGCGACCGCGACCACCACTCGGCCGTGGCGCAGGGTGAAGCCCAGGGCCCGCCGATAGCCGGCGCCCAGCACCCGCGACACCACCGCCTCGCGGTGGACCGCGGCCAGCCCGCGGCCCATGGTCAGGACGCACAGGGCCGGGGTCAGGGTCAGGGACACCACCAGCGACGCGAAGATCGCGACCAGGTAGGCGAAGCCCAGCGGCTCGAGCAAGCGGCCCTCGACGCCGGTCAGGAAGAACACCGGCACGAACACCAGCATGACGATCGCGGTCGCGAACACGATCGAGCCGCGGACCTCGCGCGAGGCCTCGTAGACCACCAGCGCCAGCGGCCGGCGCGCCTCGGGCGGCCGGAGGGCCTCGAGGCGGACGCGGCGCACCACGTTCTCGACGTCGATGATGGCGTCGTCGACCAGGGCGCCGATCGCGATGGTCAGGCCGCCCAGGGTCATGGTGTCGAGGTTCTTGCCCAGGCGATCGAGGACCACCACCGCGACCACCAGCGACACCGGCAAGGCCACGGCCGAGATCAGGGTCGCGCGCAGATCGAGCAGGAACAGGAGCAGGATGATCACCACCAGGATCGCGCCGTCGCGCAGCGCCAGCGCGACGTTGTCGACCGCGGCGTCGATGAACTCGGCCTGGCGAAACAGGTGGCGATCGAGGTGCATGCCCTCGGGCAGGGTCGCGGCGATGGCGTCGAGCTCCTGATCGAGGGCCGCGGTCAGGGTCAGGGTGTTGGCCCCGGGTTGCTTGGCGATCGCCATCACCACCGCGCGCTGGCCATCGACCGAGCCGTCGCCGAGCTGCGGCCCGGGGCCGATCTCGACGTCGGCGAGCTGGCCGATCGTGATCGGCTTGCCGGCGACCGACTTCACGACCAGGCGGGCGATGTCATCGCGCGAACCCAGGCGACCGAGGCCGCGGATGAGGTGCTGCTGCGGACCGCGGATCAAGAACCCACCCGAGGTGTTCTGGTTCGACGTGGTCAGGGCGTGGACCACCTCGTCGAGCGTCACCCGGTGATGGACCAGGCGCTCGGGCCGGACCAGCACCTGGTATTGCTTCTGGCCGCCGCCGATCGGCACGACCTGGGCCACGCCCGACACCGCCAGCAAGCGGCGCCGGACCTGCCACTCGGCGGCGTCGCGGATCTCGAAGCCCTGGTGGCGATCGCTGCGCAGGCCGACGAACAGGATCTCGCCCATGACCGAGGCCACCGGCGCCAGCTGCGGCGCGGCGACGTCGGGCGGCAGCGACGCGGCGGCGAGCTGGAGCTTCTCGCCCACGAGCTGACGCGCGCGCAGGATGTCGACGTCCCACTCGAACTCGACCCACACGATCGAGATCCCCAGGCCCGACAGCGAGCGCAGGCGCCGCACCCCGGTCTGCCCGTTCAGGGCGGCCTCGATCGGCGCGGTCACCAGGCCCTCGACCTCCTCGGGCGCCATGTTGTGGGCCTCGGTCACCACGGTCACGGTCGGCGCGGTCAGATCGGGGAACACGTCGACCGGCATGCGCCGCGCGACCCAGACGCCGTAGATCGTGAGCACCACGGCGACCACGACGACGAAGGTGCGGTGGGCGATCGACCACCCGAGGACCCCGTCGATCACGGACATGGCGCGGCCGGACGACTCAATGCGCATGGCCGTGCCCCGGCACGGCGCCGCCAGCGGCCGCCAGCTTGACCTGATACGCGCCCGCGGTGACCACCCGATCGCCGGCGGCCAGACCGCCGACGATCTCGACCCAGCCCCCGGCGCGCTCGCCGGGCTCGATCAGGCGGCGCTCGAAGGCCTCGCCCTCGAGCTGCACGTAGGCGACCCAGCGCCCGGCGTCGCGCAGGAGCGCGGTCTCGGGGACGGCCAGGACCTCGCGCGCGACGCCCAGGTGCAGCTCGACCGAGGCAAAGCTGCCGACCCGCAGGCCGCCGGGGTTGGCGAACTCGAACACCACCGGCACCGTGCGCGTGGCCTCGTCGACCGCCGCGCCGACGCTGACCAAGCGGCCGTCGGGGGGAGCGATCGCGATCGGCGCGGCGACGCCGTCGACGGTGAAGCTGGCGCCGGTCGCGGCGGCGGCGGCGGCGACGTCGGGCTCGTAGACGTCGGCGTGGAGCCACAGGCGCTCGCCGTCGACGATCGTGACCAGCGGCGCGCCGGCGTCGACCGCGGCGCCGGAGATGGCGGCGAGGTCGGCGATGCGGCCAGCCCGCGGCGCGCGCAGCGCGATCCGCCCGGCGGCGCCGCGCCCACCGGCGCTGGCGTCGTACTGGGCCAGGCGACCGCGGACCGCGGCGACCTTGGCCCGGGCCAGGGCCACCTGGGTGCGGGCGTCGTCGAGCTGACGCTCGGGGATGGCGCGCGCGGCCCACAGTCGCTCGGCCCGCCCGAGCTGCGCGGTGGCGGCGGCCAGCTCGGCGGCGGCGCCCTGAGAGTCGGCGGCGAGCACCGCGCGATTGGCGCCGGCGTCGACGGTCGGGATGAGCTCGGCCAGGAGCTGGCCGCGCTCGACGACGGCGCCGAGCGCCAGGCCGGGGGCCAGCTCGATCCGCCCGGCGACCGGCGCCGCGAGCTGGGCCTGGCGACCCGTGACCGGCCGCAGCTCGCCGGTCGCGCGCAGGGTCCGAACGATCGGACGCGCGGCCACCAGCGCGGTCGCGAACCCGGTGCCCCAGGCCTGTTCCTTCAGGTACGCGATGCGGCCGGCCGGCTCCTCCTCCTCGGCCGGGATGGCCTGGGCGGTCGGGTAGACCTGGCAGTCCTCGGTCGCCGCCTCGGTGGCGGGCGGCCCGGCGTAGCGGACGGTCAACGTGCACGGACCGGCGACGGTCGGGGTCAAGGTCGGCTGGTAGATGCCGGCGCGGGCCGGCGCCTCGGCGCGGCCGGTGACGAGCGTGCCGTCCTTCTGCCGGAGCTCGAAGGTCAAGGCCCCGGCCTCGGCCGCGCGGTGGCCGTCGAGGAGCGTGACGTGGATGGCCGAGCCCGCGGCGGCGCCGACCACCAGGACGTCGTGCTCGGCGAAGATCTCGTGGGTGGCGGTCCAGCGGGTGAACGAGGTCGACGGCGTCTCGCCGTCACCGTGGTCGTGACCCTCGCCGTGGTCGTGGTGGTGGCCGCAGGCCGCGACGAGCGCGACCGCGGTCAGGGTGAGCGTTGCGGATCGGATCATGGCAGGCCTGCCTGGGCGGCGATGAGGGTGAGGTGGGCGGCGCGCGCCGCGTGGATCAGCTCGAGGTCGCGCACCGCGGCCGACCGCGTCGCGCGCAGCGCGTCGAGCAGCTCGAGGAGGCCGCGATCGCCTTCGCGGTAGGCGACCTCGACGCTGGCGACCAGGCGGCCGGCCAGCGCGGCGGGTCCGGCGCGATGCGCGAGGGCGGCGTCGATCGCGGCGACCGTGGCGGCGTGGGCCCGGTGCGCGGCGCGCTCGGCCGTGGCCCGGAGGACGCGGCCCCCGGCCTCCTCGGCGACCGCGGCGGCCCGCGCCTGGGCGGCGGCCGCGCGGCCGGCGCCGAAGATCGGTAGCGGCGCCGACACTCCGACGGTGAAGCCGGCGGCGCGCGCGTCGGCGCTGCGCTCGTAGAGCGCGCCAGCGATCAGCTCGAGGCGGGCCCACGGACGGCGCTCGCCGTCGGCCAGGGCGCGGCGGGCGGCCGCGCGCGCGGCGGGCGCGGCCTCGAGGTCAGCGGCGATCGCCACCGGCGGCGGGGCGGCCGGCAACGTGAGCGGGTCGCTCGCGGTCGCCCGCGCGGCCCCGACCCACGCCCCCAGGGCGACCTCGGCGACGACCTCGTCGCCCTGCGCCTGCGCGAGGTCGGCGTCGACCACCGCCAGCTCGAGCGCGACCCGATCGGCGTCGTACCCGGACGCCGCGCCGGCGGCGGCCTGGGCCGCGATCTGGGCCGCCAGGTCGGCGACCGGAGCCCGCGCGGCCTCCAGCGCGAGCCGGCGCTGGCGGGCCGCCGCCGCGGTCAGGTAGGCCTCGGCGGCCGCCAGGGCGACCCGGCGCTCGGCCCGCGCGGCCTCGGCGTCCTGGGCCGCGACCTCATGGGCGGCCGCGCGAACCAGGGCGGCGCGGCGCGGCGACAGGTCGACCGGGACCTCGACGGTCACGCGATCGAGCCGACCGTCGGTCAGGAGGTCGTCGTGCTCCCAGGCCAAGCGCGGCTCTGGGCGACGCCGAGCGACGTCGATCGCCGCGACCGCGGCGGCGCGACTGGCCTGGGCGGCGGTGGCTTCGGGGGCGCGGGCGACCGCGGCCGCGACGAACGCGGCCTCGGTGAAGGCGAGGGGTGACGGTGCCCCCGCCGCGACGGGCGACGGCGGGGCATCGGCGCGCGCACCCGCCGGGATCGCCAACGTGGCGACCACGGCGAGCCGACGCGCCCACGAATCGATCGTAGGCATGGCTCCTCCGGAACGGACGAACGCGCCGACCCAGATGGGCCGGCCGGGACGCGAGCGAAGCGCGTCAGCCGATCGGAGGTCGGTACGGTGGAGGCCCGGAGCCGCGATCGCGCCACGGATCGACCGGGCGATGCGTCACCAGATGAGCGACCCGGGCCTGGCCGTGGAGCGTCGCCGCTCGGGCGCTGGGAACCGCTTGCGCGGCGCCGTAGATGCGCGACAGCTCGGCGCAACCGTTGGCGCCGTCGTCGTCGTGATCGTGGTGCCCGAGGTCGTGATCGTCGTCCCCGACCCCGTGCTCGATCAGGTGCGCCGCCTGCTCGAGCACCTCGATGGTCGGCACGGTGGCCAACACGATCAAGAGAGCGAGCAGCGAGCGGCGCATCGGCGATTAACGATACGGCGGCTTGGCCTCAGTGCCAAGCGCCGGTCCCGCGCTCACTCGTCGAACGGCGAGATCATGACGGCCTTGGGCTGGCCCTTGGCCACGACCGCCTTCTCGTAGTAGTCGGCGGCCTTGAGGCCGCTGGCGTCGACCGCCTTCAGCTCGGCGTCGATCAGCGCCTTGAACGACGCCAGGTCGCGGGCCTGGGCCGGCTTGCCGTTGATGAAGAACGACGGCGTGCCGCTGACGCCGAACTTCTGCAGCGTCTTGCCGCTCTGCTGCAGCCAGTTCTGGCACTCGGGCCCCTCGAGGTCGGCCTTGAACTTGGTCGTGTCGAGGCCGAGGGTGCCGGCGGTGGCGACCACGCCCTCGACGGTGGCCTTGTCGCGAGCCGCGCCGCCCTGGGGGTTGGGGAAGATCGAGTCCCACAGCGCCTTCTGCATCTCGGCGGCCTTGCCCTGCTTGCCGGCGGCGCACATCGCCAGGCCCGACGGCGCGGCCGGGGCGCCGTGGATCAGCATGTACTTGGGCACGATGCGGACGTCCTTCGGGTAGGCCGCCATCACCTGCTCCATCGTCGGCGCCATCATCGCGCAGTACGGGCACAGGAACTCGTAGGCCTCGACGATCGTCACCTTGGCGTCGGCCGGACCGATCACCGGGTCGCCGGGCTCGACCGGGACCGCGTAGGTCTGGTTGGTGTCGAGCTCGGGCGGCACGGCCTGCTTGAGGAAGCCGGTGATCTTGTCGAGCTTCTTCTCGAGGCGCGCCAGGCGGCCCTCGACGTCGGTCGGCACCGAGCCCGTCGAGCCGCCGGGCGCCGCGGTGGCCGCGGGCTTCTTGTCATCTTGCTGGCAGCCGACGAGCAACGCGGCGGCGGTGAAGGAGAGGAGGACCTTGCGCATGACGGGATACTACACATGTCGTTGCACTTGTCGAGGCGAACCTCGACGACGGCGTGCGCGGCCCGACGTCGGCGACCGGCCCCGCGATCGGTCCCCCGATCTGCGCACAACCGGCGCGCTGCGCCCGGCTATTCCCGCCGACGACAGCGCTCGGGGCGGCCGGCCGCGGTGGTAGGCTCGCGCCGTGGTCCGCCTGTCCCTCGTCCTCGCCCTCGCCGCCGCCTGTGGCACCGCCGCGTCGACCGGCCCGACGCCCCCGACCGGGCCCGGCCCGAGCGATCCGACCGGGCCCGGCTCGCCGACCGACGCCCCGGCCCCGGCCGCGGTGGTGGCTCGTCCCGGCGAGCAGATGATCTACAAGATCAGCCTGCTCGGCCTCGACGTCGCCGAGTTCACCGTCAGCATCGGCGCCGCGACCATGCTCGACGGCGCGCCGACCATCCCGGTCGAGACCCACGCGGTCAGCTCGCCGCTCCTGACCCTGTTCCACAAGGTCGACGACACGCTGCAATCGTGGATCGATCCCACGACCGGTCGGCCGATCGCGTTCCGCGCCCACGAGATGGCGTCGGCCAAGAGCGACGCCCTCGAGGACACCGAGGTGCGGTTCGCGCCCGATCGGTTCGACGTCAACGTCGTCCGCGACGGCCAGCCGATCGCCGAGCAGCAGATCGTGCGCGGCCACCCCTACGACGTGCCATCGATGCTGGTGTTCCTGCGCGGCTGGGACGCGCCGACCGGCGCCACCGTCGACCTCGACGTCATGCGCTCGCGCACGGTGTGGCGGGTCCAGCTCACGGTCGGCAAGCGCGAGCCGGTGATGACCGCCCTCGGCGAGTTCGCCACCGTGCGGTTCGATGGCTCCGGGGTGCGGCTCCTGCGCGACGGCACCGAGGATCCCGAGTCCGATCGCCGCAAGTTCTCGCTGTGGGTCAGCGACGACGCCGATCGCGTGCCGGTGCGGCTGGTCGCGCACACCGACTACGGCGACATCCGCATGGACCTGGTCGACTACCGGGCCGAATAGCCCGCGGCCGCGGCGCCGGCTGCGGCGCGGCTGACCGAAAAGATGCGCGGGTCGGTGGCCCGTGGCACCACCCGAGGATGGCCCGCGTCTGTCCTCTCTCGCTCGTCGCGCTGGTCGCCGCCTGCGGCAGCCACGGCGCCACGCCACCGCCGGTGGCCAAGGCCGAGTCGCCCTCGGCCACCGCGCCCGCGCCGACCACCGCGGCGCCCGCGCCCGCCGCGCCGGCGGGACCACCGCCGACCCTGGCGGCAACCCCGCGCCTCGACCTGGCCGCCAACCGCGCTCGCTGGCACGTCTACGACCGCGGCCTGGTCTTGACCGTCGCCGACGAGGGCCTGCGCAAATACGACCAGAGCTACCGCTCGCCGTGGAGCGCGGTGCGCGGCGACGGCGCCGGGGCGTACCGCACCGCCCGCGGTCCGGCGACCCTGACCTTCCCGTGGACCGCCGGCGACGGCGCTGGCCCGGTGACCGCGATCGTGCGCGGCGACAACCTGGCGCGGGCCCGCCTCCGCCTCGACGGCCGACCGCTGCCGGCGCCGGTGGTCGACGGCGACCGCGCGACCGTGACCGTGCCGACCGGCCTGGCGCCCGGCGAGCACACCCTGACCGTCGAGGGCCGCGACGTGCGCTGGCGCTCGATCGAGCTGGCGACCAGCGACGGCCCGGCCTGCGCCGAGGCCGGGACCTGGCGCCAGGTGGCGCTCTACGCCGAGCTGCCGGCCGGCGCTCACCTGGCCGGGGCGCCCGCCGTCCCCGGCGAGGTCGTGGTCCGCACCGTCGACGAGGGCGGCGCCGCGCGCGAGCTGTACCGCGGCCCGGCGGCCGGGTTGGCGATGCCGCGCCCGGTGCTGGTCGAGGCCGACCACGTGGTCCGCCTGGAGCTGGCCGCCGTCGACGGATGCGCCCGCTGGGACGACCTCGCCCTGGGCGTGATCGCGCCGCCGCCGCCGGCCGCCGCGCCGCCGCCGCCGCGCCACCTGATCCTGATGGTGGTCGACACCCTGCGCGCCGATCGCCTCGCCGCCTACGGGCCGACCCGGGTGACCACGCCGCGCCTGACCGCCGCCGCCGCCCGCGGCGCGGTGTTCCTCCGCCACCAGTCGATGGCGCCGTCGTCGCCGCCGTCCCACGCCACCTTGCACACCGGCCAGATCCCGCGGGTCCACGGCATCACCGGCGACGACGGCACCCTCGGCGCCGACACCCCGATCGTGTCGGCGCTCCTGGCCGGCGCCGGCTTCGTCGCGACCTACGCCGGCAACAACGACTTCGCGATGAGCCGGTTCAAGAAGGTCGGCCGCTGGCAGTCGTTCACCACGCCGTACTACGCCCACGGCAAGGACTGCGCGCCGATCATCGAGGCAGGTCTCGCCGCGGTGCGCGCCGCCGAGGCCGCCGGGCAGCGGGCGTTCGTGTCGCTCCTGCCGATCGAACCCCACGTCGCCTACCGCTTCCACGACGGCATCACCGAGGCGTACTGGCCGGGGCCGTGGCCCAAGCCCTTCGCCAAGCGCGTCACCGGCGCCCACCTCGGGCGGCTGCGCTCGATGAAGCTCACCGATGACGACTGGCACCGCCTGCGCGCGCTGTACGACGGCGAGGTCACGCGGTTCGACGCGTGCTACGGCGCGCTCGAGGACGGCCTGCGCGCCGCCGGCGTCCTCGACGCGACCGCGATCGTCCTGGCCTCGGATCACGGCGAAGGCCTGGGCGAGCGCGGCGGCCGAGCCGGTCACGCCTATGGCCTGCACCGCGAGCTGGTCGCCACGCCGCTCATCATCCTCGGCGGCGCGCCGGCGGCGCGGGTGACTGTGCCGACCTCGAACCTCGACGTCGCGCCGACGCTCCTCGAGCTGGCGGGCGTGCCGCCCGACCCGCGGATGATGGGCCAGAGCCTCTTGCCGCTGGCGCGGGCCGCGGTGGCCTGGCCGCGAGTGGTCGCCAGCGAGTACGGCAAGAGCTACGGCCTGCGCGCCGGGCGCTGGCATCTGGTCGTCGACTACGACGGCACGCAGCACCTCTACGACGTGGTCGCCGATCCCGACTCCGAGCGCGATCGCGCCGGCGACGCGGCGGTGGCGCTGCGCTACCTCCGCGATGGCGCCGGGCTGTTCTTGGCTCACCGCACGCGCTGGCACGCCGCGACCTGGGGTGACCTGACCAACCTGGCGCCCGGCAACCCGCTGGCGGTATCGTCCGGGCGATGACCGACGACGCCGACGCGGCGACGCGGCGACGCGACCGCCGCCTGGCCCTGGCCCGCGCGTTCGTCGACAACGTGCCGCACAACCACGCGCTGGGCCTGGTCGTCGAAGGCCTGGCCGATCGCACCGCGCGGTTTCGCCTGCCCTACGCCGCCAAGCTGGTCGGCAACCCCGAGACCGGGGTCCTGCACGGCGGCGCGATCACCGCGCTCCTCGACGCGTGTTGCGGTGCCGCGGTGTTCGCCGCCTTGCCGCAGCTCCAGCCGATCGCCACCCTCGATCTGCGCATCGACTACCTGCGGCCGGCCGAGCCCGGCAAGGACGTCTGGGCCGAGGCCACCTGTCACCACATGAGCAAGCACGTCGCGTTCGTGCGCGCGGTGGCCGACCACGCCGACGGCGGCGCGCCGATCGCGACCGCGGCGGGCACGTTCATGATCGCGACCAAGCTCGGCACCGTCGCGCCTCGAGGTGGTGGCGCGTGACCGCCGACGCGCGCCCCAGCTCGACGGTGTTCTCGCACATCGCCGCCGCGCGGGCCGCCGGCGACCCCGGGCGCCTGCTGGCCGCGGTTCCGTACGCGCAGTTCCTCGGCCTCGACGCCGCGCTCGTCGACGGCGAGCTCGTCACGACGATGCGCTACGCGCCGCACCTGATCGGCAACCCGGCGCTGCCGGCGCTCCACGGCGGCACCCTGGGCGCGCTCCTCGAGTCGGCCGCGGTGTTCTCGCTCCTGTGGGCAGCCGAGACCGCGGTCCTGCCCAAGACCATCACCATCACCGTCGACTACCTGCGGTCCGCCGGCCCCCGCGACACCAGCGCGATCGGCGTCGTGACCCGACTCGGCCGCCGGGTCGCCGCCGTCCGCGTCGAGGCCTGGCAAGAGAGCCGCAGCCAGCTCGTCGCCGCCGCCCACGCCCACTTCCTCATCAAGCGCGAAGCCTAAACTAGCCTCCGCCTCAACCTCGGCCTCGGTCTCGGTCTCGGTCTCGGCCTCAGTCTCGGTCTCGGTCTCGGTCTCGGTCTCGGTCTCGGCCTCAGTCTCGGTCTCGGTCTCGGCCTCAGTCTCGGTCTCGGTCTCGGCCTCGGGGGTCCCCCGCGAACTCGCGCTCCGCGTCCCTCAGTCCCCGATGAACGTCGGTGGCAACATCCCATCGCGATCGCCCGCACGCGCTTGCGGGGCCCGAGGTCAGGTCGGATCGTTTTTGGAGGGGGCCCCGGCGAATGCCGGGGGAGGTTTTTTGCGAAAAAACCTCAACCAATCTTGTGCATGATCTCCGGCTCGGTCGCGAAGAACCGGTTGCGGGCCGGATCGTTCCACCGCCGGTAGTCGATCTCCCACGGCACGACCCGCGCCGTGCCGGGGCCGACGTGGATCGTACACGCCATCGGGGTGACCGAGCGGTAGCTCGACTGCTCGGGCAGATCGTCGTTGTCGGCGCCGCCGGCCGAGAACAGGTTGAGCAGGGTCGTCGGGTTGCCGGGGTAGACCTCGCGGAAGCCCTCGTCGATCTTCTCGTGGCCGCGCACCAGCATCGTGCAGCCGATCCGCTTCATGAACTTCTCGAACTGCAGGCGTCCGAACGGGAAGCGGGCGTTCTCGGCCTGCAGCTCGTCGGGGATGTAGTCGGCGCTCGACGGATCGCTCCACAACATCTGGAAGCGCAGATCGGCGTCGTTGAGCGCCGAAAGGTCGGTGAAGCGATCGTCCACGTCGCGGTCGCGCGGGATGCCGGCGTGGACGAACATCGTGCGGTCGAACAGGAGCACGTTGGGGAGCTGCTCGAAGAACTGCATGTAGGCCTCGAACATCTCGCCCGGCATGTAGCCGACCAGGGTGTTGATAGCCTCGGCCGGCTTGACCCCGCCGTAGATGCGGCCCTTGTACTCGATGTAGTACTCGTGGTTGCCGCGCAGCATGTAGACGTGGTCGGGCGCGGCCGCGAACATCTGCATGACCGTGCGCAGGATGCCGTTGTACGAGAACCGGCCGCGGTCGATGTAGTCGCCGAGGAGGACCAGCTTGGGGTTGGGCCGCCGCGGGTCCTTCTTCCACGCGTCGACCTTGGCGAAGAAGTCCGACTGCATGAGCGCGCCCTTCAGGCACGAGTAGCAGCCGTGGAGGTCGCCGAGCACGGTCAGCTCGTAGCTCTCGCCGGCGCCGACCGGGTGGACGTAGGTGTGGCCGTCGAGGAACGGGGCCTGACCGGCCAGCTCGGCGACGGTCTGCTTGCCGGCCAGCTTGCCGGCGCCGGCCGCGCGCTGGGCCGCCAGCTTGGCCTCGACGGTGCGCATCAGCTTGAGGTCGGCCTCGGCCTGGCGCCGCAGGGTGTCGGGGTCGGCCGAGTAGTGCTGCTCGAAGCGCTGGAAGAACGGGTGATCGTCGGCCCGCGGGTGGACCCGCGACGGCGCCGTGATCTCGACCAGCGGGCCCTCGATGGGCTCGGCGGCGCCGGCGTCGACCTTGACCGGCGCGTGCAGCAGGGCCTCGAGCTCCTCGCGGAAGCGGGCCTCGGCCGGATGGACCGAGCCATCGGCGTAGATCAGCTCATCGACGGTGGCCAACAGCTCGCCGCGGTTGGCCGGGTCGAAGCCGCTCCAGATCTCGAAGCAGCGCAGCTTGAGCTTGGCGTAGACGAACTCCTCGGGGCGCTCGGCGTCGGCGACCGCCTCGTCGAACAGCGCCCGGATCTGGGCGTCGATCTGCTCGAAGACCTCGTGGAAGTGCGCGACGAAGCGGTTGGTGACCTCGGCGCGCTGGGCCGGCGTCGCGTCGGGCATCGAGGCCCGGGCCCGCGCCGACACGAGCTGTCGGATGTGGATCTTGACGAAGGTCTTCTCGGTCTGGTCGAAGTCGCCGTCGATGTACCCGAACGCCGTCAGGTAGAAGATGATGGCGTTCATCTGGTGTTCGGCGACGTCGGGATCGTGACTGAACTGGAGCATCACTCGGCCGGGGTGAGCTTGCCGCCGCCGGTGACGGCGCGCAACCCCGGCGGCCCGCCGCGCGCATCCTCGGCGCGCCTGGGATATGCTCGAGTCCCGTGCGCCCTGCCCGCCTCGCCGCCCTGCTCGCGGTCGCCCTGACGACGACCACCGCCGCCGCCGATCCGCCGCGCCGGATCGAGGTCGGCGGCTTCCTCGGGCTCGACTACTTCGGCGACGACATCGAGCTCGGCAACTCGTGGGCGCCCGAGCAGGTCCCAGGGACCGCGCTCCTCGCCGGCGGACGGGCCGGGTTCATCGCCCTGCCCGATCTGATGAAGGGCTCGACCCTCGACCCGCAGCTCGGCGTCGAGGCCGAGCTCAAGCTGGCCCTGGCCGGCACCGGCGAGTCGGCCGAGGGCGGTCGCGCCAGCTACGCCGCGCCGGTGATCGGCTGGCGCCTCCACGCCCTGGCCCGACTGCGCTCGGGGCACCTCCTGACCCCACACCTGGTGGTCGGCCTGGGCGGCGAGAGCGTGATCACCGGTTCGCCGTTCATGTCCGACGACAGCGACGCGGCCTTCTACTGGGGCCCCGGCGTGTCGTGGAAGCTGACCGATCGTCTCGACGGGCGGGTCGACCTGCGCCACGGCCTGACCGCCGGCCGCATCGACGGCACCGTGTCGACGGTCGAGCTGCACTTCGGCGTCACGACCGGCTGGGACCTGACCCGCGGGCCGGCCACCCCGCCGCCGCCGCCGCGCGACACCGACGGCGATGGCATCCTCGATCGCGACGACGAGTGTCCGGCCGAGCCCGAGACCATGAACGGCTTTCGCGATCGCGACGGTTGCCCCGACGTCGCCGATCGCGACGGCGACGGCATCCTCGATCCCGACGATCGCTGCGTCGAGGATCCCGAGACCGTGAACGGCGTCGACGACGACGACGGCTGCCCTGAGATCGATCACGACGGCGACGGCCTGGTCGGCTCGCGCGACGCCTGCCCGACCGACGCCGAGGACTTCGACAAGCACCAGGACGAAGACGGCTGCCCGGATCTCGACAACGACGGCGACGGCAAGCCCGACGCCGCCGACGTGTGCCCGGCCGACCCCGAGGTCTACAACGGCTTCGACGACGACGACGGTTGCCCCGACGAGCTGCCCCGCGTGATCAAGCAGTACACCGGCGTGATCCAGGGCATCACCTTCGAGTTCGCCAAGGCCCGGATCCGCCCAGCCTCGAAGAAGACCCTGAACCAGGCCGCCAAGATCTTGCGCGAGTACGCCGCGATCCGGATCCGGATCGAGGGCCACACCGACGACCGCGGCAGCCGCGAGCGCAACCTGGCGCTGTCGCAGAAGCGGGCCGACGCGGTGAAGTGGTACCTGGTCGATCAAGGCATCGCGGCGGATCGGATCGAGACGGTCGGCCACGGCCCGGACGTGCCGCGGGCGACCAACAAGACCAACAAGGGCCGCGCCGAGAACCGGCGGATCGAGTTCCACATCATCGTCGACGATCAGACCGGGACGGTGGTGTCGCCGGCGCCCGCGCCGGAGAGCCAGCCGACCGCGCCCGCGCCGGCGCCGGAGACCCAGCCGACCGCGCCCGCGCCCGCACCGGAGACCCAGCCGAGCCAGCCGGCGCCGGAGACCCAGCCGACCGCGCCCGCGCCGGCGCCGGAGACCCAGCCGACCGCGCCCCCGCCGGCGCCGGAGACCCAGCCGAGCGCGCCGGCGACCGACCTGCGCTGACGAGACCGAGACCGAGACGGAGGCCGAGACCGAGGCCGAGACCGAGACCGAGGCCGAGACCGAGACCGAGACCGAGACCGAGACCGAGGCGGAGGCCGAGGCCGAGGCGGACTTAACCCAGCGCGAGGGCGCGCAGCCACGCGGCGTACTCGCGGGCGGTGAAGCGCAGCGCGCGCAGCGGATCGTCCTCGAGGCCGCGGCGCGGATACGCCACGCGCGCGTCGAAGCCCACGCGCGTGAAGCAGCGGGTCGCGCGCCGGCTGTGGAAGCGCTGGGTCGCGAGCCAGACGGTGTGGACGGTGGGCGCCAGCGCGCGGACCAGGCGCGCGTTGTCGGCGGTCGAACGAGCGGCGTCTTCGACCGCGATCGCAGCCGAGGGGACCCCGGCGACCTGCAGGGCCTCGGCGATCGCGTCGGCCTCGGTCACGCGGGCGCCGCGGTTGCGGCCGCCGGTCGCGATCACCCGCGCGCCGGCGCCGGCCCGCCACAGCGCGACCGCGATCGCGACGCGTTCGGCCACCACCGGGCCGACCCGATCGTCGGTGAGCGGCGCCCCCAGGACCACGATCGCGTCGCGTCGCGCGAGGACCACCTCGCCGTCGAGCGCGACCCCGGCGGTCAAGGGCCGCGCCAGGAGCGCGACCGCGCGCCCGATCATGGCGCCGCGGCGGCGGCCGGCGCCGGCACGAGCGCGGGCTCGACCTCGGCCAGGGCGTAGGCGATCGCCGCGATCGCCGCGACCCCGTCGGCCAGCGCCGTCGGGTCGACCTTGTCGAGGGTGTCGGCCGGGCTGTGGTGGTAGTCGAAGTACGCGCGACCGTCGACCCACAGGCCGAGGCCGAGCACGCCGGTGTCGACCAGCGGGCCGACGTCGGCGCCGGCGTCGCCGTCGCGCAGCTCGGCGGCGCCCACCGGCGCCAGCAGGCCGGCCAGCTCGGCGACCGCGGCGCGCACCCGGGCGTCGCCGTGGGCTGCGATCGAGAAGCCGCGCGGCGCGAACCCGCCGCTATCGGTCTCGAGCGCGGCGACGTGGCGCTCACCGGCGTGGGCCGCGGCATAGGCTCGTCCGCCGCGCAGGCCGTTCTCCTCGTTGGTGAACAGGACCACGCGGATGGTCCGACGCGGGACCAACCCGAGGCGGCGCAGGGTGGTGAGGGCGGTCATCACGTGGACCACGCCGGCGCCGTCGTCGTGCGCGCCCTGGCCGACATCCCACGAGTCGAGGTGAGCGCCGATCACCACGAGCTCGTCGGGGCGCTCGCGCCCGCGCAGCTCGGCGATGACGTTGGCCGATGGCGCGTCGGGCAAGGTCCGCGCGCCCATCGTGAGCTGGACCCGGACCGGACCGGTCGCCGCCAGCCGCACGATCAGGTCGGCGTCCTCGGTGGTGATGGCGGCCGCCGGGATCCGGGGCGCGTCGTCGGCGTAGCGCATCGCGCCGGTGTGCGGCGTGCGCAGGCTACGCGCGGTCACGCTGCGCATCAGGACCCCGACCGCGCCCAGGCGGGCCGCCGCGCTGGCGCCGCCGCCACGAAACCGGACGACGTCGCCGTAGCCCGAGCCGTGCTCCTCGGTCCACGCCGGCATCGCGACGTCGTAGAGGACGATCGCCCCCTTGACCTCGGCGGCCCGAGCCGCGAGCTCGTCCCAGCTCCGCACCACCACGACCGGCGCGGTCAACCCACCGCGCGGCGTGCCGACCGACCCGCCCAGGCCGAGCATGACCAGCTCGCGCGCGACCGGCGCGACCACCCGGGCGTGCTCGACGCCGCGCTCCCACCGCGGCACCATCACCGGTTCGGTGCGCACGTCGTGGCCATCGGCGGTGAGCGCGGCGACCGCCCAGGCGATCGCGCGATCGAGGGCCGGGCTGCCCGACAGCCGATGCCCGATGCCGTCGGTCAGCTCGGCCAGGCGCAGGTAGGCGGTGCGGTCGGCGCGGGCGGCGGCGAGGATCTGGGCGACCGCCGGGCGCAGCGGGTCGGCCAGCGGGGTCGGCGGCGCGACCGGCGCGGGATCGGCGGCGACGCGGTCGTCGGGACCGGGGGCCGGGCTCGGCGCGACCGGCGCGGGACCGGCGGGGCCGCGGCGCGCCGGCGCGGGCGCGGGCCGACACGCCAGGAGCGCGATCAGCGCGGCCGTCAGCCCCGCCGGCAGCGCCCTCATGGGTCGACGGCCTCGCTGGCCGACTCGCTGGCCGACTCGCTCGTCGGCTCGACGGCGGCGCCGGCGCCGACCGCGATCCGGGCGCACAGCTCGAGGCGCGCGACCACCCGATCGACCGCGGCGACCTCGGGCCGGCGGCCCTCGGCCAGCGCGGTCAGCGGCAGCAGCTGATCGATCTCGGCGCCGCAGCCCGGGAACACCCGGTGGCGGACGCCGTCGCCGTCCCAGCCGGCCAGCCAGCCGTCGACGTCGCGCGCCAGGGCCGCGCGCAGCTCGGGGTCGACCGCGCGGGAGAAGGCGACGCGATCGCCGCGGCACAGGAACCGCCGATCGAAGCTCGGCTCGTCGAGGGCGAAGCTCGGCTCGAGAGGTGGAGGTGCCGGGTGGGTGCCGCGCGCGACCGCGGTCCAGGCCGGGACCCGCGCGCTCTCGCGGCCACACACCAGATCGACCGACACCACCGCGCCGGCGACCCGGGTGATCGCGAGGCGGACCGGCACGTGGTGGCGCTCGGTGATGACCACGGTCGAGATCTGCCCGTGGTCGCCGCGCACCGAGACTGCGCTGACCTCGCCGCCGGCGCCGCGCAGCCGGGCCACGACCTCGGACACGAAGCCGAGCCAGGCCTCGTCGTCGATCGCCGGCGTCACCGCCGACAACCCGCGGCGCTCCTCGGCGATCACCAGCGGCGCGGCGTCGACCATGGCCAGGAGCCCGGCGGCGACCACGACGTAGTTCATCGGCCACGCGAAGCCGAGCCCCGCCGCGACCACCAGGCCCAGGCCAACCCCGAGGCGGCGCCGCGCCGGGCTGTCGGCCACCACGCAGCTCGCGATCGTCCAGGTCATCGCCGACAGCGCGAACAGCCCGAGGTGGACCCACGAGATCCGCACCGGGCCGAGGGCCAGGCCCGACAGCGCGTCGCGCGCCCCGACGCTGAACCCGAAGGTCCGCTCGATCGCCGCGATCGTGGTCGGCAGGTTGGCGAACAGCATGAACATGCCCAAGGCCGACACCGCGGTGGCCGCGACGAACGGCACGAGCTGCACCATCGCCCGGGACAGGGGCCGCGGCGCGAGCACGAGCGGTGCCGCCAGCGCCGCCAGCGCGGTCGCGAGCGCGAGGCGATGGCCGAAGCTGGCCCGCGCCGCGCCGCTCCACAGCTCCTCCTCGGTCCAGATCCGATCGGTGAACAGCGCCAGCACCGCGTACAGAAGGACCGGCGCGGCGACCAGCCCCAGGCCGATCGCGGTCACGCGCTCGTGCCCCGCCAGCCACGGCGCGGCGATCGCGTAGAGCGCCACTCCGCCGATCGCCGCGGTCATGATCCAGGCCGGCCCGCCCGCGTTCACCATGCCGCCGACCGCGGTCACGACCAGCGCGACCACGCACGCGCCGCCCAGGTATCCGCCGAGCCGCACCGGCGCCGGCGCCCCCCGGCGACGATGGGCCTCGAGGCGCCCGACCACGAGGGTGAGCACGCCGAGGACCGTGGCGAAGTAGAGGAGGAACAGCGCCAGGTAGTCGAGGGCGACGTACCAGGCCGGCGGCGGGACCGGCTTGCCGGGCGCGTACCGCGCGGTCCCCGGCAGCTCGATGCCCTTGAGCAGGAACCGGCCGAGGAAGGCCTCGAGCGCGACGACCACCAGGAGCGTCCGCTCCATGGCTTGGCGCGTCCGCGGGTACACGTCCATGTAGCCGAAAAACTTAGACGGGAAGGGTAGTTGCGTCAAGGCACTGGAAAAGAACTGGCCCAGTCTACATAGGTTCACCATATCCTACATGTCATGAAGACGTTGCCGGCTGCCTGCCTCGCCCTGGTCGCCCTGGCCTCGTCGGCGCGCGGCGACGCCGCGGCCACGCCCCCGCGCTCGCGACCGCTGGTCGTCCTCGACGCCGGCCATGGCGGCTCCAACGGCGGCGCGGTCGGCGCGGTGCCCGGCCTCCTCGAGAAGCACCTGACCTTGGCCTTGACCCTCGCGGTGCGCGACCGCCTCGCCGCCGGCGGCGTCGACGTGCTCCTCACGCGCGATCGCGACGTGACCTTGACCCTGCGGCAGCGGGTCGCCCTGGCCAACAAGCAGGCCGCCGATCTGTTCGTGTCGATCCACGCCAACGCCTCTCCCGAGCGGGTCCAGCGCGGCTTCGAGACCTTCGTCCTCACCGCCGCCGGGGTCGATCGCGACGCCCGGGCGCTGCGCTCCGAGACCGGCACGCCGCGCCGCGGGGTCGACCCGACGACCGCCCTGGTCCTCGACGATGTCGAGCGCGGCGCCGCGCAGTGGGAGGCCGCCGACCTGGCGGTCGCGATCCAGCGCGAGCTGCGGGCGCTGCGCGGCGGCGCCGGCGATCGCGGGGTCCGCCAGGACGCCCACCATGTGCTCCTGGGCGCGACCATGCCCGCGGTGCTGGTCGAGGTCGGCTTCATCGATCACCCGATCGAGGGCCGCGAGCTGGCCACCCCGGCGGTCCAGGCCGGCCTGGCCGACGCGCTCGCCAAGGCGATCCTCGCCGCCGTGCCGGCGCGCTGACCGCGGGCCGCGAGCCGCGGTGTATGGTCCCGGCCATGCGCCCCGATGGCCGTCGCGCCGATCAGCTCCGCCCCCTCGAGATCATCACCGGCTTCCAGAAGCACGCCGAGGGCTCGGCCCTGGTCAAGCTCGGCGACACCTGGGTGCTGTGCGCGGCCTCGGTCGAGAAGACCGTGCCGCCGTTTCTGATCGGCAAGGGCCAGGGCTGGATCACCGCCGAGTACGCGATGCTGCCGCGCTCGACCCACACCCGCAGCAAGCGCGATCCCGGCGGCCGCGGCAAGGAGATCCAGCGGCTGATCGGCCGGGCGCTGCGGGCCGCGGTCGATCTCGGCAAGCTCGGCGAGCGCACGATCACCGTCGACTGCGACGTGCTGTCGGCCGACGGCGGCACCCGGGTCACGTCGATCACCGGCGCGTGGATCGCGGTGGCCCTGGCCCTGCGCGGCCTGGTGGAGCGCGGCGCGCTGCCGGATCTGAGCGCCCTGCGACCGCCGGTGGCCGCGGTCTCGGTCGGGGTCGTCGACGGCCAGGTCGTCCTGGATCTCCCGTATGTCGAGGACTCGCGCGCCGAGGTCGACATGAACGTGGTGATGGCCGAGAGCGGCGAGCTGATCGAGGTCCAGGGCACCGCCGAGGGCGCGCCGTTCTCACGCGCCCAGCTCGACGCCATGCTCGACCTGGCCAGCCGCGGGATCGCCGAGCTGACCCGGGCCCAGCGCGCGGCGGTGGGCTGATGCGGCCGCTGGTCGTCGCCACCCGCAACCGCGGCAAGCTCTACGAGCTGCGCGCGATGTTCGCCGCCACCGACCTCGAGGTGATCGACGTCGCCGAGGCCGAGGTCCGCCTGGGCGTCACCATCCCGGACACCGTCGAGGACGCCCCGACCTTCGTCGGCAACGCCGGCAAGAAGGCCCGCGAGGTCGCCGGCGCGACCGGCTGGCCGGCCCTGGCCGACGACAGCGGCCTCGAGGTCGACGCCCTCGGCGGAGCCCCCGGGGTGTACTCGGCGCGCTACGCCGGCGGCCACGGCGACACCGCGGCCAACAACGCCAAGCTCCTGGCCGCCCTGGTCGGCGTCCCGCCCGAGCGCCGCACCGCGCAGTTCCGCTGCGTGCTGGCGGTGGCCGATCCCGCCGGCCTCCTGGGCGGCGAGCTCATGACCGCCGAGGGCGTGGTCCGCGGCACCTTGCTCGAGTCGCCGCGGGGCACCGGCGGGTTCGGCTACGATCCGCTGTTCTTCTCGCCCGAGCTGGGCCTCACCTTCGCCGAGGCCGACCGCGACGCCAAGGCGGCGGTGTCCCACCGAGGACGCGCGCTGGCCAGCCTGCTGCCGCACCTCCAGACGTACCTCGCGCTCGGCAGGTAGGGAGGAGCGGGACGCGGGGGACGAAGGCCGAGACCGAGACCGAGGCGGAGACCGAGGCGGAGACCGAGGCGGAGACCGAGGCCGAGACCGAGGCGGAGACCGAGACCGAGACCGAGGCCGAGGCCGAGACCGAGGCCGAGACCGAGACGGAGACCGAGGCCGAGACCGAGGCCGAGGCCGAGACCGAGGCCGAGACCGAGGCCGAGACCGAGACCGAGACCGAGGCCGAGGCCGAGGCGGAGGCCGAGACCGAGACCGAGGCCGAGACCGAGACCGAGACCGAGGCCGAGGCCGAGGCGGAGGCCGAGACCGAGACCGAGGCCGAGACCGAGACCGAGGCCGAGGCGGAGGCCGAGACCGAGGCCGAGGTCGATTCGGATCGAGAGGGAGGGTGGCGACCTGTACCCCGATGGCCCGAGCACGGGTTCCGCACAGGCGCGCCGCCGCGGGGCTTGCGTCGACCGCGGACGGGCGGTACTCCTTGGGGGATCGTTCGCGATCCGGGGTGTAGCGCAGCCTGGTAGCGCACCTGTTTTGGGAGCAGGGAGCCGGAGGTTCAAATCCTCTCACCCCGACCACGTTTCTCGACCGTTCACGGTCATCCGCGCCCATAGCTCAGCTGGATAGAGCATCGGCCTTCTAAGCCGAGGGTCAGAGGTTCGAGTCCTCTTGGGCGCGCAAATCCGCGCGGCCGCGACGCCCACGCGCCTCAGCCGGCGATCGTGACCTTGCGGACGCCGCGCTTGGTCAAGACCGCCTCGAGCCGGGGTCGCAGATCGCCCTGCAGCACGATGGCCTCACCGTCGACCACGCCGCCGCAGCCGAGGGCGGCCTTGAGCTCCTTGCACCACCGCTCGAGCTCAGCCGGAGCCAGGGCCAGCTTCTCGATCACCGTCGCCTCCTTGCCGCCGCGGCCCTTGCGCTCGAGGCGAACCACCGCCCGGGCGGGGCCCTTCGGGGGTAGTGGGGGCGGCGCCTGGGTCGGGGCCGGGCCCGCCGGGAGCTCGGAGCGCAGCGCGGCCAGGGCCGCCAGGCCGGTAGGGGTACCGGGGGTGGGCTTGCCGCCGCTCATCGTCGCGCCAGCGTACCAAGAAGCGGTGCCGGCACAAAAAGAAGCGGCGCCTCTCGGCGCCGCGCGGGGTGAGTGATGGGGATCGAACCCACGACACCCAGAACCACAATCTGGTGCTCTACCAATTGAGCTACACCCACCGCGTGGGAGGTCTTCTACCCGAATTCGCGGGCGGCGTCTATCCCTGGTGCACCGATCGGTTGCCTCCCGTTCGCGGTCCCCGACCGGTCCGGCCAGGCGTCCCCGTGGCGCCCCCACGCGCGCGATCGCTTCGTCGCCGGGAGCCCTGGGGGTAGAGTCCGCGCCGATGCGCGCCAACCCCCATTTCCAGAAGCTGCCGGCCGGCTACTTGTTCCCCGAGATCGGCCGCCGCGTCCGCGCCTTCACCGCCGCCAACCCGACCGCCGCCGTCATCCGCCTGGGCATCGGCGACGTGACCGAGCCCCTGGCCCCGGCCATCGTCGCCGCCATGCACGCCGCCGTCGACGAGCTGGCGGTGCGCGAGACCTTTCGCGGCTACGGCCCCGAGCAGGGCTACGACTTTCTCCTCGACGCGATCCGCGAACACGACTACCGCGCCCGGGGCGTCGAGCTCGGCGCCGACGAGATCTTCGTGTCCGACGGCTCGAAGTGCGACAGCGGCAACCTCCAGGAGCTGTTCGCGCCCGACGCGGTGATCGCGATCGCCGATCCGGTCTACCCGGTCTACGTCGACTCCAACGTCATGGCAGGGCGCACCGGCGCCCCCGGCGCCGACGGTCGCTACCCGGGCCTGGTCTACTTGCCGTCGACGGCGGCCACCGGCTTCGTCCCCGAGCCGCCGGCCGGCGGCGGCATCGACGTGGTCTACCTGTGCTCGCCCAACAATCCGACCGGCGCTGTCATGACCCGCGATCAACTCACGGCCTGGGTCGCGTGGGCCCGACGCCACGACGCGCTGATCGTCTTCGACGCCGCCTATGAGGCGTACATCTCGGATCCCGACCTGCCGCGCTCGATCTACGAGATCCCCGAGGCCCGGTCGTGCGCGATCGAGCTGCGCAGCTACTCGAAGCGCGCCGGGTTCACCGGGGTGCGCTGCGCGTTCATGGTCGTGCCCAAGGATCTGACCGGGGTCGGCGCCGACGGCGCGCGGGTGTCGCTCAACGCGATGTGGAGCCGACGCCACTCGACCAAGTTCAACGGCACGAGCTATGTGGTTCAGCGCGGCGCGGCGGCGTCGTACTCGCCCGAGGGCATGGCCCAGACCCTCGGGCAGGTCGGGTTCTACATGGACAACGCCAAGCTCCTGCGCGCCGGGCTGACCGCGGCCGGCTTCACGGTGTTCGGCGGCCAGCACGCCCCGTACATCTGGCTGGCCACCCCGGGCGGCATGCGGTCGTGGGACTTCTTCGATCAGCTCCTCGAGCGCGCCCACCTGGTCGGTACGCCGGGCTCCGGCTTCGGCCCCGCCGGCGAGGGCTACTTCCGGCTCTCGGCGTTCAACTCGCGCGCCAACGTCGAGGCTGCGGTCGCGCGCCTAGGGAAGTCCTTCGGGTAGCGGAGAGGCCGGGGAGACAGGCGGAGGCGGAGGCCGAGGCCGAGACCGAGGCGGAGTCGAGGCGGAGTCCGAGTCCGAGACCGAGACCGAGACCGAGACCGAGACCGAGGCCGAGACCGAGACCGAGACCGAGGCCGAGACCGAGTCCGAGACCGAGACCGAGGCCGCGGCCGCGGGGCTCACGGGGCTGGCGCGCGCGGCGGCACCACCACCTCGGCCAGCCACTGCTCGGCGACGCCTCGGCCCAGGCCGAACTCCGACCAGCCCCCCGAGGCCGGCGCGGTCTGCCAGGTGACCCCGATCGCCCAGAGCCCGCCGCGGGCCTTGTCGGGCAGCGCCGTCAGGTCGAGGTCGGCGACCACGGCCGCGAGGTCCCAGCGTCGGGCGTGGCCGAGGGCGACCGCCACCTGCGGCGACACCCACGAGCCCTCGCGCAGGAGCGCGGTCAGCGGCGCCGCGAAGCGCTCGCCGTCGGCGCGCGCGCACACCGCCGCGCAGGCGACCAGCGCGGGGCGCCACGACCTCGTCAACATGGCCGCGATCGCGTCGGCCGGCGCGCCCGGGGCGCGCCCGCGGATCCGCGTCAAGAGCTCCGCGCACACCGAGTGTCGCGCCGACGGATTCAAGAGTTCGAGGTACGGAATGGGCTCGTCGCCGAGCCACGGCACGCGCGGCAGCACAGCGCGATCGTACTGCCCGCACGTCGCGACGCAGCGGCCTTTCAAACCGTTCGGTGCGCTGCCGGCCGGCCGGCCCTCGCTTCGGGTCGGTCGCGCGACGTGACCGCCGCGGCGATGCCGGGTAGGGTCCGCACCATGGCCGACTTCGCGTTCACCGAGCTCCTCCCGCTAGGCGACGACCCCACGCCGTACCGCCTCTTGACCACCGACGGCGTCGACACCTTCACCGGCGGCGGCCACGAGTTCCTGCGGGTCGCCCCGGCCGCGCTCACCCACCTGACCCGCGAGGCGATGCGCGACATCGCCCACCTCCTCCGGCCCGGCCACCTGGCCCAGCTCCGGGGCATCCTCGATGATCCCGAGGCATCGGCCAACGACCGCTTCGTCGCGCTGGACCTGCTCAAGAACGCCAACATCGCCGCCGGTGGCGTCCTGCCGATGTGCCAGGACACCGGCACCGCGATCGTCATGGGCAAGAAGGGCCAGCAGGTGTTCACCGGCGGCGGCGACGAGGAGGCCATCGCCCGCGGCATCTTCGACACCTACCAGACCTCCAACCTGCGCTACTCGCAGCTCGCGCCGCTCGACATGTACGCCGAGGTCAACACCGGCACCAACTTGCCGGCGCAGATCGAGCTGTACGCCGACGACGGCGACGAGTACCACTTCCTGTTCATGGCCAAGGGCGGCGGCTCGGCCAACAAGAGCTACCTGTTCCAGGAGACCAAGGCGGTCTTGAACCCCAAGAGCCTCCTGGCCTTCGTCGAGTCGAAGCTGCGCGGCCTGGGCACCGCGGCCTGTCCGCCCTACCACCTCGCGATCGTGGTCGGCGGCACCTCGGCCGAGCACACCCTCAAGGTCGCCAAGCTGGCCAGCGCTCGCTACCTCGACTATCTGCCGACGTCCGGCTCGAAGCTCGGCCACGCCTTCCGCGACACCGGCCTCGAGGGCGAGATCTTCGCCCTCGCGCAGCGCACCGGGATCGGCGCGCAGTTCGGCGGCAAGTACTTCTGCCACGACGTCCGGGTGATCCGCCTGCCGCGCCACGGCGCGTCGTGCCCGATCGGCATCGCGGTGTCGTGCTCGGCCGACCGTCAAGCCAAGGGCAAGATCACCCGCGACGGCGTGTTCCTCGAGGCCCTCGAGCGCGAGCCGGCGCACTACCTGCCGGAGCCGACCGCCGCCGAGCTCGGCGGCGAGTGCGTGCATATCGACCTCGGCCGCCCGATGAGCGAGATCCGCGCGACCCTCGCGCAGTACCCGATCAAGACCCGCCTGTCCTTGTCCGGGCCGATGATCGTCGCGCGCGACATCGCCCACGCCAAGCTGCTCGAGCGCCTCGAGTCGGGCGGCGGCCTGCCGGGGTATTTCCGCGACCACTGCGTGTACTACGCCGGCCCGGCCAAGACCCCGACCGGCATGGCCTCGGGCTCCTTCGGGCCGACCACCGCCGGGCGGATGGACAGCTACGTCGAGCGCTTCCAGGCCGAGGGCGCCAGCCTGGTGATGCTGGCCAAGGGCAACCGATCCAAGGCGGTGACCCAGGCCTGCGCCAAGCACGGCGGCTTCTACCTGGGGTCGATCGGTGGCCCGGCGGCGCGCCTGGCCCAGGACTGCATCAAGAAGGTCGAGGTCCTCGAGTACCCGGAGCTCGGGATGGAGGCGGTGTGGCGGATCGAGGTGGTCGACTTCCCGGCCTTCATCGTCGTCGACGACAAGGGCAACGACTTCTTCGCGGATATCGAGGGCTCGCTCAAGGTCGTGCGGTAGATCGGCGGAGGCGGAGGCGGAGGCCGAGGCGGAGACCGAGACCGAGACCGAGACCGAGACCGAGACCGAGGCGGAGGCCGAGACCCAGCGCTAGCGCGAGACACGCTGGACGGGCCGCGGTTGCGCGCGCCGCGTCGGATCGTCGCGGTTAGATCATCATCGGCGAACGCGCGTCGACACCGCCATGCGCTCCCTCCTCGTCGCCGTGTCCCTCATCCTCGGGGTCGTCCTCGCCGCCGCCCCCGCCCTCGCCGACCGTCGCTTCCATCCCGTGCCGGGGAAGGGCAAGACCGCGCCGGTCGCCCTCCGCGTGGTGGCCTACGACGGCGCGACCAACGGCGTGCTCACGGTCGAGCTGAAGAACCGGACCGGGGCCGCCCAGCGGTTCTCCGCCGACGGCCTGTACTTCGTCCCGGATGGCGATCCCGACTCCGCGCCGCAGCGCCTCGGCGCGGTCGGCCCGATCGAGATCGCGCGCGGCGACAAGCTGGCCCGCGAGACCGCGGTGACCCTGGCGCCGGGCGAGACCGTCCAGGTCAGGCTCGACGTCTTCTGCATCGACTCCCATCGCTCGAGCCCGTCGTCGGCCAACACCTTCACGATCGGCAAGACCCGCATGCCGAAGGCCCTGAGCAAGCGGATCGAGAGCACGACCCGGACCGCCGCCGACGAGGCCGGGGGCTACGCCGCGCCGGCGGCCAAGGCCGCCATCCAGAGCGAGGTCTGGAAGCAGCGGGACCGGGCCTGGATCGAGCTCGACGGCGAGGGCGCCCAGGAGGCGGCCAAGTAAGGGCCCCGCGAGGGCGCTCGCGGACCCTGGGCTGACACGCCGGCGACGTCGTCGCGCGGGGCGGCCCGGGCCGCAGGGCCGTGACTCGAGTCACGGCCGCCGCGCCCGCGGCACCGAGTCGCAGCCGGGATGTCGCTTCCGCCGGACGGTGAGATCGACTACGGTTCCGCGCGATGAGGACCTACGCGTTCGCGCTCTCCTGCGCCGCATTGCTGGTGGCTTGCGGCGACAACCTGAAGGGCGATCAGCCGCCGACCGCCGCCGACCGCGCGATCACGACCGCCGAGGACACCCCGGTCGAGTTCACGATCAGCGCCACCGATCCCGAAGGTGAGGCGCTGCGGTTCACCGCCAGCGAGCCCGACCACGGGACGATCGCGGTCTCGGGCTCGACCCTCACCTACACCCCTGACGCCAACTACCAGGGCCCCGACAGCGCGACCATCACGGTCAGCGACGGCGAGCTGACCGCGACCGCGACCGTGACCATCACGGTCACGCCGGTCAACGACGCGCCGGTCGCCGTCGACGACAGCGCGGCCGCCGCCGAGGACACCGCCGCGACGATCACCGCAGCCGCGCTCGTGGCCAACGACACCGACGTCGACGGCGACACGCTGACGATCAGCGCGGTGGGCGCTGCCGTGAACGGCACCGTCGCCCTGGCCGGCAACGACATCACGTTCACGCCGGCCGCCGACTTCGTCGGCGACGCGACCTTCGAGTACACCGTCAGCGACGGCACCGCCACCGACACCGCGGTGGTCACGGTCGCGGTGGGCGGCGCCAACGATCCGCCGGTCGCGGTCGACGACACCGCCACCACCGCCGAGGACACCGCGGCCACGCTCACCGTCGCGACGCTCCTCGCCAACGACACCGACGCCGAGGGCCAGACCCTGTCGCTCACGGCGGTCAGCGGCGCCACCAACGGCACCGTCGCCCTGGCTGGCGGCACCGTGACCTTCACCCCGGCCGCCAACTTCGCCGGCACCGCCGGCTTCGACTACACGGTGTCCGATGGCGCCGCCACCGACACCGGCCGCGTCACCGTCACGGTCACCCCGGTCAACGACGCCCCGGTCGCGGTCGACGACACCGCCACCACCACCGAGGACACCGCGGCCACGCTCACCGCCGCGACGCTCCTCGCCAACGACACCGACGCCGAGGGCGCGACCCTGACGGTCACCGCGGTCAGCGGCGCCACCAACGGCACCGTCGCCCTGGCCGGCACGACCGTCACCTTCACCCCGGCCGCCAACTTCTCGGGCACCGCCGGCTTTGACTACACGGTGTCCGACGGCACCGCCACCGACACCGGCCGCGTCACCGTCACGGTCACCGCGGTCAACGACCCGCCGATCGCGGTCGACGACACCGCCACCACCGTCGAGGACACCGCGGCCACGCTCACCGCCGCGACGCTCCTGGCCAACGACACCGACGCCGAGGGCGCGACCCTGACGCTCACCGCGGTCAGCGGCGCGACCAATGGCACCGTCGCCCTGGCCGGCACCACCGTCACCTTCACCCCGGCCGCCAACTTCGCCGGCACCGCCGGCTTCGACTACACGGTGTCCGACGGCACCGCCACCGACACCGGCCGCGTCACGGTCACCGTCACCGCGGTCAACGACCCGCCGGTCGCGGTCGATGACACCGCGACGACCGCCGAAGACACCGCGGCCACGCTCACCGCCGCGACGCTCCTGGCCAACGACACCGACGCCGAGGGCGCGACCCTGTCGATCACCGCGGTCAGCGGCGCGACCAACGGCACCGTCGCCCTGGCCGGCACGACCGTCACCTTCACGCCGGCCGCCAACTTCTCGGGCACCGCCGGCTTCGACTACACCGTGTCCGACGGCACCGCCACCGACACCGGCCGGGTCACCGTCACGGTCACCGCGGTCAACGATCCGCCGGTCGCGGTCGACGACACCGCCACCACCGTCGAGGACACCGCGGCCACGATCACCGCCGCCACGCTCCTGGCCAACGACACCGACGCCGAGGGCGCGACCCTGACGGTCACCGCGGTCAGCGGCGCCACCAACGGCACCGTCGCCCTGGCCGGCACCACGATCACCTTCACCCCGGCCGCCAACTTCTCGGGCACCGCCGGCTTCGACTACACCGTGTCCGACGGCACCGCGACCGACAGTGGCCGGGTCACGGTCACCGTCACCGCGGTCAACGACCCGCCGGTCGCCGTCGACGACACCGCGACCACCACCGAGGACACCGCGGCCACGCTCACCGCCGCCACGCTCCTGGCCAACGACACCGACGGCGACGGCGACGCCCTGACGATCACCGCGGTCGGGGGCGACACCAACGGCACCGTCGCCCTGGCCGGCACCACGATCACCTTCACCCCGGCCGCCAACTTCTCCGGCACCGCCGGCTTCGATTACGTCGTGTCCGACGGCACCACCACCGACACCGGCCGCGTCACGGTCACGGTCACCGCGGTCAACGACGCCCCGGTCGCGGTCGATGACACCGCGACGACGGCCGAGGACACCGCGGCCACGCTCACCGCCGCCACGCTCCTGGCCAACGACACCGACGGCGACGGCGACACCCTGACGATCACCGCGGTCGGCGGCGCCACCAACGGCACCGTGGCCCTGGCCGGCACGACCGTCACCTTCACCCCGGCCGCCAACTTCGCCGGCACCGCCGGCTTCGACTACACCGTGTCCGACGGCACCGCCACCGACACCGGCCGCGTCACCGTCACGGTCACCGCGGTCAACGACGCCCCGGTCGCGGTCGATGACGCCGGCACCACCAACCAGGACGTCGCGGTCACCTTCCCCGACGCCGTCCTCCTTGCCAACGACACCGACGCCGACGGCGACCTGCTGGCGATCATCGCGGTCGGGGGCGCGGTCAACGGCACGGTCGGGCGCGCCGCCGGGGTCACCACCTTCACCCCGACCACCGGCTTCACCGGCTTCGCGTCGTTCACCTATACGGTGACCGACGGCGCGACCGTCGACACCGGCCTGGTCACGGTGTCGATCGGCAACGTCAACGATCCGCCGATCGCGGTCGACGACACCGCCACCACCGCCGAGGACACCGCGGCCACCATCACCGCCGCCACCCTGGTCGCCAACGACACCGACTTCGACGGCGATACGCTGACCGTGACCGCGGTCGACAACCCGACCAACGGCACCGTCACCCTGGCCGGCGGCGTGATCACGTTCACCCCGACCGCCAACTTCGCGGGCACCGCCGGGTTCGACTACACCGTGTCCGACGGCGTGCTGTCCGACACCGGCCGGGTGACCGTGACAGTCACCGCCGTCGATGACCCGCCGGTCGCGGTCGACGACACCGCGACCACCGACGAGGACAGCGCGCTCCTCATCCCGGTCGCCACGCTCCTGGCCAACGACACCGACCTCGACAGCACGCCGACCGTCACCGCGGTCGGCGGCGCGACCAACGGCACCGTCGGCCTGGCGGCCGGCGTCGTGACCTTTACCCCGACCGCCAACTTCTTCGGCGTCGCCGGCTTCGACTACACGATCTCGGACGGCACCTCGACCGACATCGGCCGGGTCACGGTCACCGTCACCGCGGTCGACGACCTGCCGGTCGCGGTCGCCGACGTCGGCTTCACCGACGAGGACCTCGGCATCTTCGTCGACGTCCTCACCAACGACACCGGCCTGGGCGACGGTGGCCTCACGATCGCGATCGCGACGGCGCCGGCCAACGGCACCGCCACCCCAGGCGCGACGAACATCCTCTACATCCCCAACGCCAACCACAACGGCACCGACACGTTCACGTACACCGTGACCGACGCCGACGGCGACGTCAGCCCGCCGGCCACGGTGACGATCAACCTGAACGCCGTGAACGACCCACCAGTGGCCAACGGGCAGACCGTGTCGGTCAACGAGAATGGCTCGCTGGTGATCACCCTGACCGGCAACGACCTCGACGGCGACGCCCTGACGTTCGCGGTCGCGACCGGGCCGACCAACGGCGCGCTCGGCGCCATCACGCCGGCTACCGCGACCAGCGCGACCGTGACCTACACCCCGACCGCCGGCTACGTCGGGCCCGATAGCTTCACCTTCACGGCCAACGACGGCACGGTCAGCTCGGCGCCGGCCACGGTCGGCATCACCGTCAACAACGTCGTGGTGTGCGGCGACGGCGTGATCGAGCTGCCCGAGACCTGCGACGACTTCGGGACGGCGCCCGGCGACGGCTGCTCGGCGGCGTGCGCGACCGAGACCGGATGGACGTGTACCGGTCAGCCCAGCGCCTGTGACGAGATCTGCGGCGACACCCTGGTGGTCGGCGGTGAGCAGTGCGACGACGGCCCGGGCCCCGACACCGACGGCTGCACGTCGCAGTGTGTGACCGGGCGGATCTGCACCGCCGCGGCGATCCCCGGTGGCGCCGCCTATTCGACCGAGCCGTCGACGGGCCACTGCTACATCACGTTCACTGGCTCGACGACCTGGGCCGACGCCCAGACCGCGTGCGTGGGTCTGAACGGCTACCTGATCACGGTCACCAGCGCCGCCGAGCAGGATCGGCTGCACATGCTCCACCACATCGGCGTCCCGTGGCTCGGCGCCAGCGACACCGCGACCGAGGGCACGTTCCGCTGGGTCACCACCGAGGCGTTCGGCGGCTTCACGTCGTTCGCCGCCGGCGAGCCCGACGACGACGTCGGCGTGGGCGGCAACGGCGACTGCCTGGCCGGCGTCGACGGTCTGGCCAACTGGGGCGACACCAACTGCAGCTTCGTCGGCTTCACCACCAGCCGGGTGTGCGAGCTGCCGCCGACCACCTGCGGCGACGGCATCCTCCACGCCGGCGACGCCTGCGACGACGGCAACCGCACCAGCGGCGATGGCTGCTCGGCGACGTGCGCGATCGAGGCGGGCGCGACCTGCAGCGGCGCGCCGAGCACGTGCGCCAAGCTAGTGATCAACGAGGTCGACTACGATCAGCCGGGCAACGACACCGTGGAGTTCGTCGAGGTGCAAAACGTCGGCACCGCGCCGGCGGACGTCACCAACGTCCGGCTGGTCCTGATGAATGGCAACTCGACCCCAGGCGCCGAGTACTTCTTCGATGGCTCGACGGGCGCTGCGAACGCCTCGAAGCGGATCAGCCTCGCCAGCGCCGGCCTGCCTGGCAACCTGCTGGCCCCCGGGGGGATGATCGTGATCGGGCAGGCCGCCGTGGTCACGCCGGTCGGCGTGGCCCGGATCAACATCACCTCGCCCACCGCGGGCTGGATCCAGAATGGCGCGCCGGACGCCATCGGACTGTACGACTTCAGCGCGGCCACGCCGGTGCCCGTCGACGTGTTCAGCTACGAAGGTTCCGTCGCAACCGGCGCGCTGGCCGGGCTGGTCGGGACCTTCGCGTTCGTCGAAGGCACGGGCCACCCCACCGGTGACACGGCGGCGGCGCTCCCCGCCCCGTTGCAGAGCATGTCGCGCATCCCGAACGGCCGCGACACGCAGGACAACGCCGCCGACTTCGCGCTCCGGACCTCCAGCCCCGGCGCGCCGAACTAGCCGCAGCCACGCCCCAGACCCGGCCCGTCGGCAGTCCCGGCGGGCCGGGCGCGTTTTCGGTGTGGCCGAGGCGGAGACCGAGGCCGAGACTGAGGCCGAGACCGAGACCGAGACCGAGACCGAGGCGGAGACCGACCGAGACCGAGGCCGAGACCGAGACCGAGACCGAGGCCGAGACCGAGGCCGAGTCCGAGGCGGACCGAAATCGAGACCGAGGCCGAGACCGAGGCCGAGGCCGAGACCGAGACCGAGACCGAGGCCGAGGCCGAGGCCGAGGCCGAGACCGAGGCCGAGACCGAGGCGGACCGAGATCGAGACCGAGGCCGAGGCGGAGACCGAACTGGGGAAGGGGTAGTGCGCGCACAGAGCCGACGGGGGCCGGCCGCCCGCTAGGGAGCCCGCGCGGTGGCGCCGACCTCGTGAGCTCCCACGCTAGGACGTATGCGATAGATCGATCCCTGGTCCCCGAGCCAGCCTCTGTTGTCGCGTGTTCATCGCGAGCGAACGGGAGGCGTCCACCGCGGCGGGTGACCGACGCGGGCAGGCCCACGTCGGCGGTCCCGTGTACCTACGACTCCGGAGTCATCACCGGATCCACGCCGATGGAGACCGAGACCGAGGCCGAGACCGAGGTCGAGACCGAGGCCGAGACCGAGGCCGAGGCGGGTCGGCCGGGGAAAACCAGCGGGTCAGTCGCCGGTCTGGAGCCGCCAGAGCGCGGCGTAGGCGCCACCGCGCGCGACCAGCTCCTCGTGGGTGCCGCGCTCGAGGACGGCGCCGTTCTCGAGCACGAAGATCTCGTCGGCGTGGCGGATGGTCGATAGGCGGTGCGCGACCATGATCGTCGTGCGGCCCCGGGTGATGTCGGCCAGGGCCCGGGCGATCGCGGCCTCGGTCTCGTTGTCGACCGCGCTGGTGGCCTCGTCGAGGATAAGGATCGCCGGGTCGCGGACCAGGGCCCGAGCGATGGCCAGGCGCTGGCGCTGACCGCCCGACAGCTTCTGGCCGCGCTCGCCGACCCGGGTGGCGTAGCCGTCGGGCAGCGCGGCGATGAAGTCGTGGGCGGCCGCGGCGCGGGCCGCAACCTCGACCTCGGCGTCGCTGGCGTCGAGGCGCCCGTAGCGGATGTTGTCGGCGATCGTGCCGTCGATCAGGAACACGTCCTGGCCGACGTAGCCGACCGCGGCGCGGACCGCGACGTCATCGAGCTCATCGAGCGCGCGCCCGCCGAGGGTGATCGCGCCGCCAGTCGCCCGGTAGAACTTGAGGAGCAGCTTCATCACCGTGCTCTTGCCGGCCCCGGTGGTGCCGACCAGGGCGGTGGTGCGGCCGGCCGCGGCGGTGAGCGTGAGGCCGCGCAGGACCGGCGGTCCATCGGCGTAGGCGAACTCGACCCCCTCGAAGCGCACGTCCCCCTGGGCGGCGTCGCCGAGCGGCGCGGTGCCGGCCGGATGGGCGAGCGGCGTGTCGAGGAGCGCGAAGGCCCGGCGCGCCGACGCCATCGAGCGGTTGTACATGTCGGTCACCTGGGCCAGCCGGGTCAGGGGCCACAAGAGGCGCTGGGTCAGGAACACGAACACCGAGTAGGCCCCGACCGCCAGCTCGCCGCGCAGGGTCAGGTGACCGCCAACCACCAGCGTGGCGATGAACCCGGCCATGATCGCCATGCGGATGACCGGCGTGATCGCGCTCGACAGCCGGATCGCGCGCCGGTTGGCCTCGCGGTAGCGCGCGCTACCGCCCTCGACCCGAACTGCCTCGTGGTCCTCGCGGCCGAAGGCGCGGATCGTCGTCAGCCCGCCCAGGTTGTTGCCGACCAGGCCATTGAGTTCGGCGGCCTCGGCCCGGACCGCCAGGTAGCGACGCTCGAGGCGGCCCTGGAACCAGTAGGCGCCGTAGAGGATGACCGGGATCGGCGCCAGCGCGAACAGCGCCGTGCCGGGGGCGACCACGACGAAGGCCACGCCGCACAACAGGGTCGACGCGATCACCAAGATGATCTGGGTCGCGCCGTCGTTCAAGAAGCGCTCGAGCTGGTTGATGTCGTCGTTCAGCGTGCTGAGGATCGCGCCGGCCTGCTTGTCCTCGAAGTAGGCGACGTCGAGGGACTGGACGTGGCGGTAGACGTCGAGGCGCAGCTCGTGCTGGAGGGCCTGGGCCAGATCGCGCCACGCCACCTCGTAGGCGTACTCGAAGGCCGACTCGCTCATCCACACCACCGCGGTGATCGCGGCCAGGAGGTAGAGCTGGGTCTCGACGCCGTCGACCCCGAGGCTCGACAGCCACGAGCCCTCGCGGCGGACCACGACGTCGACCGCGACGCCGATCAGCACCTCGGGCAGGATGTCGAACAGCTTGTTGATGACGGTGTAGAGGACCGCCAGGCGGATCCGGGTGCGATAGGCGCCGGCGTAACGCCACAGGCGGACCAGGGGATGCATCGCCGCGCACCGTGCCCCGCCTGGTCACGCGACGCAACCGCGCCGGCGCCGGGCTGGACGACCTCCGCGGATCATCGTCGGCGAGCTGACTCGGTTCCGGCCTCGCCGTCGCCGCCCGGCCCGCCAAGGGCTCAGGTGGCGAGGAAGCCGTCGGTGCGCAGGAACCGGAGCGCCCCCTGCGATGACGGGCCGTCGGGCACCAGCCCGATGAGCGGCGCCAGGAGCGCGTAGGCCGGGGCCGACAGGATCGCCTGGGCCTCGGCGGCCGTGCCGCGTTGGAGCCCCCGGAAGTTGGTGAACGCGAGGTGCGCGCCGACCGCGAGGCGCTCAGGGTCGTACTCGAAGCCGTGGTTGCCGCGCAGCAAGAGGCGCGCGGTCACGGCGCCGTGGAACCACGAGGTGCCGGCCTCATAGCAACCGAAGATCGTGCCGCCGACCTCGGCGTCGCCGCCGACCTCGAGGTTGCCCTCGCACCCGAGGTTGGCGCAGCGCAGCCGCCCGGTGACGACCAGCGTGCCGGTCTCGTCGATCGTGACCGTGCCGGCGACGGTCAGGTCGCCGCGGACCAGGAGCGCGCCGCCGTGAACGCTGAGATCGTCGTCGAGGCTGAGGTCGCCGTCGTGGGCGCTCAGCTCCTCGACGTCGACCGCGTCGTTCCAGTCATCGTTGCGGATCGCGGCCAGGTCGTCCGCGGTCCCCGGGCGGCGGTCGTCGAGGTCGTCGATCGCGAGCATGACTGAGGGTCGACCGCCGCCGGGTCGCGGTCAAGCCGACCGCGCGCTCGTCGCCGCCCGCGGTCGTCAGGGAGCGAAGCTGCAATCGTAGTAGAAGCCGTCGACCACCGAGGCCAGGCGGGTCGTGGTGCCGGCCTGGTACAGCGCGCCGTAGGTGTTGTCGCCCGCGCCGTAGGTGAAGGCCCGGATCGCAGTGCCGGTCGGCTCGTGGCGGAGGTCGACCACGTCGAGGACCCCGCCGTCGACCCGCGTCAAGCCGTCGGCCAGATCAGCGGCGTCGGCGTAGGCGACGCGGATGGCGTCCGTCGCGGCCGCGGCATCGGCGCCCGAGAGCTGGCCCGCCGCGGTGACCACGGTCGCGCCCAGCCGGGTGAAGTCGGCGTCGCCCCGGGTCGTGCCCCAGTCGGTGCCGAGCGCGCAGGTCTGCGCGCGGGCGGTACACGCCGTCAGGTCACCGTCGCGGATCGACGCCACCAGCGCGGTCGAGCCGTAGCCGAACACCGCGCCGTAGCTGTTGTCGCCGGCGCCGTACTCGAACGCGACGAACGACCGGGCCCCGACCTCGTCGTAGACGTCGACCCGGCGGATCGTGTTGCCGTCGACGCGGGTGAAGGCCTCGGCCACCGTCGTGACGTCGGTGTGAGCCGACTGCTGCACCGCCAGGACCACGCGCGCTTGATCGAGCGGCGACAGCCAGTCGGTGGCGACCATCGCGCGGTCGCCGGTGATCAGGCCACCGACGCCGTCGAGGAGGTCCCCGAAGGTCGCGCCGAACAGGCAGGTGCTCGGCGCCGCACAGCCCGCGCCCTCGCAGTCGACCTGGACCGAGAACCGCCCGCGGGTGCTCGCGCTATAGCCCTTGACCAGGACCCGATAGGTCCCGGCCGTCAGGTTGCGGCGCAGCGCCGAGTACAGCGTGCCGTTGGCGTCGTCGTTGCGCGCCAGGTACGGCCCCCACGAACCATCGGCGCGCTGGCGGTACAGGTAGAGCACGGTGTCGACGGTGCTGCGGCTGGTGAGGCTGGTGCCGGTGAAGGCGTGGATGGCGGCCTCGCCGGTGAGCGCGAAGGTCCAGGTGTGATGACGCTCGGTCGCCGTCAGCGTCGCCTCGGGGCGGTCGCCGAAAGCCAGCTCGCCGTGATGCGTCGGACGCGCGAACGAGTCGAGCTTGCCGTCCGCCGGGACCTCCTCTTCCTCCCCCTTGTCGAACTCGCCCTCGACACACGCCGCGAGTGAGAGGGCCGCGGCCAGGATCAGCACGGTGCGCTTCATGCCGTCCTCGGATAGCAAGTGGTGCTCCACCTGGACCTCGACCTAACCAGCGAGAATCATACGACTGAACCCTGGCAAGGGGACGCGCCGGCGGGTCGGGAAGCCACCAGGTGTCGCCGGCGACGCCAGCGGCCCCGGTCACCCCGCCGGTAGGTTTCGGCGCCGCCCTCGAAGCGGTAACATCACTCGATGTCCGAGCCCGAGGGGGGCAGCCCGCCGGAGGTGGCGCAGACCGCGTCCGACGCCCAGACCGCGCGCTCCGATGGCGCCCCGGCTGGGATGTCGAACGCCGTGACGATGGCGCTCGGCAGCGTGATCCAAGAGGCGACCGCCGGGGCCTCCCGGGGCGCGCGGCCGCGCGCCCAGCCGGTGCCGCCCGAGCGCTACGTCCTCGGCAAGCACCTGGCCGCCGGCGGCCAGGGTGACGTCTACCGGGTCTTCGATCGCCAGCTCCGCCGCGACATGGTGATGAAGGTGCTGGGCGACTGGTGGACCGACGACCCGGTCGCCCTGGCGCGCTTCGTCCAGGAGGCGCAGGTCACGGCGCAGCTCCAGCACCCGAGCGTCGTGCCGGTCCATGAGATCGGCACGCTGACCGACGGGCGGCCCTACTACACGATGGCGGAGATCCGCGGGCGCACGTTGTCGATGGTCATCGAGGCGGTCCATGCGGCGTCGGCCACCGGCTGGGCCCCCGAGGCGGGCGGCGTCTCGTTCCGCCGCTTGATCGACTACTTCCATCGGGTGTGCGAGTGCGTCGGGTTCGCCCACGCCCGCGGCGTGGTCCATCGCGATCTCAAGCCGCAGAACATCATGCTCGGTCCGTTCGGCGAGGTCCTGGTCCTCGACTGGGGGCTGGCGCGGATCGGCTCCCGGACCGACGGTCAGAGCCCGGCGCCGTCGACGACGCGCGGCGAGGACGACGCCTTGATGAGCCAGGCCGGACAGATCGCCGGCACCGCCGGGTACATGTCTCCCGAGCAGGCCTCGGGGGAGATCGAGCTCGGCCCGCCGACCGACGTCTACGCGCTCGGCATGATCCTGCGTGAGATCCTGCTCGGACGACCGCCGACCCTGCCGGAGCGGATGGGCGTCCTGGCGCCGATCGTGGCGGCGGCTGAACGCCCGCTGCCCGAGGAGTTGATCGCGATCGCCAGCCGGGCCACCGCGACCGATCCGGACGCGCGATGGGTCGACGCCAGCGACCTGGGTCAGGCGGTCGCCGGGTTCCTCGACGGTGCCCGCAAGCGCGAACGTGCGCGCGCCTTGCTCGAACAGGCCGAGGCGCTGGTGCCGCGGATCGCGGCGTGCGAAGCCGAGGCCGCCGACCTCGAGAGCCAGGCCCGGGTCATCCTCGATCCGCTCCCTCCGTCGGCGCCGAGCGAGGCCAAGCAGCCGGGCTGGGAGCTCGAGGACGCCGCGGCGCGCCAGCGCATCGAGGCCGAGCTCGCCACCGTCGAGATGAACCGCCTGATCGACCTGTCGCTCATCGAGGCCGAGCTGCCCGAGGCCCACGCCATGCTGGCGCGCCACTACCGCAAGCTCCACGCCACCGCCGAGGAGCGTCGTGACCCGGCGGCCCGGGCACTCGAGGCCAAGCTGCGGGTCCACGACCGCGGCGAGCACGCCACCTACCTGGCTGGCCGCGGCGCCGTGACGCTCTATACCGAGCCGCCAGCGCAGGTCGAGCTGCGGCGCTACGAGCTGCGCGGCCGCCGCCTGGTCGACACCCACGTCGCCGACCTCGGCCCGACCCCGCTGGTCGATCACGAGCTCGAGCGCGGGAGCTACCTGCTCGTGCTGCGGGCCCCAGGCCACCACGAGGTCCGCTACCCGGTGGCGATCGGTCGCCAGGAACATTGGAACCCGATCCGCCCGGGGGCCGTCGGCCCGACGCCGGTGGTGCTGCCTCGGCTCGACCAGCTCGATCGCGACGAGGTGTTCGTCCCCGCAGGACCGTTCTGGTGCGGCGGTGATCCCCAGGCCGCCGGTGAGGTCATGCCCCGACAGCGGGTCTGGGTCGACGGGTTCGCGCTGCGTCGCGATCCGGTCACCAACCGCGAACTGCTGACCATGGTTAACGCCCTGATCGACGAGGGGACCGCCGAGGCTGAGGCCCTGGCGCTGAGCGTGGTGCCGCGTCACCGCGGCGCCTCGGCGGCCGAGGCCGGGACGCTGATCTGGCCGCGCCTGCCCTCGGGACACTTCGACCTGGGGGTCGACGACGAGGGCCTGAGCTGGGGCCCGACGGTGCCAGCGTTCATGGTCAACTGGCACGGCGCGGTCGCCTTCGCCGACTGGGAGTCGCGGCGCTGTGGCCGGGCCTATCGGCTCCCGGGCGAGCTCGAGTTCGAGAAGGCGGCCCGCGGCGTCGATGGCCGCAGCTTCCCCTGGGGCGACGCGTTCGACCCGACCTGGGCCGGCATGCGGCTGTCGCGCGAGGGTAGCCTCCGCCCCGTCGAGGTCGACGCCTTCCCGGTCGACGTCAGCCCGTACGGCGCGCGGGGCATGGCCGGCAACACGATCAGCTGGTGTGCCGACGAGTATCGACGCGAGGGCCCGCCGCTGGTCGACGGCATCTACCTGCCGCCGGGGCACGCCCCGACCCCGGGCGAGCGCGCCTTGCGCGGCGGGTGTTTTCTGTTCGACGCCTTCCTGCTGCGGGCCGCGACGCGCCACAACACGCCGTCGGTCGTCCGCGACGTGACGCTCGGGTTCCGCCTCGCCCGCTCGCTCTAGCGAGCGCCCCGGTCCCACGATGCCACCCCGCTGTCAGTGCCGCGTGGGCGGCCAGCCCGCCCCGCCTCGCGATACACTTGGCGTCCTCGGGTCGCGGCGTCGCGACCCCCGCGGGGGTGGTCCAACTCGCGGTCGCTCCTCGGGCCGGGCGCAGCCCGGCCTCCGGCCAAATCCAACCTGACGGAGTCCCGATGTCGACGTTGCTCCAGTACCTGGCTTCCCTCGCTGCGGATCCCGCCGCCCAGCAGGCCTTCGCGGCGGATCCCGGGGCCGCCATCGCCAAGGCGGATCTCTCCGAGGAAGATCGCGCGATCCTCGCATCGGGCGACGGCAACCGGATCCACGCCCAGATCGGTCGCCAGGCGCTGGCCACCCTGCCCGGCGCGGTGGCGCCTCCGACACAACCCGCCGCCATCTACGCCTCGCAGCCCGCCGCCATCTACGCCTCGCAGCCTGCCGCCATCTACGCCTCGCAACCCGCCGCCATCTACGCCTCGCAACCCGCCGCCATCTACGCCTCGCACCCCGCCGCCATCTACGCCTCGCACCCGGCCGCCATCTACGCCTCGCACCCCGCCGCCATCTACGCCTCGCACCCGGCCGCCATCTACGCCTCGCACCCGGCCGCCATCTACGCCTCGCACCCGGCCGCCATCTACGCCTCGCACCCGGCCGC
>JAGPCY010000040.1 GCA_018057825.1 Kofleriaceae bacterium | reverse complement strand
TGGTGCGGCGCGAGCTGCGGGAGCGGGTGGCGGCCGTCGAGGAGGCCATGGCCGCCGAGCGGCGGCGGACCGGCGCGCGGGTGCTGGGGCGGCGGGGCGTGCTGCGGCAATCGTGGCGGTCGAGCCCCAATCGGCCGGCGCCGCGAGGTGGCCTGCGGCCGCGGGTCGCCGCGCGCAGCCGGTGGCAGCGGGTCGCGGCGCTGCAGCGCAATCGGGACTTCATCGACGCCTACCGCGCCGCGCGGATGCTGTGGCGGGCCGGTCTGCCCGCGGTCTTCCCGCCCGGCACGTACTGGCTCGCCCGCTTCGCGAACATCACGGTCGCCGCCGTCGCGTGACGACCGCCCCGGTCCGCCGCCCAGCGCGTGCCCCCCGCACGCGCCGTCGCGGCGTGGCCGATCCGCTGGTTTCGCCGCCGCCGCGCCCCGTCGCGCCCGCCCCTCTCCCGGCCCGCCGCGCCGCCCGCGCCCCGCCCGCCACGCCTGCCTCCCAAAACGACCCCCGGTCTCGGTCTCGGTCTCGGTCTCGGTCTCGGTCTCGGTCTCGGTCTCGACCTCCGCCTCGGCCTCCGCCTCAGTCTCGGTCCGAAATCCCCGCCGGCGCCAGCGCGGTCGTGTAGCGTCCGGCCATGCGCGCCCGCGCCGCCCTACCCGTGCTCGCCGCCCTCGCCTGCGGCGGCGACGACACCGTGACCATCGACGCGTCGCCGTATCCGGCCTGGCGTGCCGACCTGCCGCCGGCCACCGTGATGGGGGTCCGCCGCGGCCTCACGCCGGCCCGCGGGATCATCCACCTGCACTCGCCGTACTCCCACGACGCCTGCGACGGCAACCCGCGTCCCGGCGGCGTCCCCGACCCGATCTGCCTGGCCAACCTGCGCGCGGCGCTGTGCCAGCTGCGCATCGACTACGCCGCGCTCACCGACCACGACGACTCGATGGCGGACGAAGAGTTCGCGACCTTGTTCCTCACCGCCGCCGACGACCGACTCCTGCCGTCGTCGACCGCGCCGGTGGCGGCGCTGCGCAAATGCACCGACGAACACTCCGTCGTGCTCACGGTGGGCGGCGAAAACCCGCTCATGCCGATCATGCTCGATCGCCACGTCCCGGGCGACGCCGCCGCCCGCCACGCCGCCTACGACGCCGACACGCCCGAGGCGGTCGCGACCTTCCGCGCCGCCGGCGCTCAAGTCTGGATCCCGCACACCGAGCAGCGCACCACCGCCGAGCTCGTGCGCCTCGCGCCCGACGGGATCGAGATTTACAACCTGCACGCCAACCTCGACCCCGACATCCGTGAGCAATACCTCGGGCTCGATCGCGGCGGAGCGATCCAGGCGGTCCTGGCTTTTGGCGAGCAGGCCACCTCCGGCCCCGAGCCCGATCTGGCGCTCCTGTCGTTCCTCGAGCCGTCGGGCCCGGCGCTGGCCCGCTGGGACGAGCTGCACGCCGCCGGGCTGCGAGTCACCGGCTCGGCCGGCACCGACGCTCACGAGAACACCCTGCCGCTGACGCTGCGCGACGGCGAGCGCGGCGACTCGTACCGCCGGATGATGCGCTGGTTCAGCAACGTCGTCTTGACCGATCGCCTCCGCGACCCGGCGGCGATCGAGGCCGCGATCGCCGACGGCCGGATGTTCGTCGCCTTCGAGCTCCTGGGCACGCCGGTCGGGTTCGACGTCGTCGCCACCGGCCCCGCCGGGACCGTCGAGCAGGGCGGCGAGCTGCCGGCCAGCGGCGGCGCGCTGCTCACGGTCGCCGTGCCGACGGTGTTCGAGCTGGCCGCGACCCTGCCGACCCCGAACATCCGCGCCCGGGTGATCCGGATCGACGCCGGCGGCGCCGCCGAGGTCGCGGCCGGCCCGGGCCCGACCCTGACCGTCCCGCTCGATCGTCCGGGGGCCTACCGGGTCGAGATCCTCATGACGCCGCGCCACCTCGGGCCATACCTGGGGTCCCTCGGCCCGGCCTACGCCGAGCGCGAGCTGCCGTGGATCTACAGCAACCCGATCTACGTCGTGCCGTGACGTGGGCCGCGGCGGCGCTCCGCCCCGGCGATGCTACGCTTTCGTGGTGCGCCGTCTCGCGCTGGTCGCCTGCCTCGGGCTCGGCGGATGTCCGCCGCCGCTGCCGTCGACCTGCCGCGTCGATGACGACTGCGGTGGTGAGGTCTGTACCCGCGTCGGGGTGTGTACCGACGCGCCGACCTCGCTGCGGGTGAGCTGGACCATCGCCGGCGCCCCGGCCGACGCCACCTCCTGCGCCGCGGCCGGCATCGGCGAGCTCGAGGTCGCGATCGCCGATCGCACCACCGCCGATCGCCACGGCCTGCGCCCGGTGCCGTGCCCGCCAGGGTCGTTCTTCTTCGACAAGCTGCCGCCGAGCTATCGCCAGGTCGCGGTCACCGCGTTCTCGCCGGCCGGGCAGTTCCTGACCTCGGGCGCGGTCGACGCCGCCGGCGGCACCACCATGGTCACGATCGATCTGCGGCCTCGCTAGCGGGTCGGCGGCTGACGCGGCGCGCCACGGCGCCAGCGATCGCGCGGAAACCCGCGCCGCCGGCGTGCCACCGCCAGGCCGAGTCGCTATGGTGCCGCACCCATGACGACCCCTGACTCCGCCCGGGTCGAGCCCGACCAGGTGGTGCCGACCACCGTCGACGAGCTGGCCCCGCTTTACCGCCAGATGCTGGCGATCCGCCGGATGGAGGAGGCCTCCGCCAAGGCCTACTCGCAAGGCAAGATCGGCGGCTTCCTCCACCTCATCATCGGCCAGGAGGCGGTGTGCGTCGGCTCGATCGCGACGCTCCGCCCCGACGACTACGTGGTCGCGACCTACCGCGAGCACGGCCACGCCTACGCCAAAGGCATCGCGGCGCGGCCCATCATGGCCGAGCTGTACGGCAAGAAGACCGGCCTGGTGAAGGGGCTCGGCGGCTCGATGCACCTGTTCGACAAGGCCACCAACTTCCTCGGCGGTCACGGCATCGTCGGCGGCCACGTCCCGCTGGCGGCCGGCGCGGCCTTCGCCTCGAAGTACCGCGGCGATGGTCGCGTGACCTTGTGCTACTTCGGCGATGGCGCCGCGACCATCGGCGGCTTCGCCGAGGGCCTGGCCCTGGCCGCGCTGTGGAAGCTGCCGCTCGTGCTCATCTGCGAGAACAACCAGTACTCGATGGGCACGCCGCTGTACCGCTCGCTGGCGGTCGAGGACGTGTCGCTGCGGGCCCTGGCCCACGGCATGGCCCGCGATCGCTTCGACGGTGACGACGTCATCCGGGTCAAGCGGCGGATCGCCGAGGCGGTCGAGCGGGCCCGGGTCACCGGCGAGCCGACCCTGGTCGAGATCGTCACCTACCGCTTCCGCGGCCACTCGATGAGCGACCCGGGCCTTTACCGGACCAAGGACGAGGTCGAGGAGTGGCGGCGCCGCGATCCGCTCAACCGCTCGCGCAATCGACTGGTCGAGCTGGGCATGCCCGACGCCGACCTCGAGGCGCTCGAGGCGGACGTCAAGGCCGAGATCGAGGACTCGGTGCGGTTCGCCGAGGACAGCCCGGCCGCCGACGCCTATTTCCCCTACGTCATGAAGGGAGCCCAGTAGTCATGGCGGTCATCAGCTACCGCGAGGCCCTCAACCAGGCGATGCGCGAGGAGATGGAGCGCGATCCCAACGTCTTCGTCATGGGCGAGGAGGTCGGTCACTACAACGGCGCCTACAAGGTCACCGCCGGCCTGCTCCAGCGCTTCAGCGAGCGCCGGGTGGTCGATACCCCGATCGCCGAGATGGGCTTCGCCGGCATCGGCGTCGGCGCCGCCATGGTCGGCCTGCGCCCGATCATCGAGTTCATGACCTGGAACTTCTCGCTGGTCGCGATCGATCAGATCGTCAACAGCGCCGCCAAGATGTTCCAGATGAGCGGCGGCCAGTTCAACATCCCGATCGTCTTCCGCGGCCCGTCGGGGCCGGCGGTCCAGGTCGGCTCGCAGCACAGCCAGGCGCTCGAGTCCTGGTACGCCCACGTCCCCGGGTTGTCGGTGGTGACGCCGTCGACGCCGGCCGACGCCAAGGGCCTCCTCAAGACCGCGATCCGCGACGACAACCCGGTGGTGTTCATGGAGGGCGAGACTCTGTACGGCATGACCGGCGAGGTCCCCGACGGCGAGCTGCTGATCCCGCTCGGTCAAGGCGACCGCAAGCGGACCGGCAAGGACGTCACCCTGGTGGCGTGGTCGCGCATGGTCCACGTCTGCCTCGAGGCAGCCAAGGTCCTGGCCGAGCAAGGCATCGACGCCGAGATCATCGACCCGCGGACGCTCAGGCCCCTCGACGTGCCGATGATCTGCGACAGCGTGCGCAAGACCGGGCGCTGCGTGATCGTCGAGGTCGGTTGGCCCCAGGCCGGCTTCGGCGCCGAGGTCGCCTATCAGGTCCAGCGCCAGTGCCTCGACGCCCTCGACGCCCCGGTCGAGCGGGTGTGCTCCGACGACGTGCCCATGCCCTACGCCAAGAACCTCGAGGACGAGGTCGAGCCCCAGGTCAAGGACGTGGTCGCGGCGGTGCGCCGGACCCTCTACCTCGACGCCTAGTCACGAGCCCCGAAGGACGACAGACGATGGCCCAGATCATTGGACTCCCCAAGCTCTCCCCGACGATGGAGGAGGGCGTCTTGGTGCGGTGGGTGAAGAAGGTCGGCGACCGGGTCTCGCCCGGCGACCTGGTGGCCGAGGTCGAGACCGACAAGGCCAACATGGACTTCAACATCGAGGACGACGGCACCCTCTTGCACCTGTTCGCCAAGGAGGGCGACACGGTGAAGCTGGGGGCGCCGGTGGCCATCCTCGGCAAGGCCGGCGAGGACATCGCCGCGCTGATCGCCTCGGTCGGCAGCGGAGGCGCGCCAGCGTCTGCGCCGCCTCCCGCCCCGGCGGCCACGCCCGCGCCGGTCGCCGCTCCCGCGCCCGCGCCAATCGCCGCCCCCGCGCCGGTCGCCGCCCCCGCGCCGGTCGCCGCCCCCACGCCGGTCGCCGCCCCCGCGCCGGTCCGCGGTGGCCCGCTCCTGGCGTCGCCCTTGGCCAAGACCCTGGCGGCGGAGCTCGGCATCGACCTGCGCACCGTCCTCGGCACCGGCCCTGGCGGCCGCGTCGTCGAGCGCGACGTCCGCGCCGCGGCGGCCTCGCCGTCGGCCGCCCCCGCCCCAGCCCCGGCGGCGCCGACCGCGCCGAACACCGTCAGCGCTGCGCCGACGACCGCGCTCCAGGCGATGGCCGCCCCGTCGGCCGAGACCGCCCTGGCGCCGCTGGCGCCCCACGGCGAGGCCGGCGACTGGATCGACGTGCCGGCGTCCAACATGCGCAAGCGCATCGCGACCCGTTTGACCGAGGCCAAGCGCGACGTCCCGCACTTCTACCTCATGCGGCGCTTCGATCCCGAGGCGCTCCTGGCCTTCCGCGGCCGGGTCAACGCGCTCCTCGGCGACCGCGGCAAGGTCTCGGTCAACGATCTGATCGTCAAGAGCGCCGCCTTGGCGCTGCGCCGGGTGCCAGCCTGCAACGCGGCCTGGATCGGCGACGCGATCCGCCGCCATCAGCGCGTCCACGTCGGGGTCGCGGTCGCGATCGACGACGGCCTGGTGACCCCGGTGGTGCGCGACGCCGATCTGAAGGGCCTGGGCGTGATCGCCGCCGAGATCGGCGATCTGGCCAAGCGCGCCCGCGAGCGCGCGCTCAAGGGCCACGAGATTACCGGCTCGACCTTCACGGTGTCGAACCTCGGAATGTTCGGGATCGACCGCTTCACCGCGATCATCAACCCGCCGGAGGCCGCGATCCTCGCGGTCGGCGGGATCAGCGACGAGCCGGTGGTCAAGGGCGGCGCGGTCGTGCCGGGCAAGCGCATGACCCTGACCCTGTCGTGCGACCACCGGGTGATCGACGGCGCGCTCGGCGCCAAGCTCCTGGCGATCATCGTCGAGCAGCTCGAGGCGCCGGAGGCGCTGGCGCTATGACTGCGCCGGTCGCCACCGACCCCGCCGCGCCCTTCGACGTCGTCGTGATCGGCTCGGGCCCGGGCGGCTACGTCGCCGCGATCCGCGCCGCCCAGCTCGGGCTCAGGGTCGCGTGCGTCGAGAAGGCCGAGCTCGGCGGCATCTGCCTCAACTGGGGCTGCATCCCGACCAAGGCGCTGCTCCGCACCGCCGAGGTCCTCGAGCTGTTCCATCGCGCCGGCGAGTTCGGGCTCAAGGCCGGCGCGGTCGAGGTCGACTTCCCGGCGGTGATCAAGCGCAGCCGCGACGTCGCGGCCAAGATCTCCAAGGGCGTGGCGTTCCTGCTCAAGAAGAACGCGATCGAGCACGTCGGAGGCACGGCGCGGCTCCTGCCGCGGCCCGGGGCCTGGCGCCCGCATCAGGTCCACGTCGATCTCGTCGGCGGCGGCACCCGAGTGCTGTCGGCGCGCCACGTCATCCTGGCCACCGGCGCCCGGGCCCGCCCGCTGCCCGGCGTGGCCTTCGACGGCGAGCGGATCGTCGACTACCGCAAGGCCATGACCCTGCCCCAGCAGCCGCGCTCGCTCGTCGTGATCGGCTCGGGGGCGATCGGCGTCGAGTTCGCCAGCTTCTACCGGGCGCTGGGCACCGAGGTCACGATCGTCGAGTACCTGCCGCGCCTGGTGCCCAACGAAGACGCCGAGGTCTCGGCCGAGCTGGCCCGCGCCTTCGAGCGCCGCGGCATCGCGCTGAGGCTCGCCCACAAGGTCACCGCCGCCACCAACCGCGGTGACCACGCGACCGTGGCCATCGAGCCGGTCGAGGCGGGCAAGGGCGCAGCCAGCGAGCTGCGCGCCGACGTCGTCCTGTGCGCGGCCGGCATCGCCGCCAACACCGAGGGCCTCGGCCTCGAGCATCACGACGTCCGCCTCGAGCGCGGCTTCATCGCGGTCGATGGCCAGCTCCGATGTGGCGACGGCCTGTGGGCGATCGGCGACGTCGCCGGCCGCGGCCTGGCCCACACCGCCTCGGCGGAAGGCGTGTGGGTGGCCGAGCAGATCGCCGGGGTGACGACCGTGGCGGTCGACTACGGGACGATCCCGGCCTGCACCTACTGCCACCCCGAGGTGGCGTCGGTCGGCCTGACCGAGGCCAAGGCCACCGAGCGTCAGATCCCGGTCAAGGTCGGCAAGTTCCCGTGGCGGCCCCTGGGCAAGGCGGTCGCCGCCGGCGAGGCGACCGGCTTCGTCAAGGTGCTGTGGCACGCCGAGACCGGCGCCCTGGTCGGAGCCCACCTGATCGGCCCCGCCGTCACCGACCTCATCGCCGAGCTGACCCTGGCCAAGGCCACCGAGGTCAACGCCGAGAGCCTCGTCTACACCATCCACGCCCACCCGACCTTCGCCGAGGCCATCAAAGAGGCCTCCGAGGCCGCCCTCGGCCACGCCATCCACCTCTAGCGCACCACGCACCCGGTTCACGACCCAGACCGGCGCGCACGGGGGTTCCGGACACCCGTCCGGTAAGAACCACGCCCCCGCGCACCACGCACGACACACCGAAAACACGAAAACCCGGCGCACCGGGTTCTCGAATCAGACCGGCGCGCACGGGGTTCCGGACACCCGCCCACGCACCGAAAACACGAAAACCCGGCGCACCGGGTTCACGAATCAACACGGCGCGCACGGGGTTCCGGACACCCGCCCGGTAAGAACCACCACCCCCGCGCACCACGCACCGGGTTCAGAGATCGATCACCCGCCGGCCGGGGCGTCACCGCCACCGGCGCCCATCGCCTTCATCGAGCACTCCATGTACTTCTTCATGACGGGCTCGAGGGACTTGGCCTGGGCCTCGGTGCCCTTGGTGTCCTTGAACTTCTCCATGGTCTTCTCGAGGTCGGCGTTGACCTTGTCGGCGCACGCCTTGTCCTTGCAGGCGCACATGGCGTCCGCCGCCTTCTTGAAGGCCGCGATCGCCTCGTCGGCCTTGCCGCCGCACGCGCCGAGACCGAGGACCATAGCGAGGACAGCGCCACTACGCAGGATGTTCTTCATTGTACTCATCTCCATCGGGTTCAGGTGCGCAGCGACGCGACACGCGGCGCTGGAGCCAAAGGGCTCAGCTCGATTTGCGGGCGCGACGATACACACACCGGGGGCGCCGCGCATCTGGTTCGGCCAGGTTCCGGTTTGACGGACGGTCCGACGCGAAACCGGATCAGCCCGCCTGCCCGTCGCCGCTGCCGCCCGGCCGGTCTTCGGTCATGAGCACGACCGACATGGCCGGGGTCACCGGCACGATCGCGTCGGCCTCGTCGCCGAAGAACGCGGTGGTCTCGTAGTAGCGAACCGCGTGGCGGAGCAGCACCGCGACGGTGGCGGCCAGCGGCACCGCGAGGAGGATGCCGACGAAGCCCAGGAGCTTGCCGCCGGCGACCACCGCGAACAGCGCCGCCGACTCCGACAGCCCGACCTTGTGGCCGACGATCTTCGGCGTGAGCACCGCGGCCTCGAGGAGGTGCAGGACCACGAACACCGCGGCCACCGCGCCGACCACGCCGGCCCCGGGCCAGTCGAGCAGGAGCACCACCAGCGTCACCGCGGCGCCGACGAAGGTGCCGACGAAGGGGATGATCGTGAGGAGGCCGACCACCAGGCCGATCGGGATCGCCAGCGGCACGCCGACGATCGAGAACGCGAGGGCGTAGAGGATCGCGAGGATGCCGGTGACGATGGCCTGGCCGCGGACCCAGCCCGAGACCACGCCGTCGATCTCGCCCAGCAGATCCGCGACCCGCGACCGCCGCCGCGGCGGCACGATCTTCATGACCCGCTCCTGGATGCGCGGCCAGTCGAGCAGGAAGTAGTACGCGAACACCGGCACGAGCAGGAACTCGGCGAGGACCGCCAGCACGGTCAACGCGCCGCCCAGGGCCACGGTGACGATCTCCTCGAGGGGCAGCGACGCGTCGCCCAGCACTCGCTCGAGCTCCTCGGCGGTCAGGTGCTCCTTCAGCTGGAAGTCGAAGCGCGCAGCGATCCAGCGGTCGGCGTTGTCGAGCATGGCCGGCGCGCTGTCGACGAAGCTCTGGATCTGGTGGATCACGACCGGCACGCCGAGCGCGACCGCGCCCGCCAGCGCGCCGAGGAACCCGAACAAGAGCAGGGTCGCGGCGACCGCGCGGCTCATGCCGCGGGCCACCATCTTCTCGAGGAGCGGATCGAGCAGGTACGCGATGCCCAAGGCGGCCAAGATCGGCGCGAGGATCGTCGCCAGGTAGGACACGACCCACCAGCCGATCACCACGAACACGAGGATGAGCAGCCAGCGGACCAGGGACACCACCAGCGGATCGGAGGTCAGGTTGGCCGGCTTGGGGTCGGTCGGTTTCGCCACCCGCGGACCATACTACGGGTGCCGCGCAGCGCTACGGCGAGCCCGCGAAGCCAGCCCTACGGCAAGACCGGCGCGAGCTCGATCGTCAGGCGGCGACGCTCGGCGACCGCGAGCTCGAGGTCCTGATAGTGCGGATGGAAGCCGTCCTGGTGCAGCTCGAGGCGGTGGGCCCCGGGCTCGAGCGCGATGCCGCCGCGGAGCTGGCGCACGGTGCCGGCCTCGAGGCCGTCGATCCACACCATGGCGCCGGCGGCGGCCTCGAGATAGACGATGGCGTCGTCGCGGTCGACCCGATTGGGATCGGCGGGGCGACCGCGGCCGCAGGCGCTCGCGCCGAGCGTCGCCAAGAGCGCCACGGCCACGGCCTGCCTCACGGCGCCACCGGCGGATCGATCGACTTGACCCGGACCACGACCACGCCGTCCTCGACGCGGGTCCGGGCCTGGAAGCCTGGCGTGGCCTTGGCCACCGCGGCGGCGCGCTCGACCGTCGCGCCGTCGACCGCCAGGGCTACCACGTCGCCGGTGACGCCGGCCCAGCGCGCCGCGGTCACGCCCGGGGTCGCGAGCAGGTCGGCGCGCACCAGGGCGGCGGCCTGCCACGCGCCGGCGCCGACTAGGCGGACCGTCACGCCCTCGCGCGCCACGAGGGGTGGGCCCGCGGCCGGCGTGGCCGACGGCGCCCGCTCGCCCCAGGCCTGGCGCGCCAGGGCGGTGGCCGCGTTGGTCGCCGCCCGGGTCGTCAGCTCGGTCGGCTCGCCCCAGGCCGCGGTCGCGATCGCGAGCTCCGTGACCACCCGACCGCTGGCGACGTCGACGACGCGCAGCCGCCCGCGGGCGCCCGCGGCGTGGATCGGCGCGCCGCGCACCGGCGCCGACGTGCCGACCGCGATCGACGCGACCACCGCGGCGTCGGCGGCGACCGCCGAGGCCAAGGCCCGAGCGCTGGCGTCGTCGACCGGCAGCTCGCCGTCGCCATCGGGATCGGGCCCGGCGATGGCGCCATCGCTCGGGCGGTAGCCGGCCCGGGTCAGGCCGGCGACCAGCGCCGCACGGCCGGGCAGCTCGGCGCGCGCGCGGTCGCCGAAGCTCGCGGTGACCCGATCCCCCTCGATGACCCGCAAGAGGATCGCGGCGCTCGGCAGGGTCACCGGCGGCGGACCCGGCTCGGCGATCGGCGCCGCGCGCAGCGCGACCCCGAGCTCGGTCAGCTTGGCCGCGAGCTTGTCGCGATCGATCTTGATCGCGACCTCGAGCTCGAGGCGATCGCCGGCGGTGCGCTCCGAGGTCACGCGGTAGCCGGCGACGAAGCGTCGGGCCCGCCGGGTGATCTCGCGCTCGACCGCGGCGGCCTGGGTGCGCGCGGCCTTGCCGGCCAGGTCCGCCACCGCCTCGGTGACCGCGGTCGCGAAGGCCGCGTCGAGCGCCTGGGTCCGCGCGTCCGCGGCCGACGCCGGCGCGGCGCCGCTGGCCTGGTAGCTCGTCGACTGGGCGGCGACCGGCCGGGCGGCGAACGCCACCGCGGCCAGAGCGATCGCAGCCAGAGCGGCGCGCGCGGTCACGGCTCCGGTGGTACCACCACGACCACGGTCGCGCCAGCGCCGGGCACCGCCCCGGCGATCATCAGGCGCGCGCCGACGGCACCAGTGGCGGGTTCGGCAGCCACCCCGGCGGGTGGCCCGTGAGCGAACCGGATCGGTCCGCGCCAGCGCGCGCCGCCGGCGCCGATCAGCTCGAGGCCGACCGCGGGCACCACCGCTGGCGCGAGCGCGCGGACGTCGATCGCGACCACGACGGGCGGGCCGTCGTCGCCGACGATCACCCGCGGCCCGGCTGCGGCCTGCCGCACCGCCTCGACGCCCAGCCCGACCGTGGCGGTCACCGAGCCGTCGGTGCCGCGCTCGAGGGCGAGCACAGGGGCGGCGGCGACCTCGCGCGCCACGGCCGGCGCCGCGGGGTCGAGCCCGAGGGTCCTCCAGCCGGGCACCGCCGCCACCGCCGCCGCCAAGGCCACGCGGGCCCGCGCGATCGCGGCCCGCTCGGCCGCCACCCGCGCCACCGCGGGCGACGGCGCGTTGCGATCGGCCGGACCGAAGCCCCGGGCGGTGATCACGCCGCGGCCCCAGTCGACCGCGACGCCGGGCCCGAGGGCGACGGTCAGGGGCGCGGCCACCACCGGCCCGACGGCCGCGGCGACCAGCGCCAGCGCCGCCGCCTTCACTCCCACTCGATCGTCCCCGGCGGCTTCGAGGTGATGTCGTAGACCACGCGGTTGACCCCGCGCACCTCGTTGATGATGCGCGATGACATCCGCCCGAGCAGGTCGTGGGGCAGCGGCACCCAGTCGGCGGTCATGCCGTCCTGCGAGGTCACCGCGCGGATCGCGATGCATTCGTCGTAGGTCCGGTCGTCGCCCATGACCCCGACCGAGCGCACCGGCAAGAGCACCGCGAAGGCCTGCCAGATCGCCTCGTACAAGCCGGCGGCGCGGATCTCGTCCTCGACCACGGCGTCGGCGGCGCGCAGGGTGTCGAGGCGCGGCCGCGTCAGATCGCCCAGGCAGCGCACCGCCAGGCCGGGCCCCGGGAACGGCTGGCGGGTGATCATCCGGCGCGGCAGGCCGAGCTCGGTGCCGAGGAGCCGCACCTCGTCCTTGAACAGCTCGCGCAGCGGCTCGACCAACGCCAGGTTCATCCGCTCGGGCAGGCCGCCGACGTTGTGGTGGCTCTTGATCACCGCGGCCGGGCCGCGCACCGACACGCTCTCGATCACGTCGGGGTAGAGCGTGCCCTGGGCCAGGAACCGCGCGCCGGCGATGGACTTGGCCTCGTCATCGAACACCGCGATGAACTCGTGGCCGATGATCTTGCGCTTGCGCTCGGGGTCGGTGACCCCGGCCAGGGCGTCGAGGAAGCGATCGGTGGCGTCGACCACCCGCAGATCGACGTGGAAGTGATCGCGGAAGATCGCCGCGACCTGATCGCGCTCGCCGCGGCGCAACAGGCCGTTGTCGACGAAGATGCAGGTCAAGCGATCGCCGATCGCGCGGTGGATCAAGGCCGCGGCGACCGACGAGTCGACCCCGCCCGACAGCCCGCAGATGACCCGGCCCTCGGGGCCGACCTGGGCCCGGATGCGCGCCACCGCCTCCTCGGCGAACGACGCCATCGACCAGTCGCCGGTCAGGCCGGCGACCCCGAACAGGAAGCCGGCGAGGAGCTCGACGCCGCGCGGGGTGTGGACCACCTCGGGGTGGAACTGCACGCAGTGGATGCGGCGGACCGGGTCGGCGAACGCCGCCATCGGGCAGTTGTCGCTGTCCGCCAGGTGGACGAACCCGGGCGGCAGCGACTCGACGTGATCGCCGTGCGACATCCACACCGTCAGCTCGTCACCGGTCGCGATGCTGCGCAGCATGCCGTCGCCGCCGGTCCGGACCCGGACCACGGCCCGCCCGTACTCGCGCTTGTCGGCCGGGCGGACGTCGCCGCCCAGGAGGCGCGCGGTGAGCTGCGCGCCGTAGCAGATGCCGAGGATCGGCAGCCCGAGGTCGTAGATGCCGGGGTCGACCTGGGGCGCGTCGGGGGCGTAACACGACGACGGCCCGCCCGAGAGGACGATCGCCGACGGCGCCAGGGCGCGGATCCGCTCGAGCGACAGGTGATGCGGGTGGACCTCGCAATAGACCGCGTGCTCGCGGATGCGCCGGGCGATGAGCTGGGTGTACTGCGAGCCGAAGTCGAGGATGAGGACGAGCTGGTGAGCCACGGCGGTTCCTTACTCGACCCGGTAGTTGGGCGCTTCCTTGGTGATGATCACGTCGTGGACGTGGGACTCGCGCAGCCCCTGCGAGGTGATGCGGACGAACTGCGCGCCGGTCCGCATGGCGTCAATGCTGGCGCAGCCGACGTAACCCATCGACGACCGCAGCCCGCCGACGAGCTGGTAGATCGACTCGCGCAGCGGGCCCTTGTACGGCACCCGGCCCTCGATGCCCTCGGGCACCAGCTTCTGCGGCGCGGTAGCCTCGACGTCGTCCTGGAAGTAGCGGTCCTTCGAGCCCTCGCGCATCGCGCCGATCGAGCCCATGCCGCGGTACGACTTGTAGCTGCGGCCCTGGAACAGGATGATCTCGCCGGGCGCCTCGTCGGTGCCGGCGAACAGGCTGCCGATCATCACGGTCGACGCCCCGGCGGCGATCGCCTTGGCGACGTCGCCCGAGTACTTGATGCCGCCGTCGGCGATGATCGGCACGCCGCCGGCCGCGGCCGCCGCCGCGACGCAGTCGCTGATCGCGGTGAGCTGCGGCACCCCGACGCCGGCGACGATCCGGGTGGTGCAGATCGAGCCCGGCCCGACCCCGACCTTGACCGCGTCGACGCCGGCCTCGATCAGGGCCAGGGTGGCGGCGCCGGTGGCGACGTTGCCGGCCACGAGCTGGACCCGCGGGAAGTTCAGGCGGGTGGTGCGCACCGCCTCGATCACGCCGGCCGAGTGGCCATGGGCGGTGTCGACGCAGATCACGTCGCAGCCGGCCGCGATCAGAGCGTCGATCCGGGCCTCGCGATCGCCGCCGACGCCGACCGCGGCGCCGACCCGCAGCCGGCCGAGCTCGTCCTTGGCCGCCAGCGGGTGGGCCTCGGCCTGCTCGATGTCCTTGATCGTGATCAGGCCCTTGAGGCGGCCACCGTCGTCGACCACCAAGAGCTTCTCGATGCGGTTCTTGTGCAGCAGCTCCTTGGCGCCCTCGAGGCCGACGTTGTCGCCCACGGTGATGAGCTTCGTGGTCATCACGTCGGCGACCCGCTGGGTCAGGTTGCGCTCGAACCGGACGTCGCGATTGGTCAAGATGCCGACCGGCCGGCGCTCGCCGTCGACCACCGGCAGGCCGCTGATCCGGTGCTGGCGCATGAGCGCCAGGGCGTCCTCGAGGCGACGCTCGGGACCGATCGTCACCGGGTCGACGACGATCCCGCTCTCGGCCTTCTTGACCCGCGTGACCTCGCGGGCCTGGTGCTCGACCGACAGGTTCTTGTGCAGGAAGCCGATGCCGCCTTCGCGGGCCATCCGGATCGCGGTCGCCGCCTCGGTGACGGTGTCCATCGCCGAGCTGACCAGGGGGATGCGGAGCGGGATCTTCGGGGTCAGGCGAGTCGACACGTCGACGTCGCGCGGCAGCACCTCGCTCCACGCCGGGACCAGGAGCACGTCATCGAAGGTCAGGGCCTCGCGCAGGGTGTCAGGGAGCATCGCGATCTCCGGTCCGGCCGGGACGGCCGGTTGGGCGCGGACCATACGGCCCGCCTCTGTTCGAGACAAGCGGTGGAGCCCCCACCCTCGCTGGGTGGGACTGACCTCCCCAGGATCGCAACCCGCGGTCGACAACATTCCGGGCCTCTTGCGATGGCACGGGGCTTGATACGCCGCCCGACCATGTCTCGCCTCGCCTACCTCGCGCTCGCCGTCTCCGCTCTCGCCCTGGGCTGCGCCGGCGAGGCTCCCCCCATGGCCGTCGATGCCACCGGCCCCGACGCCGGCGAGGGGATCGACGCAGCCGTCGTCGAGCTGCGGGTCGCCGGCGTCGCCAAGGACTACTTCACCAACGCCGCGCTGTCCAACGCGACCCTGGCGTCGGAGGGCATGGAGCCCGGGCTGACCGCGACCTCGGGCAGCGGCGGCGAGTTCGCGTTGACGCCGGTGCCGCCGGGCAGCGTGTTCTTCGTGACCGCGACCCGCGCCAACTACCGCACGACCCGCGGCCTGCCGATCGAGGTCGCGGCGACCTCGGTCACCGCCGACCAGCCGATGGTGTCGAACGTCGACGCGCGCCGGCAGTCGACCACCCTGGGGCGGACCCCGCTGGCCGGCACCGGCGTGGTCTTCGCCGAGCTGGTGCGCCGCAACGGCATGCCGCTCGTCGACGTGCCGGTCGCCGACATCGTCCTGGTCGACGCCCTGGAGGCGCCGGCCGGCGTCGGGCCGTTCGTGTTCGGCGTCCTGGGTGACGTCGTCCCCAACGAGACCCTGGGCGTCGCCACCGCGGTCAACGGGCGGTCGCGCGTCGGGTTCCTCGACGTCCCACCTGGCACGTACACGCTCAAGGTCACCTACGCCGCCGGCGGCGGTGGCACGATGGTCGATAGCGTCCGCGTCGACATCACCGCCGAGGGCGCCAGCCTGACCGCGGTCGGCGGCGGCGAGGGCATGCCACCCGCTGGGACCCGGACCTTCGCGACCGACGTGTACCCGCGACTCCAGACCGCGGCCAACGGCGGCCTCGGCTGCGCCAACTGCCACACCGCCGGCGGCGCCGCCGCGGTCCTGCCCTACGACCAGCCGGCGATGATGACCTACGACGCGATCCGCGCGCGGCCCGGCGTGGTCGACACCGCGACCCCGGCGATGTCGATGCTCCTGACCAAGCCGCTCTACGAGGTGCCGGCGAACCACCCCAACGCCACCTTCCTCGACGCCAGCGATCCCGACTACCTGATCTTCCTCGAGTGGATCACCCAGGGCGCACGGCCGTGATCTCTGGAGAGGTCTGTCACCAGACCTCTCCTCGCCGGGGTCACGCCCCCGGCGAGCCTCCTCTCCGAGACGCGTCCCTCCGGTCCGCTGGCGATTCAGCGCGGGTGGGTGGAGACCTCCGGCGCGAGCTTCGGCGGAGCGGGTCTGCGGTCTCGGTCTCGGTCTCGGTCTCGGTCTCGGTCTCGGTCTCGGTCTCGGTCTGGGCCCGTGGTCTCCCGCCCCTCACGCAGCACCACAGCGGACCGGAGGGACGCGTCTCGGAGTGGGGCCCCGCTGGGGACCTGGCCCCAGCGGGGAGAGGTTTGGTGACAAACCTCTCCAGAAGAAAGAACAGCTCACTCATCCCCGGCGTGGCTCTGGGCGAGGCGCTCGAGGACGGCTTGATCTTCGAGGGTGGTGGTGTCGCCGCGGGCGGTGGAGCCGCTGGCGATCTCGCGCAGGAGGCGGCGCATGATCTTGCCGGAGCGGGTCTTGGGCAAGGCGTCGGCGAAGCGGATCTCCTCGGGGCGGGCCAGGGCCCCGATCTGATCGGCGACGTGGCCGCGCAGCTCCTTGGCCAGGGCGTCGTCGGCCGAGACCCCGGCGCGCGGCGTGACGAAGGCGACGATGGCCTGGCCCTTGAGCTCGTCGGGGCGGCCGACCACCGCGGCCTCGGCGACCTTGGGGTGCGAGACCAGCGCGCTCTCGACCTCCATGGTCGACAGGCGGTGGCCGGCGACGTTGATGACGTCGTCGACGCGCCCCATGATCCAGAAGTAGCCGTCGTCGTCGCGCCGCGCGCCGTCGCCGGCGAAGTACACCCCGGGGATCTCGCCGAAGTAGGTCTTCTCGAAGCGCGGGTGGTCGCCGAAGATCGTGCGCAGCATCGACGGCCACGGCCGCTTGATGACCAGGAAGCCGCCCTGGTTGGCGCCCACCGACACGCCGTGCTTGTCGACGACGTCGACCTCGATGCCGGGCAGCGGCCGGGTCGCCGAGCCCGGCTTGGTCGGGGTCGCGCCGGGCAAGGGCGAGATCATGATCGACCCGGTCTCGGTCTGCCACCAGGTGTCGACGATGGGGCAGCGGTCGCCGCCGATCGTCCGGCGGTACCACATCCAGGCCTCGGGGTTGATCGGCTCGCCGACCGAGCCGAGCAGGCGCAACGACGACAGATCGTGGCGCGCCGGGTACTCGTCGCCCCACCGCATGAAGGCGCGGATCGCCGTCGGCGCGGTGTAGAAGACCGTCACGCCCCAGCGCGCGATCACGTCCCAGAAGCGATCGGGCGCCGGCTGGTTGGGCGCGCCCTCGTACAGCATCACGGTCGCGCCGTTCATGAGCGGGCCGTAGACCACGTAGGAGTGGCCGGTGACCCAGCCGATGTCGGCCGTGCACCAGAAGATGTCGTCGTCGCGCAGATCGAACACCAGCTTCGACGAGTAGTACGCGCCGACCTGGTAGCCGCCGGTGGTGTGGAGGATGCCCTTGGGCTTGCCGGTGGTGCCGCTGGTGTAGAGCGAGAACAGCGGATGCTCGCTGTCGTGGGCCGGCGCGGCGTGGCGCGGGCTGGCGCGCTCGACGGTCTCGTGCCAGAAGCGATCGCGGTTGACGCGGAAGTCGATGTCGTGACCGGTCCGCCGCACCACGAGCACATGCTCGACCGTCGGGCAGCCCTCGCCGTGGGTGAGCGCGTGATCGACGTTGGCCTTGAGCGGCACGATCGCGCCGCGGCGCCAGCCGCCGTCGGCGGTGATGATCAGCCGGGCCTTGGAGTCGCGCACGCGATCGGCCAGGGCCTCGGCCGAGAAGCCGCCGAAGACCACGGTGTGCGGGGCGCCCAGGCGGGCGCAGGCCAGCATCGCGATCACCGCCTCGGGGATCATCGGCAGGTAGATCGCGACGAAGTCGCCGGCGCGGACGCCCAGGTCGTGGAGCGCGTTGGCGGCCTGGCACACCGCGCGGTGGAGCTGGTGGTAGGTGAGGACGCGGGTGTCGCCCGGCTCGCCCTCGAACAGGAGCGCCGCCTTGTTCTTGCGTGGGCCGTCGAGGTGGCGATCGAGGCAGTTGACCGTGATGTTGGTCTTGCCGCCGACGAACCAGCGGGCGTCGGGGCTCTGCCAGTCGAGCACGCGCCGCCACGGCGTCGACCAAGACAGCTCGCTGGCGACCTCGGCCCAATAGCCGTCGGGATCCTTCCGGGCCCGCGCCACCAGGGCCTCGTAGGCCGCGAGGTTCGGCACCCGCGCGCTGGCCGCGAACTCGGCCGGCGGCGGGAACACGCGGTCTTCGATCAGGACCGACTTGATCGCGTCGCTCACGCCGCACCTCCCACGACCGCGATCATCTCGATCTCGACCCGGGCGTCGCGCGGCAGCCGCGCCACCTGCACCGTCGACCGCGCCGGCGGCGCGCCGGCGAAGCGCTCGGCGTAGACCGCGTTGACCGCGGCGAAGTCGCCCAGGTCGGTGAGGAAGATCGTGGTCTTCACGACCTCGGCGAAGCCGGTGCCGGCGGCGGTCAGGACCGCGGCCAGGTTGTCGAGGACCCGGCGGGTCTCGACGGCGATGTCGCCGGTGACCATCTGGCCGGTGGCCGGATCGAGCGGGATCTGGCCGGAGGTGAAGACCATCGCGCCGACGCGGATGGCCTGAGAGTACGGGCCGATCGCGGCAGGGGCGTCGGCGGTTGCGATCACGGTGCGCGCCATGGCCTGTCGTACCACGACGCGCGGCGCGGGCCGGGCGCGACGCTCAGCGCGGCGGGGTGCGGCCGATCGGCACCACCGTCTCGGTCCACTGCGCGATGTGATTCGACGTGACCAGGGCCTGGAACGGCAGGCGGAAGGCCGGCCCGGTGGGATCGTTGCCCGCGGCGGCGCGGCGGGGGAAGAAGGCCGCCATCCAGATCTGCGGACGGCCCGCGCCGAGCCGGACCCCGAAGGCCCGCTTGCTCGAGAAGGTGATCCAGTACAGGTCCTCCGTGTTGACGCCGTCGCTATACGTGTTGCGGAACGGCGCCCACCGGGCCCACGAGTTGGTCAGCCCGACGCCGATGTTGGCCAGGTCGAGCTTGCGCGGCGGCTGGCTACCGTCGAGCCGGGCCACCCACAGCTCTGCCGAGGCGTCGTCGTAGGCGTCCTCGCCGGAGCGGTTGAACAGCACCCACTGGCCGTCGGGCGACACCGACGGGTAGTAGTTGTTGCCGCCGCCCTCGACCACCACCCGCGGTGCGCCCCAGGCCCCGGTGGCGGCGTCGTAGCTCACCGCCATGATCGCGCCGCCGCCGAAGTGCCAGTCGGCGCCCGGGGCCGCGACCTGCACGTAGACCAGGGTGGTCCCGTCGGGCGCGAAGTCGGGATGGGTGGCGTAGGCGCCGGTCGGCACCGTGCCCTGCGCCGCGCCGGTGGTGCCGTCGCGCACCGTCAAGACGCCGTTGTGGCTCGTGATGAGCTTGGCGCCGTCGGGCGTGTAGGCCGCGAAGTTCCAGTACTCGGTGCTCGGCGCGATCGCGGGCGTGCGGGTCGCGACGTCGACGATGGTCGCGCTCTGGTTGCCGCCGTCGTAGGTCAACGCCATCTTGGTGCCGTCGCGCGACAGGGTGTGGCAGGCGACGCACCGACCGTTGGCCGACTGCCGCGTGGTGTAGAACTCCTCGGCCGGCTGACCGACCGCGCCGAAGTCGTAGCGAAAGATGCCGGCCGGCGTCGAGGCGTCCGCCGACTCCGCGGCCCAGTAGTACAGGCCGCCCTCGACGTCCTCGACGCCGTGGGTGACGATCTGGTTGGGCGCGACGCCAGCGCGGCCCGGGTTGGCCAGGGTCAGGCCGCGCAGGCCGAGGGTGAGCTGAGCGCTCGAGCGCGCCGCCGCGTCCCACTCGCTGGGCGTGAAAGCCGTCCATCCGGTGGCGCCGCCGGCGGTGTAGGCGCGGAGGTCGACGTGATCGCCCTCGAGGCGGACCTCGTAGAGATCGTGGCCGTGGGCGTCGGTCCAGTGGGCCTCGAAGTCGCCCAGGTTGCCGGGCACGACGACGCGATCGGGCGGATAGACCATGGCCGGCGCGACCGCCGGATCATCGGTGGCGCTGGCGAACAGGTCGGGGGCGTTGGCCGGCGCGCCGGCGGTGACGCGGCGACCGCGCACCGTGACCTCGATCTGCGCCTGGCCGGTCAGCGGGCCGAGGCTGGCCTGGGCCATGGTCTTGCCGGCCCGGCCGCCGCGCGCGGTGAACGTCGCGCCCGCGAAGCTGCCGAAGGCCGGGTCGACGAGCTGCCAGCCGACCTGGCCGGTCACGTCGCTCTCGCGGCCGGCGTCGTCGACCAGCGTCACCGTGAAGGCCTGGGTGGCCGGGGCGCCGTTATCGACGAAGAGCTGGGCCGAGGACGGGGCGATGACCAGGGTGCCGTTGGTCGGCACGCCGGTGTCGTCGGAGCCACCGCAGGCCACGACACCGACGAGCAGGCCGGCCCAGGCCACGGCGCGAACGCGCGCGAGGTACGTCAACATGCCGGGGATTGTCGCTCCGGCGCCGGCGCGGCGTCGACCCCCAAGCGCATCCGCGCGATCGGGGCGTTGACAGCCGCACATTCTTCCGAGTAAGAACGACGCGCTTCCGGGGCGCTTAACTCAGCGGAAGAGTGTCACCTTCACACGGTGAAAGTCGTAGGTTCGATCCCTACAGCGCCCACGAGTGCACGTGCGTCGGTGACGACGCCGCTACCGTCGCCGCTCGGGCGCGACGCCTTCGGAGCCGGTCATGGTCTCCTCGGACTGCGACCAGTCGATGAGCTGATCGTCGTCGACCTGCTCGGGCTCCTTGCGCCACGCCTCGCCGACGTCGGCCTCGATCTCGAAGTCCGTCGCGGTGGCGGCGCGGTTCGACGGCGGACGGGCGTCGGCGCGGGCGTCGGCGCGGCGCGCTGGCATCGCCGCAGCGGCCTGGGGACGCCGCGCGCCCAGCGTCGTCCGGGCTGCGCCGGGCCGCGTCGACGGCGGCGGCTCGAGAGGCGCGGGCTCGATGGGTCGGGCGCCGTCACTCGTCGCCGCGCGGGTCGGTGCGGCCGGTAGCGGCGCAGGCGGCGCAGGGCGCGCCGGCGTCGGCGCGACCCGCGTGACCTCGGCGGCCAGCTCCGCGGTCGGAGGCTCGATGGCGGTCCGGGACTCGACGACGGGCCGAGGCTCGACGGCGCGAGGCTCGACGGCGCGGGCCGGCGCCGGCGCCGGCGCCACCGGGATCGCCGCGGTCACCAGCGGCGCGGCCACCGGCGGCGCGGCCACCGACGCGACCGGCGCGCTCGGCGCCGAGGCCACGGCGGCAGGGATCGCGGCCGGGGGCGGCGCCGCCACCAGCGGCGGCGGCGGTGCGACCAGCCCGCGGCCGAGGGCGCGGGTCGCCACCTGGGCCAGACAGGCCCACAGAAGCGGCGCCGGCACCCACTCGCACAAGACCTGGACCGTGATCGTGTCGACGACGAGGCGGGCGTCGGTCCGGGGCGCGATCAGGCAGGCCGCGAGGAGCTTGGCCCAGACCGGTCGCGGCAGATGCGTCGCCAGCACGTCGGGCGTCGCGTGGGCGAGGACGTCGTCGGGCGTCGCCAGACCGAGCTCGAGCGCGCGCCCGAGGGAGTCGACGAAGAACCCACGCACGCCAGCCGGGGCAGTCACGGCGCCCGCCCTCCGACCACCCCGGCGCGCTCAGCCGCGGCAGCGATGCACTCCCACAGGACCTCGTGCGGCAGGTGACGCGCCATCACATCCGGCGTCACGGTCTCGAGGACGCGGTCGGGGGTCATCGCGCCCGCCGCCAGCGACGCCGCCAGCACCTTGGACAAGAGCTCCGGCGGGAGGTTCTTGGCGAGGACCTCGGGGGTGGCGTGGCGGAGCACGTCGGCCGGCGCGAAGATCTGCTGGGCCAGGCCCGACTCCATCATCGTCGCAAACCAGCGCTCGCGCGCTTCGATGGACATCGGTCCACGGTATCACAACGGGATCTGCCGCTGTGACCGCGGTCGCAGGGCCTGCGATTGGACTGACCACCGGACCCGGATCGACGCCAAGCGACCCGACGATCACCGTCTGCGAGTTGCGCCAGCGAGGTTTCTTGCGCAAGGTGCAGCTATGAACCGCGGAGAGTCCCGGTCGCGCGAATCCTCCGGAACAGTGCTGTTCCGGAAGCGCGGCGCTACTCTCGAGGTCCTGCTCGTCCACCCCGCCGGGGCCTACAATCGCCGCGCGCCGTGGGGGATCCCGAAGGGCCAGCCCAATCCGGGCGAGGAGCTCGAGGCCGCGGCCCGCCGGGAGACGATGGAGGAGACCGGGGTGATCGCGGGCGACCTGATCGCGATCGGGTTCGTCGACTACACGCGATCGCGCAAGCGGGTCCACGGGTTCGCCGGGGCCGCGCCCGGCGACGCCGCCCCACGCTGCGCGTCGTGGGAGGTCGACAAGGCCGAGTTCATCGAGATGACGCGGGCTCGGCGGATCATCCACCCCGACCAGGTGGCCCTCCTCGATCGCATGGAGAAGCTCCTCACCGGGGCAGATCCCGCGCTGGCGACCGACCTGGCGCCCCTCGGGGCCCTGCCCTAGCCCGCGCAATTTCAGGCCGTTATGCTGCCGGGCGAGAAGTGGCGACGCCGGCCTTGCGCCGAGCGACGCCGATGATCACCGTGCTCGGGAATCAGGGCCGATACCACCGCGGTTCTGGATCGTAGTAGTAGCAGCCCCTCGCTCGCCCCCGCGCACCACTCCTCGCTGGCTGTAGGTGCAACGTTTTTCCCCGGGCGAGCGTCCGAGACGCGATCGGCACGCATTGCGGCCGAAACGCAGGAGAACGCCATGCCGAAGCCAACCGCCCATAGCCTCCGCTCCCCCCGCCGCGCCGCCGCCGCTTCCCGCACGGCCCGTGACGGTCACGCCGAGGCTGCGCCTCGGCCGGCCCCCTCGGATTCGAAGCTCCTGCGCAGCGATTCCGACGACCACCTGTCGACCTACTTCCGCGATCTGGCGGAGCACGATCTGCTGTCTCCCGAGCAGGAGCGCGAGCTGTCCCAGGGCATCGAGGACCAGGAGGTCCTGACCTGGGAGCGCGTGCTGGCGCGCGCCGACATCGGCCTCGAGGTGCTGGCCATGCTCGACGGCAAGCTCGAGGAGCCCTTGAAGCCGCAGAAGTACGAGAAGGCCGTGGAGGCCGTCCGCGGCAAGAAGCCCGATCGTCGGGCGGTGGCGCGCCTCACCAGCGCCGCGCGGGAGCTCGCCGAGTTCCTGCGGGCCCAGGACCTGGATCGGCTGCACATCGACGCCGTCCGGCGCGAGCTGCGCCGGGCCCGGGCGCAGTCGCTGGCCGGCGCCAAGCAGCCCGGCACGGTCTACGCCGCCGCGGCGACGCCGGCCTTCGCGGCCTACCTGGCCGGCATCGACGAGGCCTATCGCGGCTCGTCGTCGCTGCGCGAGGAGTTCGTGAAGTGCAACCTGCGCCTGGTCGTGACCATGGCGCGCCGCTACGACCGCGGCGGCATGCCGCTGGCCGACCTGATCCAGGAGGGCAACCTCGGGCTCATGCACGCGGTCAGCCGCTTCGACTACCGGCGCGGGCTGCGCTTCTCGACCTACGCCTGCTGGTGGATCCGCCACGCGATCGGCCGCGCCCTCGCCGACAAGGCCCGGGCGGTGCGGATCCCGGTCCACATGCTCGAGGCCCAGCAGCAGCTCGAAAAGGTGCGCCAGGGCCTGGTGCGCGAGCTCGGCCGTCAGCCGACCCCGCAGGAGGTCGCCAAGGCGGCGCGGGTGCCGCTGGCGAAGCTGAACCAGATGCACCGCTACCTGATGGGGCAGCCGCTCAGCCTCGATCGGCCGGTCCACGACGACGACGATCGCGCGCTCGGCGACATGCTCGCCGATCCCGAGAGCGAGGACGCGAGCCCGGCCGACGACATGACCACCACCGCGCTGTCCAAGCAGGTGCGGTCGCTCATGGGCGAGCTGTCGCCGATCGAGGCCGACGTGATCCGCAAGCGCTTCGGCCTCGGCGACGACGAGGAGCGCACCTTCCGCGAGATCGGCGATCAGTACCGGCTGTCGCGTGAGCGCATCCGGCAGATCCAGAACGCCGCGCTGGGCAAGCTGAAGAAGGCGCTGGGCGACGAGCACATCGGGCTGTTCGACGGGAACTGAGTTTTTGGGGGAGGTTTGTCACCAAACCTCCCCTCGCTGGGGCGAAGCCCCAGCGAGCCTCCCCTCCGAGACGCCTCCCTCCGGTCGGCTGGCGCCCCTCCGGGGCGCCGGGCGGTGCAGCGCAGGTTCGTGTGACCTCGGGCGGGTTTGTCACCAAACCTCCCCTCGCTGGGGCGAAGCCCCAGCGAGCCTCCCCTCCGAGACGCCTCCCTCCGGTCGGGTTTTTTGGAGAGGTTTGTCACCAAACCTCTCCCCGCCGGGGCCAGGTCCCCGCCGGGTCCCCTCTCCGAGACGCCTCCCTCCGGTCGGCTGGCGCCCCTCCGGGGCGCCCCGTGCCACAGCGAAAGTTCGTGTGACCTCGGGCGGGTTTGTCACCAAGCCTCCCCTCGCTGGGGCGAAGCCCCAGCGAGCCTCCCCTCCGAGACGCCTCCCTCCGGTCGGGCTTTTTGGAGAGGTTTGTCACCAAACCTCTCCCCGCCGGGGCCAGGTCCCCGCCGGGTCCCCTCTCCGAGACGCCTCCCTCCGGTCGGCTGGCGCCCCTTCGGGGCGCCCCGTGCCACAGCGAAAGTTCGTGTGACCTCGGGCGGGTTTGTCACCAAACCTCCCCTCTCACCAAACCTCTCCCCGCCGGGGCCAGGTCCCCGCCGGGTCCCCTCTCCGAGACGCCTCCCTCCGGTCGGGCTTCTTGGAGAGGTTTGTCACCAAACCTCTCCCCGCCGGGGCCAGGTCCCCGGCGGGTCCCCTCTCCGAGACGCGCGCCTCTGGCGCGCTGGAGGTTCAGCGCGGCTGGGAGGGCGCTGATTCGGAGAGGCGCGTGGGTTTCGGCGATGAGGTTGCACGGGGAGCGTGGCGTCGGCGCACGCGGTGCGCGGGAGGGCGCGTTGCGGGGGAGGTTGCGCGAGGAGCGCGAGGGGTGGAGCTGGCCTCGAGGTTGCTCCCAGGATCGGGTATGGGAGGTTTGCGAATCGCGCTCGTCAGCCTGCTGGTGATCCACGGGCTCATCCACCTGCTCGGCTTCGTGAAGGCCTTCGGTCTGGCGGAGGTGCCGCAGCTCCGAGGCGCGACCTTGTTGGCCCTGGGGCCGGGCTGGCAACGGCCGATCGGTGCGCTGTGGCTGGTGGCCGGGGTGGCGGTGATCGGGGCCGCGTCGCTCTACCTGGTGTCGGCGGCGGGCTGGTGGCGCCTGGGCCTCGCGGCCGCGATCGTGTCCCAGGTGTTGATCGTCTACGCGTGGCCCGACGCCAAGGTCGGCACGCTGCCCAACGTCGTCTTGGCGATCGCGGTGCTGGTCGGGTGGCCGACGCGCGGTTCGAGCGCGGCACCGACGCGGCGGTGGCGGCGCTCTACGCCGGGCCCGCACCGGCGGCGTCGCCCGCGATCACCGAGGCCGAGGTCGCGGCGCTGCCGGCGCCGGTGGCGCGCTGGCTGACGATCGCCGGGGTGATCGGTCGTCCGCGCGCCCACGCGATCCGGCTGCGGCAGCGGGGCGCGCTGCGCACCGAACCTGGCGCCACGCTCATGCCGGCCGCCGCCGAGCAGTACGTCGATCTGGTGCGCCCGGGCTTCGTGTGGTCGGTCGAGGTGACGATGAAGCGGGTCATCCCGGTGCGCGGCCGCGACGTCTTGCTCGACGGCCGCGGCAGCATGCGGATCGCGGCGGCGGCGCTGGTGACGATCGTCGACGCCAGCGGCCCACCGATCGACCAGGGCGCGCTCCTGCGCTTCCTCGGCGAGCTGATGTGGGCGCCGAGCGCGGCGCTGGCGCCGTACCTGACCTGGACCGCGGTCGATGACCGCCACGCCGACGCGACGCTCGTGTGGGGCGACGCCTCGGTCACCGGTCGCTTCGCCTTCGACGAGGCCGGCCGGCCGGTGGGCTTCACCGCGCGGCGCTACCTGGGCGGCGGCCCCGACGCCAAGCTCGAGGACTGGGAGGCCCGGGCCGACGCCTGGGCGATCCACGACGGCGTGCTCGTGCCGGTGCGCGGCGTGGTGAGCTGGCGCCTGGCCAAAGGGCTCTTCGAGTACTACCCGTGGGAGGTCACGGCGCTCGAACACGATCGGCGCGGACGCTTCGGGCGGTAGGGCCCCTTCGGATGATCGCGTGACCTCCGAATCCCAAGGATCGTGGAGGACGTGGGTCGAAGGGCCATGCCCTCCTTGAGCGCCCTGTCCTCGAGCATCTTCCACCGGCCGATCCGGAGTGGACTCGTCGTGTGCGCGATCGGAGTCGTCACCTGGGCGTGGTTCGAACCATCGACGCGCGACCTGACTCCGAACCAAGCGGGTGCATGCATCCAGGAGACGCTCGCCGAAGAAGAGCAACGCGTGAGGGCCGTCCTTGAGGCCTATGCCCAGGCCCAGGCCCGGCGCGCGGCCGCCAGCCTCACCGTCATCGAGTAGCCTGAGCAGGCCCGATGGCCTGGGCGCGCCTCGATGGCTCGTCGAGTTGCGGAATGTGCCATGATGGCGCACCCGGGTCACCGCAAGCCTCCGCGATCACAGCCCAGCAAGTGGTCCAATCATTGGTCCTCGCTTTGCTGCGCAACGCGTCATCATGCGTACGTTCCTGTTGATCTCGGGGTTGTGGGCGTCGGCGTGCGCCTTTGAACCAGAAGCTCTCCCCACGCCGAATCCCCCGGCGTCGGTCCGCGACGCGCTGGCCAGCGATGGCGCGGTGCTGACGATCTCGGCGGATCCGGACGCCGGGACAATCACCGCCCGGCAGTGGCGCGGTCGCTGGGAAGAGGGGACGTTGGCGATCCAGCTCGACGGCGGCGGCCTCGGGCTGTCGGTCGATCGCCACGACCAGCTCGCGCTCGACGGGCTCGAGGTCGCGCTGGCGCCGATCGCTCTGCCCGACGCGGTGTTCGGTCAGCCGGCGCGGCTGACCGACCTGACCCTCGCCCTGGCCACCGACGGCGCGACGGCGATGACGACCTGGGACGGGCCCAACGCCGCCCACGCCTCGCTGACGACGACGCTGCGATTGTCCTGGTCGCTCGACACCGGCGGGCGGGTCACGCCCCTGGGACCGGTGACGCTGCGCGGCTTGCCGATCGACCTCGAGGTCGCGGGCGACCCGACGCGCGTGACCGCCGAGCTCGCGCTCCACGCTGACGGCCGGTTCTGGAGCTGGGCCGGGTTGATCGAGCTGCACGACCTGACGTTGGCGATGGCCGCTGCGCAGGCCCCGTAGCGGGGGGGCGACGCGCACCGAGACCGAGACCGAGGCCGAGGCCGAGACCGAGGCCGAGACCGAGACCGAGACCGAGACCGAGACCGAGACCGAGAGCGAGAGCGAGACCGAGGCCGAGACCGAGACCGAGGCCGTGCTAGCGGATCATCGCCTCGGTGATCGACCACAGTCGATCTTGCGAGGCACGGTCGAGGGCGTGGGGCGCGGGCCGGCGCGAGGTCGTCTGATCGAAGTAGCGGCCGGTGGTCGCGGCGTGCCGCGGATCGATCGCCAGGGCGACGATGGCGCGGGCGGCGATCTCGGGGGCGATCGCGCGCGGCGGGACCCGCTCGCCGTGGAGCGCGGTGCGCACGATCCCGGGATGCACCGCGTTGACCCGCCAGGTCGGCCGACGCCGGGCCAGGGTCAGGGCATACATCACGTTGGCGAGCTTGGCCTGGGCGTAGGCCGCCAGCGGATCGAAGCCGCGCGCCGCCGCCAGATCGTCCCACGCGATGCGGCCGCGGGCGTGGAGCCCCGAGGCCACGACGACGATCCGGGCCCTATCGTCGAGGGCCGGCGCCAGCCGGTCGATCAACGCAGCGTGGCCGACGTGGGCCACCGCCAGGCCGAGCTCGTGCCCGGCGCGCGTGACGATCCGACGGGTCGGCCAGACGCCGGCGTTGGCGATCACCGCAGCGAGCCTGAGGTCCTCGGCCCGCACGGTCGCCGCCAGGCCCTCGATCGACGCGCGATCGGTGAGATCGAGCGGCATGAGCCGGGCGCCCGGCAACCTGGCTCGCTCGGGGTGCCGGCTGGCGATGATGACCGGATGCCCGGCGGCCACGAGCGCGGCCGCCACCGCCCGGCCGATGCCGGCGCTGCCACCGGTGACGACGATCGGGAGGGCCACGCCCTACCCTCGCACGATCCGCGGGCGGCCGCCGCGATCGACCTTGACATGATGTCAAAGTGATATCACTTTGACATCACGCTTTGACCGCGAGGTGACCCGTGCAAGAACGCCGCATCCACTCTCTTCCGGGCAGCTTGGCCCTGGTCCTGTCCCTGGCCGCCGTCGGCGCGGCGATCGCGCTCCTGGTGGCGCTCCTGCCATCCAACCCACACGCGGTCGGCGCCGGCAAGCAGATCGCGATCGCAGCGGTTGGCGCCAGCCTGCTCGGCCTGGTCGCGCTCTTGCTCCTCATCGGCATGTTCACGATCGCGCCCAACGAGGCGCGGGTCATGCAGCTCTTCGGGCGCTACGTCGGCACCACCAAGGAGGAGGGCTGGCGCTGGGTCAACCCGTTCTACAGCAAGCGCTCGCTGTCGCTGCGCATGCGCAGCTTTGAGACCCCGATCATCAAGGTCAACGACGTCGAGGGCAACCCGATCGAGATCGGGGCGATCGTGGTGTGGCGCGTGGTCGACACCGCCGCCGCCTGCTTCGTCGTCGACGACTACGCTTCATTCGTCCGCGTCCAGGCCGAGGCTGCGGTCCGCAACCTCGCCACCCACCACCCCTACGACGGCCAAGACGAGCGAACCGTCTCGCTGCGCGGCCACACCGACGCGGTCTCCGAGCAGCTCCAGTCCGAGATCGCCAAGCACTGCCACAAGGCCGGCGTCGAGATCCTCGAGGCCAAGATCGCCCACCTGGCCTACGCGCCGGAGATCGCCCAGGCGATGCTCCAACGCCAGCAGGCCGGCGCGATCATCGCCGCGCGCCAGCGCATCGTCGAGGGCGCGGTCGGCATGGTCGAGATGGCCTTGACCCAGCTCGCCCGCCACAAGGTCGTCGAGCTCGACGAGGAGCGCAAGGCGGCGATGGTGTCGAACCTCCTGGTCGTGCTGTGCGGCGAGCGCGCCACGCAGCCGGTGATCAACGCCGGCACGCTCCACCAGGGTTAGGCCCGTGGCCACGCGCAAGCCGTTCCTCCTGCGCCTCGATCCGGCGGTGCTCACCGCCTACGAGGCCTGGGCTTCCGACGAGCTGCGCAGCATCAACGGCCAGATCGAGTTCGTGCTGCGCGAGGCGCTGCGCAAGGCAGGGCGCAAGGTCAAGGGCGACGCGCCGCCGGCGACCAAGCGCGGCGACGACGAGTAGAGAATCCCGATCCCGATCCCGATCCCGATCCCGATCCCGATCCCGATCCCGATCCCGATCCCGATCCCGATCCCGATCCCGATCCCGATCCCGATCCCGATCCCGATCCCGATCCCGTCGAGGAGCCGCCTACGTCACCGGCATTGGCCCTGCGGGCCCTACCCGGCCAACGCAGCCTCGAGCTCGCGGCGGCGGCGCCCGGCGGCGAAGCCGTGGCGCACCAGAGCGCCCCACAGCCGGGCCTTCTGATCGGCCAGGACCTCGGTGCCGGCGACCCGGGCCGCGTACATCTCGAGGACGTCGGGATCGAACAGCACCAGCGAGAGCCAGCGCCGCCAGCCCGGCCCAGCCTGGTACAGGAGGCGCGCCAGGTGACGATCGAGCGCCAGCTCGCGGCCGACCACCGCCTTGCGCAGCGCCCGACGGTACCCGGCGAAGCCGACCTCGCCGGTGGTGAGCGCCCGCGCGACCGCGTCGCCGGCGACCTGGGCCTGCTCCATCGCGACCGCGATGCCCTCGCCGGTCAGCCCGTCGATGCCGGCGGCGTCTCCGACGGTGATCAGGCGCGGCGCCGCCACCGGCGTCGACGGGTGATAGCCCCACACCGGCCAGCCGCGGGGACCCTTCTTGGGCAGCGCGACCCCGTAGCCGTCGAGGTAACGGCCGAGCATCGCCAGGAGCTCGGGGCCGCCGCGGCGCGACGACGGGTAGTGCATGAGGCCGACGTTCTGGCGGCCTCCGGCGACCGGGAACAACCACAGGTAGCCGCGCAGGCCGTCGCGCATGGGCGTGAAGTCGTAGACCATCGCGTCGTCGGCCTTCGCGGTCGGCAGCTCGGCCATGAACAGCCGGTGCGGCAGGGCCTTGGCGTTGCCGGTCAGGTGCTTGCGCACGATCGAGGCCGCGCCGTCGGCGCCGACCACGACCTTGGCGGCCAGGGTGGCGCCGTCGTCGGTGACCAGCTCGACCCGGTCGGCGGCCGGCACCACCCGATCGATCGCCACCCCGGTCGCGACCTCGACCCCCTTGGCCCGCACTTGCTCGACCAGGCTGGCGTCGAACTCGAGCCGGCGGATGACCTGGACCGGACGGCCCATCGTCACGGTCCGCGCAAAGCCGCCGCAGCGCACGGTGGCCGACGGCGACGCCAGGGTCGGCACGGTCAGGCGCAGGTCGACCGCGGCCAGGGCCTCATCGATGTGGCCGGTGAGGCCGCCGCCACACGGCTTGTCGCGCGGGAAGTCGTAGCGATCGACGACCAGGACATCGCGCACGCCGTGCTGGTGCAGGCGGGCCGCGACCGCGGCGCCGGCCGGGCCAGCGCCGACGACGATCACGTCGCGGACGCGGTCAGCGGAGGAGACGAGCACGGCGCGTCGTGTAGCACGGCGCCCCGGCGTTCACACGCCGGCGTGGGCCTTGACCGCGACCGTGACGACCAGCCGGCCGGTCGGCACCGGATCGCCCTGCTGCACCAGGAGGTTCGAGCCGACGATGATGTTGAACGGGGTCTCGTAGGCGCCCATGAACTCGGCCAGGGTGGCCTTGCCGGTGGGCGACAACACGACCGCGGTCTCGCCCATGGTCATCCCGGCGGCGATCGCCGGCACGGTGCCGATCTCGCGCGACAGCGGGTCGCCCGGGCGCGTCACGGTGATCGGCGCGGCGTAGACCTTCATCTCCGGCGTCCCGACGTTCATGGTGTTCTCGGTCACCTCGTAGGTGATCGCGTCGATCGTGACGTCGACCAGCGGCTGCCCGTCGATGCTGGCCAGCTCGGGCTTCTCGCTCAGGAGGTTGATTGGGGTGTGGAGCCCGACGAACAACGTCAGATCGCAGGTCAACGACGACGGGTTGCACTGGGCGATGCAGGTGCCGTCGGTGCAGGTCGCGGCGGCGGCGGCCGCGCACGGGTCCGGCGCCACGGTGCAGGTCTGCGAGGTCAGCGCGTCGGCCCCCTGCAGGCCCCAGTTGGCGGCGTCGATCGTGAAGGTCTTCTTCGGCAGATCGAGGTTGAAGTCGGTGATGTTGGAGTCGACCAGGAGGCCACACCCGGCGAGGGCGAGGGCGGCGACGGCGACCAGCGAGCGAGTCAGGGCAAGCGAACCGGCGAACATAGACCTCCATCGTAACACCCCGGCCGGGGCCGGCGAGGCCCGACCTGCCGCGCTGTGATCGACGCCCCTCGACACCGGGTAGGTAGGTGCTCGCCTACAGGCCGGCCGCGACCTCTTCGGCCAACGTCCATGGATCGGCGCGCCGCGCCGCGACCTCGCCGGCCAGCTCGCGCAGCCCGCCGCGCGCGATCAGCGCCGCCTCGACCCGATCGGCCAGGAGCGCGCGCACCAGCTCGGCGAGCTGCGCCGCAGCCCGGGCGGTCGCGCGCGCCGCGCCGCGGTCGCCGGTCCAGGTCGCGGCGCGGTGACGCTCGATCGCGTCGGCCAGCTCGGCCAGGCCCGAGCCGGCGGTGCCGCGGTTGGCGATCGTGCGCAGGATCTCGACCTCCTTGCGCTCGCCGTCGGCCCGCAGATCGAGCATGTGCAAGAGGTCGCGCTCGGTCCGATCGGCGCCCTCGCGATCGGCCTTGTTGACGACCAGGACGTCGGCGATCTCGAGGATGCCGGCCTTGATCGCTTGGATGTCGTCGCCCAGGCCGGGCACGGTCACGACCACCGAGGTGTGGGCCGCCTTCATCACGTCGACCTCGTCCTGGCCGACCCCGACGGTCTCGACCAGGATCCGCTGGTAGCCCATGGCGTCGAGGACCGCGACCACGTCGAAGGTCGAGCGCGACAGGCCGCCGAGGTGGCCGCGGGTCGCGAGCGATCGGATGAAGACGCCGTCGTCGGTGGCGTGGCGCTGCATGCGGATGCGATCGCCGAGGATCGCGCCGCCCGAGAACGGCGAGGTCGGATCGACCGCGACCACGCCGACCCGCTCGCCGCGGGCCCGGTAGTGCGCGATCAGACCGTCGACGACGGTCGACTTGCCGGCGCCAGGGTTGCCGGTGATGCCGACGATGTAGCCGCGGCCGGTGTGGGGGTGCAGGGCCTTGAGCGCGGCCCGGGCGGCCGGGCTGCGGTCGTCGACCTCGCGCATGAGGCGGGCGGCGGCGCGGACGTCGCCGCCCAGGACCCGCTCGACGGTGGTGGTGGTGCTGGTCATGTCACTGCTTCTTGAAGCGCTGCTCGGGCCCGGGTGGCGCGTAGAGCTGGAAGCCGCGGGTCGCGGCGGTGGCGGTGAAGCCGTGGGGAACGCCGGGCGGGATCTGGATGACCGAGGTCGGCTCGACCGCGATCGCGACGCCGTCGACGGTCATCGTGCCGCCGCCGGCCAGGACGTAGAGGACCTCGGTCGAGCCGGCGTGGACGTGGACCGGGATGACCGCGCCGGCGTCGAGCTCGAGGACGCTGGCCGCCACCGGCGCGGCCTCGACCAGGAGGGTCGCGGCTCCCGACGCCTGCGGATAGTGCTGCGCGGCGGCGGCGACGACGTGGCGGATCGCCGCCGGCCGGGCCGGGACCTGGCTCGGCAGCGCCTCGGGCAACGCGCCGGCCCGGGCCACGCCGAGGGCGCCGCCCGGGACGATCGCGACGGTGGCCGCGACCGGCTGGCCGTCGACGCTGGCCAGGACCAGGTTGGCGCCGCGCGGCACGACCAGGACATCGCCGGCGGCGACCGGGACCCGGCGCGGGCCGTCGAGCCAGCTCGCGGCCGTGGTCAAGCGCCACAGCTCGGGCTCGGGCGGGCGGCGCGGGCCGATGCCGCGGCTGGCCTCGGCCCGCACGTCGAGGACCGCGACCGCCGGGTTGCCGGTGTTGCGCTCATCGATGAGGACCGCGACGTCGAGGCCGGCCTGGGCGCGATGCGCGACCATGCGCCGATCGATCAGGTTCTGCTGGGTCGGGGCGGTGAAGCGAAACGGCAGCTCGACCGCCTGGCCGTCGAGGGGCGCGGCCCACGGATAGGCCTCGAGGACCGCGACCAGACAGGTCGTGAGCGCGGCGTCGCCGGGCTCGTCGGCGGTGATCTCGACCCGGGCGCCGCCGCGGCCGACCGCGACCAGGGCGCGGATCGTGCCGCGCAGGCGGAAGTCGTCGCTGGCCGCCACCGCCCAGCACTGGTTGGCGACCGGGGCCAGCTCGTTCATCGCCCGCTCGACGGCGGCGATCCGCTCCTCCTCGGGCGCCTCGTCGGGATCCCCGCCGGCCGAGCCTAGCCCCAGGTCGTCGCCGGGGGCGTCGACGGCGACCGCGGCGTCGGGCCGGACCGGCTGCGGCGCCGCCGGCCGTGGGTCGCGACAGGCGAGCGCGACCAGCCAGCCCGCGGCCGCGGCCCGCCGCATCAGGCGGCCTCGACCCGCGGCCGGACCTCGCGCTCGACCCACTCGACGATCTCGGTGGTCGTGGTGCCCGGCGTGAAGATCTTGGCCACGCCGAGCTCGGTCAGCTTGGCGAGATCGTCCTTGGGCACGATGCCGCCGCCGAACACCAGGACGTCGCCGGCGCCGCGGGCCTTCAGGGCCTCGATCACCGCCGGAAACAAGGTCATGTGCGCGCCCGACATGATCGACAGGCCGACCGCGTCGACCGCCTCCTGTACCGCCGCCGCCGCGATCATCTCGGGAGTCTGGTGCAGGCCGGTGTAGACGACCTCGTAGCCGGCGTCGGCCAGGGCCCGGGCCACGACCTTCGCCCCGCGATCGTGGCCGTCGAGGCCGGGCTTGGCGACGAGGATGCGCAGCTTCTTGGCGGTGGTCATGGCAGCTCCTGGGGTGACAGACGCGTGATCATCGAGCGGAAGGTAGGCCGTGGCGAGACGAGGACGAGGCGGCGCGGCGTCAGGACCGGCCGAGCAGGCCGCGCGCGATCACCAGGCGCTGGATCTCGCTCGTGCCCTCGTAGATGCGGGTGACTCGGACGTCGCGGTAGGCGCGCTCGACCGGGAAGTCGGTGGTGTAGCCGTAGCCGCCGTGGACCTGGAGCGCCAGGTCGCAGATCGCGCCGGCCTTCTCGGTCGCGTAGAGCTTGGCCATCGCGGCCTGATCGGAGAACCGCTCGCCGCGTTGCTTGAGCTCGGCGGCGCGCAGGGTCAGGAGGTGACCAGCGTCGAGCCAGGTCGCGGCGTCGGCCAGCATGTTGCCGATGGCCTGGTGGCGCCACAGCGGCACGCCGAACTGGGTCCGCTCGCCGGCGTAGCGGCAGGCCGCCTCGAGGGCGCCGCGGGCGATCCCCAGGGCCTGGGACGCGATGCCGATGCGTCCGCCGTCCAAGGCCATCATGGCCAGGCGGAAGCCACCGCCGACCCCGCCCAGGACATCGGCGTCGCTCACCATCACGCCGTCGAGCACGAGCTGAGCCGTCGACGAGCCGTGCAGGCCCATCTTGTCCTCGAGGCGCCCGACCGACAGGCCGGGCGCGCCGCCGCGGACGACGAACGCGGTGATGCCCTTGTGGGCGGCCGCCAGATCGGTCATCGCCCACACCACCAGCACGCCGGCGCGATCGCCCGAGGTGATCCATTGCTTGGCCCCGGTCAGGCGATAGCCGCCCTCGACCCGCTCGGCCACCGTGCGCATCGCCGCCGGATCCGAGCCGGCCTGGGGTTCGGACAGCGCGAAGGCGCCGCACACCGCGCGGCCGCTGACCAGCCCCGGCACGTGCTCGGCGCGCTGGGCCGGCGTGCCGACGGTGGCGATCAGCTCCGCCACCATGTTGGTGACCGACACCGCGACCGCGACCGAGGCGTCGACCCGGGCCAGCTCCTGCATGGCCAGGGCGTAGGCGATGACCCCGGCGCCCGCGCCACCCAGGTCGTCGGGGACGTTGACGCCGAGGAGCCCGAGCTCGCCCAGGGCCCGCAGCTCGTCGAGCGGAAAGGTGCCGTCGCGATCGCGGGCGGCCGCGACCGGCGCCAGGCGGCGCTCGGCGAAGTCGCGCGCGGTGCGCTGGATCAGGCGTTGCTCTTCGGTCAACTCGAGGTGCATGGGCTCATCCAGCGTCGTCGTCGATCGCGACCGGGTTGTAGGTGAACTGCAGCTTGGCGATCTTGCCGCGCGGATCCGGCAGCTTCCAGGCCGCGATCTTGGCCGCCGCGCAATCGGCCCAGGCCGGGGCCAGCGGCTGCGGCCCGGCGAAGCCGACCGACTGCACCGCGCCCCGGGTGCCGACGTAGATCGTGATCGCGACGTTGTACGGATCGCCGCCGCCCGGCTTGGCGCACGCCCGCAGCTCGCTCGGCTTACCGCCGACCGCGGCCTGGGCCTGATCGTCGTCCCAGCCGACCGCGGCGCCGCCGCCGGCGAAGCTGACCGGGAAGGTCACCTCGGCCGGGCCGTGCCCCTGGGGCTTGCCGAAGTTGACCCCGGCCGCGACCTCGAGCAGGCAGCGCTCGATCGGCCAGGCGCCGAGATCGCTCTGGCTCAGGCGCACGCCCGACAGCTTGCCGTCGACCGCGACCACCCAGGTCAGCTCGACGGTGCCGCCCAACCAGCGTCGGCGGGCGAGGTTCTGCGTGTAGCAGTCGTTCAGGGCCGCGGCGTGGGGCGCGACCCGCGCCGCCGCGACCTCGGGATCGATCCGGCCGCGATCCGAGACCAGCTCGACGCCGTCGTCGTCCTCGCCGTCGTCGCCGTCGTCATCGGGATCGATCGGCGCGGCGTCCTCGACCGGGGTCGGGGCGACCGGCGTGGTCGCGGCGGCGCCGCCGCAGCCGAGGAGCGCGAGGCCGAGCCAGGCGGGCGTCCAGGGCACGCGCATCACATCGACTCGAAGGCGAACACGTACGACCACTCGAGGGCCCGCGGCAGCGGGCCGAACTCGATGTCGCCGACCTTGCCGACCACGCACTGCTCGACGGTCGGGTTGTCCAGGCTCGACTCGATCACGGTGATCTGGCCGGCCCGGCCGTCGGTGCCGATCGTGAAGCCGAGGGACACGTGACCGCGGGCGTTGCGATCGGCGGCGCCGCTGTTGACGGCGTCGGCCAGGCAGCGCGCGGCGGCGTTGCGCTTGCGATCGAGGGCGATCTTGATCTCGTCCATGCGCTCGGGCGGGACCAGGTTGTCACCGCCCTCATCGTCGTCGGCGGCGCTCTCGTCGGCGCCCTCGGACGGCGTCGTGGCGGCCGGACGCGACGAGCCGCCGCACGCGGCCAGGGACAACCCGAGGATGACTAGCAATCGCATGGAAGCCTCCGAATAGGATACGGGGATCGGCCGGGTGCGCTTACGCGCCCTTGGCCAGGTAGCCGGCGATCACCAGCCGCTGGATCTCGCTCGTGCCCTCGTAGATCTCGGTGATCTTGGCGTCGCGGAAGTGGCGCTCGACCGGGTACTCGGTGACGTAGCCGTTGCCACCGAAGATCTGGATGGCCTCGCGGGCCGCCTTGTTGGCGACGTCGGAGGCCAGGAGCTTGGCCATCGCCGCCTCCTTGCCGTAGGACTGCTTGGCGTCCTTCAGGTAGGCGGCGCGCAAGGTCAGGAGCCGCGCGGCGTCGATCTCGGTCGCCATGTCGGCCAGCTTCCACTGGATGGCCTGGTGCTGGCCGATCGGCTTGCCGAAGGTCTTGCGGGTCTGGGCGTAGCCGAGGCTGTCCTCGAGGGCGGCCCGGGCGATGCCGACCGCCTGAGCGGCGATGCCGATCCGGCCACCGTCGAGGGTCGACATCGCGACCCTGAAGCCGCCGCCGACCTCGCCCAGGCGGTGGTCGTCGCTCAGGCGGACCTCGTCGAGGAAGATCTGGCACGACTTCGAGCCGCGGATCCCGAGCTTGTCGTCGGGTGGACCGCACCGCACGCCGGCCTGATCCATCGGCAGGATGAAGGCGGTGATGCCTTTGTGGCCGGCGGCGCGGTCGTTCATCGTGAACAGGACGCACACGTCGGCGACCGGGCCGTTGGTGATCCAGTTCTTGACGCCGGAGATGACCCAGCCGTCGCCGTCCTTGGTCGCGGTGGTGCGCTGGGCCGCGGCGTCGCTGCCGGCCTCGGGCTCCGAGAGCGCGAAGCAGCCGAGCAGCTTGCCCGAGGCCAGCGGAGTCAACCACCGCGCGCGCTGGGCGTCGGTGCCGAACCGATAGATCGGGTCGCACACCAGCGAGTTGTTGACGCTCATGATCACGCCGGTCGAGGCGCACGCCCGCGACACCTCCTCCATCGCCAGGACGTAGCTCACGTGATCGAAGCCGGAGCCGCCCCAGGACTCGGGCACGGCGATCCCGAGGAAGCCGAGCTCGGCCATGCGGGCGACCAGCTCCTTGGGGTGGCGATGCTCGCGATCGATCTCGGCGGCCTTGGGCGCGACCTCGTGGGTCGCGAAGTCGCGAGCGGTCTTCTGGACAGCGAGCTGCTCTTCGGTCAGGGCGAACTGCACGGGGATCTCCTCACGAACCGGTGAACTGGGCGGGGCGCTTGGCCAAGAACGCGGCCATGCCCTCGCGTTGATCGGCGGTGGCGAACAGCCCGCCGAACTCGCGCTGCTCGAGGGCCAGGGCCTCGCCCAAGGGAAGCGATTGCCCGAGGTGGACGCAGCGCTTGGCGGCGGCCACCGCCAGCGGGCCGTTGGCGGCCACCCGCGCCGCCAGCGCCGTGATGGCCGCCAGCATGCGGTCGCGACCCGCGACCGGCGCGCCGTCGGGGCCGGCCTCAGGGGCGAACAGCGCGTCGACCAGGCCGATCCGCAGCGCCTCGGCGGCGCCGATCACGTCGCCGGTGATGCACAGCTCCTTGGCCTTGGCGACGCCGACCCGTCGGGCCAGCCGCTGGGTGCCGCCGAAACCCGGGATGACGCCCAGCTTGACCTCGGGCTGGCCGAACTTGGCGCGGTCGGTGGCGTAGAGGAAGTCGCAGGCCAGGGCCAGCTCGCAGCCGCCGCCCAGGGCGAAGCCGTGGACCGCCGCGATCCAGACCTTGGGAGAGGCCTCGATGGCGTCGCCCAGGCGACCGCCGGCCTCGGCGAAGCCCTGGGCCTCGGCCGGGGACAGGGCCACCATCTCGGCGATGTCGGCGCCGGCCACGAAGGCCTTGTCGCCGGCGCCGGTCACGGCGACCACGCGGACCGCGGCCTCAGCATCGAGCGCGCCGACCGCCGCGGTCAGCTCGGCGATCACCGCCGACGACAGCGCGTTCAAGGCGGCCTCGCGGCGGATGGTGACGACGGCCAGCGGGCCGGCGCGATCGATCGAGATCGTCTGGAACGCGGTCATGCGCGGCGGACCATACACCATCCGCGCGAGGTCGCGACCGCTGGCATCCCGCGCGCCGACCGGCGATACCTCGGGGATGCGACACCTGGTCTCACGGGCGCTCTTCGGCGCCGCCACCGCCGCCACCGCCGCCACCGCCGCCTGCGCCGCCGCGCCCCCTGCCCCGGTCGCGCCGGCTCGCACCCACATCATCCCCGCCGGCTGGGAGTCGTCCTACGACGAGTACCGCTATAGCCCCGTGGTCCGGGTCGGCGATACGATCTACGTCTCGGGCATCCCGGCCAGCCAGGGCGCCGACGACGAGGCCAAGCTGCGCTGGATGTTCACGCAGCTCGAGGTCCACCTGACCGCGGCCGGCGCCGAGCTGGCCGACGTGGTCGAGCTCGAGAGCTTCCACGCGGTCAGCGACCCCGAGCAGTTCCGCGCCCAGTTCGATCTGATGCGCAAGGTCCACGCCGAGGTCTTCCCTAACCGCTATCCAGCGTGGACCGCGGTCGGCACCACCGCGCTCCTGGCGCCGGGGGCGATCGCCGAGCTGCGCGCGGTCGCGGTGGTCGGCTCGGGGCGCGCGCCCGGCGTGGTGCGCGGCGCGCAGTCGGAGCGGTGACGGCGGAGGCCGAGGCGGAGACCGAGACCGAGACCGAGACCGAGACCGAGACCGAGGCCGAGACCGAGGCCGAGACCGAGGCCGAGACCGAGACCGAGGCCGAGACCGAGGCCGAGAGCGAGGCCGAGACCGAGACGCGAGCGAGACCGAGACGCGAGCGAGGCCGAGGCCGAGACCGAGGCCGAGACCGAGGCCGAGACCGAGGCCGAGACCGAGGCCGAGACCGAGACGGAGGCCGGGGCCGAGACCGATCGGTTATCGGCAGAGTCCGGCGTCGAAGTAGTACGACAGGCCGTAGGGCGCGCACTCGAAGCCGGGCGTGCCGGTGCCGCGGATGCGCACGTAGACGGTGTAGCGATCGGTCTGGCCCGGGCCGCAGGCGCCGTCGAGGTACTGGCTGACGGTCAAGGTCTCGCCGGGATTGGCGGTGAAGCAGTAGCCGCTCGGCCAGCTACACGAGTCGGTGTTCATGCAGATCTCGTAGGCCCCGGCGCTGGCGGGCACGGTGAGCGAGACCCGGGCCTGGTAGTCCTCGTCGAACGAGAAGCTGCCGCAGCCGCAGCTCCCGTCGGACTCGGTCATCGGGATCGCGTAGTAGTCCCAGTCGCCGGCGGCGTAGACCGTCATCGACGAGTAGGAGTTGCCGGCGTCGGAGCCGACCCCGCCGAGGGCGCGCGCGGTCGAGCAGTCGGGGTTGGGCTCGTAGCTGTCGCTGAACGCGCCGTTGTCGACGGTGCCATCGCAGTTGTCATCGATGTCGTTGCAGGTCTCGGTCGACGGGCTGCCCGGGGTGCACGTGAGGGGCGCGCCGTTCTGACACTGGTTGACGGTCCGGCTGCACGCGCCCTGGCCGCAGGTCTGGGTCCCGGGGTTGACGTTGGTGCACGCGCCAGCGACGGTGCCGGTGCAGGTCGACAGGTTGGGATCCTGGCAGGTCGTATCGCAGGTCGTCGTGACCGGGCCGGCGGTGGTGGTGGCGCCGCACTCCTGGGCCTGGGTCCGGCAGCTCCGGGCGCCGCTGCACGCGGCCTGGCTGGCCGGCACGTCGGCCTTGCGCCGGCAGCTATCGCCCAGCCACGAGTGGAAGAAGCCGACGCACGACACCGCGCCGCACTCGTTGTCGGGATCCTGCCCGGCCGGGACCGCGGTGCACGTGCCCTCGCTGCCCGGCAGGTCGCAGGCCTCGCAGCCGCCGGTGCAGGCGCTGGTGCAACACACGTTGTCGACGCACGACAGGCCACCCGCGCACTGGCTGGTGGTGGTGCAGAAGCCGCCGGGGCCGGCGTCGGGCACGCACACGCCACCGTCGCAGTGGGCCGATGGATCGCAGCCGCCGTCGCCGGTGCACGAGGTGGCGCAGGTCGGCGCCGACTGGCTGGGCGCCGCGGTGCACAGCGCCGCCGGGTAGGGGCCGCAGGCGTTGGCCTCGACGCCGGCGCAGCCGCGATCGTCGTCGACGGTGGCCGGGCCGCACTGCTTGGTCGGGCTGCACACGCCCTCGACCCGGGTGCCCTGGCAGCCGGCCGGGCTGCCGCAGGTCGGCGCGACGTCGTAGGCGTCGCAGTCGTTGTCGGCGGCGCAGCAGTCGCCGCTGGCGCAGCAGAAGCCGTTCTGACAGTGGCCAGCGACGCACTCGCCGTCGTCGGCGCAGGTGCCACCGTCGGGCTGGTCGGGCACGCACTGCCCGCCGGCGTTGCAGTACGCGCTGGCGTCGCACTCGGCGTCGCCGGTGCACGAGGTCGGACAGGCCGGCGCGGTCTGGGTCGCAGAGCCGGTGCAGAAGATCGGGCGGTACGGCCCGCAGTCGCTGGCCACCGTGGCCGCGGTGCACGCGCGATCGTCGTCGACGTCGGCGGCGGTGCCGCAGATCGAGGCGACGCAGGTGGCGACGTCGGCCTCGCCATCGCACGCGACCGGCGAGGTGCACACCGGCGGGCTGGCGTAGCTGGCCGGGCAGTCGGTGGCGGCGGCGCAGCAGTCGCCGCTGGCGCAGCAGAAGCCGTTCTGGCAGTGGCCGCTCTTGCACCGGCCATCGTCGACGCCGCAGGCGGCGCCGTCGTCGAGATCCTCGCGGCAGGTCCGGCTGGCCGGGTCACACCACCCGCCGGCGTCGCACTCGGCCGAGGTGGTGCAGGTGGTCGGACAGGCCGGCGCGGTCTGGCTGGTGGCGCCGGTGCACGCGATCGGCAACCACCAGCCGCAGTCGTTGGCGACCGTGGTCGTGGTGCAGGCGCTGTCGTCGGGCACGCCGCTTTGGGTCGTGCACTCGAAGTTGGCGTTGCACACCGCGGCGCCGCGCGAGCCCTGGCAGGTGGCCGGGGTGTCGCACACCGGCGAGAAGGTGCCGAACGTCGGGCAATCGGACGCGACCTGGCAGCAGTCGCCATCGGCGCAGCAGAAGCCGTTCTCGCAGTGGCCGCTGGCGCAGTCCGAGGCCTCGTCGCAGGCGGCGCCATTGGCGAGATCGTCCTGGCACACCGCGGCGTCGCAGTGGGCGGCCGGGATGCACTTGTCGTCGACCTCGCCGTCGCACGCGGTGGCGCAGCGGTCGCCGTCCTCGCCGCCACCGTCGCAGGTGTAGCGACCGCACAGCGCCGCTGGCTGTTGCACGCAGCCGCCGGCGCCGGTGCATTCATCGGCCGGCCGCTCGTAGTAGCCCAGCGCGCCCAGCTCGCACAGCGCCGGGTCGCAGTCGCGCGGGCCGTCGTCGACGCCGCCGGCGCAGTTGTTGTCGCGACCGTCACACACCTCGGGGTTGCCGTCGAAGATCGTCGGCTCGCCGTCGTCGCAGTCGGCGCCCGAGCAGCCGTCGCCGACGCCGTGGCGATCGCCGTCGGCGTCGACGCAGCACACGCCGTTCACCGGCAGGCACTGCCGGCGCGGCCGCTCGTCGACCGACACCACCTGCTGGCAGGTGAAGCCGACCGCGCACACGGTGGGATCGCTGGCGCAGTCGATCGCGCAGAACCGCCCGGCGGTGAGCTGCACGCACAGATCGCCGTCGTCGCCGCAGTCCTCGTCGGTGGTGCAGGTCTCGCACAGGTTGGGCTCGGCCAACATGCACACCCGCAGATCGTTGCCGTCGTGGGACACCGTGCGGCAGGCGTAGCCGTCGGGGCAATCGAAGTCGCAGGTCCGCGTGCACACCCGGGCGCCGTCGCCGACGTCGTGGCACACCACGCTGGCGCAGTCGGTGTCGTCGTCGCAGGCCTCGCCGAACCCGGCCCCGGTCGGGCCGTCGACGGCAGCGTCGATCGCGACCGCGGCGTCGTCGTCGCTGCCCCCGGGCTTGCCGCTGGCGCAGGCGGACAGGACGGCGAGCGCGAGCAGGCCGACGCGGACGAACAGCAGGTGCGATGGCATGGCGGACCCCCACGCCATGGTCGCCGCCGCCCGAGCGAGATTCAAGGCCGCCGGCGACGCGGGCGGCGGATCGCGGCCAGAAGCGTCACCAGACCGAGGCCGACGGCGCCACCGGCGCCGGCGGTGCCCGCGTCGCAGGCGCAGCCCGAGCCCTTGCGCAGAGGCGTCGGAAGGCCGGCGCCGCCGCTGGTCAGCGGGCCGATCTCGGGCACCGGCCGCGCGACCAGCGCCGCGACGTCGAGCTTGCCGCGGGGCGCGAAGGCGGTGTCGGTCGCGGCCTGGAGCCCGGCCCCGGCGAGCTGGGCGCCGAGCGGCGGTCCGCCCCAGCGGCCGCGGTGCGGGTCGGCGCACGTCACCTCTTGGGTCCACGGGTGCAGGATCACGTAGCGGCCCTGGAACGCGTTGCCGGCGCCGCGCATCACCTCGGTCGGCAGCGCGCCGTCGGCGTCGGGAGTGCCCTGCCCGCCGGCGATCGGCTCGACCGCGCGGAACACCAGATCGTCGCCCAGCTCGTCGCCGTAGCGGGCGTGGAGCCGGGTCAAGGTGAAGCCCCACGGATCGACGTCCTGGTAGTTCGCGGTGATGACGTCGGCGCCCAGCGTGGCGAGGTCGTCGCCGTCGAGGGTCGGACCCGGGCACGGATCGCAGCTCGAGGCGTCCCAGGCGTACTCGGTGATCACCGCGCCCGGCACGCGGGCCTGGGCGTGATCGAGGAGCGCGGCGTAGAACTCGCCGAAGCGCCCGCGCACCTCGTCCTTCACGATCAGGTTGGTCGGGATCGTGGCGTTGGGATAGTTCGCGACCTCGTAGCGGGTGTTGCCGGGGGCCAGGATGTTGACGATCAGATCTTGCTTGCCGGCGGCGTTGGCCAGGCCCAGGCGGATCGGCAGCGCGAAGTCGGTCGAGTCGTAGGCCACGCGCAGCGGCGACAAGGTCGCCATGCCGTCGACGAACCGGACCTTCTTGGGATCGACCTTGGCGACGAAGAACTTGGTGCCGGCCTCGACGTAGGGCCGGAGCAGCGGCTCGGCCTTGGCCGGGATCGTGTAGCGGTGATCGCGCAGCCAGCGCTCGAGGCCGGTCGACTCGCCGGCCGACAGCACGACGACGTCGTACTCGCCGACCGAGAACCGGGCCTCGACCTTGACCTGGTAGTCGGCGTCGTCGTCGCTGGGCGGCGAGCGATCGTCGCTCTCGTCGTCGACCGACATCCGCTCGAGGGCCATCACCGGCTCGGGCACCCGGCACGGATCCTGTTCCCAGTACTCGACCAGGCGGGGCGCGCCCAGGGTGTCGACCTTGGTCAGGAGCGCGCGGTCGAGGGTCTTCACGTCGGCCTCGCGGACCACGACCGGCACCGGCACGACCATCGCGAAGGCCTCGGGCGGGCCCTGGTAGTTGTTGACCATCGACAGGACCGTCGTCGAGCCGTGGCGCATGAGCACGACCTGGGTCGCGTGGTTGTAGAGGTTGGCGTCGGCGCCGCCGACGTAGAAGCCGCAGAAGGCGTGGGCGGAGGTCGGGGCCAGGGCCAGCGCGGCGGCCACGAGCAAGGCGGAGGTGCGCATGGCTCCCCAAGACGCGCGGCGGCGCGCGATGATCTATCGAGCACCCAAGGGCCGCAGCGGATCCGGGGTCCAGCCGGCCGCAGATCGTCCGGAGCTCTAGAGCGCCTAGAACGCCGCCTCGACGCCGAGGCTCAGGGTCTCGGCCCGGACCGGCCCCGCCAGGCCGTGCAGGCGCAGGGCCGCGCCCAGGCCACCGCGGCCGAACACCAGGCCGGCGTCGTAGGCCACGCCTAGGCCGCCCGACCAACCCAGGCCGACGCCGAACGACAGCGAGACCGGCAGGCGCGACGCGGTCGCCAGGCCGACGGTGGCCGCGGCCGCGACCGGATCGTCGTCGAGGGGCGCGGCGACCGCGGCCAGCCGCAGGCCGACCGCGAAGGGCCGCGGCAGGCGCCAGTACACGCCGAGATCGGCGACCGCGGCCGGGACCTCGCGATCGAGGCGGGCGCCGAGGGACAGGCCGAGCACCCAGACCCGACGGCGGTCGCCGGCCAGGCCGCCCGGGGCCACGGCCCCGTCGTCGAGGGGCGACATCGCCTGGGCCTCGGAGGCCGCCGCGCCGCTCAAGGTCGCGGTCATCGGCGCTCGGTCGACCCGCGTGGCGGTCGCATCCTCGTCGGCCGGGGCTGGCGCCGGCCGGCCGCCGCCGCCCTGATCGCCGCCGAACCGATCATCGACCTGACCATCGCCTCGATCGTCGTCGCGCTCGGCGTCGTCGAAGCGCTCGTCGCGCACCGCGGCGGTCCGCATCCCAGCCGGCACCGGCACGGTCACCGAGATCACCGAGCGCACCGGCTCCGAGGCCCGGGTGGCGGTCGCGACCAGGGCGGTGGTCGGCGCGATCACGCCGCGCTCGAGGGCGACCTGGGTGGCGCCGACGCGATCGCCAGCGGCGTAGAGCCGGGCCACCCGCAGCCGGGCCCAGGTCGAGGCCAGGCCGGCGGCCGGCCGACGCTCGAGGCGAGCGCGCAACCGCCGGGGGCCGATCGCGATCTCGATCTCCCCCGACGGCACGCCGCCGGGATCGACCGCGACCAGGAGCGCGGCCTGGCCTGGGCCGACCCGCGGCGCGCTGGCCTCGGTGTCGATCACCGCGGGCGTCCGCCAGTCGACCGTGACCGGGCTCTGCCGATCGGCCGCCACCACCGCGTCGACCGCGGCGTCGACCTCGTCGATATTGACCGCGGCCCGGGCCACGCCGCCGGTGCGCGCGGCGATCGCGGACAGGAGCCAGCGGTTGGGGGCCGCGCCGATCGCGATCGTGTGGATCGTGAGGCCGGTCGCCGCCGCCCGCTCGATCGCGGCGGCGTCGTCGGCGATCAGGCCGTCGGTGATGAGCACGACCTCGACCGGGCCGGTGCGGGCCAGGCGCCCGAGGCTGGTGGCCAGGGCCCGCGTGAGATCGGCGGTGCCGCGCGGCGCGGCGTCGACGCCCCGGGCCAGCGCGGCGCGATCGTCGGTGAACCCGGTCGGGGTCGCGCCCAGCGTCACGACCGCCGCGCGATCGCCGGCCGGTAGGCGCGCGATCGTCGCCCGGCCGACCGCGCGGACCATGGCGTCGCCGACGCCAGCCAGCGACGGCGACCGATCGAGGGCGACCACCCAGCGGCGCGGGCCCCGCGGCGGCGCGACCGGCGCCGCGGCCGGCTCGACGAGGACGGCGACGTAGGCGCCACCGCCGGCCGGCTCGACGATGGCCCGGACCTGCTCGGCGGCGGCGCTGCGCCAGCGCACGACCAGCTCGCGATCGCCGACCGCGTCGGCCACCGTCGCCACCGCGCCGGTGGCCTGGGGCGCGACCGCCAGCGGGTGGGTCGGCGAGCCCAGGTCGACCGCGTCGTCGAGGCGCAGCTCGACCCGATACGGGGTCGCGACCGTGGCGCTCGACGGCGGCGTCACGCGCGACGCGTCGGGCGCGCGGTTGGTGTCGACGGCGACCCCGACGCCCTGGGTCGGTCGGCCGGTCGCCGCGCCCGGGACGAAGCGCGGCCCGACGACCAGCGGGTGGACCAGCTCCCAGGCGCCGTCGTGGCGCACGAGCGTCGCTTGCCAGGTCAAGGTCACGACCACCTCGCCGCCGGCCGGGATCGGCGCCAGCGACTGCGTGAACACGCCCGGCCGCTCCTGTTCGACGAGCGCCGCGGCGCGGCCGTCGGCCACCGCGTCCTGGTAGGCGGCGGCGGCCTCGGCGCGGCGGGCGATCGCGCCGCGCACGGTCTGGCCGGCGAAGGTCGCGCTCAGGCTGTCGACCGCGGCCCCGGGCGGCAGCGGGAAGACGTAGACCGCCTCGACGGCGTCGGGCCGCGGGTTGTGGAAGCGCTGGGTCACGGTGCCGCGGGCGACGCCGAGCTCGACGTCGATCCGGATGTCCGACGACACCACCGGCAACGCGGTGCCGCCGACGTAGAGCCCACTGGCCCGGCCGGTGGTCGCCGCGGCCGGCGCCGCCCCCACGATCAACCCCAGCCCGAGCGCGATCAGCGCGGCGCAGATCGCGAGCGTTCGACCGACCATCTGGAAGACCTTACACGCGCGTCGCCCGCGGCGGATCTGCCGCCCGCGTCAAGACCGCGGCCGCGGCCGCCACATCCGCCGTGTGCCTGGGCCCGCGCTCGCGCGTAACGTCGCGAACCGGTTGGCCCACGACCTGGCATCGCCGCTGCAATCCCTACCGTCATGCCGGCCCGGACCCGCCCCCTGCCCCGCCTCGCCCCTCGCCTGCGCCGCGCCGCCGTGGCCCTGATCGTCGCCGCCATCCTGACCGGCCTGCGCGGCGCCCCGGCCCCACGCAACGCGCCGACCGCGACCGCGCCCACCGCCACCTCGGCCCCGCTCACCGCTGGCCTCGGCCGATGACCTCGGCCGCCGTGGCCGGCACGATCGGCGGCTGGCGGTGGCGCCACCTGTGGCGGCGCGCGCGCGGCCCGATCGCCGCGCTGCTCCTGTGCGGCGTCGTCCTCCTCGAGGCGATCGTGATCGCCACCTATGCGCGCCCGATCGACCCCGCCGAGCTGGCGCCGCCGCCCGGCGATGCCGACTGGATCGACCTCGAGCAAGTGCCGGCGAGCTTCGTAGCCGCGGTGATCGAAGCCGAGGACCACGGCTTCTGGGATCATCGCGGCGTCGAGCTGCGCGGGCTGGCGCGGGCGGCGTGGCTCGATCTGCGCGCGGGACGCATCGCCTACGGCGGCTCGACCCTGTCGATGCAGGTCGCGCGCCTGCGCTACAGCGGCGATCGTCCGCGCTCGTGGGGCCGCAAGCTGCGCGAGGTGGTGTGGGCGCTGCGCCTCGAGCGCGCCCTCGACAAGCGTCAGCTCTTGACGCAGTGGATCAACCGCGCCGACTACGGCAACGGCGCGCGCGGGCTGACCGCCGCCGCCCGCACCTACTTCGGCAAACCGGTGGCGGCGCTGACCGACGGCGAGGCGGTGCTCCTGGCGTGCCTGCCCCGGGCGCCCCGGGCCTACGACCCGTTCGTCCACCTGGGGCGGGCCCTGGCCCGTCGCGATCGCGTGCTGGCGCTCCTGGTCGCCCGCGGTCACCTCGACCGCGCCGCCGCCGATCGCGCCGCCGCGCCGCCGCGCCTCAGGCCGCGCTGATCGCCAGGTGACTCGGCTCGCCGACCTCGGCCCGCTCGTCGACGCCGGCGTCGTCGGTGGCCAGCGGCGGCGCGCTGGTCGCCAGCCACGGCTCGTCGCGCCGCAGCGCCGCGCGCAAGAGCTGAGAACGCGCGACCGGATCCATCGCCGCCCATTCCTCGGCGGTGAGGACGAAGCCGTGGAGAACGATGTCGCCCCGCATGACTCCACCCTCGTGCCGGCGGCCGACGGTCGCAAGTTTTCGGCGCGACCCCGGGGTAGCCTCACGCCATGGACCTGCTCGCGCGTAGTCGCCACGACGACATCGTCACCGTCACCCTCACCATCCCGACCATGACCCCGGCGTTCTTCGCCGCGTGCGGCCAGACCTTCACCGAGCTCGCCGCCGACGCCAGCGTGCGCGCGATCGTGATCCGGTCGACCGCACCGTCGTTCTCGTTCGGCCTCGATCTGCCGGCGGCGATGGCGGCCTGGGGCAAGGTCATGACCGGCGGCGGCCTGGCCGGCGCGCGCAGCGAGCTGCTCACGCTCATCCGCGAGCTGCAGCGGTCGTTCACCGCGATCGCGTCCTGCCCGGCCCCGGTGATCGCCGCGATCCACGGCAAGTGCCTGGGCGGCGGCGTCGATCTGATCGCGGCGTGCGACCTGCGGGTGTGCAGCGCCGACGCGGTGTTCTCGGTGCGCGAGACCAAGGTCGCGATCGTCGCCGACCTGGGCTCGCTGCAGCGGCTGCCGCACATCATCGGCCCGGCGGCGACCCGCGAGCTGGCGCTGACCGGCAAGGACGTCGACGCCGCGCGCGCGCTGGCCCTGGGGCTGGTCGGCGAGGTCGCGGCCGATCGCGACGGCGCCTGGGCCGCCGCCGATCGCCTGGCCCGCGAGATCGCGGGCAACCCGCCGCTGGTCGTGCGCGGGGTCAAGCAGGTCCTGGACTACGGCGCCGGCAAGAGCGTCGCCGACGGCCTCGAGTACGTCGCGGCCTGGAACGCCGCGTTCCTCGCGTCGGAGGATCTCGGCGAGGCGATGGCGGCCTTCGCCGGCAAGCGGCCGCCGGCCTTCCGCGGCCGATGAGCGCGCGACGTCTGATCAGCCCAGCGACAGCCCGACCCGGCGACGCGCGGTCAGGCAGTGGGCCGAGCCGAGCGTGAAGTCGCGGCAGGTCGCCGGGCGCACGTCGTAGATCGCACACGCGTAGCCGGTCGTGGTCAGGCCGTCGCCGCGCGCGACCAGCGCGCCGCCGGTGAGCGCGGCGCAGCGATCGACCTCCTGACCCGGCAGCGGCCCGGGATGCGGCCGGCGCGCGAGCTGGTAGCGCTCGGCGGCCGGCGGCCGCGGCCCGTCCTCGAGGGCCGCGCGATCGACGACGTAGTCGGGCGCGGCGGTCCGCACCGGATCGCGCGGCCCGACCCGGACCGCGTGGTAGGCCTCGCGACAACAGGCGCCGCAGGTCTGGCAGTCGAGCGCCGGCTCGAAGCGCTCGCAGCCGGGCCAGGTCGGATCGATCGCGGCCTCGACCTGGCGACAGCGCGCGCGGCCCCGCACGTCGTGCCGCCACGCGCAGCCGCCGCAGCGCCGACCATCGTCGACGCCGGCGGGCAGCCCGGTCGGATGCGGCGGGGGCACCGTGGTGCCGCGGGCCAGGGAGTCGGGCGCAGCGAACGGCGCGGCGGCGGCGACGATCGCGGCGGTCGCGGCCAGCGCGTCGCCCAGGGCCGGCGCGAAGGGCGGCCGCTCGGCCAGCGCCAGCGCGCGGATCGCGGCCACCACCGACGGATCGCCGCGGTCGGCCAGCGGATCGGCCGGCAGCGCATCCCAGAACACCCGGTAGTCGGTGGTCGGCGCGAAGAACCGGTCGAGGCCATAGCGCCCGGCGATCGTCCGCTGCAACCGCAGGGTCGCGTGCTCGCGCCAGGCGTCGCGGGTGGTGATGTTGTCGAGGCCCCAGTCGGGCTCGGCGCGCGACGCCAGGCCGCTCACCAACCAGTGACACAGCTCGTGGAAGATCATCTGCGCCAGCGAGTCGTCGACGTCGAGGGTGTCGTCGCTGCCGATCACCAGCCGGCCCCGGCCGTCGGTGGCGGCGTAGGCGTCGGGGCGGCGCTCGACGGTGAGACCGAGCCGCGCCGCGGTCGCCAGCCACACCTCGGCCAGCGGATCGACGTAGCGCGCGCCGATCGTCCGGGTCACGCGTCGCGCCGCCCTTGCAGCCGCAGTAGCTCGGCCATGTCCTTGTGGCCGGCCGGGCCGTCGATCAGCCACACCGCGCCGTCGCCCCGATCGGTCTCCTCGAGCACGACCTCGAGGGCGCGGCGCGCGCCGATCACGCCGGTGGCGCGGCCCGGCGCCTCGAGGGCGAAGTCGCGCACGCCGGCGGCGACCGCGACCTCGCGCATCCACCGCAGATCGTCGCGCAGCCGGGCGTCGCCGTAGCCAGCCGACGGCCCCAGGCCAAACAGGAACAGCCGACGAAACGGCAGGCGCCGGCCCGGGGGCAGCATCACGGTCTCGCCGCGCGCGCCGACCAACCGCCCGGCCTTGCACAGCCGGGTCAGGCGACCGCACAGCCGCCAGTCGCACAGGCCGGCGGCGCCGCGCAGCGGCCGCTCGTCGGCGAACACCGGCACCAGCAGCGCCTCGCGGGGCGCCTCGTCCCAGCGAGCCAGCTCGAGCGGCAAGAGCGACAGCTTCACGTCGGCTCGGCGACCGGCCCGTCGTCGCGTCGCCCCAGGTTGGACGCGATGCGATCGAGCACGCCGTTGACGAAGGCCGGCGACTCGGCGGTGCCGAACCGCTTGGCCAGCTCGACCGCCTCGTTGATCACGACCCGCACCGGGGTGGCCGGCGCGTGGACCAGCTCGCCGACCGCCAGGCGCAGGATGTTGCGATCGACCCGGGCCATGCGCTCGAGCCGCCAGTTGCGCGAGCCGGCGGTGATGACCTCGTCGATCGCCAGCCGCCGCTCGTCGCCGGCCAGGTGCGCGACCAGGGCGACCGCCAGGGTCCGGGCCGCGTCCTCGGCGCCCAGCTCGAACTCGCCGTCGATGCGCGCCACCGCGGTCGCCGGCTCGACGCCGGGCTCGAGGGCGACGCCGTCGTCGGCGGCGAACAGCACCTGCAGGGCCAGGGCCCGCGCCGCGCGCCGGGTGGCCAGGGACTCGGTGGTCACTTCGCCTCGAGGGCGGCCTTGAGCCCGGCCATCTCGATCGCCGCCATCGCCGCGTCGAAGCCCTTGTTGCCGGCCTTGGTGCCGGCGCGCTCGAGGGCCTGCTCGATCGTGTCGGTCGTGAGGACCCCGAACACCACCGGCATCGCCGCGACCGCCGCGGCGGCGGCGATGCCCTTGGCGGCCTCGCCGGCGACGTAGTCGAAGTGTGGGGTCGCGCCGCGGATCACCGCCCCCAGCACGATCACCGCGTCGACGCCGCCGCGCGCGATCACCCACCGCACCACCTGCGGCAGCTCGAAGGCGCCGGGACAGCGGACGACGGTGACGTCGGCCGCCGCGCCGCCGGTGCGGACGATGGCGTCGGTGGCGCCGGCGATCAGCGGCTCGACGATGAGGCCGTTGAACCGGCTGGCGACGATGACGAACTTCTTGCCGGCCGCCGACAGCGAGCCTTCGATCGTGGACATGGCGCGCAATCTACCTCACGTCGGCCTTGGCTCGCATCGGCGCCGCGCCCAAGGCGACCCGCTCGACCACCTCGATCCCGAAGCCCTCGATGCCGACGATCTTGCGGTCGCTGTTGGACAGGAGCCGGATCTGCTGCAGGCCCAGGTCGGCCAGGACCTGGGCGCCCAGCCCGAAGTCGCGCAGGGCCTCGCTCGAGGCCTCGGGGCGCACCCCGGCGCCCTTGCCGCCGCCGCCGATGAGCTTGGTGAAGCTGCGCTCGAGGCTGGTCCGGGTCCGGCTGTGGACGTACAGGAACACGCCGCAGCCGGCGTCGTCGATCGCGGCCAGGGCCGCCGCCACCTCGGGCTTGAGGGCCAGGGGATCGACCACCGGGTCGAGGGCCGCCACCCGGCACAAGACTGGGCCGGTCGCCGCCGCCGGGTTGCCGCGCACCAGCGCCAGGTACTCGGTGTCCTCGACCTCGGTGTCGTAGACCACCGCCCGCCACGGCTCGCCGGGCGGCAGCCAGCCCGGCCGCAGCGCGTGCTCGGCCCGGCGCCGCACGATGCGCTCGCGCTCGAGGCGGTAGGCGATCAGATCGGCGACCGAGCACAGGACCAGGTCGTGCTTGGCGGCGAAGGCCTCGAGCTCGGGCATCCGCGCCATCTCGCCATCGTCCTTCATGATCTCGCAGATCACGCCGGCCGGCTTGCACCCGGCCAGCCGCGCCAGATCGACCGAGCCCTCGGTCTGCCCGGTGCGCACCAGGACGCCGCCGCGGCGGGCCCGCAGCGGGAAGACGTGACCGGGCGATACCAGATCGTGGGGCCGGGCGTCGTCGGCGATCGCGGCCCGGATCGTGGTCGCGCGATCCTTGGCCGAGATCCCGGTCGACACCCCGTGGCGGGCCTCGATCGACACCGTGAACGCGGTGCCCAGGCTGGCCTGGTTGTCGCGCACCATGGGCGCTAGCTCGAGGCGATCGATCAGCGGGCCGTCCATCGCCAGGCAGATCAGGCCGCGGGCGTGGGTGGCCATGAAGTTGATCGCCTCGGGCGTGACCTTGTCGGCGGCCAGCACCAGATCGCCCTCGTTCTCGCGATCCTCGTCGTCGACCATGATCACCATCTGGCCGGCGCGGATGGCGGCGAGGGCGGCCTCGACGCGAGCGGTGGGTGTGGCGAGGCGCATCAGCGTGACTCCTGGTAAGGGGCGACCAGCTTCTCGACGTACTTGCCGATCAGATCGACCTCGAGGTTGACCCGGGCGCCGGGGCGGCGGGCGCCCAGGTGGGTGGCGGAGACCGTGTGCGGGATGATCGCCACCGCGAAGGTGGCGTCGTCGACCGCGTTGACCGTCAGGCTGACCCCGTCGATCGCGATCGAGCCCTTGACGATCACGTAGCGCAGGAGCTCGCGCGGCGGCCGGTAGGTCAGGATCACGTTGGCGCCGCGATCGACCCGGCTCACCAGCTCGCCGACACCGTCGACGTGGCCAGCCACCAGGTGGCCCCCCAGGCGCGCGCCCAAGGCCAGGGCGCGCTCGAGGTGGACCCGATCGCCGACCCGGCGCTCGCCCAGAGTGGTCTTGGCCAGGGTCTCGGCGCCGGCCAGCACCTGATAGGTGTCGGCGCCGCGCTCGGTCACGGTCAGGCACACGCCGTCGTGGGCCACCGAGTCGCCCAGGCCGAGCTCGCCGACGGGGATCGCCGCCGGCCGCACCGTCAGGACCAGCGCGTCGGAGCGGCGGTCGGCGCGGGCGATAGTGCCGAGGTCTTCGATCAGGCCGGTGAACACGGGCGGCTGGCACTTACCGCGCGGCGCCGGCCGACGCAAGTCACATCCCGGCCCGGTCCTCGACGGGCCGTCGGGCCCGCGCCACCCGGTGGGCGAGCGACAGCCCGAAGTAGCCGTAGGCGACGATCAGCGCCAGCACCAGGGCTGGCTCGAGGACGCCGGCCAGACACGCGATCGCCCACACGATCACGTAGGCGTCGCGCCGCCCCAGGGATCGCACCACCGCCATCGGCGTCAGCTTGTGCTCGAAGCGCTCGGCCAGCGCGGCGTCGGCGCGATCGAAGAACCAGCGGAAGGCCATGACGTCGCCCGGGCGCCCGATCCGCGCCACCGCGCGGAAGATCATGGCCGCGCACGACGCCCGCGCCACCGCGCCGCCGATCGCCAGCCACAGCCAGGCGCCGCCGAGGGCGAGGCCGAACCCGACCGTCATGCCGAGGTCGATCAGATCGTCGGTGACGTTGTCGAGGCCGCGGCCGAAGGCGCTGTAGCGGTGGCGGATGCGGGCCAGCTCGCCGTCGCACGAGTCGAGGACGACCTGGAGGAAGATCGCGAGGCCGCCGGCGACCTGGGCCCAGCGCGGCCCGGCCGCGACCAGCGCGCACGCCGCCAGCCCGACCACGGCGTTGGCCCAGGTGACCTGGTTGGGGGTCGCGCCGAGGGCGGCCAGGTGCGGCGTGATGCGCAGCGACACCGGACGGATCACGTAGGTGTCGCCGAGGCCGTCGTAGGACCGTCGACACTGCTGCATGAGCGCGCGCTCCGCGGCCTTGCGGCTGGCGCGATCGACGATCTGCACCCCGGCGATCACGTCGCCCGGCACCGCGACCGCGTCGGCCGGCGGCGGCGCGTCGACCGGCAGCCAGGTGACCGCGATCGGCAAGCTCGGCAGGCTCGGCCGGTCGGCGGCGGCCAGCCGCACGGTGGCGGCCGGCGCCCCGGCCACCGCGGCGTCGCGCACGATCCGCTCGACGATCGACATCCCGCCCAGGCGCAGGCCGGCGATCGCACCGCGGTCGGCGTAGTCGACGAACACCGGCGCGGTCACCGCTAGTCAGTGCCACAGCCGCCGCGCGCCAGCAAGCCGGCGCCTTGACTCGCGAGGTCGTTCGCGTATCGTCCGCGCGTGTCCACTCCGACGATGATCGAGGCGCGATGAAGGCCGTCATCCTGGCCGCTGGCATGGGCTCGCGCCTGGCCCCGCTCACCGACGATCGCCCCAAGGTCCTGGTCCCGGTCCTGGGGCGACCGATCCTGTTTCGCCAGCTCGACCACCTGAAGGCCGTCGGCTTCGCGATGACCGACGTGATCATCGTCGGCGGCTACCGCCTCGACACCCTGCGCGCGGCCCTGGCCGCCGGCGGGTTCGGCGACTGCGTCGTGGTCGAGAACGAGATGTACCAGCCGTGGAACAACTTCTGGTCGCTGGCGGTGGCCGAGGCCGCGGTCGGCGGCGACGGCTTCCTGCAGTTCGACGGCGACGTGATCCTCGACGAGCACATGCTGCCCAAGGTGCTGGCCGCCCCCGGCGACGCGGTCCTGGCGGTCGACTGCCGGCCCGAGCTCGACGACGAGACCATGAAGGCCCAGGTCGACGGCGACGGCGCGGTGATCGGCCTGTCCAAGCAGCTCGCGCCCGAGGCCTGCGTCGGCGAGTACATCGGCGTGTCGCGGCTGTCACCGGCGGCGGCCGCCCTGGCCTTCGCCGAGCTGCGCGCCCTGCGCGACGAGGGCAAGACCGGCGAGTACTACGAGTACGCCTACGCCCGCCTGTTCGGTCGCGGCGCGCTCCGCTTCGGCATCGTCGACGTCCACGACTGCACGGTGATCGAGATCGACAACGTTGAGGATCTGGCGCGCGCCGAGGCCCTGGTCGCGGCCCGCGAGCGCCGCTAGTCGTCGACGGGCGGCGGCTCGGCCGGCGGCTCGACCGGCGTGCCCTTGAGCGCCGCCCGCGCCCGGGCCGGCGACAGCCCCTGGGTGTAGGCCAGGAGGACCCCGGACACGCCGACGATCCCGACCAGGACCGCCAGGCCGCGGACGACGTCGGGCGCGCCGTGGAGCGCCCACTTGAGGCCACCGCCGACCAGGCCGCCGGCCAGGATGCACGCCGGCACCCCGATGGTCTTGCTGACGAAGTAACGCACCGGGAGCTTGATCGTGTAGGTCGCGAGGAGGAGGAGCACGACGAACGCGATCGGGTAGCCGACCGCCCAGGCCACCGCGACCGACTCGAAGCCGTGGGGCTCGTCGAGGACGAGCACCGAGACCACGAACAAGACCGGCAAGACGATCGCCGCGACCACCATGTAGATGAGCGTCCGGCTCGGGTGACCAACCCCGTCGAGGAGCGGCGGCAGCACGTACGACAGCGAACGCAGGACCGCGACCCCGGTCAGGATCCGCACCGAGTCGACCGGGAACAGGCCGTACTTGGGGAAGAACAAGGTCACGATCTCCTCGGCCAGCACGAACACCACCGCGGCGTAGATCATGACCGTCACCAGGTTGAGGCGGGTGAACGAGATGAACTGAGCGATGAGCTGGTCGCGGTGGTGGCGCAGCCGGGCGAAGGTCGGGAACGCGATGTCGACCACCACGTTCGAGATCATCTTGACCGGCTCGAGGACGATCTCGAAGGCCAGGCGATAGATGCCGACCGCGGTCGGCGAGTAGAAGTAGCCGACGACCCAGTAGTCGGCGTTGGTGTAGAGCGAGAACAGGATCTGCGACGCCGAGGCCTTGAGCCCGAAGGTCACGTAGTCCCAGGTCGCGCGCAGCTTGAGCACGAACCGCGGCCGCCACGGGTTGCAGATCTGGGCGCCGATGCCGGTGACCAGGACCCGCCCGAGAGGCCCGAGGACGAAGGCCCACACCCCGAGCCCGGCGGCCGCGAACCCGACCTTGCCGGCGAACTCGGTCAGGTTGGCGATGATGCGGATGACCGACAGCTCCTTGAACCGCAGGTCCTTCTTCATCAACGCCACCGGGATGAAGTAGACGTTCTGCCACAGGAGCTTGGTCCCGTAGACGATGAGCATCGTCCCGATCGTCGCGCTCTCGAAGAGCGTGCCGACCGGCCCCGACATCGCGAGTAACAGCGCGAACAGCACGCCGGCGATCGTCAGGTTGATCCAGAAGACCGACGAGATGATGTCGGGATCGCGGCGCTCGCGCTGGATCACCGCCGACGACAGGCCCAGGTCGGTGAGCTGATCGAGCACCGGGAACACCGCGATCGCGATCGTCGCGGTGCCGTAGGCGTCGGGCCCGATCCAGAACGCCGACAGGATCAGGAGCGCCAGGAAGTCGAGGATGCCGACCAGCGAGCTGGCCAGGCCGATCCACGCCAGGCCGCGGTTGACGTCGTTTCGGAGCTCGGGGGCCGCCGCCATCGGTACGCGCTGCACAGCGTACACGGATAGGTCGGTCGCGCGCCGCCGCCACCTGCCCGATTGTGTGGGGTTTGCCGCGGCGCGCGGCCACGTGGTATGCGCGCGCCATGATCGATCGCGCGGTGATCCTGGCCGCCGGGCTCGGCACCCGGCTGCGCGAAGATGGCGTCGACCTACCCAAGCCGCTCCGGGAGGTGGCCGGCGTGCCGCTGCTCCTGCGCAGCCTGCGCGCCATGGCCGCCGCCGGCGTGCGCGCCGCCTGGGTCGTGATCGGCCATCGCGGCGACGAGCTGGCCGCCGCCCTCGACGGCTGGCGCGCCGAGTTCGCCGGCCGCATGGAGCTGGCGACGATCACCAACCCCGACTATCAGCGCGGCCTGGGGCTGTCGGTCCTGGCCGCCCGCGGCGTGGTGCCGACGCCGTTCATCCTGGCGATGTCGGATCACGTCTACGACCACGAGCTGGCCGCGGTGGCCGCCGCCGCCGACCTCGCCGCCGCCGATCTGGTCCTGTGCGTCGACCGCCGGCTCGACGAGATCTACGACATGGACGACGCCACCAAGGTCCGCACCGAGGACGGCCGTATCGTCGACATCGGCAAGGAGCTGGCCGGCTTCGACTGCGTCGACTGCGGGGTGTTCGCGATCGGCGCGCCCCTCCTCGAGTCGCTGGCCGCCGAGCGCGACGCCCGCGGCGACTGCTCGCTGTCCGACGGCGTCCGCCGGCTGGCCGCCACCGGCCGGGCCCGGGTCGCCGACATCGGCACCGCGTTCTGGCAGGACGTCGACACCCCCGGCGCCCGCGAGCGCGCCGATGCCGAGCTGGCGCGCCTGGCCGCCGAGCGCGCCGGGCGATGACGCCGGCGGCCGCCGACCGCCTGCGCCGGCTGCGCAACTTCCAGTCGACCGAGTGGTACGCGGCGCTGATCGTGCGGCCGCTGACCATCGCGGTCCTGTGGCTGTGCGCCGACTGGCGCTGGGTCACGCCCAACCGCTGCACCACCGTCGGCAACCTGGCCAAGCTCGGGGCCGCCGCGCTCATCCTCACGCCCGACCACTGGGTCGCGGCCGCGGTGCTGCTCCAGGTCGGCGTGCTGTTCGATCACATGGACGGCACCCTGGCCCGCTACCGTCGGGCCTTCACCAAGCTCGGGTCGTTCTACGACAAGGTGTCCGACATGATCACCTGGGCCGCGATCATGGGCGCGGCCGGCTGGCAGGTCGCGCGCGCCGAGGGCGAGCCGGGCTACCTCGTCCTGGCCCTGGCCGGGGTCACCGGCATGAACGTGTGCGGCTACATGAAGTGGCTGGCCCACGCCGAGAGCGAGCGGGTGCGCTGGCTCGAGGCCCAGGCCGATCCGGTGGCGGCGGTGATGGCGCGGACCCGGCCGATCGCGATCGCGCCACCGCCGACGCGGACCCGCGGCCAGTGGCTGCGCTGGGGCCTGACGATGGCGTCGCGGGTGTGGCGCTTCGAGGAGGTCGACCTGTGGTTCTGGCTGGGGCTGGCCCTGGTGATCGGCCGGCTCGACCTGGCGGTCTGGGTGCTGTCGGCGACCCAGGTCGCGCAGCTGGTGATCATGATCGGCGTGCGCACCCGCGACGTGGTGCGGGCCGACCGGAGGATCCGCGAGCTCGAGGGGAAGGGCGAAGGCGCGCCGCTCGGGTAGGACGAGGCGGAGGCGGAGGCCGAGACCGAGGCGGAGGCCGAGACCGAGACCGAGGCCGAGACCGAGGCCGAGACCGAGGCGGAGACCGAGACCGAGACCGAGACCGAGACCGAGGCCGAGACCGAGACCGAGGCCGAGACCGAGGCCGAGGCCGAGGCCGAGGCTAGCGGCGCAGGCGCAGGCCGCCGGCGGCGACGTGGGCCACGGCCATACCGCCATTGATCACGGCGATCACGGCATACCAGCCGGCCGCGACCGCCGGCAGGCCGAGCCAGCCGCACACCATGAACGCGAACAGGAACAGATCGCGCCGGCCGAGCGCGTGGAAGAACCCGACCAGGTTGAGCCCGCCGCTGCCCGACGCCAGCGCCTGCTGCAGGTAGGCGTCGTCCTTCTGGAACCACCACCGGAACAGGAACGGGTTGCCGCTGCCGTGACGGCGGGCGATGTCGGCGTAGATCACCGCCGAGTGGGTCGCGAAGCCGGCGGCCCCGACGACGCCGACCCACCACCACGCCGGCTCGCCGTGGAGCGCCGCCGCCGCGGCTCCCAGCGCCAGGGGGTACGCCACGTTCATGCCGTCGTCGACGATCGAGTCGAGCCACTCACCGATCCGCGAGCTGCGGAACGTGAGGCGGGCCAGCTCGCCGTCGCAGCCGTCGAGGATCGACTGGAGCTGGACCAGGGTGGCGCCCAGGGCGACCAGGGCCCAGGTGCCGCGCGCGACCAGGGCGATGCCGACCGCACCGAACACCGCCGCGATCAGGGTCATCTGGTTGGGCGTCAGGCCCGTGTCGAGGAGCGCGCCGGTCACCACGCGCGAACCGCGGCGGTTGATCAGCTTGGAGATCAGGCCATCGGTGGGCTTGGTCAGGGCGCGCAGGAGCTTGGTCCGCGCTGCCGCGCGCTCGGCGGACGTCGAGGCCGGGTGCCACAGGGCGGCGCCGACCTCGAGCACGCGGACCCGGTCGCGCCGCACCAGCGCGTCGAGGAGCGCCGCCACCGAGGCCGTGGGGCGCTCGGCCAGGGCCGCGGTCGCGGCCGCGGCGAAGCCGACCCCGACCCGGGCCAGACCGATCGCGACGTCGCCGCCCTGCCCGACCGCGGTCACCCGGTCGGCGGTCCGGGCCACCGCCAGGGCGCCGTCGACCGCCCCCGGCGCCGTGGCCAGCCAGACGTCGCCGTCGCGATCGTCGAGGGCGGCCAGGCGCTTGGCCACGCCGGGGTCGAACACCACCGCCGGGCCGACGACGACGGCGCCAGCCTCGGGGACGGCGGCCACGAGGGCCTGGGCCGTGGTCGGCGCGCTGATCACCGCCACCTCGACCCGGTTGCGGCGCAAGACGGCGGCGGCGGCGAGCTGGGCGGCGACCGCTGGCGCCCCGTCGGCCGCCACGGCGACCAGGATCCGGCGCATCCCGGCGCGGTGCAGGGCCATGGCGGTGCGCTCGAGCAGCGCGACCCCGGCCACCCGCTCGCCCTGCCAGGCCTGCCCCCGGGAGGTAACGGCGATCACCGCAGCGTCCACGGGCTGACCCATCGCGCGGCAGTAAGCTGCAACCTGGCCGCCCTGTCAAACCACCATGGACTGGACGACGCGATCCCGGTGGGTTAGACCTGGCACGCGGCGACGACGCGGGGGGTGATAGACACCCCGACGTCACTCGGGTGTCAGACACCCGTCAAGATGTGGTGAAAAGCCGACAGGCGGCCCTGCAACGCAGCGGAATCGGGGTAGGTCCTGGCTTTGCATGGTCGCCCGACACATGGCCACGTCCCGCGCACACCTCGCTGTCGTCCCCGCCCACGAGCACGATGTGGTCGATCTCGCGGCCGTGCGCGAGGCCCAGGCGCACCGGGACCAGCCGGCCAAGCTGCCGCGCTACAGCCCGACCACCTCCCTCGAGAAGATCCTGCGCAGCGCGGCGCCGTTCGCGGCCCAGAAGCTGGACTGGAACGAGGGCACGATCGCCCCGCCGCCGAGCGTGGCCGCCGCCATGGTGGCCCACATCCAGGCCGGCGACGGCCACTTCCTCAAGTGGTACCCGCAGCTCTCGGGCGGCGAGGACCTGCAGCACGAGCTGGCCCACTACTGCGGCGTGGCGGTCGAGAACCTGCTCATCACCAACGGCTCGGACGACGCGTTGATCCTGCTGTGCCATGGCCTCCTCGGCCACGGCAAGACCGCCCTCGCGCCGACCCCGACCTACGAGCACTTCTGCGTGAACGTCGCCGGCACCGGCGCCGGCCTCATCCGCTTCGAGCAGGCCGACCCGTTCACCACCGACCTCGACGCGCTGATCGCCGGCGTGGCCTTCCACCGGCCGCAGCTCGTCTACCTGGTCTCGCCGAACAACCCGACCGGCACCCAGTGGGCGGCCGACGACGTCCGCACCCTGGCGGTGCGGTTCCCCGAGGTCACCTTCGTCGTCGACGAGGCCTACCACGAGTTCGCGTCCCTCGACCCGGTCACCGGCAAGCCGATGACCTGCGCGCCCCTGGCCGCCGCGTTCCGCAACGTGGTCGTGACGCGGACCTTCTCGAAGGCGTTCTGCCTGGCCTCGGTCCGCTGCGGCTACGTGATCGCCCACCCGGCGACCCTCGACGAGCTGCGGCCGTTCTACAACCCCAAGAGCGTCAACCAGCTCGCCCAGGTCGCGGCCGCCGCGGCGCTGCGCGAGTTCGACAGCTACTACCGGCCCTACGTCGCGGCCACCCACGAGGCCCGCGACGCCTTCGTCGTCGACCTCCGCGACCGCGGCGTCGACGTCCGCACCGGCGGCGCCGGGAACTTCGTCTGCATCCGGGTCCCCGAGGGCCGGACCGCCGAGCTGTGCAAGCGCCTCGAGGACGACCACATCTACGTCCGCGACATCGCCTCGCGCTTCCCGGGCTACGTGCGGATCACGATCGGCCTCGAGATGGATCGGGTCGCGGCCGCGGTCCATAGCGCCCTGGTGGCGATGGGCCTGTCGCGCACGATCTCCTAGCTCGTACCTCGACACCGCGACCTCGACACCGCGTGCGCACTGCCCTCGTCATCGCGTCGCCGCCCGGCGACCGGCGGATCGTCACCGGCCTGACCTTGGGTGAGCGTGGTCGGCGGGTCGCGACCCGCGCCGGGTTCACCGGCGAGCGGCTGGTCGTGGTCGCCAGCGCCGCCGAGCTGACCGCCGCCGCCCCGCGCCTCACCGGGCCGCTCCTGGTCGTCGACGCCCGCAATCAGGTGGTCGCCGCGTCCTTGGTCGAGCCCCTGGCCGGCGACGCGCCGGGGGCTCGGTACGCCGTCGACCCGGAGCGCGGCGACGCCGACGCCGGGGCCCTGGCGATCGACGCCGCCGACGCCCCGACGGTTGTCGCCGCCCTGGCCGCGGATCTCGACGGTGGGCTGGCCGCTGCGCGCCGCGCCCTGCCGGCCGCGACCCCGGTCGCGGTCGATCGCCGCGCCCGCTTCCCGGTCCCCGATCGCGCCGCGGTCGCCGCCGCCGACGCCTGGCAGTACGAGCTGGTCGACAAGCCCTTGGACTCGTGGCTGTGTCGGTACTTCTACCGCCCGGCGGCCCGGCCCCTGACCAAGCTGTTCCTGCGCACGCCGCTCACGCCCAACGCGATCAGCGTGCTGTCGATCATCCTGTCCTTGGTCGGCTGCGCGATCGCGGCTGGGCCCACGCGGACCGAGCACATCATCGGCCTGGCGATCTTGGTGGTCGGCGGCATCGTCGACGCCAACGACGGCGAGGTCGCGCGCCTGCGCCTCGAGATGTCCAAGACCGGGGCCTGGCTCGACGCGATCGGCGACGACCTGGCCCGCCTGGCCCTGGTCGCCGGCATCGGCGTCCACGTCTCGCACCTGCACCCGAGCTGGCCGGCCCTGGCCATCACCGGCGCCGCCCTGGCCATGACCGTGGCCTCGCTGTCCTTGATCTACTGGTACTGCATCTTCGTCATCCACTCGACCAACAACCAGGACTACACGAAGGCCCTCGAGATCGGTCCCGGGGTGCGGGCCGATGGGCCGCGCACGCTGGGCGCGGTCGTCGCGGACGCCGCGGCCCAGATCATTCGCCGCGACTTCATCGACCTCGGCGTCCTCGCGCTGGCCATCGCCCACCTGCCCGAGATCGGGTTCGTGCTCCTTTCGGTCGGCGCGGTCGTGACCTTGGCGGTGGTGATCCCGACCCATCTGAAGATCGTCCGGTCGCGGCGCGCCGCCCGGGCGTGACGCCGCCGTCCGCGGCGTGCGAGCATGGGCGGCGATGTCGGTCGGTAAACGCGCCGCTTCCGGCGCCCTGTGGAGCGTCGCGTCTTCGGTCGGCGCCCGCGTCGTCGGGCTGATCGGGACCCTGTACATGACCCGGTTGCTCGCCCCCGAGGTGGTCGGCGAGGTGTCGGCGGCGATGGTCCTCGCCCAGTCGGCCAACTGGATGTCGAACTGGGGCTTCAACCACTACATGATCGTGCGCGGTCCGGACAGCCCGGCCGCGACCTACCACTGCGCGATGACCAACTGGGCCTTCGCGGTGGTCGGGCTGGCGATCGCCGCGTTGGTCGGCCCGTGGTTCGCGCCGGTGTTCAACGCGCCCGACCTGGCGGCCTACCTGCCGGGGCTGATCGTCTCGGTGTTCATCCGCCGCGTCGGCGCCGTGCCCGACAAGATCCTCGCCCGCGAGCTGCGCTTCCGCGAGCTGGCGATCGCCAACGGCATGGGCGAGCTGGCCTTCACCGCCACCGCGCTGTCCTTGGCCGGCCTGACCGACCTCGGCGGTCACGCGATCGTGATCGGCAACATCGTGCAGTCGGTCTTGACCACCGGGCTCATCGTCGGCGCGACCGGTTGGCGATGGTTCGAGCGCTCGCCGTGGGACTGGGGGCGGTTCCGCGCGATCATGAAGTTCGGCGCGCCGGTGGGCGCCGGGCAGGTCTTCAACTTCGCCTCGCGCTACTGGGACAACCTGGCCTTCGCTCACTTCTTCGGCACCGGCGTCGCCGGCACCTACAACATGGCCTACAACCTGGCCGACATCCCGGCGGTGCAGGTCGGCGAGCAGATGACCGGCGTGCTCCTGCCGGCGATGGCCAGCCTCACGCCCGAGCAGCGCAAGGCCGCGGTGATCCGCTCGACCGGCCTCATGGCGATGGCGGTGTTCCCCCTCGCGGTCGGCCTGGGCGCGGTCAGCGACTCGCTGATCGCCCTGCTCCTGTCCGACGAGTGGCAGGGCGTGGCGCCGCTTCTGACCGTGCTGTCGGTGCTGTCGGTGGTGCGGCCGATGGCCTGGGGCGTGTCGAGCTACCTGGCCAGCTTCGGGCGCAACCGGACGCTCATGATCCTCGAGGCGGCCAAGGTCGTGCTCTTGTTCGCGTGCATCTTTGCCTTCGCGTCGCTCGGGCCGCGCTGGGCCGCGGCCTCGGTCGGCATCGCCTTCGGCGTGCAGTCGCTCATCACGATCGGCGTGGTGGTCACCACCGACGGCATCGCCCCTGGCCCGATGATCGCCGCCTTCGTCCGTCCGCTCCTGGCGTGCGCGGCGATGGCCGGGGCGGTGATCGGCACGCGCTACGGCCTGGGCGAGCTCGGCGTCACCCACCCGGCGATCCTGACCGCGGTCGAGATCGTCGTCGGGGCCGCGGCCTACGTCCCGGCCGCGTTCCTGTTCGCCCGCCCGATCGCCCGCGACTTCCTGGCCCAGCTCAAGCGCGCGCTGCGGCGCGGGTGAGCCGCGGAGTTCGTTGCGCTGGACGGGTGGCCGGCGGGGATCCCCTCACGATTTTCTCATGGCGTCGGTGTGGGCCGATATCCGCCCACTGTGGCGTTGGCCACTTGCGAGGGCCGTGCGAGACGTCGCAGGTCCGCCCACACGAAAAGAAAGTGTGACTGTTCGAGGCCTCGAGACGACGATGTCTCGTTCGCTCTGTTCCCAACCCGTATGGGAACCAACCGATTGCCTCTGGAGGTCCTCGTGAACGTTCGTCTCTCGACTGCGGTGGCTCTCTCCCTCGGTGCCTTGGTCGCGTGCGCGTCCTCGGATGATCAAGACGTCCTCACCTACGATGAGTTCAAGGCCCAGGCGTACCAGGAGCCGGACACCGGGGTGTTCGTGATCAACGGCGACGAGATGGTCGAGAGCGAGGCCGGCATGCGCCAGCTCTACGAGCGCTACCTCGACTCGGTGTCCGACGCGATCGATCGCGAGGCCGGCCTGGGCACGGTGGCGTCGCGCCTGATCGTCAACACGGTCAACGGCGCCGACGACAAGTGGTCGGCCAGCGCGGCGCAGAACATCACCTACTGCATCAGCCAGTCGTCCTTCGGAAGCCGCTACGCGACGGTGGTGAGCGCGATGAACTCCGCGGCCGGGGCCTGGGAGGCCGCCGGGCGGGTCAACTTCGTCCACGCCTCGGCCCAGGACGGCAACTGCACCAGCCGCAACAACAGCGTCGTCTTCAACGTCCGCCAGGTCACGACCAGCCAGTACCTGGCGCGCGCGTTCTTCCCCAGCACCAGCCGGCGCAGCCGCGAGCTCCTGATCGCGTCGTCGTCGTTCGGCAACATCAACCCGTGGACCCTGACCGGCGTCCTGCGCCACGAGCTCGGTCACACCCTGGGCTTCCGCCACGAGCACACCCGTCCCGAGGCCGGCACCTGCTTCGAGAACAACACCTGGCGGGCCTTGACCGCCTACGACTCGGCGTCGGTCATGCACTACCCGCAGTGCAACGGCACCCAGAGCGGCGACCTGGTCCTCACCAACCTCGATCGCAGCGGCGCCGCGGCGTTGTATCCCTGAACCCGGTGCGTGGCGCGCGGGGGTGGTGGTCTCTACCGGGCGTGCATTCCTGAACCCGGTGCGTTGCGCGCGGGGGCCGTGGTCTCTACCGGGCGGGTGTCCGGAACCCCGTGCGTGCCTTTTCCGGACGTGGCTCGCGGGGGGCGGGTTTTCTACCGGGCGGGTGTCCTGAACCCGGTGCGTGGCGCGGGGCGCAGCGAGGGTGTGGGGCGCCCGGTCGTTTCCACTTGCGCGGCTGCGGGCGGCTCTGGCAGTGTCTGCGCACGTCGAGGGGCGCGGGCCGATCGTTCGCCTGCTGCACTCCGTCGAGGACGTGTCATGGCGAAACTGAACCAGATCCTGGCCATCGAGAAGGGCCTGAAGACCCGCGTGTACGCGGAGTTCACCGAGCTCCACAACGCGACGCAGAAGCCGCCGCTCATGAACGGCTTCCATAAGTCGTACCAGCCGCGCGACGAGGACGGCGAGACCTACCCGCCGGAGTCGCAGAAGGTCCAGCACAACGCGGCCGAGGTCTTCGACCGCGTCGCGACGATCTTGACCGAGCTGTTCGACATCACCGCGACCAAGGACTGGGCCAACTGCCAGGCCAAGGCCGACGTCGTGATCGACGGCCGGGTCCTGGTCAAAGACGCGCCCGCGACCTACCTCCTGTTCCTCGAGAAGCAGCTCTCGGATCTGACGACCTTCGTCGCCAAGATGGCCGAGCTCGACCCCGGCAGCGACTGGTCGGTCGATCCGTCGACCGGGCTGTTCCGGACCGAGCCGTCGACGACGCAGCGGACCAAGAAGCTGCAGCGACCGATCGTGCTGTACGACGCCACCGAACACCACCCGGCCCAGACCCAGCTCATCACCGAGGACGTGATCGCCGGGCAGTGGGTCACGGTCAAGCACTCTGGCGCCCTGCCCGCCCCGCGCAAGAAGCAGCTCCTGGCCCGCATCGAGCGGCTGTCGAACGCGGTCAAGTTCGCGCGCGAGCAGGCCAACGCGATCGAGGCGCCGGACCAGAAGATCGGCCAGGCGGTCCTCAGCTACCTGTTCGCGCCGTGAGGGCTGACCTGACGCCGCGAACCTCACCCGCGATCGCCGCGCGCCCCCACCCCGTCGATCGTCCCGCCCAAGGAGGGCCATCCAGCTCCTGAGAGGGAGACAACCTGAGCCTCAGCTTCAAACTCCCTGAGCAGTCGTCCAGGCGTGGAGGTTCGAGTCCTCCCGGGAGCACCGACGGGTCACACCGTGCAACCTGCCCCCGTGGCGAAACTGGTAGACGCGGGCCGCGCGAGCGGTCTGTCTGGTCAGGCTGACGCAAACTGAGTCTCTCTCCCAACCTCACGAGGCCGAGCTCGCCATCTCGATCGCTGTCGCCCCATGCTCAAGAATGCCGGTTCGACTCCGGCAGTCGCCGCCACGTCTGGCGTCGGCAGGACCTCTCGCGAGGCCCGCCGCCGACCGAGACGGTGTCTCTCCTGGCGACTTGGACCAATGGAAAGTCATGAGCACGAAGACCTGAGCGACTGCAACTGTCGTTGGCGTGCGAAACCGGCACCTGCGCAGGGAACTCTGCGCAGTTCGAACCCCGAGGCTCGGCTACAGCCTCGGGGTTCACTATTTATGGAGGAACCCGGTGCGTGATGCGCGGGGGTGGTGGTTCCTACCGGGCGGGTATCCGGAACCCCCAACGCGCGCGATCGGACTCGGACTCGGACTCGGACTCGGACTCGGACTCGGACTCGGACTCGGACTCGGACTCGGACTCGGACTCGGACTCGGTCTCGGACTCGGACTCGGACTCGGACTCGGACTAGGTCTCGGCTTCGGCCTCGGCCTCGGCCTACCGGCGGCGGCGGCGCGCCGCGGGCGCGGGCGCCAGGCGCGCGATCAGATCGCCATCGGCGGTCGTCCGCTGCTCGAGCCAGGTGAAGCGGTGGGCAGCGGCCAGGCGCGCGACCTCGACCCCACCCAGCCAGGCTGGGCCACCGCGCCGTCCGCCCAGGGCGATCGGCGCGACGTGGAGCACCAGCTCGTCGACCAGGCCGGCCGCCAGCATCGACGCCAGGAGCTCGCCGCCGCCCTCGACCAGGATCGACTGGACGCCGACCTCACCCAGCGCCCGCACCAGGCGCGGCAGCGCCACGCGACCCGTGCGATCGGCCGGCAGGCACCACACCTCGACGCCGGCTGCGGTGAGCTGGGCCTGGCGACGGGTGGTGAACGGCGGCCGGGTCGCGACGATGCGTCGGACCCCAGGCGCGAGCCAGGCGGCATCGACCGGCGTGCGCACGCGGGAGTCGACCACGACCCGGATCGGATCGGCGCCCGGTGCGTCGCGCACGGTCAGCTTGGGATCGTCGGCCAGGACCGTGCCGATGCCGACCATCACCGCGTCGTGGGCGGCGCGCAGGGCGTGGACCTCGGCCCGGGCCGCCGGGCCGGTGATCCACTTCGACTCGCCACGCGCCGTCGCGATCCGCCCGTCGAGGGTGATCGCCGCCTTGAGCGTGATCCACGGGCGCCCGCGCTCGGCGACCATGTAGAAGCCGCGGTTGGCCGCGCGGCACAGGTCGGCCAGGACGCCGACCTCGACCGCGAGACCGGCCCGCGCGATCCGCCGTGCACCCCCGGCGTGGCCGGGGATGGGATCGCGCGCCCCGATCACCACCCGCGCCACGCCGCTGGCGATCACCGCCGGCGCACACGGCGGCGTCCGGCCGTGGTGATCGCAGGGCTCGAGGTTGACGTACAAGGTCGCGCCCGGCGCTCGACCGCCGAGCTTGGCCAGGGCGTCGACCTCGGCGTGCGCGGTGCCCGGGCCGCGGTGCCAGCCCTCGGCCAGCACCCGACCGCGGGTGGACACGATCACGCAGCCGACCTGGGGGTTGGGCGCGGTCCGCCCGCCGCGCGCGGCCAGGGCCAGGCACCGCGCCATCCACCGCTCGTCCGCCGGCGAGACGGCCGAGGCGGCGCGGCTCACCGCCGGCCGCCGTCGCCCTGCATCGCCTCGAGCTCGCGGGCGAACTCCTCGAGGTCGCGGAAGTCGCGGTAGATCGACGCGAACCGGACGTAGGCGATCTGATCGACTGCGCGCAGCCGCGGCAGGACCCGCTCGCCGATCGCCCGCGACGGGATCTCATCGACGCCGAGCTCGCTGACCTCGCGCTCGATGGCCTCGGCGATCGCGCGCACGGTCTCGGCCGCCACCGGTCGCTTGATGATCGCGAAGCCGATGCCGCGCTCGATCTTGTGCCGATCGAAGGGCTCGCGGCGGCCATCGTTCTTCACCACCATCGGCATCGCCTCCTCGATCCGCTCGTAGGTGGTGAAGCGTCGGCCGCACTTCAGGCACTCGCGCCGGCGCCGGATCTCGCGGGCGTCCTTGGACTGGCGCGAGTCGTTGACCTTGTCTTCGTCGGCGGCGCAGAACGGGCAGCGCATGGCGATCGGGCCCTAGCGGGCGGCGTCGTCGAGGGTCGCCAGCTTGGCGACCCGACGGCCGTGGCGACCGCCCTCGAAGCCAGTGTCGCGAAAGGCCCGGACGCAGGCCTCGGCGACGCCGGCGCCGATGACCCGGGCGCCCAGCGCGATCACGTTGGCGTCGTTGTGGGCGCGCGACGCGGTCGCGGTGAAGGCCTCGGTGCACAGCGCGCACCGCACCCCCGGGACCTTGTTGGCGGCGATGCTGATGCCGACCCCGGTGCCGCAGATGATGAGGCCCAAGGTCGGGGTCCGGGCCGAGGCCACGGCGCGACCGACCGCGGCGCCGTAGTCGGGGTAGTCGACCGACTGCTCGCTGTCGGTGCCGAGATCGGCAACCTCGTCGCCGAGGCCGCGCAGCACCTCGATCAGGTGGCGCTTGAGGGCGTACCCGGCGTGATCGGAGCCGACGAACCAGCGCATGTCAGGGCCGGACCAGGACCAGGCAGGCGTTGGTGCCGCCGAATCCGAAGGAGTTGGACATGACCGCGTCGACCCGGGCCGGCCGGGCGACGTTGGGCACGTAGTCGAGATCGCAGTCGGGGTCGGGCGTCGTGTAGTTGATCGTCGGCGGCAGGACCCCGCGGTCGAGGACCAAGGCCGAGATCGCGCACTCGACCGAGCCGGCGGCGCCCAGCATGTGGCCGGTCATCGACTTGGTCGACGACACCGCCAGCGACCGGGCGTGGTCGCCGAACACCGCCTTGATCGCCGCGGTCTCGTTCTTGTCGTTGGCGTCGGTCGAGGTGCCGTGGGCGTTGATGTAGCCGATCGCGCTCGGCGCCAGGCCGGCGTCGGCCAGCGCCGCCCGCATGCAACGCTGGGCGCCGATGCCCTCGGGCGCGGGCGCGGTCACGTGGTGGGCGTCGCTGTTGGCGGCGTAGCCCCGCAGCTCGGCGTAGATCCGCGCGCCGCGGGCCTTGGCGTGCTCGTACTCCTCGAGGATCACCACCCCGGCGCCCTCGCCGATGACGAAGCCGTCGCGGTCCTTGTCGAAGGGCCGCGACGCCTGGGTCGGGGCGTCGTTCCGGGTCGACATCGCCCGCATGGCGTTGAAGCCGCCGACCCCGAGCATCGAGATCGTGGCCTCGGTGCCGCCGGCGATCATGGCGTCGGCGTAGCCGTGGCGGATCGTCCGCATGGCCTCACCGATCGAGTGGGCTCCCGACGAGCACGCCGAGACGTGGGAGAAGTTGGGGCCGCGGGCGCCAGTGCGGATGGTCACCATCCCCGGCACCATGTTGATGATGATGTCGGTGACGAAGTACGGCGAGAAGCCGTAGCGCGGCCCCTTGTGCCGACCGCTGTCATGGGTGTCCTCGATCGTCTTCACGCCGCCGAGGCCGGCGCCGATGTAGCACCCCCAGCGGTCCTCCTCCCCGGCCGGGACCTTGCGGTCGGCGAAGCCGGCGTCCTCCATCGCCGACAGCGCGGCGGCGACGCCGAACTGCAAGAAGCGATCGAAGTGCTTGAGCTCGCGCTTGTCGAACCAGGTCGGCGCGGCCGCCGCCCAGTCCTTGACCTCGCACGAGAACTTCGACGCGTAGTCGGTGACGTCGAACAGGGTGGTCGGCGCGGCGCCGCTCTTGCCAGCCAGGAGGGCCGACCAGGTCGGCTCGAGGCCGATGCCGACAGGGGTGACGAGGCCGAGACCGGTGATGACCACGCGACGCATGGAGGCTCCGTTTGCGAGAGTGCGGGCCGGCGGTAGTTCCGCCACCGCGCCGACCTCGGCCGGCCCGCGCGGCCGATCAGGCCTTGGCGTGCGACGTGATGTACGAGATCGCGTCGCCGACGGTCTTGATCTGCTCGGTGTCCTCCTCGGGGATCTCGAGGCCGAACTCCTGCTCGAGGGCCAGCACCAGCTCGACCACCGCCAGCGAGTCGGCCTTCAGGTCGTCGATGAACGAGGCGGTGGGGACGAGCTTGTCCTCCGACACCTCGAGCTGCTGGCTGATCAGTTCCTTGACCTTCTTCTCGATATCGCTCACGGGGGATCCTTTCGACGGGTTCTCTTAGTACAGAATCGACGGCGCGGGCAACCGGTCACCGCAGGGTCACACCAGCAGGCCGCCGTTGACGCGCAGCACCTGACCGGTGATGTAGCTGGCCTCGGGGCCAGCGAGGAACGCCACCGCGTGGGCGACGTCGTCGGCGACGCCGATCCGGGCCAGCGGGATCTGCTCGAGCAGCTTGGCTCGGGCGGCCTCCGGCAGGTGCTCAGCGGTCATGTCGGTGTCGATGAAGCCGGGCGACACCGCGTTGACGGTGACGCCGCGGCCGGCCAGCTCCTTGGCCAGCGACGTGGTCAGGCCGATCAGGCCGGCCTTCGACGCCGCGTAGGCGGCCTGGCCGCCGTTGCCGCTCTCGCCGACCACCGAGGTGATGTTGACGATGCGGCCGGCGTCCTTGGCCCGCAAGAGCAAGCTGGCGGCGGCGCGCGCGCAGTTGAACGCGCCGGTCAGGTTGACCGCCAGGGTCCGCTGCCACTGGTCGTCCTTGTAGCGGAGCAGGAGGCCGTTGATCGCCACCCCGGCGTTGTTGACCAGGATGTCGAGGCCGCCGTGATCCTTGCCGACCTGCTTCACGGCCTCGGCCGCCGCGGCGGCGTCGGCGACGTCGAAGCCGGCGACGGCGGCGGTGCCGCCGGCCGCGACCACGGCCGCGGCGGTCTCGTCGGCGGCGTCGCGCCGGGCCGCGTAGTTGACGATGACCTTGGCGCCGCGCCGGCCCAGGGCGACGCAGATCGCCCGCCCGATGCCGCGCGAGCCGCCGGTGACAAGCGCGACCTTGCCGTCGAGCGCGCGATCGATGATGGCCATCTCAGGCTGCCTTTCCGCAGTAGGCGAGGACCTCGTGGGGCTCGCCGATCGTGGTGACGTCGATGCCGTCGGCGATCCGCTTGACCAGCCCGCGCAGGACGCTGCCGGCGCCGAGCTCGAGTGCGCGGGTCACGCCGGCGGCGGCCAGGGCCGCGACCGACTCCTCCCAGCGCACCGCCCCGGTGACCTGCTCGACCAGGAGCCGGCGGATCGTGGCCGGGTCCTGGGTCGGCGCGGCGGTGACGTTGGCGTAGACCGGCACGCGCGGCGCCGCGATCGCGATCTCGGCCAGGGCGCCCGCCAGACGCTCGGCGGCCGGCGCCATGAGCGAGCAGTGGAAGGGCGCGCTGACCGACAGCTTGACGGCGCGCTTGGCGCCCTTGCCCTTGGCCGCGGCGACCGCGCGATCGATGGCGGCGGCGTGACCCGAGATCACGATCTGGCCACCACCGTTGAGGTTGGCCGGCTCGCACGGCTCGCCAGGGGCGCTGGCCTCGGCGCACAGCGCCCGGGTGGCCACCAGGTCGAGGCCCATGAGCGCGGCCATCGCGCCGACGCCGACCGGCACGGCGTCCTGCATGAACTGGCCGCGCAGGTGGACCAGGCGGACCGCGTCGGCGAAGCCGAGGGCGCCGGCGGCGGCCAGGGCGGTCCACTCCCCCAGCGAGTGGCCGGCTACGGCGTCGAAGGCCAGCCCGGTCTCGCTGGCCAGCACCCGGAAGACCGCCATCGAGGTGGTCAGGATGGCCGGCTGGCTGTGCTGGGTCAGGGTCAGGTCGTCCTCGGGCCCCTCGAAGCACAGCTTCGAGATCGCGAAGCCCAGGGCGGCGTCGGCCTCGTCGTAGGTGCGACGGGCGACGTCGAACTGGTGGGCCAGATCGCGGCCCATACCGACCCGCTGCGAGCCTTGGCCCGGGAACAGGAGGGCGGTTGACATGGCCGGCGTTCTTGCACACCCCCGGGCCGGGGGAAAGCCACCGACCCGCGAAAAACGCGCGCCGGTCCGCCACCGCTGATTCGCAGGGGCTAGCGCGGTGCGTCGACGGTGGCCGCCACCCCGGCCGCGAGGCGGGTGGCCAGATCGGCGGCGGCGAAGCGATCGGCCAGGAGGATCGCGTTCTTCATCGCCGTCGTGTCGCTGCGGCCGTGGGCGATCACGACCACCCCGGCGACGCCGGCCAGGAGCGCGCCGCCGGTCTCCGCGAAGTCGATGCGCCGCCCGAGATCGCGCAGCGCCGGCGCGACCAGGGCGCCGCCCAGCTTGGCCCGCGGCGTCGCCTCGAGGCGCTGCCGGACCAGGCCGAACAGCGCCGTCGCTACGCCCTCGCAGGCCTTGAGCACGACGTTGCCGGTGAAGCCGTCGGTCGCGACCACGTCGACCGCGCCGTCCCAGATCCCCGAGCCCTCGACCAGCCCGACGAACTCGAAGCCGGCCCGGGGCGCGGCCGCCGCGATCAGCAGCGCCGCCGCCCGGGTCAGCTCCGTGCCCTTGGTCGGCTCGGTGCCGTTGGCGAGGAGCCCGACCCGGGGCCGCGACCGGCCGTGGACCGCGCGGTCGTAGGCCGCGCCCAGGACCGCGAACTGCGCGAGCATCGACGGCCGGGGCTCGACGTTGGCGCCGACGTCGCCCAGGGTCAGCGGCCCGGCGGTGGTCGGGAACACCGTGATCAGCGCCGGTCGCTCGACACCGGGGCTGCGGCCGAGGACGAACAGGGCGTGGGCCAGCACCGCGCCGCTGTTGCCCGCCGACACCAGGGCCCCGGCGGCCCCCGACGCCACCTGATCGATCGCCACCCGCAGCGACGACTGGCGCTTGGCGCGGTAGGCCGCGCCCGGGTGCTCGTCATGGGCCACGACCTCGGGCGCGTGCACCACGGTCACGCCCCGCTCGCGGGCGGCGCCGATCCGGGCCAGCTCGGCCTCGAGGCGTGGGCCGTCGCCGACCAGCAAGACCTCGAGGGGGGCCTCACGCACGGCGGCGATCGCGCCGGCCACGTCGGGGCCAGGCGCGCGGTCTGAGCCCATCGCGTCGATCGCGATCACGCGGGCGGTCACCGCCGATGCGTAGGGCCCCTAGGGGCGGAAGTCAATCGTTGGCGAGCGCGAACCCCAAGCGGCGTCGACGCGGTGCCACCGCGCCGGCCGCGCGGGTCGGTTACTCGCCGGCCTCGGTCTGCTTGCCGGCGACGACCTGCTGGCCGTCGTAGAAGCCACACGCCATGCACACCCGGTGCGGGATGCGCGGCGCGGCGCAGTTCGGGCAGGCGTTGACGGCCGGCCGGTTGGCTCCGGACTTCTTCATCCAGGCAGACCGTTGGTGACCAGTGCGGGCGGGGCCGCGGCGACGCTTCTGAAGGGCCATGACACTCTCTCGGGCTTGGGACGTGGAGGACTAGCGCAGGGCGTCGGTCGTCGTCAAGACGCTCGGGCCGGTCACGACGGGAGCTTCAGCCCGGCCAGGGCGGCAAACCGCGGATCGGCCGGGCGGGTACAGGCGCAGGTGGACAGGTTGCGATCGACGCCGCACTGCGGGCACAGGCCGGCGCAGTCGTCCTTGCACAGCGGCGCGAAGGGAACCGCGAGCACGAACTGCTCGCGCACCAGCGGCGCCAGATCGACGATCTCCCCGTCGTACGGGAAGACGTCGAGCTCATCGGCGGACAGCTCGACGCCATCCTCATCGTCGGCCGCGCCCTGGGCGCCCGGGGTGGCGCCGCCGTCGGCCGCGGTCGGGGCCGCCAGCACGAACGTCACGCGGACCCGCTCGTCGAAGGTCACCGCGACCGGGGTCACGCATCGGCAGCACGCGATCGCCACCGTCCCGCGGATCGCGCCGTGGACGAAGACCGTGGTGTCGGTCGATTCGTCGCTGTACAGCTCGAGCTCGGCCTCACCGCCGTCGGCCACCGAGCGATCGTCGCCCAGGGCCTCGCGCAGCGGCATCCCGGCCACCGCGTCGGCGACGAAGCTCGGCTCGATCGCGATGACGCGGCGGGTCGGCAGATCGCGGACATCGACCTGGAACGGCGTGAGGGACTTGACGGGCGGACGCACGGCTCGGATCTGGGAACGTCGGGAGGCCGGCGAGTATATGTGCCGGCGGCCCCCTGTCAAGGCGGATGACAGCAACGGTTACGACGTCTTAGGGCCCGCGAAGGACCGGCCGCCGATGGCACCATGCGCCGATGCTCGCCGCGCGCGCCCTCGCCTGCCCTGTCGCCCTGGCCCTGGCCGTCACCGCCTGCGGCGACGATCCCGCGCCACCTCCGCCGCTGCCCTTCGGCGCGATCGGTCCCCTGACCGGCGACGCTGGCCGCACCGGCTTCCGCTTCGGGGCCGCCAGCGCCGCGACCCAGATCGAGGACGGCAACACGCTGACCGACTGGTACCTGTGGACCCGCCCCGTGGCCGAGGGCGGCCTGGGCAAGGGCCGCGAGTTCGTCGGCGACGCCGTCGACGGTTACACCCGGGCCATCGACGATCTGGCGCTGGTCGAGGCGACCAACCTCGACAGCTACCGGTTCTCGATCGAGTGGGCGCGGGTCGAGCCGACGCGCGACACCTGGGACGAGGCGGCCTTCGCGCACTACCGCGCCCAGCTCGACGCCATGGTCGCGCGCGGCATCCGTCCGATGATCACGATCCACCACTTCTCGAACCCGCTGTGGGTCGCCGACCCGCGCGCCACCGACTGCGCCGGTGGGCCCTCCGACACCAACCTGTGCGGCCTGGGCTCGGCCGGCGGCGCCCAGATCGTCGACGAGATGGCCGAGCTGGCCGGCGAGCTGGCGCGCCGCTACGGCGATCGGGTCGACGAGTGGGCCACCCTCAACGAGCCGGTCAACTACCTGCTCGCCGCCTACGGCATCGGCCAGTTCCCGCCCGGGCGCATCACCGTCGGTCAGCTCCTCACCGACTTCGTGCCGGTGGTCCGCGACTACCTGGCCGCCCACGCCCGCATGTACGACGCGATCAAGGCCGCCGACACCACCGACGCCGACGGCGACGGCGTCGTCGCCGCGGTCGGCCTGACCCTGTCGATCGCCGACTGGACCGCGGCCGGCGGCAACCTGCCGTCGACCGACCCGCGCGACGTCGCCGCGCGCGACAAGGTCACGTACCTGTATCACCACCTGGCGATCGACGCGCTCACCGCCGGGATGTTCGACGCCAACCTCGACGGCACGCCCGACGAGCCGCAGCCGACCTGGCGCAACAAGCTCGACTGGCTCGGCCTGCAGTACTACTTCCGCACCGGGGTCACCGGCCAGAGCCAGGCCATCCGCGAGCTCGGCCTCACCCCGTGCTTCGGCGCCTTCGACTTCGGCTCGTGCCTGCCGCCGACCGATCCGACCTTCTGCGTGCCGACCATGGGCTACGAGTTCTATGCGCCCGGCCTGGGCGCGATCATCACCCAGATGGCCGGGCGCTATCCCGGCCTGCCGCTGGTCATCTCCGAGTCCGGCATCGCCACCGACGTCGGCGCCCGCCGCGCCGAGAACATCGTCCGCGCCCTCGAGCAGATCGCCGCCGCCAAGGCCGCCGGCGCCGACGTGCGCGGGTTCTACTACTGGAGCCTGACCGACAACTTCGAGTGGGCCGAGGGCTACCGGCCACACTTCGGGCTCTACGCCGTCGACCGCACGACCATGGCCCGGACCCCGACGGTCGGCGCCACGGTCCTCGCCGAGATCGCCGGTGGCCGCGTCGTGACCAGCGCGCTCCGCCAGGCCCACGGCGGCGACGGCCCGATGACTCCGGAGCCCACCGTGACCGGCGAGGTCTTCACCTGCGCGTCGCTCTACCCGCCGTGACGCGCTACCCTCCGTCCATGAGCGCCGCGTCGCCGCCCGAGCCCCCGGTCCCTCGCCTGCGGCCGAGCCCGTGGCTCCCCATCGCCGGCGCCATCGTCGGCGGCCTGGCCGGCTTCGCGTTCTACTACTTCTACGGCTGCGACAGCGGTTGACCCAACCGGGCCAACCCGCTGCTCACCACCGGTCTCGGCGTGAGCCTCGGGTTGCTGATGACCGTGGGTCATCGTTAACTGTGTTTTTTGGAGAGGTTTGTCACCGTATCTTCGTGAGCGTGTAGTTTCGGCTGGTTAGGTGCGCTGGCCGGCCGTTTCCGGCCGTTTCCGGCCACGATTCCTAGGCCGCCATCGCGGAAGCGGTGGCGGTCGCGGTCGTTGCCGCGGTCGGCGCGGGGGTCGCCGCCGGGGTCGCCGCGGGCCGAAGGGTCTCGGCGGACTCGAGGGCGGCGAGCTGGTGGGCGTGGGTGACGTGCGTGTATCCGGCGAGGGTGGCCAGGTCGCTGTGGCCCAGGAGGCGACCGACGATCCCGGGGGGCACCTGGCACTCGGTCTGAAGCCGGGTGGCGCAACTGTGGCGGTACCAGTGCCAGGCCAGGCCGCGGGGCCGCTGGATGCCGGCGGCGGCGAAGGCGGCGTCGAGCAGTTGCCGGACGCGTGCCTCGCGCATGCGGCGCCCGTCGTGGTCGGGAAAGACCCACTCGGACGCCGGCGACCGCTCGACGTGCGCTTGCAGCGCCGCCGCTAGCCGCGCGGTCATGGGCACCGCGCGGGCGCGCCGACCCTTGGGGGGGCCGACGACGTTCCCGACGACCGCCTCGCGCACGTCGATGACCGGCGGAGCCCACCGCACCGCGACGCGCCGGAGCTGGCGCAGCTCGCCGACCCGAAGGCCGAGGGAATCGGCCAGGTCGATCATGGTGGCGATCCGAGGATCGGCCACTTCGATCAACCGGGCGATCTGCGCGGCGGTCAGGATGACGACCTCGCGCCGCGGGGCCTTTGCGACCTCGATGCGGGGGGCGGGCCCGAGGCCCGGGTGGTACTCCCGGGCGACCGCGAGCGCCGACTTGAGACGCCAGCGGTAGAACGCCAAGGAGCCCACGGAGAGCCCCGCGTCCTGCAACTGACGGGTCCAGGCGGTGACCTCGGTCGCCCCGATCTGGTCGAGGCGCTTCGGGCCGAAGTACGGCAGGGCGCGCGCGACGAACTTGCGGACCGCGGCGACGGTCGCCGCGGCGCGCTGGTTCGCGGTGGCGTGATCGATCAGCGTCGTCGCAAACTCGCCGAACGTTGGGAAGGTGGGGACCTCCTTGGCAGGGACCGCCGGCGCGGGGCCGGTCGCAGGGAGCGACAGGACGCCGGGCCGCGCGGCCATCGGGTTGGGTCGGAACGTCGACGAGGTGCTTTGCAGCGCGACCGCGATCGCGATGCGCTCGGCCAGCTCGGCCCCGCGCTCGGTGTTCGGGAAGCCCCACTTGCGCGGTCGCACGGCGATCCGCTTCGTGGTGCCGTCCGCGAACGTGACGACGGGGCGAGCCAACCAACGGCCATCCTCAACAGTGACGGGCATAGCAGAACCTTTCCCGTCGACGAACCCTTGCACGGGCGAGAAGGTAAGGCGTGGCGTCGCGAACGCAAGCCCGATCCCTGCGACGGTGTGCGCTAGCGGTTGGCCGCGATCAATGCAGCCACCAGGACGAGGAACGCACCGACGCTGACGAGGACAGCCCCCGGGGTGGTGCCGGCCCAGGTGGCCACACGAGTGAGGACCGCCCCTGCCGTCGCCGTCGCGGTGTTGATTGCGCGGCGCGCGAGGGTCGCCGCGCGTTGCGCCGCGCCCCGCAGCCAGGCTAGCGCGCTCGACGTGAACGACGGGCGGCTGGGAACGTTGTGGTGCGGACGATGGGCAGAGTGTGCGGTGGTCTTCATTGGGGGCTCCTGTTTCAGGCGGCGACGTCGAACGGGCGGCCGGTCGCGTCGTAGTCGCGCAAGATGTCGCGCACGATCGCGACGGCGCGATCGATCGGCGCTGCGACGATCGCCGCCATGAGCTGGTTTCGCTCGGCGGTCGGGATGCGCATCGCGATCGTGCGGGCGGTCGCCTGCTCGGGCGCGGACAGGTGCGGCATGATCTCGGCCATGCGCTTGAGCGCGGCGGCCATGTTCGGGGCCGGCGCGGCCGGGGCCGGCGCGGCCGGGGCCGGCGCGGCCGGGGCCGGCGCGCTGGCGGCCGGCGCTGCCGGGGTCGGCACCGCGGCGGTGGTCGGGGGCGCGGTCGGCGCTTCGCCCGGACCGAGGTAGACCACGCCGCGCTGGTTCCGCGGGAGCACGCCGGTCGCCGCGGGCGGGAGGTTGACGCCCGCCTGCCGCGCCAGGTCATCGAAGGGAGCGCCCACGGCCGCCAACCGCTCGTTGATCAGCGGCAACGCCTCGGGAGCCAGCGCTTGGATCATCGCCTCGACACCGGCGGCGCCGCCCGGGACCCGCTCCAACCAGGGCGACAGGAACGAGCCCTCGTTCACGAGGTTGTTGTACAGGTCGGCCAGCGGCGACACCGCCGGGGCGCCGCTCGGGGCCGCCGGGGCCGCCGGGGCCGCGTTGCGCGCCGCGCCCGCGACCGTCGCGGCGACCTGCTCCGGCGTCGGCAGCTCGGCGGCGGTCGGGGCGTACGGGTCGACCTCGGGCGGCGCGACCGACAGCGGCGCGTCGTCGCCGCCCACGTCGAACGCGTCATCGGGCAGGTTCGCCAGCGCCGCCGCCGCTTGGTTCGCTCGCAACGTCTCCGCGACGCCGAGCTGACGCACCGCCTCGGCACTCGCCGCCGCAAGCGTCATCGTGCTCGCGTGCAGCGCCAGCCGATCGCGCGCGGTCGGGGTCATGCGCGACAGCTCGGCCTCGAACTTCGGCCGCCACACCGGACCGATCCGGCGCGCGACCGCGTTGAGGTGCGCCCAGGCGGACGGGAGCCGCGCGCGCTCCTCATCGGTGAGCGGATCGTTCGAGATCGGCGGCCGAGCGTTGCGCGCCGGCGCGACCCGCGGCGGGCCCATCGACGAGGGGGGCGCCATCGGCGGCGGCGGGGACGGCGGCATCACCGCGGCCGGCGGCGGCATCACCGGCGCCGCCATCGACGCCGCGGCGGTCATCGCCCCGGCCCCGCCGCTCGCCATGTCCTCGAGCTTGGCGTTGATGAACATCTGCGCCATGGGCCACAGCTCGCCGATCAGATCGCCGAGCTTGTCTTGCCACGCCGGCTTCGCCTCGGGCGGCGGCGGCGCTTCCTCGCGATCGTCGTCGTCGTCGCCCTCGCCAGGCCCGTACACGGGCGTCGGGATCGGCTGCACGATCACCTGGGGCGCCGGCGCTGGCGCTGGCGCCGCCATCGGACGGCGCTTGGGCATCGCCGCGCCATCCGCCGCGCGCAGCAGATCCGCGGCCGACCCCATCAGGGTCGCGACCGACGCCGTCAACGTCGCGTTGCTCGCCGCCAGCGCGCGGATCGCCTCGCCGAGCAAGTACTGCTCGCCGGTCAGGTGCGCCGGCACCGGCAACGGAAAGGCCGGCCCGGTCGACGGGTCGACCGGGCGCGCCGTCGCGATCGCGTGCGCCAGCGGCGCCGCCGCCGCGACCATCACCGGCGCAGACGCCACGGCGGGGGCCGCGTTGCGCAGCTCGCCGCGCTCGGGGCGCTCCGGCGGGAGGACCAAGTACGCCGACGGACCGCGCACCGGCTGGCCGTGCTCGTCGATCGGATCGAGCCGGTACTTCCCCGCCGGGAGGCCCTGGCCGCGCAGGTGCGCGCGGAACTCCGACAGATCGGCCGAGATCGGGATCGTGACCGGGCCGCCATCGAGGCCGGGCGTGCGCTGGGGACCGCCGCGCGGCGAGTCGTGCATCCGGCGCACGAGCCAGGTGCGGGCCTCGGGCGGCACGGTGAAGGGCTCGCCTTGCTGATTGATCGCGAGCTGGGACATGGGCGTTCCCTCCGCTACCGGCGCGGTCCACACCGCGCGCACCTCGGGCCCCGAGGCGGCGGAGGCGCGCCGAGATCTCGGGGCCTCTACTCCTAGAGGCACGAGACCGGCCCTTTTTACGAAACCCCTCGGTCGATTTTGAAGATTCTTGGCACGCACGCTTGCGGCAGGGGTCAGGCCACCGCCTCGACGACCGCGACCGCGACCGACGCCGCGCGCGCAAGTGGTCGGCGCACCCGGTCGGCGACCTCCGCGACCCCGTCGCCGACCGCGGTGACCCCGTCGCCGACCGCGGCGACCACCGCGCAACCGGTCGGGATCACGTCGCGCGACCCGGTCAGTGACCCGGTCGGTGACCCGGTCGGGGCCGCCGCAGCGTCCGGAACAGGCGGTCACTGACCGGCGGGGACGCGTGCGGCGGGAGGCGATCGCCCGCTCGCGCACCGCCGATGCTCGGCCCCGTTCCAAGGACCTCGGCCGCAGGGCCGCCGGTCGCCGCGATCATCGCGGGCGGGTCCTGGGTGAGCTGGCCCGCGTGGTCGATCGGGATGAGCTGGTA
>JAGPCY010000069.1 GCA_018057825.1 Kofleriaceae bacterium | reverse complement strand
TCCGCCTGAAGCTCGAGGACGCCGGCGACCCCACCCACTCCGTCGAGGCCGAGGCCACCGTCACCGTCGCCTCGGGCTGGCAGACCCTCACGATCGACTTCGCCAACCAGGCCGCCGGCACCGCCGCCCTGAACCTCGCCTACACCTACAACCGCGCCTCGCTCTTCTTCAACTTCGGCACCACCGGCGCCATGGCCGGCGAGCGCATCTACTTCTTCGACGACCTCGCCTTCGCCCCCTGACCCGCGCTCCCTTGACAGCGGCGAAGCCATGTTGGTACTTTGTTTGACGGCCGAACAAAGCCCCATCCCGCCCCCGGGATGGCGAGCGTACACCGCGAGCGGGCGCGCTCGCCACGCGCGGTGCCGCGGCCGGACCACAGGGGCGCCGACCACCATGGCCAAGACCGCAACCTCGAAGGCGAGCCGGCCAGCGCCGGCACCGCTGACGCCGAGCCCGAGCATGCCCGGCGTGCTGCGGATGATCTGGCAGGAGCAGCAGCTCTCGCGCGCCGACATCGCCCGCCGCACCGGGCTCAGCCGCTCGACGGTATCGGAGCTGGTGAGCCTGCTCTTGCCCACCGGCCTCTTGGCCGAGGTCGGGGTCGGCGCGTCGAGCGGCGGCCGACGGCCGATCGTGCTGCAGTTCCAGGACGACGCCCTCGGCGTCCTCGGCGTCGACATGGGCGCCGGCCACGTCTCGGTCGCGCTCACCAACCTGCGCGGCGCGGTGGTGGCGTGGGAGCACGCGAGCCACCCGGTCCGCACCGATCCGACCGGCGCGCTGGCCCTCATGACCGAGCTGGCGACCCGCTGCGTCCGGCAGTGGGGCCACAAGCCCGAGCGGCTCCTCGGCATCGGCGTCGCGGTGCCGAGCCCGGTCGATCTCGCCCGCCCCGACGAGCTGTGCGACGTGATCCTCCCAGCCTGGCGCGGCGTGTCGGTCGCGGCTGCCCTGCGCAAGCGGTTCGGCGTGCCGGTCTTGATCGACAACGACGCCAACCTCGCCGCGCTGGCCGAGCGCTGGTGGGGCCTGGGGCGCGGCGTCGACGAGGCGGCCTACATCAAGGTCGCCACCGGCGTCGGCTCCGGCCACATCATCGGCGGGCGGATCCACCGCGGCGCGCGGGGCCTGGCCGGCGAGATCGGCCACCTGGCGATCGATCCACGCGGCGCCGCCTGCGTGTGCGGGTTGCGCGGCTGCCTGACGACGCTGGTCGGCGCCCAGGCCCTGGTCGCCCGGGCCCAGGCGCTCTTGCCGGCGTACCCGACCAGCGCGGTCGCGCGCGGCGACCTGACGATCGGCGCGATCGAGGACGCCGCCTTGGCGGGCGATCCGCTGGCCCTGCGCGTCGTCGACGAGGCCGCGGATCATCTCGGCATCGCGATCGCCAACCTGCTCAACCTGCTCAACCCGTCGCTGGTCATCATCGGCGGCAGCCTGGCCCGGCTCGGCGAGGTCCTGCTGGTACCGCTGCGGCGCGCGGTCGATCGCCGCACGCTCATCACCTCGGTGCGGGCCGCCACCATCGCCACCAGCAGCCTGGGGGGGCGCTCGGTCGCGATCGGCGCCGCGACGATGATCCTCGATCGCGCCTTCAACGATCCATCGCTGTTCCCGACCGCGGCCGCGAGCCGCTGAGGACCTGCCCATGCCGACCTCGTCCGCTCGATCGTCGCTGATGTCACGGGTCACGCTGGTCGGGGCGCTGGCGGCCACCGGCTGGGCGGCCACCGGCTGCTCGCCGCCCGCCCTCGAGCTGGTGTGGGCCGACGAGTTCACCGGCGCCGCCGGGGCCGCCCCCGACCCGGCGAACTGGAGCTTCGAGATCGGCACCGGCAACGGCGGCTGGGGCAACGGCGAGCTGCAGTACTACCGACGCGAGAACGCCGTGTTGGACGGCGACGGCCACCTGGTGATCACCGCGCGCCGCGAGGACTTCGCTGGCAGCGCCTACACCTCGTCGCGGCTCATCACCAAGGGCCTGCGCGAGTTCGCCTACGGGCGGTTCGAGGCCCGGGGCAAGCTGCCGCGCGGCCAGGGCATCTGGCCGGCGTTCTGGCTCCTCGGCGGCAACATCGATCAGGTGCCGTGGCCGGGCTGCGGCGAGATCGACATCCTCGAGCTGCGCGGCCAGGCGCCCGATCGCGTGCTCGGCAGCCTGCACGGTCCCGGCTACTCGGGCGCCGGCGCGGTGACCGACACCTACGTCCGCCCTGGTGGGGTCGGCTTCGACGACGACTTCCACACGTTCGCGATCGAGTGGGATGAACGCTACGTGGCGTGGGAGGTCGACGGCGAGACCTATCAGGTCGTGACCCCGGCCCAGCTCCCCGAAGGCGCGCCGTGGGTGTTCGATCGCGAGTTCTTCGTGCTGCTGAACCTCGCGGTCGGCGGCAACTTCGTCGGGCCGCCCGACGCCACCACGGTCTTCCCCCAGGCCATGGTGATCGACTACGTGCGGGTGTCGCAGGCGGCGCGGTGAGCGCCGTCCTTCGGCCCAGGCGCGCCGCGGGCGCCGTCGCGGTCCTGGTCGCGGCCGCGGCCGCCGCTGGCTGCGTGCGCGATCGGGTCGAGCCGCCGCCCGGCGTCTTGACGGTGTCGGTCGAGCAGCAGGCGTCGTGGGTGCGCAACTTCAACCCGCTCACCACCGCGACCGCGCCGCGCTGGCCGACCCAGGCCGGGATCTACGAGCCGCTGTACGTGTGGAACAGCGTGCGCGGCGAGCAGGTGCCGTGGCTAGCCACTGCCTACGCCTGGCGCGACGACTACCGGGTGCTGCGGGTCACCACCCGGTCCGGGGTGAACTGGTCCGACGGCCGACCGTTCACCGCCGCCGACGTCGCCTTCACGTTCAACCTGCTCAGGCGGGTGCCGGCCCTCGACCGCCGCGGCCTGTGGAGCTTCCTCGGCGAGGTCACCGCGGTCGACGACACCAACGTCGACTTCACGTTCAGCCGTCGGTTCCTGCCCGGCCTCGACGACGTCCTGGTCCAGCTCATCGTGCCGGCCCACGTCTGGGAGCACGTCGACGATCCCATCGCGTTCGCCAACGAGTCGCCGGTGGCGACCGGGCCGTTCACCGAGGTCCGGGTGTTCCGCAACCAGATCTACGAGCTCGGCAAGAACCCCAACTACTGGCAGCCGGGCAAGCCCAAGCTCGAGGCCCTGCGGTTCCCCGCCTATCCCAGCAACGACCGCGCGAACCTGGCCCTCATCTTCGACGAGGTCGACTGGGCCGGCAACTTCGTCCCGGCGATCGATCGGGTGTTCGTCGAGCGGTCGCCGGCCCACCACGCCTACTGGTTCCCGCTTACCGGCACCACGATCTTCCTCTACCCCAACACCCGCCGGCCGCCGTTCGACGACCCGCGCGTGCGCAAGGCGCTCAGCATGGCGATCGACCGCGAGCTGGTGGTCGCGGTCGCGCTCTACAACTACTCGCGCCCGGCCGACCCCACCGGCTTGTCTGACGCCTACGCCGGCTGGCGCGATCCGGTGGCGGCCGACGCCGGCTGGACCCGCCACGACGTCGCCGCCGCCAACGCGCTCCTCGACGAGGCCGGCTTCGCCCGCGACGGCAGCGGCCACCGCCGCCTGCCCAACGGCAAGCGCTGGCGCTACGAGATCATGGCGGTCGCCGGGTGGTCGGACTGGGTCCGCGCCGCCCAGGTGATCGCCCGCGGCCTGCGCGAGGTCGGCATCGACGCCAGCGTGCGCACGTTCGACTTCGGCGCATGGTCACAGCGAGTCCAAGAGGGCAAGTTCGATCTGACCCTGGGCTGGTCCTTCGAGGGGCCGACGCCCTACACGTTCTACCGCTGGCTGATGGCGACCGCGACGGTGAAGCCCGAGGGCACCGTGTCGATGTCCAACTGGCACCGTTACGGTAGCCCCCGCGCCGACCAGCTCCTCACCGCGTTCGAGGCCGAGGCCGATCCGGCGGCCCAGCGTCAGCTCATCACCGAGCTGCAGCGGACCTTCGCCGCCGAGGCCCCGGCCATCCCGATCTACCCCAACCCGTCGTGGGGCGAGTTCAACACCCGCCGGTTCACCGGCTTCCCGTCGGCGGCCAACCCCTACGCCGATCCGTCGCCCAACAAGTCGGATCGCGCCGAGACCTTGCTGCTCCTCACCACGATCGAACCTCGGCCGGAGGTGCGGTGATGCGATACCTCCTGCGACGCCTCGGCTTCTACGCGATCGCGGCCTGGGCCGCGCTGACCATCAACTTCTTCTTGCCCCGGCTCATGCCGGGCGACCCGGCGACCGCGCTGTTCGCGCGCTTCAAGGGTCGGCTCAGCCCCGAGGCCATGGCCGGACTGCGCGAGGCCTTCGGTCTGACCGACGCGCCGCTCATCACGCAGTACGTCACCTACCTGGGCCACGTCCTGCGCGGCGACTTCGGCACCTCGGTGACCTACTACCCGCAGCCGGTCAGCGAGGTGATCATCACCGGCCTTCTGTGGACGCTCCTCCTGGCCGGCACCGCGGTGATCTTGAGCTTCGCGATCGGCTCGATCCTCGGGGTGATCGTGGCGTGGTGGCGCGGCGGTTGGGCCGACACGCTCCTGCCCGCGACCTTCGCCTTCCTCGGCGCGTTCCCGTACTTCTGGTTGGCGATGGTGGCGCTCTACGTGCTCGGGTTCCGCTGGGGCATGTTCCCCCTCGGCCACGCCTACAGCGACGATCTGTCGCCGGCGTGGACGTGGACCTTCATCGTCGACGTGGCCCGCCACGCCGCGCTGCCGATCGCCACCGTCGTGGTCGCGACCCTGGGCGGGTGGATGCTCGGCATGCGCAACGCGATGATCTCGGTGCTCGGCTCGGACTACGTCGCGCTGGCCCGGGCCAAGGGCCTGCCGCCGCGCCGGGTGGTGGTGCGCTACGCCGCCCGCAACGCGCTCTTGCCCAACGTCACCGCGTTCGGCATGGCGATCGGCTTCGCGCTGTCGGGCTCGCTCCTGACAGAGATCGTGTTCTCGTACCCGGGCCAGGGCTATCTCCTGGTCCAGGCGGTGCGCAACCAGGACTACCCGCTCATGCAGGGCATCTTCTTGGTCTTCACGCTGGCGGTCCTGGGCGCCAACTTCCTGGTCGACCTGGTCTACTTCTGGCTCGACCCGCGGACCCGGGAGGTCGGCTCGTGAGCGGCGCGGTGACCGCGCGCGCCACCGGGGTCGCGGCCTGGTGGGAGGCGATCCGCCGCGATCGCAAGGCCACGCTCGGCTTCGCGCTGATCGCCGGCTTTCTGCTCATGGGCGTCGTCGGCTCGTGGTTCGTCGGCGATCCCGACGCCATGGTCGGCGTGCCGCTGCAGCCGCCGTCGGGCGCCCACTGGCTCGGCACCACCGGCCAGGGCCAGGACGTCGTGGCCCAGACCGTCGTCGGCACCCGGGTGTCGCTCTTGATCGGCTTCGGCGTCGGCCTGGCGGTGGTGACGATCGGCGCGCTGATCGGGGTGACCGCCGGCTACTTCGGCGGCCTGGTCGACAGCGGCCTGTCGCTCGTCATCAACATCTTCCTGGTCCTGCCCGGGCTGCCGCTGGCGATCGTGATCGCCGCGTACCTGCCGGCCGGGCCGTCGACGGTGGCCTTCGTGCTGATCGTCACCGGCTGGGCGTGGAACGCGCGCGTGCTGCGGGCCCAGACCTTGATGCTGCGCCAACGCGACTTCATCGCCGCGGCCCTGGTGAGCGGCGAGAGCCACCTGCGGATCATCACCCGCGAGCTCTTGCCCAACATGACCTCGCTCCTGGTCGCGCAGCTCATCGGCAGCGCGATCTACGCGATCGGCGCCCAGGTCGGGCTCGAGTTCCTCGGCCTGGGCGACGTGTCGGCGGTGACCTGGGGCACCAACTTGTACTGGGCGACCAACGACTCGGCGCTCCTGACCGGCGCGTGGTGGACCTTCGTACCGACCGGGCTAGGGGTGGCGCTGGTCGGCTTCGGCCTGGTGATGCTCAACTCCGGCTTCGACGAGGTCACCAACCCGCGGCTGCAACAGGAGCGCGCGTGGCGGGCCTTCCTCATCGGCGGCGGCCACGCCGTCACCCGGTCGACGCCGGTGGTGGTGCCCCGTGACTGAGCCGACCAGCCCCGACACCGCCGCCCGCGCCGACGAGCCGATCCTGTCGGTGCGCGAGCTGTGCGTCGACTACATCACCGCGACCGGCCCGGTGCGCGCGGTCGAGCGGGTGTCCTTCGACCTGGCCCGGGGCGAGATCCTCGGCATCGCCGGTGAGTCGGGCAGCGGCAAGTCGACCGTGGCCCAGGCGGTCTTGCGCATCCTGCCGCCGCCGGCGGTGATCAGCGGCGGCCAGGCGCTGCTCGAGGGCCGCGACCTGTTCCGCATGTCCGAGGCCGAGCTGCGCTCGGTGCGGTGGCGGCGCATGGCGATGGTGTTCCAGAGCGCGATGGACGCCCTGAACCCGGTGCTGACGATCCGCGAGCAGCTCGAGGACACCCTGCGGGCCCACCCGTCGGTCGAGGTCGGGCGTCGCCCCGGCCGCCCCGAGGAGCTCCTGGCGCTGGTCGGCATCAGCGCCGATCGCCTCGACAGCTACCCGCATCAGCTCTCGGGCGGCATGCGGCAGCGGGTCGGCATCGCGATCGCGCTGGCCCTCGAGCCGGCGCTGGTGGTGCTCGATGAGCCGACCACCGCGCTCGACGTGATCGTCGAGGGCGAAATCCTGCGCAAGCTGCTCGAGCTGCGCCGCCGCTTCGGGTTCTCGGTCATCTTCATCACCCACGACCTGACGCGCATGCTGCAACTGTGCGACCGGGTCGCGATCTTCTACGCCGGCCGCCTGGTCGAGGTGGCGCCGGCCGCGGCCCTGCGCGCGACCCCGCGCCACCCGTACACCCAGGGCCTCCTGCGCGCCTTCCCGTCGGTCCACGGCACCGACGACGACCTGGTCGGCATCCCGGGGGCGCCGCCCAGCCTGCGCGATCCACCCCCCGGCTGCCGATTCAACCCGCGCTGCGATCAGGCGATCGATCGCTGTCGCACCGTCGAACCGGCCCTGGTCACCCTCGGCGGCGGCCGCCAGGTCGCGTGCCACGTCGCGGTCGCCGATCCGCCGCCCTGATCGACCTCGGTCTCCGCCTCGGTCTCGGTCTCGGTCTCCGCCTCGGTCTCCGCCTCGGTCTCGGTCTCGGGTTCGACCTCGGGTTCGGCCTCGGTCTCGGGTTCGGCCTCCGCCTCCCTCTCCGTCAGCGCGCGACCGCCGCCTTGGGCGTGCGATCCGCGCGGTACAGCCCCCAGTGCTTCTCGACCTCATCGGGGTGCGGGCCGCCCTTCCAGTTCTCGTCGAAGGCCTCGAAGAACGTGCTGACGATGCCGGCCTTCGCGATCCACGCGGTGTAGGCCTCGAAGAACCACCGCTGCTCAGCCTCGCCGACCGCGCCCTTGATCAGGCGGGCCTGCTCGCCCTCGGTGTGGCGCTGGGTGGCCCAGCCGGTCTCGCCGAGGATCACCGGCCGATCGGGGAACCGCGCGACCACCTCGGCGTACTTGCCCTGGGTGAAGGCCAGCGCCTCGTCGAGCTGGACGCCGTTCCACAGCGGGTGGACGTGCAGGACGATGGCGTCGAGCTCGGCCGCCAGCGGCGCGATCGCCGGGTCGAGCCAGGCCGCGTAGTCGTCGGCGACCGCGACCGGCGCGGCGACGGCGCCGCGGACCGCGCGGACGTAGCCGATCAGCTCGTCCTCGGGCACGCGGTGCGCCGACCACGACACCTGGGTCTCGTTGCCGACCACCACCGCCGCTACCAGCTCGGGATAAGTCTTGGCCAAGGTGATCGCCGCGTCGACCTCGGCCTGGTTGGCCGCGGCGGCGTCCGGCGCGATCCACACGCCCAGGAGCACCTTGACCGGCAGGCGATCGGCGCGGATCACCTCGAGGATGCGCGGGGCCGGATCGACCGCGCCATAGATGCGGATGAGGCCCCAGCGCGCGGCCAGGACCTGCAGATCGGCGCGCAGCTCGGCGGTGGTCGGCGCCGGGCCGCCCGGCCGCTGGCCGTCGCGGTGGGGGCCGTAGCAGATGCCGTCGCCGAGCCAGCGACCGTCGAGGGTGAGCGCCAGCGGCCGCAGGCCCGAACCCTGGGCCCCAGGCTCGCCCGGGCGCGACGCGACGCCGGCACACCCGGTCGCGGCCAGCGCGACCGCCGCCGTCACCGCCGCGACGAACCCGCGGCGCCTCACAGCGCGACGTTCAGGTAGGTGCGGACCTCGTACTCGTGGCCCCAGCGCGACGGGTCGCTCGGGTCGGGCACGAAGCGCGCGCCGGAGTAGCCGTTCAGGTACCGGCTCAGCACCCGCACGCCGAACCGGGTCTGACGCTGCCACAGCCAGCGCACCGGCCCGGCGGTGTAGGCGACGTCGCCCATGAGCTGGAGCGGCAGCGTACTGTTGAAGTCGCGGTAGTAGTCGTAGGGACCCCAGTCGTTGAACTTGGCGAAGCCGGCCACCATCAGCGAGCGCCAGGTCACCCGGGCCTCGCCGCCGTAGCGGTTGGGCTGGCGACCGTCCTGGCCGAAGGCCTGCGGGTTGCCGGCGAAGGCCAGCGCGGCCAGGCGGACGTCCTTGCGCGGGCTGCCGACGACGCGCAGCTTGGCCTCCCAGACGTCGGCCGCCGGCACGCCGCGATCCCAGGCGAACCGGGTCACGCCGTCGCTGGCGAACCAGAAGCCGGCGTCCAGCGTGGTCGGCTGGTGGCGGAACGCCAGATCGAGGCTGGCGGCGAACGAGGCGTCCTCGCGCAGATCGTTGTCCCAGGCCCACAGCCAGGTCGCCGGGGTCGGGTCGTAGGTCAACATCAGCTCGGCGCCCAGGGTCTCGCGGTTGGCGCGGACCGCGAACGGATCGTCGTCGATGTTGCGGGCGGAGTTGCCGCCCAGGCTGGGCCCGGGGCCGACCAGCGGCCGCTGCCACATCAGGTTGGGCGCGATCTGGAACGGGCCGCGGTTGTAGGCCAGGCCGGTGAAGGCGTTCACCTGATTGCCCGAGCCCGAGTCCTTGAGGGTCCAGCCGGTGAAGGTGATGCGCGCGTCGGGTCCGGCGTCGGCGACCAGGCCCATGTACGCGGCCTGGGCGTACCAGTGCAGGGGGCCACGCTCGTAGGTGACCTTGGCCTTGGCGCCCAGGCTATCGGCCGCGACCACGGTCTCGACCTCGCCGTCCTCGGTCAGGTAGGGCTCGTCGACCTTGGTCGAGCCGGACCACAGGCCGGCCAGCTCGAAGCCGAGGCCGCCGAGCTTGCGCTCGAGGGCCAGCGCGGCCTTGCGGGTCGAGCGCTCGGGGACCGCGGCCGAGGTGCCGGTGGCGACGGCCTGGGCCAGATCTTCTTGAAAGACCGCGGTCAGGTCGAAGCCGCGGACCTGGCGCCGGTACTTGGCCAGGACCGCCGGGTTGGCGCCCCACCAGAGCTGCGGCCCGAGGGCCAGCTTCAAGCCGTCGAGCTCGCGCTTGCCGGTCAGCTCGACGCCGGCCGGCGCGTCGGCGTCGTAGATGTCGACGTTGGTGCCGTAGTTGGCCTCGCGGTACAGCCCGAACAGATCGCCCTCGGCGGCCCAGTGGTAGTGGCCCGAGCGATAGAAGCCGTCGAGGCGGAAGCGATCGTCGTCCCAGGTCACCGCCGACTTGTAGAGGCGCAGGCGATCGAGGCCCGACAGGGTGCGGCTGGTGGTCTCGGTGACCGCGCCGTCGGGCCCGGTGGTCACGTCGGTGACGACGTCGACCGCGCGGCCGCGCCGCTCGTAGAAGATCTCGTCGAGCGGGTTGGCCGCGACGTTGCCGAGCAGGTGGAGCTCGACGGTGCCGACGATCTTGTCGGTCGGCTGGAACTGGAGCGTCGCGTTCACGGTCTCGGTGTGGTCGAAGCCGGTGCCGCCGCCGGCGACGTCGGGTCGGGCCCAGCGCTCGTTGCCGCCGGTGGTGTAGGTCTCGAACACCAGGAACGCGTCGAGCAGGCGGATCTTGGCCAGGTCGGCGGTGCGCGCGGCCGCCTGATCGGCCTTGTAGAAGTGCGATAGCTCGGCGAGATCGATGGCGTCGAAGTGCATCGCGATCGCCGCGGGCGTGGTCGCGGGGTCGTAGGCCGGCAGGCGGTAGGCCTGTTTGAGCGCGTAGAACGCGGTGCGCGGCTGCAGCTCGTACAGGCCGCGCTCGTCGGGCGGGCTCTTGGCGCACAGCCCCCACCACTCCTCGTTCATGTTGAAGCCGCCCTCGACGAAGTCGTCGGGGTAGCCGCGGTTGGGCCACGACGCGTTGGTGTCGTGACGGTCGAGGTTGATCTCTTGCTGGTACTTCCACCAGCCGTCGCTCCACTGAAACGTCAGGCCGCCGATCGCGTTGCCGGTCTTGCCCTGGCCGGCCAGGTGCTCGTAGATCTCGCGCCATTGCGCCACCAGGTAGCGGGCCTGGGTGACGTCGTCCTCGCGGCCGCGCCGGGCGTCGAAGGCGTCGGCGCCGAACTCGGTGAACATGATCGGCACGTCGAGCTTGGCCTTGACCACCTGGTACAGGTCGCCCATCGACTTGCCGCGGTAGACGTTGGCGCCGAACACGTCGAGGCCCTTGCACTCCTCGGCGATCAGGTCGATGTACTGCAGGTCGCCGTTGGCGATCGCCACCGGGTGCTCGGGGTCGCGGGCCTTGGTGTCGCGGATGACCTCGCCCAGGAGCGAGTAGAGAAAGCGCGCCCGAGCGGCGTCGCGCTCGCCGGCCGGCAGGGCCTCGATCTCGAACGAGCTCCACGACAGGCCGTAGTTGTTCTCGTTGCCGTACAGCCACATGAGCAGGCCGCGGGTGTCCTTGTAGCCATCGACCAGCTCGGCGATCTCGCGCTTGACCGCGGCGCGGAACTTCGGGTTCGAGTAGTCGGTGTTGGCGACCCAGGCGCCGTCGATCGTGTAGCCGTAGCGGCCGACGGTGTGGTTGAGCACGGTGTAGATGCCGTAGGTGTCGTGGATGTGCTCGATCCACTTGCGCGGGATGCCGACGTAGACCCGGATCGCGTTGACGCCCATGCGCTTGAGCAAGGACATCTCGTTGGCCAGCGCGGCGACGATCACGTCGTCGGGCTGGTTCCAAAGGCTGTAGTTGTAGTTGGTGCCGATCGGGAAGTAGTCCCAGTTGACGCCCTTGACGAAGAACGGCCGACCGTCGACCAGCAGGCGGACGCCGTCCTCGGCGCGCGCGACCTCGACCGCGCGGCGGGCCACCGGCGGCGGCGCGGCCGGCGGCTCCTCGGGGACCAGGTCGGCCCCTGGGGTCGGGATCGCCGGCGCCAGCGGCGGCGGGGTCGGCTCGGGCGGGGCCTCCGCCGGCTGGGCGCGGGCCGCGGTCGCAGCCACGACCAGCGCCAGGGTGGTGACCAGGCGCGATGGCCAGCGAGAGCGAGAGACGGAGGACGTGGTCATGAAGGCCTCACGGTGACGGCTCGGGTTCGACCGCGTTGGCGGCCACGATGGCGCGGTAGACCTGCGCGCTCGCGCGAGGCGTGCGGCGCTGGCTGGTGAAGTCGACGTGGATCAAGCCGAAGCGCTTGGTGTAGCCGTAGCCCCACTCGAAGTTGTCGAGGAGCGACCAGTGGAAGTAGCCGGCCACCGGCGCGCCGTCGGCGATCGCCTGGGCCAGCGCGCCCAGGTGGCCGCGCAGGTAGGCGATGCGGCGGTGGTCGACGATCGCGCCGTCGGCGGTCGGCGGATCGTCGTAGGCGGCGCCGTTCTCGGTGATGTAGATCCGCGCCGGCTGGTAATCGCGGTGCAGCCGACCGAGCAAGGCGCGCAGGCCCTCGGGGCGGACCTCCCAGCCCATGTCGGTGCGCGGCGCGCCGGTCGCGACCTGGACCACGGCCTCGGGCTCGCCGGGCGCCGCCCGCACCACCACCGGGTTGTAGTAGTTGACGCCCAGGAAGTCGGTCGGCGTGGCGATGACCGCGAGATCGCCGTCGGCGACGAACGGCAGGGTCGGACCGGCCAGGTGGCCGCGGGCCACGCGATCGGCGATCGCGTCGTCGGGGTAGGCGCCGCGGTACAGCGGCTCGAGGAACCAGCGGTTGAAGAAGCCGTCGAACCACCGCGCGGCGTCGCGGTCGGCGTCCGCGTCCGTGGCCGGCGCGGACGGCACCAGGTTGAGGACGATGCCGACCTGGGCGGCGCGGGCGTTGGCCCGGATCACCGGCACCGCGCGGCCGTGGGCCAGGAGGGTGTGGTGGGCCGCGGCCAGGGCGCGCGCCGGCTCGCGGTGGCCGGGCGCGTGGGCGCCTTGCTCGTAGCCGAGGACGGCCACGCACCACGGCTCGTTGATCGTCATCCAGTGGCCGACCCGATCGCCCAGGCGGCGGGTGACGACCTCGACGTAGTCGGCGAACGCCAGGGCGGTGTCGCGGGCCGCCCAGCCGCCGCGATCCTCGAGGGGCTGCGGCAGATCCCAGTGGTACAGGGTGGCGAAGGGCGCGACCCCGGCGGCCAAGAGGCCATCGACCAGGCGATCGTAGAAGTCGAGGCCGGCCGGGTTCGCCGGGCCCCGGCCGGTCGGCTGGATCCGCGGCCACGCGATCGAGAAGCGGTAGGCGCCGAGGCCGAGGTCGCGCAGGAGCGCGACGTCGTCAGGCCAACGCTGGTAGTGCTCGCACGCCTGCCGGCCGTCGCTGCCATCCTCGATGCGCCCAGGGGTGGCGGCGAAGCGATCCCAGATCGACTCGCCGCGGTGATCGACGGTGGTCGCGCCCTCAATCTGGAACGCCGAGGTCGCCGCGCCCCAGACGAAGCCGGACGGGAAGGCGAGCGCGGTCAACGCGCGACCTCGGGCGCCGCGGTCTCGGCGTACAGGTGGCAGCGGACCCGGCGGTCGTCGGGCAGCGCGCGGGCCGCCGGATCCTCGGTGCGGCAACGGGCGTGGACGTCGGGGCAGCGCGGCGCGAACGGACAACCGCTGGCGCTGGCCGGGGCCGCCGCCGGCGAAGGCGTCGCCGCCTCGAGCCCGGCGCCGGCGTCGGCGATCGAGGCCAGGAGCGCGCGGGTGTAGGGATGAGCCGGGCTGGCCACGACGGTGCGACTCGGACCATCCTCGACGATGCGGCCGCGGTACAGGACCAGGATGCGATCGGCCAGGTAGCGCGCCGAGGCCAGGTCGTGGGTGATGAGGATGATGCCGAGGCCGCGCTCGCGCTTGAGGCGGCGCAGCAGGTTCATCACGCCGATGCGGATCGACACGTCGAGCATCGAGGTCGGCTCGTCGGCGACCAGGAGCTCGGGCTGCACCGCCAGCGCGCGCGCGATCGCGACCCGCTGGCGCTGGCCCCCCGACAGCTCGTAGGGATGGCGCGCCAGCATCTCCTCGGCCGGCTCGAGGCCGACCGTGCGCAGGAGCTCGACCATGCGGGCGCGCAGCGCGTCCTTGCCGCTGGTGGCGGTGCGCTCGAGGGGCCCGGCCAGGTGCGCGGCGACCTCGCGGGTCGGGTTGAGCGCCCCGGTGCGGCCGTGGCGGACCAGCGGCCGCTCGAGGTGATGGGCGACGCTGTGCACCGGGTTGAGCGAGCCGAAGGGATCCTGGAAGATCATCTGGACCCGACCGCGATAGGCCAGCGAGGCGCCGCGCGGCTCCCGGGCCAGGACATCGACGCCGTCGAGGCGGATCTCGCCGCCGTCGGGCTGGGCCAGCCGGACCAGCATCCGCGCGATCGTGCTCTTGCCGCTGCCCGACTCGCCGACCAGGGCCACCGCCTCGCCCCGCCCGACCGAGAACGACACGTCGTGGACCGCGATCACCCGCTTGGCGCGCCCGAACATGCGGCCGCTCACGAACTCCTTGCGGAGCCGGTGGACCTCGAGCAGGCGCGGCGCCGACGCGCTCGGGTCGGGCGCGGTCACCGGTGGCCTCGCGTGGGGAGCGGGAGAGGCAGAGTCATGGTGGTCCGTCGGGTCACTTTGTTCGACCAGCGAACAAACTATCAGGCGGCGGTGAACCGATGTCAAGCGTGGACGGAGACCGAGACGGAGGCCGAGACCGAGACGGAGGCCGAGACCGAGGTCGAGACCGAGGCCGAGACCGAGACCGAGACCGAGACCGAGACCGAGACCGAGACCGAGACCGAGACCGAGACCGAGACCGAGACCGAGGCCGAGACCGAGACCGAGACCGAGGCCGAGGCGGAGACCGAGACCGAGACCGAGACCGAGACCGAGGCGGAGACCGAGGCCGAGACGACCGAGAGTTCTGCGACGGGCTGCCGCACCGACTATCCCTGGCACGCGGCTCGCTAACGATCAGGTCAAACCCCAACGGACAGATCGTCGCGGGGGATCGTGACGAGAATTCGCGCATCGCGTGCGTCGCTTCGCGCTTCGCCGCGCATTGGCTGCGCGCGCGCTCGGTCGCACCGCGGATGGAGTCGCCGCGAGACCTCGCGACGTCCGCTCGCGCCGTCACCGGACGCTGGCACAGCGGATGCTTCCGACCGTGGCGCATCGTGCAAGATGTCCTCGAGCACATGCCGACCGCGCTGTGCGTCGTCGATCCGTCGGGGCACGTCGAGTTCGCGAACGCTCGAGCCCGCCAGCTCCTCGAGCGGCCCCTCGATCACGTCGAGATCGGCGCGGTGCTCGCGCCCCTGGCGATCTTGAACGATCCCGGCAGCACGTCCCTCGACGTCGCGCTGCCCAGCGGCCGGACCGCGACCTTCGGCTACGCGGTGCGCGCGATCGGCACCGCCGACGCTCCGCGCCACATCGTCACCTTCCAGGACATCACCCAGCTCCGGGCCCTGCGCGACGAGCGCGATCGCTTGCTCAAGCTGGCCGCGGTCGGCTCGACCTTGCCGACCATCCTCCACGGCCTGAAGAACCCGCTGGCCGCGATCACCGTCGCGGTCGAGGTCATGAGCGAGGAGCTGACCGATCCGGAGGTGCGCGAGCAGCTCCTGGCGGTCCTGGCCGAGATCCGGCGCATGCGCCTGGTCCTCGAGGGCGTGACCGCGATCGGCCAGAGCGTCCACGGCTACGGTCGCCACGCCATCGACAAGACCGTGCGCGAGGCGGTCGCGATCCTCGGGGTCCGCGCCGAGTCGTGCGGCGTCCACCTGCGGTCGGCGATCGAGCCGATCGAGCCGCTGCCCTTCGTGCCGGCGGTGATCTCGGCGATCGTCTTCAACCTCACGGTCAACGCGCTCCAGGCCTGCCGGTCGGGCGACACGATCCGCATCCACGCCCGCAGCGACGATGGCGAGTTCGAGCTGGCGGTGTCCGACACCGGCCAGGGCATGCCGGCCGACGTCTACCAGCGCTGCACCGAGCTGTTCTTCACGACCAAGCGGACCGGCAGCGGCATCGGGCTGGCGCTGTGCCGCCAGCTCGCCGAGCGCGCCGGCGGCACGCTCGAGATCGTCTCGGTGCCGGGCTTCGGCACCGCCATCACCGTCCGGCTGCCCCACCAGGCGCCGGCTGCCTAGGAGCCCCATGTCTCGCCTCGAGGAACTCAACCGCATCTTGCGCACGCTGCAGTCCGGCACCCCCGACATCGAGGCGTCGGCCCTGATCTCCGACGACGGGCTGATCATCGCCTCGGCCCTGCCCCAGCACATCGAGGAGATCCGGGTGGCCGGCATGACCGCGGTCCTTCTGTCGCTCGGCCAACGCGCCGCCAGCGAGCTGGCCCGCGGCGCCCTCGACGAGGTGATCGTCCGCGGCGCCAACGGCTACGCGGTCATGGTCGCGGCCGCGCCGTCGACGCTGCTCCTGGTGGTGGCGTCGCGCGACGCCAAGCTGGGCCTCCTGTTCCTCGACATGGGCCGCGCGGTCGCGGCCATCCGCAAGGTCCTGTAGTCCGCCCGCGCTCGAGTCGCTGCCCGAAAGGAACCCATGTCCACCGAAGTCGTCCTCCACGACGATGGCGTCCATCGCAACGTGCTGCTCGACGTGTTCGACCGCGGCCTGGCGGTCGAGTCGAACCAGCACCTCATCATCCATGGCAACGAGGGGCTGATCCTCGATCCCGGCGGCCACAAGATCTACAACCGCGTCATCACCGCGACCCTGGGTCACCTGGGCGGCGGCGCCCTGCGCTACATCTTCCTGTCGCACCAGGATCCCGACGTCGTCGCCGCCACCAACGGCTGGCTGATGACCACCGACGCCGAGGCCTACTGCTCGGCCTTGTGGCAGCGGTTCATCCCGCACTTCGGCGTCGATCGCCTGGTCGAGCAGCGGCTGAAGGCGATCCCCGACGAGGGCATGACCCTCCGCCTGGGTGGCGCGCCGCTCATGCTCGTGCCCGCTCACTTCTTGCACTCGCCCGGCAATTTCCAGATCTACGATCCGACCTCGCGCATCTTGTACTCGGGAGATCTAGGCGCGTCGGTCGGCGCCCCCAGCCGGGTGGTCGAGGACTTCGACGCCCACGCCCAGCTCATGCTCGGCTTCCACCGCCGCTACATGAGCGGGACCCGGGCCCTCAAGCTGTGGCTCGACCTGGTCCGCCAGCTCGACATCCAGACCATCGCGCCCCAGCACGGCGCGATGTTCGTCGGTCGCGAGATGGTCGAACGGTTCCTGGCGTGGTGCGACCAGCTCGAGGTCGGCGTCGATCTGCTGACGCCCTACCGCCTGCCGCCGAGCGCGCCGTGAGGACGATCCTCCTGGTCGAGGACGAGGCCATGCTGCGGGTCCAGACCGCGCGCGGGCTGGCCAAGCTCCCGGGCGTCGACGTCCTGACCGCCGGCACGATGGCCGAGGCCTCGGTGCTCCTCGACGACACCGCGCCCGAGCTGGTGATCTGCGACCTCGACCTGCCCGATCGCCTCGGCCTCGAGATCCTGGGCGAGCTGGGTCGACGCGGTCAGCGCGCCCACGTGGTCTTCGTGTCGGCCTACCTGAGCGCGTTCCGGTCGCAGATCCCGCGCCACGCCGGGGTCACCGTCCTGGAGAAGCCGGTCGAGCTCGAGCACCTGCGGGCGCTGGTGACCTCGACCCTCGGCCTGGGGATCGGCGCCGACGCTGCGCCGTTCACCGCCGCCGACTACCTGCAGCTCGCGTGCATGGGCCATCACTCGGTCGAGATCGACCTGGCCCGCGCCGACGGGCGCACCGGCCGGATCTGCGTGGTCCGCGGCGAGGTGTGGTCGGCCCACGACGATCGCGGCCACGGCGAAGGGGCGTTCGCGCGGCTGGCCTTCGCCAAGGACGGCCTGGTGACCTGCCGGACCCTGGCCGGGCCGCCGGGCCAGCGCGACCTGACCCGGAGCTGGGAGGCGATGCTCATGGACGCCGCCCGCACCCTCGACGAGCAGAGCCGCGATCAACCCGGAGCCTCGGCCGACGACGTGTTCGCCGAGCCGGCCGAGCCGGCCGAGCCGGCCGAGCCGGCCCCGGCCGCGGTCGCGCCGACCACGCCGACCGCGCCGGTGGTCGCCGCGCCGCCGACGCCGGTCGACGACGGCTACGCCGCCGCCTGGGAGCGCGGCGTGGCGGCGCTCCTCGACCACGACTACCGCACAGCCTGGGACGCCTTCGCCCAGGCGCTGGCGGTGCGCCCGGGCGATCCGATCGCCTCCGCCAACCTGACGCGCCTGCGCTCGCTCGGCCACGCCGGCGACGCCGCGCCCGAGGAGAACCCATGACCCATCGGGTCGTCATCTGCAGCCAGAAGGGCGGCGTCGGCAAGACCACGGTCGCCGTGAACCTGGCCCTGGCCCTGGCCGACCGCGGCCGCCGCGTCGTGCTCGTCGACCTCGATCCGCAAGGTGGGGTCGGCCACAGCCTGGCCAAGGGCGACGGCGAGCTGGTCGGCCTGGCCGACGTCTTGGCCCAGCGCGCCGCCCCGGCCGACGCGCTCCGCCCGACGCGCCAGCCCAACCTGGCGCTCTTGCCGCGCGGCCGCCTCGAGCCGGCCGAGGTGTGCGACTACGAGCTGGCCCTCCATCGCCCGGGCGCGCTGGCCAAGGTGCTCGACGCGGTGGCGGCCGACGTCGACGTGACGGTGGTCGATACGCCGTCGGGCCTGGGCCTGGTCACGCGGACCGCGCTGCGCCTGGCGACCCACGCGCTGGTGGTGCTGCAGGCCGAGCCGGTCGCCCTGCGCACCGTGGCCCAGGTCCTCGGCGTGGTGGCCCACGTCCGCGATCATGAGAACCCGCGGCTCGAGCTGCTCGGCATCTTGCCGACCATGGTCGACAAGCGCAGCGACGCGTCGCTGTCGGTGTTGATCGATGCCTGGTCGGCGCTGGCCGCGGTGTTCGACACCGCGATCCCGCGCGCCGACGTCTTCGCCCGCGCCCACCAGGCCGGCGTGCCGCTGGCCTACCTCGGCGGCGCGCCGTCGCCCGAGGCCCGTCGCTTCGACCTGCTCGCCGGCGAGGTCGAGGATCTGCTCTACCCGTCCGGTCTCGAGGCCGTCGATGTCCAGCCCGCCCGCGCCCTCCTCTAGTCGCCTCGCCTCTCACGGCGCCGTCCCCGATCTGGCCCGGGCCGGCGAGCTCAGCCGTCGGCTGGTCGCGGCGCGTTCGTCGACGCCGCGCGACCCTGGGCCGACGCCGCGTGCCCTCGACCTCGATCCGCGGTGGTCGTGGGACGAGCTGCTCGACGCCTGCTTGCGGCAGCTCCCCGCGATCGCCGCGTTCATCGTCGACCACCGCGGCCTCCTGGTCGGGGCCGGCGGTGCGCTGGCCGCCTCGGTCCTCGAGGGCGCCGGCGCGCGGCTGGCGTCGGCGGCCGGGCTCCTGACCGAGCTGCCCGGCCTGGCCGGCGCGCCCCAGGTGCTCCTGGTCGAGTACGACGGCGAGTGGCTGACCGCGCTCCAGGTCCGGACCGGCGAGGGCGCGCTGACCCTGGGCATCATCAGCGATCGCCCCGTCGACGGCCTGGCCCGCGGCGCGATCCACGCCGCCCTGGCGGACCGCTACACCGCCCCCGCGGGGTGACGCGCGCCGCGGGCGGCGCTGTTACACTGCCGTCACGATGAAGCACGCCCGCGCGTTCGCCTGCGCCCTGGCCTTGGCCTGGCTCCCGTCCGTCGCCGTCGCCCAGCCGGCCGACGAGGACGAGGCCGACGAGGGCACGATCCACGAGGACGATGAGGTCATCGGCCCCGACGGCGTCGAGCCGCCGCCGCCCGACGACGCGCCGCCGCCCAGCGACCCGCCGAGCGCCGACAAGGCCAAGCCGACCGGCAACACCGGCTACGACAAGGGCTTCTTCATCAAGAGCGACGACGGCAAGTTCTCCCTCAAGATGACCGGCCGGGTGCACTCGTTCCTGGCCTTGACCCGGGCCAAGACCCCGGCGGCCGACTGGACCGGGGCCTTCGAGATCCGCCAGGCCCGCCTGGTCCTCGACGGCCACCTCCACGGCAAGAACCTGAAGTACCGGGTCCAGACCGACTTCGGCCGCGGCAACCCGTCGCTCCGGGACTTCCTCGCCGACGCCCACCTGGGAGCCGGGGTCTGGGTGCGCGCGGGCCAGTGGAAGCGGCCGTTCTCGCGCCAGTTCATGGCCTCGAGCGGCCGCCTCGAGATCCCCGAGCGCGCGATCACCGACCGGGCCTTCGGCACCGGCCGCGACATCGGCGTGGCGCTCCACAACGGCTACGAGGACTCGCCGGCGATCGAGTGGACCTTCGGCGTGTGGAACGGCACCGGCGAGGCCGCGACGACCCGCGTGACCACCGATCCGATGACCGGCACCGGCACCGCCACCACCAGCAACGTGCCGCGCGAGTTCAAGCCGGCCTTCGTCGGCCGCATCGGCATCAACTCGCCCGGCATCAAGGGCTACAGCGAGGCCGACCTCGAGGGCGGGCCGCTCCGGTGGGCCGCCGCCGCCAGCTTCTGGGGCGAGGCCGACTTCGATCGCAACGATCAGTCGAACGATCGGGTCGAGCTCGACTTCATCGTCAAGGCCCAGGGCTTCTCGGGCAGCGGCGCGTTCTACGCCATGACCCAGCAGGCCGGCACGCACGTGCTGTCGGATCAGGAGCTGGCCTACATCGGCTTCCACGCCCAGGTCGGCTACATGCTGACGCCGAGCTGGCAGGGCGCCGGACGGTTCGCGATGGTCGACGGCCGGCAGGACGGCCTCCTCGACACCAAGGAGATCGCGGTCGGCGGCACCTACTACGGCTGGGGCCACGACGCCAAGATCGCCGCCGACGTCCGCCTGCTCAAGACCGGCGAGGCCAAGTTCACCGACGCGGTCTCGTTCACGCTCGCGGCCAACGTCGGGTTCTGACATGACCGACCAGCTCCGCGGCAAGACCGCGCTGGTGACCGGGGCGTCGAGCGGCATCGGCGCGGCCTTCGCGCGCCAGCTCGCCGCCCGCGGCGCTGCCCTGGTGATCGTGGCCCGGCGCCAGACCGAGCTCGACGCGCTCGCGGCGCGCCTGCGCGCCGACCACGGCGTTACGGTCGAGGTGATCGCCCTCGACCTGGGCACCGCGACGGCGGCCGGCGAGCTCTACGCCCGCACCGAGGGCGCGGGTCGACCGATCGACGTCGTCATCAACAACGCCGGCTTCGGCGATCATCGCTACTTCGTCGATCAGAGCTGGGACCGGGTCGCGGCGATGCTGCAGCTCAACATCGCGACCTTGACCGAGCTGACCCACCGCTTCGGTCGCGCGATGGCGGCGCGCGGTCGCGGCCACCTGCTGAACGTCGCCTCGGTCGGCGCGTACACGCCGTCGCCGAGCTACGCGGTCTACGCCGCCACCAAGGCCTACGTCCGCGACTTCACCGAGGCGGTGGCCTTCGAGCTGGCGCCGCGCGGGGTCCGGGTGTGTAGCCTGTGCCCCGGGCTGACCGCGACCGAGTTCCAGGCGGTGGCCGGGCAGGAGATGAACGGCCTGCTCAAGCTGGCGTCGATGAGCGCCGATCGGTGCGCCGCGATCGGCGTGCGCTCGCTCTTCGGGTGGCGACGCAACGTCGTCACCGGCTGGTCGAACAAGCTGTCGATGTGGATGCTGCGGTTCGTGCCGCGGCGGATGATGGTGTGGATCGCGGCCAAGACCATGGGCCGCCCGCACCTGCCGCCGGCGACGTGATCGCCTGCGGCGCGCGCACCTTGTAACGCCGGCCCGGGCCCGAGGTCTACCGGCGCACAAGGAGGCACTCTCATGCGCACGTGGTTTCGATCCGGACTTGCTCTGGCGCTCTTGGCGACGGCCTGCGCCGAACCTGGTGACGACGGCACCGACGATGGTCTGGCACCGGTGGCCGAGCGCGGCACCGCGCGGGTCAAGACCCGCTGGGGCGAGCAGACCATGAGCTATCGCGTCATCGACGGCCGCGCGATCGCCGAGGGCGACATCGACCTCGGTCCGGTCGCGCGCCTGCAGCTCTACGCCAACACCGCGATCGACACCACCCGACGGTGGCCGGACGGCGTGGTCCACTACACCTTCGATCCGGCGATCGCGGCCAACGACGTGCGGCGGACCCGCGTCGCCGACGCCATCGCCCACTACGAGGCGCTGACGCCGGTGCGGTTCGTCGAGGAGCCCGACGACGTGTGTCCCGACGAGGCGCCCAACTGCACCGACTACGTGTACATCACCTCGACCACCATCCCGGGGGTCGGCGGCACCTCGGCGCTGGGTCGGGTCGGCGGCAAGCAGAACCTGACCCTGGCGGCCAACGCGTCGGTGGGTACGGTCATCCACGAGTTCGGTCACGCGCTGGGCCTGTCGCACGAGCAGAACCGTCCAGATCGCGCGAGCTACGTGACGATCAACAGCGAGTGCATCGACACCGGCGACGAGGCCGACGACGCCGACAACGAGATCGACTGGAACGGCCAGTACAACGTGAGCGCGTCGAGCGAGGGCTTCGGCGCCTACGACTTCGCGTCGGTCATGCACTATTCGTCGACCGGCGGCCGCGACGAGGACTACCTGGCGGCGCCGTGCAACGGCCGGCAGCCGATGGAGCGCAAGGCCACGGCGTGGTGCCCCGAGAGCATCTGCAGCGACCCCGGCAACGACGGCGTCGCCGAGTTCATCAGCGCGCAGCGCACCGCGCTGTCGCCGGGCGACGTCAACTCGATGTGGGGCATGTACGCCGAGGGCATCGGCGCGTCGGAGGCCGGCGACCGGCTGGGCGCCGCGATCGCCGCCGGCGACTTCGATGGCGACGGCTTCGTCGACGTCGCGGTCGGCGCGCCGGGCGAGGACGTCGGCGCGGTCAACGCCGCCGGCGCGGTGTTCGTGTGGAAGGGCAGCGGCGAGGGCTTCCAGCCGTGGCTGACGATCACCCAGGGCTGGCTGGGCGCGGCGTCCGAGGCCACCGACGAGCTGGGCGCCGCGCTGGCGGTCGGCGACCTCGACGCCGACGGCTACGTCGATCTGGTGATCGGCGCGCCCGGCGAGGTCAACGGTGGCGTGAGCGACATCGGCGCGGTGTTCATCGCGCGCGGCTCCGAGGCCGGCCTGGTGCCGGCGCAGACGGTCACCCAGGCCACGGTCGGCGACCTCGATGAGGGCAACGATCGCTTCGGCGCGGCGCTCGCGGTCGGCGACTTCGACGGCGACAGCCGCGACGACGTCGCGATCGGCGCGCCCGGCGAGAGCCTGGGCGCCGGCCCGGCCGCGGGTCGCGTGTTCGTGCTGCGCGGCCAGGCCAACGGCACCGTGACGGCGTGGGACTCGGTCGGACAGGACGAGATCGCGGTGGTCGGCAACGGCGGCATCGCGCCGCCGCCGGTCCCGCTCGGGGTGGCCGCGGCGGGCGACGCCTTCGGCGCGGCGCTGACCGCGGGCCGGGTCGACACCGACGGTCGCTACGATCTGGTGGTCGGGGCGCCGTGTGACTCCGACAACGCCAACTGCGCCGGCGCGGTGTACCTGTTCCGCGGCGCGGTGGGCTCGCTCCAGGGCTGGCGCCGGCTGACCCGCGCCGCGCCAACCGCCTTCGATCGCGTCGGCTGGTCGGTCGCGGTGGTCGACCGCGACGGCGACGGCGACGGCGACCTCGCCGCTGGCGCGCCCTACGCCACGGTCAGCGGCCAGACCAGCTCGGGCCTGATCCAGCTGTGGAACACCTCGGGCACCTCGCTGTCGACCAGCTCGCTGTGGTCGCAGAGCCCGTTCGCCGCCAACGAGCCCGGCGATCTGTTCGGCGCGACCCTGGCCTCGGTAGCGCGCCCGGTCCTGTTCTCACCGGCCCAGCTGTACGCGGCGGCGCCGGTCGAGGGCACCAGCGGCGATCTGGTCGAGACCGGCGTGGTCCAGCGCTTCACCGTCACCGGCGGCGCGCTCGGCCACAACGCCCTGGTCCGCGAGAGCCCGGTCGGCATCGAGGAGGACGGCGACGAGTTCGGCCGCGGTCTGGCGGTCTACGGCGCCCTCGAGGGCACCTACATCTTCGTCGGCGCCCCGGGCGAGAACGACGACTCGGGCGCGGTCTACGTGCTCGGTGCGATCGGCAACGCCGCCCCGACCCACCGCCAGGTGCTGGTCCAGCACGGCGCGGGCAGCCACACCGCCCCGTAGGGCCTCCGGGTCGGGGTCGGGGTCGGGGTCGGGGGGTATGGACCGGCAACCTTGGTAATAGTTCAGACCGGGAGCCTTGGTAACAGCGAACCGGGAGCCTTGGTTACAAGTGGACCGGCAGCCTTGGCTGCAAGCGAACCGG
>JAGPCY010000039.1:52500-83761 GCA_018057825.1 Kofleriaceae bacterium | reverse complement strand
CGAGGATCTCCTTGATCTCCTTGAGCGACTTCCGGCCGAAGTTCTTGGTCTTCAGCATCTCGGACTCGCTCTTCTGCACCAGCTCGCCGATGTACTTGATGTTGGCGTTCTGGAGGCAGTTGGCCGACCGGACCGACAGCTCGAGCTCGTCGACGGTGCGCCACAGGTTCTCGTTGAGCTTCTCCTGCTCCTCGTCGCGCATCGGCTCGGTCGGCTCGGCCATCTCCTCGAAGTTGATGAACAGGTTGAGCTGCTCCTTGAGGATCTTGGCAGCGAACGCGACCGCGTCGTCGGGCCGCACCGCGCCGTTGGTCCACACCTCGAGCGTCAGCTTGTCGTAGTCGGTCTGCTGACCGACGCGGGCGTTGGTGACGATGAAGTTGACCTTCTTGATCGGCGAGTAGAGCGCGTCGATCGCGATCGTGCCGACCGGCAGGCCGGCCGAGTGGCGCTCGGCCGGGGCGTAGCCGCGGCCGGTGGTGACCTTCAGCTCACACGCGATCTTGCCGTCCTTGGACAGCGTGCAGATGCGGTGGTTCGGGTTCAGCACCGTGACCCCGTCCGGCAGGGTCAGGTCCTTGGCGAAGACCGCACCCTCGCCGTGCTTGTCGAGCCGGAGCGTGTACTCCTTGTCGGTCTCGACCTTGAGCAGGGTCTCCTTGAGGTTGAGGATGATGTCGGTGACGTCCTCGACCACGCCCGGCAGCGAGGTGAACTCGTGCAGCGCGCCCTCGATCGCGATGTGGCTGATCGCGGCGCCCTGCAGCGACGACAGGAGCACGCGCCGCAGGCCGGTGCCCAGGGTCGTGCCGAAGCCGCGCTCGAGCGGCTCACAGGAGAACTTGCCGTAGGTCTCGGACCGCTCCTCGATCTCGAGCATCCGGGGACGGATGAGATCGCGCCAGTTCTTGGCCATGAAGGCAGTCTGCTCGGGGGTCGGCTCCATCGTCACTCCTTGGTCGGGACCAGGTCCCGGTCGTCGGCTCGCGCTCGGTCAGGGCCCTGGGTTGCGGCTGACACGGCGGTCCGTCTCGCGTCTCGGGTGGGGGCCTCGGCGGGTCAGCACCGGGGCGAGGTTCGGTGAGAACGACCCTACTTCGAATACAGCTCGACGATGAGCTGCTCGCGAATCGGCAGGGTCACGTCCTCGCGGGCCGGCAGCTGCTTGATGCCGCCGCGGAAGCCGTCCTTGTCGAGCTCGATCCACTGCGGCACGCCGCGGCGATCGACCGCGGCCAGCGCCTCGGAGATGCGGGTGATGGTGCGCGACGACTCGCGGACCAGCACCACGTCCCGGGGGCGGACCAGGTACGACGGGATGTTGACCTTCTTGCCATTGACGGTGAAGTGGCCGTGACGGACGAGCTGGCGGGCCTCGGCGTGATCCGAGGCGAAGCCCATGCGGTAGACCACGTTGTCGAGGCGACGCTCGAGGAGCTGGATCAGGTTCTCGCCGGCGATGCCCTTCATGCGGGCGGCCTTGAAGAAGTAGCCCCGGAACTGGCGCTCGGCGATGCCGTAGATGCGCTTGACCTTCTGCTTCTCGCGGAGCTGCTCGCCGTAGTCCGAACGCTTCTTGCGCCGGGCCTGGCCGTGCTGACCCGGCGGATAGCTGCGCCGCTCGTAGCCGCACTTGTCGGTGTAGCAGCGCTCTCCCTTGAGGAAGAGCTTCATGTCTTCACGCCGGCACAGCCGGCACACGGGGCCAATGTAACGAGCCATCGTTGGTTCCTGGAGCGGAGCGAGAGAGGTGATCCCGGCCTGACGCCGGCGAGTGATCGGTGATCGCGAGCAGCGAGCCTTCGGCGGCCCGCGTTCGGGTCAGACCCGACGGCGCTTGCGCGGCCGGCAGCCGTTGTGCGGCACCGGCGTGACGTCGCGGATGAGGTTGATCTTGAACCCGGCGGCGTTGAGCGCGCGCAGCGCCGACTCGCGGCCGGCGCCCGGGCCCTTGACGTACACGGTCACGTTGCGCACGCCGTGCTCCATCGCCTTCTTGGCGGCGTCCTCGGCGGCGAGCTGGGCCGCGAACGGCGTCGACTTCCGCGAGCCCTTGAAGCCGCAGGTGCCCGACGACGACCAGGCGACGACGTTGCCCGAGACGTCGGTGATCGAGACGATCGTGTTGTTGAACGTCGCGGCGATGTGCGCGACGCCGGTCTGGATGTTCTTCCGGACCTTCTTCTTCTGCTTACCCTTGACGGTCGACATGGCGGTTCCTCGCGTGTCCGGTCAGATCACTTCTTGGTGGCCCCGCCCTGCTTCTTCACCGCCATGCGGCGAGGACCCTTGCGGGTGCGGGCGTTGGTGTGGGTGCGCTGGCCGCGGACCGGCAGGTTGCGCTTGTGGCGCGAGCCGCGGTAGCACCCGAGATCGACCAAGCGCTTGATCGACAGCTGGACGTCGCGGCGCAGATCGCCCTCGACGCGGTAGTTGGCTTCGATGGCGTCGCGCAGCTTGCGGACGTCGTTCTCGTCGAGGTCGTCGGTGCGCTTGTCCGGCGAGATGCCGGCGTGCTTGATGACGACCGAGGCGGCGTGGCGGCCGAGGCCGTAGATGTACGTGAGGGCGATCTCGATGCGCTTGTTGCGCGGGAGGTCGACGCCAGCGATGCGTGCCATGGACGATTGCTCCTAAAGGTGATCTCGGTCAGGCCAATGTCAGGTGGTCGGAGTGCCGGCCGAGCGCGCAACGACGCGCTCGACCGAGCTCATCCCTGGCGCTGCTTGTGGCGGGGGTTGGTGCAGATGACCCGCACCACGCCCTTGCGCTTGATGACCTTGCACTTGGGGCAGATGGGCTTGACCGACGCTCGAACTTTCATGACGCTTCCAGGGGCAGGGAGTGGATTCAGTCGTGACCGGGATGGCCCGGACTCGACGAGGCGCGGGTCAGAACCCAGGGGCCCTCGTCGAGGATGGCGATGGTGTGCTCGAAGTGCGCCGAGAGGCTTCGGTCCTTGGTAACCGCCGTCCAGCGGTCATCGAGAACCTCCACGTCAGGGAGGCCGGCGTTTACCATAGGTTCTACGGCGATGACAAGGCCAGGTTTGATGGCTTTTCCCATCCCCCGGGTCCCGTAGTTGTAGACCTGGGGATCTTCATGCATGCGCCGGCCGATCCCGTGGCCAACGAACACCTTGACCACGGAATAGCCGTTAGATTCCGCATACTCTTGGACCGCCGCCCCGATGTCGCCGAGCCGCTTGCCGACCCGGCACTCGGCGATGGCCAGGTCCAGGCAGCGCCGGGTGGTGTCCACCAGGCGGGTCGCTTCCGGGGTCCCCTGCCCGCCGACGATCACCGTCCGGGCCGAATCGGCGCACAGGCCGGCCTTGAAAACGCCGAAATCGATCCCAACCACGTCGCCGGCGTTGAGGATCCGATCCTTGCGCGGGATCCCGTGGACGATCTCCTCGTTCACCGAGATGCACGTCACCGCCGGGTACGGCGGGGCGGCGTAGCCGAGGAACGCGCTGGTCACGCCATCGCGCTTGATCCCGGCCCGGGCGATGCGCTCGAGATCCCAGGTGGTGATCCCGGGCGCGACCGCCGCGCACAGCTCGTCGAGGATCCCGGACACCACCAGCGCGGTCTCGCGCATGGCCCGGATTTCGTCCCGGCTCTTGTAGACGATACGCACGGACCGAGAGGCGACTAGCGCGCCGGGCGGGCCGCGGTGCGACCGCGGATGCGCGGGCCCTTGGGCCCGGCGAAGCCTTCGTAGTTGCGCGTGATGAGGTACGACTCGATCTGCTGGACGGTGTCGAGGGCGACGCCGACCACGATCAGGAGCCCGGTGCCGCCGAAGTTGAACGGCACCTGCATGTACTTCTGGAGCAGCGCCGGGATCATGCAGACCACCGACAGGTAGATCGCGCCGGCGAAGGTGATCCGGGTGAGGACCTTCTCGATGTACTCGGCGGTGCTCTTGCCCGGGCGGATGCCGGGGATGAAGCCGCCGCCCTTCTTCAGGTTGTCCGCGACCTCGACCGGGTTGAACTGCACCGCGGTATAGAAGTACGCAAAGAAGATCACCAGGAGCGAGAACAGGAGGTTGTAGCGCCAGTCCATCGGATTCAGCGCCGAGGCGACGTCCTGGAGGAACGGCGACCCCGACATCGACGCGATCTGCGTCGGGAACATGAGGATCGACGACGCGAAGATCGGCGGGATGACCCCCGAGACGTTGATCTTGAGCGGCAGGAACGACTGCGCGCCCTGGTACATCTTCCGGCCGACCTGGCGCTTGGCGTACTGCACCGGGATGCGGCGGTGGGCGCGCTCGAAGAAGCAGATCGCGGCGATCGTGCCGATCACGAGGAGCAGGAGCAGGATGGCGCCGAAGCCGATCCCGCCGGAGCCCGAGCGGCCGAGGTACTGGGTCAGGGCGTCGGGCAGCGCGGCGACGATGCCGGCGAAGATGATCATCGACGTGCCGTTGCCGATGCCGCGCTCGGTGATCTGCTCGCCGAGCCACATGATGAAGGCGGTCCCGGTGGTCAGCGAGATCACCGTCATGGCCTTGAACGCGAGGCCGGGGTCGGCGACGACGTCCGAGCCCTGGTTCGACAGGCCCTCGAGGAACTGGGCGATGAAGTAGCCCTGGACGGTCGCGAGGATGATCGTGCCGTACCGGGTGAGCTGGTTGATCTTGCGCCGGCCCTGCTCGCCTTCCTTGTTGAGCTGGTCGAGCTTGGGCACGACCACGGTCAAGAGCTGGACGACGATCGACGCCGAGACGTAGGGCATGATGCCCAGGGCGAAGATCGAGAGCTGCTCGAGCGCGCCGCCCGAGAACATGTTGAACATGCCGAGGAGCGAGCCCGACCCGCCCTTCGAGATGACGTTCTCCATCTCGACCCGGTTGACGCCCGGGACGGTGATGAACACGCCGATCCGGTAGACCGCGAGCATCGCCAGCGTGAAGAAGATCCGCTTGCGGAGCTCGGGAATCTTGCCGAGGTTGGTGATGCTGTTGGCCACGGGTACCTGGGGGCTAGGGGGGCCGGCCGGGGGCCGGCCGAGGGCTGCGGAGGCTTACTCCGCCGCCGGGGCGCTGTCCAGCGTGACCGCCGAGCCGCCGGCCCGCGCGATCTTCTCCTTGGCGGCCTCGGAGAAGCGGCTGGCCTTGACGGTCAGGCTCTTGGTCAGCTCGCCCTCGCCGAGGATCTTGACGACGTCGATCCGCTTGGGCACGAGGCTCTTGGCCTTGAGCGTGGCGAGGTCGACGGTGTCACCCGAGGCGAAGTTCTTCTCGAGGGTCGACACGTTGATCGGGAACACGTCCTCGCGGAACGGCGCCTTGAAGCCCCGCTTCGGGATACGCATCTTGAGCGGCATCTGACCGCCCTCGAAGCCGATGCGCGCGCCGTGGTGGCCGGCGCGGGCCTTCTGGCCCTTGACGCCCTTGCCGGAGGTCTTGCCGGTACCCGAGCCGCGGCCGCGGCCGAGGCGCTTCTTGGTCTTGGTGGAGCCGGGGTTCGGCGCGAGCGTGTGGAGAGAGGTGCCCATGAGCGATTGCCTCGCGGCCCGGTGGCCGCCTGCGAAACCTAGATGAGGTGAGCCCGAGATGCTACTGCCCAAGCGGTCAGGCCGGGCGATGGGCGCGGCTGGGAGCCGCGCCCAGGGCGGTCACTCGACCGCCTCGATCGCCACCAGGTGGCTGACCTTGCGGATCATGCCGCGGATCGCCAGCGTGTCCTCGCGGACGACCGTCTTGCGCGGGCCGTTCAGGCCGAGGCCGGCCAGGGTCCGGCGCTGGGTGTCCGGGCAGCCGATGCCGCTCTTCACTTGGGTGATCTTGATCTTGAGAGCCATGACCGTTTCCTATCGTCGTTGCGCCGCCGCCGGAGCCGGCGCGGCCGGAGAGTTGACCGGGTGGGAGCCTAGCCGCGCATCTCGGCCACGGTCCGCCCGCGCACGCGCGCCACGTGCTCGGCCGAGCGCAGCGCCTTGAGCGCCGCGACCACCGCGTGGATGACGTTGTGCGGGTTCGAGGTGCCGAACGACTTGGTGAGGATGTCGGTCACGCCAGCGACCTCGAGGACCGGGCGGACGCCACCGCCGGCGATCACGCCGGTACCGGGGGCCGCGGGACGGAGCAGCACCGAGGCCGCGCCGAACTCGCCCATGATGTCGTGGGGGATCGTGCCCTTGATGAGCGGGATGCGGAACAGGTTCCGCTTCGCGCGATCGGTGCCCTTGCGGATCGCCTCGGGGACCTCGTTGGCCTTGCCCAGCCCGGCGCCGACGTGCCCGTTCTGGTCACCGACGACGATCAGGGCCGAGAACGAGAACCGCCGGCCGCCCTTGACGACCTTGGCGACGCGGTTGATGAAGACGACCTTGTCGACGAGCTCGCCAACTTCTTCGGGATTGATGGACATGTCTTTTGATCCTGCTCGTCGGGGCTAGAAGGCGAGACCGGCTTCGCGGGCGCCGTCGGCGACCTGGGCGACCCGGCCGTGGTAGAGATAGCCGTTGCGGTCGAAGACGACCGCCGTGACCTGCTTGGCCAGGAGCTTGGCGCCGATGGCCTTGCCGACCTCGCGGGCCTTGGCCTTCTTGTCCTTGCCCTCGCCGGCGGCCTTGACCGCGGCCTCGAGGTCCGACGCCGCAGCCAGGACGGCGCCGGTGGTGTCGTCGATGGCCTGGGCGTAGATGTGCTTGGCCGAGCGGAACACCGACAACCGCGGACGGTCGGCGGTGCCGGTGATGTGCTTGCGGATGGCGACCTTGCGGCGGAGCCGCTTGCGGACGCGCGCATCGGGGTGCTTGACGTGACCAGCCATGACTTTATCTCCGAGACTTCGATCGCCGAATGGTGGCGCAGGGTTCTGCCCTACCCTAGGCGGTCGTCACAAGTTCTCGCGGTAGGATTCTGTTTCGGGTGGGAGCCCCGGCGTAGGCCGGGTGGAGGGTCCTGCGAAAGACCCTCCAAGCATCACAGCTACTTGCCCTTGCCCGCGGCCTTGCCGGCCTTGCGGATGATGGTCTCCTCGGCGTACTTCACGCCCTTGCCCTTATAGGGCTCGGGGGCGCGGAAGCTGCGGAGCTTGGCGGCGGCCGCGCCGAGGAGCTGCTTGTCCATCGCGGACAAGATCAGGTTGTTCTTGTCGACCTTGGCCGACACCCCCTCGGGCAGCTTGTACTCGATAGGGTGCGAGTAGCCCAGGGTCAGGACGACGTTGGCGCCCTTGACCTCGGCCCGGTAGCCGACGCCGTTGATCTCGAGCGTCCGCTCGAAACCCTTGGTGACGCCGGTGATCAGGTTGTTGGTGAGCGCACGCATCAGGCCGTGAGCGGCGCGCTCCGACGTGGTGTTGCCGCTGCGGGTGAAGACCAGGGAGCCGGAGGCCTCCTTGATCTCGACCGAGGCGTGGCGCTTGGCACTGAGGGTGCCCTTGGGGCCCTTGACCTCGATCAGCTCAGGCTTGATCGAGATCGTGACGCCCTTGGGGATTTCGATGGCGCGATTACCGATGCGGGACATGACTCACCAGACCTCGCACAGCACCTCGCCGCCCACGCCGCGCTTGCGCGCTTCGCGGTCGGTCATGATGCCTTGAGACGTGGAGATGATGGCGATGCCGAGGCCATTGCGGACCCGCGGCACCTGCTCGGACGGAACGTACTTGCGCTGGCCCGGGCGCGACACCCGGCGCAGGCCGGTGATGGCGTTGGACGCCCGGCCGTCGTAGCGCAGCGTGACGGTGATGGAGCCGCTCTTGTCGTCCTCGGCGGTGGCGACGCTGTCGACGAAGCCCTCCTCGCGGAGGATCTCGGCGATGCGCAGCTTGAGGTTGGACCGCGGGCACGCCACCTCGCGCTTGCGGGCGCGGATGCCGTTGCGGAGACGGGCCAGGAAATCAGCGATAGGGTCGGTCATCGACACGGGATCTCGTCTTTCTCGCCAGGTGACTACCAGCTCGACTTGATGACACCCGGGATCTCGCCACGCAGGGCGAGCTCGCGGAAGCACAGACGGCACATCTCGAACTTGCGCAGGAACGCGCGCGAGCGACCGCAGCGCTTGCAGCGGTTGTGGATACGGACCTTGAACTTGTGCTTCTTGGGAAGCCGGTCGATGAGCTTGCTCATTGCGCCTGTCCTTGCGCGGTCGCCTGACGGAACGGCATACCGAGGTGGGCGAGCAGCGCCCGGCCCTCGTTGTCGGTCTTGGCGGTGGTGACGATGCTGATGTTCAGACCCTTGACCGCGTCGATCTTGTCGAACTCGATCTCGGGGAAGATGATCTGCTCGCGGATGCCCAGGGTGTAGTTACCCCGGCCGTCGAAGCCCTTGGGCGACACGCCGCGGAAGTCGCGGACGCGCGGCAACGCGACGTTGCACAGGCGGTCGAGGAACTCCCACATCCGCTCGCCGCGGAGGGTGACCATGACGCCGATCTTGTGGCCCTTGCGGAGCTTGTAGTTGGCGATGTCCTTCTTGGCCTTGCACACCACCGGCGCCTGGCCGGCGATCTGCTTGAGCTCCTCGACGGCGCTGTCGATCAGCTTGGCCTCGTGGGCGGCGCGGCCCAGGCCCATGTTGAGCGAGATCTTGACCAGGCGCGGGACCTCCATCGCGGAGCCGTAGGAGAACTCCTTCGACAGCTGGCCGCGGACCTGCTCGTCATAGACCTTGCGCAGGCGCGGCGGCGTGGTCCGCTTGTACTTCGGCGCGGGCCCGGTCGGCTCGGCCTTCTTCTTGCCCCCGCCCTTGGCGGCGGCCTTGTCTTTCTGCGGCTTGGCCGGGGCCTCGCCAGTTGCGTTGTCAGCCATGATCTCGTCTCTGGTTCGATTGGGTTGAGCGGGTTCGCGGGGCCCGGCCACGGCGGCCAGGCGTTGTCGCTACAGTCCCGCCGCGACGAACTTGGTGCCGGACTTGACGCCGACGCGGACCTTCTGGTCGGCGTCCTGGGCGCTCCGGGTCCGGGTGCCCCGGCCGAGCTTCTCGTCCCACAGGAGGACGTTCGCGATCGCGATCGTGCCTTCCTTCTCGACGATGCCGCCCTGCTGGTTCTTCTGGGAGGGCTTGGTGTGGCGCTTGACCATGTTCACCTTCTCCACGATCACCCGCTGGCCGACGACGCGCAGCACCTTGCCGCGCTTGCCCTTGTCCTTGCCCTTGGTGACGACCACGAGGTCGCCCTTGCGCACGTGTGCCATCACAGCACCTCCGGGGCCAGCGAGATGATCTTCATGAAGCGCTTGGCCCGCAGCTCACGCGCGACCGGCCCGAAGATGCGGGTGCCGATCGGCTCGTTTTCCTTGTTGATGAGGACCGCCGAGTTCCCGTCGAACCGGATCGAGCTGCCGTCGGGACGGGCCAGCTCCTTCTGGGTCCGGACGATGACCGCGCGCGCGACCTCACCCTTCTTGACCTTGGATCCCGGGATCGCCTCGCGGACGCTGACGATGATGACGTCACCGATCGACGCGTAGCGGCGGCGGCTGCCGCCCAGGACCTTGATGCAATAGACCTTCTTGGCGCCGCTGTTGTCGGCGACATCGAGGACGCTGGTCTGCTGGATCACGGCAGGACCTCCTTGACGGCGGTCTCGGTGGCCTTCGACAGCGTGCGCAGGATGCGCCAGCGCTTGGTCTTCGAGTACGGCCGCGACTCGACGATCTCGACGACGTCGCCGACGGTGGCGGCGTTGTGCTCGTCGTGGGCCTTGTACTTGACCCGACGGGTCACGAACTTGTGGAACCGGCGATCGCGGACGCGGCGGATGACCGTGACGACCACGGTCTTGTCCATGGCGTTCGACGTGATCGTGCCGGTGATGGTGCGGCGGTTGCCGCGATCGTCAGCGGTGGGGGCGGCGGCGGTGGCAGACACGGGCTAGCCTTCCTTCTTCGTACGGCGCGACTTCGCCGCCGACTTGGCGGCGCCCTGGGTCTCCTTGCCCAGGTCGCGGGCGCGCAGGATCGTCAGGATCCGGGCGACCTCGCGGCGCTTGCTGGTGATCTCGGCGGTCGAGGCGACCTGGTTGGTGTGCCGGCCGAGCTGCAGGCGGAACAGCTCGTCGCGCACGCGGGCCAGCGCGGTGCGCAGCTCATCGGCCGGCAGGTCGCGCAGCTTGGTCAGGGCGTCTTGGGTCTTGCTCATAGCGCGCTCTCCCGCGCGACCATCGCGGTCTTGATGGGCAGCTTGTGGTGGGCCCGGGTGAAGGCCTCCTTGGCGGTCGCGGCGTCGACGCCCTCGACCTCGAAGATCACGCGGCCGGGCTTGACCACCGCGACCCAGCCCTCGACCCCGCCCTTACCGGTACCCATGCGGGTCTCGGCCGGCTTCTTGGTGAAGGACTTGTCGGGGAACAGCCGGACGTAGATCTTGCCGCTCTTCTTGACGGCGCGGCTGATGGCCACGCGGGCGGCCTCGATCTGGCGGGCGGTGATCCACCCGGGCTCGAGGACCTGCAGGCCGAAGTCGCCGAAGGAGACCTCGGTGCCGCCCTTGGCCTGGCCGGTCATCCGGCCCTTGTGGCGCTTGCGGTACTTGGTAAAGCTGGGACCGTTGATCATGGGTCGTCTCGTTGGCTAGAGGCGGGCCTAGCGGGCAGCGCGGGGCTCGGTCTTGCGGGCGGTGAGGACCTCACCGTGGAAGACCCAGCACTTCACGCCGATCGAGCCGTACGTGGTGTGGGCCTCGGTGAAGCCGTACTCGATGTCGGCGCGGAGGGTGTGCAGCGGCACCCGACCCTCGCGGTACCACTCGCGGCGGCTCATCTCGGCGCCGCCGAGGCGGCCCGAAGAGGCGACGCGGATGCCCTTGGCGCCGAACTTCATGGCGGTCTGGACCGCCTTCTTCATCGCGCGGCGGAAGGCGATGCGGCGCTCGAGCTGGGTGGCGATGTTCTCGGCCACGAGCTGGGCGTTGGTCTCGGCCTTGCGGACCTCGACGATGTTGAGGAAGACCTCGTTGTCGGTCAGCGCCTGGACGTCCTTCTTCAGGGTCTCGACGCCGGCGCCGCGCTTGCCGATCACGATCCCCGGGCGCGCGGTGTGGATGTTGATCTTGCACTTGTTCGCGGCGCGCTCGATCTCGATGTACGAGATGCCCGCGAACGCCAGCTTCTTCTTGATGAAGCCCTTGAGCTTCAGATCCTCATGAAGCCACTTGGCGTAGTCCTTGTCCTGGTACCACCGAGACGACCAGGTCTTGATGATGCCGAGGCGGAAGCCGGTGGGGTGCGTTTTCTGGCCCATGTCAGTTCCTCTGTCGCCGTGCGCTGGGGTTAGCCGATCACTCGTCCGAGACGACGACCGTGAGGTGGCTGGTGCGGTTGTTGATGCGGTTGGCGCGGCCCATCGAGCGCGGCATCCACCGCTTGTTGATGGGGCCGCCGTCGACCATGATCGCGGCGACCTTCAGGTCCTCGACGGACACGTCGCCGCCCGAGCGCTCCTCGGCGTTGGCCGCGGCGCTCTTGACCGCCTTGGCGATGATGCGACCGGCCTTCTTGGGCAGGGTGTCGAGCAGGCCGACCGCCTGCTCGACGGACTTGCCGCGCACCAGGTTGGCGACGACGCGCATCTTGCGCGGCGACATCGAGATTCCACGAACGAGAGCTCTGGCTTCCATGACGGGCTCGCTTGGTTAGCGGGGTGGCGGGCTAGCGCTTCTTGTCGCCACCGTGGCCGGTGTAGGTGCGGGTCGCGGCGAACTCGCCGAGCTTGTGGCCGACCATGTTCTCGTTGATGAACACCGGCACGAACTTGCGGCCGTTGTGAACGGCGAAGGTGAGCGTCACCATCTCGGGGGTGATGGTGGAGCGGCGCGACCAGGTCTTGATCACGCGCTTGTTCGGGTTGCTCTCCTTGAACGCGGCGGCGATCTTCTTGAACAGAAACGCCTCGACGTACGGACCCTTCTTGATGCTGCGGGGCATGACGCTCTCCTCGAACTACTTGGTCCGACGACGGACGATGTTCTTGTCGGTGCGCTTGTTGTGGCGGGTCTTGTAACCCTTGGTCGGGACGCCCCAGGGGGTGCACGGGTGGCGACCACCCGAGCTGCGACCCTCGCCACCACCCATCGGGTGGTCGACCGGGTTCATCGACACGCCGCGGTTGTGCGGCCGCTGGCCGAGCCAGCGCTTGCGGCCGGCCTTGCCCCACTCGATGTTGGCGTGCTCGGAGTTCGAGACCACGCCGACGGTGGCGCGGCAGTCGATGTGGACGTAGCGCATCTCGCCCGACGGCAGGCGCAGGGTGGCGCGCTCGCCCTCCTTGGCCATAAGGACGACGCGGGTGCCGGCCGAGCGGCACATCTGGGCGCCGGCGCCGATCTTGAGCTCGACGGCGTGGATCTCGGTGCCGACCGGGATGAAGCGCAGCGGCAACGAGTTGCCGGGCTTGATGTCGGCCGAGTTGGCGCTGATGACCTGGTCACCGACCTCGAGCTTCTGCGGGGCGATGATGTAGGCCTTCTCGCCGTCGGCGTACTGCAGGAGGGCGATGCGGGCGGTGCGGTTGGGATCGTACTCGATGCCCACCACCTTGGCCGGCACGCCGGTCTTCTGGCGCTTCCAGTCGATCTTGCGGTAGCGCTGCTTGTGGCCGCCGCCGCGGAAGCGCGAGGTGATCCGGCCGGCGTTGTTGCGGCCGGCCTTCTCGGCCTTGTGCTCGAGGAGCTTCTTCTCCGGCTGGCTCTTGGTGATCGACGCGAAGTCCTGCGTCGACATCCCGCGGCGACCGGGCGAGGTCGGCTTGTACTTGGTGATGGCCATGACTCAGACTCCCTCGAAGAAGGCGATGGCGTCGCCGGCCTTGAGCGTCACGTAGGCCTTCTTCCAGCCCGGGCGCATGCCGGAGAACTTGCCGACCCGCTTGGCCTTGCCGCGGACGACGACGGTGCGGACGTCGGCGACGGAGACCTTGAACAGCTTCTCGACCGCGTGAGCGATCTCGACCTTGTTGGCGTCCTTGACGACCTCGAACACGACCTGCTGAGAGTACGCGTCGCCTTCGGCCGGCCGGTCGGCGGCGCCGCCGGTCTCGCGCAGGCGCGCGCTCTTCTCGGTGAGGAGCGGGCGCTTGATGATGGACTGAGGAGCTCGCATGGCTAATCCTGGGGGGCGGTTACTCAGCGCCGGTCAGCGCCGCTTCGATCTGCTTGACCGCGCCCTGGCTGATGACGACGGTCTCGTGGCGGAGGATGTCGTAGACGTTCAGGCCTTCGGGCGCCAGCCACTGGGACGACGCCAGATTCTTGGCGCCGCGGACCAGGCCGGCGTTGTCCTTGCCGTCGACGATGAGGACCTTGCTGGTCGGCTGGGCCAGGCCCAGGCTCTTGAGCGCGGTCGCGACGGTCTTGGTGAGCTGCTTGGCGCCGACCGGGAACTGGTCGACGACGATCAGCTTCTGCTCGCCGGCGCGCAGCGACAGGGCGGAGCGCAGGGCGGCCTTCTTGACCTTCTTGGGCAGCGCGTAGTCGTAGCTGCGCGGCTTGGGTCCGAAGACCGAGCCGCCGCCGACCCAGTGCGGGCCCTTCTTCGAGCCCTGACGGGCCTGACCGGTGCCCTTCTGCTTCCACACCTTCTTCGACGAGCCGGTCACTTCGCTCATCCGCTTGGTGGAGGCATTGCCGGCGCGACGCCGGGCCAGCTGCCACTTCACGACCTCCCACAGGAGGTGCTCGTGGACCTCGGTCGCGAAGACGTCGTCAGCCAGGTCGATCTGGCCGACGCTCTTTCCGGTGGTGTTCTTGACGTCTAGCTTCATGGCTACTCTCGCTCGCTCGGGCGGGAAACGCGTCCAGGCCGGGGCGGTGGGCCCCAGCCTGTCGCTCAGATCTTGATCTCCACGTCGACACCGGCCGACAGGTCGAGCTTCATCAGCGCGTCGACCGTCTGCTGGGTGGGCTCGAGCACGTCGAGCAGCCGCTTGTGGGTCCGGATCTCGAACTGCTCCCGCGACTTCTTGTCGGTGTGCGGCGAGCGCAGGACGCAGTACTTGTTGATCTTGGTCGGCAGCGGGATGGGCCCGGCGATCTTGGCGCCGGTGCGCTTCGCGGTCTCGACGATCTCGCCCGCGGACTGGTCGAGGAGCTTGTGGTCGTAGGCCTTGAGCCGAATGCGGATCCGTTGCGTGTTCATGGCGGGGTCCTGTCGAGACTGGCTGCCGGGAGGGTTCGTTCGAACCGGGGCCCCCTGCCCCGCCGGTCCTGGTACCGAGGTACGAGGAGCAGTGGGTGGGTGAGCGCCGGGCCTGGTTTAAGAGTCGCGCAGTGTACTCAGATCGATTCGATTTGGAAGAGGATTTTGCAGGTCTTTTCGCGGGTGCAGCGGCCGGGGATCGACGTCCCCCTCGCCTGCCTCGGCGTCTTGGTATCCGTGCGAGATCATTTGGGTCACAGCGCCCCCGCGGAGTGCGACAAACGGGCGCGGATGGCCTTGGGGGCCTCGGCGTAGCTGGCGAAGCGCATCGAGTAGGTCGCGCGGCCGCGCGATGACGACCGCAGGACGGACGCGTAGCCCATCATCTCGGCCAGGGGCACCGTGGCCGAGATGACCTGGCCCCCGCCCCGGGCCTCGAGGGCGCCGATCTTGGCGCGGCGGGCCAGGAGCTCACCCAGGACGTCGCCGGTGTGGTCGTCGGGCGTACGGACCTCGAGCTCCATGAGCGGCTCGAGGATGGTCGGACCGGCAGCGGTGGCGGCCTCGCGGAAGGCCCGGGTGGTGGCCAGCTTGAAACCGCGCGCGGTCGCGTCGATCTCGTGGGTCGAGCCGCCTAGGAGCGCGACGTCGAGATCGGTCATCGGGTAGCCGGCGACCACCCCGGCGGCAGCCGCCTCGACCACCGCCTCGGCGACGGCCGGCACCAGGTCGGCCGGGATCTCGGCCGCCGGCGCCTGGTTGGCGAACCGCACCCCGCGGCCGCGATCGGCGGCGGCGACCGCCAGGATGACGTGGCCGTAGTCGGCCGGGGTCCGGCCGACCGCGACGTGCCGGGCCTCGGCCTGGCCCCGGCCGGTCACGGTCTCGCGGTAGGCGACCTGGAGGCGGCCGACCCGGGCGTCCACGCCGAACTCGCGGCGCAGGCGATCGACCAGGACCTCGAGGTGCAGCTCGCCCATGCCGGCGATCGTGGTGGCGCCGGTGTCGGGATCGACCCCGACCACGAAGGACGGGTCCTCGGCGGCCAGGCGGTCGAGGGCCCCGCGCAGGCGCTCGACGTCGGCCGCGGTCGCGGGCTCGATCGCGACGCCGATGACCGGCGCCGGCACCTGGACGGCGTCGAGTCGGATCGGCGCCTCGGGCGCGCACAGGGTGTCGCCGGTGGTGGCGCCGCGCTCGCCGGGGCCGACCACGATGGCGCCGATCGCGCCGGCCGGCAGCGCGTCGACGTCCTCGCGCAGGTTGGCGTGCATGCGGACCAGGCGCTGGATGTGCTCGCGGCGGTCCTTGGTGGCGTTGTAGACCGTGGCGCCGGTGGTGAGCACGCCGGCGTAGACCCGCACGTAGGTGACCATGCCGCGCTCGCTGCCGTCGGGGCCGAGGTCGGCCATCACCTTCCACACCAGGGCCGCCAGGTCGGCGTCGGCGGTCGGCGCGATCGTGGCGACCGCGCCGGTGGACGGGACCACCCCGGTGATCGCCGGCAGGTCCGACGGCGCGGGCAGGAAGTCGACGACGGCGTCGAGGAGGTTGTGCACGCCCTTGTTGCGAAAGGCCGAGCCGCACAACACCGGCACCGCGAGGTTGCCCAGGGTGACGCGACGGATCGCGGCGCGCAGATCGTCCTCGGTGATCGTGCCGGGGACGCCGTCGTAGGCGCCGACCCGCAGGTACGCGGCGAGGAACTCGGCGTCGAGGTCGGCGAGGGTGTCGAGCAGGCGGTCGCGGGCCGCGGTCGCGGCCGCGGCGTGCTCGGCGGGGATCGGTCCGTCGGTGAAGGCGACCCCGAGGGTGTCGTCGTCCCAGGTCCGGGTGGTCTGGCTCACCAGATCGATCACGCCGACGAAGTCGTCGCCCAGGCCGATCGGCAGGTGCAAGACCAGCGGCACCGCGGCCAGGCGCTCGCGCAGCTCGGCGACCACCGCGTCGGGATCAGCGCCGACGCGATCGCACTTGTTGATGAAGGCCAGGCGCGGGATGTGGTGGCGATCGGCCTGCCGCCACACCGCCTCGCTCTGGGCCTGGACCCCTTCGACCGCCGAGAAGACCGCGATCGCGCCGTCGAGGACTCGCAGGCTCCGCTCGACCTCGATCGTGAAGTCGACGTGGCCAGGCGTGTCGATCAGGTTGACCTCGCAGCCGCGCCAGGTGAACACGGTCGCGGCCGCGGTGATCGAGATCCCGCGCTCCTGCTCGAGCACCATCCAGTCGGTGGTGGCGGCGCCGTCGTCGACCTCGCCCAGGCGCGAGATGACGCCGGCGTAGAACAGGATCCGCTCGGTGGTCGTGGTCTTCCCGGCGTCGATGTGGGCCATGATCCCGAGGTTGCGCACGCGCGCGATCGGGGGGCCGCCGGGGAGCGAGCGGGTCAAGGCATGTCGAGGAGTCCGAGCGGACGGCGGGCGGGGGCACCGAGACGGTGGCGCGACCGGTGAGGTCGCCGGATCGGGGCCGAGGTCCTGAGACCAGGTTCGGCGGCGATCCTGTTGTCAGACCCGGTGGTTCGCGCCGCGTACCGCGGCCGCCTACCGAGCCCCCGTGCTGTTCGTGATTCGGTGTCCTCGCCTCCAGCGTGGGAGCGTGAAAACGAAACGGCCGACGCGAGGTCGGCCGGGTTCGGTTACCAGCGGTAGTGAGCGAAGGCTCGGTTGGCCTCCGCCATCTTGTGCACGTCCTCGCGCTTCTTGACCGCGTTGCCACGGTTCTGCGCGGCGTCGATGATCTCGTTCGCGATGCGATCGATCATCGTCTTCTCGTTGCGCTGCCGAGCGTACTCGAGGAGCCAGCGCATGCCGAGGGCCAGCGAGCGGTCGGGGCGGACATCGACCGGGACCTGGTAGGTCGAGCCACCGACGCGGCGGCTCTTGACCTCGACCTTGGGCCGGACGTTGCCGAGGGCCCGGTCCCACACCTTCAGCGGATCGTCCTTGGCGCGCTCGGCGACCAGGTCGAGGGCCTTGTAGACGATCTGCTCGGCGGTCGACTTCTTGCCGTCGATCATCACCACGTTGATGAACTTGGTGATGCGGCGGCGGACGTCGGACGGCGCATCCGTGAACTTGGGGTCCGGCAGGACGCGGCGCTTGGGGACTTCACCTTTACGGGGCATGGCTTCTTTCCGTTCCTCGGCTTACTTGGGCCGCTTGGTGCCGTACTTCGAGCGGCTCTGCTTGCGGTTCGCCACGCCGGTGGTGTCGAGCGTGCCGCGGACGATGTGGTAGCGGACGCCCGGGAGATCCTTGACGCGGCCGCCGCGGATCAGCACGACCGAGTGCTCCTGCAGGTTGTGACCCTCGCCGGGGATGTACGACGTCACTTCCATCTGGTTGGTGAGACGGACGCGAGCGACCTTGCGGAGGGCCGAGTTCGGCTTCTTCGGGGTCGTGGTGTAGACGCGCGTGCAGACCCCGCGCTTCTGCGGACAGGACTTGAGCGCGGGCGAGGCGGTCTTGGTCTTGACCATCTCGCGACCGTGACGGACCAGCTGGTTGATCGTGGGCATGAAGACGTTGGCTCCAGGGACGTGACGAGACCGGACGAGGGGACCCGTCGCGGAGGGGCGAGACTTTACTTACCGACCCTCCCCTGTCAAGCGGATCGTGCGGCCTTCCCATGAGATCGTCCCGTCCCACCCTCCCAAAACGCGCCCAGGCACCGCCAATCTCCCGCCGCGCCGCCGTTGTGACCAACGAGACCGAGACCGAGACCGAGTCCGAGTCCGAGACCGAGTCCGAGACCGAGACCGAGACCGAGTCCGAGACCGAGACCGAGACCGAGACCGAGACCGAGACCGAGACCGAGTCCGAGTCCGCACCCGATCCGAGTCCGAGTCCGAGTCCGAGTCCGCACCCGATCCCGAAGCCCGTGGTCACCACCCACCCGCGCTGCACCACCGACGCGCCAGAGGCGCGCGTCTCGGGTGGGGGCCCCGCCGGGAGAGTGGCCCCGTGCACAGACGGTCCACCTCCCCCTCAACCATGGTGCCGGACGCGGCCAAGCGACCCACCTGCCTCCACCTGGGGTTGGCGACAAACCCTCCCAAAAAACACGTTTGGCGACAAACCCTCAGGAATTCAGTGCGTCCACTTGTCGCCGCCGCCGCCACCCTTGCCCCGGGGGTGCTCGTCGGCCTCGTAGCCGTGGGCCATGACGAAGTGATACGCGACCTCGCGCGCCGCCTCGGTCTCGATCATGCAGTCGAACACGAACTCGCCTTCTTGCTCGCCGGGCTCGACCTGGACGTAGGCGATCTCGGCCGGGAACAACACCAGCTCGCCGACCAGCTCCTTGCCGCGGGCGAGCTGGACCACGCGGGTGGCGTCGTCCTCGGTCAGGAGGGTCCAGTGGAAGTCGTCGTGGTCGAACAGGACGACCTCGGGAGTCCCAGCCCGGACGATGCAGTTCACGTGGGCCTGCAGCCAGGTCCAGAACTTGGGGAAGGTGAGCGTCGTCGCGACTGGCGTGACGCGCTTCGTCGGGGAACCCATGGCGTCGCACGCTAGCCCGGATCGGCGAGGATTGCCACCGCAAGCGACGAGCCGTCCGTCGACGGCGCCCGCGGTCAGAAGCGTCCGGTCCAGCTCACGCCGGCACCATCGGCGCTGACCGTCGGCGCCAAGCTCGGCGCCAGGGCCGCACTCGAGGTCGACCGCTCGTGATCGAACACGTACAGGAGGACGCCGGTGGCCGCGACCGCGGCGGCGCTCACCCCCAGCCCGATCGCCAACGACCGGAGGTCGTCGCGATCGCCGCGCAGCTCGTCGTAGCGCGCCGCCTCGTCGAGGGTCAGGCCGCGCGACGCCTTCACGTCGGCCAGGTCGCTGGCGTCGCCGTCGGCCAGGACGGTGAGCGTGGTCGCGACCCCGGCGCCCAGGGCCAGGCCACCGGCGCCGTACAGCACCCAGGTGGCGATCCGTCGCTGGCCGGTCACCGGCTGCCGCGCCGCGATCGCGCGCCGCTCGCCGCGCCCGACCTCGACCTCGACCGCGAAGGGCCGCCGCCCGCGCCGACTGATCTCGACCAGGTGGCGGCCCGCCGCGACCTCGACCACCCCGCCCCGCCCGAGGCGAACCGGCCGGCCGTCGATCTCGACCTGGGAGCCGCCCTCGGCGCGGATCGCCAAGGTCGACGGCAGCGGGTCGAGCTCGATCTCGACCGGGACCAGGGCGCCGTCGACGGTCGACACCGGCAGGGTCCGCGGCGCGTAGCCGGGCGCGGTCGCGACCACCTGGTGCTCACCGACCGGGAGCTCCTTGACCAGCGGCAAGGCCAGGGCCGGCCCGCCGTCGATCTCGACCTTGACCCCGGCGAGCGCCGACGTGACGGTGACCCCGGTCACCCGCGGGATGAGGGGCGCGCCACCGCCGCCGCCCAGGCGCGCGACCAGCGGCTCGAGGTCGCCCAGCGCCGCCGAGGCCTCGACCACCCGATCGCCCTTGGGCTCTTGCTCGACGTAGAGGCGATACAGCTCGACCGCCCGCCGCAGGTGCGCCGGGTCCTTGTCCTTGGCCTTGGCCCAGGCCAGGCGATAGGCCTGGGCCCCCGAGAACGCGATCGCCGGCAGCGGCAGCGAGGCGTAGGCCTGCTCGAAGGACGCCGCGGCGTGGATGAAGTCGCCGGCGGTGAACAGCCGCTCGCCGGTGCGAAAGTGGCGCTCGGCGGACGCGCGGTCGTCGGCGTACGCCGACGGCGCGGTCATAGCCAGGACCAAGATCAGGGTCGCGAGGTACGCGCGCATCAGGAGCCCTCCCCGACAGCCGTGAGGCCAGCGCCACCAGGGACGCGAGCTTGCAAGTAGATCCGAGCCGCGCGCACGCTGGCCGCGGTATCGCCGTAGGTGACGACGAGGTCGTCGAGACCATCGCGGTTGACGTCGCGCGCCACCACCCCGGTCCCGGCGCCGGCCACGCTGGCCTCGCGGGCATCGAGAACGAGCAGCGACGGCGCCTCATAGCGGCCATCGGCCCCGGGCGTCGAGATGAGCAACCCGCCGCCGCCCTCGGCCGCGGCGACCGCGAACACCAGCTGGGCGCGACCGCCGCGCTGCGTGCGCAGGCCATCGACCGCGATCGGTCGCACCCCGGGCGCGAAGTCGATCACCTCCGCGACCCCGGTCCCGCCCCGCCAGATCCGCGCCGTGCCACCGACGCTCGTGCCGCGCTCAGGGATGTGGAGCGCGACGACGTCGAGCGCGCCCTCGCCGTCCAGATCCACCACGCGCAGGTCGACCGCGCGAAGGTCGGCCGGGGCGACGAACAACACCTCGATCGCCCCAGGCGCGCACGCCCCCGGGCAGCCGCTGATCGGCAGGCCGAAGATCCGCCCGCGGCGCTCCGCGGCGATGACCCGCGCCGGCGCCGCGCCGGCCGCGGGCACCGTGACCCAGCGGCTGGTCGTGAAGTCGACCTCCTCGAGCCCGACCGGCACCTCGCCGACCACGGCCTCGCTGAGCTCACCGCTCGCGTCGGCGCTGTAGCGGCGCAGCTCGAGCCGCAGCCGCTCGGTCACCTGGCGATCCTCGGGCGTGGTCCGATCGCGGATGCCCCACACCGAGGCGATCGCCGCCAGCTCCGAGCCCGGCTGGCCGTTGGTCTCGAGGCCGGCCAGGGCCTCGAGCTCGGTGAACTGGTAGATTGGCCCGGTCAGCGCGGCGTTGTCGGTCGGCGGCGTCGATGGCAGGAACGGCGCCAGCATGCGCCGGGTCGGCGACCCGAACACCACCGCCAGCGACAGCGTGCCCTCGCGGTCGCCGCCGATGAGCAGGTCCTCCACGAGATCGAGGCGACTCGGCGCCGGGAACGCGATCGGCTCGATCGCCGTGACCTCGCCGACCGAGCCCATCGCGACCGGAGCCGTCGGCGCGGCAAGGAGCTGACCGAAGGCGACCGACAGCTCGCTGCCGTCGGCTCCACTGGCGGTGATCAGGGCCAGATCCGGTAGCCCGTTGCCGTCGAGATCGCCGACCCGGAGCGCCTGGACCTGGGCCGCGGCATCGAAGGCGGCGTCGTTCCACACGCCCAGGAACCCGGTCCCGAGCAGGAGGTCGACCGTCGCGCCGCTCTGGCGCTGGCCGATCAGGTCGAGTCGGCCATCGCCGTCGACGTCGGCCGCCGCCGCGTCGGCCCAGGGCGCGGTCGGCGCGCCCAGGCGCTGGGCGACGCAGGTCCCGGGCACGACCCCACACTGAAGGCGCCAGACCCCGGTGGCGGCCACGAGCTCGAGCGCGCCGTCCTCGTTGAAGTCGAACCAGGCCAGCGGGACCGGTGCCCCCGCCGGGTCGGACGTTTCGATGGCAAGGTCGAGCACCGGTGCGAAGCCGCCCTGGCCATCGCCGGCGGCGAACCCGAAACGCGCGGGCCCCAGGGCGGTCGCGCGATGCGCCGTGAGCAGGTCGACGTCGCCGTCGCCGTTGAAGTCGCCGAACCGCGCGGTGATCAGGAAGCCCGGCACGGCGACCGCGACCGGCGCGCCGAGGGAGGTGGTGGTCTCATCGACGGTCACCGGGTACAGCGCGAGCTGGCTCTGGTTACCCGCCATGAGCAGATCATCGGCGTACGCGACCGCGAGCATGAACCGGCGCGCCCCGCCGACGCGCGCAACCTCGGTCCACGGCAGTCTCGTGCCGGCCAGGCGCTCGAGGCGAGCCGGCAGCGCACGGACCTGATTGGCGCCGTCGCCGACCAGCAGCACATCGCAGCCGATCGCGAGGGGGCAGTCGGGGCCCTGCGGCAACCGCGCGGCGATCGCAATCACGCCGGCCGGGAAGCCGCCGATCGAGGCCGGCAGGGCGGCGGTGGCCAGGGGCGCGCTGATGGCGCCGACCGGCGCGGACGGCTGCAGCGTCGGGCCGAAGGCGCCGGAGGCGCCGGAGGTCACGACGTTGGCGCCCAGGCCCACCGACAGTGTGAGGTCGTCGATGCCATCGCCGGTCACGTCGGTGAACACCGGGCTACCCCGCAGCGGCAGGGTCGGCCGCAGGCTCGCGGCCGCGAAGGCCCCGGTCCCGTCGCCGCGCCGCAGATCGACGGCGACGTCGTTGACGCCGACCAGATCGGGGGCGCCATCGCCGTCGACATCGCCGACCAGGAGCGTGGCGGTGGTCCACGGCAGCTCCTGCCGGAACGCGAACTCGCCGCTCGGCACCGCGCAGGTTCCCGACAGGCCACACACCGCGTCGGCCGGGCAGTCGTCGGCGGTGGCGCACAGCCGTCGGCACGCGCCCTCGGTGCCGACCGCGCCGCACTGCGTCGGATCATCGCGATCGCAGTCCTCGCCGAGCTCCGGCTCGACGATGCCGTTGCCGCAGGTCCCGGGCTCGAGCGCCGGCAGCGAGGTGCACGCGGCGAGGAGGACGAGGCCGATGGCCAGGACCGCGCCCCCCGGCGCGCGATGGTTGCGTCGTGGCATGAGATCTCCGGTTCGGGTGCGCAGGCGAACGGCGGCGCCGTTCACTTCGGCTTCGACTTGAACGGGTCTTCGAGGAGCGGGCTGCTGCTGCCGCGCCCGGGGCGCGGCTTCTTCCCTGGCCGTGGGGACGGCGCCGCCGGCAGGTCGACGGCGAGCTGGGTGCTCACCTTCGGGTCCACGGTGATCGTCATCGCGCGGTGCCCCGGCGCCTCGACGAGGAGCGCGATGGGCTGCGCCGCGACCGGTAGCACCAGCTCGCCGGGGACCGTACCGCGGAGGCCATCCGGCCCGGTGATGACCGCACCGGCCGGCGATCCGGTCACCGTGATCGTGACCGTCGCGGGTGCGACCGGCGGGGCCGGGGGCGCGACCGGCGCTTGGGCCGGCGGCGCGATCGGCGGCGCCTGCGACGGGACCGCCGCGGTCCCGGAGGTCGGCGCGCCGCTGACCGGCGGGGTCACTGGTGGCCGGGGTCGGCTGCTGCCGCCGCCGAGGGCGATCACCGCGACCGCGACCGCGCCGGCCGCCGCCACCACCGCCCCGAGGATCAGCGCGCCGCGCCGGCGGGGCGGCCGCGCGGCCTCGACGACTGGGCCGGTCGCCGCGAGGGTCGGCGCCTCGCCCGGTGGGGGCGGCGTCAGGTCGACCGTCTCGGCGGTCGAGATCGACCGTAGGCCCGGCCCGGGGGTCCGGAGCGGCGGCGCCGGGGTCTGCCGATCGAGCAACGCAGAGGGCCGCACCGCAGGCAACGCATGGCCGCTGGCCTCGGCCGAATGCTCGATCGCCGCCATCGCCGCGGCCAGGGTCGCCGGCCGCTCAGCGGGATCCTTCGCCATCATCCATGCGATCGGCTCGTCGAGGCTGGCTAGCTCCGGCGCGACCGCCGAGACCCGGGGCGGGGCCTCGCCGATCTGCTTCATCAGGATCTCCATGTAGTCATCGCCGTCGAACGGGACGCTACCGGTCACGAGCTCGTAGGCCACGCAACCGAACGCGTAGATGTCCGTGCGATGATCGACATCGCGACCGCGGCACTGCTCGGGGGACATGTAGTAGGGCGTGCCGATCGGCGCGCCGGTGCGGGTCTTGTGCATGCCCTCGGGAGCGCCGCCGAAGGCCTTGGCGATGCCGAAGTCGAGGAGCTTCGGGAACCATCCTCCCTCAGCGTCGACCGACAAGAAGATGTTCTCCGGCTTGATGTCGCGATGGATGATGCCCTTGCCGTGGGCGGCATCGAGGGCGCGCGCGACCCCGCGCAGGATCGCGACCGCCTCGGCGACCGTGAGACGGCCGTGACGCTCCAGGTACACGTCGAGAGGCTGGCCCTCGAGCAGCTCCATCACGAAGTAGTGCCGCCCGTCCTCGAGCTGACCGAAGCCGAAGATGTCGATGATGTTGCGGTGGCGGATCTGGTTGACCGAGCGCGCCTCGGCGATGAACCGCGACACCATATCGGGCTGCGCCGAGTAGGCCCGCGACAGCACCTTGATCGCCACCTGCTTGCCGATCAGCGGGTGGGCGGCGCGGAACACCGTGCCGAAGCCACCGGCGCCGATCTTGGCCTCGATGACGTACTCGCCGACCTGTTGCCCGGGCTGCAGGTCGGCGCTGGTCGGCTGGGTAGACGGTGTGGTCATCGTCGCGGGGTTCGACACCGGACCCCCACCTGGGAATAATTGCACGACCAGGGCCATCGTTGGGGCCGTGACCCACGGCACATCTCCCCGCCGTGCTGATCGCGGCGACACAGGCGCCGCCGCGAAGCGCGACACCCGGTCGGCGCCCGCGCTGGAAACCGCCACGGCGTGTTCCCCCGACCCGCCCCTACCTCCCCTCCCCTGCGCCGAGACCGAGACCGAGACCGAGGCCGAACCCGAACCCGAGACCGAACCCGAGACCGAGGCCGAGACCGAGGCCGAGACCGAGACCGAGACCGAGGCCGAGGCCGAGACCGAGACCGAGACCGAGACCGAGACCGAGGCCGAGTCCGAGTCCGAGTCCGAGTCCGAGTCCGAGACCGAGACCGAGTCCGACCCGCGCCGCTGGGGCGAGCGTGGGATGGGTGGTGCGCGCAGAGAGCCGACGGGGGCCGGCCGCCCGAGAGCACCGAACGGTTTGAATGCCGTCGCGAGACGCGGACGTGTGAGGCAGATCCGGGCGCACGCCCGAAGCGCAGCGAGGAGTGTAGTCGACTACACGACGAGCGAGCATCGGACGTACGCCCGGAGGTGCCCACACGGCCGCGTCGCAGCAGGCATCTCAAACCGTTCGGTGCTCTAAGGTAACCGGCGCGGTGGCGCCGAACTCGTGGGCTCCTACGCTAGGACGTGTGCGATGGATCGATCCCTGGTCCCCGATCGAGCTTCTGTTGTCGCGAGTTCATCGCGAGCGAACGGAGAGGCGTCCACCGCGGCGGGTGACCGACGCGGGCAGGCCCACGTCGGCGGTCCCGTGTACCCACAACTCCGGAGTCATCACCGGATCCACGCCGAGGGAGACCGAACCCGAGACCGAGGCCGAGACCGAGGCCGAGACCGAGTCCGAGGCCGAGACCGAGTCCGACCCGCGCCGCTGGGGCGAGCGTGGGATGGGTGGTGCGCGCAGAGAGCCGACGGGGGCCGGCCGCCCGCTAGGTAACCCGCGCGGTGGCGCCGAACTCGTGAGCTCCCTCGCTAGGACGCCGGTAGTGGATCGATCCCTGGTCCCCGACCGAGCTTCTGTTGTCGCGTGTTCATCGCGAGCGAACGGAGAGGCGTCCACCGCGGCGGGTGACCGACGCGGGCAGGCCCACGTCGGCGGTCCCGTGTACCCACAACTCCGGAGTCATCACCGGATCCACGCCGAGGGAGACCGAACCCGAGACCGAGGCCGAGACCGAGGCCGAGACCGAGTCCGAGGCCGAGTCCGAGGCCGAGTCCGAGGCCGAGGGCTAGGTAACGAACGGTCCGAAAGCACGAACGGCGCCCGCAGGCGCCGCTCGTCGCCGGGACGACCCGGCTCACCTCACCCTCCTCGTCCGCGCTCAGACCACGTCGGCGATCGCGTCGTCGTCGTCGTCGACCCGGACATCGACCGTCAGGCGCTTGTAGGCGCCCAGACCGGTGCCGGCCGGGATCAGGCGGCCCATGATCACGTTCTCCTTGAGGCCGCGCAGGTAGTCGACCCGGCCGTTGATCGAGGCCTCGGTCAACACCTTGGTGGTCTCCTGGAACGACGACGCCGAGATGAACGACTCGGTCGACAGCGAGGCCTTGGTGATGCCGAGCAAGAGCGGGTCGCCCTTGGCCGGCTGGCCACCGGCCAGGATGACGCGCTCGTTCTCCTCGTCGAACAGGTGCTTCTCGACCTGCTCGTCGACCAGGAAGTTGGTGTCGCCCGGATCGACCACGGTCACCCGGCGCAGCATCTGCCGGACGATGACCTCGATGTGCTTGTCGTTGATGCGCACGCCCTGGAGCCGGTAGACCTCCTGGATCTCGTCGACCAGGTACTTGGCCAGGGCGCGCTCGCCGAGCACGCGCAGGATGTCGTGCGGGTTGGCCGGCCCGTCCATGAGCGCCTCGCCAGCGCGCACCCGATCGCCCTCGCGGACCGACAGGTGCTTGCCCTTGGGGATGAGGTACTCGGACGGATCGCCGACCTCGGGGACGATCACGACCTTGCGCTTGCCCTTGGTGTCCTTGCCGAAGTGCACGGTGCCGTCGATCTCGGCGATGATCGCGTGGTCCTTCGGCTTGCGGGCCTCGAACAGCTCGGCGACGCGGGGCAGACCGCCGGTGATGTCCTTGGTCTTGGTGGTCTCGCGCGGGATCTTGGCCACCACATCGCCGGCCTCGACGAAGTCACCGTCGTTGACGAAGATGTTGGCGCCCACCGGCAGGAAGTACTTGGCCTCGCTGTCGGAGCCCGGGGTCTTGACCGACTCGCCGCTCTCATCGCGCAGCGAGATCCGCGGCCGGCTGTCGGCGTCCTTGGACTCGATGATGGTCTTGCGCGACAGCGCGGTGACCTCGTCGAGGGTCTCCTGCATCGTCACGCCGTCGACGATGTCGCCGTAGGTCACGTAGCCGCCGACCTCGGTGACGATCGGCATCGAGTACGGATCCCACTCCGACAGGAGCTGGCCGCCCTTGACCTTGTCGCCGTCCTTGACCAGCAGCTTGGCGCCGTACTGCAGGCCGTAGCGCTCGCGCTCGCGGCCCAGCTCGTCGCACAAGACGACCTCGCCCTGGCGGTTCATCACCACCCAGTGGTCCTTCTTCTTGACCACCTGGACGTTGTTGAGCTTGACCGTGCCCTCGTTGCGCGACTCGAGCGAGCTCTGCTCGGTCCGGCCGGTCGCGATGCCGCCGATGTGGAAGGTCCGCATCGTCAGCTGGGTACCGGGCTCGCCGATCGACTGCGCCGCGATGACGCCGACCGCCTCGCCGATGTTGACCATCTGGCCGCGCGCCAGGTCACGGCCGTAGCACAGAGTGCAGATGCCGCGCCGGGTCTCGCACGACAGGACCGACCGGATCTTGACCCGGTCGATGCCCGAGTTCTCGATGATCTTGACGTGATCCTCGGCGATCTCGCTGTTGGCCGGCACCAGCACCTCGCCGGTGTACGGATCGACGATGTCCTCCATCGCGACGCGACCGAGGATGCGGTCGCCCAGGCGCTCAATGATCTCGCCGCCCTCGATGAGCGGCATCATCTCCATGCCCTGGCGGGTGCCGCAGTCGAACTCGCTGACGATGTTGTCCTGCGACACGTCGACCAGACGGCGGGTCAGGTACCCCGAGTTCGCGGTCTTGAGCGCGGTGTCGGCCAGACCCTTGCGGGCGCCGTGCGTCGAGATGAAGTACTGGAGGACGGTCAGGCCCTCGCGGAAGTTGGTCGTGATCGGGGTCTCGATGATCTCACCCGACGGCTTGGCCATGAGGCCACGCATGCCGGCGAGCTGCCGCATCTGCTGCTGCGAGCCACGGGCGCCGGAGTCGGCCATGACGAAGATCGAGTTGAACGACGGCGCGGTCTTGTCCGCGACCTTCCCGTCCGGGTCCTTGAACTCCTCGGTCGAGATGTCGCGCATCATGTCCTTGGCGATGCCCTCGGCACACTGCGCCCAGATGTCGACGACCTTGTTGTAGCGCTCACCGTCGGTGATGAGACCCTCGGTGTACTGCTCCTCGATCTCGGCGACCTCCTTCTTGGCGGCGTCGAGCATCTTCTCCTTGGAGCCCGGGATGGCCATGTCGTCGATGCAGACCGAGATGCCGGCCTTGGTCGACTGGGTGTACCCGGTGGTGCGGAGCGCGTCGGCCAGGAGCACGGTCGCCTTCTGGCCACACTCGCGGTAGACGAGGTCGATCAGCTCGGCGAGCTGCTTCTTGCCCATCACCTTGTTGACCGCCTCGAACGGGATCTCCTTCGGGCACAGCTCGTAGAGCAGCGCGCGGCCGACCGTGGTCGCCACCAGCTTGGTGACGCCGTCCTTGTCGGTCATGCGGGCCCGGATCGCGGCCTGGAGGTGGACCTCGCCGTGGTCGTAGGCCATGCGGATCTCGTCGACCGAGGCGAAGACGCCGCGGACCGCCCGGCCCTTCTTGTCCTCGCGGTACTCGCCGCGGGCGAACGGCCGCTCGCGGGTCATGTGGTAGAGGCCGAGCACGATGTCCTGCGACGGGACGATGATCGGCTTGCCGTTGGCGGGCGACAGGATGTTGTTGGTGCTCATCATGAGCACCCGGGCCTCCATCTGGGCCTCGATCGACAGCGGCACGTGGACCGCCATCTGATCGCCGTCGAAGTCGGCGTTGAACGCCGCGCACACCAGCGGGTGGAGCTGGATCGCCTTGCCCTCGGTGAGGACCGGCTCGAAGGCCTGGATGCCGAGGCGGTGGAGGGTCGGTGCGCGGTTGAGCATCACCGGGTGCTCCTTGATCACCTCCTCGAGGATGTCCCAGACCTCGGGCCGCTCCTTCTCGACCAGCTTCTTGGCGCTCTTGATCGTCGTGACCAGGCCGCGCTCTTCGAGCTTGTTGTAGATGAACGGGGTGAACAGCTCGAGGGCCATCTTCTTGGGCAGGCCGCACTGGTGGAGCTTGAGCTCGGGGCCGATCACGATGACCGAGCGACCCGAGTAGTCCACGCGCTTGCCGAGCAGGTTCTGGCGGAACCGCCCCTGCTTGCCCTTCAGCATGTCCGACAGCGACTTCAGCGGCCGCTTGTTGGGGCCGGTGATGGTCTTGCCGCGGCGGCCGTTGTCGAACAGCGCGTCGACCGCCTCCTGCAGCATCCGCTTCTCGTTGCGGATGATGATCTCCGGGGCGTTGAGCTCCTGGAGGCGCTTCAGGCGGTTGTTGCGGTTGATGACGCGGCGGTACAGGTCGTTCAGGTCCGAGGTCGCGAACCGGCCACCGTCGAGCGGCACCAGCGGACGCAGATCCGGCGGGATCACCGGGACCACGGTCAGCATCATCCAGTCGGGCTTGTTGCCGCTCTCGCGGAAGGCCTCGACCACCTTGAGGCGCTTGGCGACCTTCTTGCGCTTGGCCTCGGAGGTGACCTCGCGCATCTCCTGGCGCAGGGTCTCGGCGAGCTGGATGATGTCGAGCTGGCGCAGGAGGCCGAGGATGGCCTCGGCGCCCATGCCGGCGTCGAAGTCGACGCCGGTGTCGAGGTGCTTGCCGTACTGCTCCTCGGTCAGGAGCTCACAGCGCGACAGCCCCGAGTCCTTGGGATCGATGACGATGTAGCTCTCGCAGTACAGCACCTTCTCGAGATCCTTGAGCGGGATGTCGAGCAGGTTGCCGATGCGGCTCGGCAGCGACTTCAGGAACCAGATGTGGGCGACCGGCGTCGCCAGGGTGATGTGGCCCATGCGCTCGCGGCGCACCTTGGACTGGATCACCTCGACGCCGCACTTCTCGCACACCACGCCCCGGTGCTTCATGCGCTTGTACTTGCCGCAGTTGCACTCGTAGTCCTTCACCGGGCCGAAGATCTTGGCGCAGAACAGGCCATCGCGCTCCGGCTTGAAGGTCCGGTAGTTGATGGTCTCGGGCTTCTTGACCTCGCCGTGCGACCACTCGCGGATGCGCTCCGGCGACGCCAGCATGATGCGGATCGCGGAGAACGAGCGGGGGTCCTTGGGCTTCTCGAAGAAGTTGAAGATGTCCTTCACGGTGGTTCCTTCCGAGTACAGCGAACGCAGGGGACTGCGTGGAGAGTCAGAGAGAGAGGGTCGGGGCCCCGGGGCCAGGGGCGGGCGGCGCTAGGCCGTTCGGGCGGGGGCTCTGGGCCGTTTTGGGTGGGGGGCCCATTCGCCGAGCGAATGGGGGAGGGTCTTTGCGAAAGACCCTCCCAGCAACTCAGCCCGCCGATCCCACCTTGTCGGCGACCTCGCGGGCCAGAGCGGCCAGGCCGGCCGGGATGCCCGGGGACTGGGTCTCGGACTTGCGCGGGGCGGTCGGGTCCTCGATCAGCTCGACGTCGAGGCACAGGGCCTGGAGCTCCTTCAGCAGCACGTTGAACGACTCCGGCAGGCCGGCCTCGAGGACGTGGTCGCCCTTGACGATCGACTCGTACATCCGGGTGCGGCCCAGGACGTCGTCCGACTTGACGGTCAAGAACTCCTGCAGCGCGTAGGCGGCGCCGTAGGCCTCCATGGCCCAGACCTCCATCTCGCCCAGGCGCTGACCGCCGAACTGCGCCTTGCCACCCAGCGGCTGCTGGGTGACGAGCGAGTACGGACCGATCGACCGAGCGTGGATCTTGTCGTCGACCAGGTGGTGGAGCTTCAGCATGTACATCACGCCGACCGTGACCGGGTGCTCGAACGGCACGCCGCTCTTGCCGTCGATCAGGCGGGCCTGGCCGCTCTGCGGCAGGCCGGCCATCTTCAGCGCCGACTTGATCTCGCTCTCGTCGGCGCCGTCGAAGACCGGGGTCGCGAAGTGGACGCCGGCCCGCAGCTTGCCGGCGAACCGACCGACGTCGTCCTCCTTCAGCTTGTCGATGAAGGCCTTCATGTCGTCGGCCGGGAACAGCTTCTTCAGCTTCTCCTTGAGGACGTCGCCGCTCCAGTTGGTCTGGAGGTAGGCGTCGATCTGCCGACCGAGCTGCTTGGCCGCCCAGCCCAAGTGGACCTCGAGGATCTGCCCGACGTTCATGCGCGACGGCACGCCCAGCGGGTTGAGGACGATGTCGACCGGGGTGCCGTCCTCGAGGTAGGGCATGTCCTCCTCGGGCAGCAGGCGCGAGACGACGCCCTTGTTGCCGTGACGGCCGGCCATCTTGTCGCCGACCGACAGCTTGCGCTTGATGGCCAGGTAGACCTTGACCAGCTTGATCACGCCGGGCGGGAGCTCGTCGCCCTTGGTCAGCTTGGCGATCTTCTCCGAGTACTGGGTCTCGATGGCGTGGACGTCCTCCTCGCGCATCCGGGCCAGCTTCTCGATCTGCTCCTCGGCCTTGCCGTCACCCTCGACCACCTGGATCTCGGGCCAGTACTTGTGGGCGACCTCGGCCAGCATCTCGGCCGTGATCTTCTCGCCCTTGGGCAGGAGCACCTTGCCCTTGTCGTCGACCAGGCGCGACGCCGTGGTCTTGCCGATCAAGATCTCGCGCATCTTCGAGTAGTAGGCCTCGGAGATGATCTTGATCTCGTCCTTCTTGTTGCGGTTGAGCTGCTCGGTCTCGGCCTCCTCGATGGCGGCCGCGCGCTCGTCCTTGTCGG
>JAGPCY010000039.1:0-50000 GCA_018057825.1 Kofleriaceae bacterium | reverse complement strand
GTTGACGTCCCACACGACCAGGCGGATCACCACCTTGATCGGCGCGGCGAAGGTCATGCCGCGGGCCCGGCACTCGTCGACGTCGTACTTGGGCTTCTCGAGGTTGTACGAGACGAACTCGAGGGAGCTGGTCTCGGAGAAGTCCTTGATCGGGAAGACGCTCTTGAACACGCCCTGGAGGCCGACGTCCTCGCGCCGATCGAGCGGCACGTCCATCTGCAGGAACTTGTCGTAGCTCCGCTTCTGGATGTCGATCAGGTTGGGGATCTCGATGACCTGCTTGAGCTTGGCGAAGCTCTTGCGGGCGCGGAAGTTGTTCTGGATGGCCGACGCCATGGAGCTGGGTGCCTCTTCCGGGTTGGAGTACGACGGTGCGAGAGCGAGCCGCGGACCGAAAACGCCGCCACCGCCCCAGGCCCATCACTCACCGGGGAGGATGGGGGGCGGCGACGTGCGGGAGGGTCAGCAAGCGATCGTCAAAGACTGCCGGGGAAGTCGAGGAAGTCGAGCGACGAGATCGTGGAGCCGAGCGACACGGACTCGACGGCGAGGCGAGGAACGAGGCTCCTCGCGCCCGACGCCGCGTGCGTATAGCACGGAACGGCGCACAAGTGGCAAGTCCGCCATGCAAGCGGCCGTGCCAACTCTGCGGCCCGGCTGGGACACGCGAAAAGTCGTTTCTTGACAGCGACTTGACGCGGCCCGCCGGGATCGTCGGACTACTTGACCTCGACCTCGGCGCCGGCGTCCTTGAGCTTCTTGGCGATGTCCTCGGCCTCGGCCTTGGGCACGCCGGCCTTGACGTCCTTCGGGGCGCCGTCGACCAGGTCCTTGGCGTCCTTGAGACCGAGGCCGGTGACCTCGCGGACGACCTTGATGACGTTGATCGGCGACGCGCCCTTGCCCTTGAGGACGACGGTGAACTCGGTCTTCTCCTCGGCGGCGGCCGGAGCCGGGCCAGCGGCAGCGGCCGGGCCAGCGACGGCGACCGGCGCGGCCTTCACGCCCCACTTGTCCTCGAGGGCCTTGGTGAGGTTGACGATGTCCATGACCGAGAGCGAGCTGAGGTAGTCGATGACCTGATCTTGCGTGAGCGACATGAGATGCCTCGAAGGGAAACGTGGGCGGTGAGGCCCGGTTGGGTCGGTCGGGTGACCGAGGGACGAGCTCCGGTCGTTCGACCGGTGAGAGACAGGGGACGCGTGGGTCGGGGAGCCCGACTCACGACTCCATGGCGCGCTTGCGCGCGTCGAGGAGGTACATGAAGTTCTGCGGCCCGGCGATCAGCGTGCGGACGAAGTCCTGCGGCGCGGCCAGGAAGGTCATGAGCAGGCTGGCGCGGATCTCGTCCTTGCCAGGCATCTTCGACAGGTTGTCGACGCCGGTGGCGTCGAGGACCGAGCCGTCGAAGAAGCCGCCGCGGATCTTGAACTTCGGCTGATCCTTGGCCCACTTGAGCGCGATCTTCGCCGGGGTCTGGGGGACCTCGTTCGACCAGATGACCGCCGTGGGGCCGACCATGAGGGCGCTCATGGGCTCCATCGTGCTGCCCTTGACGGCGATCTTCACGAGCGAGTTCTTGAGGACCCGGTAGTGGCAGCCGTTCTTGCGGAAGTCATCGCGCATCGCGGTGACGACCGGGACGGTGATGCCGGTGTGGTCGACGATCACGACCGACGCCACGTTGGCGAAGGACTCTTTGATCTCGCCGAGGATCTCGGCCTTTCCTGCTCTGTCCATGGTGGTTGTCCGTGCTTGGTTGAGCCGGCGGGGCCGGCGAGTGGCGTGAAAAGGACGACCCCTCGATCGGAGAGAGCGAGGGGTCGACCCGCGCTGGGCGACCCAGCGGCGGTGCGATCGACTCGGTCTCCGCGGGACTTCGGGGCCGAGGCCCTGCCCGCTTCTGCGACGTCGTACGGTCGTATGGGATCAGGAGAGGTCGGGGATCACTCCGCGGCGGCGCCGGCGTAGGCGGCGGTGTCGACCTTGATGCCCGGACCATGGGTGGTCGAGATCGTGATCGAGCGCATGTACGTGCCCTTGGCCGTGGACGGCTTGAGCTTGACGAGCTGGTCGAGCAGCGCGCGGAGATTGGCGGCCAGGGCCTCGGGCTTGAACGACGCCTTGCCGATCGGGGTCTGGATGACACCGGCCTTCTCGACGCGGAACTCGACGCGGCCGGCCTTGAGCTCCTTGACCGCCTTGGCGACGTCGGCGGTGACCGTGCCGACCTTCGGGTTCGGCATCAGGCCGCGCGGACCGAGGACGCGGCCGATCTTACCGACCGACACCATCATGTCCGGGGTCGCCACCAGGGTGTCGAACTCGAACCAGTTCTCGTCCTTGATCTTGTTGATGTACTCGTCGTTGCCGGCGTAGTCGGCGCCCGCCTCTAGCGCTTCCTTGACCTTGTCGGTCTTGCAGATGACGAGCACCCGCTTGGTCTTGCCAGTCCCCGACGGCATCACCACCGAGCCACGGACCATCTGGTCCGCGTACTTCGGGTTGACGCCGAGGCGGACCGCGGCGTCGACCGTCTCGTCCCACTTGGTCGAGATCTTGGCGCGCGGCACCAGGGCACAGGCCTCATCGACCGAGTACTTCTTGGTCGGGTCCCAGCCCTCAACTGCCTTCTTGTATTTCTTGCCAGCCATCTTGGTTTCCTCCGGTGGTCCCTGGCTCAAGCGGCCTCGCGGCCTACCAGGGTTGGGTCACTCGGTTATTGAAGTACTTTTCGAACCAGATTGGGGTCTACCCACTCCGCGCTGAACTCTGAGCCGTTTTGGGTGGGGGCCCCAGCGAATGCTGGGGGAGGGTTTTTGCGAAAAACCCTCTCAGAATCACCGCGCTGAACTCTGGGTCGTTTTGGGGCGGCGGGGCTCACCCCACCCCGCGCTGAACTCTGGGTCGTTTTGGGAGGGGGCCCCAGCGAATGCTGGGGGAGGGTTTTTGCGAAAAACCCTCCTAGAAACGCTGGGAGGGGGCCCCAGCGAATGCTGGGGGAGGGTTTTTGCGAAAAACCCTCAGTCGATCACGTCGAGGCCCATCGACCGCGCGGTGCCCATGACCGTGCGCATCGCAGACTCGACCGAGGTCGTGTTCAGGTCCTGGAGCTTGTGCTCCGCGATCTCGCGGACCTGCTGCTTGGTGACCTTGCCGACCTTGTTCTTGTTCGGCTCCTTCGAGCCGCTCTCGATCTTGGCCGCCTTCTTGAGGAGGATCGACGCCGGCGGCGTCTTGGTCACGAAGGTGAAGGTGCGGTCGGCGTAGGCGGTGATGAGGACCGGGATGATCAGGTCGCCCATCTGCGCCGTGCGCGCGTTGAACTCCTTGCAGAACGCCATGATGTTCAGGCCGTGCTGGCCGAGCGCGGGGCCGACCGGCGGCGCCGGGTTGGCCTTGCCGGCGGGGCACTGGAGCTTGATGAGGGCGGTGACCTTCTTCATGACGTTTGCGCTTTCGTGATCGTGACCGCGCCGCGGCGCCTGGCGCTACGGCGTGGGGCTCGCTGGCGAGCGCGTCTTATGCTTTCTCGACCTGGGTGAAGTCAAGCTCGACCGGCGTGGCGCGGCCGAAAATCGATACCGAGACCTTGACCTTCTGCTTGTCGGCCTTGACCTCTTCGATCTTGGCCGAGAAGTTGGCGAACGGCCCGTCGATGACGCGGACGTTGTCGCCGACCTCGAAGGTGACCTTGACCCGGGGCTTGGGCTTGGCGCCCTCGGCGCCGCCGGTGGTCAGGCCGGTGATCTCGCGCTCCGGCACCGCGGTCGGCTTGGTGCCGCCGAGGAAGCCGGTGATCTTGGGAGTGTTCTTCACCAGGGTGAACGTGCGGTCGTCGAGGACCATCTGCACGAACATGTAGCCGGGGAAGAACTTGCGCGTAGTGGTGCGGCGCTGGCCCTTGACCAGCTCCATCACGCTCTCGGTGGGCACCAGCACCTCGCCGAAGAACTCGGTGAGGTTGTTGTTGCGGACGCGCTCGAGCAGCGTGAGCTTGGCCTTGTTCTCGTGCCCCGAGTAGGTGTGCACGATGTACCACTTCATCTGCGCGGTGAGCGGCGCCGGCGCCGGAGCGGCGCCGTCGTCGGCCGGGTTCGACGTCGGATCAGCCATAGACCAACTCCGTCAGTTGCGACCACACCAGATCGAACGCGAACAGGATGACGGCGGCGATCAGCGTCATCACGATGACGACGATGGTCGCGGCCCGGGTCTCCTTCGCCGTCGGCCACGTCACCTTGGCCAGCTCCCCCGTCACCTCGTTGGCCAGGGTGTAGACGCGGTCGTGGCGGTACAGCACGACGCCGGCGACCAGGGTCACCAGCGCGGCGCCGACCGTCATGGCCAGCTCGCCCGGAGGCGTCGTGAAGTATCCCCACAGCCAGTCGATCGTCCACTTGCAGAGGTAGAAGAGGACGATGCCACCGCTCAGGTACATGAGGTGGACGGGCTTGTTGGGGACGTTGTCTTCTCGGGCCACGGGTGGACTCTGCGTCGTTGGAAGGATGGCGTCGACTCGCTAGTCGGGCAGGTACGTGGCAGGGGAGACAGGACTTGAACCTGCAGCCCTCCGCTTTGGAGACGGATGCTCTACCGTTGAGCTACTCCCCTAGGAAGAATCGTTCGTGATCTCAGCGAGTTCGCGCCATGGTGCGAGGTGGACAAGCGGGCGAGGCGGAAGCGGACGTGTACACCGGATGGGGATTCCGGGCAAGAGCCTCTCCGAAAAATCGAACCAGTGCGGGCGGCTGGCGATCTTCCCGGGGCCCCCGGCCGCGCCCCGACTCCCCTCCCCTCCCTCCCCCAGGCGCCCGGAACGGGCCTCCTTCGCTCAGCCCAGGCGTTTTCGCCCCCGCAGCCCTCTATCGCCTCCCGGGGTTCCGAGGCCCGCAGCCCCCCCAACCTCGATCGCTGTCGCCACCCCAGGGCCGCTTGGTTCACGCCACCTCAGGGCAGCTTGGTTCACGCCCCAGGGTTCCGGCTACCCCTCCGCTAGGGACCACCGCCCTCGCGCCCCACGCCTACGGGTTCCCCAGAAACACGCCCCGGGGTTCCGGACACCCCTCCGGTAGGGACCACCGCCCTCGCGCCCAACGCTACGGGTTGCCCAGAAACACGCTCCGGATACCCCTCCGACAAGAACCACAGCCCTCGCGCCCAACGCCACCGGGTCCGAAAAACAAAACGCGCCCGTCACCGGGCGCGTCTCGCAACCGCGCGCTAGAGGGGCGCTACTAGGCGGTGATCTTCGTGACCACGCCCGCGCCGACCGTCTTGCCACCCTCGCGGATGGCGAAGCGGAGGCCCTCTTCGCAGGCGATCTTCGTGATCAGCTCGACGTCGACCCGGATGTTGTCACCCGGCATCACCATCTCCATGCCGGCCGGCAGCTGGACGATGCCGGTCACGTCGGTGGTGCGGAAGTAGAACTGCGGCCGGTAGCCGTTGAAGAACGGGGTGTGGCGGCCGCCCTCTTCCTTCTTCAGGATGTAGATCTCGGCGGCGAACTTGGTGTGGGGCAGGACCGAGCCCGGCTTGGCGAGCACCATGCCGCGCTCGATGTCCTCGCGCTTCAGGCCGCGGAGCAGGAGGCCGACGTTGTCACCGGCCTGGCCCTCGTCGAGCAGCTTGCGGAACATCTCGACGCCGGTGCAGGTGGTCTGCTTGGTGTCGCCGAGGCCGATGACCTCGATGTTGTCGCCGACCTTGACGATGCCGCGCTCGATGCGGCCGGTCACGACGGTGCCACGACCGGTGATCGTGAACACGTCCTCGACCGGCATCAGGAAGGGCTTGTCGATCTCGCGCTTGGGCTCGGGGACGAACGAGTCACACGCGTCCATGAGGCGCTGGATCGACGGGGTGCCGTAGTCCGAGCTGTCACCCTCGAGGGCCTTGAGCGCCGAGCCGCGGATGATGGGGGTGTCGTCGCCCGGGTACTGGTACTTCGACAGCAGCTCGCGGAGCTCCATCTCGACCAGGTCGAGGAGCTCCTCGTCACCCTTGCCGATCATGTCGCACTTGTTGAGGAACACCACGATCGCCGGCACGTTGACCTGGCGGCCGAGGAGCACGTGCTCGCGGGTCTGCGGCATCGGGCCGTCGGGGGCCGAAACCACCAGGATCGCGCCGTCCATCTGGGCGGCGCCGGTGATCATGTTCTTGATGTAGTCGGCGTGGCCGGGGCAGTCGACGTGGGCGTAGTGCCGCTTGTCCGACTCGTACTCGACGTGGGCGGTCGCGATCGTGATGCCGCGGGCCTTCTCCTCGGGAGCCTTGTCGATCTGATCGAACGCCGTGAACTTGGCCAGACCCTTGGTCGACTGGGTCTTGGTGATCGCCGCCGTCAGCGTGGTCTTGCCGTGGTCGACGTGGCCGATCGTCCCGATGTTGACGTGCGGCTTGTTGCGGACGAACTTTTCCTTGGACATGACGGCGATCTCTCCCTATGCGGTGACGGTCGTTGCGCGGTTGCTGCTAGAGCCCTCAGTGAGAATTGAACTCACGACCCCTTCCTTACCAAGGAAGTGCACTGCCACTGTGCTATGAGGGCGGACTGATTGTCGGAGCGGGCGATGGGATTTGAACCCACGACATCCAGCTTGGAAGGCTGGAGCTCTACCGCTGAGCTACACCCGCGCGGCCGTGGACTGTCCCAAGGGCCAGTGGAGGGGGGTGGATTCGAACCACCGAAGGCGTGGAGCCGGCAGATTTACAGTCTGCTCCCTTTGGCCACTCGGGAACCCCTCCGTTATTTGATTCGATCTGCTTCGTTCTCGGCCTCGAGCTGGCGGTGGGACTCGAACCCGCGACCTCCTGATTACAAGTCAGGTGCTCTACCGGTTGAGCTACGCCAGCGGAAACGTTGATGATTCGTGCTGCGACCGAGGCTCTGGGGCCACGGCCGCCGTTGTATAGGCGAGCCGCTCCGCCAAGTCAACGGGTTTGCGTCCGATTTGCCAAGAGATCTCTCGACCGCCGCCCGCACCGGGTCACGGGAGCGCCGGAACGACCGCGCTCATCTCGCCCCGCCCTTCCCGGGCCAAGATCGCGGCGATCTGTAGCGCGCGGGTCTTGGAGGCCTCGCTCCAGGCGTTCCCGACCCCGTAGGCCTCGGCCAGGCGCACGTTCATCTGGTGGCCCTCGAAGGCGGTCGCCAGGTGGCGCCGGACCCGGTCGTGGACCTCGACCGTGTAATACGTGCGCGCCGCGGGCTCGAGCCCGTCGGGGAACGGCGAGGTGACGGCGACCTGCCACAGCTCGAAGAAGATGTGCGACATCCTGTAGCCGGCAGCGAGGGCCCAGTACGGGTCCTGGACCTCGAGCGCGCGCTTCCAGGCGTCGTAGGCGGCGGCCGCGAGGTTCTCCTTGGCGACCAGATCGGCCTTGAGGTCGACCAGGGCGGAACGCAGCGCGATCGCAGTCATCTCGCGGTGGCGCAGCTCGCCCAGGTAATAGTGAGCCATCGCGATGTAGTAGTGGTCATCGATGGTGTTGGCGCGGGTCCAGGTCGCGACCGCAGCCTTGAGGACGACCTCGGCGTCGGCGGCCCGCCCGAGCTCGATGAGCACGTAGCCGCGCCGGGCCTGGGCCTCGAGGCGATCCGCCGCCGCGAGATCGGTGCGGGCCAGGACCTCGACCAGGGTGGCGTCGGCGGTGCCGAAGTCCTTGCGCTCGGCGGCGAGGCCGGCGATCCGCAGGTGAGCCTCGAGGGACTCGGGCCCGGTGGGGTACGCCGCGACCACCTCGCGGTAGGCGTCGATGGCGGCCGGCACGTCGCCTAGCCCCTCGAGCACCATCCCGATGTAGTAGAGCGCCGCCGGCGCCAGGCGAGAGGTCGGGAACTCGGCGGCCAGCCGCCGGAAGATCGAGATGGCCTCGCGAGGCTTGCCGGCGTCGAGGGCCGCCCGCCCCTGGTCGAGCAACGTCGACGGTGCGACCGCGTCGATCCGCTCGTCTCCACCCGGGCCGCGCGAGACCACGAGCTTGATCTCCTCCAGGTCGTAGCGCTTGCCGGCGCCGGTGCCAGGCCGGGCCGCGGGGTCGCCGTCGCCGGCGACGGGGTCCGCAGGCGTGGCGGCCGCCAGATCGCGATCCGGCGTGCGCTGCGTCGACGCGTCGGTCGGCTCCGGAGGACGGGGCGCCTGGGGCCGGGCTGGGCCACCGCAGGCGGCCAGGACGAGGAGGAGCGCGGCGAGTCTGGTCACACGACTATAGACGCACGAAACCTAGGTTCGATGTAGCCCCGCCCTGCGGGCCCCGTGCCCTCGGCCTCCCTCCCGGCCTCCACCTCGGTCTCGGTCTCGGTCTCGGTCTCGGTCTCGGTCTCGGCCTCGGTCTCGGCCTCGGTCTCGACCTCGCTCTCGGCCTCGGTCTCGGTCTCGGCCTCGGTCTCGGTCTCGGTCTCGGTCTCGGCCTCGGTCTCGGTCTCGGTCTCGGTCTCGGTCTCCGTCTCGGCCTCGGTCTCGCTCTCGGCCTCGGTCTCGGTCTCCGTCTCGGCCTCGGTCTCCGCCTCCCGCGCCTCCCGCGGTCAGCCCACGACCTTGACCAGGACCTGGCGGCTACGCGGCCCGTCGAACTCGCAGAAGTAGATCGCCTGCCACGGCCCGAGGACCGGCTTGCCGCCGTCCACCACCAGGGCCAGCGAGGCGCCGATCAAGCTCGACTTGACGTGGGCGTCGGCGTTGGTGGCGGCGCTGACCTCGGCGGCGCCATGGGGGACCGCGCTGGTCAGGTGGGCCAGGAGCGCGGCGCGCACCGTCGGGTCGCTGTTCTCCTGGATCGTCAGGCCCGCGGTGGTGTGCTTGCAGAACACGACCGCGATGCCGCTGTCGATGCCGCTCTTCTTCACCGCCGCCCGCACCAGCGAGGTGATGTCGATGGTCTCGGCGCGCGTCGTCGTGCGGACGTCGATGGTCTCGGTCACCGCCATCCGGATGTCGTAGCACGAAGCGCGCGCGCTTTCGCTTGACGGCGCATTGTCACACCGGCTTGATACTCGTTTGAGCGTCGGCGCGTGCGCGAACCACAGTGGTCGTGACGCTCGGCCCGAAGGCTAGGTCGATACTCGATGAAGGTCGCGTTCACTCACAACCTCCGCCTCACCGACGTCCGGCACTCCGAGAAGGAGGCCGAGTTCGACAGCGTCGAGACCGTGAACGCGATCGCCGCCGCGATCGAGGCCGCCGGCCACGAGGTCGAGAAGGTCGAGGTCTCGGGTCCGGCGTCGACGCTGCTCGAGCGCCTCGAGGCCATCGACCCCGACCTCATCTTCAACACCGCCGAGGGCCAGCAGGGCAAGCTGCGCGAGGCGCTGTACCCGGCGCTGTTCGAGGAGCTCGGCATCCCGTACACCGGCTCCGACGCCTACGCGAACGCGCTCACCCTCGACAAGTGGCTGACCAAGCTCCTGGTCGGGCGGGCCGGCGTCGACACCCCGCGGGCCTGCCTGGTCAACCTCCGCAACTACGACGCGGTGGTCGAGCGCGGCGTCGGGCTGGCGTTCCCGGTGATCGTCAAGCCAAACCACGAGGGCTCGAGCAAGGGCATCTACACCGGCGGACCGGGCGCGATCGGCCGGGACGGCTCGGTCGTCCGGGAGCCCAAGGACCTGCCGGCGGTGCTCAAGGGCGCGCTCCGGTCGTACCCGGACGGCGTCCTGGTCGAGGAGTACGTCGAGGGCGTGGACATCCTGGTCGGCTACATCGAGGGCGTCGGCCACGACAACGGCGTCCTCGCCCCGGTCGAGCTCTTGCTCGAGACCTCGGCCGAGCGCCCGTACAACGTCTGGGACTACCGCCTGAAGAACCTCGAGCCGGGCAAGGTGTCGTTCCGCTGCCCGGCCGGCATCCCGCGCGACATCGCGGCCCGCCTGCGCGCCATCTCCCTCGAGATCATCCGCACCCTCGGCATGCGGGACGTCGCCCGGCTCGATTTCCGGATCGCCCCCGACGGCCGGATCTACTTCCTCGAGGCCAACGCCATCCCTTCGCTGGCGCCGACCGCGGCCCTGTTCGTCGCGACCTCGCAGCTCGGGATGGGCTACGGCCAGACCATCGCCGCGATCTTGAACTCGGCGGCGCTCCGCTCGGGCCTGGCGACCGCGAGCCAGCTCGGGGTGGCGCGGCGCGCCGGTCGGTCCCAGCCGATCCGGGTCGGCTTCACCTATAACGTCAAGCGCGACCACGCCGGCGACGACGAGGCCGAGTGGGATCCGCCCGAGACCATCATCGCGATCGCCAACGCCCTGGCGCGGCAGGGCCACATCGTCGTCCACCTGGAGGCCACGCCCGACCTGCCGCGGGTGCTGGCCGAGGCCGACGTCGACCTGATCTTCAACATCGCCGAGGGCGTCGAGGGTCGCAACCGCGAGGCCCAGGTGCCGGCGCTGTGCGAGCTGCTCGGGGTGCCGTACACCGGCTCCGACTCGGCCACCCTGGCGATCGCCCTCGACAAGGCGCTGGCCAAGAAGGTGCTGCTCCAGCACGACATCCTGACGCCCAAGTTCCAGCTCATGGAGTCGCCGCGCGAGCGCCTGTCGCCGGACATGAAGTTCCCGCTCATCGTCAAGCCCAACGCCGAGGGCTCGAGCAAGGGCATCGGGGCGACCAGCGTGGTCGACACCGAGGAGGAGCTGCGCGCCGCGGTCAAGAGCTGCGTCGAGCGCTACCGCCAGCCGGCGCTGATCGAGGAGTACATCGCCGGCCGCGAGTTCACCGTCGGCCTGCTCGGCGACAAGCGCCCGCGGGTGCTGCCGCCGATGGAGATCAAGTTCAAGAAGGACACCGAGCGCCCGGTCTACAACTACGAGGTCAAGCAGGAGTGGGAGGAGCACGTCTTCTACGAGTGCCCGGCCAAGCTGACCGACGCCGAGCTGAAGGCGATGGAGAAGATCGCCCGCGCCACCTTCTGGGCCCTCGACTGTCGCGACGTCGCCCGGGTCGACCTGCGCATGGACGCCGACGGTCGGATCTACGTGCTGGAAGTGAACCCCCTGCCCGGCCTGACCCCGGGCTACTCCGACCTGGTGCTGATCGCCCAGGCCATCGGCATCCAGTACGACCAGCTCATCGCCGAGATCATGGCGGGCGGCCTGCGCCGCATGCGCGAGAAGCGGCGCGAAGAGCGCGAGAGCGACAAGAAGGAGGCGGCCAAGGCCGCCGCCGACGTCGCCACCAAGTTCGAGAAGGCCTCCGACAAGACGGGTGACAAGGTGGGCGAGAAGGCCAAGCGCCTGCCCACGCCGCGGACGGGGTTCGACAAGCCGCGGGTCGCGGTCCGCCCCGGAGAGGGTGCGCCGCTGGCCGGTTCGTCGGACGGCGACTCTGAGCGAACCGTGGTGCCGGCGCCGCCGGTTACGCACTAGATCGGGAGGGTTTTTCGAAAAAACCCTCCCCCCAGCATTCGCTGGGGCCCCCCTCCCATAACGTCCGGATCGCGGGAGGGTCGCCGTTGGTGTGAGCGGGGGTGCTGGAGCGTGAGGGCCGACGTTCAGCGGCTGTCTGCATGCACGTTCGAGGGTGGTGGCCTCGGGCAAGGCCCTCCCCCAGCATGCGCGAGCGCAGCGAACGGCTGGAATGCCGTCGCGAGAGGCGGACGTGTGAGGCAGATCCGGGCGCACGCCCGAAGCGCAGCGAGGAGTGTAGTCAGCTACACGACGAGCGAGCATCGGACGTACGCCCGGAGGTGCCCACACGGCCGCGTCGCAGCAGGCATTCCAGCCGTTCGCTGCGCCAGGCCCCCACCCGAAACGTTCCGACCTGGCTCGCTCACCAGCCGCCGATGCGTGCCGTCCGTGGTGACGCATAGGCGCCGGCGTTCAGCCGCTGTCTGCATGCACCTCCGAGGGTGGTGGCCTCGGGCAAGGCCCTCCCCCAGCATGCGCGAGCGCAGCGAACGGCTGGAATGCCGTCGCGAGAGGCGGACATCGAGGCGGAGGCGGAGGCGGAGACTGAGGCCGAGACCGAGACCGAGACCGAACCCGAGACCGAGACCGAGACCGAGACCGAGACCGAGACCGAGACCGAGACCGAGGCGGAGGCGGAGGCCGAGACCGAGACAGAGACCGAGACGGAGGCGGAGACGGAGGCGGAGGCGGAGGCGGAGGCGGAGGTGGAGACGGAGGCGGAGGCGGAGGCGGAGGCGGAGGTGGAGACGGAGGCGGAGGCGGAGGTGAAGGCTCGAACCTGCGCGGGACCGGCAGGTGCGGCGAGACAGTCCGGGTAGGATGAGCCGTGCGCATCGGTACCCGCATCACGGTCGCGACGGCGGTCTCGGTCACGGTGATGCTGTCGGTGTACGCGGCCTTCGCGGTGCGAGGCCGCGATGAGGCGCGCTGGCGGGCGGTGGAGAGCGAGGCGCGAACGACGGCGCTGACGCTGCGCACCACGCTCGAGGCGCTGGGCACCGATCTTCGCGCAGTCGACAGCGGCCGCCTGGCCAAGGAGCTGGTCCGCGAGCTGACCCGCACCGGCACCGGGTGGCGCGCGGTGGTGACGCCGACCGATCCGGCCAAGCCCGCGGCGCCCCCGCCGGCGCCGACGGCCGCCCAGGTCCGCCGCCTGCGCGCCCTGGCGACGCAGCCCGCGGTGATCGATCGCGACGGCGCCGAGCTGGTCGTCGCGCTGCCGATCCGCGCGGCGACCCCAGCCGGACCGATCGTGGTCGGGATGATCGAGGTCGCCCACGAGCTGCCGGCGCCGTCGGCCCCCGGGCCGACCCGCGATCCGGCGACGACCCTTGAGCCGGAGGCCCGGGCGCTGGCCCTGGCGGTGCGCGCGACCGTCGAGGCGACCGGGCTCGACCTGGCGCGCGCCGACCTGACCGCGGTGGCCCAGGCGATCGGCAGTCAACTCGCGGCGTCGGGACCCGAATGGCGCACCGCGCTGGTGCCGGCGACGCCGCGCACCACCCCGCCGGCGCGGCCGGCGCGTTCGGCGGCCCAGACCCGACGGCTGGCGGCGCTGTCGAGCGCGCCCGAGCTGGCGCTCCTCGAGCGCGAGGGGTCGGAGCTGGTGGCGGCGTTGCCGGTCCGGATCGCGGCCTCGGGTGGGGTCGAGGTGGTGGCGATGATCGAGCTGGCGCGCCCGGTGGCCCAGCTCGACGGCGAGCGCACCGCCGACGTCTGGTGGGCCCTGGGCTGGGTGGTCGTGATCGCCACGCTCGCGACCACCGCGGTCTTCCTCCTGACCCGCAGCGTGATGACCCGCCCGATGGCCAAGCTCCTGGCCGGCGTCGACGAGGTCGCCCGCGGCGACCTGTCCCACGTCCTCCTGTCCGAGCGCGACGATGAGATCGGCGCGATCGCGACCCGGTTCAACGACATGACGTTCTCGCTGCGCGAGTCGCGGGCCGAGACCCGGCGGTCGGCCGACGCCAAGCTCGCCCTCGAGCAGCGCCTGGCCCACACCGAAAAGCTCGCGACCATCGGCCAGATCGCCGCCGAGATCGCCCACGAGGTCGGCACGCCGCTCAACGTCATCGCCGGCCGGGCTCGGGCGACACACAAGAAGGCCGGCGACCCCGAGGCGGTTACCAAGAACGCGACGATCATCGCCGAGCAGACCGCGCGTATCACCCGCATCATCCAGCGGCTGCTCGACTTCGCGCGCCGGCGCGTGGGTCCGCCGGGCATGACCAAGGTCTCCCTGAACGAGCTGTCGCTGACCACGATGGAGCTGCTGGGCGCCCAGTTCGCGGCCGCGAAGGTGAAGACCCGCCTCCTGCGCGCCGAGGGGCTGCCGATGGTCGCGGCCGACAGCGACCGGATCCAGCAGGTGCTGCTCAACCTGCTCATCAACGCGATCCAGGCGATGCCCGACGGCGGCGCGGTCGCGGTCGAGACCTCGACGGTCCGTCGCCAGCGCCCCGGACTCGAGCTCGCCCCCGAGCAGCTCTTCGTGCGGGTCGAGGTGACCGACACCGGGCCGGGCATCCCCCGCGACCGCCGCGACAAGATCTTCGAGCCGTTCTACACCTCCAAGGACGGCCAGGGCGGCACCGGCCTCGGGCTCGCGGTCTGCGCCGGCATCGTCAAGGAGCACGACGGCTGGATCGAGGTCGACGACGCCGCGACCGGCGGCGCGGTGTTCCGGGTCTACCTGCCGGCCTTGACCGGCGAGCGCAGCAGCGACCGCGCCCGGACCGAGACGTGACCGCCGAGGTGCGGTAGCGTCGCGCCATGGCTGACTCCCCCGCGACCGTGCTCGTCGTCGAGGACGACGACGCGATGCGCGAGCTCCTGACCGAGGAGCTGTCCGACGCCGGCTACCGGGTCCGGGCCGCCAGCGGCGGCGCCGCCGGCCTCGAGGCCGCGCGCTCCGAGCCAGTCGAGCTGGTGATCACCGACCTGCGGATGCCCGACCTCGACGGCTTCGATCTGATCCGCGACGTCGGCGCCCTCCCCGACCCGCCGCACATCGTCATGATCACCGCCTTCGGCTCGATCGAGACCGCGATCAAGGCGGTCAAGCTCGGCGCCTACGACTACATCACCAAGCCGTTCGAGATCGAGGAGCTCCTGCTCCTGGTCGACAAGGCCCTGGCCGAGCGCACGCTGCGGCGACAGGTCGCGCGGCTGCAGCGCGAGGTCGAGCGCCAGTACGGCTTCGAGAACGTGGTCGCGCGGTCCGAGGCCATGAAGGAGATCCTCGGACTGGTCAGCCGGATCGCCAGCTCGACCGCGTCGGTCTTGATCACCGGCGAGAGCGGCACCGGCAAAGAGCTGATCGCGCGCGCGATCCACTACAACTCGCCGCGGACCAAGGCGCCGTTCGTCGCGGTCAACTTGGCGGCGGTGCCCGAGGCGCTGATCGAGAGCGAGCTGTTCGGCCACAAGCGCGGCGCCTTCACCGACGCCCGCGCCGATCGGCTGGGCCTGTTCGCCGAGGCCGACGGCGGCACGATCTTCCTCGACGAGATCGGCGAGCTGGCGCTGGCGCTGCAGGCCAAGCTCCTGCGGGTCCTGCAGGAGCACGAGATCCGGCCCCTGGGCGCGACCAAGACCCAGCGGGTCGACGTCCGGGTCCTGGCCGCGACCAACCGCAACCTCGAGGCGATGCTCGCCGAGGGCACCTTCCGCGAGGACCTCTACTACCGGCTCAACGTCATCCAGATCGATCTGCCGCCGCTGCGGGCCCGCCCCGAGGACGTGGTCCCGCTGGCCGAGCGCCACCTCCAGCTCCTGGGCGCCCGGGCGACCCCACCGCGCCGGCTGGCCCTGGCACCCGACGCCCAGCAGCTCCTGCTCGGCTACGCCTGGCCGGGCAACGTGCGCGAGCTGTACAACGTCCTCGAGCGCGGCGCCGCGCTGTGCCAGCGCGACACGATCGTCGCCGACGACCTGCCCGGCCACGTGCGCGAGCGCAAGCCCGGCGACTTCCTGGCCACCGCGGTGGCGCGCAACATGACCGTCGCCGATCTCGAGCGGGCCTATATCGAACGCGTCCTCGAAGACGAGGGCGGCAACAAGACCCGGACCGCGCAGCGCCTCGGGCTCGACCGCAAGACCCTGTACCGCAAGCTCGACGAGTACGCCCGCCAGGCCGGGACCCGGCCGCCGACCGACGAGACCGCGGGCTGACCGCTCACCTCGGCCCCGGCGCGGCGCTCACCGCGGCGGCGCGGCCAGGGCGGCCTCGGCGCGGGCGCGGTCCTCGCCCGCGACCACCACCGAGATCGGCGCGTAGGCGGCGAGCCAGCGGAGCGCGGCCCGCAGGTGCAGGTTGATCGCGGCGTGAGGGACCCCAGCGTCGGCGAGCCGATCACACGCGCCGTCGGCCGTATCGACGCCATGGGTGACGACCACCGCCACCGGATCGACCAGGCGGAGCCGCACCCAGGCACCGAGCGCCAGCTCCAGGGCGATCACGCCGAGGCCGACCAGCGACAGGAGCGCAGACAAGACGCCCTGCCCGGGCAGGTACCACGGCGCGACCGCGATCGCGGCGACCAGCGCAGCCGAGACATCACGCGCCCTCGTCGGCAGTCCTCGACGCCACCACGCGAGGACCGCGACCACCGCCGCGGCCACCGCCAGGTCGACCGCCGCCGACCGCTCGGTCAGTCGCACCATCGTGTCGAGCGCCCCGACCAGACCGGCGATCGCCGCGATCAGTCCGACGACGTACGTCGCGAGCGCCGCCGGCACGAGGCCATCGAGAGGCAGCCGCGGCCCGCGCGACACCCGGCGCGTCGTGATCACCGCCACCGCGAGCATGAGCCCGAACGCCGCCGCCGCGAACCCGAGCCGTGGGTCGTCGAGGCCGCGCGGGGTCATCGACCAGGCGAGGTGAGCCGCCTCGACGCCGACCAGCACGACGACGCCGTGGCCGAGCCCCCAGCGGGTGATGATCCGGGCCGCCACCAACGTGACCAGGACCCCGGCCACGCCCGAGGCGACCACCGCGAGCTGACCGAGGAGCCCGGGCATGACGAAGGGCGGCCCGCCGTCGCGGGCGCTGTCGAGGTACTGCCAGACGAAGTGGGCCTGGATCGCCGCAAGCACGATCGTCGCCACGAGGATCGACTGATCGAGGCCGCGCCGCTCGGCCGGACCGCCCAGCCGGCGCCGGCGCCAGGTCGGGATCGCGAGCGCGGCGAGCTCGATCACGAACACCCCCGCGAGGTAGGGCCGAAGGCCGAGGTTGAACACGCCGACGGTGCGAGGCTCGACCCCGACGTCGAGGATCCTCGACGACACGCCGGCCAGGAGCACCTCGCCGCCGAGCCACCACAGGGCGATGACCACCGCGGTGGTCACCGCGACCGCCCCGACCAGGGCGCCGACCGATCGTCGGCCGCCGCGGGCCCCGGCCACGACCGGCGCGCCGACGATCGTGCTACCGAAAATCCGGCCGCTGGCGAGGGCCACGAGCGCGGCGACCAACAAGGCCAGCCCACCGCGCGCCAGCCATGGCGCATGCCCGGGGACCTCGACCGAGACCAGCCGCGCGGTCAGGCCACGCGGGAGCTGGGCGCGGCCGGTCAACGCGGCGGTGGTCTCGCGCGCGTGGGCGAGCTGCTCGGCGTGGGTCGGCCCGCTCGGCAGGATCGTTGTGCGGCCGCCGGTGATCGGGCCCTGCACCACCGGCGCCGATGAGACCCAGTCGTCGACCAGGATCGCCAGCTTCTGCCCCGCGCGCTGCCGGGTCGCCAGCGCCAGACGGGCGGCGCCGTCGTCGGTGAAGGTCACCAGGATCACAGGCCGCCCGGTGACGTCGTCCACGACCGCCGCGGTCGTGACCACGTCGGCGCCGGTGAGGAGAGGCGCCCGCTCGATCAGGTAGGTGCGCACGAAGCCGCTGGCGCCCGGGCGTTCGACCGAGGCATCGACCGACTCGAAGACGAGAGCGAGGTCGTCCGGGATCGCCGCCTCCGCGCCCAGGGCGTTCACGGCCGCGACGATGGCCTCGGCGCTCGGGCCGCGCAGATAGTAGTCGTAGACGGTCTCGCCGCGGTGGTCGCCCCAGGCGTCGACCTCGGCCCAGACGCCATCGGCGCGGCCGCCGTCGGCGCGGCCGCCGTCGGCGCGGCCGCCATCGGCGCGGCCGGAGTCGCCCAGGGCCCGATACCAGGTCTTGGCGAGGTCGCTGTTCGATACGACCCAGTGCAGGGCCAACGCGCCCGGGCGGTCGAGGGCCCCCAGCACCGCGGTCGGGTCGACGTCCTCGCCGCGGACCTCGACGGTCCAGCTTCGGTCGTCGGCGCTGCGGCGGACGCGCACCTGCGCCTCGGGGAGCCGGCGCCGCCAGGCCGCGATCACCGCGGCCGGATCGATCGCGGCGTCGGTCGCGACCGTCACTTCGGCGCGCACGACGGTGTCGCCCAGCCCGAACCAGCGCTCGGCGCGCACGCCGATCGCGACCGCCAGCGCGACGGCCGCGCTCGCGATCGCCAGGAGGAGGCGCGGCGCCGGGGTCACGGCCGCTCCGCCAGGCGATCGCGCAGCCGGCGCAGCGCCAGCTCGGTCTTGCCGTCCTCGAGAGTGCCGGCGACGCTGGCGGCGATCGCCTGGTCGAGGTCGAGCCAGCGGGTGGTCGCGCCCTCCTCCATCGGCGAGCCGTCGCCCGACAGCGGCCCTTGGCGCGCCGGGTCGACCTCGGCCGCGACGAAGAAGTACTTCTCGGGCACCGACCCGGGGCTCGGGTAGCTGCCAGCGCCGAGGAGCGAAAAGGCCTCGGGCGCCACCGCGAAGCCGGCCTCCTCGGCGGCCTCGGCGACCGCGCGCGCGAGCAGCCCGGTCAACCCGCGATCGCTCGGCTCGACGATCCCGGCCGGCAGCTCGGTCAACCAGCCGTCGCGGCGGCGGTCGGGGAGCGGCGCGAGCTCCGAGGAGCGACCGAGGGACACCGCCGGGCGGCGGCCATCGCGCACCAGGACGTGGATTCGCCCGTCGTCGGCCCGGTGCCACAGCGCGATCACGACCGCGTCCTGACCGTGGGGCCGATCGATGAAGTCGCAGGTGTAGCTCGCCGAGCGCGTGCCGTCGGCGCGGCGGTTGTGCACCCGCAGGCGGCGGATCGCGAGGAAGCCCCCGGTCCCAACGCGCTCATCCCGTTCGATCACCAGTTCGTCGACGGCCATGGGCCGACTCTAGCCGAAGCCGGCGGACGCGTTGCGCCGGCGAGGCCGCGTCGCGCGGCCCTACGGCGTGAGGGCGAAGCAGTAGATCGCGCCCCAGCCGCCGCCGGCGCCGACGGTGTCGCCGACGCCCGGACCGTTTTGCACCAGGTTCACGCCTGGGGCGCAGCCGCGTACGGTGTGCGCGCGGATCCAGTGCTGACCGCTGTTGGCCGGCCACGAGTGACCGCAGCGCACCAGATTGGCGGTGCCGGGGCCGACCGCGCTGGTCCAGTCCTGACAGGTGTTGGCGGCGCTCGTGCCGTCGAACCGCCCCATCGCGTTCGAGCCGGTCAAGATGTCGTGGGTGTCGCCCAGGCGCATCGTGCCCTGGCCGGTCTCGTCCGGGAGATCGTTGATGATCGCGGCGTCGCCGGCCGGGCGGTTGCCGCTGATCAGGCCGGCCTTGGTCATCGCGACGAGCCGGCCGTTGCGGTCGTACCAGGGCCCCTCACCGATGCGATCGATCGCGTGGATCGGCGTGCCGCCGTTGTAGGCCGACAAGAACGCGCGCCAGGTCTTGCCCCCGCCGCCGGCGGCCTCGGCGGCGCGCTGGCAGATCGCGTCGGCGCCGGTCAGGCCGCCCAGGTTGCCGCCGAACCCGTTCTGGCTCCCCGACTGCAGGCGCATGGTGTCGAGGCTGGTCAGGAAGAAGCTGAAGCGGTCCGGGGTCGCCGAGTCGATCGCGGCATCGACCGCGGCGTCGACCACCGCCGCCGCGTCGCCGTCGTCGGCCGCGTCGGGGTCCGAGCCGCCGTCGGCGCCGCCCCCACAGCCCGCCGCCAGAGCGAGGATCATCGAGGTCCAAGCGCGTGGTCGCATCATCGTATGGTCGGTGGACCCGGCGGGGCGGTCAATGGTTAGGTCTCAGCGTGTGATCGAGCCGTCGCCGGGGCCGCCTCGGGTGCACGCGCCGTCCCCGGGCGATCGCGCAACGGACCGAGATCGAGTAGCGTCGCCGCGGAGGGCTGCCTTGACCGTCGCCGATAACCTGCCGCGCTGGGATGGCCAGCGGCGCGGCTGCTACGAAGTCTGGTACCTGACCTGGGTCGACCCCGTCAGCGGCGACGGCTGCTGGCTGCGCTACGTGATCGAGGCGCCCCTCCCCGGGGTCGGCGAGCCCTACGCCCAGCTCTGGTTCGCCCGGCTGTGCGCGCGCGATCCGGCGCGATCGTTCGCGATCAACCGCCGGTTCCCGATCGCGTCGCTGGCCACCAGCCGCGAGCCCTTCGAGGTGCGGATCGGCCCGGCCCGGCTGGCCCACGACGCCGCCCGCGGCAGCCTGTCGGGCGACGGCCACGCGGTCGAGTGGGACCTGCGCTGGACGCCGGGCGAGTCGACCCTGCGCCAGCTCCCGCCGATCATGTACGAACGCGGCCTGGGCGAGACCACGGTGCTGTCGCCCAACGTCGACGTCGCGCTGGCCGGGACCCTGACGATCGACGGCGAGCGCGTCGCCCTGGCCCGGGCCCCGGCCGGGCAGACCCACCTGTGGGGGACCAAGCACGCCGCGGCCTGGGCCTGGGCGCACTGCAACGCCTTCGACGACCGGCCCGGCGTCACCCTCGAGCTGCTCCACGTCCGGCTGCGCCGCCGCGGTCTCGCGGTGCCGCCGATGACCATCGCCGTCCTGCGCCGGCCCGGCGAAGAGCTGGCGCTCAACCGCTTCGACCAGGCGTTCCTGTCGGGGCCGGCCACCACGGTGGCGACCGGGCGGGTCGGCTTCCGCGCCGGTGGGCTGCTGCAGAAGCTCGAGGGCGAGCTGTCGTGCGCGCCGGCCGATCTGGTGCGCGCCCACTACCACGACCCCGACGGCGATGAGCGGTACTGCCACTTCACCGCCCTCGGCGACCTCCGGCTCACGGTGTCGCGCCGGGTCGGCGGACGCTGGCAGGTCACCGATCGCCTGACCGCGACCCGCCGGGCCGCCTTCGAGATCGGCGCCGATCGCCCCGATCCCGCGGTGACCCGGGACCACGTCGCGGTGACCTGAGCCCGGCGGCGGCGCGCGTGCGCGAAGTCGCGCCGGCGGCTGTGTCGCTCGGCCGGCTCGTGTAGGATGCGCGCGTGGCAGGCCTGCGTACTTCGCTCTTCGACGCTCACCGCGCCCTCGGCGCTCGCATGATCGACTTCGGCGGCTGGGACCTGCCGGTGTCGTACCCGGCCGGCACGGTCAAGGAGCACAAGGCCGTGCGGGAGGCCGCCGGCGTCTTCGACGTGTCGCACATGGGCGAGGCCTACCTGCGCGGGCCGCGCGCCACCGAGGCGGTGCAGCGCCTGACCACCAACGACGTCGGCGGCGCGCCGGTCGGCAAGGCGGTCTACACGCTCTTGTGCCGGCCCGACGGCGGGATCGTCGACGACTGCATCTTCTACAAGCGCGCCGAGGACGAGTACTTCGTCATCGTCAACGCCGCGAACCGGACCAAGGACCTGACCTGGATCCGCGAGCAGGTCGGCGGGCTGTGTGCGATCGAGGACGTGTCCGACGCGACCTCGCTGATCGCGGTCCAGGGCCCCCGCGCCGCCGCCATCGTCGATGGCCTGGCCGGCGGCGGGCTGGCCGACGTCGCGACCTTCGGCTTCCGCGACGCCGCGGTGGCCGGCGTCGCCACGGTCGCGGCGCGCACCGGCTACACCGGCGAGGACGGCTTCGAGCTGGCGTGCGCCAACGCCGACGCCCCGGCGTTGTGGCAGGCGCTGATCGACGCCGGGGTTCAGCCGTGTGGGCTCGGCGCGCGCGACAGCCTGCGCCTCGAGTCGCGCCTGCCGCTGTACGGCAACGACCTCGACGACACCACCAGCCCCCTCGAGGCCGGCCTGGGCTGGGCGGTCAAGCTCGACCGTCCGTGGGTCGCCGCCGGCGGCGACTTCCTCGGCCGCGGCGCCCTGGTCGCCCAGAAGGCCCGAGGCCTCGACCGCATCTTGACCGGCTTCCGCATCGACGAGCGCGCGATCGCCCGCCACGGCTACGCGGTGGTCGACCGCAGCCGACCGGCCGACGCCCAGGTGATCGGCACGGTCACCAGCGGCGGCCCCGGCATCTCGGTGACCGGCGCGATCGGCCTGGCCTACCTGCCGCCCGGCTATCAGGAGGCCGGCACGGCGCTCACGATCGACTGCCGCGGCAAGGACGTCCTGGCCACGGTGGTCAAGGGCAAGTTCTACAAGCGGGCCTGACCGTCGCGTCGGTCGCGCCACCACCACGAACCCGAGTGAACCGATGAGCAACGTCCCCAGCGATCTCCGCTACACCAACGACCACGAGTGGCTCAGCCCTGGCCCGACCTGCAAGGTCGGCATCACCGCCTTCGCGGTCGAGCAGCTCGGCGACATCACCCTGGTCGACCTGCCGAAGGTCGGCGACGCCGTCACCAAGGGAGGCCGCTTCGGCACCGTGGAGAGCGTCAAGTCGGTGTCGGATCTGTACGCGCCCATCTCGGGCACGATCGCGGCCGTCAACGCCGAGGTCTCGGCCAGCCCGGAGTCGGTCAACGCCGATCCGTACGCGGCCTGGATGGTCGAGATCACGCCCAGCGATCCGGGCGAGGTCGAGGCGCTGCTCGACGCGGCGGCGTACCAGGCGCTCCTCGGGTAACGCCCGCGCGCCGGCGTCAGCCGGTCACAGGATGACCGGGCTCTTAAACGTGTACATCAACCGGACCCGCAGCGTGTCGCGCCCCGACAGGAGGGCGGCAGGCACCGGGCCCAGGCGGCCGAGCCCGCGCAACGCGGCGGTGACCTCGTCGTCGAACGCGCGGTAGCCGCTCGACGAGAACACCGCGATCTCGGCGAGCGTGCCGTCGGGCCGCAGGACCAGGCTGGCGATCACCCGGCCCGACACCAGGCCGATCGCCAGCTCGCGCGGGTAGACGATGCGCTCGTCGAGGCGCCGAAACAGCTCGTAGAAGTACGGATCGCGGCGCGAGGCGTAGGTCGGCGCGCCGTCGTCGCCGGCCGGCGCCTGGGTCCGCGAGGCGGCGGTGCCCTGCCCCCAGCCGTCGCTGACCAGCCCGGCGCCGGGTGCGCCGCGCACGCCCTCGCCCGCTCCGCCTCCCGAGCGCGGCGGGGTCAGGTCGAAGGGATCGGGACGGCGCTGATCGGAGGCGGCGGCCACCGCGCGATCGTCGGCGGTGGCGCCACGGCGCGCGACGTCGACCGCCGGCGCGCCGCGATCGACGTAGGCTTCCTCGCGCGCGGTCGCGACCGCACCGCCCCGCGCTTCGGGGGCGGTGGCCCCGGCGCGGCCGGCCCGGGCGTCGTCGATCCCGACCGCGGTCGGTCCGCCGGCGTTCCCCGCACCGCTGGCGTCGCCCAGGCGCGCGGTGTCCTCGCCGGCGCGCGCCACCGGCTGCGGCGCGCGATCGCCGTAGGCCGCGGTCGGCGCGCGGTGGATGGCCTCGGGGGACGCGGCCCGTCGGTCGCCGGGGGTCCGCGGGGTCAGGTATGCGGCGCCGCCGCTCCAGATCCGGCTGCGCAGCGCCGCGTCGTCGGCGCGATCGCGGCGATCGGTCCAGGTGTCGACCCCGCCGACGTCGCCGCCACCGCGATCGGCGGCGCGAGCGCCAGGCAGCTCGGCGGCCGACGGCCGGGCCGCACGGCCCGTGCCCTCGGCGTCGTCGCCGACGCCGAGGATCGCCTCGAGCGGCAGGGCCGGCGGCATCGTCGTCACGACGCCGACGCCCAGGCCGGCGCTGGTCAGCGGCGGGCCGATCGGGAGGGACTCCTCGGGCCGCGCGGCCACGAAGGACAGCCGCGCCGCCGGCACGATGATGCGATCGAGCACCAGCACGACCCCGGCGTTGACCGCAGCCGCGATCGCCAGCGCCTCCCAGGCGCGGCGGGGTCGGCGACCTTCGGTCATGCGATCAGTATGCACGGGTGGCGAGGGCGACGCTGGGGCGATGATCGCGGTCACGCAGAACCTGCGCCGGGCGACTACCGGTGGCGCAACCGACGCGTCGCGAACCGGGCCGGGCGCAGCTCAGTCCATGAGGGCGACGGCCCGGGCGTCGGCCTCGGCCTCCTCGGCCAGGCGCCGCAAGACGTCGACGTAGCTGACGATCCCGACCAGCCGACCGTCGGCGGCGACGATCGGGACCGCGCCGACCCGGCGGTCGACGATGCGCCGCGCCACCTGCCCGACCTCATCGTCGGCCCCGGCGACCAGGATGTCGGTGGTCATGACCGTGTCGATCGGCTGCGCCGGCGACGGCCCCGGCGGCGCGTCGCCGTACAAGAGCGGCCCGCGCAGATCGCGGTCGCTGACGATGCCCACCAGGCGGCCACCGCCGTCGACGACCGGCAGGTGCCGCAGGCCGAGGGCCATCATCCGCCGCGCCGCGACGTCGATCGTGACGTCCGGCGGGACCGTCTCGGGCTCGGGGGTCATGATGTGGGCGATGCGGGTCATGGCTCGATCGACAGCAAGCCACGTACCAGCCCTGGTGCGGCCCGCCGCCGCACCACCCGCGGGCGTGGTCGGCCCCGCCGAGGCGCCGACTTTCCGTGTAGAGTCGTGGGTGGAAGCGCATCCGCGGCTGGTGCGCGGCTCGGCCTTCAAAGCCGATGGTGCCCCGCGCGAGCGGCGGCATGGCGGGTTCGATTCCCGTGCGCTTCCGCCATGTCCCGTCCTCCGTCGTGCTCCTGGGTCCTGACCGCGCTCGTCATCGCCGCCGTGGCGCGCGCCGCCGCAGCCCAGCCGGCGCCGGCCCGAGCGCCGATCGAGGTCGCCTTCGTCGGCGACGTGATGTTCGGGCGCTACGTCGGCGGCCGGCTTCAACCGATCCCGGCCGATCGCCCGCGGCTCCTCGACGGCGCCCGCGCGGTGCTCGCCGACGCCGACCTCGCGGTGGCCAACCTCGAGACCCCGGTGATCGCGGCGCCGCCGGCGCGCGGCCCCCGCGAGCGCCGACGCTTCGCGGCCAACCCCGATCAACTCGCGGTGCTGGCCGGCGCCGGCTTCGACGCCCTGTCCTTGGCCAACAACCACAGCGACGACCTCGGCGATGACGGCACGACCGCGACGCCGGCGCTGATCGCCGCCGCCGGGATGACGGCCCTCGGCGCCGCGCACCACGGCCCAGAGCTCCTCGCGGTCGAGTCGGTCGCGGTCGGCGCCTGGCGCCTGGGCTTCATCGCGGTGACCACGGTCCGCAACCGCAGCCAGCGCGCCGGGGCTCCGCGCCTGCGCTTCGTCGCCGAGCCCGAGCTGCTCGGCGCGGTGGCGCCGATCGTCGCGTCGGCCCGCGCCGACCACGACGCGGTGATCGTCCTCGTGCACTGGGGGCGCGAACACCACGCGGCCCCCGACCCAGCCCAGCGCGTCGCCGCCCGGGCCTGGATCGACGCTGGCGCCGCGGCCGTGATCGGCCATCACCCCCACGTGCTCCAGCCGATCGAGCGCTACCGCGGCGGCGTGATCGCGTACTCGCTGGGCAACTTCCTGTTCGATAACCTCGGGCCGCGGGCCCGCCGCACCGGGATCCTGACCCTGACCTTCGCCGACGGCGCGCCGTGTCTGGCGGCGCGCTTCACGCCGCTGGTGCTCGGCTCGGGCTATCGGCCCGGGCGCCCGGGACGGGCGGACGCTCGCGCGATCCGGGCGGCGATCGGCGGCGACCTCGCAGGCTGCCCGGCCCCGTAACCGCGGACGCGCACCCTGCCACCAACGGACATGCGTCGGTTCGCCTTCGCCTTGGCCTTCGCCTCGCTCGCCGCGGTCGGCGCGGTGCCACCGGTCGCCGCCCAGGTCGAGCCCGATCGCGATCGCCTGCTCGACCGCGACCCGGCGGTCACTTGCCGCGCCGCCCACGCCGTCGGGCCCACCGCCGCCTGTCCGCGCCACGTCCGCCGCCGCGACGGCGGCATCGAGCTCCTGGGTCCGATCGTGTTCGCGTACGGCAAGGCCACGCTCCAGCGGACCTCCCTCGCGGCGCTCGACGAGGTCGCCGCGGTGATGGCGGCGCATCCCGACGAGCGCTACCGGATCGAAGGCCACTACCGCGATGAGCCCGATCGCGCGCTGGTGATGTCGCGACGGCGCGCCCAGGAGGTCCACGACTACCTGGTCCAGGTCGGCGTGGCCGCGGCCCGCCTCGAGGCGGTCGGACGCGGCGAGGACGTCCCGAACGCGCCGCCCGGCGATCGCCGCAACTGGCGGATCGCGATCGTCTCCGTGCCCTGACGCTCAGGCGGCGGTGATCCGCCCGGGGGCGGCGGCGGCGGCCAGGAGCGCGGCCATCCGCGCGTTCATGATCCGCTCGGCCTTGGCGGTCGGGTGATCGTAGCCGAGCAGGTGGCACAGGCCGTGGGCGGCCAGGAAGCACAGCTCATCGCGCAGCCCGCCCGGCCCGCGGCGCTTGGCCTGCCGGCGCGCGGTCTCGACCGACACGATCACGTCGCCCAAGATCCCGGCGTCGGTCGCGCCGGCCGGGCCCTCGCGCTGGGCGAAGGCCAGGACGTCGGTCGGCTGATCCTTGCCCCGGTAGTCGCGGTTGAGCGCGTGGATCACCGCGTCGGTGGTGAAGCGAAACGCCGCCTCGAGAGGCTGACCCTCGGTGGCCGCCGCCGCCGCGACCATCCGCCGCGCCGAGCGCCGGACCGCGGCCCGATCGAACACCAGCGTCAGGCCACGATCGAAGACGATGTCGACGGTGGCGGTCACGGCCGGACCCCATCCCACACCTTGGCCTCGACGAAGATCCGGAACAGCTCGTCGTCGAGCAGGCCCTTCTTGACGTCGGTGGCGAGGATGTCGAGGGCGCGCTCGACCGGCATCGCCTTCTTGTACGGCCGGTCCTTGGCGGTCAGCGCGTCGAAGATGTCGGCGATCGTCATCATCCGCGCCGGCACCGGAATCTCGTCGCCGCGGAGCTGGTTGGGATAGCCGGTGCCGTCGAGCTTCTCGTGGTGCGCGCCGGCGATGTCGGGGACGTGACGGAATTGCCGGCCCCACGGGATCTGGCGCAAGAAGTTGTAGGTGTGGACGACGTGGCTCTCGATCTCGAAGCGCTCCTCGCGGGTCAGCGAGCCGCGCATGACCTGGAGCGCGGTGGCCTCGTCGGGCGACAGGTACGGTCGGGTCACGCCCTCGGGGTCGACGAACACCCGCCCGGCGATGTCGGAGATGCGCTCGAACCCACCCTGGTCGAGGACGGTCGGCTCATTGGCGCCGAGGATCCACCGGATCATGTCGTCGATCTCCGACAGCGAGCGGGTGGCCAGCTCGTCGATCGCCGGGACCTCGTCGGCGTGGCCGCACAGGTAGCAGTCGAGCTTCTTGGCCAGCGAGTCGACCTCGATGCCGCGGCGGATCAGGTGGAAGCGCTGGACCACCAGATCGCGCTGGTGCTCGTAGAGCTTCTTGGCCTTGACCAGGACGTGCTCGCGGACCCCGACCTTGCCGAAGTCGTGGAGCAGCGCGGCGTACTCGATCTGGGTCAGCTCGTCAGGACCGAACCGCAGATGGCGGTACGGGCCGACGTCGAGGCGATCGACCGCCCGGGCCAGCCCGGTGGTCAGGATCGCGACCCGCTCGGAGTGGCCCGAGGTGGTGGGGTCGCGGGACTCGATCGCTGTGACCGAGGCCCGGACGAAGCCGTCGAACAAGGTCTTGACCTCGTCGTAGAGCCGGGCGGTCTCGAGGGCGATGCCGGCCTGGGAGGCCAGGCTGGTGGCGTAGGCCACCGACGGCTCGTCGAACGGCACCACCCGGGCGGCGAAGTCCTCGACCTCGCCTAGGGTCAGCGCGCCCCGGGCCCGCTTGTTGATGAGCTGGATCACGCCGATGACCTGGGCCCGGGCCGAGATCATCGGCACGGTCAGCATCGACCGGGTCTGGTAGTGGTACTTGTCGTCGAAGCTGCGGTCGTGGACGAAGCCCCAGGGATTGTTGCCGGTGCCGGGCGGATCGAGCTGGTACAGGTCGGGGATGTTGATGACGTCGCTCGACAAGACGCAGGTGCCGACGATCGAGCTGGGCGACACCGCCATCGTGAACCCGCGCGAGTCGATCTTGCGCGAGTCGTTCTGGCTGGCCATGAAGCGCAGCGTGCGCTGGGCGGCGTCGTCGTCGCCGAGGACGATGTAGACCGAGCCGGCGTCGGCGCCGGTGACGTCGCGGGCCTGGCGCAAGATGATCTCGAGGAGCGACGCCATGTCGCGCTGCTGCGACAGCGCGCGGCCGGTCTCGATCAAGAGCGCGTTCTCGTGCTGGGCCTGGGCCAGCTCGAGCTCGAGGGTCGCGGCGATCTGGCGCAGGGCCGAGGCCTCGGCCCGCGACCGCAGCGCCAGCGCGACCCGCTCGATCGACGCCGGCACGGCCAGGGCGGCGACGTCGGCGTCGTCGACCAGCGCCACCAGGTCGGTGCCGGCGAAGGTGGCGTCGTCGCCGACCAGCATGAGCGCATAGCCGCCGCTGCGGGCCCGGACCAGGTGGGGCCGGAGCGCCTCGGCGTCGCGCCAGACCTCGGGCCAGGCCAGGACCAAGACCAGCGGCGCCTTGGCCCGCGCCAGGCTGGCCCGGGTCTCGAGCTCGAGCCAGCCCGGCCCCTGGCGCCGCAGCCGCCACACCGCCAGGCGACGATCGGCGTCGACCGCGGCGATCAGGTCATCCGGGCTGGCGATCACCGGTCGAGTCTAGCGCGGGTGACTCCGGCTCGCGCGCCTCGAGCGGCGCGGCGTCGCGCCGCTCGTCGGTTCGGGGCGCGAAGCGGGCGTCGCCGTGGAGCTCGGCGGCCCGAGCCCGGTCGCGGGCGTCGTAGGCCCGGATGATGGCCGCGACCAGCGGGTGACGGACCACGTCGGCGTCGGTGAACCGCGTCACGCCGATGCCGCGGATGCCCTCGAGCAGATACAGGGCGTCGCGCAGCCCCGAGGCCTGGCCGCGGGGGAGATCGGACTGCGACGGGTCGCCGGTCACCACCGCCTTGGCGCCGAAGCCCAGCCGGGTCAGAAACATCTTCATCTGCTCGACGGTCGTGTTCTGGGCCTCATCGAGGATCACGAAGGCGTCGTTCAGGGTCCGGCCGCGCATGAAGGCCAGCGGCGCGACCTCGATGACGTCGTCGGCCATCAGGCGCTGGACCTTGTCGACCTCGAGCATGTCGCCGAGCGCGTCGTACAGCGGTCGGACGTAGGGGCTGACCTTCTCCTCGAGCGTGCCGGGCAAGAAGCCGAGCTTCTCGCCGGCCTCGACGGCGGGCCGAGTGAGGACGATGCGCCGGACCTGCTTGTCGAGGAGCGCCCGCACCGCCAGCGCCACCGCCAGGTAGGTCTTGCCGGTGCCGGCCGGGCCGACGGCGAAGACGATGTCGTTGGCGCGAACCGAGTCGACGTACTGCTTCTGGACCGGTCCCTTGGCGGCGATCGGCCGGCCGCCGCGCGGCACCAGGATCGTGTCGGTGAACATCGGCGCCAGCTCGGCGTCGGCGTCGCTGGCCAGGACCTTGACCGCGCGGACGACGTCGTCGGAGGCCAGGTGCCTGCCCTTGCGCGCGAAGCCGTAGAGCTGCTCGAGGGCCGAGCGCACGATCCGGACCACGTCGTCGTCGGCCTCGATCGTGATCTCGTTGCCGCGCAGGTGCAGCGCGGCGCCGGCGGTGCGCTCGATCAGCTTGAGCCGGGTGTTGTTGGTGCCGCACAAGGCCTGGAGGGCCTCGGGATCGTCGAACGCGAGCTTGTCGCGACGCAGGGCTGGCTTGGTCACGCGGGGTTCTCGAGGGGGCGCGCGCGAGGTCGAACGGCCCGCGCCGGCGCGGGTTGTAGCAGGAAGCCCGGCCCCTGGCACGCGCTCGATAGCGCGGGTAGGGTCGCCGCCATGTCCGCACCCGGTTCGTCGCTGGTCCGCCTGGTCGAGATCATGGATCGCCTGCTCGCGCCCGACGGCTGCCCGTGGGACCGGGAGCAGACCCTGGCCACGCTGCGACCGTTCTTGGTCGAGGAGGCCTGCGAGGTGCTCGACGCCCTCGAGCGCGGCGACGTCGCCGACCACCGCGAGGAGCTGGGCGACCTGCTCATGCAGGTGGTGTTTCAGGCCGCGCTGCGCCGGGCCGAGGGGGCCTTCGGGATCGACGACGTCGTCGACGGCATCTGCGCCAAGCTGGTGCGGCGCCACCCCCACGTGTTCGGCGCGCCCGGGGCCTCGGACGCCAAGACCTCCGACGAGGTGTTGACCCAGTGGGAGCAGATCAAGGCGGCCGAGAAGGCGGCGCGCCCGACCGGGCCGACCCGCACCCTCGGTGGCGTGATGACCGCCCTGCCCGCCCTGGCCCGGGCCCAGAAGCTGGGCGGCAAGGCCGGCAAGGTCGGCTTCGACTGGGGCGGCTGGGAGGGCTCGCTGGCCAAGGTCCGCGAAGAGGTCGAGGAGGTCGCCGAGGTCGCGGCGACCGGTGGACCGGCGGCCCATCACGAGGTCGGCGATCTGCTGTTCGCGGTGGTCAACCTCGCGCGTAAGCTCGGGGTCGACGCCGAGACCGCGCTCCATGATGCGTCTCGGCGCTTCACCGATCGGTTCGCGTTCATCGAGGACCGCCTGGCCGAACGTGGCAAGGCCCCGACCGACTCCAACCTCGAGGAGATGGACGCGCTGTGGGACGCAGCCAAGGCGGCCGGCGTCGGCGCGCGAGGGTGACGGCCGCGCGATGCGCGGGCGCCCGACGGCGCGGCGAGGATGCAAGTTTTTTGAGCAGACACGGCGGACCTCGCGAGATGACTGGCGCTCCCGGCGTGCGCGGGCGCGAACCGCGCAGGTTTTCCACAACCGGAGCGGATCGCCGCCGTCGACCGCGACCGCTTGACAGCCCCAACGAGGGCGCGCTACTTACCCACGCTCGTTAGAGGAGACTCCCCGTGGCCAACAATCCCTCGGCCGAGAAGGCCAACCGCCAATCGATCAAGCGCCGTACCCGGAACCGGGCGGCGATGTCCGCTCTGCGCACTGCGGTGAAGAAGGCGCGTACCGCGATCGACGGCGAAGCCGCTGACGCGGACAGCCTCCGCAAGTCGGCGATCTCGATCATCGACAAGGCGGTCAGCCGCGGCGTGCTCAAGCGCAACACGGCGTCTCGCTACGTGTCGCGTCTCGCGGTGCGTTAGAGCGCGTGTTTTTTGGGAGGTTTGTCACCAAACCTCTGAGTTTTTTGGGAGGTTTGTCACCAAACCTCCCTCGTCGAGGGCAAGCCCTCGACGAGCCTCCCTCCGAGACGCGCCCCTCCGGGGCGCTGTGCCGGGGGCGTAGCGTGGGCGCGACCTCGAGCGTTTTTGGGGGAGGTTTGTCACCAAACCTCCCTCGTCGAGGGCAAGCCCTCGACGAGCCTCCCTCCGAGACGCGCCCCTCCGGGGCGCTGTGCCGGGGGCGTAGCGTGGGCGCGACCTCGAGCGTTTTTTGGGGGGGTTGTCTCCAAACCTCCCTCGTCGAGGGCGAGCCCTCGACGAGCCTCGCGTGTGTTTTCTGGGAGGTTTGTCACCAAACCTCCCTCATCGAGGGCAAGCCCTCGACGAGCCTCCCTCCGAGACGCGCCCCGCTGGGGCGCTGTGCCGGGGGCGTAGCGTGTCCGTGACCTCCTACGGGGGTGGCGCGTGGGCCGCGGGTTTGTGGCGTCACCGAGCCTCCGTGCGAGACGCGCCCCGCTGGGGCGCTGTGCCGGGGGCGTAGCGTGGGCGCGACCTCCTACGGGGGTGGCGCGTGGGCCGCGGGTTTGGATCGACACCGAGACGCGCCCCGCTGGGGTGACGGCTGGGGTCAGTCGAGCCAGGGGACGAGGGGGGCGGTGAAGTTCAGGTAGAACCACCAGCCGCGGACGCCGGCGTTGGTGTCGCGATCGTCGCGGGTGCTGCAGTTGCCCATGCCGCCGGGGAGGAGCGAGGACAGGCGCTGGCCGCCGACCAGCGGCAGGCTCGAGGGGAGGATGGTCGCGTTGGCCTCGGTCTCGCTGATGAAGCCGCGCAGGAGGCCGTTGGTGGTGTTGCTGGCCGGCGTGCCGACGTAGGTCGCGGCGATCTGGGCGTCGCGCAGGGTGATCGGGATGCCGCCGAGATCGATGGTGATGGTCGTGCGGGCCGACACGTAGCAGGGGGCGCTGGCGGCGGTGATCGCAGGGGAATAGGCCGGCGCGCCGATCGTGCCGGTGAGGGCGCTCAGGCAGGCGGTGGCGCCGGCGCCGTTGGTCGCGGTGGTGAGGATCGCGGGCGACGCGGCCGGGGTCCGCGTGCAGGTGGTCGAGGCCAGCGGCGGTCGGCAGGTCGGGAAGTGAAGCTCGAGGGCCGGCGTCGCGCCGGCGGCCTGGTCGAGGGGGCGGAACACCGTCGCGATCGAGAGATCGAGGTCGCCGTCGGCGTCGCCGTCGGTCTGGATGTTGGTCTGGAGCTCGCCGTTGACCGAGAAGCCGGCCAGGGGGTTGTCGGTGACATCGCGACAGCCGATGAAGTTGACGAACACGTGAGGATCGCGCAGATCGAGATCGCGCAGGCGGAACGCGGTCGGCGTGACGACGCAGTCGCTGTCGGTGGCCGGGGTCGCGCCCGGCGGACAGCAGCCGTCGCCGTTGGCCGGCGTGGTGATCGGCGTGAAGGTGCACGCCGCGGCGCAGGTGCCGGGGCCGGTCAGGGTGTCGCGGGTGCACGCGAGGCCGTCGCTGCACGCGGTCGGGCACGCGCCCGGTAGCCCGGCCGCGATCGTGCGATCGCAGGTCTCGCCGGGCTCGACCACGCCGTTGCCGCACACCGCCGGGCAGTCGTTGTCGGTGGTGGCGTTGGCGCCGACCGGACAGCAGCCGTCGCCGTTGGCCGGCGCGATGATCGGCGGGAAGGTGCACGTCGCCGTACAGGTGCCGCCGTTGAGCAAGGTGTTGGTGGTGCAGACCATGCCGTCATCACATGACGTGGCGCACCGTCCGGGTCCGGCGAGGATGGCGGTGTCACAGGTCTCGCCCGGATCGACGATCCCGTTGCCACACCCGGGCAGGCAGTCGCTGTCGGTGGCGGAGGTCGCGCCTGGCGGACAGCATCCATCGCCGGAGCGCGGCGTCGTGATCGGCGTGAAGGCACAGGCCGCGGTGCAGGTGCCGGGGTTGGCCAGCGCGTCGGTGGTGCAGACCATGCCGTCGGTGCAGACCGTCGGGCACCGGCCTGGCCCGGCGGTGATCGCGAGGTCGCAGGTCTCCCCGGGGTCGAGGGTGCCGTTGCCGCAGGTCGGCTGGCAGTCGTCGTCGGTGGCCGGGGTCGCGCCGGGCGGGCAGCAGCCGTCGCCGTCGACCGGGGCGGTGATCGGCGTGGCGGTGCACATCGCGGCGCAGGTGCCGGCGCCGACCAGGGCGTCCGCGGTACAGCTCAGGCCGTCACTGCAGGTGAGCGGGCACGCACCGGCGCCGCTCGCGATGCCGGGGTCGCACAGCTCGCCGGGCTCGAGCACGCCGTTGCCGCAGACCACGCCGCAGTCGGGGTCGGTCAGGCTGGTGGCGCCGGTCGGGCAGCAGCCATCGCCGGCGATCGGCGTGGTGATCGCGGCGTGCTCGCACGTGACCTGACAGCCCTCCCCGGCGCGAACGTCGGCGGTGCACGCCACGCCATCGTCGCAGGTCGCCGGACAGGCACCGGCGCCGGCGGTGATGCCGGAGTCGCACAGCTCGCCGAAGGCGTCATCGACCACGCCGTTGCCGCAGGTGAAGCCGCAGGTCGCGGTGCAGATCGCGTCGGCGATGGTGTCACCGTCATCGCAGTCCTCGCCGCGACCGATCACGCCGTCGCCGCAGATCGCGGCGGGGCCATCGACCGCGGCGTCGTCGGTGGCCGGCCGGAGGTTGTCGCCACAGGCGGCGAGCGCGAGGCCCGCGACGCACGACGAGACGAGCAGGCGAAGGTGCATGGTGTCTCCCCCGAGACGTGGTGAACGGTGATCGTACGCCGGTCCTCGGCGCGACCACAACCGCGCGTCACCGTCTGTTACCCTGGCGCCGATGCGACCGCGGGCCACCCGCACCCGCAACTGGCCGCTGGCGATCGCGCTGGTGGTCGGCCTCGCGCTCGGCGCCCTGGCCACCGGCCACGGCCGCCTGTGGACGGTGCCCGGCCTCGACAGCCTCGAGCAGCGCAGCCTCGACTGGCGGTTCCAGAGCCGCGGGCCACGGCCGCTGCGCGACGCCCGGATCGTGATCGTCGGGCTCGACGACGAGACCCGGCGGGTCGCGCCCGACGTGTTCCAGACCCGGCGCGGCTGGGCCCGCCTGGTGCGGGCGCTGGCCGCCGCCGAGCCCGACGCGATCGCCCTCGACCTGTTCTACTCCGCGCCCGAGCTGCTCCTCGAGCCGACGCTGGCCGCCCAGGTGGAGGCCGCCTACGGCGCCGCCGCGGCCGACCCCGCCCCGGGCCCGGCGTTGCTCGCCGCCCGCGACGCGCTGGCCGCCGTGGTCACCGCGCTTCATGGCGACGACGCGCTGGCGGCCGCGGTCGCCGAGGCCCGGGTGGTGGTCCTGGGCGCGATGTTCCGGCTGATCCGCTCGGCCGCCGATCGCCCGGCGGCGCCCCCGCCCGAACCGCCCGGGCTCGCCAAGGCCCAGCTCTCGGAGTCGGTGGGCGGCGCCGCCACGGTGCCGAGCGCCTACGCCGTCGCCGCGACCTTGCCGACGATCGCCGCCGGGGCCCGGGCCGCGGGTGCGGTCAACCACTACCGCGACGACGACGGCGTGGCCCGGCGGATGCCGCTGGTGATCGAGTTCGGCGGTCGCTACTACCAGGCCCTGGCCTTGACCCTGGCCAGCCTGGCGACCAAGCAGCCGACCCGGTTCGTCGCCGCCGAGCGCGCGGTCCACCTGGGCGAGCGGGCGCTGCCGACGACGGCGCGCCTCAACTTCCTCGGGCGGCCGTTCCCGCGGGTGTCGGCGGCCGCGATCCTCGACGGCCGCGAGCGGGCGCGCCTGCGCGGCGCGATCGCGATCGTCGGCTTCACCCACGCCGCGTACGACAAGGTGCCGACCCCGTTCGCGCCGGTGTCCGACGGCGTCGAGCTCCACGCCACCCTGCTGCACAACCTGCTCTACGACGAGCTCCTGCGCGACGCCGGGCCGGTGGTGGGGATCGTCGCGATGCTCGGGTTCGTAGCGCTGGCCGTGGCCCTCCAGCTTCGCCGGGTGCGCCGCCGGCTCTGGCTGCCGCTGGTCGCCGCGGTGCTGGCGATCGTCGGCTGGCTCGCCCTCGGTCAGGCCTTGTTTGCGCGCGGGATCGCGATCGAGCTGGTCGCGCCGGTCACCGCCTTCGCTCTGACGATCCTCGCGGCGACGGTCGCGACCCTGGCCACCGAGGGTCGCGAGAAGGCGGCGCTGCGCGGCGCCTTCGCCCAGTACGTCTCGCGATCGCTGGTCGAGCGCATCGTCGCCAACCCGAGCGCGGCGCGCCTCGGCGGCGAGCGCCGCGACCTGACGGTCCTGTTCAGCGACATCCGCGGGTTCTCGCGCATCGCCGAGAGCTTGCCGCCCGAGGGCCTGGCCGACTTCCTGAACGAGTACCTGACGCCGATGACCGCGATCGTCCTCGACAGCGACGGCACCCTCGACAAGTACATCGGCGACGCGGTGATGGCGATGTGGAACGCCCCGGTCGACGTCAGCGACCATCCGACCCGGGCGTGCGCGGCGGCGCTGGCGATGCAGCGCGCGCTGGGTCCCCTCAACCGGGCCTGGACCGCGCGCGGCCTCCCCGCGATCCAGATCGGGGTCGGCATCAACACCGGCCCGATGTCGGTCGGCAACATGGGCAGCGAGGCCCGCTTCGACTACACGGTGCTGGGCGACGCGGTCAACCTGGCGGCCCGCCTCGAGCCGCTGACCAAGGAGTACGGCGTCGACGTCCTGGTCGGCGAGGCGACCGCGGCGGCGGCCCGCGGCTTCGTCTTCCGCGAGCTGGGGCGGGTGCGGATGAAGGGCAAGGATCGCGCGGCCCGCATCTTCGAGCTGTGCGGCCGGACCGGCGAGGCCGGGGTCCCCGATGCCGCCGCGCTGGCCACCTGGGACGCGGCGCTGGCGGCGCTCCACGACCGCCGGTTCGGTGAGGCGGCGGCGGCCTTCACCGCGATCGCCGGCGCGCGCCCGAGCGACGGCGCGGCCGCGGTCCTGGCGACGCGGGCCGCCGAGCTGGCCGACGATCCCCCGGGCGACGACTGGGACGGCGTCTACGCGCAGCGCAGCAAGTAGCTCACGGCACGCAGCCGAAGCCGTCGACGGTGGTCCACTCGAGCTCGGAGCTGGGCACGTCGTGGGTCGGGATCTCGGGGCGAACGTCGACCATCAGGTGGCCGCTGGCGAGGAGCTCGCTCACCAGCTTGACCGGGATCGGCCGCAGGCGGACCCGGGCGGTGACCCGCACGACGTCGGCGAACCGCGGGCCGACCGCGAAGGAGCGCTCGACCGCGTGGTAGAAGCGCGGGTCCGACGGATCGGTGGTGACCGCCGGCGGCAACAGGTTGCCGGGATAGTCGATCGTGGCGATGCGCCAGAACTTCTCGGTGCGCTGGCCGGCGCCATCGCGGGTCACGGTGTCGAGGACCCACAGGTTGGGATCGCCGAAGTCCTCGGGGTCGGCGTCGGGCGTGGCGGCCGGCGCGACCCCGGTCTGGAACACCACGCCGCCGGCGGCGTCGTACGCGACGATCTCGATCCAGGCCCGGCGATCGGCGGTCGCCCCCGACGGGAACATGTGACCGCCGCCGACGTTGTCGAGGCGGTAGTCGATGCGGCCGCCGTCGACCGGCAGGACACACAGCCGCGGCAGGAGCACCGCCGACAGGTCGCGGCGGATCGCGGCGAGCTGGAGGTCGCGGCCGGGCCACGGCGTCAGGGCGACGTCGACGCCGGCGAAGGTGTGCTCGCGCCGGCCGAAGGGTCGAAGCGGCGCAGAGAAGCCGGGCCCGCTGGCGATGACGTCGGTGGTCGCGATCATGTGGCACGACGCGCACGAGAGCTGCGAGCGCGGCTCGGGGCCGGCGAAGATCGTGGTCTTCCACTCGGCGAAGGTGCGCTCGAGGTGGACACCGGCCGGGGTGATGATGTCGTGGCACGAGCCGCACAGCGGCGACGAGGTCGGCTTGGTGGCGTCGAGCAGCTCGGAGTACGCGGTGCGGTGGGCCGGGCTGCCGATCGGATCGCGCAGCCCGCCGCGCATCGTCTGGTCCTCGGCCAGGCGGATCGGGTTGTTGTGATCGCCGGTGACCTCGACCGCGTTGTGGCAGAAGTAGCAGGTCACGCCCTTGGCCCACCGCGGCACGTCGGCCAGGTTGGTGCCGTCGGTGGTGAGGCCCTGGGCGACCGCGATCGGGGCGTGGCAGTTGACGCAGAAGCTGCCGAGCGCGCCGCCGGTCTCCTCTTGCCCGGCGCGGTTGAGCGCCAGGAACACCGGATCGTCGGCGGCGTAGGCGTGCATGCTCGACTGCCACTCGGCGAAGTGCTTGGGGTGGCAGCCGGCGCAGGTCTCGGGATCCATCAGCTCGGCGACCGGCAGGGCGTCGTCGCCGCCGCACCCGAGGGCGGCGGTCGCCGCGACGGCCGCCGCGATCGCCCAGGCCCGGCTCACGGCGCCCCCGCGGCGGTGACCGGCCCGGGCGCGCCGGCCGCCACCCACTGCGCGACCGCGCACGCCTCGGCCTCCGACAGCCGGGCGCCGCGCGGCATGAGCAGCGACGACGGTCCGGCGAAGACCCGCATCGTCAGCTCGCTGCACGCGACGTCGCCCGGCGTCACGTAGGGCTGAAGGCGCGCGTACGCGGTGGCCGGGTCGTCGAGGATCAAGCCGCCGGCGGCGGCGGCCCGGGTGTGGCAGCCGGCTGCGGCGCAGCTCGGCAGGAGGGTGGTGGTCACGAGGTTGTCCCAGGTCGGGGCGTACAGCGGCGCGCAGGTCAGGTCGACCTCGACGCAGGTGAGGGTCGGTTCGTCGCAACCGACGGCCGCGAGCGCACCCAAGGCGAGCGAGGCGAGGCGCGCGAACATCGTCGGGCAGTGTAGCGCGCGGCAGCCGGGCCGCGAGCGACCGCCGTCACGGGGTGGCCGCGGCGTGGGCGTGGTCGAGGGGGCCGATCGCCGCCGTCGCCGTCAGGACCTCGTCGGCGATGGCGCGGTAGGTCGCGGCCAGCTCGGGCGCCGGATCGAGCCAGCCGGTCGGCGGCGGCGCCCGCGCGATCACGTCGGCCAACGCGCAGGCCTCGGCGACCGCCAGCGCCAGCATGGCCGCGCCGCGCGGCGCGGCGTCGACCTCGGCGTAGCGGGCCACCGGCCGCCCGGCCAGATCGGCCCGGACCTGGGCCCAGGTCTCGGCCGCGGCGCCACCGCCGACCAGGGCGATCGTGTGCCAGGTCAGGCCGCGATCGCGGAGGTGGCCCCCGACGGTGTCCATGGCGGTGGCGCAGGCCTCGTAGATCGCGCGCGCCAGGTGGCCGGGGCCGTGGCCCGGGCCGAGCCCGACGAAGGCGCCGCGGGCCACCGGATCCCAGCGCGGCACCATCGCGCCACCCAGGGCCGGGACGAACCGCACCCCATCGGCGCCGGGCCCGGCGGCGGCGGCCGCGCGATCGAGGGCCTCGGGGTGGTGGCCGGTCAGGGCGGCGAGCCAGGCGATCGCCCCGCCGGCCGACCAACCGGGGTTCTCGATGAAACCTGCACTTGCCGGATATGGGTGCGTTTCGACTAGTCCGATTGGATCGCGAAACTCGATTGGTCCGCGACAGCCGACGACCTCGGCCGTGCCGACCGCGCACAAGAGCGCGTCAGCCGCCAGGCCGATGCCGAGCGGCGTCGCGAAGTCGTCGCCGGTGCCGACCGCGACCGGGGTCCCGACGGCCAGCCCGGACCACGCGGCGCCGGCCGTGGTCACGACGCCGGCGGTGGCCGACGCCGGCGCGATCGCGGGCAGCCGCGCCGCCTCGATCTCGAAGACCGCGCACAGCTCGGCCGACCAGGCGCTGGCGGCGAGATCGTAGAGCATGGTCGTCGACGCGTGGCTGGGGTCGAGGACCCGCGCCCCGGTCAGGCGTTCGACCAGGTACGACACCGGGACGTGGAAGGCCGCGGCCCGGCGCGCGCCGTGTTGGTCCCAGTGGTGGGCCTTGGCCGCGAGGTGGCTGGCGTCGGCGACCTGGCCCGCGATCGCCCGCAGCCGCGCCGGCGCGACCCGGGCCGCGGCCGCCACCGCCCGGCGGTCGAGCCAGGGCCAGGCCGGGCCGAGGGCGGCGCCGCCCTCGTCGACCGCCACCAGGCCGTCGAGCTGGCCGGTGATCGCCACCGCCGCGATCGCGGTCGCCGCACACCCGGCGTCGGCCAACGCGCCGGCGACCGCGCGGCCGATCGCGCGCTCCCAGTCACCCGGGTCCTGCTCGGCCCAGCCCGGCCGTGGGAACCGGGTCGCGATCGCCGCGCGCCCGACGCCGCGCACGGCCAAGGCCGCGTCGTAGATCACCGCCTTGGCGCTCTGGGTGCCGAGATCGAGGCCGAGCACGCGGGTCACCGCGCCATGCTACCAAGCGGCGTGAACTTCTTCGGTCACGCGGCGATCGCGAGCTGGCACAGCCCAGCCGACGCCGGGGTCGCCCTGGGCTCGATGCTGCCCGACTTCGCGTCGATGTGTGGGGCCCGACTCGACGAGCAACGCGATCCGCGGGTGGCCGCTGGGGTGGCGCTCCACCACGCCACCGATGCGGTCTTCCACCGCGCGCCGGTGGTGCTGGCGCTGTTCCGCGACGCCGGTCGCCGCCTGGCCGCGCGGGCGGTCCGGCGTGGACCGAGCCGGGCCGCCGCCCACGTCGGCGTCGAGCTCTTGCTCGACGGCGTGTGGCTCGATGAGCCGCGCCACCGAGACGGCTTCCTGGCCGCCCTCGCCCACCCGGCCGAGGTCGCGTGGCGCGATCCCGACGGCGCGCCCCGCTACGCCGCGCTGGCGGCCCGCCTCCGCGCCCACGGCCTGCCGACCGATCTCGGCCACGGCGCCGGGGTGGCGCGCCGCCTGGCCCGGACCCTGGCCGGTCGCGCGCTCCTGGCCCCGACCTCCGCCGAGCTCGCCGCGATCGCGGAGGTCATGGACGACCTCGGGCCGCGGATCGCGGCGGCGGCGCCGACCGTGCTCACCCAGGTCCGGGCGGCCCTGGCGCCCGCGTGAACCGCCACGACTGGTGGGGCCGCGAGTAGCCGAAGTCGGGCGGCACGCTGGTGGCGGTGGTGTCGCGCTGGGTCCATCTCGGCAGGGCCCGGGCGTCGAGGCGAAACCGGCGGTGGTTGGTCGAGAACCACAGCGTGGCGTCGGGCGCCGCCACCCGCTCGATCGCCGCCAGGAGGCCGACGTGATCGCGCAGCACGTCGAAGGTGCCGTGCATCTTCTTCGAGTTCGAGAAGGTCGGCGGATCGCAGACGATGAGGTCGAAGCGCGGGCCGCGGTAGGCGGCCAACCAGGCGGCGACGTCGGCGCGCTCGAGGGCGTGGCGGCCGAGGTCGACGCGGTTGCGAGCCAGGTTGTCGGCGGCCCAGTCGAGGTAGGTGTTCGACAGATCGACCGACACCGTCGCCGCCGCGCCGCCGGTCGCGGCGTACACGGTGAAGGCGCCGGTATAGGCGAACAGGTTCAGCACCCGGCGATCGCGGGCCGCGGCGCCGACCTCGGCGCGGCTCGGGCGGTGATCGAGGAACAGGCCGGTGTCGAGGTAGTCCGACAGGTTGACGTGAAAGCGCCGCCCGCCCTCGCTGACCTCGCGCCACGCCCCGGCGTCGTCGACCCGTTGGTACTGCGCGCCGGTGGCGCGGCGATCAGCCATGCGGCGGCGGGCCCGGGTGTGGAGCGTATGGTCGGGGGCGGCGGCGGCGATCGCGTCGAGCACCGCGTCGAACCACGCCGGGTCGAGGTCATCGTCGGGGCCAGCTCGCCGGCAGTCGGCCACCACCAGCGCGCCCTGATAGTCGTCAACCGTGACCGGGACGTCGGGGATGTCGCGATCGTACCAGCGCCAGCAGGTGACGCCGGCGCGGCGCGCCCACTTGCCCAGGTGGCGCCGGTTGCGCGCCAGGCGATCAGTCAACATCCGCGCGGCCGCGGTGGGATCGTCGAGGGCGCTCACAGGCCGCCGACCGAGTCGTGGACCTTGACGACGTACTCGTGAGCGATGGCCCGCCGCTGCCGCGGCGGCAGCTCGACCTGCCAGCTCACCAGGCCGTGGTCGCCGACGGTGCGCGCGGTGCTCCGCGGCGTGCGATCGCGCAGCGCGCCGTCGTCGTCCTCGAGGCGCCAGGCCTCGACCGGGCGCAGCGCGACCTCGACCTTGTCGGCCAGCTCCGACACCGGGATGCGCTCGGTGACCGTGACCGTCCGGGCCTCGCCGCCGAGGTTCGACAACCGGATCGCGATCCGGTGACGGACCTCGGTCCAGCTCGACAGCATCCCGCTGTCGCGCTTCTGTCGGGCGCTGCGGTGCAAGCGCAACGCCGGGTCGGCGCCCCAGCCCAGCTCGAAGCGCTCGCCGGGCGCGAGGTAGAGGAGCGAGGTCCGCCCGGTGTAGCCGCCGTCGCGCACCAGATCGACCGGCCCGGCCAGGAGCGGCTCGGCGCCGGCGTGCTGGCCGCGGGTCCGCACGATCACGGCGTCGGACAGCTCGGGATAGGCGATCCGATCGACGGTGACCTCGGTGGTCCACGCGGTCAGGCGGACGCGATGTGGCCGACCGTCGGCGGTCACCGTGGCGCGCCCGGGCGCCGTCAGGTGGCGGGCCTGGCCGCCGTCGTCGAGGCCGGGGACCTGGGCCGCGGGCGTGACGCCGCCCAGGCCGGTGGTGGCGATGACCTGATCGCGGATCGCGGCGACCAGCGCGCCCTTGGCCTGGACCCGCAGGACGTCGTCGACGAGCTCGGGCGGTGACGCGCCCAAGGACGGCCGCGCGGTCGAACACGCCAGCGCGACGTCGCGCCAGTCCTCGCCGGTGGCCTGCCACACGCACGCGTCGGTCGCGACCTCGAGCCGATCGCCGCGCCAGGTCGCGGTGTGATACGGCCGCCAGCACGCGCCGGGGACGGTGTAGCCGACCTCGAGCGCGATCGCGCCAGCGGTCGCGACCTCGAGATCGATCACCACCGAGGCGGTCTCGCGGACCGCGCCGCGCTCGAGGTCGGCCAGACGGGCGGCGAAGCGCTCGGCGGCGGCGGCGGCGACCGCGGCGTCCTCGCCGGCGGCGGCCGCGGCCTGGTGATGGCGGGTGAGCTGGGCCGTCAAGGCGTCGAGTCGGGCGGGCGCGGTCGGCGCGTCGACGCCCTCGGCGGCGCGAGCCGCGAGCTCACCGGCCGCGCGCGCCAGGACCGCAGCCGTCGCGCGGGCGGCCGCGGCCTCGACCTCGGCCCGGATCTGGGCGGCGGCGACGGTGGAGGCCGCGCGATCGCGCTCGGCGCGCGCCGCCGCGATCGCCGCGGCCCCGGCGCGATCGTCATCGTGGCCATCGCGCCACGGCGCCACCGCGCGGACCGCGCGCACGTCGTGCACGGCCGCGCCCGGCGCGCGCGCCACCAGGCTCTTGTCGGCCAGCACCGGGGCGACCCCGGCGATGACCAGCCGATGAGTTCCGGCCGCCAGCTCGACGGTGGCGCGGCGCACCACCCGGGCGCGATCCTCGAACACCACGACCAGGGCGATCGACGCGGTCACGGGCGTGGGGGTCATGCGTCCCTCCGGTTACCGCCGATCAGCTCATGCTTGGCGGCGATCTTGACGGCGTAGCTCAGGCGGAGCGTGGTCCGCTCGCCGGCGGCGACCGTGACACGCCAGCGGTGACCACCGCGCAAGGGAGCCGCGCCGGGCGCGGGCTCGGGGCGCCACGGCTCCCACGGCGGGACGACCTCGTCGAGCGCGACCTCGACGTCGTCGGTGTCGGCGGCCGGGATCGGCAGCCGCTCGCGGACCTCGAGGTCGATGGCGCGCGCGCCGCGGTGGTCGACGTCGATCGTCAGCTCGTGGTGCAACCGCAGCGAGCCGCGCAGCACGCCGGCGGCCTCCTCGCGGAAGCGCAGATTGCGGGCGACCTTGACCTCGGGATCGACGCCGAGCCCGACGGTGACCGTGCCCCCGGGCGGGGTCTCGGCCAGCGGCGCGGTGAGGATCAACTCATCGCGATCGTAGACGTCGATCGGCCCGGCCAGAAGCGGCGCGTCGAACGGATTGGCCGCGGTCGCGACCCGGTAGACCTCGACGGCGACCGCGGGCACGACGATGTGACGAACCGCGGCGGGCGTGGCCTCGGACGACAGCGCGATCGCGTGCCAGCCACCGTCGGCCGGGACGTCGACCGCCCCCGCCGCCGGGAAGGCGTAGTCGTACTGACCGGGCGCTGGCTCGGTGACCGTCTTGGGCGCGGGCAGCGCCGCGAGCGCGGTCTGTCGACGCTGGGCCAGGTCGCGGGCCCGGTCGTCGGCGACGACCGGGCGTCGCAGCCGGCCGCGATCGACCTCGCCCGGCCCGCCCAGGACCAGCTCACCGTAGGCCAGGAGCTCGTCGCCGACCTCGAGCGCGGGGGGCGGCGCGGGTGACAGCGGTGGCGCCGCGGCGCCCCCTCCCCCGGCTCGCAGCAAGCCGAGGAGGGGCCCGCCCTTGGGCGCCACGGACCTGCGCGCCCTCGCCGGCTGAGGAGGCGCCGCCAGCGCCGCGGCCGGCGCGGAGACCATCGCGAACGTCTCGCCGTCGTCGTTGAAGCGCCCCTCCTTCTTCCGGTCCTCGTCGAAGGCGGCGGACGCCTCGAGCTCGGGCTCCGGCTCCGGCGGCGGCGCCATCGACGGAGGCGGAGCCGCGCTCGTGAGCGGACGCCGACCGAAGGCCTGATCCCAGTCGCGGTAGAGTTCGTCGATGCCCTCGGGCGGGGCCCGCCATCCAGCCTTGGCCGGGGTCGGCTGGGCTCGGCCGATCCGCAGCGCCGGCAGCTCGGGCAGCGTGACCCGGCGGGTCGGCGCCGCCGTCGACAGCTCGAGGGCGACGCCGCGCCAGTCCTCGCCGGTCGCTTGCGCCACCACCGCGCGACGCTCGAGCTGGACCTGGCCGTCGATCAGCCGGGCCACGTAGGTCGGAGCCCAGCGCGCCCCCGCGATCCGGTAGCGACAGGTGACAGTGACCGCGCCGCCCTCGCCCCGCGGCTCGACGATCGCGACCACGACCTTGTACAGCTCGCCGGCGGCGCGCGTCGACGACGACGCCCGGGCGCGACGCTCCTCGGCGGCGGCGACGGCCCGTTCGGCGTCGGCCAGCTCCTCGGCCAGCGCGGCCAGGCGCTCGCGGCCGGCGGCCAGGCGCTGGCGGCCCAGCTCGACCAGGGCCGCTCGGGCGGCCACCGCCGCGTCCCAGTCCGGCAAGGTCGGCAGCTCGGCGCGCGGCTCGACCGGCGCCAGGGCGGCGAGCGCCGCGAGGCCCTGGGTGACCGCGTCGCGTTCGGCCCGCCGCTGGGCCAGCGCGGCGCGCGCCGCGACCACCTCTGCGTCGGCGGCGCCGGCGTCGACCGTCGCCACCGCGGCTAGCTCGACCCGGACCGCCCGGACCTCGGCGGGACCGGAGATCCCGACCTGGACGCTGTCGTCGTCGAGGCCGACCGGCAGCGCCGCGAGGTGCAGCGCCCCTCCGACTGTGATCGACGTCGCACCGACGCGCTCGACCGCCGCGACTCCTGGGTGGACCAGCACGCGGACGACCTCGGTCGCCACGGTTTGCGCCATGACCGGAGGGTCACGCACGCCCCTGGTCTGGTCAAGGCCACGGGTTGCCGTGCCCCGGCGCTTGTATTACTGTCCTCCGCGACGGCCGTCACCGTCAGAGGAAGGACCCGCGCGATGCTCCGTAAGATTACGTTTGGACTCCTTTTCGCTGCGATGGCTGCCTGCGGCCACGCCGAGTACGTCACCCAGACCCAAGCCGGCGGCATCCTGCGGCTGGTCGGGGACCAGGGGAAGGCCTTCGAGGACGCCCAGAAGAAGATGGCGGCCCACTGCGGGCCGATGAACTTCACCATCACCCAGCGCGGTGAGGAGGTCATCGGCACCGACACCTTCACCAACTCGAACACCAACTACGGCGAGGACACCGTCGCCGGGTCGGCCTCGACCTACGACTCGAACAGCTCGAACACCGCGGGCGCGTCGAGCACCCGGGGCGGCTCGAACACCTCGGGCGTGGTCTCGCAGCGCCAGGCCACCGAGCAGCGGGTCCGCTACATGTGCGGCCAGGTCGCGCCGACCGCGCCGGGGATCAACCCGACCACGGCCCCGACCGGCACGCCGATCCAGTGAGCGACCGCGCCCGTGCGCGGGCGCCCCGCGAATGAGGTCTCCACCCGTCGCGCAACCATCAGGTCAACCGGCCGCCCACGAGGCGGCCGCGTCGTTTTCGGCGCCGGTCGTTTTCGGCGCCGCCGATGGCGCCGCGCCGACGATGGCGCGCGGCAGACGATGTCCCGGCCCCGGCCGTCGAGCCTCGCGGTAGGTTCGCGCCATGGGCTTCATCCAGGCGCCGCCCCAGCTCGGCAACACCTTCGCCACCGATCGCCTGCTCACCTCGCTGATCGATCGCGCCTTCACCGGCGCCGATCGCGACGAGCTCACCGCCGAGCTCGGCGACCTCGGCGACCTCGCCGGCGGTCACTTCTACCAGCTCTCGCTCGCCGACCGTAAGAACGAGCCGGTGCACACGCCGTGGGACGCCTGGGGCAACCGCATCGATCACATCGAGGTGTCGCCGCTGTGGAAGCAGGCGGCCCGGCTGGCCGCCGAGCGCGGGTTGATCGCCGCCGGCTACGACCACCGACGGGGCGCCCGGGCCCGCCTCGATCAGTTCGCGCGGGTCCACGTGATCGGCCCGTCCCTCGACCTCTACACCTGCCCGCTGGCGATGACCGACGGCGCGGCCCGCACGCTCAAGGACAGCGGTAACGCCGCGCTGATCGAGCGCGCCCTGCCCCACCTGCTCTCGACCGATCCGGCGACCGCCTGGACCTCGGGCCAGTGGATGACCGAGCGCACCGGCGGCTCCGACGTCGGCCTGTCCGAGACCGTGGCGCGCCCCGACGGCGCCGGCGGCTGGCGACTGTACGGCACCAAGTGGTTCACCTCAGCCACCACCGCCGAGATGGCCCTGACCCTGGGGCGCCCCGAGGGCAACCCCGCCGGCTCGGCTGGCCTCGCGCTGTTCTTCGTCCCGGTGCGCGACGACGCCGGGCGCCTGGCCCCCGGCATCGCGGTCAACCGCTTGAAGGACAAGCTCGGCACGCGCAAGGTCCCGACCGCCGAGCTGACCCTCGACGGCTGCCCGGCGATCGCGGTCGGCGCGCTGACCGGTGGGGTCCGGGCGATCACGCCGATGCTGTCGCTGACCCGGACCTGGAACGCGGTGTGCGCCGTCGCCGGCATGCGCCGCGCGCTCGACCTGGCGCGCGACTTCGCGACCCGTCGCCACGCCTTCGGCGCGCGCCTGATCGACAAGCCGCTGCACGTCGACACCCTGGCCGGCCTCGAGGCCGAGGCCGCCGGCGCGTTCCTCCTGGCCTTCCGCGCGGTCGCGGTCCTGGGCGCCAGCGAGCACGGCGACGACGAGGCCGCGCGCCTGCTGCGCGCCCTCACGCCGATCGCCAAGCTGACCACCGGCAAGCAAGCGGTGGCGATCGCGTCGGAGGCGATCGAGAGCTGCGGTGGCGCCGGCTACGTCGAGGACACCGGCCTGCCGCGGCTCATGGCCGACGCCCAGGTGTTGCCGATCTGGGAGGGCACGACCAACGTCTTGTCCCTCGACACGCTGCGCGCCCTGGCCAAGGGCGGCAGCCTCGAGGCCCTGTCGGCCGATCTCGCGCGATGCGCCCGCGCGGTGACCGCGCCCGAGCTGACCGGCGCGATCGGCCACGCGACCGCGGCCATGACCCGGGCCACGGCGTGGGCGGCAGCGACCGCGGCTCAGCCCGACGCCCTCGAGGCCGGGGCCCGGCGGTTCGCGTTGACCCTGGGCCGCGCCCTCGAGCTGGCCTACCTGGCCGAGCACGCCCAGTGGTGTCGCGACCACGATCACCCGACCGCCGGCTACGCCACCGCCGCCGCCCGCCGCCTGGCCCGCGCCGGCGTCGACCTGATCGACGACGCCGACGACGACCCGCGCGCGCTCCTGTGACCGCGGGCGACGGCCGTCAGCCTGGCGCGATCTGAACGTCGGCGCACACCGCGTAGTGATCGCTCGCGCACACCGCGTCGGCGCCCTCGCCGACCCGCTCGGTCAACGCGACGTGGCAGCCGAGCACCGTGCCGCGGCCGTCCTTCTTGCGGGTGGTCACGAAGACGTAGTCGATGCGGCGATCGAGATCGAGGGAGCGCAGCGGCCGGGTGTGGTGGTTGTCGCTCGACCAGGTGATGCCCTGGGTTGGCCCGGCGCCGCGACCTGGCTCGTCGTGACAGCGCAGCCAGGCGTCCTGGAAGTGCGTCCGGCGCCCGGCCAGGCCGTGGAGCCCGCGCAGGAAGCGGACCTCGTCGCTGTCGGCGGTGGCGTTCAGATCGCCACACAGGAGCTGCGGCGGGTCGTCGTTGCCGCGGCCACACGCGCGGATCGCGTCGTCGATCGCCAGCACCTGGGCGGCGCGGGCCTCGCCGTCGTCGAGGCGGTAGTGGAGGTGGGTGGTGTGGACCCAGATCGGACCGGCCGGCGTGGCCAGGCGCGCCGACAACAAGATCCGGGTCTCGGTCGGCCGCGGGAACGGCAGGCGCAGCGCGCGGCGCTCGAGGATCGGCCAGCGCGACACCAGCGCCAGCCCCTCCTCGCCGGCCGGGCTGTCGGGGCCGAGGCCGCCGGCCGGCCAGCGCACCGCCGGCGCGTACAGCACGTGGGCCCCGGGCGCGGCGATCGCGTGGGCGGTGGTGGCGTCGGCGTGGGGCCGACACTCCTGCACCGCGACCACGTCGGGGTCGAGGGCCGCGAGCTGACGGCGGGCCAGGTCGAGGCGAGTGGCGAGGGGCGGCGAGGTGCCCCACAGGTTGAGCGTCACCAGGCGCAGGCGCGCCGGCGTGCTCACCCGCGCACCACGCAGCGCGACTGCGGGGTCTCCGAGACCGCCAGCTCGACCAGGATCGGGAGCGCCGGCTTGATCTGGCCCCACAGCCAGGCCGCGAGCAGCTCGCTGGTCGGGTTGGACAGGCCGGGCAGCTCGTTCAGCAGGCGGTGATCGAGGCCGGCGATGATCGGGCCGACCACCGCGTCGAGGTCGCCGAAGTCGAGGACCCAACCCATCTGGGGATCGACCTCGCCCTCGACCGTGACCACCACCGTGTAGCTGTGACCGTGCATCCGCTTGCACTTGTGGCCGTCGGCGACCTGGGGCAAGAAGTGCGCGGCCTCGAAGTGATAGTCGAGCGCGAGGCGGGTCCGCATGCCGGCGCACGCTAGCGGACTCGCCGGGCCGACACAACCCCGGCCCCGTGCTACCCAGGGCGCGATGGCCCGACGCTTCGCCGCCTGGCGCGCGCTCGATCCGCGGATCGGGCGGCTGGCCGCGGCCCGCGCGGTCAACACGCTGGGACTGTCGCTGGTGATGTCGTTCCTCGGCATCTACGTGATCGACGACCGCGGCTACCCGGCGACGGTCTACGGCGCGCTGGCGCTGGCCGCCAACCTCGGTCAGGCCATGGCCAACGCCTGGGCCGGCGAGCTGTCCGATCGCATCGGTCGGCGGCCGATCATCGTCGGCTCGCTGATCGCCCGCGCCGCCGTGGTCGCCGCGCTGGGCGCCCAGATCCTCCTCGACGCGCCGCTGGCGATCATCGCCGTGACCTTCTTCGTCAGCTCATCCCTGCGCGGCTGCTTCGAGCCGGTGGCCTACGCGCTGTGCACCGATCTAGCCCGCCCCGGCGAGCGCACCGCGGCCTTCGCGCTGCAGCGCATGGGCACCAACGTCGGCTGGGCCCTGGGCCCGGCCTTGGGTGGCACCCTGTCGCTGGTCGTGCCGTACGGTGCGGTGTTCTTCATCGCCGCCCTGGGCATGGTCGCCGCGGCCTGGCTGTGTCGCGGCATCGACGTCCCGGCGCCGCCGCGCGGCGCGGTCGCGCGCCTGCCGCTGCCGGCGGCGCTGGCGGGGGCCCTGGCCGATCCGGCGATGCGCACCTTGCTGGCCGCGACCGTGGTGTTCGCGCTGGCCCACACGCAGATGTACACGCTCTTCACGATCTACCTGGCCGACGAGCTGCACCTGACCAAGGCCGAGATCGGCCTGGCGTACATGGTGAACGGCCTCGGCGTCCTGGCCCTGCAGTGGTGGGCGCTCGGCGCGATCACCCGACTCGGCGTCGAGCGGATCCTGCCGGTGGCGTCGCTTCTGTTCGCGGTCGGCTACGCCGCGGTTGGCCTGGCCACCGGGCTGGCCACCGCGATGCTCGCGATCGCGGTCATCACCGTCGCCGAGGTCGCCTTCGCCCCGGCCCACCAGACCGCGGCCGCCGACAGCGGCACGGTCGGCCGGCTCGGCGCGTCGTTCGGCGTCGTGGCGTGGGCCCAGACCGTCGGCATCGCCTTCGCGCCGCTCCTCGGCGGCGCGCTCTTCGACGCCCTGCGAGACCGCCACCTCGCGCTGTGGTCGTGCGTGGCCGCGGGTTGTTTGGTCATGGCGCTCCTGTTCGTGCGCTACGGTCGGGCCCGCGCAGTGGCCCAGGGCGCCAAGCCTTCCTCGTAGCTGTCGCAGCCACCCGTCGGGTTCGGGTTCGGGTTCGGGTTCGGGTTCGGGTTCGGGTTCGGGTTCGGGTTCGGGTTCGGGTTCGGGTTCGGGTTCGGGTTCGGGTTCGGGTTCGGGTTCGGGTTCGGGTTCGGGTTCGGTCTCTGTCTCGGGTTCGGTCTCGGTCTCGGGTTCGGTCTCTGTCTCGGGTTCGGTCTCGGGTTCGGTCTCGGTCTCGGCCTCGGCCTCGGCCTCGAAGGATTGTCCGGGAATGTCCGAATGCCGGACAGAGCGGCCGGATCTCGGACGAAGCCGGACAGACGCCGTCTGCGATAGCGCGCAGTTGCCGTTGGCACGCCGCCTGCTCGTGCGGCCGAGGCGATGTCGCTCCCACGGCAGGTGTTGCCTGGTCGGTTCCTGATGATCAACCGGCGGTGCGTGCAGCGAGAACTCTTGCTGCGGCCGGACGAGGAGACCAACCAGACGTATCTGTACTGCCTGGCGGTGGCGGCGGCGCGATACGAGATCGAACTCATCCTGCCGTCGGCGATGTCGAACCATCACCACGACGTGCTGTACGACCGGCACGGGCGCGAGGTCGAGTTTCGGGGGTACTTCCACGGCCTGATCGCGCGGGCGATGAACTCGCTGCGAGGGCGGAGTGAGAACTTCTGGTCGTCGGATGAGCCGTGTGTGGTCGAGCTGGTGGACCCGGCGGACGTGATGG
>JAGPCY010000068.1:6557-25051 GCA_018057825.1 Kofleriaceae bacterium | reverse complement strand
CCCGCAGCCGCGGCGGCGCCCGTCCCCGGGCCCGCACCCCGAACCGCAGCCGGACCCCGCGCCCGAGCCCGACCCCGAACCCGAACCCGAACCCGAGGCCGAACCCCGACCCCGACCCCGACCCCGAACCCGAACCCGAACCCGAACCCGAACCCGAACCCGAACCCGAACCCGTGGCCGAGACCGAGACCGAGGCCGAGACCGAGGCCGAGACCGAGACCGAGACCGAGACCGAGACCGAGACCGGAACCGGAACCCGAACCCGAACCCGAACCCGAGGCCGAGTGCTAGCCGCGCCGCGGCCCGGGCGCCAGCGGGGTCAGTCGCGCGTCGAGCTGCTCGAGGAGCTCGATGATCTGCACCATCTTCTGGGCCAGGGCTTGATCGCCGGCCCGCGAGTCGACGGCGGCGCCGACCACCGGCACCAAGGTGTCCTCGAGTCGGCGGATCTGGCCGAGGATCTGGGTGGCGTCGCCCATGCTGATGCCGGACGTCGGGGCCGCCGCCGAGCGACCGAGGGCCGTCGCCAGCGCGTCGAGGCGGGGGCCCAGCCAGCCGGCCACGTCGGTCGCGACCGGCGGCGGCGCCGCCGCGGTGGACGCTGCGGTCGCCGCCTCGGCGACGGCCTGGCGTAGCCCGCGGACCTCGTCGATCAACGCGGCGGTGGTCGGCGCCGCCAGGGTGGCGCGGATCGCCGCCAGCTCGACGCCGAGGCCCGACAGCGTGCCGACCAGGCGCACCACCGGATCGTCGGCGCCGCCGCCCATCCGGCGCTGGCGCACGAACTCGTCCTTGATCTGGGCCCAGCGCGCGGCCTGGGTCGGGGTCAGGCGACCGCGCAGCTCGGCCAGCTTGAGCAGGTTCTGTTCTGCGGCGGTGGTCAGGGTCTGGGCCTCGCCGCGGTAGTGATCATCGATCAGCGCCTCGAGCTCGTCGGCGGTCATCGCCGCCACCACCTTCTCGGCGAGCTTGCCCATGTTGCGGTAGCTGCCCTGCAGCTTGAACGGCGGCTCGGTGCGGAAGGCGTCGGCCTGGGCCGCCGAGCGGATGTACTCGGCGTTGACCTTGAGCAGCGTGGCCTGGGCCGCGAACAGGTGGCGCAGGACCGCGAGGATCTCCTCGAGCTCGACCGCGGCGTAGCCATGGGCCAGCTCGGTGGTCGGCACCGGCTCGCCGCGAGCCATGCGGATCAGCTTGCCGACGTCGCCCAGGTCGCGCCCCGCGAGCGGCGCCAAGGTCGGGTTCGCGGTCAGGGCGTTCTCGAGGAACGACAGCGCGAAGGCGTCGCCCTGGCCGGCCAGGACGTCGCCCAGGTTGTAGACGTCGGCGCGGTTGGCCAGCATGTCGGGGATGCGGAAGGCCTCGCCGCTCTCGGTGTACGGGTTGCCGGCCATCACCACGCAGAACTTCTTGCCGCGCAGATCGTAGGTCCGGGTCCGGCCCCGCCACACGCCCTCGATCTTGCGCTGGGCGTCGCACAGCGAGATGAACTTCTGCAGCAGCTCGGGCGAGGTGTGCTGGATGTCGTCGAGGTAGAGCATCACGTTGGTGCCCATCTCGAGCGCCAGCGACACCTTCTCGATCTCCTGTCGCGAGGTCGCGTTGGGGGCCTCGGCGGGATCGAGCGACGTCACGTCGTGGCCCAGCGCCGGGCCGTTGACCTTGACGAAGGCCAGCCCCAGGCGGGCGGCGACGTACTCCATGAGCGTGGTCTTGCCGTAGCCGGGTGGCGAGATCAGGAGCAAGAGGCCCATCTGATCGGTGCGCTTGGCGGCGCCGGCGGCGCCGAGCTGCTTGGCCAGGTTGGCGCCACACAGCGGCAGGTACGCGGTGTCGATCAGGCGGTTCCGGACGAACGACGACATCACCTTCGGGGTCAGCTCGCCCAGCCGCAGCCGAGCCCGCTCGCGATCGGCGACCTCGGCGCGGGCCGCGCGGTAGGCGCGAAACGCCGGCACCACCTCGGCGCGGAACCGGCTCAGCCGCGCGGTCAGCTCGTCGAGGCGGACCGGCAGCGCGCCGTCGACGATCCGCGGGTGGCGCCCGTAGAGGCCGGTCACCGTGGCCTCGATGATCGCGCTCGACGGCTCGCGCTCGACGGCCGGCGTCGCGCACCACACCGCGGCCTCGAGGGCCGCGGGCGCCAGCTCGGGGCGGCGCGCGATCACGCCGTCGATCCACGCCCGGGCCAGGGCCAGGGCGGCCCCGGTGCCGGCGCCGAGGGCGGCCAGGTCGTCGGTGAAGGCGCCGCGCGCGCCGTGGCTGTCGAGCTCGGCGTAGAGCGCGTCCCGGATCGTCACCGCGGCGCCGCTGACCACGAACCGCGGGTGGGCGGCCGCCAGCTCGCGCACCAGGTAGGTCGCGGCCAGCCCGGCGTCGGCCGCGCGCAGGCCGTTGGCGGTCAGCGCCGGGTCGCGCTCGACGAAGCCGGCCAGCGAGGTCGCGATCTCGGCGGCGAGCTGGGTCCGGCCGCCGCGGTCGCCCAGGGTGCTGGCCAGCCGGGCCAGGCTCTGGGCGGTGCGGTGCCAGCGGGCCTTGGCCGCGGTGTCGGGGAGCCCGACCCAGGCCAGGACCGCGAGGGCCCGGGCGCCGGTGGCGTGGCCGAGCCGGCCGGCGCCCTCGCGCATCGCCAACAGACGCTCGAGGATCTTGGCGGCGTCGTGGTCGTGGACGCCGCGCTCGTAGCCCTCGTCGTAGCGCTCCTGGGCGCGCTGGCGCACGGTCGCCTCGAGCGCGCCGTCGCGCACCTGATCGTGGAGCGCCGCCACCGTCAGCCCGCCGGTGCCGGCCTCGGCCTCGGCCAGGAGCGACGCCGCCAGGTACTCGCCGCGGTAGACCTCGGCCGACTCCGACGGCAGATCCTGTTGCCACAGGGCGCGGGCCGCGGTCAGCCGCGGGTCGTCGATCGGCTCGTAGAAGTCGGTGCCGGCCAGGTGGATCGCCAGGCCGTCGTCGTGCGGCACGATCATCAGCTCGAGGGGCTGCTTGTTGACCGGGAAGCGGTGGACCCCGAACCGGATCAGCTCGCCGCCGCCCTCGAACAGATCGGCGGCGTCGCGCTGGCCGCGCAGGGCGTCGCCGCGCGCGGTCTTGAGCTTGGCCTCGAGCTCGTCGGCCTTGACCCCGTCGCCCAGGGTGCCGAGCTCGGCGACGATGTCGCGCAGCTTGGCGATCATCGCGTCGGACGCGAAGTAGGCGTTGACCTCGTCGGCCGAGCCTAGGCCGGCGGCGCGCCGGGCCACGCCGTCGAGGATGCGCTGCGCCGCCTTGTGCAGGTTGGCGGTGCGCCGCTGCCGCTCGGCGGCCAGGAGCTGCTTGCGCGCGCCGACCGCGTCGACGATCTCCTCGCGCTTGGTGGTCAGCTCCGCGGTCAGCTCGTCGAGCTCGGCGAACCGGCCCTCGAGCTCCTCGAGCTGGACCAGGAGCCGGGTCAGCTCCTGATCGCAGCGCTCGGGCGTGTCGCACTGCGCCAGCGCCGAGGCCACGCTCTGGGTGATGAGCTTCACCTGGGCGCCGAACTCGGCCCGGCCCTCGCGGGTCGCCAGCTCGCGGTGGCGGCCCTCGATCGTCGCGCGCGCGCGGTTGACCTGGCCGAAGGCGTCGGTGATGTTCTCGAGGATGGCGGTGCGCTGGGTGGCGTCGGCGATCGTCAGCGAGCCGATCACGTTGCCCAACAGATCGAGGCCGCTCGCGACCTGATCGATCTGCTCGCGCAGCGGCTTGACCGCGGCCGCGGTGTCGAGCTCGCCAGCGCGGCCGGCCAGGCCGTCGGCCCGGGCCACGAGCTGGCCGAAGGCGTCGCCGCGGGCCAGGAACCCGACGCAGTCGGCGGTCACGCGATCGAACGCGGTCGCGACCTCCTGCTCGAGGGCGCGCAGCCGGGCGACGTCGATGAAGCGGACCTCCTGCTTCGAGATGAGCTGGCCGCGCAGCCCGCGCAGGGCGGTCAGGGCGTCGAGGAACGGCTCGATCTGCTCCCAGCCCTCGGACCGGGTGGCGCGCAGCCGCTCGGCGACCGCGGTCTCGGCCTCGGCCAGGGCCTTGGCGGCCGCGGCCTCGAGCGCCACGACCTTCTCGTACTCGTCGAGGATGAGCTTGGCGGTGGCCTTGACGTCGCCGACCGCGGTCCGCAGGTCGCCGACCTCGGCGTGACCCAGCCAGTAGTAGCCGTCGCTGGCCCGGGTCGCCAGCGCCAGGATGTCCTCGAAGGTGGTGCGCTTGGGCGCCTCGGTCGCGGCCAGCCGCGCGATCGACAGCGCGTCGGACAGGCCGCGCACCAGGTCAGCGTTGCCGACCTTGGCCAGGTAGCTGCCATCGGTCGGCGCCGACGCCGCGTGCTCGGCCGAGGTGAACGGGGTCTTCCACACCTGCATCGGGTGGACCCGGGTCGGCTCGGTCGAGGTCGAGCGCATGACGACCATGCGGCCGTCGGCGAACAGCGAGTAGCCGTGGCACACGATCGGCGTCGCCACCGCCTTCTCGATCAGGTTGTACGGGTACAGGAGGTAGGTGCCGTCGCTGCCGCGGTGGTAGACGTACAGCACGTCCTCGCCGTTGGGCGAGCGGACCTCGCGCTTGAGGACGTAGTCGGTGGCGTCGCCGTCGAAGGTCTTGTGGGTGCCGCCGACCAGGACGAAGCCGCCGGGGAAGACGATGCCGTGGTCCTCGGGCAGGGCCCGGCAGCCCTGGCCGATGCCGTCGGCCCGCACGACCGTGCGCGACCGGGTGTCGAACACCAGATAGCGCCACGCGGTCTCGCGGAACGGCAGGACCTTCAAGACGATCAGCCCGCCGGGCTTGCCGATCGGCGCGTAGAAGAACCGGCCGTCGTCGAGGGACTGGTTGGCGTCGGCCACCGGCTCGCTGTAGATGCCGCGCCCGCTCTCGGTGTTGTCCTCGACCTTGATCGTCAGGTCGCCGCCCACGGTCTCGATGAACAGCGTGTCCAGGATGTTGTAGTGCGGGTGCTTGCCGCTGACCTGGTGGTCGCGGGTGACCTCGCGCCACTCGAAGTCGTGGGCCGGCGGGTACAGCGCCGCCAGCTCGCGGTCGCCGCGATCGTCGACGTAGACCACCCGGCCGTCGGGCTCGATCCGCCAGCGCAGGACCTTCTGGTCCTTCCAGGTCGCGCCGGCCTGGAACACCGCCAGGAGCAACGTGTCGCGCTTGATGAGCTGCATCAAGCGGGCGTCGCGGTAGTAGCGGTACAGGTTGGCGAAGTCGCGGCTGAGGTCGGCGCCGGTCAGGAAGCCGCCCAGGCCGTCGAGGGGGAGCGGCGAGGTGTCGAAGCTGGCGTCGCCGCCGCCGGCCACCGGCTCGAACCGGTGCAGGGCCAGGACGTCGCCGATCTTGGTCTCGCTCTTCAGGCCCAAGAAGACGTTGAAGCCGAGCAGGAGCTGGCCGCCGATCGACACGATGTCGACCGGGGCGCAGTTGTGCTCTGAGCGGACCCGCTCGGTCGCGATGAGCTGGGGCTCGGTCGCGCCGAACAGGGTCTTGCGGCGGAGGTTCAGCGCGTCGGCGCGGCGAGCCAGCTCGGCGCCGGCGGTCGCGAGCCGCTGGCGCAGCACCTCGTAGTTGCCGCCGGTCAGCGCGGCGTCGACATCAGCCATCGGTCATTTCCTCGACGTTCGGGGGCGAGCGGTGAAGCGCCGCGGACGGCGCCCGGCAGGGCCTGGACCTCAGCGCAGCGGGTCGTCGTCGAGGCCGAGCTGCTTGGCCTGCTCGATCAGCTTGGCCAGCTTGCGCTTGGTCGTGTCGTCGGCCTTGGCCATGAGGCTGGCCAGCGCCGCCGAGATCGTCAGGTTCTTCAGGCCCTCGGCGGTGCCGCCGGTGGCCGCCCCGACCACGTCCTTCACGTCCTGGAGGAACCGTCCGTCGGCCAGGCGCTCGCCGAGCGTGGTGCGGACGACGTCGGAGTGCTCGACCACGCCGTCGATCGACGTGCCCAGGGTGACCGCCTTGACGAACCGGTCGAAGAACTGGCCGTCGCCGCCGACGATCTTGATGTCGGCCTTGCCCATCGCCTCGGCCATGACCTTGGCCTGGGCGTCGGACATCGCGACCCGGGCCTTGATCTGCTCGAGGGCGATCTCGCGCTGGTTGGCGAGCTGCAGGCGGAACTCCTCGTGCTCGCGGGCGGCGCCGTCGAGGGCGCGCATCGCCTCGGCCTTCTGCGCCAGGCCGTGGGCCTCGGCGGTCATGCGCTTCTCGATCACCCCGGCCTCGGCGTCCTTGGCCGCGACCTCGGCCAGGAGCCGCTCGCGCAGGCTGACCGCCTCGGCCAGGCCGGTCTTCTCGATCGCCGCGGCCTCGGCCTCGCGGCCCGCGGCCTCGGCCATGGCCTTGCGCCGGACGTTCTCGGCGATCACCGTGCCCTCGCGGTCGAGCACCGCGACCTGGACCTCCTTGACCTTGGCCTGGGCCAGGCCGGTCTTCTCGAGCGCGACCGCGTCGGCCTCCTTGACCCGCACCTCGGCCAGGCCGGGCGCGGCGTGCTCGGCCTGGGCGCCCTCGGACCGGCGGATCGCGGCCCGGGCCTCCTTGTCGGACGCCTCCATCGCCGCCTCGGCCAGGATGAGCTGCTTCTTGGCCATGGCGCTGGCCACCTGCTGCTCGGCCTCGGCCTTCTTGATGTCCTTGATGAAGATCTCCTGGGCCGCGGCCTCGGCGTGGACGATCGTGACGTGCTTGTGGCGCTTGGCCTCGGAGTCGGTCCGCAGGTCCTTGATCGCCTCCTCCTCGACCGCGACCGTCTTGTCGACCGCGACCCGGGCCCGGACGATGTCGGCGATCGACCGCTTCTCGGTCTCGACCGCCTTGTTCATCTCGATCTGGCCGAGCTCGACCTCGCGGCGCCGCGTGACCTCCTCGAGGTCGTGGGCCTTGGCGACCCGGACCTTCTCGACCTCGACCTCGCGGATCCGGCCCTGCTCGCTGACCTGGACCGCGCGCAGCTTGGCCTGCTCGGCCATCTGGATCGCCTCCTCGGCGCGCTGGCGCTCGACGTGGGTCCGCTTCTCCTCCTCGAGGCGGAAGCGGTTGGCCTCGTTCTCCTCGCGGGCGGTCGCGATCGCGATCTCCTTCTGCTTCTTGGCCTCGGCCTCGGCGCGCTGCTGCTCGAAGCGGAACACCGCCTCATCCGAGGTCAGGTTCTGCTTGCCGAGCTCCATGCGCTCGCGCTGCTTCAACTGGTTGGTGTCGATCGCCGCCGAGGTCGTGATGTCGGTGATCTTGCGGATGCCCAGGGCGTCGAGGACGTTGTTGGGGTCGAGGATCTCGATCGGCGTCTGCTCGAGGTAGTCGATCGCGGCGTCGTCGAGGACGTAGCCGTTCAGGTCCTTGCCGATCACCGAGATGATCTGGTCCTTGAAGATGTCGCGCTGGGTGTAGAGCTGCTCGAACTCCATCTTCTTGCCGACGGTCTTGAGCGCCTCGGAGAACTTGGCTGAGAACAGCTCCTCGAGAGTCTGCTGCTGCGAGGCCCGGGCGCAGCCGATCGACTGCGCGACCCGGAGCACGTCGTCGGTGGTCTTGTTGACCCGGACGAAGAACGTGACCTTGATATCGGCGCGGATGTTGTCGGCGCAGATCAGGCCGTCCTTGCCGCGGCGGGCGACGTCGATGGTCTTGACCGACAGATCCATGATCTCGGCCTTGTTGACCACCGGCAGGACCACCGACCCCGAGAACGTCACCTTGGGTTCGCCGCGCAGGCGGTTGATGATCATGGCGCGGCCCTGTTCGACCTGGCGGAAGGTGCGGGCGACCAGCACCATGAGCCCGAAAAGGACCACCACGGAGATGCCGACGACGGCGATGAGCAGCTGCTTGTCCATGCGTTGACTCCTCGGCCGGGGACGCCGGCCAGCGAAACGAGACCTCCGCGACCGCGCGGAAGGGAAGCTAGGCGGAGCGATCGGCGCCGTCGGCCGGCGCCGGGAGCAGATCGGCCTGGGGCTCCACCACGTAGGCGTGGCGGACCGGGTCGAAGTCGATGATGAGGGCCTTGGCGCCGCGCCCCAGCTCGCCCGGGCGATCGCAGCGGACCGCGATGATCAGCACCGTGCCGCCGGCGTCCTCGATCGTGGCCTGGCCGAAGCCGGCGTCGACGTGGCCGGTGGTGATCGTGCAGGTGGCGCCCACGTAGTCGCGGTTGGACTTGCCGACCTTGACCTCGAAGACCGGGCGCAGCGGCCGGAGGAGCAGGCCGGCCAGGGGCAGAGCGACCAGGAGGATGCCGGCGGCGACCAGGAGCTTGAGCGCCAGGCCAAGCGAGCCGGTGTCGCCGTAGTGCATCGCCAGGATCGAGCCGGACCAGCCGAGCATGAGGACCGCGGACGCCGACACCGTGACCGGCAACGTGCCCAGGCCGATCCAGTCCCACAGATCTGCGTCGGGCGAGACCTTCAGGGCCTCGGCGCCGCCCTTGGCCGCGCCGGTCGCGGCCTCGGCCGCGCCCTTGATCCCGCCAGTCACCGCGTCGCCCGCGCCCTTCATCGCGCCGGCCGCGTCGTCGACGCCGCCGAACAGATCGATGTCGAGCGCGCCGAGGATGACGAACAGCCAGTAGACCAGCGCGATCAGGAGGCCGATCGTGAAGACCACGGTCGGAAACTGCATGGACGCGTCGAGCAAGTTCACGGGCGCCTCCCCTCGGTCGGCATAGGTGGATTGGTACCGCACCGGTGGGCGGTCGTGGGGGCGGCGGCCGTGCAGACAGTGGCAGCGTCGGGGGGACGCGCCGAAGGCGGCGCCGCGGTGGGGTACGTCGGTGCTGTGCGAACACCCCTCCCGTAGGTCTGCGCCACTGCGCCCGAAAGCCCCAATGCGAACGCGAGGTTCACGATTTCATCCGGACTGTAACCCTCCGAGACCGCGTCAGAACCGACCACGCACGACCACCGTCGCGCCGCTGCCGCTGACGTTCGGCGCGACCTCGACCGCACGTGCCCGCGGCGCGGTCAGATACAGCACCGCGCCGGCGGCCACCGCCGCGACCCCGACCGCGCCGACCACCGTGCCCAGGTTGCCCAGGGCGCGGGCGTCGTCTGCCGCGTTCACCTGGGCGGCGGTGCAACCGCCCGGCTCGTCGGTGCAGCCGTGAGGATAGTCGGCGTTGGCCTTGAGGCCGAGGCCCACCCCGGCGCCCAGCGCGGCCACGCCGACGCCACCGACGATCAGGCCGAGCCGCCGGCGCCCGGCGCCGCGGTCGACGGTGGTCGGGCGCGTCGGGCCGGTCACGACCGGTTCGTCGGTCGGTCGCGGCCTCTCGGTCGGCGCCCCGGCCGGCTGCAGCATCGGGATCTCGATCTGCTCGACGGTGCGGCCGGCGCCGATCGCGAGCGACTGGCGAAACGCCGTGTGGCCGGGCGCCGAGGCCTCGATCGCGATCGCGCCTGGATCGACCGCGATCGCGCGGCCGAAGTCGAGGGGCGGGACCACGGCGCCGCTGCGGCGGACCTCGAAGCCGGCCGGCCGCTCGCCGGGCGCCAGCTTGATCGTCACGCGCGACACCCGAGACTCGAGGGCCCGCGCGCGATCGGAAGCCTCACGCTCGCGCGTGCGGTCGCCCGCGGCCCGCGCGCCCTCTTCGGCGCTGCGGAACGCGGCCAGCGCCGAGGCCAGGCGCTCGGTGCGCTCGTAGCAGTTGGCGAGGTTGAGGAGCGTGCCCAGGCCGGGGTCGAGGCGCTGGCTCTCCTCGAACTTGGGGCACGCGGTGGCGACCTCGCCGGCCTCGAGCAGCCGCCGGCCCTCCTGGAACAGCGCGTCGGCGCGCTTCTCGGCTTCGGTAGGCTGAGCCATCGCGACGCCGGCGAGCGCAGCGATGATCAGCGCCCACTGCGCGATCGTCCTCATGGCCACATCCTATCGCGGTTGGCGCGCTACTTCCGACCTTCGTAGGGATCGATCCGGGTGCCGTCGCGCTTGCCGTCGCGCTTGCCGTTGCGCTTGCCGTTGCGCTTACCGTCGCGCTTGCCGTCGCGCTTGCCGTCGCGCACGGCCGCCGAGCCAGCGCCGGGCGTGGTCCCAGTCCCCGTCGGTGCAGGGTTCGCAGTCCCCGTCGGGTTCCCAGTCCCCGTCGGGTTCGCAGTCGGCGTCGGGCTCGCAGTCCCAGTCGGACTCGGACTCGGACTCGGACTCGGACTCGGACTCGGACTCGGACTCGGACTCGGACTCGCAGTCCCATTCGGGCTCGGACTCGGCGGATTCGGACTCGCAGTCCCCGTCGGCGTCAGACTCGGACTCGGCGTCGTACTCCCAGTCCCCGTCGCGCCACCGCCGCCGTCGAGCAGCGCGACCGCGCCGATCGCCAGCCCGGCGACGACCACGGCCACCGCGGCGATGCGCCCGATCCGCCGCGGGGTCGAGATCGCCACCGACGTGCGCGGCGCGCGCGCCGTGACGTCGAGCGTGTCCGGCCCCGCAGTGCGCGCCGGTGGGACCGCCATGGCTGGGCTCGAGCCCGGCGCGGCCCACGGCGGCGGGGTCGGCGCCGACGGGCCCGGCATCGCGCCCCCGGCCGCCCACGGCGTGGTCCGACGCGGCGGGTAGGGCAGGGGGGTCTCGCCGTGCAGCGGGATCCCGACCGGCCCCGCGACCGGTCCGCTCGGGGTGTCGACCACCATCACCGGCGCCGACGGTCGGTTGAGCCGACGCTCGATGCGCTCGACCGCGTGGGCGGTGGCGACCGGATCGCGGGTGAAGGGCGCCATCGCCGCGGCCAGGGCGCCGACGTCGGCGAAGCGCGCCTCGGGCTTCTTCTCGAGGCAGCGCCGGATCACCGCCTCGAAGCCAGGCGGAACCGGCACGGTGAGGCGCGCCGGCTCGTCGACCGCGACCTTCACGCACATCTCGGAGAAGCTCTCGGCCTCGAAGGGCCGCGAGCCCTCGCACAGCTCGAACAGCACCGCGCCGAGCGACCAGACGTCGGTGCGGGCGTCGACCGTGCGCGCCGAGCGCATCTGCTCGGGCGACATGTACGCCGGAGTCCCGAGCATCGACTGGGTCTGGGTCAGCGCGACGTCGGTGGCGTTGGCCACCTTGGAGATGCCGAAGTCGAGGAGCTTGACCAGCGGGCTGCCGTCGGGCCGCCAGGTGACGAAGAAGTTGGACGGCTTGACGTCGCGGTGGACGATGCCGAGGGCGTGGGCCTCGGCCAGGCCCTCGCACGCCTGGACGATAAAGTCGGCGGCCAGCATCGGCGCGACCCGGTGGCTCTGCTCGAGCATGCCGTCGAGATCGACGCCCTCGAGGTACTCCATCACCAGGTACGGCAGGCCGGTCTCGAGGGTGCCGACGTCGAGGACCCGGGCGACGTGCTCGTTCTTCAGCTTCCACGCGGCGTGGGCCTCGCGGAGGAAGCGCTGGTTGGCCTCGGCGTCGCCGGCGATGTCGGCGCGCAGGAACTTGATCGCGACCTGCTCGCCGAGGTGGAGGTGGGTGGCGCGGGCCACGACGCCCATGCCGCCTTGGCCGAGGATCGCGTCGATCCGGTACTTGCCCATCAGCACCGCGCCGAGCTCGAGCCCGAGGTTCTCCTCGGCTGTGGCGCTGCTGGCCTTCACCGCACGGATGCTAGCGCGCCCGGCCGGGCCGGACAACGGCCTGGTGCCTGGTTCGGCCATCCGCCCCCTGCCCTGAGATCTTCCCTAACCCCGACGCTAGCTCGGTCAGGTTATCTGGTGGATCTTGAGCAAATTCGTGGAAAGCCCCGCGCCGACCGGCACCCCCATCGTGATCACGACGTGGTCGCCGGACCGGGCCAGGCCGCGCGCCACCAGGACGCTCTCGACCTGATCGATCAGCTCGTCGGTGGTCACCGACGGGCCGATCAGGACCGGGGTCACGCCCCAGACCAGCGCCAGCCGGCGGAAGTACACCTCGCTGGTGGTGAGGGCGACGATCGGCGCCTCGGGGCGGTATTCGCTGATCAGCCGGGCCGCGCCGCCCGAGTCCGACACCACGGCGATCGTCCGGGCCTTCATCGTCCGGGCCGCGATCACCGCCGCGTGGGCGATCGCGTTGGCCGACACCGGCATGTTGAGCTGGGGCGGCTCGAGGTTCTGGCGGTAGTGCGCGCTGCTCTCGATCTCGCGGATGATGCGCGCCATCGTCCGTACGGCGTCGACCGGGTACTTGCCCGACGCGGTCTCGCCCGACAGCATCAAGGCGTCGGTGCCGTCGAGCACGGCGTTGGCGACGTCGGAGGCCTCGGCGCGGGTCGGGCGCGGCTGGCCGATCATCGACTCGAGCATCTGGGTCGCGGTGATGACCAGCTTCCCGGCGGCGTTGGTCTCGGCGATCATCCGCTTCTGGATGAGCGGCACCTTCTCGGGCCCCATCTCGACGCCCAGGTCGCCGCGCGCGACCATCAGGCCGTCGGCGACCGCGATGATCTCGGCCAGGCGGTCGACCGCCTGGGGCTTCTCGATCTTGGCGATCACCGGGATGCTGACGCCGTCGACCGTGCACAGCCGCTTGGCCTCGAGGACGTCCTCGGGCGTGCGCACGAACGACAGCGCGACGTAGTCGACGCCCATCCGCAGGCCCCACTCGATGTCGAGCTTGTCCTTGTCCGACAAGGCCGGCGCCGACACCGCGACGCCGGGCAGGTTGATGCCCTTGTTGTTCTTGAGCACGCCGCCGGCCACGACCACGGTCTTGACCTCGCGGTCGCCGACCTCGGTGACCGCCAGCGACAGGTAGCCGTCGTCGAGCAGGATCGGATCGCCGACCCGGACATCGCGCGGCAGGAGGCCGTAGGTGGTCGACACCCGGTGGACGTCGCCCAGCACGTCGGGGTCGGTGGTGATCGTGAAGGCCGCGCCCGGGACCAGCTCGACCCCGGCCGGGTCGGCGAACCGGCCGACCCGGATCTTCGGGCCCTGGAGATCGAGCAGGACCGCGACCGCCCGGCCGCGGCGGTCGGCCTCGCCCCGCACCACCGCGAGGAGGGCGGCATGATCGGCGTGGGAGCCGTGGGAGAAGTTGAGGCGGACGACGTCGAGGCCGGCGTCGATCAGCTCGCCGATCCGTTGCGGCGTGTTGGAGGCGGGACCGAGCGTGCAGACGATCTTGGCGCGGCGCATGCGGGCCGGAAGTAGAGCACGAGGCGCGACCGTCATCACGACGTCACCGCGGCGTGGCGATCGGCCGGCGGGATCCCCTTGCGCCCGACCCGACGGCGCGCGTATACGACCGCCTCATGCGCGCCGCACGAACGTCCATCGCCGCGTCGGCCGCGGCGCTCGCCGCCCTGGCCGCCGGCTGCACGGTCGAGCGCGAGGCGCCCGACCTGGCCGGCCAGGACATCCGGCTGACCTTCATCCACACCTCGGACATCCACTCGCGGCTGTTCCCCTACGAGTTCGTCCCCAACCGCTTCGAGCGCGACTACGGCCTGGTCCTGGCCAACAGCCCGTTCGGCGGCGTGGCCCAGATCTCGACCTTGACCCAGCAGATCCGCGCGACCTCGCGGCGGTCGCTGTGGCTCGACTCGGGCGACTGCTTCCAGGGCGCGCCGGTGTTCAACCTGTTCAAGGGCGAGGCCGAGATGCGGGCGCTGTCCGAGGCCGGGATGGACGCCGCGGTGATCGGCAACCACGAGTTCGACCTGGGCGCGGTCAACCTCTACGAGCAGGTCGCCAACTGGGCCCGCTTTCCGCTCCTGGCCTCGAACTACCTGTTCGAGGACCCGATCAACCCCGACGCGCCGACGCTCAAGGACGTGATCGCGCCGTACGCGGTCTTCGATCTCGACGGCGTCAAGGTCGGCGTCATCGGGATGGCCAACTGGTCGTCGATGACCGGCATCTTCGAGGGCGGCAACTCGCTGGGCATCCGGCCGATCACCGATCGCCAGGCGGTCGAGCAGTACGTGTCGCTGCTCCGGCCGTCGGTCGATCTGGTGGTCCTGGTCAGCCACCTCGGCCTCGACGAGGACGAGGGCCTGACCGCGGCCGACGTGGTCGACGAGAACGAGGCCCTGCCGCTCGAGGGCGTCGACCTCATCCTCGGTGGCCACCTGCACATCGTCACCAACCCGCCCAAGATCATCCCGTCGGGCGACGGCCTGCACAACACCGTGCTGGTCCACTCCGGGGCGTTCGCCAAGTTCGTCGGCCGCCTCGACGTCGTGGTCCGGATCGGCGAGGACAACGGCGACCCGACCAAGCGCAGCCGGATCACCAGCTTCGCCTACGACAACCTGCCGGTCGACAGCCGGGTGCCGGCCGACCCCAAGGTCGCCCACGTCCTCGAGCCCTACGCCGAGACCATCGCCCGCGACATCGACCTCGACGGCGTGTTCGCCTTCGTCAACACCAGCGGCGACGCCAAGATCACGCGCAATGACCTGACCGGCGGCGACTCGCAGCTCGGCAACCTGGTGGCGCGCGCGATGCAGACCTTCTCCGGCGTCGAGGCCGAGTTCGCGCTGACCAACTCGCTCGGCATCCGCGCCGACTTCGAGCAGGGCCGGCTGACCAACGAGGCGATGTTCAACGTCTTCCCCTTCGAGAACTCGATCACGGTCATGTACCTGTCGGGCATCGAGATCCAGGAGACCCTCGACTTCGTCGCTCAGAAGTCGAGCGAGCGCGGCTGCCGGACCCAGGCCCAGGTGTCGGGCATCTGGTTCGACATGGTGTGCCGGTCGACCACCTGCCCCGACCGCGATCCCGACGACGACTTCGTGCCCAGCGCGTGCGCCAAGAACATCTGGCTCGGCGAGAACTGCCGCGGCGGCAACCCCGACGGCCCGATCGATCCGGCCGCCGGCTGCCGGCCGGTCGTCCCCACCGGCCTGTACCGGGTCGCGGTCAACGACTACATCTCGCGCGGCGGCTCGGGCTTCACCGTGCTCAAGCGCAACACCTCGAAGCAGGACACCGGCATCGCCCTGCGCGACGCCCTGACCGTGTACCTGCGCAACCAGACCCAGTGCGCGGCCGACGCGATCGACACGGTCACCGACCCGGGTGACCCCAAGCCGATCGCCGATCGCTACGGTCCGGTCGCCTGCCTGGGCGACATGACCGAGGCCCACGACGGTCGGATCCGGCCGGTGTTCGAATGAGGTCCCCCATGCGCGCCGCCCTGCTCGCCCTTGCCGCGACCGGTTGCGTCGAGACCCTGCCCGGGCTCGACGAGACCACCTCGCTCGCGGTCACCCTGGTCAGCCCGGCCGATCCGGGCGCGCCCGATCGCCGCCTGCCCGACTCCGCGCGGATGGTGACGGTCCAGGTCGAGGCCCGCGACGTCACCAACCAGCGCGACCCGCGGGTCAGCCGGTCGGTCGAGGTCTACGTGCAGTTCCTCGGTACCCTGACCCCGGCCCTGGGCACCCCGATCCCGTTCGCGACGATCGACCTGGTCGACGGCGCGTCGGCCGCGGTCGATCTGACCCTGCCGGCGGTGTTCGGCGAGACCCGGCTGTGGATCGAGGACGGCGGCGACGACGGCACCTTCGCCACCGGGACCTCGCCGGCGCTGTGGTACCGCGACCCGTTCATCGCCGACATCTCGACGCCGCGCGACCTCGGCGCCCTCGACGCCCTGTCGGCCTCGCCGCTGCAGAACAAGCAGGTCACGGTCACCGCCTCGCGCTACGGCGCGCGCGGCCGGCTGGTGGTCACCGGGACCTACGCCCAGGGCTACTCGCTGTCCGACGTCGAGTGCGCGGACGAGGCCGGCACGCCGCCGTGCGTCGCCGACGACTTCGACCACGTCCTGGTGTTCTCGTTCTCGCGCCCAAAGGACGAGATGGGGCGCAACATCTCGGCCGGCCAGTTCCTCGACGGCTTCGCCGGCGGGGTCCAGGAGTTCAACGGCCTGACCGAGATGGGCTTCCCGCAGAGCTTCGCGACCGACACCTCGGTCGACCCGGCGCGGATCCCGCCCCCGGCCCGGGTCCTGCCGTCGTGGTTCACGACGCCGATCGAGTTCGAGAAGCACGAGTCGGGGCTGATCGAGGTGGTCGGGGGCACGGTCTGTCCCCTCGACGACTCGTGGACGACCTTCAAGCAGTGGAAGCTCGACGTCGGCCGCGGCTGCGGGACCTCGAGCTCGGTGTCGGTGATCACCGCCGGCGTGGTCGAGTTCGATCCGGCGACCCGGGTCGGCATGACCGTGGCCCGCGTGGTCGGCGTCCTGCGGCCGGTCAACATCGGCACCTTCAACGTCTTCATCATGTTCCCGCGCGACAGCGCGGACCTGACGCTGTGATCCGACGCGTCCCGTTGCCGCGGCGTCCGCGCCGTCCCGCCCTGGAGGCTCTCGTGTTCCGTTCGCGCACCTGCCTGCCCATCGTCCTCGCCGCGCTCGTCGCGCCGGCGGCCGCGCTCGCCCAGCCGCGCCGCCCGGCTCCGACGCCGACTCCGGCGCCGCCGCCGCCGTCCCTCACCGAGGACCAGGCCCGCACCATCGCCGAGGCCGCCGCCGACGCCGCGGTCGCCCGCGAGCGGGCCCGCGCCGAGGCCGAGGCCACCGAGCGCGACGCCAAGGCCGCCGCCGAGCTGGCCGCCGCCCGCGCCGAGGTCACCGCGCTGCGCGAGAAGATCGACGCGCTGGCCGTCGAGCAGGGCGCGATCAAGGCCGCGGCCGACGCCAGCGCGGCCGAGGCCAAGGCCGCCGACGGCGACGACTACGTCAAGGGTGGTGGCGGCTTCACCGACGTCCGCCTGAACCTGACGTTCACCAACGAGAACATGTTGACCAAGCCCGGCGAGACCATCCCGTCGGTGCCGGGCTGGCGCTTCGGCCGGCCCAACTCGCTCGGTACGCTGTTCTTCGACAACTACGACACCCGGTTCTCGGGCTACGAGACCCTGGGCCACGCGATCATCTATCGCAACTACCGCAAGGGCCACGTCGAGGCCGAAGGTGGCTTGGTCATCCGCATGAACGAGCTGGCCGAGCGCCGGATCGATCTGTCGGACGCCGGCAGCTACGTCCTGGTGTCGTGGTGGAAGGACCCCGAGCGCAAGGACCCGACCCGCTTCACCCTGACCGCGTTCCCGGTGTCGTCGGACCGCATGCGCCTGGGCTACAGCTACCGCCTGTCGTGGGGCGGCAACGAGGAGTACCGCCGCAGCTCGCAGGCGGTGCCGGGCGTGAAGCTCCAGGTCGACACCGAGAAGGCCTACGCCTTCGTCGGCGCCAAGAGCTCGGTCCTGCTCGATCGCGCGACCGCCGAGCAGGTCGCCAAGCTGGCCTTCTTGTTCGGCGCCGGCTACGACGTGTCGCCGATGCTGCGCGTCGAGGTCAACGGCGGCTACTTCAACCGCGGCTCGAACGAGCTCGAGGACGTCAACACCGAGGACGTCCAGCTCTACGGCGTGTCGGCCCAGGTCGCCGCCCACGACGGCATGCCGGTGTCGTCGTCGATCGACTACAAGCTCTACAAGTACGATCCCGAGCGCATCGGTCGGGCGTTCTCGAAGACCAAGTACCCGGGCGGCGTCACCTGGCTGGCGATGGCCGAGGCCACCTACCTGGGCCAGACCCTCAAGGACCCCGAAAAGTCGGGCTCGACCAAGGTCCAGTCGGGCTTCGCCGCTGACCTCAACCTGCGCGCCATGGTCGACCGGGTGCGGGCCCGCGTCGATCTGCAGTACCGCGATCTCGCGTTCATCCTGCACTCGGTGCCGTCGTTGCCGACGTTCTCGGACTTCCCGGCGGGCTACGAGCGCTCGCCCAACTTCTTCGCCGCCGTCGGCGCCGACCGCAACTTCGACGACGCGCTGACCGTGGGCGCGGTGATCGGCGTCGAGCTGCCGGCGACCCTGACCACGCCGACCGGCCTGCCGGGCGCTCAGACCACCGGCGAGTCGACCGCGGTCATCCGCAACAACGGCGCCGACACGATCATCACCGTTTTGCCGCCGGGCGAAGAGGCCGCGCCGGCCTACGCCTTCAAGTTCACCGGCCAGTACGACTTCGCCGAGTTCTTCTCGGCGATCGTCGACGTCTACTTCACCTACGATCCCAACCAGACCCGGCTGCGCCGCGACGACGCCGAGGCGCTGTTCGAGTACGAGTTCGGCGACTTCAACCAGCTCGGCACCAACGTCACGCTGCAAGCGCGGTTCTGAGCGTTTTTCTGGGGGGCTCGTCACCGAGCCCCCCTCGAGCTTTCCGGGGGCTCGTCACCGAGCCCCCCTCGTCGAGGGCAAGCCCTCGACGAGCCTCCCCCCAGGACGCGCCCCTCCGGGGCGCCGGGAGGTGCAGCGCGGGTGGGGGGTGACCTCGAGCGTGGTCACCTGTGTTTCAGGGGGCTCGTCACCGAGCCCCCCTCGTCGGGGCCAGGTCCCCGACGAGCCTCCCGAGTTTCAGGGGGCTCGTCACCGAGCCCCCCTCGTCGGGGCCAGGTCCCCGACGAGCCTCCCCCCAGGACGCGCCCCTCCGGGGCGCCGGGCGGTGCAGCGCGGGTGGGGGGTGACCTCGAGCGTGGTCACCTGTGTTTCAGGGGGCTCGTCACCGAGCCCCCCTCG
>JAGPCY010000068.1:0-6457 GCA_018057825.1 Kofleriaceae bacterium | reverse complement strand
TCGGGGCCAGGTCCCCGACGAGCCTCCCCCCAGGACGCGCCCCTCCGGGGCGCCGGGAGGTGCCGTGTTTCAGGGGGCTCGTCACCGAGCCCCCCTCGTCGGGGCCAGGTCCCCGACGAGCCTCCCGTGTTTCAGGGGGCTCGTCACCGAGCCCCCCTCGTCGGGGCCAGGTCCCCGACGAGCCTCCCCCCAGGACGCGCCCCTCCGGGGCGCCGGGAGGTGCCGTGTTTCAGGGGGCTCGTCACCGAGCCCCCCTCGTCGGGGCCAGGTCCCCGACGAGCCTCCCGAGTTTCAGGGGGCTCGTCACCGAGCCCCCCTCGTCGGGGCCAGGTCCCCGACGAGCCTCCCGAGTTTCAGGGGGCTCGTCACCGAGCCCCCCTCGTCGGGGCCAGGTCCCCGACGAGCCTCCCCCCGGGACGCGCCCCTCCGGGGCGCCGGGCGGTGCAGCGCGGGTGGGGGGTGACCTCGTCGCCGAGCCCGCTGAGGTTCCAGACAACGCAGCCGACGGAGGTCGATGGGCTGGAACAGGGGTGAGGGCAGGGAGGCGGCGGCGTCGAGGTCGACCGACGCGGGCAGGCCCACGCCGACGGCCACACGCCACGCCAGATCCGGAGTCATCACCAGATCCGCACCGCGTGCCAATGAGCTTCGCGAGCCTTCTCGCAGGATGAACCGCCAGTTCACGGACTGCCCCGCGGGGGGCGTCAGGAGCGGCGGGGTGGCTTCTTCTTGGCCGCCGGCGTGGCGACGATGCGCGGGGGGCGCGCGCGTGGTGGAGCGGTGGACGTCGGCGGTGTTGGAGGCGCCGGGGAGGGCGGCGTCGGAGAGGCGAGCTGGGTCACCAGGGCCGCGAAGCGATCGAGGTCGGGCACGCGCGAGCGCACGATCGCCAGGCCCTCTTTCGACAGGTCGCGGATGACGTCGTCGATGTCGGGGGCGTTCTTGTCGATGGGGGGCCGGCCGGCGGCCTTGCGCAGGGCCTGTAGGCAGCCGGCCGGCTTGACGAACGTATCTGTGAAGCGCGCGGGAGGGACCTGGTTGGGATGCGTGGGCTTGCAGAACTCGCTCAACATGTCCGCGACGGTGCGCTGCGCGACATCGACGCCGAGGCGCGCGGCGAAGCTCGGCTGATCGTAGCCGGCGAGCACCAGCGACTCGCGCGACCAGCGCAAGACGAAGCCGTGCACGGTGGTCGCCGGCGGGCCGCTCGGCGGGCACCGTTCGCGCAGCCAGGTCGTGAACTGGACCTCGGCCTGGGCCAGCCAGGGCGCGACGGCGGCGGGATCGCTCGGTCGCTTGGCCACGGCGGGGAGCAGATCGTGGAGGCGATCGCCGTCGACGACACACACCAGGTGATCGAGGGGCCCAGGATCGGTCGACAGGCCCTTCCCGCGGACATTGGGCCAGGTGTCGTGGACGTAGCGCTCGAAGTTGCCGTTGCCCTTGGGCGAGAAGCTCAGCACCGTCGGAGGGTCACCAGGCCGGGACGCGGTCGCGCGGACGACCTTCTTCACCAGGGCGGCCATGGCCTGGAAGTACAGATCCTCCCACGCCACCAGGATGCGGGTCATGGCTCGTCGCCGTAGGAGCTGTTGCTGGGATCGAGGAGGCCCGCCCGCCGCATCTCCGACAGCGTGTAGTCCTTGCGCCACGCGGCGAGCGCCGCGGGGTCGAGCTGGCGGATGCGCGCTCCCTCGGGGGTCGATTCGACGATCCGGATCGACGCGACGGGATCGCGCAGCTCGTCGAGGAGGGCGTTCGAGTGGGTGACGATGATGAGGTTGCGCCTGAGACTGGGCGAAGCGGCGATCGCCAAGAGCCGCCGGACCGCCGAGGGGTGTAGGTGCGCGTCGGGCTCGTCGAGGGCGAGGACCCCGATCTGATTCGGCTGGACGATCAGCGCCAGCAGGCACAGGTAGACCACCATGCCGTCGGACATCTCCGAGGCGTAGATCTTCCGGCCGGAGAAGCGCTGGTCCTCGATCGCGAACGAGATCTTGGACCCACCGGGATCCGGCGGGAACACGATCCGTTTGACGAAGGGGAACTCGGCGCGCAGCGCGCGCTCGAGGAGCGCCCAGGCGTCAGCGTGCTCGGTGTGCAGGTTGTAGAGCGCGTTGGCGAGGCCGACACCCTCCCGGCCGACGAAGGCCTCGGTCGAGATCACGACCGGGTCGCGGGGGGAAAGTCGATTGGTCGCGACGCTCGCCCAGGCCGGCGCGGTGGCGAAGGCGCCGATGACGCGGAGGCGCGAGAGGACGATGCGCAGCCAGAACAGCCCGGAGTAGCGCAGCTCATCGACATGCTTCTCGAAGGCGAAGTTGGCGGCGTCGCGGAGCTGTTGCGATCCCTCCTCGGATTCATCCACCACCGTTCGAACCCCTGCTTCGTCCGTCGAGACCAACCCCCGGCCTCCGTCGGTCAACGACTCCGCGACGAGCCGCGGCACCCCGGATGGGCCCGCGTCGATAGCGAACCGCCAGGTCAGATCCCAGTCTGTCTCGACGAGTTCGACCCGGAACTCCCAGTGAGACTCGATCTCGATCGGCCCCTTGGCGCCGATCGTGCGCACCGCGTTCATGCCGCCGTGAGCGACGAGCGCGCCGTTGAGGCCGTCCGTCGCGCAGCGCGACAGGAAATCCAGGACCTCGATCACCGTGCTCTTTCCGGACGCGTTGGTCCCGATCAGCACCGTGGGCGTGGCCGCTTTGGGAAACTCCAGCGTCACGTCGCGCAGGAGCTTGAAATTCTTGATGCGGATGCGCCGCAACATGCGGTGGCTACGGTACACGCATGGCCGCGGGCGGTCACGTCGCCGACGGGGCGGCTTCCTAGCGTACCGACGGTCACGGGTGGGTGCGGCGGGCGGTGGGGTGGCGACGTCGCACTGGGATCGGGGGCTGTCAGGGGTGACGGCAGATCGGCGGGGCCGGTGGTGCGTGGGCACGGAGATGTTCGAACGCGTCATCACTCGTCCTCGGTCGCCGCGCCGGACCACGGCGATCTTGCTCGCAACCGCGTTGGCCCACGTCGCCGTGATCGGCACGTTGGTGGTGGCGGCGATGTGGAAGATCGAGCGGATCCCGTTCTCGGATCGCTCCGACCTTCGGGTGGCGGTGCAGATCGAGGCGCCGCCGGCGGGCGGGCCGCCGCCCGGGCAACGGCTGGAGGTCCAGCGCGTGCGGCCGGCCAAGCGCCCGGTGAAGGAGCCGGTGCAGCCGGTGGTGAAGCCGCCGGTCGCCGACCCGGCGCCGAGCACGACGACGACCAGCACCGGTGGACCGCCGGGCGGCGGCGACAACCCGGACGGCGATCCCGACGCGACCGGCACCGGGACCGGCACCGGCACCTGCCTGGTCGAGCCCTGTGGGCCCGAGACCGACGAGCCGAAGGTGGAGCCGAAGGTGGAGCCCAAGGTCGAGGCGCCGCCGCGGATCGTCGACCCGACGCTGGCCGCCGGGCTGCGCGTAGCTGGCGACGCGCAGATCTACCCGCCCGACGACGTCCGCGGGGCGATCTTCCGCGACGGCCGCGATCAGGTGTCGGGCACGTTCAAGGTGTGCGTCGGCGCCGACGGCGCGATCGACACGGTCAAGGTGCTGAAGGGCACCGGCTACGCGGGCTACGACCGCGCGCTGGTCGACGGCATGCGCGAGTGGCGCTACCGGCCCTATCGCGTCGACGGCACCGCCGTGCCGATGTGCTTCGTCCAGGTGTGGCGCTACCGCATGACGCGGTGACCGCCGGGACAACTCGGGTTCGGGTTCGGGGTCGGGTTCGGGTTCGGGGTCGGGTTCGGGTTCGGCCTCGGTCTCGGCCTCGGTCTCGGCCTCGGCCTCGGTCTCGGTCTCGGACTCGGTCTCGGACTCGGACTCGGTCTCGGACTCGGACTCGGCCTCGGCCTCGGTCTCGGTCTCGGCCTCGGCCTCGGTCTCGGTCTCGGCCTCGGACTCGGTCCCGGCCTCGGCCTCGGCCTCGGCCTCGGTCTCGGTCTCGGCCTCGGCCTCGGTCTCGGCCTCGGTCTCGGTCTCGGTCTCGGTCTCGGCCTCGGTCTCATGGCCGGACCTCTGTTCGGCGCGATCGCCGCCGGTGAATCGCGGTCGTAGGGTCCTCGGCTTCGCGCTATCATCTCCCGCCATGAGCCAAGAGCGCGACGGCCAGAACCCAGCCCCTCCGGCGATCGACGTGCAGTCGGTGTCGGTCACCGAGCGCGGCGGACGGCGCAAGCTGACGGCGCTGCTCGGCTCGGGCGAGGGCGGCGGCAATCCGCTGGCCGCCGCCCAGGATCTGCTCCAGAGCCTGTACCGCGGGCGGTCCTCGACGCGCACTGAGCCCGAGAAGCCGGTCGAGGCCGAGGAGGAGTCGTCGAGCTGGTGGAACCCGTTCGGCGGCGGCAAGAAGAAGGAAGCCGACGACGGCGGCGGTTCGAGCTGGTGGAACCCCTTCGCCAAGAAGCCGGCCAACGACGCCGCCGAGGAGCCCTCGGTCAAGCCGTCGGAGTCCGGCTGGGCCGGTCGCGAGTTCGGCGGCGCGCGCGCCGATCGCAGCAAGGAGTACCGGGCCGCGGCCGACGGCGCCAAGGCCGGGACCAACCAGCTCCCGCCCGACGCCAAGGAGTACATCTACCTGGTCGTGCCCGGCCTCTTCACCGAGCACTACCCCGGGTACATGAAGGACAACATGGCGCGGATGAAGAAGCTCGGCCTCGACGCGCGCATGGTCGAGATCGACACCGACGCCTCGGTCGAGGACAACGCCAAGGTCATCCGCGACACGATCAAGAAGATCGCCGAGGCCGAGGGCAAGGAGGTCGTGATCATCGGCCACAGCAAGGGCGGCGTCGACACCACCGCGGCGATGGCGCAGTACCCCGAGCTGTACGAGCACGTCCGCGCGGTGATCGCGATGCAGACCCCCTACGGCGGCACGCCGGTCGCGACCGACATCGCCTCGAACCAGACCCTGCTCGGCCTGGTCGGCTCGGCGATCAAGCGCCTGTTCAAGGGCGATCAGCGGGCGCTGACCGACCTGACCTACCAGGCCCGCCAGGCCTTCGTGCACGAGCACAACTACGACGCCTCCAAGGTCGCGACCGTCAGCTACGCCACCACCGGTGGGCCGACGGTGTCGACGGTCGGCCCGGCGGCCTCGTACATGAAGCGGCAGTACGGCCTCGAGTCCGACGGCCTGGTGCCCATGGCCGACGCGGTGGTGCCCGGCTCCGACGTGGTCTACGCCAACGATCAGGACCACGCGTCGCCGGTCATGGGCGTGATCGGCCGCGGCAAGGCCGACGTGCCGGGGGACATCACCGAGGCCCTCATCACGGTCGCGCTCAAGCGCGCGGCCGAGATGGAGGCGGCCGAGGCGGCCGGCGGCGGCGCCGGCCATCAGTGAGCGCGGCGTAACCCCGGGCCGGGCGCTCACGTCCTACTGACATGAGCCCCCCGATGACCCTGTGGCGCGGCGTCGACCTCGACCGCCTGACGCTGACCGATCTCGAGGGCTCGTCCCACGCGGTCGTCGCGCTCGACGACGATGGCCGGATCGTGGCGATGAGCCAGCCGGCGGCGCGCTGGTTCGGGGTGACGGCGTGGCAGGCCCGCGGGCGGGCCCTGGTGCGCGAGCTGGGGTGGCGGCTGGGCGCGGCCACCGAGGCGATCGGCGGCTTCCTCGGCTCGCCGGCCCGCTTCGCCTCGGTGCGGGTGCCGCCGCACCGCGCCACCGTGCGGACCTCGACCCAGGTGGCGCTCCTGCGCGGCACCGGTCGCTGGTACGTCGCCCTCGAGCCGTAGACGGCCCGGCCGGGTCACGCCCGGTGGTCGTCGCGCGCCGCGTCCACGGACCGACGCGTCGAACCTCCGCTCACCCGCCCGCGTGCACCTGCGCGCCCGCGCTCACACCCGCGGTGCGGCGGCGCGGATCTCGTCGGAGGCCTGGCCCTCGTACTTCTTGAAGTTGTCGCGGAACAGGTGCGCGACCTTCTTGGCCTGGGCGTCGTAGGCGGCCTTGTCGGCCCAGGTGTTCTTGGGCACCAGGAGCTCGGTCGGCACCCCCGGGCAGCTGGTCGGCACGAACACGCCGAACACCGGATCCTCGACGGTCTCGACCTTGTCGAGGGCGCCCGAGTGGATCGCGTCGATGATCGCCCGGGTGTAGGACAGCTTCATCCGCTTGCCGACGCCGTGGCCGCCGCCCGACCAGCCGGTGTTGACCAGCCAGGTCTGGGCGTGGTGCTTGCGCAGCTTGTCGGCCAGGAGCTCGGCGTACTTGGTCGGGTGCCAGACCAGGAACGGGCCGCCGAAGCACGCCGAGAAGGTCGCCTCGGGATCCTTCACGCCGACCTCGGTGCCGGCGACCTTGGCGGTGTAGCCGCTGATGAAGTGGTACATCGCCTGCGCCGGGGTCAGCTTCGACACCGGCGGCAACACGCCGAACGCGTCGCAGGTCAGGAAGA
>JAGPCY010000067.1 GCA_018057825.1 Kofleriaceae bacterium | reverse complement strand
GACCGAGACGGAGACAGAGACCGGTGCCGAGACCGAGACGGAGACCGAGACCGAGAACGAGACCGAGACCGAGACCGAGACCGAGACCGAGACCGAGACCGAGACCGAGACCGAGACCGAGACCGAGACCGAGACCGAGGACGAGACCGAGACCGAGACCGAGACCGAGGCCGAGACCGAGGCGGAGGCGGAGGCCGAGGCGGAGGCGGAGGCCGAGGGCTAGCGCGGTCGCACGCCGAAGGCAGGTTCGCTGCGCTTGTCCTTGCCGGCGGTCGGATCGGGGGGCGGCGGTGGCGCCAGGAGGACCAGGACCGTGCGCAGCTCGGAGAAGGTCACCGCGGGCGTGACCTCGACCTCCTGGAACATCGAGTAGTCCTTGGTCGAGACCTTCGACACCGTGCCGACCAGGATCCCGGCGGGGAAGGCGCCGCCCTGCCCCGACGTGTAGATCTCGTCGCCGACCTTGAGCGTGGCCGGATCGTCGGGACCGTCGCCGCGGGACAGCCAGTCGATCTTGCAGGTGTAGCGATCGGCGGCGCCCAGGCCGACGAGCTGGCCGACGCCGCCGGTGCGCTTGACCACGATCGCGACCGACGACCGGGCGTCGGTCAGGAGCAAGACGTCGGCGTGGCGGCCGTAGACCGCGAGGATCTTGCCGACCAGGCCAGCCGAGGTGATGACCGGCATGCCGGTCTCGACCTCGCCGGTGCCGCGATCGATGCGCAGGCGCACGACCCGAAACGCCGGCGACAGCGCGCTCGCCACCACCCGGGCGCCGATCGTGTCGGCCGAGGTCGAGTGGCGCAGCATCGCCAGCTCCTCGAGGGCCTCGACGTCGAAGGCCTTGCGCGCCATCGCCGCCAGTTCGCGGCGCAGCCGCTCGTTCTCGGCTCGCAGCTCGCGGTTCTCGTCCTCGACGTCGACCAGGGCGACGTAGCCGTTCCACACCGACGCCACCCGCCGCACCACCCAGGCCACCGCCGACTGCAGCGGCGCGGAGACCCGAAGGACCGCGTGATCGACCGCGGTCAGCTCGCCGGGCCGGCGCAGGCTGGCGCGCAAGACCAGGGCCGGCGCGATCAAGAACACCGCGACCAACCCCCAGTCGATCAGCCGCCGGCGCAGGGTCATCGCCATCGCCGGCCTCGCCTACTTGAGCGCGATCTCGCGCAGGAGCGACAGCTCGTCGAGGACCCGGCCGGTGCCGAGCACGACCGCGAGCTGCGGGTTCTCGCACACCATCACCGGCAGGCCGGTCTCCTCGCGCAGGAGCACGTCGAGGTTCTTCAGCTGGGCCGAACCGCCCGACAGGACGATGCCCTTGTCGACGATGTCGGCCGACAGCTCGGGCGGCGTGCGCTCGAGGACCGAGCGGACCGCGTCGACGATCGAGTTGACCGGCTCCTGCAGCGCCTCGCGGATCTCGTCGGAGTTGACCACCAGGGTCTTGGGCACGCCGGCCACCAGGTCGCGGCCCTTGACCTCGACGGTCAGCGGCTCCTCGAGCGGGTAGGCCGAGCCGATCTCCTTCTTGATCACCTCGGCGGTGCGCTCGCCGATCAGGAGGTTGTACTTGCGCTTGATGTACTGGACGATCGCCTCGTCCATCTTGTCGCCGGCGACCCGGATCGACTTCCACAAGACGATGCCGGCCAGGGCGATCACCGCGACCTCGGTGGTGCCGCCGCCGATGTCGACGATCATGTTGCCCGACGGCTCGGTGATCGGCAGGCCGGCGCCGATCGCCGCCGCCATCGGCTCCTCGATCAGGTAGACCTCGCGGGCGCTGGCGGCCAGGGCGCTGTCGCGGACCGCGCGCTTCTCGACCTCGGTGATGCCCGACGGCACGCACACGATGACCCGGGGCCGGACCAGGGTGCGGCGCTGGTGGGCCTTCTGGATGAAGTAGCGGAGCATCGCCTCGGTCACCTCGAAGTCGGCGATGACGCCGTCCTTCATCGGGCGGATGGCGACGATGTTGCCGGGGGTGCGCCCCAGCATCTCCTTGGCTTCCTTGCCCACCGCCAGCACCTTCTTGGGGCCGAGCGAGTTGGCCTGGACCGCGACCACCGACGGTTCGTTGGCGACGATCCCGCGGCCGCGGACGAAGGTGAGCGTCGTGGCGGTCCCGAGATCGATCGCGAGATCGTTCGAGAACATGCCGTAGACCCAGTCGAAGAGCATCGGGATGCGGACCTAGTGCGCGGCGCGCGGAAAGGCGCCGGGGGCTCCGGCGGGCAGCGCATCCAACGCGTCAACGAGCGGCGACATTTCCTTATTCGTTCGCGATTGCAACCCGTTGGCGGGGGCAGTCGGCGAGGCGGCGGAGGAGTAGCACGGTGCCGACGCACGTTGCAAGCGCGGCGGCCCCCGGCGCGCAGGCGCCGGGCCGTGGCGATGGCGCGTAGCCGTGGCGCCGGCCGGCGATTGTGGCTAGACTGCGCCGCCTTCGCGGCCCCGAGCGCCCGCGCGCTCGCCACCCGGCCGCAGCTTCGAGATAGGGACGCACATGTTCGACAACTTGCGGAAATCGGGCTCGTCGATGGTCATCTGGGTGCTGTTCGGCATCCTGATCGCGGGCTTCGTCATCAGCTTCGGGCCGCAGTCGGTCGGCTCCGGTCAGGGCTGCCAGTCGACCGGCCGCACGACCATGTTGACGGTCGGCGACAAGGCGGTCGACGACGCCGCCTGGCGCTTCGCCTGGGGCCTGGCCCGCGGCGACGAGGCCGCGCGCGGCCGCGAGCGCTCGACGCTCAACGCCCTGGTGCGGCGCGAGCTCCTGGCCCAGGAGGCCGAGCGCCGCGGCCTGCGGGTCGGCGACGACCTCATCGACTACACGATCATGCACGGCCAGTTCCGCTACGCCGGCGGCAAGCAGGACGCCCGGCGCGCGTTCTTCGACGACGACGGCAAGGGCGTGTTCAGCTACAAGCTGTTCAAGCTGTTCACCAGCGGCCGCTTCAACATGTCGGTGGCGCAGTACAAGCGGCAGCAGGCCCGCGAGATCCTGGCCGCGACCATGGCCGACATCCTGGCCGGCTCGGTGACGGTGTCGCGCGAGGAGGCCCTGGCCCGCTACATCGCCGAGAACACCACCGTCGCCTACGAGCTGGTGCGGTTCACCCCGGCCAGCTACGCCCGGGCCCTGATCATCACCGACGCCGATCGCGATCGGTTCCTCGCCAGCCACGAGGCCGAGGTCAAGGCCACCTACAGCGACACCGCGTGGAAGGGCAAGCAGCAGGTCCGGGTCGGGCGCATCTACCTCGCGCGGACCCCGCCGCCGGCCACCGGCGCGGCGCCTGCGGTCGATCCTGCCAAGGGCAAGCTCGAGGTCGAGCGGGCCGCGATCGTCGCCGGCAAGAAGACCTTCGCGGCCGCCGCCACCGCCCTCGACGCCGACCCGGTGTTCCGCGGCACCGGCGGCGACTGGGGCTGGTACGACGAGGCGGCGATGACCTTGCCCGATCCGGCGCTCAACAGCGCGGTCAAGGCCCTCGCCAAGGCCGGCGAGGTGTCGCCGGTGATCGAGGCCGCCGACGGCTTCTACCTGGTGACCGTGGTCGACAAGCGCCAGGGCGATCTGACCTTCGACCAGGTCAAGCGCGACCTCGCCGACCAGGTGGCGCGCCCGAAGTGGGGCCAAGAGGCGGCGCGGCGCGCGGCCGCCGCGGCGCTGGCCAAGGCCCAGGCCGAGGCCAAGCCGCTGGCCGAGCTGTTCCCGGGCACCAAGCTCGGCGCGACCTGGACCGAGACCACCGACGTGCCGGCGGCGTGGATGCAGGCGGGCTCGGGCTCGGCCCCGACGCCGACGCCGGCCGCGGGTGACCCGCCGGTCGCGCCGGTCGCGCCGGTCGCCGCCGCGATCGGGCCCGACGAACCGCTGCCGGCGTCGACCCCGGTCGAGGTCAGCGCGACCACCTTGCCGCCGCTGCCGCGGTCCGGAAACCGGACGCCCTTCGGCGAGTCGGCCAAGCTGACCAAGGCGGTCTACGAGGAGCTGACCCCGGGCGCGGTCGGCCCCGAGGTCTACGAGTTCGCCAGCCGCCTCGGCGGCGAGGCGTCCTACGCGATCGTGCGCATGACCGCCAAGAGCCTGCCCGACGTCGCGAACTTCGAGAAGGAGGCCGGCAAGTTCGTCGCGCAGCTCGCGGCCGAGCGCGGCCAGACCTACCTGCGCGACTGGTTGACCCACCGCTGCAAGGCGCTGGTCGCTGCCAACAAGATCCGCGCCCGCACCGAGCTGCTGATCAACGTCGATGACCAGGGCGCGCGCACCCAGGTCGCCTGGGACCCCTGCTCGGCGCTGTGACCGTGACGACCGCGCGCTGAGAGACGCCCGCGCGGGGTGACCGCGCGACCAGGGTTGCGGTAGCCTCGACGCGCTTGACCGCTGCGCTCCGTCCCACGCTCGATCGCGACCGCGGTCAGGTCGAGCTGGCGCTCGCCGACGGCGAGCCCCTGGCCCTGGGGCCGCTGGTGATCGAGCGGCTGGCGCTGGCCGCCGGCCCCGAGGCGACCGACCAGGACGTCGCGCGCTGGCAGCGGCGGCGGACCCGGCTGGCCGGCCTGACCCTGCGCATCGATGAGCCGGCGCTGGCCGCGGCGGTCGCGAACCGGAGCCGCGCGCTGGCGGCCGCTGGCGTCACCGACCTGGCGCTCCGGGTCGCCGAGGAAGGCCTGGCCCTGACCGCCAAGGTCACCGACGGCCTGGCCGCGGCCGAGCTGAGCGCCCAGCTCGCGGTGGTGGCCCGCGGCCGGACGGTCCGCGTGCTCCTCGGCAGCTTGCGCGTTCACGGCCACCTGCCGACGCCGGCGCCGCTGGTGGTCCAGCGCGCCCTCGAGGTGCTAGTGCCGGGCGAAGGCCCGCTCCGGGTGGTCGGGCTCCTCGAGGTCGAGGTCGACCTGGCCGAGCTGGTGGCCTGGCAGCTCCTGCCGCCGGCGGGCTGGCGCCTGCCGGCGATCGACGAGCTGCGCGTGACGCGGGTGACGCCGACCGCCGGCGCGATGACCGTGGCCCTGGCCGACGCCGGCGAGACGCCGTCCCCGGGACCGCTGGGCGCGGCCTGGTCGGTGGCCCACGCCGCGATGGCGACCGCCGACGATCTCCTGCGCCGCGGCCAGCTCGACGAGGCGATGCGCGGCTACCGCGCGCTCCTGGCCGCGGCCGGTCCCGATCAGCCGGCGCTGCTCGAGCGGATCCTGGCGATCACCGCGGCCCGCCCGTCGTGGTTCGTCGACGGTCGCGAGCTGGCGCGCCAGGCCCTGGCGCGCTGGCCGGAGTTCACCGCAGCCCACGCCGCGCTGGCCTCGATCGCGCTGGCCGAGGGCGACACCCGCGAGGCGGCGAGCCGACTCGCGACGGTGGCCCAGCTCGCGCCGCGCCAGGGCGACCGCGACGGCGGCGTGCTGGCGGCCCTGGCCGCCGCGCGGCTCTACCGGGTGATCGATCCGCCGGCCGCGACGCCGATGTACCAGCGGGCGGTGGCCCTGGCGCCGGGGCTGGTCGAGGCTGACCTCGCCCTGGCGGAGCGCCTGGCCGACGAGGGCCGCCACCGCGAGCGGGTCGCCCACCTCGAGGCCCGCGGCGCCCGGACCGACGGCGCCGCCCGCGCCGCCGCCTGGGCCGAGGCGGCCGAGGTCGCGTGCGTCGCCGTGGGCGATCTCGACCTGGCCCGCGGCCTGGCCGACCGCGCGGTCGCCGCCGCGGCGATCCCCCAGGCCCTCGCGGCGCGCGGCCAGGTCGCCGCCGCCGCCGGCGACCCGACCGCGGCCGCGCTCCTGACCGCCGCCGCCACCGCCGCCGCCGCCGCCGGCCAGCCGGCGGTGCAGCTCGCCGCCCTCGCCGCGCGCGCGCACTTCCTCGATCGCGGCCCCGACCCGAGCGCCGCGAGCTCGGCCTGGGACGCCGCGGTCGTCTGCGGCGGCGCCGACCCGGCGCTGCTCGCGCCGGCCGCCGCCGCCGCCGCCCGGGCCGGCCGCCACGCCGACGCGGTCGCGCACCTGCGCGCGCTCCTGGCCGTCGCGCCCGACCACGCCGCCGCCGCGCTGGCCCTGGGCGACAGCCTGCTCGCCGTCGGCGAGACCGCCGACGGCGAGGCCGCGCTGGCCCGCGCCGCGCGCGGGCCAGCGCCGATCGCCGCCGAGGCCAAGGCCCGGCTGGCCGAGCAGCGGGCGCCCCGCGATCCCACCGCCGCCGCGACGCTGTACGCCGAGGCGGTCGCGCTCCTCGCCGCCGACGACGCCGGCCGGGCCCGGGCCGCCGAGCTGGCCCTGCGGCGCGCCGAGCTCCTCGGCGGCGCCGCGCGGCGCGCCGAGCTCGAGCACGCCGCGGCGCTGGCGACGCCGACCGCGCCGGCGGTGGCGGCGGCCGCCGCCCGCGCGCTCCTCGCCGACGCCACCGACTTCGCCGAGGCCCGCCGCTGCCTCGACGTGCTCCTGGCGGCCGGGCCGGCGCCGGCCGAGCGGGCGGCCCTGCTCGGCGAGCGCGCCCGGCGCGCGCTCGCCGAGCCCGAGGCCGATCTGCTGGCCGCGGCCCAGGACGCGGCGGCGGCGGCGGCGGCGGCGCCGGGCACGGCGACGGCCGACGCCGCGCTGGCGACGGCGGTGGCGATCGCGCGCCGCCGCGGCGACGACCGCGCGCTGGCGGCGGCCAGCGACGCGCTGGTCGCGGCCCGCGGGCCGGCGACCGGGCCGGAGCTCCTGGTCGAGGCGGCCGAGGCCCACCTGGCGATCGAGTCGGCGGGCCGGGCGCTGGTGCTCGCCCAGGCGGCGGTGAGCCGCCTGGGCGACGCGGCGGCGACCGGCCCGGGCGCGGCCGCGGTCGCCGCCGCGGCGACCGCGGCGACCGCGGCGACCGCGGCGACCGCGGCGAGCCTCGGCGAGCGCGCGCTGCGCGCGCTCGGCGAGGCGGCGTGGCGGCAGCGGTCGTTCTCCGACGTGGCGCGGGCCTACGCGGCGGTCCTGACCTCGGCGGCGCCCCAGGACGATCGCGACCGCGCGGTCGCCGAGTATCGCCTGGCCTGCGCCCTCGAGCGGACCGGCGATCCCGGCACTGCGATCGCGCTCCTCGATCGGGCCGCGCCGCGCCTGCCGAGCGATCAGGCCGGCGCCGCGTACCGCCTGCTCGCCGAGCTGCACGAGCGCCGCGGCGATCTCGAGGCGGCGGCGGCGGCCTTCGAGGCCTACGCCGAGCACGGCGACGCCTCGGTGGCGCCGCGGACCCGGGCCGACGCGCTGTACCGCGCGGGCGAGCTGTTCCGTCGACGGGCCGGCCACACCAGCGACGCGGTCCGCTGCCTCGAGGCGGCCCTGCGCCTGGCCGACGATCACCTGCCGGCCCTCGACGCCCTCGAGCTGATCGAGCGCGACCTCGGCGAGTTCGATCGGGTCGCCACCATCCTCGGCCGCAAGATCGCCGCCAGCGCCCGCCAGCCGGCGCGGCAGAAGGCCCTCCTATGCCGGCTGGCCGCCCTCCACGTCCAGCTCGAGCGCCCCGACGTCGCCAAGGTGACCCTCGAGCGCGCGCTCGAGCTCGATCCGGCCTACCGCCCGGCGCTGCACGCCCTGGCCGACGTCGCCCGCGGCCGCGGTCACCGGGTCGAGCTGGCCGACGCCCTGGCCGCGATCGCCACCGCCACCGGCGACGACGCCGACGCCCAGCGCGACCGGGTCGCCGCCGCGATCGAGCTCGGCGAGCTGGTGGTCGGCGACCCGGCGGCGTTTCCGCCCGCCTGGCGCGAGCGCACCGTCGCGATCGTCGACGCGCTGGCCACCAACGCCGGCCATCCGACCCTGGCCAGCCTGGCCGAGCGGCTGCGCGCGCCGGCCCCGGCCCTCGCGGCCAGCCCGGCCCCGCGGCTCGACGAGGTCGAGCAGGCCCGCGCCGCCGGGCGCCTCGACGTCGCCCGCGCGCTCCTGGCCGGCCCGGCCGAGGCCGGCGACCCGCGCGCCTTGCGCGAGCTGGCCGACGTGTGCGCCGACCAGGGCGACTGGCCGGCGTGCGCCGACGCCCTCGCCCGCCTGGCCGACGCCAAGGGCGATCCGGCCCTCCACGGCCACCGCCGCGCCGAGGTCCTCCTCGAGCTGGCCGACGTGTACTACGATCGGCTCGCCGACCTCGAGCGCGCCCGCGCGACCATGCGCGCCGCCGCCGAGGCCCACGGCCCGTCGGCCCGCCGCGACGCCACCCTGCGCCTGCTCGCCGCCGAGGCCGCGGCCGCCGAGGACCACGGCGAGGCCGCGGCCGCCCTCGGCGCGATCGCGCCCGAGCGCCGGACCGCCGCCGACGTCTGGGCCCTGGCCAGCGCCTGGCAGCGCCGCGGCAACGACCACCGCGCGATCGCCGTCCTCGAGGCGATCCAGGACGCCGGCCGCCTCACCGACGAGGCCGCCATGCTCCTGTTCGCGCTGCACCAGGAGCGGCGGCGCAAGGGCGAGCTGGCGGCCGCCCTCGAGCGCGGCGCGGCCAACGTCCCGGCCCACGAGGCCCGGGCCCGGCTGACCGACGCCCTCGGCCTGTACCGCGACGCCCTGGGTGACGCCGTCGCCAGCGCGCGCGTCGAGGCCGCCTTGGCCGCTTTGCCTCCGGCGCCCCTGGTCACCGCCGCGCCGCCGCCGACCGCCGCCGAGCCGCGCCGCCGCGCCGCGCGACCGACCGAGATGGAGCGCCTGGCCGAGGCCGCGGCCGCCGGCGGCGATCACCTCGCCGCCTCGGAGCTGTACGCCGACGCGATCGCGGCCCGGGTCCGTGCCGGCAGCGATCCCACGACCCTGCCCGAGGCCATCGAGCGGGTGCGCGCCGCGGCCCGCACCGCCGGCAACGCCGACGCGCTGGTGCGCGCGCTGTTCGCGGTCGCCGCCCGGGCCCCCAAGCCCCTGGCGGTCGAACTCTACCGCGAGGCCGCGACCACCGCGCGGGCCGATCTCGGCGACCTCGCGATCACCGGCGACGCCCTCATCCGCGCCCATCGCCTGGCGCCCGGCGACGGCGAGCTGGTCGCGGCGCTGGCCGATCTCCTCGAGTCCGAGGGCGACTACCCGCGCCTGGCCGACGTCTACGAGCGGGCCGCGCTCCACGCCGCCGGCCACGATCGCGCGCGCTGGCTCCTGGCCCTGGCGCTCCTGTGCCGCGACAAGCTCGGCGATCCCGGGCGGGCCAAGGCCCAGCTCGAGGCCGCCCACGCCGCCGCCCCCGAGCTGCCGACGGTCTGGCTGCCGCTCGCCGACGTGCGCATGGCCGACGACGACGTCGCCGGGGCCCGCGACCTCTTCGAGCGCGCCGCCGCCTCGCTGGCCCTCGACGCCACCACCCGCACCTGGGCCCACGATCGGGTCGCAGCGCTCGATCGCACCCTCGATCGCGACAGCGGGGTCACCTCGGGCGAGATCGCGCCGGCGACGCCGCGGACCCGGACCGCGCCGCTGGGCTCGGGCGGCCGCACCGTCGAGCCAGTCGAACCCGGCCCCGACACGACGCGCCGGATCACCCTGCGCGGCCTGGCCGCGATCCGCCCCGGCGACGGCCCGGCCTCGGACTACGAGCGCGAGCTGCGCCTGGGCGCCGAGCTAGCCGCCGGCGAGCAGCTCGAGGCCGCGATCGCGCGCTACGAGGCCGCCGCGGTGGTCGCGCCGACCGGCGACCTGCGGGCCCTGACCGCCCTCGAGCAGCTCCACGACGTGCGGGGCGACGGCGAGGCGGTGTCCGACGTGATCGGCCGGCAGATCATCGCCACCGCCGACGGCAAGGCCCGGGCCCGGCTGTGGTGGCGCCGCGCCCAGCTCTACCGCGACTCGCTGCACCGCGAGGCCGACACCTACCGCTGCCTCAAGGAGGCCCACGCCTGCGATCCCGATGACCTCGACATCGCCTACGAGCTGCGCGCGGTGGCCATGGCGCGCGGCGAGTGGGCCCTGACCGCCAGCTTGCTCGATCGCGAGATCGCGTCGGCGCCGACCGCCCGCGATCGCGGCGCGCTCCACCTCGAGCTGGCCCTGGTCTTCGACGAGAAGCTCCTCGACCCCGACGCGGCGCGCCGCCACTACGAGGCGGCCCTGGCCGAGGACCCCACGATCCCCGCGGTGCCGCGGCCGCTGGCGCGGATCTACGCGCTGGCCGGCCGCTACCGCGATGCCGCGACGATGCTCGAGGAGGCGGCGCGGCTGGCGCCGACCGGCGAGAAGGCCGCGCTCCTGGCCCGGGCCGCCGCCGACGCCGCGCGGGCCGGCGATCGCCAGCGCGCGGTCGAGCTGGCCAACGCCGCCGCCGACGCCGCGCTGTCGGTCGGCAACCACGAGGCCGCGGCCCGCGCCCGGGCCGAGGCCGCCCGCCTGGGCGCCGAGCCGACCACCGACGCCGCGTCGGCCCGAGATCTGGACGAGCGCGAGGCCGATCTGGCGCGCGCGATCGCCGCCGGCGACGGCGCCGCCGTCGAGACCGCGGCCCGCGGGGTCCTGGCGGTCGCGCCGGCCCACGGCCAGGCCTTCCGCTTGCTCTTCGAGCGCGCCGAGGCGCGCAACGACTGGACCACCGCGGCCGAGCTGTGCGCGGCCCGCGCCTCCGCCGAGACCGATCCCACCGAGCGCGCTAGCCACTGGTTCGAGCTCGGCCGCCTGCACGCCGAGCGGCGCGCCGATCCGCGGGCCGCCCGCACCGCGTGGAACCGCGCCCTCGAGGCCGAGCCCAGCTTCGCCCCGGCCCTCGACGCCCTCGCCGACCTGGCCTACCGGGAGCGCGATCTGGCCAACGCCGACAAGCTCTACGCCCGACTGCCGGTCGCGACCTCGCGCCTGCCGGCCGACGTCGTGCTCATGCGCCGCGCCGAGCTGGCCGAGGCCCTGGGCGATGACACCCGGGCGCTGACCTTGGCCCAGGGCGCAGCCCGGGTCGGCCCGTCGCGCAAGGACATCTACGCCACCTGCGCTCGGCTGGCCGCCAAGGTCGGCGATCTCGAGGCCGCGATCCGCGCCGCCCGCGCCGGCCTCGAGCTGCTCGTCCCCGACGACGTCGGCGGCCTGACCGCGGCCCGCCTCGAGCTGGCCGAGCTGTGCCGCCGGGCCTCCGACACGATCGGCGCGGTCTACTACTTCGAGCTGGTGGTCGCCGACGAGCCGCACCACGCCCGCGCCCTCGAGGCTCTGGCCGAGCTCTACGTCGAGCGCGGCAACTGGGCCGGCGCGGCCCGCGCGCTCAAGGCCCTGGCCGCGACCCACGCCCCGCCCGATCGCAAGGCCGGCTACCTGTACCGCCTGGGCGAGCTGGCCCTGACCCGGCTCGGCGATCTCGGCGCCGCCGACGACGCCTTCCTGCGCGCCGCCGATCTCGATCCCACCCACCAGCCGACCCTGCGTCGGCTGGTCGAGGTCTACTGGCGCGCCGGCGACGCCGCCGCCCTGGTCGACGTCGCCCACGATCTGGCCGCGGCCGGGGCCCTCGTCGAGCCGGCCACCGCGCCGCCGACCCTGGCGCGGATCGCGGTCGCCGCCGCGCTGGTCGGGGCCATGAACCTGGCGGCCAGCGTCCTGCCCGGGCTAGGCGGTGAGCGCGCGCTCCGCCTGGCCGGCGCCCTGGCCGAGCTGGTCGGCCGCACCGACGAGCTGGCCCTCGATGGCGGCCTGGCCGCGGTGCGGGCCCTGGCCGGTCGCGGCGGGCCAACGCCGCGCGAGATCGCCGACGCGGCGCGCGGCCTCGGCGGGCCGGGCGCCCAGGTGGCTTCGGCGCTCGGTTGACACGCCGCCGACGGCGAGACGTATAGTCGCCGCCCCAACCCCGAGGTTCGCATGCTCGCTCGTCCGCGCTCGCTCGTCCGTTCGCTCCTCGGCGCCGCCGTCGCCGGCGCCCTGGCCCTGGCGCCCCTGGCCCCGGTCGCCACCACCGGCTGCGGCGCCGCCGCGACCTCGATCGGCGGTGGCATCAAGCGTGGCGGCGCCACCGACCCGGCCGCCTACCAGGCCGCGGTCACCGCCGGCGACGCCGCCTTCGCCCTGCGCGACGACCGCGCCCAGCTCGAGCTGGCGATCGCCAAGTACCAGGAGGCGGTCGGCTACAAGGACGACGACTACGAGACCTACGAGAAGCTGGCCCGCGCCCACTACCTCCTCGCCGACGGCTGGCTGTACTTCGAGGTCGCCGACAAGAAGGAGCTCTTCCTCGCGACCTACGAGAAGGGCTTCCAGTTCGCCGAGCGCGGCATGAAGGCCCGCTACCCGGCCATCGAGGAGCGCCTCGGCGCCGGCGTCGATCTCAAGGACGCCGCCGCCCTGGTCGACAAGGCCGGCATCGGGCTCCTCTACTGGTACGCCACCAACCTCGGCAAGTGGGGCAACGCCCAGGACATCACCGTCGTGCTCACCTACAAGGATCGCATCTACGCGATCATGGAGCACGTCTTCGAGCTCGATCCCAACTTCTTCTACGGCGCCGCCGATCGCTACTTCGGCGCCTACTACGCGATCGCGCCGAGCTTCGCCGGCGGCGACCTCGACCGGAGCTGGAACCACTTCCAGACCACGATCAAGATCGAGCCGCGCTACGTCGCGACCTTCAACCTGATCGCCGAGTTCTACGCGCCCAAGAAGCAGGACGGCAAGCTGTTCGACGAGATGGTCGCCCGCGTGCTGGCCGCGCCCGACGACATCATCCCCGAGCTCACCGCCGAGACCAAGATCGAGAAGCGCAAGGCCGAGCTCTTGCGCAAGCGCAAGGCCGACGGCGAGTTCCCGTTGTGACCGCGGCGGCGGCGCCGCCTGGGCGCCGTCGTCACAGCTCGATGCCGAGGGGCGGCGACTGGGCGCGGCCGAGCCCGACGCTGCGGGTGGTGCCGGAGCTCGGCCGCATCACCTGCATCTGCCAGTCCGGGTGGCCGTACGACGAGCTGTAGTAGTAGCGCTCGCGGTAGCCGACCTGCTGGTCGGTCACGAAGCCGTACACCGCGCCGCCGGAGGTCTTCGACCGGATGACCACGCTGGCCGGCCCGGAGTAGATGAAGTCGTCACCGGCGCACATGTCGAAGCGCCGTCGGCCGGTGTCCTCGGCGATGCTCGAGGTCGAGATGTCGCCGCTCGTGCTGACCCAGCGCCGGTACTTGGCCTCGTAGGTGGCCTGGACCCCGGCCAGAAACGTCGCCCAGTCGCCGCTGTTGCAGTCGTCGAAGGGGAGTTCCGCCTCCGCGCTCGCCAGCGGCAGCGCCAGCGCGCGGGGCGCCAGGTCGCCGCGGGCCTCGCGGTGATCGGCCCACAGCTCGTCGGCCACGGCAGCGCCCGCCGGCGCCAGCGCCAGATACACCTCGAGGGCCGTCGCGTCGTGATCGGCGACCAGCGCCTCGGCCGCGGTGCGGCGGCGCGTGGTCTTCTCGGCGATCGCGATCGTGCCGTTGGGCGCGGCGAACATCTGCAGCGTGCCATCGTCGCTGTCGATGCGCGCGACCTCGACCACCGTCGCGCTGACGTCGTCGTCGACGACCGGCGGCTCAGCGCACGCGCCGACGGTGAAGGACAAGAGGACCAGGGGCAGGGTGAGCTTCTTCATACCCCGATAGACCGCGCACCCCGCCGAGCGTTTCGGACCAACCTCACGACCGCGCCCACGCGCGCCGCGATCGCTACGGCAGCTCGAGCTTGATCACCTCGGGGCCGCGGCCGCTGGGGTTGGGGACGCGGGCGATGACCAGCCGCTCGGTCGGCGAGCGCCCGACCGTCGCGCCGGTCGGCGGCCGCTTGGGCGGATCGGCGTAGAGCCAGCGCACCATGTCGCGCACGAACTCGTAGGCGCCAGCGCCGCGCAGCGGGCACGTCACGTACAGCTCCTCGCGATCGTGGCGGACCAGGCCGTGGCTCAGGAACGACATCCGGGTCTCGCTCTCGCGCGCGATCGTGACGTCGACCGCCAGCTCGGCGGGCAAGGCGCCGGCCGCAGCGCCGCTGGCGGCCAGCGACCGAAACCAGGCGGCCTTGTGGAAGATCACCCCGTGACCGAGCATCGCCGCCAGGGCCGGCGCGTGATCGATCGTCGCCGCCACGACCGCGGCCAGCGCAGCGTCGCGGGCGCGCACCGGACCCGGCAGCCCGCGCGCCCCCAGCACCAGATGGGCCGGCGCCGCCAGGGCCTCGGTCGCGGTGATCGCGGTCGGTCCCAGGGCGGTCTTGCCGGCGTCGGGGTGGCGGGCCGCGACCAGCGAGACGTGGACGCTGCCGCCACCGGCGACGGTGAACCCGACCGCGTCATCGACCACGGCCCCCGCCCGCAGCCGCAGCCCCACCGCGGCGGCTGCGGCCACGACCGCCGCCGGCTCGGGCAGCCGGGCCTCGCGCAAGAGCACGAACGCGAGCTCGGACACCGCGCGAGCTTCGCACGATCCACGGCGACCGCGCCGCCGCGTGCGCCGATTCACCGCAGGCCGCCCGGCCCGCCCCGGGGCACGCTATCGCCGTGCTGCGCACTCCCCGCCTCCGCGCCACCCCGCCCGAGGACTCGGTCGTCGAAGCCCTGGCCGCGTGTCACGAGCGGATCCGCTGGTTCGCCGCCTTGGCCCAGACCCTGGCGGTGCGCGTCGACGCGGCAGCCGCCGACCGCGCCGAGGCCGCCGCCGCGGTGATCCGCTACTTCACGGTCGCGCTGCCGCTCCACGCCGCCGACGAGGACCTCGCGCTGGCGCCGCGCCTGCGCGCTCTGGGTCCGCGGGTCGACGACGCGCTCGCCGCGATGACCGCCGAGCACCTGGACCACGCTCCGCTCCTGGCGGCGGTGCTCGCGCCGTGCCGCGCCATCGTCGCCGCGCCCACCGGGCCGGCCCCGCGCGAGCTGGGCGCCGCCGCCGATGCCCTGGCCGCCGCCTTCGCCACCCACCTGGCCGAGGAGGAGGCCGTGGTCTTCCCGGCCGTCGCCGTCCTGCCGGCCCACGACCTGGCCGCGATCCGCGCCGAGATGTTCGCGCGCCGGGCGCCGCCGTCGTAGCCGCGCGGCGCACCGCCGCGGCGGTGGTAGCGTGCGCCATGACCACCGGCACCGTCTCCCTCGAACGCCGCGGCCACGTGCTGCTCATCGGCCTCGATCGCGCCGCCAAGCGCAACGCCTTCGATCTGCCGCTGTGGGACGCGCTGTGCCGCGCCTACGGCGAGCTCGATCGCGACGACGACCTGCGGGTCGGCGTGCTCCACGCCCACGGCGATCACTTCACCGGCGGCCTCGATCTGCCGGCCTGGGCGCCGGTGTTCGCCTCCGGCCGCTGGCACATCCCCGACGGCGGCCTCGATCCCCTCGGCCTGACCGGGCCGCGCCTGCGCAAGCCGATCGTCGCCGCGGTCGCCGGCACCTGCCTCACGATCGGCATCGAGCTGCTCCTCGCCACCGACGTCCGCCTGTGCGCCGACTCCGCGCGCTTTGGCCAGATCGAGATCCAGCGCGGCATCTATCCCGTCGGTGGCGCCACGCTGCGCTTCCCGCGCGAGGTCGGGTGGGCCAACGCCATGCGCTGGCTCCTGACCGGCGAGTGGTTCGACGCCGCCGAGGCCCTGCGCATCGGCCTGGTGTCCGAGGTCGTGCCCCACGGCGCCCACCTCGAGCGCGCGGTCGCCCTGGCCCAGATCATCGCCGCCACCGCGCCGCTCGGCGTCTACGCCACCCTGGCCTCGGCCCGCGCCGCCCTGCCCGCCGACGAGGCCGCCGCCGCTGCCCGCCTCCTGCCCGACCTGCAACCGCTCCTGGCCTCCGCCGACATGGCCGAGGGCCTGCGCGCCTTCGCCGAGCGCCGCCCCGGCCGCTTCACCGGCCGCTGACGCCGACGCCTACGCCACCATCGCGTCGAGCAGCGCGCGGATCTCGGGCGGGACTGCCGCGAGCGAGTCGACCCGGTTCGCGTCCGCCGACTCCACCAGGTCGTCGAGGCCGCCCCGCATGCGGTGCTGCTGTGCTGCCGTCAGAGTCGATCGGAGGTGGACGATGATCGCCTTCGCGCGATCCTTCCCTCGTTGCCAGACCGCCGGCTCGCTGCGCACCTGTTCGCGCGCGAGCTTCGCGGCGGCGGACTCTGACTTCACGTTTCCCGCCTCGTCCGGTCGACTCCTCAGGTGCTGGCGGCGCAGGTCGATGACCGGGTCGCACAGCGACGGATCGGCGTCAGCCGCCGCGATCGCGGCGTGAACCTTGGGCCGCAGCTCGCCTGGTTCGGCGCCGACCACCACCGTGAGCCAGGCGATCAGGCACTCCGGGTCGAGGAACAACGACTCGATGCTGTAGCGACTCCAGATGACATCGATGAACTCGAGATGCGCTTGCGCCTGTGTCCGACGAGGCGCCACCGGATCCCGGCTGACGTCCCGGTCGCGGACGAGCACCGCCCGCACCGTCGGCGCACCGGCGGCGACCGCGGGAAAAAGCGCCGGCGTCAACACCTTGGCCAGCACGCCACGCGCCGAGACGTTCCCCACCCCTTCGAGCGCGATCGGAACGTAGCGCTGCCACGCAGCGAGCCGGGCCGGGTCGCTGCGGAAGTACAGGCGCGCGCAGGCGTTCAAGATCTTCCAGTCGCTCGGCCCTTCGTGGAACAACACGCGCCGCGAGGCCAGGAAGCTCAGGCTGGTGTACGGCGTCAGGTCGCAAAAGCGATCGAGCTCGCGGATCACCTCGGCCTCCGAGGTCAGCACGACCGCCGACCGCGCCGCACGATCGACCGAGACCAACACCGTCGCCGGCGAGCGACCGAGCCGATTGACCATCTCGACCGAGTGCGTGGCCACCACGAGCTGCACGCCGAAGTCTCGGGCCGCCAGAGCGATCTGCTCCCCGACCTCCCCCTGCAGGCGCGGATGCATGTGCGCCTCGGGCTCATCGAGCAAGAACACCACCGGCGGCGCCCCGCTGACGCCGGCGCTACGCGTTCTGGTCCGCTCGAGCGCCGCCCACAGCGCGACCATGCTGACCAAGCCGGCGCCCGCCGAGGACAGCTCGAGGTCGCCATTGCCATCGCGGTAGTTCACGACCAGGTGCTCGTCGCGCTCGAAATCGGCGGCGCTGGTGCGTGAGGACAGCCGAGCGCCCACCGTTCGACTCAGGAAGCCGTTCATCCGCTCCAGCGCAGCGCCATCGAGGCGCGCCACCAGGTTGCGGACGATATGGCTCTGGTCACCGCCACCGAGCGCGCGGTCGACCACAGGGCCGCCGCGATACTCCTCGGTCCTGGTCACGCCGTAGAACGGCGGGACGAACACCGCCGCGGGCAACACGCGACGCAGCTCGTCGCGGATCCGCGCCGGGCGGTCTTTGGTCTTCGGCTTGATACCGTGCAGCGCACTGTAGGCCCGATCGCTCATCACCTCGACGGTCGCCGTGAGCTGCGCGTTGCGTCCGTACCACAGCGAGACGTGCAAGGACTGCAGGGAGTCCCCCGGGTCGAAGGTCAGCGCCAGGGTCGAACGCACGCCCTCGCCGACCTCGCCGTTCAGGAAGATCTGACGCCAATCGGACAGCGCGATCAGCCGCCCTGGATCGGAGATGATCAGGCGATCGCAGACCTGCAGGTTGCCGTTCGGCTGCATCCGCGGCGTGGCGTCCTCCGACTCGGCGGCGAACTGCGCGACCGAGTAGGCGATCCGGATCGCCTGCAGCACGGAGGTCTTCCCGGAGCTGTTGCGGCCGATGAGTACGCTCACCGCCCCGAGGTCCAGGGCGAAGTCCTCGAAGCCCCGGAAGTGCCGTAGCACCGCGCTGCGCAACATCTCGCGGATGCTATCAACCCGTCGGGAGTTCACAAGTTTCGCGTTCGCTTCGCGAACCCGCGAGGGGAGGCCGACGTCGGCGCAATCCGCGGTCGCACGCGCTTGCCAGTTTCGTATGGGTGATTACATCTTGCCTCGCCATGCGATTCGACAAGCTCACCGTCAAGGCCCAGGAAGCTCTGGCGTCGGCGCGCGACCTCGCGGCCAGCCGCCGCCACCCCGAGGTGCTGCCCGAGCACCTCCTCCACGCCCTCATCAGCCAGGACGGGGGCGTCGTGCCCCGCATCCTCGGCAAGCTCGGCGCCGATCCGCGGGTGGTCGCTGCCGACCTCGACGCCGCGCTGACCAAGCAGCCGACCGTCACCGGCTCTGGCCTCGACGTCGGGCTGGCCGGGCGGACCAAGGACGTGTGGGAGGCGGCGGCCGCCGAGGCCGACAAGCTGAAGGACGAGTTCCTGTCGACCGAGCACTTCCTCTTGGCCCTGGCCCCGGCCAAGGGCGCGGCCGGCGACGCGCTGCGCCGGGCCGGCGCGACCCCCGAGGCCATCCTCGAGGCGCTGCTCGCGGTGCGCGGCAACCAGCGGGTCACCGATCAGAACCCCGAGGCCACCTACGAGGCCCTCGATCGCTACGCGCGCGACCTCACGCGCCTGGCCCAGCAGGGCAAGCTCGATCCGGTGATCGGGCGCGACGAGGAGATCCGCCGCACGATCCAGATCCTCAGCCGCCGCAGCAAGAACAACCCGGTCTTGATCGGCGAGGCCGGGGTCGGCAAGACCGCGGTCGTCGAGGGCATCGCCGGCCGGATCGCCGGCGGCGACGTGCCCGAGAGCCTGCGCGGCAAGCGCCTGCTCGCCCTCGACCTGGGCGCGCTGGTCGCCGGCGCCAAGTACCGCGGCGAGTTCGAGGAGCGGCTGAAGGCCGTGCTCAAGGAGGTCGCGTCGGCCGAGGGCGAGATCATCCTGTTCATCGACGAGCTGCACACGATGGTCGGGGCCGGGGCCGCCGAGGGCGCCCAGGACGCCGCCAACATGCTCAAGCCGGCCCTGGCCCGCGGCGAGCTGCGCTGCATCGGCGCCACCACCCTCGACGAGTACCGCAAGCACATCGAGAAGGACAAGGCGCTCGAGCGGCGGTTCCAGCCGGTCCTGGTCGAGGAGCCGTCCCTCGACGACACCGTCGCGATCCTGCGCGGCCTGAAGGAGCGCTACGAGGTCCACCACGGCATCCGCATCCGCGACGCCGCGCTGATCGCCGCGGCCCGCCTGTCGCATCGCTACATCCCGGCCCGCCAGCTCCCCGACAAGGCCATCGATCTGGTCGACGAGGCGGCGTCGCGGTTGAAGATGGAGATCGAGAGCGTGCCGACCCCGATCGACAACCTCGAGCGCAAGGTCGCGACGCTCGAGATCGAGAAGGTCGCCCTCGAGCGCGAGCACGACGCCGCCGCGGCCCGCCGGCTGCCCGAGGTCACCCGCGCGATCGCCGAGCTGCGCGAGCAGGCCTCGGCGATGCGGGCGCAGTGGCAGCGCGAGCGCGCGCTGATCGCGTCGCAGCGGGCCAAGAAGGCCGAGCTCGAGACCGCGCGCGGCGAGCTCGAGCGGCAGCGCCGGGCCGCCGACTACGCCCGGGCCTCGGAGCTCGAGTACGGCACGATCCCGCGGCTCGAGCGCGAGCTGGCCGAGGCGGTCGCGGCCCTGACCCGGGTCAGCGCCTCGGGCGGCTTCCTGCGCGAGGAGGTCACCGAGGACGACATCGCCAGCGTGGTCGCCAAGTGGACCGGCATCCCGGTCGAGAAGATGCTCGAGGGTGAGGCCGCGCGCCTGACCCAGCTCGAGGATCGCCTGCGCCTGCGGGTGGTCGGCCAGGACGACGCGGTCGGCGCGGTGGCGCGCGCGGTCCGCCGAGCCCGCGCCGGCCTGCAGGATCCCAACCGGCCGATCGGCTCGTTTCTGTTCCTCGGCCCGACCGGGGTCGGCAAGACCGAGCTGGCCCGGGCCCTGGCCGAGCTACTGTTCGACGACGAGCGCGCCATGGTCCGGATCGACATGAGCGAGTACCAGGAGAAGCACTCGGTGTCGCGCCTGGTCGGCGCCCCGCCCGGCTACGTCGGCTACGATCAGGGCGGCCAGCTCACCGAGGCGGTGCGCCGCCGGCCGTACTCGATCGTGCTCCTCGACGAGATGGAGAAGGCCCACCCCGACGTGTGGAGCGTGCTGCTCCAGGTCATGGACGACGGTCGCCTGACCGACGGCCAGGGCCGGGTGGTCGACTTCAAGAACACGGTCGTGATCATGACCTCCAACGTCGGGTCGCAGCACCTGGTGCGCCTGCGCGAGACCGGCGCGCAGCCGGCCGCCCTCGAGGCCGCCGCCGATCGCGAGCTGCGCGCCACCTTCCGCCCGGAGTTCCTGAACCGCATCGACGACATCGTGTTCTTCGCGCCGCTGGGCGCCGCCGAGCTCGCGCCGATCGTGCGCATCCAGGTGGCGCGCTACGCCAAGCTCCTCGCCGACAAGGGCCTGACGCTCGAGCTGACCGATCGGGCAGTCGCGCGCCTGGCCGCCGACGGCTACGATCCGGCCTATGGTGCTCGGCCGCTCAAGCGCGCGATCGGCAAGCGCGTGATCGATCCCCTGGCGATGGCGCTGCTCGCCGGAGACTTCGCCGCCGGCGACACGATCGTCGTCGACGTCGATGGCGCAGATCGCGCCGGTGCCGACCTGACCGGCGCCGACCTGACGTTTCGCAAGGCCCACGCCCAGGGAGCCGCAGCGTAAGCTCGGACGCCGTCATGTCGATCGACTTCGATCCCACCATCGACTACTACAAGGCGCTGGGCGTCGACCCCAAGGCCTCGGCCGACGACATCAAGAAGGCCTACCGCAAGCTGGCCAAGCAGTTCCATCCGGACTCGACCGGCGGCGACAAGACCAAGGAGCAGCGCTTCAAGGACATCGGCAACGCCTACGATGTCCTGGGCGATCCCAAGCGCCGGGCCCAGTACGACGAGGTCCGGGCCATGGGCGGGCGGCGTCCGGCCGGCTTCCCCGGCGGCGGCTTCCCCGGCGGCATGTCCGGCAACCCGGGTCAGGTCTGGGACCTAGGCGACCTGTTCTCGCAGATGTTCGCGGGTGGTCCCCAGGCCAGCGGCGGCGGTGGCCGGCGCAGCGTCCGCTTCGAGCGCGGCGACGACGACGGCGGCTGGGTGTTCGAGCACCGCCAGGGCGGGCCGCGGGCGGCCAGCGCGCCGACCCCGGCCATGGAGTCCAAGCTGCAGGCCGCCGACGGCTCGTGGCTGATCGTGCGCGGCGCCGACGTGTTCTCCGACGTCCGCGTGCCGTTCCACCACGCCATCCTCGGCACCGTGGTCGAGGTCGCGACCGTCGACGGCAGCGCCTCGGTCAAGATCCCCCCCGGCACCTCCAGCGGCCGCAAGCTGCGCCTGCGCGGCAAGGGCGTGATCGTCGACGGCGGCCGGCTGGGCGATCACTACGTCACCGTCCACCTCGACGTCCCTGCCGAGCTCGACGAGCGCGGCAAGAAGTTGCTGCACGAGCTGACCGCGCACCTGGCGCAGGCCGCCGGCCCAGGCAAGCGCAAATGACCCGGGAGCACCCCGGCCGAGAAACCGCGCGCCGGACGCGCGCCCCCCACGACAGCCCCGGCGTCTCGGGCTAAGGTGCCAGCGACCCCCGCTCGCTCGAGGATCCATGACCAACTCGCTCCACGGCCAGTACCCCGTCCTTCCGCTCCGCACCGAGATGCACCTGCCCGGCCGGGTGGCGTCCCTCGAGATCGGCCGCGAGGCCTCGATCCGCGCGGTCGAGGCGGCCGCCAAGGACGACAACCAGCTCGTCGTCATCCCCCAGCGCGACCCTGATCAGCGCGACATCGCGCCCCGCGATCTGGTCGAGGTCGGGGTCCTGGCCGAGATCGTCTCGGTCATCAAGCACTCGCCGGGTCGCTTCACCGCGGTCCTGCGCTTCACCCGCCGGGTCAAGATCGACGGCGTGGTCGCCAGCGAGCCGTTCCTGGTCGCCGCGGTGTCGCCGCTCACCGTGCGCTCGAGCATCCCGGCCGAGCGCCTGGCCAACGAGGCCGCGACCGCCCGCGACTACCTGACCGCGCTCATCGCCGACGCCCACGCGACCCGCGAGGCCAAGGACAAGGAGGCCAAGGAGGCGGGCAAGAGCGACAAGGAGTCCAAGGACCCGGCCAAGAGCCACGACACCGCCCGGGCCGCCTTGGCCGCCCTGGCCAACGTCACCGACGCCGATCTGGTGGTCGACCACGCCGCGCCGTACCTCGAGCTCAAGCGCGAGGAGATGATGGCGATCCTCCTCGAGACCGACAGCGCCAAGCGCCTGGCCAAGGTCATGCCGGCGCTCGAGCGTCGGGCCACGGTCCTGCGACTGAAGGGCGAGATCGGCGCCGAGCTCGAGGGCACGACCTCGATCAACCACCGCGAGAAGGTGCTGCGCGATCGCATGCGCCAGATCCAGGAGGAGCTGGGCGAGGCCGACGACAACGCCGAGGTCGACGAGCTGCGCACCAAGGTCGACAACGCCAAGCTGCCCGACGAGGTCCGCGCGGTGTGCAAGAAGCAGCTCGCGCGCATGGCCGGCATGTCGACCGCGTCGCCCGAGTTCTCGATCGCCCGCACCTACGTCGAGACCCTGCTCGACATCCCGTTCGGCAAGTACACCGACGACACCCTCGACGTGCCGGCGGCCCGCGCCATCCTCGAGGCCGAGCACGCCGGCCTCGACAAGATCAAGAAGCGCATCCTCGAGTTCCTGGCGGTGCGCAAGCTGGCGCCCGGCAAGCAGGGCCCGATCCTCCTGTTCTGCGGCCCGCCCGGCGTCGGCAAGACCTCGCTCGGTCGCTCGATCGCGCAGTCGCTCGGCCGCAAGTACGTCCGGATCTCGCTGGGCGGCGTCCGCGACGAGGCCGAGGTCCGCGGCCACCGCCGCACGTACATCGGCGCCCTGCCCGGCCGCATCATCAACGGCCTGAAGAAGGCCGGCTCGATGAACCCGGTGTTCGTCCTCGACGAGATCGACAAGATGACCGCCGACATGCGCGGCGATCCGGCGGCGGCCATGCTCGAGGTCCTCGACCCCGAGCAGAACAAGGACTTCACCGACCACTACGTCGAGGTCCCGGTCGATCTGTCGAAGGTGATGTTCATCGCCACCGCCAACTCGCTCGACTCGATCCCGGGGCCGCTCCTCGATCGCATGGAGCTCATCGAGCTGCCCGGCTACACCGCGGTCGAGAAGCTGGCGATCGCCACCCGCCACCTGGTGCCCAAGCAGCTCGCCGAGCACGGCATCGAGAAGGGCAAGCTCAGCTTCGACGACGAGACCCTGCGCGAGGTCATCCACGGCTGGACCCGCGAGGCCGGGGTGCGCAACCTCGAGCGCGAGATCGCCGGGCTGTGCCGCTCGGCGGCGGTGAAGATCGCCTCGGGCGACGCCGAGGTGGTGCACCTCGCGCCGGCCGACCTGCCCGAGATCCTCGGGCCGGCCAAGTTCAGCCACGATCAGGCCAACCGCAAGCCCGAGGTCGGGGTCATCACCGGCCTGGCCTGGACCCCGGTCGGCGGCGACGTGATGTTCATCGAGACCCGCAAGTACCAGGGCAAGGGCGAGCTGCGCCTGACCGGGCAGCTCGGCGACGTGATGAAGGAGAGCGCCACCGCGGCTCACTCCTGGGTGCGGTCCAACGCCGCCAAGCTCGGCATCGAGCACGAGCACATCGCGGCCACCGATCTGCACGTCCACCTGCCCCAGGGCGCGGTCAAGAAGGACGGCCCGTCGGCCGGCGTCGCGCTCACCTGCGCGCTGGTGAGCGTGCTGTCGGGTCGACCGATCCGCAACGACATCGCGATCACCGGCGAGGTCGACCTGCGCGGCAACGCCCTGCCGGTCGGCGGCATCAAGGAGAAGCTCCTGGCCGCGCACCGGGCCGGCATCAAGATCGCGTTCATCCCGGCCAAGAACGCCAAGGACCTGATCGACATCCCGCCCGAGGTGCGGTCGGAGCTCGACATCCGGCTCATGACCAAGGTCGACGAGGCCCTGGCCGTCGCCCTCGAGCCGGCGCCGCTCAAGCCCGAGGTCCCGCCGGCGATGCCGCCGCCGGCGAGCCCCGGGGGCAAGCAGGTGGCGGATACGCTGAGCTGAACGTGTTTTTTGGGGAGGTTTGTCACCAAACCTCCCCTCGCTGGGGCGAAGCCCCAGCGAGCCTCCCCTCCGAGACGCCTCCCTCCGGTCGGTTTTCTGGGGAGGTTTGTCACCAAACCTCCCCTCGCCGGGGTCACGCCCCCGGCGAGCCTCCCCTCCGAGACGCCTCCCTCCGGTCGGTTTTCTGGGGAGGTTTGTCACCAAACCTCCCCTCGCCGGGGTCACGCCCCCGGCGAGCCTCCCCTCCGAGACGCCTCCCTCCGGTCGGCTGGCGCCCCTCCGGGGCGCCGAGAGGTGCCCGCGCGGCGTGGTGGTGACCTCGGACGGGACGATCGGCGGAGAGGGGCGGAGGCCGAGGCCGAGACAGAGGCCGAGGCCGAGACCCAGGCCGAGACCGAGGCGGAGGACGGGACCGCGGACCGGGGCGGAGGCCGGGACGGAAGCGGAGGCGGAGGCGGAGGCGGAGGACGGGACCGCGGGCCGAGGCGGGGGCGTCAGTCGCTGTTGCAGACCGAGCCGGAGGCGCAGGCGACGTCACAGCCGCCGCCGTCGCAGTCGAAGTTGCACACGGCGCCGCCAGCGCACAGGAGCTGGCAGCCGCCGCCGTCGCAGTCGACGTCACACGTCGAGCCGCCGGCGCAGGTCAGGTTGCAGCCGCCGCCGGGGCACTCCCAGTCGCACACGCCGCCGCCGGGACAGGTCGCGGTGGCGCCGCCGGGCAGCTCGCCCTCGGAGGCCACCGCGCCGCCAGCCGCGACCATGCCGCCACCGTCGTCGTCGTCGGGGCCCTCCGCGGGGTCACCATCGACCACCATCACCGGTGCGGCAGGGCCCGCAGGGGGCGCGGAGGCCACGCAGGCCACGGTCGCCAGGGACAGCACAAGACAAGCCAGGTACTTCATCGGGGGGTATCCTTCGCACGGACGGCCGAAGTTTAGAGCCCCGAGCCGGTCGGTCGGTGGACACGCGGGATCGAAATCGGGCTCGACCTCGGACTCGGTCTCGGTCTCGGTCTCGGTCTCGGGGTCGGGATCGGAGACGGGCTCGGGTTCGGGGACGGGGTCGGGTTCGGGGCTCGGTCGCGGATTCGGTCTCGGTCTCGGTCTCGGTCTCGGTCTCGGTCTCGGTCTCGGGGTCGGGATCGGAGACGGGCTCGGGTTCGGGGACGGGGTCGGGTTCGGGGACGGGGTCGGGTT
>JAGPCY010000038.1 GCA_018057825.1 Kofleriaceae bacterium | reverse complement strand
CTCGCCGGAGGCGATGCGGAAGCGCGCGACGCGATCGCGGCCCGCGCGGCGGTTGCCCTCGGCGAGGTTGAGCGAGGCGCTGGTCGACGCGCGCTTGAGCTGGTCGGCGAGGTTGCCGTCTTGCGGCCTGACCGCAGCGATGACGGGACGGACGGCAGCGACGAACTCATGCGCGATGGTCTGGGCGTGGAACATGACGATCTCCTCGGGGGTGGCTCTCACCCGCCACGCGCCCACAAGCGCAGGGGCCGTGACCACGACCGCCGCCCGCACCCTCACCTCGCCTCCAGCCAGCCTCGGTCGTGGGCACTGCCCGTGCGCGCAGGGCGCGCAGGGTGAGCCACCCCCGAGGAGCCGTCGTCCACGCCGCCCTCGCGCGAGGTCATCGCGCCGCCATCGCCCGGCGCAGCGCAACGGCGAGCCGCCTCGCCGCCCGGCGCAGCGCAGCGCCGACGGGCCCCGTCGCCGAGCTGGCCATCGCCCGGCGCAGCGCAGCGTCGGGGTGCTGCGTCGCCGAGCCGGCGCAGCGCAGCGTCGGGGTGCTGCGTCGCCGAGCCGGCGCAGCGCAGCGTCGACGAGCTGCCTCGCCGAGCTGGCCCTCGCCCGGCGCACCGGGTCGCTGCGCCGCGTCGCCGCGCACGCCCTCGCCCGGCGCACCGCGCCGACGAGCCGCGTCCCGAGCCGGCCATCGCCCGCCGGGGCTCCGTGGTCGGGGTGCCCTCGCGACCTCCCGCGCACCGTCCCGCGCCATCGGCCGCAGGCCGCCTGAACCGACGACCTACCGCGCGCTCGGCGGCCGACGTCACGGGCCGTGCGCGTCGGTCGCGGACGGGCGAACCCCAACCACGGAGCCCACGACATGCTCGATGCCCAGTTTCTCGTCCTCGATCTCCTCCGCGCGCTGGAGCCGCTGTGCGTGCAGCTGCAAACGCGGTCCCCCGCGCTCGCCGATCAGCTCCGGCGCGCGGCCACCTCGATCGGCCTCAACCTCTCCGAGGGCGTGCACCGCACCGGCCGCGACAAGAAGCACTCCTACCGCATCGCCGCCGCCGAGGCCCAGGAGACCAAGTTCGCCCTCGAGGTCGCCCTCGCCTGGCGCTGGCTCGACGAGCCCGCCGTCGCCACCGTCCGCGTCCTCGCCGACCGCGTCGGTCGCGTGACCTACGCCCTCGCGCGCTAGCCACCTCCGCGGGCCCCCGGGCCCGCATTCCTCCCCCTCCTCCTCGGACTCGGCCTCGGCCTCGGCCTCGGCCTCGGACTCGGACTCGGCCTCGGACTCGGACTCGGCCTCGGACTCGGGTTCGGGATCGGGATCGGGTTCGGGTTCGGGTTCGGGGTCGGGGTCGGGGTCGGGGTCCGGTTCCGGTTCCGGTTCCGGTTCCGGTTCCGGTTCCGGTTCCGGTTCCGGTTCCGGACTCGGTCTCGGTCTCGGCCTCGGCCTCGGCCTCGGCCTCGGCCTCGGTCTCGGTCTCGGCCTCGGCCTCGGTCTCGTCCCCCGCTCCCCGTCCGCTCAGCTCGCCGGCGGCTCGACCGCGGGCACCGACGTCACCTGTCGATCCTCCAGCCGGACCGCGGTCAGCGCGCCGCCCCACACGCACGCCGAGTCCGTCGCGATCCACCGATCGCCGATCGCCGCGCCGTGGGCCGCCCAGTGTCCGAACACCGCGGTGTGGGTCGTCAACGCCCGCGGCGCCAGCGCGTACCACGGCACCGCACCAGCCGGGGCCTCGGTGGGCGGACCGTCGTAGTCGGGCAGGGCGTCGCCGCCGGCCTCGCACATCCGGACCCGCACCAGGTAGCCGAGGATCGCGCGCACGCGCTCGGCGCCGGTGCGACCCGGGCGCCAGGTCGGGGCCGAGCCCACGGTGGCGGCGATCGTCTCGCGCCAGGCGTCGCCGCGCAGCCCGGCCTCGAGCTCGCCGGCCAGGTCCCGGACCTGCTCGATCGACCACGCGCGATGGACCCCGGCGTGGACCAGGAGCCAGCCGTCCTCGACGTGGACCAGCGGCCGCCGGCGCAGCCAGTCGGTCAGCGCGCCGCGATCGGGCGCGGCCAGGATCGCGTCGAGGGTGTCGCGCTTCTTGGCCTTGGCCGCGCCGGCCAGCCGGGCCAGGAGGTGAAGATCGTGGTTGCCGAGCACCGCGGTCACCCGGTCGCCCTGGGCCATCGCCCAGCGCAGCACGTCGAGGGACCGCGGCCCGCGGTTGACCAGATCGCCGACCAGCCAGAGTTGATCGCGCGCCGGATCATAGGCGATCGCGGCCAGCAGTCGCTCGAGGGTGGCCATGCAGCCCTGGACGTCGCCGATCGCGTAGCGGGCCATGGCCGCTTGTACCGCGTCCGCCGTGATCGCCGCCACGGCGTCCGGCTTGCCGCGGTCGCCGGCGCGCGCGAGACTTCGGTCATGCGCGTCGCTGCCTCGCTCGCGGTCGTCCTCGCTCTGGCCTCCGGCTGCTACGCCCGCGGTCACGCCCACGTCCGGTTCAATTCGCCGGCGCTGCGGGCGATCGGCACCGCGGCCCAGGTCGCGACCGCGGTCGCCGCCACCGCCGCCGCCGTCCACACCGCCGCGGTGATCCTGTCGACGCCGCCGCCGGCGCCGGTCGACGTCTACTGGGAGTCGCGGCCAGGCTTCGTGTGGATCCACGGCCGCCACACCTGGAATGGCAACGGCTACGTCTGGACCCCGGGCTACTACGAGCCGGCGCGCGCCAACCAGATCTACGTCGAGGGCTACTGGACCCAGCAGGGTGGCGGCTACGCCTGGGTCGACGGCCAGTGGACCACGCCGCGCCCGGGCTACGTCTACACCGAGGGCTACTGGCACCAGCACGGCGGCGGCTACGCCTGGGTACCCGGGCAGTGGCAACCCGAGCGCGCCGGCCAGGTGTGGGTGGCTGGCGGCTGGGCCAACCACGGCGGCCAGCGGGTCTACAACCCGGGGCGCTGGTCGGCCTCGGCGTCGGTGAACGTTCGCATCCGCTAGGCCGCCAGGCGCACGATCGCGCCGAAGTGGAGCACCGCGGCCACCAGGGTCAGGCCGTGGAAGACCTCGTGGTAGCCGAAGGTCTTGGGCCACGGATCGGGCCAGCGCAGCGCGTAGATGATCGCGCCGATCGTGTAGGCCGCGCCACCGCCCAGGATCACGGCCAGGACCGGCGCGCCGGTGGCGCGCAGCACCGCGGGCAGGGCGATCACCATCGACCAGCCGAGGACGACGTACAGGCTGGCGGCGATCCAGCGCGGCGCGTGGGGCCAGGCGAGGGCGCGCAGGACGCCGAGGGCAGCGCCGACCCACACCACCGCGAGGAGCGGGTGGCCGCTCGACGCCGGCATCGCGATCGCCCCGAGTGGCGTGTAGGTCCCGGCGATGAAGACGAAGATCGCCGCGTGGTCGGCGCGCTGCCACCAGCGCCGGACCGCCGGTGACCACGGGCCGCGGTGGTACGCGGCGCTGACCCCGAGCATCAGGGCCAGGCTGGCGGCATAGACCGCGACCGGCCAGCGCCAGCCGGTGGCCGCGACCAGGATCGGACCGGCGGCGGCGGCGACGATGAAGCCGAGGAGGTGGAGCGCGCCGCGCAGGCGGGGACGCTCGGCGAGGCGGGGATGATCCATGCCTCGAACATCACCGGTCGCCCCGGGGCCCGGGTCGTCGCGCGGCCACGACCCGGCCATGTTCCGCCGGCCGCGGTCACGATCGGGTCACGGCGGTGCTGGCGAGCGCGGCGCCCGCTGCCGTACGCTCGCGACGATGGCGCTCCTCGACAGCCTGGCGCGCGGCTTCCGGGCCGCCTACCTCGATCACGCTGAGCTCACCGCGCAGCTCAAGGCCTGGCACGCCGCGTTCCCCGACCTGACCCGCCTGACCTCCCTCGGCACGACGCCCGAGGGCCGCGAGCTCTGGCTCCTCACGATCGGCGTCGACCCCGACCGAGTCCGGCCGACCGCGTGGGTCGACGGCAACATGCACGCCAGCGAGCTGGCCGGCTCGAGCGTGGCGTTGGCGATCGCCGAGGACTTCCTCGCGGTCCACGTCGACCCGGCGCGCCTCGACCTGTCGCCGGCGGTGCTGGCCCGGCTGCGCGAGGTCCGGTTGTTCGTCTTGCCGCGCATGTCGCCCGACGGCGCGGAGGCGGTGCTCACCACCGGGCGGTTCGTGCGCTCGGTGCCGCGCGACGATCGCGCCGAGCGCGGCGCCAGCCGGTGGCGCACCGGCGACATCGACGGCGACGGCCTGTCTCTGGTGATGCGGGTCGCGGATCCGACCGGCGACTACGTCGCGCCGCACGCCGACCACCCCGACCTCTTGTCGGCCCGCCAGCTCGACGATGACGGCCCAGCCTACCGGGTCTACCCCGAGGGGATGATCGATCACTGGGATGGCTTCACGATCCCAGCGCCCAGCTTCGTCGGCGACAACCCGGTCGACCTCAACCGCAACTTCCCGTGGTCGTGGGCGCCGACCCACGAGCAGATCGGCGCCGGGCGGTTCCCGCTGTCGGAGCCCGAGAGCCGCGCGGTGGTCGAGTTCACCGCCCATCACCCCGAGATCTTCGCCTGGCTCAACCTGCACTGCTACGGCGGCGTGTTCATCCGCCCCCTCGGCCACGCCCCCGACAGCAAGATGGATCAGGGCGACCTGGCGGTGTTCCGCCAGCTCGAGGGCTGGGCCAAGCAACTCACCGGGTACCCGACCGTATCGGGATTCGAAGAGTTCCTGTATTCGCCGGATGCTCCGCTTCACGGAGATCTGACGGATTACGCGTACAATCAGCGCGGCGCCCTGGCCTACGTGGTCGAGCTGTGGGACCTGTTCAAGCGGCTCGAGCTGCCGACCCCGAAGCGGTTCGTCGACTACTACACGCAGTTCGATCGCGCGGCCGCGGCCAAGCTGGCGGCCTGGGATCGCGCCGAGAACGCCAGCCGCGTGATCCGGCCGTGGCGGCGCTTCGATCACCCGCAGCTCGGGCCGGTCGAGATCGGTGGCCTCGACGTCCGGATCGGCGTGTGGAACCCGCCGCCCGAGCTGTTGCCGACGGTGTGCGCCCAGCACAGCGCGTGCTTCGCCCGGGTCGCCGCGCTGGCGCCGGCGGTGGTCGTGCGCTCGCTGGTCGCGGTCGCGGTCGGCGACGACCTGACCCGGATCGAGCTGGTGGTCGACAACCGCGGCTACCTGGCGACCTACGGTCTACCGTCGGCCAAGAAGCTCGAGTGGAACGAGCCGCTGTACGCCGAGCTGGTGGCCGACGGCTGCGCCCTGGTCGAGCCCGAGCGGCGGCGGGTCACCCTCGGCCACCTCGCCGGCTGGGGCCACGGGGTCGGCGCCGGCGCCGACGAGCTCGCCTACCTGCGCTCGGCCGGCAACGACGCCAGCGCTCGGGCCTCCTGGCTGGTGCGCGGTCGCGGCGCGGTCGCGGTCCGGGTCGGCGCCGCCCGGGTCGGCTTCACCGACGCCACCGTGGTGATCGAGTAGCGGCGGTGGCTCGCGTCGTCAACCGTTGGTCACGGTCGCGGCCGGTCAGCGCCGGGCAGTCGCGCACTTGGCCCTCGGCACGACCGCTGCACTGGCGCGCCCCCATGCCTCGCCTCCCCTTCGTCGCCTTCTCCCTCCTCCTCGCCGCCTGCTCCGAGCCCACCGGCTCGACCGACATCGCGTCGACCCTGCGGTTCGCCGACCGCACCGACGCCGAGATCCTCCGCCTCATCAACGCCGCTGGGGGCACCGAGATGTTCCAGGCCGAAGGCGCCCTCGGCCGCTACGACGACAGCGACCCCGAGCGCGATCCCTGTCCGGCGGTCGACGTGCAGGACGGCACCGCGGTCATCACGGGCGGCTGCACCACCATGGACGGCGTCACGCTCGCCGGCTACGCCACCATCGACAACCCGCTGGGCTTCGATGCGCTCGACTACGACTACCAGAGCGATACGGTGTACCAGGCCAACGCCTTCACGATCACCGACAGCGGCCAGAGCATCACCTACGACGGCGAGCTGCGCCGCGCCGATCAGTTCGCCACCTGGGACGCCGATCTCGTCGTCACGATCGGCGGCGTCGCCCTGCGCTCGGATCTGTTCTACCACTGCACCAACCCCGACAACCCGCGGTGCGCGCTGTCGGGCAGCGGCCTCGAGCTGATCGGCGTCGGTGGCGCGCTGGTCTCGGGCCAGGTCGCGATCGATCGCGCGGCCGGTCGCCAGACCGCGTCGTTCACCCTGCGCGGGGTCGACGTGCTGAACGTGGCGATGGCCGACGGCTGCGTGGCGTGGTCGATCGAGGGCACCGATCGCGGCCGCACCTGCCCGTGACGGTGGGGCGGGGCGCGCGCCCCGCGCTCACGCGAACCGCAGCACGCCGTCGTCGAGGGCGCCGTGGCGCAGCGAGACCAGATCGCGCGGGTAGCTCTGATAGAGCCGCCACGGCGGCCGCGCGCCCTGGCGCGGCATGAGCGGCAGCGCGCGGGTCACGTAGCCCGATGACAGATCGAGGAGCGGCTCGGCGCCCAGCGTCGGGTCAGCCTGGACCGGGGTCGCGACCTTGTGGCCCGACGCCGCCAGGTGGTTCAACACCCGGCACGCGAACTGACACGCCAGCTCGGCCTTGAGCGTCCACGACGCGTTGGTGTAGCCGAGGGCGACCGCCAGGTTGGGCACCCCCGACAGCATCGCGCCCTTGTAGTTCCAGGTCGTCGCCGGATCGATCGCGTGACCGTCGACCGCGACCGTCATGCCGCCGAGGAACTGCAGCTCGAGGCCGGTGGCGGTGACCACCAGGTCGGCCGCCAGGTGACGCCCCGACGCCAGGGCCAGGCCGTCCTCGGTGAAGTGATCGATCGTGTCGGTCACGACCTCGGCCTTGCCCGACCGGATCGCCTTCCACAGATCGCTGTCCGGCACCAGGCACAGGCGCTGATCCCACGGCGCATAGCGCGGCGTGAAGTGGCGGAGGTCGGCGTCGGCGCCGAGCTCGCGGCGGACCTCGCCGACGATGAACCGGCGGGCCCGCTCGGGGAAGCGGCGACAGAACTCGTAGAAGGCCTTGCCGAGCAGCACGTTCTTCCACCGGGTCGCGGCGTAGGCCGTGGTCTCGGGCAGGACCTTGCGCAGCGCGCCGGCCGCGCGATCGATCCCGGGGCGGCTCATGATGTACGTCGGCGAGCGCTGCAACATCGTGACGTGGCCGGCGGTCGCGGCCATCGCCGGGACCAGCGTGACCGCGGTGGCGCCGCTGCCGATCACGACCACGCGCTGGTCGCGGTAGTCGAGGTCGGCCGGCCAGTGCTGCGGGTGGACGACCCGGCCGCGGAACCGATCGCGGCCGGGGAAGCTCGGGTCGTGGCCGCGGTCGTAGCGGTAGTAGCCCGAGCACATCAGCACGAAGCTGGCGGTGAGCGCGACCTCGCTGCCGTCGGGGCGCGCGCAGGTCACGGTCCATCGCGCGTCGGCGCTCGACCAGTCCGCTCGCACCACCCGGTGGCCGAACCGGATCCGGCGATCGATGCCGTGGCGGCGCGCGGTGTCGCGGACGTAGGCCAGGATCGCCGGGCCGTCGGCCAAGGCCTTGTCGCCGGGCCACGGCGCGAAGCTGTAGCCCAGCGTGTACATGTCCGAGTCCGAGCGGATCCCGGGGTAGCGGAACAGATCCCAGGTCCCGCCGATCGCGTCGCGGGCCTCGAGGATCGCGTAGGTCCGGTTCGGGCAGGCGGTCTGCAGGTGGTAGCCCGCGGCGATGCCGGAGAGGCCGGCGCCGACGACCAGGACGTCGAGGTGGTCCGAGGAGGCCGAGGGGGCGACGCGATCCGTGGAGGCCATGACGTCGACCCTAGCGCGTTATTGACCATCGTTCAACAGTGGCGATCACCGCGATCTCGATTTCGTAACCCAGGACACGGAATTCAAGTGAATCCGAGAGATTCTTATGAAAACCTCGCGAAGTTCGGGTACGCGCGGGTTATATTTCCGGCTGACGTGTGGGGACCGCGCCACGAGGCGGCGGCCCGTCCGCGCGCCCGGGGACCCCGATGAGCAGCAACAACGGCAAGAATGACGTCTTCGATCAGCCGACCGTCGTGATCGGTGGACCGAGCATCGCCGCGGCGGCGGCGGCAGCGGCGGCAGCCGAGGCCAACCGCGCCGCACCCACCGATCGCACCGTCATCGCCTCGAGCAGCACGAGCCAGGTCGCCGGCTCGATCGACAACAACCGGACCGGCGCCGCGCCCGCGCCAGCGCCCGCGCCGGTGGCCGGGGCCGCTCACGCCCGCACGGTCATGCGCGATCCGTCGGGGATCGCCGCCGGGACACCGTCGCCCGCCGTCGGGACCGCGCCGCCGGCCCGCGCCGAGATCTCCGAGGTCACGTCGGTGTGGGGCCCGGGCCAGATGCCGCGGCCCGGCGCGCAGATCAACCAGTACGAGATCATCCGCGAGATCGGCGCCGGCGGCATGGGCTCGGTGTACCTGGCGCGCGACACCAAGCTCGGCCGCAAGGTCGCGATCAAGGTCCTGCAGTCGAACCATCCCGAGCTGACCCAGCGCTTCATCATCGAGGCCCGGGCCACCGCGCGCTGCAGCCACGAGAACATCGTCATCATCTACGAGGTCGGCGAGCACGGCGGCCAGCCGTACATGGTGCTCGAGTTCCTGTCGGGCACGACGCTCACCGACCTGGTCACCGGCGGCAAGCGCCTGCCCCCGGCCCGGGTCATCGAGCTGATGGTGCCGGTGGTCAAGGCCCTCGTCGTCGCCCACGAGCAGGGCATCGTCCACCGCGACCTCAAGCCCGACAACATCTTCGTGACCGAGCAGGGCACGATCAAGGTGCTCGACTTCGGCATCGCCAAGGTCCGCGATCAGGCCACCGAGCAAGCGCCGTCGGGCACGCCGTCGGCGCCGTCCAACGCCGGCATCCGCCTGCCGACCGCGGCCGAGCTGGGCGAGCACACCAACACGAACCTGACCCGGCAGGGCGTGATCATGGGGACGATGAAGTACATGTCCCCGGAGCAGTGGGGCATCGGGGTCGAGATCGACCACCGCACCGACATCTGGGCGGTCGGCGTGATCCTCTACCGCCTCCTGGCCGGCAAGCACCCGCTGGCGCCGCTCCAGGGCAATCAGCTCGTCGTCACCGCGATGGTCGACAAGCCGATGCCCAAGCTGCGCGAGGCGGTGTCGGACGTGCCCCAGGGCATCTGCGACGTCGTCGACCGCTGCCTGCAGAAGCACAAGGAGTACCGCTTCAAGGACGCCCGCGAGCTCTTGAAGGCGCTCGAGCCGTTCCTCCCCGGGCGCTACTCGACGATGCAGCTCCAGCTCGACGAGAGCCCGTACGCCGGCCTGTCGTCGTTCCAGGAGAGCGACGCCGCGCGGTTCTTCGGTCGCTCGCGCGAGATCGCCGCGGCGGTCAACCGCATCCGCGACCGCCCGATCATGGGCGTCGTCGGCCCGTCGGGCGTCGGCAAGTCGTCGTTCGTCCGCGCCGGTCTGGTGCCGGCCCTCAAGTCCTCGGGCGAGAACTGGGAGACCTTGGTCATCCGCCCGGGGCGCAATCCGCTCATGGCGATCGCGGCGATGATGTCGCCGATGGTCAGCTCGACCTCGACCACCGTGGTCGACGAGCTGAAGGAGCAGGCCGACCTGGCGCGGTCGCTGGCCGCGGCGCCCGGTCACATGGGCCAGGTGCTGCGGGCCCGGGCCCGGCGCGCCAACCGCAAGATCCTCCTGTTCGTCGATCAGTTCGAGGAGCTCTACACCCTGGTCGCCGACCCAGCCGAGCGCGCGGCCTTCACCGCCTGCCTGGTCGGCGCCGCCGACGACGCCTCGGCCCCGGTCCGGGTCGCGCTGTCGCTCCGCTCGGACTTCCTCGATCGGGTCGGCGAGGATCCCCACCTCCTGACCGAGGTCATGCAGGGGCTGTTCTTCCTGACGCCGCCCGGGCGCGACGGCCTGCGCGACGCCCTGGTGCAGCCCGCTGAGATGGCCGGCTACCACTTCGAGAACCCGCAGATGGTCGAGGAGATGCTCAGCCACCTCGAGACCACGCCGGGCGCGCTGCCGCTGCTCCAGTTCGCGGCGACCAAGCTGTGGGACGCCAAGGACTCGACCCGCAAGCTCCTGACCCAGAACGCCTACGCCTCGATGGGCGGCATCGCCGGCGCCCTGGCCAGCCACGCCGATAGCGTGCTGTCCGAGCTGTCGCCGCAGTCCCAGGCCCTGGCCCGCCAGCTCTTCCTCCGCCTGATCACCCCCGAGCGCACCCGCGCGATCGTGTCGTTGGCCGAGCTGGCCGAGCTGTCGCCCGGCACGAGCGACGTCCAGCGCCTGGTCGATCACCTGACCACCGCCCGCTTGCTCGTGACCCAGACCGCGTCCGATGGCTCGGCCCAGGGCTCGACGGTCGAGGTGGTCCACGAGTCGCTGATCCACTCGTGGCCGTCGCTCAAGCGCTGGCTCGACGAGACCCAGGAGGACTCGCAGTTCGTCGAGCAGCTCCGGATCGCCGCCAAGCAGTGGGCTGCAAAAGGCAAGGACCCCGGCATGCTGTGGCGCGGCGAGACCGCCGAGGAGGCGATGCGCTGGGTCAAGCGCAACAAGTCGCCGGTGCCGCAGAGCCAGAAGCTGTTCCTCGACGCGGTGATCGCCGAGGCGACCCGGGCCGACCGCCGGCGCCGCACCTTCACGATCGGCCTGGTCACCTTCCTCACGCTGCTCTTGGTCGCCGCCGCCGGCGCCCTCCTCACGATCCGCAAGAGCGAGAAGGCCGCGGCCGACAACGCGGTGCGGGCGGCCCGGAACGCCGAGGACGCGGCCAAGGCCGCCCAGCTCGCCCAGGCCAACGAGAAGACCGCCAAGGAGGCGCTGGCCGCCGCCGAGGAGAAGGAGCGGCAGCGGCTCCTGGCCGAGAAGGAGAAGGAGAAGGAGACCCTGCGCGCCGACCGCACCACCGAGCAGCTCGATCAGACCTACGAGGATCTGCTGAAGAGCAACGCCTCGCTCAAGGACGCGCTGGAGGAGGCCACTGAGGCCAAGGACGACGCCCGGAAGGCGCAGAAGGCCGCCGAGGCCGCCGCCGCCGCCGCCCAGGCCGCCGAGGAGAAGGAGCGCGTCGCCAAGGAAGACGCCCAGCGCCTGCGCGCCGCCGCCGAGAAGCGCGCGGCCGACTTCGAGCGCCGGCTCGGTCAGATCGAGGAAGACCTGAAGTAACCGGCGCCCGCGCCGTCGCCGTGCCGTTTCCTGCTGATTCGCCTACCCGAATGGAGCCCGCATGCTGCGTTCCGTGTCGTCTCTCTGCGTGATCTTGGGCCTGGCCCTCGCGGCCGCGCCGGTCGTCGCCCAGCCGGCGCCCGACGCCCCGCCCGCCGACAAGCCCGCCGACAAGCGCGCGCCCACCGAGGACGAGCTGGCCAAGGCCCAGCGCGACGACGCCCGGCCGTGGGCCAAGGGCGTGTCGGCCGAGGAGCAGCAGCTCGCGCTGGCGCTGTTCAAGGAGGGCAACACCCTCATCCGCGAGTCGGCGTGGCCCGAGGCGATCGCCAAGTACCGCGAGGCCCTGGCGCACTGGAAGCACCCGGCCATCTACTACAACCTGGCGCTGGCGCTGGTGAACCTCGACCAGCCCCTCGAGATCTACGACGCCCTCGAGCAGGCCTTGGCCTACGGCGTCGGCCCCCTCGATCCCGAGAAGGTCGATCGCGCCAAGTCGACCAAGCTCCTGGTCGAGAAGCAGATCGGCAACGTCGAGTACACGCTCGACGTCGCCGGCGCGACCCTGGTGTTCGACGGCAAGGAGGTCTTCACCGGCCCCGGCACCTACAAGGCCCGGGTCCGCGCCGGTGAGCACACCGTGGTCGCGCGCGCCGACGGCTACACCCCGGTGCCGCTGACCGTGAAGATCCTCGGCGGCACGACCTCGGCGATCACGATCCCGATGTACACCGACGCCGAGCTGACCCGCGAGACCCGCAAGATGCCGGGCTGGGTGCCCTACACCGTGCTGGGCGGCGGCGTGGTCGTGGCGGCGGTGGGCGCGCTCCTCCACTCCTCGGCCAAGACCGGCTTCGAGGACTACGACCAGGCGATCTCGTCGTGCGCCGCGACCGATCCGTCGGGGGGCTGCTCGACCCTGCCGGCCGGCGTGGCCGACAAGAAGTCGAGCGCCGAGTCGAGCCAGACCATGGCGTTTACCGCCTACGCCGTCGGTGGCGCGGCGGTCGCGGCCGGCGTCGTGCTGGTCATCCTCAACCGCCCCAAGACCTACCGCATCGACCCGACCAAGGGCGGCGCCGGCGACGTCGTCCTGGCCCCGCGGGTAGGCGCCGACCACGCCGGCCTGGTCCTGTCCGGCTCGTTCTAGGCCGGCGCCCTCCATCTTTCGGCCCGCTTCCTCACCTGGGAGTCCTCCATGTCGCTCGTCTTCTCCTCGACCCTGGCTCGCCGCGGCGCGACCGCGCTGGCCGCGCTGGTGTCGGTCCTCGCGCTGTCCGCGTGTTTCGACACCAACACCACCGAGTGCTCGAGCGGCGTCGTGTGCCCCGAAGGCTCGGTGTGCACCGCCGACGGCCTGGGCTGTCGCCAGCTCTCCAACCAATGCGGCAACGGCCAGATGGACTCCGGCGAGCAGTGTGACGACGGCAACCAGATCGACGAGGACGACTGCCGCGCCGACTGCCAGACCAACACCTGCGGCGACGGCAAGCGCGACCAGCAGGGCCCGGTGACCGAGGAGTGCGACGAGCTGGGCGGCGCCGACTCGGCGACCTGCAACAGCGACTGCACCGTGCCGCGCTGCGGCGACACCCGCACCAACCCGATGTTCACCCCGCCCGGCGCACCCCGCGGCGAGCGCTGCGATGACGGCAACACCGTGTCGGGCGACGGCTGCAGCGCCGACTGCGCGTCGAACGAGACCTGCGGCGACGACTACGAGAACGACGATCTGCCCACCACCGGCGCGGCGTGCTTGACCGCGACCGGCACCGGCACCAACTGCCCCGAGGTGTGCGACGACGGCAACAACATCGCCGGCGACGGCTGCTCGCCCAACTGTCTGTCCGAGGAGTCCTGCCGCAACGGCATCCTCGACGTCGCCGGTGGCCCGGCCAACCCGCCGGAGCTGTGCGACGACGGCGACACCGACGACACCGACGAGTGCCGCAACAACTGCCAGGCCGGCTTCGGCTGCGGCAACGGCTTCGTCGACAACGACGGCCCGAGCGGGTCGAGCATCGACGAGGAGTGCGACAACGGCACGACCACCGACAACGCGGCGTGCGACGGCGACTGCACGATCCCGGTGTGCGGCGACAACCGCCGCAACATGGCGGCCGGCGAGGCCTGCGACCCCGGCACCGTCGGGGTCAACGTCGCGAGCTGCAACGCCGACTGCACCGTCCCGGCGTGTGGCGACGGCAAGGTCAACCGCGCCTTCACCCCGGTCGGCGCCGCCGGCGTCGAGCAGTGCGACGACGGCAACACCACCGCCGGCGACGGCTGCTCGGCGACCTGCCAGATCGAGACCTGCGGCAACGGCGTGACCGAGGCGATCAACGGCGAGCAGTGCGACGACGGCAACCTGGTCGACACCGACGCCTGCCGCAACACCTGCCAGTTCCCGCGCTGCGGCGACGGCCTGGCCTCGGCCAGCGAGGCCTGCGACGAGGGCGCCAACACCCAGACCTGCAACCTCGACTGCACCGTGCCGGCCTGCGGCGACGGCAAGCGCAACCCCGGCTTCACGCCGATCGGCGGCACCGGCCCCGAGCAGTGCGACGACGGCGGCACCACCGCCGGCGATGGCTGCTCGGCGACCTGCATCATCGAGACCTGTGGCAACGGCGTCACCGAGGCCATCAATGGCGAGCAGTGCGACGACGCCGACGCGGACGATCTCGACGCTTGCCGCAACACCTGCCAGCTCCCGCGCTGCGGCGACGGCGTGGCCTCGGTCAGCGAGGTCTGCGACACCAACGGCAACAGCCAGACCTGCAACCTCGACTGCACCGCGCCCTCGTGTGGCGACGGCAAGGTCAACCCCGGCTTCACCCCGGCCGGCGGCACCGGCCCCGAGCAGTGCGACGACGGTGGCACCACCAGCGGCGACGGCTGCTCGTCGCTGTGCCGGATCGAGCCCTTCGCCCTGTCGGTGGCCCGCGCCGGCGGCGGCTCCGGCCTCGTCACCGGCACCGCGATCAACTGCGGCACCGACTGCACCGAGCTGTTCCCGCCCGGCACCCCGGTGACCCTGACCGCGACCCCGTCGGCGGGCTCGGTGTTCACCGGTTGGTCGGGCGCCTGCACCGGCACGCTGCCGTGCATGGTGACCATGACCGAGGCGCGCACGGTGGTGGCGGTGTTCTCGCTCAACACCCTGACCGTCGTGAAGGCCGGCACCGGCACCGGCGCCGTGACCTCGGCGCCGACCGGCATCAACTGCGGCGCCGACTGCACCGAGGACTACAACGCCAACCAGGTCGTCGTGCTGACCGCCGCGGCGACCGCGGGGACCTCGACCTTCGTCGGCTGGACCGGTGACTGCATGGTCACCGGCGCGACCTGCACCACGACGATGGCCGGCGCCAAGACTATCACCGCGACCTTCGACCTGCTGAACCGCAACCTGGCCGTGACCAAGGCCGGCAACGGCACCGGCACCGTCACCTCGGCGCCGACCGGCATCAACTGCGGCACCGCCTGCGCCAACCAGGCCGCCGACTTCGCCCACGGCACGTTGGTGACCCTGACCCCGTCGCCAGCGTCCAACGTGACCTTCACCGGCTGGTCCGGCGCCTGCACCGGGACCAACGCCTGCGTGGTCCTGATGGACGCCGCCAAGTCGGTGACCGCGACCTTCAACCTCAACCAGCACGCCCTGACCGTGAACCGCGCCGGCACCGGCTTTGGCACCGTCACCTCGGACGTCGGCGGCATCAACTGCGGCGCGACCTGCGGCGCCACCTACAACGCCGGCACCGCGGTCACCCTGACCGCCGCCGCGTCGCCGGGGAGCACCTTCACGAGCTGGTCGGGGGCCTGCACCGGCGCCGGCACCTGCATGGTGACGGTCAACGCCGCGACCAGCGTGACCGCGACCTTCACGCTCCAGACCTTCGGTCTCGCCGTGACGGTCGTCGGCACCGGCACCGTGACCTCGACCCCGGCTGGCATCACCTGCTCGTCGGGCACCTGCAACGCCACCTACAACGCCGGCACCTCGGTCACCCTGGTCGCCGACGGTGGCGCCTCGTCGGGCTTCACCGGCTGGTCGGGCACCGGCGCGCCGGCGAGCTGCACCACGTCGCCGACCTGCGTCGCGACCATGGATCAGGCCCGGGCCATCACCGCGACCTTCTCGACCAGCGTCCGCACCCTGACCGTGACCAAGTCCGGCACCGGCACGGGCACCGTGTCGTCGAGCCCGGTCGGCATCGTGTGCGGCGCGACCTGCGCGTTCTCGTTCGCGCACAACACCGTCGTGACCCTGACCCCGGCCGCCGACGCGACCTCGGAGTTCGTCGCCTGGACCGGCAACTGCACCGGCAGCGGGTCGTGCATGGTGACGATGAGCCAGGCGCGCAACGTCAACGCCGAGTTCCGCCTGCGCGAGGTCGCGGTCAACGTCACCGTGACCAACACCGGCGGCGCCGGCGGCACGATCAGCTCGGTGCCGGGCGCGATCAACTGCACCACCGGCACCTGCAGCGCCAACTTCGACGCCACCTCGGTGGTCGGTCTGGTCGCGTTGCCCAACGCCAACTCGACCTTCACCGGCTGGACCGGTGCCTGCGCCGCCACCGTCGGGACGGTCTGTACCTTCACGGTCACCGCGCCGGGCCCGATCGCGGTCGGCGCCAGCTTCGCCCCGGCCACGCGCCGGCTCATCGTCACCAAGGGTGGCGGCGGCGCCGGCTCGGTCGGCTCGTCGCCGGCCGGCATCACCTGCGACGTCGCCAACACCGACTGCACCCAGGACTACAACCACGGCACCGCGGTGACCCTGACCGCGTCCGCGGCGCCAGGCTCGACCTTCATCGGCTGGAGCGGCGACGGCGCGAGCTGCGGCTCGGCGCTCACCTGCCTGGTGACCATGGACGCGGCCAAGACCGTGACCGCGACCTTCGCGCTCCAGACCTTCGCCCTCACCGTGACCAAGGGTGGCACCGGCACCGGCACCGTCACGTCGAACCCTTCCGGCATCACCTGCAACGGCGCGTGCCCGTCCGCCAACGCCAGCTTCACCAGCGGCTCCGTGGTCGTGCTGAGCGCGGTCGCCGACGCCTCGAGCACCTTCACCGGCTGGACCGGCGCCGGCTGCACGGGCACCGGATCGTGCGTCGTGACCATGAGCATGGCCCAGAACGTGACCGCGAACTTCACGCTCCAGACCTTCGCGCTCACCGTCAACGTCACCCAGGCCGCGGGTCAGGGCACCGTCACCTCGGCGCCGGCCGGCATCACCGCCTGCGCCGCCGCCGGCTGCACCGCCAGCTTCACCAGCGGAACGTCGGTGGTGCTCACCGCCAACCTGGGCACCGCCGCCGGCGTCACCTGGGGCGTCGGCCAGTGCGGGTCGCAGACCGCGACGACCTGCACCGTGTCGATGACCGTCGCCCGCACCGTCGACGCGACCTTCAACTGACGGACGGAGTCCGGCCAGCTGGGCCGGGGCGCGATGCGGAGGCAGGGGGACGTGAGGCGTGACGATGACCGATGGTCGACGCCCGCGAGCGCCCGGCGGAGGGCGGGCGGTCACGGGGCGCGCCAGGGCGCCGGCTGCCGTCCACCCGAACCGGCGCAGGAGCAGACATGTCGTTTCCGACCTACGACGAGATGATCGAGCCGCTCCTACGAGCGCTCGCCGAGAATCCGGACGGCCTGAGCGCTCGGGCGGCCCAGGGGCAGGTCGCCGATCGCCTGCGACTTACCGAGGAAGATCGGGCGCGCATGATCACGAGCGGGCAAACGCTGCTCGCCAACCGCGCCGGCTGGGCCCACGATCGACTCAAGCGCGCCGGCTTGTCCGCGAGTCCCAAGCGAGGCTGGTGGCAACTCACCGACGGCGGTGTGGCGTTCGCCAAGCGACACCCGGGGCCATTGGCCGACGAGGAGATCGCCCGACTCGCCGCGGTGAGCCGAGGGCATCGGCTGCGCGGTGGCGAGGATGGCGAGGACGTCGCGGCCTCGGAGCACGAGCTGAGCGTGGTCGGCGTCGCCAGCCCGACTGAGCTGATCGAGCGGGCCCTCGAGGAGATCCGCGACAGCGTCGGCCGCGACCTGCTGGAGCGGATCATGCGCGGCACCCCCGCGTTCTTCGAGACGCTGGTCCTCGATCTCTTGCACGCGATGGGCTACGGCACGAGCCGCAGCGATCTGCAGCGGGTCGGAGGCAGCGGCGATGGCGGGATCGACGGCATCATCTCTCTCGATCGACTCGGACTCGAGAAGGTCTACGTGCAGGCCAAGCGCTGGTCGGACAAGGTCGGGAGCCCACAGATCCAGACCTTCATGGGCGCGCTCCAGCTCCAGAATGCGTCCAAGGGTGTGCTGATCACTACGAGTGGCTTCACGAAGGAAGCCAGCGAGTCTGCCGCCCGCGCCCGCGGCGCGATCGTGCTCGTCGACGGTCGGCGCCTGGCCGGCCTCATGATCGATCACGGCGTCGGGGTGACTCCGCGCACGATCCATCTGCCGCGCATCGATCAGGACTACTTCGACGAGGAGTAGCCGCGGGCCTGCGGCGATCACCCGTTCCGGCCCGCGCCCGAGGGCGGGCGCGGTCGGCTACAATCCCGACGGCGCTGCCCCATGCTGCACTCACTGCACCTGACCAACGTCGGTCCGGCTCCGTCGATGGAGCTCGACCTGGCGCCTCGCCTCAACCTCCTGACCGGCGACAACGGGCTGGGCAAGAGCTTCCTTCTCGACGTCGCGTGGTGGGCGATGACCCGTCGCTGGCCGCGGGACGGGCGTCGCGCCGGCCGACGACCGTGCGTCTAGTCGGCAGGACTTGATGCCGCGGCCGTCCTCTCCAGCGGACAGCTTGACGGCCGGCTCGGTGGTTGCGATCGTCCCCGGAGATGACCTTGCTCGCCCGGGCGGACGCGAGCGGCGACACGCTGCGCGGTGCGCCGGCCCCGGGGCGCGCGGTGCTCGCGCTCGCCGGCTCGCCGGCGTCCTTGGTGCAGGTCCTGATCGCGGGCGGCGCGTGGCAGATCGATCGCGTCAGCGTCGGCCGGCTCGACCTCAAGCGAGCCCTGGCCGCGCTGGTCGCAGCGCGGCCGGCGGTGGCGCTGGTGGTGATCGGCGCGCCAGTCGAGCTGGGGGCCGACGGCCCGGCGCTGGTGGTCGGCGATGAGCCGGAGCGCTACCCCGACGAGGCGACGCTGCCGCTCGGCTGGGTGCGGGAGCAACTCGCCGGCCTGGCTGGCGCGACCATCGTCTGCGTCGCGTCGCCGCGCTTGCCGACGCCGGCCTGCGTCGACGCGGTGCTCGGACTGGGCGACGGCGCGACCCGCCTCGCGGTGGTGGCGGCCCCGATCGACCTCGCGATCTCGCACCTGGTGGCGGGCCTGGGCGGCGCCGCTCTCGATCCGACGACCGGCACGGTCACGGTGGCCAGCCTGGGCGCATACCTCGCGACCGCGGTGCCCGACGCGGTCCTGGCCGCCGGGACGGCCGTCGCGACGATCGTCACGCCGGCGCCGGTGGCGCTGTCGGTCGAGACCATGCGGGCGCGCCGAGTCGCCGACCGTGCCGCGGTCGCCCCGATCGGCGCCGGCACGGTCCTGCCCGGGCGGTTCCGCCTCGACGTCGAGCTGGCGCGCGGCTCGTTCGGCGCGGTGTGGCGCGCCCGCCAACTCGCGGTCGATCGCGACGTCGCGATCAAGCTGCTCCACGACGATGTCGATCCGGCCACACCTGAGGGCCGCATGTTCTTGCAAGAGGTCCGCGCGGTCGGTCGGCTCGATCACCCACACGTCGTGCGGATCTACCAGGCCGACGTCAGCCACGACGGGCGCTTGTTCTTCGCGATGGAGCTGCTCGACGGACCGACCTTGGCCGCGCTCATCGCCGACGGTCCGATCGCGCTCGACCGCGCGCGTGAGCTGACCCGTCAGCTCCTGGCCGGGCTGGCGGCGGCCCATGACGCCGGCCTGGTCCACGCCGACATCAAGCCGGCCAACGCGATCGTCGTCGAGAGTCGCGGCCATGATCGGCTGGTGCTGGTCGACTTCGGTCTGGCCCGCTTGCGCCATGGCGAGCCCCAGGAGTCGCTGGGTGGCACGCCGGCCTTCATGGCGCCCGAGCAGTTGCGCGATGGTCGGGTCGACGCGCGCTCGGACGTCTTCGCGGCGGCGCTGGTCATGGTCGCGATGCTGACCGGCTGGCGGCGCACCCGGGCCAGCGACCTGGTGCCACCCCTCGACGCGATCGCCGACGCCCACCTCCGCCAGGTCCTGGTGCGGGCGCTGGCGATCGATCCAGCGGCCCGCTTCGCCAGCGCCCAGGAGTTCGCCGCCGCGCTCGATCGGTCGGCGACGGCGCCGCCGGCGCTACCGCGGCCACCGTTTCATCGGCTGGCGTCGCTCACCGAGCGTGATCGCGATCGCCTGTTCGGGCGCGACCGCGAGCTGGCGCTGCTCGTCGATCACGCCCTGGTGCGCGCCGCGGTGATCGTCACGGCGCCGTCCGGCGTCGGCAAGACGTCGCTCTTGCGCGCCGGGCTGGGCCCACGCCTTGAGGAGCTCGGGGCGCGCGCGATCTACGCGTCGGCCCGCGCCCAGCCGCGCGCGGCGATCGTCGCGGGGCTCGAGACGGTGACCGCCGGGTCGCGGGTGGTGGTCGTGATCGACCAGGTCGAGGCGTTGCTCGAGAGCGACGGCGCCGCGCTGGCCGAGGTCGTCGCGGCGGCCGCGGCGGCCCCCGGGGCGGTCGGCCTGGTCTTCGCGGTGCGCGAGGACTTCCTGGCCCGCCTGCTGGCTGGCCGCGCCGCGCCGGCGGTCGGCTCGCCGGTGGTGCGGATCGGTCCGATCGATCGCGACAGCGCACGGCTGGCGCTGACCGCGCCGCTGGCCGAACAGCGCATCGAACTCGCGCCGGCGCTGATCGAGCGTATCCTCGACGACCTGACCGCAGCGACCGCGGCGATGGCGCCCGATCTCGGCTGGGGGGCGACCGCCGCCGTCTACCCGCCGCACCTCCAGCTCCTCGGAGCCGCCCTCTACGCGGCGCTCGAGGCCGATCAGGCGGTGCTCACGCTCGCGCACTACGAGCGGCTCGGCGGCTTCGCCGCGATCGTGAGCGATCACCTCGAGCGGGTGCTCGAGTCGGAGTTCACCGCCGAGCAGGCGGCGATCGCGCGCGAGCTGTTCCTCGCGCTCGTCACCTCGACGAACGCGCGGGCGACGCGCGACGAGGACGAGCTGGTCGCGGTCGCCGGTGAGCGCGACCAGGTGCGGCCGGTGCTCGACGGGTTGCGCGACCACGGCCTCCTCGTGCGGGTCGAGCGCTCCCTCGGCGCGGCGAGCTGGGAGCTGGTCCACGACAGTCTGGTGCCGCGGGTGCAGCGCTGGCTCGATCGGCACGATCTGGCGCGCCGGCAGGCCATGGAGCAGGTCCGCTATCACGTGCGTCGGTCGCGGCGCGGCGCGCTCAGCCTGTTGAGCCGGCGCGAGCTTCGCGAGCTGGCTCAGCACCGCGGAGCGCTCGACGATCTCGAGACCGAGCACGCCCGTGGCGGTGGGGGTGGCCTGGGCCCACGCGAGATCGTCGGCCAGTCGCGCCGTCACGCCCGGATCAGCTTGGCCGCCGCGGCTGGGCTGGTCGCGGTGGTCGCCGGTGGCCTGGGCTGGACGCTCGTCGATCGGCGGGCCACGGCGGCCGCCGCTGCCCGGGAGCGGTCGATCCGCGACCGTGATCTCGGTCGGTTCACGCTCACCCTCGCGCCCTTCGACTGGACCGCGCCGCTCGACGACCCGCGCGCGCCCGGCGGCCGGGCCACGCCGGTCGAGCCGTCGCTGGTCCCGGGGCTGACCTGGGCCATCCACGATCCCGATCCCGGCGACGCGGGGCGCCCGGGGCCACGACGCCCCGCCGATCGGGCGTTCGCCACCCGCACCGGCCCGGCCAGCTTCGCCGTCGAGGCCAGCGGTGGCCCGGCCTTCCTGGTCGTCACCGGTCGTGGGCGTTCGGGCGAGCCGCCGTGCGGCGCGTCGATCCTCCCGTTGCGCGCGCTGCCCGGCTACGCCCAGCGCCGCCATGCCAGCCCGGTCTTCACCGTGCCCGTGCCGACCTGCCAGGCGACCTACGCCGGGACGATCGAGATCCCGGCCGGGCCGTTCGTCGCCGGCGGTCCCGGCGACCCGCCGTCGCAGTTGCAGCTCGAGGTCGCCGAGACCGCGCAGGAGCAGGTCGTCGACCTGCCCGCGTTCGCGATCGATCGGACCGAGATCACGAACGCCGCGTACCAGATGTTTGCGAGCGTCCCGACGCTGACCGGCGTCGAGGCGCCGATCTATGTGGACGCCGTGCCGCTAGCGCGGGCGCGCGAGCCGAGCTACCCGGTCGCGGGCGTAGGTTGGCACGACGTGCGTCGGTACTGCGCGTTCCTCGGCAAGCGCCTGCCGTCGTCGGACGAGTGGCAAAAGGCCGCGCGGGGTGGCGCCCGCCTGCCGGACGGTCGCGCCAACCCCCATCCCCGGCGCAACCTGCCGTGGGGCGCGCCGCGCGCGCCGGTGCCGGCCAACATCAACGACGTCGGGCGGGTCGGTCCGGTCGCGGTCGGCGAGTTCCGCGAGGACGTGAGTCCGTATGGCGTCCGTGATCTCGCCGGCAATCTGCAAGAGTGGACGGCCAGCAAGGACGCGCGCGGGCTCCCGGTCCTCCGCGGCGGCAACTGGGACGAGACCGCCTCGAGCGAGCTGGTCGAGTTCATGGCCGTGGCTCACTCGCGCCAGGCCGGCCTCCTCGCGTACTCCATCGGCGCGCGCTGCGCCGCGGCGCCCCTACCGGGTCAGCGAGTCGGCGATCAACGTCCGTAGCGCCATCCGCTGCGACGTCGGGATCCGGATCACCAGATCCTGACGCGCGCTCGCGCTGTAGATCCGCGCCAGCGCGCCGCGCAGCATGATCGAGGCGCGCACCACGCCGCGTCGACCATCGGGAGCCTTGCGGAACGCGAAGAACTCCCGGTCCGGCACGGCCAGGAGTCCTGGCGCCGGGGCGAGGTCGGGACCGCAGTGCTCGAGGAACTCCTGGAGCGATTCCGCGTCGACGAAGTGCACTGGCCAGCGCAGGTCGGGGCGAAACGCGCGGTAGTCGCGGAGCGCGCGGGCCGGCGGCTCGATGCGCATCGCCGCCACCGCGGTCCGCAGGTCCAGGCGAACGTCGGGGTGAAACGCCAGAAACCGCGCCACCCAGGCGCTTCGGACGTCATCGATGGCCGCGTCGTCTCGTGGGACCTTCGGGTTCGGCACCGCCGGACCGGGTGGCGGTGGCGGGGGCGGGACGTAGGTCTCTAGCACGGTCGTGCTCTTGAAGCGGTTGGGGCTGAAGTCATCGCTCACGATCGGAAGCGTGGTCCCTTGGACCGTGTCGGTCACCAGTACGCCGCGCTCCCGCAGCACGCGGTACAGCAGCCCCAAGACGCCCCAGGCCGCGCCGACGGCGGTCTCGCACCCGAGCAAGCGCACGGCCGAGAGCCGAGTCCCGCGGGTGGCGAGGGCGTCGGCGACGGCCTCGGCCAGCGTGGCGTCGTCCAGGCTCCAGTCGCCGAGCTGGAGCACGCTGCCCCGGCTGTGGCCGATGAGATCGAGCGCGAAGGACCCGTCATCATCGAGCTCGTCGCGCTGGAGCAGGCACTGGATCGCGCCGGTGGGTCCCTTGGTGCCGGACACCGGGTAGTCGTTGTCAAGCTTGGCGCGCACCTCGTCCATCACCGAATCGGCGGTGTTCGACGACAGGTTGACGAACCCGGTCATTGTCCCATCCCCCGCGGGATCTTCGGGACGGCGAACAGCTCGGCGGCCAGCGTCTGGAGGTTGACGTAGAGCCCGCCGACGTCGCCGTCGGCGCTCGTCGCGGTGAGCATCTTCTCGTGCCCCGAGGTCGGGTCCCAGAGGTCGATCAGGTCTGGCTTGTCATCGAACAGCACCTGGTCGCTCTCGAAGTTGAGCGTCACCCGCTTCGCGACGGTGGTGTGGTCGCCCGGCACATAGAGGTCGACCGTCACCGCCTTCGGGTTTGCGCGGTCGATCACCTTGGCGTGGACGCCGTGATAGCGCGGTTGCCTGTGCTGCGGCGAGGCCACGGGATCATCGGTCTCGATCGCGATGCTCGTGAGCTCGTAGTTGGCGTACGACGCCAGCTTCCACAGGAACTTCCCCTTCGGGTCCTTGATGTAGTCGTCGAAGATCGACATGAAGTAGCCATGCTCGAAGTACACCGCGCCGATGTACTGCCCGAAGGGCAAGGCCGGCAGCGGGCCGATCGACGTGATCGGCGCGACCTTGTGGTCGGCTGGGCTCAGCCGGGGCGGAACCGTGACGCCGTTCTTGTCGATCCCGCGATCGTCGAAGCGCACCTCGTGCCAGTACCGGAAGTGCTCGACCGGCGTGCGGCGGCTCTCGAACAGGAGCCAGCGCTTCTCGTCGGTGAGGTCGATCGGTTGTCCGGCCTGCAAGACTGCCGCGACGTAGCAGGACTCGTAGCCGAGGGGCTTGGCGATGGCGCAGCCGACGGCGCGGAACTTGGTGGGTGCTTCCATGACGAAGGGTCCTTTCGCGATCGCGATCCGCCGCGGGCGAGGCCCGCGACGCGATCAGGTTGTAGACGTGAGTCCGCGCCCGATCGAGTTGGCGCGCGGTGGCGGTGAGGTTGCAGTCGTTGGCCTTCCCGAACTCAAGCGCGTACTCGCGGGCCTGCTGGAGCGGGAGGCGCGGGGGGCCTGCGAGGTCGGCGACGGTTCGCTGATCCGCCGTCGTCGGCGGACCGCACCTCGGCGCGAGAGCCCCCGGCCGCGCTCCGGACGTGAGCCGCATCGTACCTCACAGCCCTGCTCGGTGTGCAACCGTGAGGCCAGGCGCGGCCGTGTCGGGGGACACCGCTGGGACACCGGCCGTCTAGTGGCATGGACACCGCTGGCCGCGCCGGCGCGGTCCGATGGCGGAGATGCCCTCCGGCCCAGGTCGCTCGTCATCTCGGTCGTGGGCGCGATCCGACGACGTGGATCGACCGGTCGCTGCGCTCGACCGCGTTCGGTGCGGCTCGTCACGGCGGAGGTGAGGTGCTGAGCGTCCACTCGGCTGGACGGGCGCCGCGCCTTGTCACGAGGATCGGACGGTTGCGCCCGTGGATGGCCGTCCTGGTGCCGGGCACGTTGGTCGGGGCGCCCCGGAGGGCGTCGTGCGCTCGCGGCCCGCGTCGAGCACGCGCGATCGGCGGTGCACCCGCCGAGTCGGCCTCCGTCTCGGCCTCGGTCTCGGCCTCGGCCTCGGTCTCGCTCTCGGTCTCCGCCTCGGCCTCGGTCTCGGTCTCGGTCTCGGTCTCCGCCTCGGCCTCGGTCTCGGTCTCGGCCTCGGCCTCGGTCTCGGTCTCGGTCTCGGTCTCGGTCTCCGCCTCCGTCTCGGTCTCGGCCTCGGTCTCGGTCTCGGCCTCGGTCTCGGCCTCGGTCTCGGTCTCGGCCTCGGCCTCGGCTTCGGTCTCGGTCTCGGTCTCGGTCTCGGTCTCGGTCTCGACGGCGGCGCCCGAGGGCCTCGCGCTCGCCGCGCGACCCCGCCTCGCAGACCTCAGCAGCCTGCCTACGGTGTCCCTGGCGGCGGCGCGGCGCGGGGCTGGGCGCGGCGCGAGCCCGGAACAACGCCGCGGCGCGAGGCTCGAACGCCGCGACGGGAGGCGGCTCGTCGTTGTCCTCGTCGACCTCCATCGCGTCGAGCCGATCGAGGATGTCGGCGTCGACGTCGACCCCGAGGTCGATGAGCTTGTCGACGGCGGCGTTAGCCAGCGCGAGGTGGATCGGCTCGGCGGCCATGGCGCGCTCGAGGAGCTGGCGATAGCGGGGCACGTCGTCGGGCGAGTTGGGGAGCAGCGGCAGCCATCGGTCAGGCTCGCGCTCGATGCGGGCGTCGATGGCGGCGGCCACCGCGGGGTCTTGCGTCGGGAACTTCGACAGCACCGCGATGACCGCGTCGGGGCTCTCCGGCGTCACGCCCGCGGTCAACGCCTCGGCGAGGGCGGGCCCCAGGCCGGCCGCTTCGTCGACGACGTCCGTGAGCTCGACCTGGCGCGCCGCGGCGTTCAACCATGGGCTCGCCAGGGCAGCCGCGACGACGCCGAGGTGCTGACCTGGGCCCCGGCTTGATCGTAGGCGCCCTTGGCGGTGCACCCGCGCTACCGCGGCTCGCCGATCGGGGCGCAGGTGGCCTTGGCGTTCTCGGCGTCGCCGAAGGTCCGGCGTCCAGCCCCAGGAGGTCACGACCGATGAGTCGGCGCTGACGGCCCGATGGCGCACGTGCCCGAGCGGCGCGGCAGGTCAGGGAGCCGAGGGTCGTGGGGGCGGCACGCTGGCGAAGCGGCGGATCTCCTCGACGACCGCCCAGATCCGAGGGATCTCGGCGAGCGCGGCCGGGACGGTCATGCGCAGGCGCCAGGTGCCGCCGACCAGGTCGGGCAGCACGGGCTCCAGGTCGTCGATGGGGCCGACCGGCCCGTCGTGGGAGTCGGGCACGAAGGCCAGGGCGTCGCCGACGGCGGCGCACCGCCGCAACAGGTGGACGTCGGTCGACGCGATCGTGGGCGCGATCGCGAGCGTGGTGCCGTCGACCAAGGGCAACGAACGGCCGTCCTCGCCGGGCATCACCCATCGGTACAGCTCGCGGCCCGCGAGGTCGGCGAGGTCGCGAGGCCGGCCGTGGACGCGCAGGTACGAGGCCGAGGCAACCAGGCAGGTGCGGCCGCGCATCAGGTCGTACGACAGCCATGGCCCGGTCAAGGTCGCGTCGCCGTAGTGGACCGCGACGTCGATGTCGTCGAGGAGCCGGCTCAGCGGATCGTCGGCCAGGTCGATGCGAAACCCAAGCTTCGCGAAGTTGCGGCGCATGGTCGTCAGCAGTGGCGCCATCATCATCGGCGGCAAGCCCACCGGTGTGAGGACCCGCAAGGTGCCGCTCGGCTCGCGCCCGACCTCGCGCACCGAGCTGAGGAGCGCGCCGGCCTCCTGCAGGATCAACCGTCCGCGCTGGGCCAGCACCTGCCCGGCCTCCGTCGGCACCAGGCCGCCCTCGGTCCGGCGCAAGAGCGGCACCCCGGCGCGCGCGGCCAGCTCATCGAGGCGACGGCGCAGGGTCGCCCGGGCGAACCGCAACGACCGCGCCGCCGACTGGATCGAGCCGGTCTCGACGACCGTGATGAAGGCGCGCAGTTCGTCGAGGTCCACGGCGACACTGTAGCTCGATCGTCGTGACGCTCATCTGCCCGCGTCAGCGCGACTGGATCGCGAACGTCTCGCTTGGGCCGATCCGGGTGGCGTCGGTGCGCAGGGCCGGCGTGTACGCTGGGTCGTCGCCGCGCCGGCCACCGCCCTGGAGCGCGGTCAGGTAGGTGTCATCGCGGGTCTTGAGCGCGCAGTAGGGGCCGCCCAACCAGACGAGGGTGTAGTTGTCGAGAGTGCCGGCGACGGTCGCGACCGTGCGGAAGGTGTCACCGGGGCTGTTGACCCCGCCGCCGTTGACCGCGGTGAGATAGTGGTCGTTCACGGTCTGGAACGCATACGTGTTCAGCCCGACGACGCGGCACGAGAAGGTCTCGAGAGGTCCGATCGCGCTGGCGGTGGTCGTGACGGCGACCTTGCCCGCCGGGCCCGCGAGGTTGCCGCCGTTGTTCGCGGTCAAGAACTGGCCGTTCTCGGTCCGCAGCCGGATCGGCGTCGGTGCGGCCAGGGGCCCGAACGCGGTGCCCGCGATCTTCGAGACGTACAGCAGGTTCGAGGAGTCGTTGGCCTGCAGCATCACGTAGAGCCCGCTGCCGAACCGCACCAGGCCGACCGCGTTCTTGGTCAAGACCTGTGGCGACGGGTAGCTCGACCAGCGCAGGCCGTCGTCGGAGACGCTGGTCCACAGCGCGGCGCCCCCGAGTCCGACGTAGCCCGCGTAGAGTCGATCGGCGTAGGTCGCCAAGCTCGGCGCGGTGCTCGTGAAGGCGTCGACGTTGAGCGCGCGATCGCCGTTGATCGCGTCGTGGGTCCAGGTGGTGCCGTCGTGACTGACGGCGATCCGCAGTCGGTTCGAGCCGTCGTTGGCGCGGTAGGCGGCGTAGAGCGAGCCGGCGAACGCGGCCAGCGCGACCGAGTCGGCGCTGAATACCGGGCCATCGACGGTCGCGACCAGGGCGCGGGTCGACCAACGCTGCCCGTCGCTCGACGACGCGATCCGGACCAGCCCGCCGATGCCATCGTTGCCGCTGAGGTAGAGCCGGTTGTTCCACACCCCGAGGCGAGGTGGTGCTGCGGACCGGAAGACCCCACTGCCGGTGCGGGTAGCGTCGAGCTGGTAGTGGGTCCACGTCCGGCCATCGGTCGAGGTCGCGATGTGCACGATGCTCTCGTGCTCTATCCCGAGCTGCGGCGCGGCGCGGTACGCCGCGTAGAGCACACCACCGAACGCGGCCAGCGACGGGGCCGACCCCACGGTGATCCCGCTCGGGCTGTACTGGCTCCACGTGGTGCCGTTGCCGGAGTACGCGATGAACAGCCGGCGCGAGCCGTCGTTGGCCTCGAACGCCGTGTAGAGTTCGCCCTTGAACCGGGCCGCCGCCGGTGCCGACGCGGTGTGGATCGCGGCCTGGCCCGCGGCGGTCGGAAACACCGCCCACGCTGGCGCCGGCTCGGCCCCGGCGGTCGCCGAGGTCACATACAGCGTCATCGACGGATCGTTGGCGCGCAGCGTGAGGTAGAGCGAGCGCCCGAACACGCCCAGGCCGGGCCCACCCCCGGTCAGCACCGCCGGCGAGTTGGTGGTGGTCCAGGTCGCGCCGTCGGTGGTGTGGCTGAGCTGGACCTGGTGACTGCCGACCGCCTGGGTGGCGGCGTAGAGCCGGCCGTTGTAGACCGCCAAGGACGCGACGCTCTCGGTCGTGATCGGGCCGCTCCGGCTGCGGTCGCCGGTGAGCTCGTAGCGGTCCCAGGTCGCGCCGTCGTTCGACGACGCGATGGCCAGGTGACCCGACGGCGCGCGGTAGCCGGCGAACAGCTTGCCCTGGTAGATCGCGAGGCCAGGGCCGTAGACGAGCGAGAGCGTGCCGCCGGACGTGGTCCCGCGCCTCGACGTCCAGACTTGGCCATCGGTCGACCGGCTGGTCCACAGTGCGCCATCGAGTCCGCGGTAGGCGAGGTACAGCGTGTGGTCGAAGACCGCGAGCGCCGGTCGCTGGGCGGTCTGCGGAGGAGCCTCGCTCGCGTGACTGCCGGTGATCGGGTACGAGGTCCAGCTCGTGCCGTCCGGCGAAGCCGCGATCGCGATCGTGGGACCGCCGGCGACCACGTAGGACACGTAGAGCGTGCCCTTCCACACCGTCAGCGACGGCGCGACCGCCGTGCCCGCGCCCGGGATCGGGACCTCGCTCCAGCCGACGCCGTCGCTGCTGCGCGCGATCTTGACCGTGCCCGCGGGGTCGTTCGCGCGCATGACGGCGTAGAGCGCGCCGGCGAACTCGACCATCGTGGTCGCGTTCTGCAGCGTGATGCCGGGCTTGGGCCGCGCGGTCGGAAACGTCGTGATCGGTCCCGGTGGCGGCGGGGGCGGGGGCGGCGGCGGTGGCTGGATCGGCGAGGCATGCTCGCGGAGGTACGCCGGCACCCAGTCGCCCAGCTTGCCGACCTCATCGCTGTGGTTGTAGTGGCGGTCGCTATCGATGAACGCGACGGTGAAGCCCTCGAACAGCGGGGCCTCGCTCCACGCCCCGCCCCAGGGCACCAACGGGTTCCAGCGCTCGGCGGGCCGGGTGCCATGGTAGACCCGGCCGCAGCCCGACGCATAGGTCGCCCTCGCCCGGATGCAGTACGCGTTCGCGCGACTCGAGTCGTACCAGTCGGCGGCGAACGGCTTCACGCCCGCCTGCGAGTGGAACGGCACCAGCCCGTCGCTGTCACCGACCAACGCCTGCAAGTACATCGAGCCCTCGGGGTACGGGGTCGCGCTGTTGTCATCGCGCCGCCAGCCGGCGCCCACGAAGCGCACGTTGGGCACCCCGGCCGGCATGTCGTGGTTGTAGGCCCGCCGCATCTTGTCTGGGGTGAGCTCGGTCAACACCGGATCGCTGAAGAACGCCTTCGCGACGTAGGCGATCTCGGTGCCGCCGCCGGCGCCACCGGCGACGTAGACCCCGGTGATGTTCCACGGCAGCCCGCCGGTCGGGCCCGCGGTGCGGTGCTTGTCGAGCACGTAGCCGATGATCGCGTCGCCGGTGCTGTGGCCGATCAGGGCGCAGGTCTGCGCGCTCGCGATCAGGCAATGGGCGTCGAGGGTGCGCTCGAGGTAGACCACCGAGTCCGCGATCTTGCTGCGTCCGTCCCAGTTGGCGGCGTGGACCTGGACGACCTCACCGACCTCGGCGGCCTCCTCGCGGAGCTTGGCCGGCACGTCGTAGGCCGTGATCGTGTCTGAGTACTTGCTTCGCCAGTACCAGAAGTTGTCCTCGTGGCTGGTCTGGGTCACCGGGTCGATGCCTGCCGCGGCCGCGTCCTGGATCCCGGGTGGGGCGTAGCCGTGAACCAGGATGAAGTGGTTGGGAAAGATCTGGTTGACCGCCGCCTGGGGCGCCGTGGCCTCGGGCGCCGCGGTCGGTTCGAGGTCGTCGGCGCAGGCGCCGACGGTGAGCGCGAGCGCGCCGAGGAGAGCGGGGCGTCGTAGCGCCGAGCGTCGGCGCAAAGCGGGTGGCGAGAGATGCAGTCGCATCGGGCGTCCTTTCGTGGACGAGGGTGGGCCCGCGCCGCCGCGCGCGCGGCGACTGACCGCCAGGCCCGGGATGGAGCCGGCTCGTCAGGCGGTCTCCCCTCGCCTTCGACGCCACCGTGCCGCATCAGCAGCCGGCCGAGAAGGTCCAACGGTGGTCGCTCGCGTTCCAGATCCTGCCACCCCCCAGCACGCCCCGTCGTCGTCGGCGGCGCTACAGCGGCTTGCCGATCTGGGCGCAGGTGGCCTTGGCCTTCTCGGCGTCGCCGAAGTAGCGGACGACGGCCTCCATGCCCTCGCCGGGCATCTGCACGCAGGAGTAGACGAGGCCGTCGGTGGGGCACGGACCCTCGGAGAAGACCTGGCCCTCCATCGAGCAACGGGCCTGGACCTCCTTGGCCGTCCAGACCTTGCCGGTGTACTCGAGGCAGGTCTTGAGGGCGCCGGTGGTGGTGCGCTGATCGCACGAGGCGATCACCTTGCCGGGCTTGCCGCCGCCGCCACCGCCGCCGCCGCCACCACCGCCACCACCGCCACCACCGCCACCGCCGCCGCCGCCACCGTCTTCCTTCTTGCCGCAGCCAGCGACGGCGAGGGGGACAGCGAACGCGAGAATCAGAACCCGGCGGAGGTTGAGCATGTGATCAGCGTTACGGTAGTCGGAGGGGCAGACGCAACGGAACTCGTCACCGCCGAGGGGCGCGACCGCGCTTTGCCAGGTGCCGCGGTGTGCGCTGAGGTGGGCCTTCTGGTCGCGGCCGAGGCGCGTCAGGTCACCATGACCGGGGCGGCGAAGCGATCTCACTCGCCCGGCGCGCGGCCTTCGGCATACTGATCGAATGAGCCCGATGCCGACCGCTCGTACGTTCAAGCACCGCGGCGTGGTGGTGGCGCCACGTCTCGCGCCGTGGTCGCAGCGCGCCGAGGCCACCGTCGAGAGCTGGGGTCCGCGGCCGCGCGCGGTGGTCGCGGCGGTGTTCGGGCTGTGGCCGCTGACCTTGATCGCCCTGGCCGGCGCGGCGATGTGCTGGGCTGCGGTGCTCGGCAACGCGCCCTGATCGCAGCCCTCACTCCACCTCTATCTCGACCTCGGACTCGGACTCGGTCTCGGCCTCGGTCTCGGTCTCCGTCTCGGCCTCGGTCTCCGTCTCGGTCTCGGTCTCGGCCTCGGGGTCGGTCTCGGGGTCGGGTTCGGGTTCGGGGTCGGCCTCGGTCTCGGTCTCGGTCTCGGCCTCGGTCTCCGTCTCGGCCTCGGTCTCGGTCTCGGCCTCCGTCTCCGTCTCCGCCTCGGCCTCGGTCTCTCCGACCTCAGCTCTCGACGCTAGAACGTCCGCGCGCCCCAGATCTGCAGGCCGCGATAGTCGACGCCCTTGACCGGCGGCGCCGGGTCCGGCGGGTTGGTCGCGCCGCCGAGGAGCTGTCCGAACACCCACGACGCACCGACCGTGGTCGCCGGGTCGATCGCGTAGGTGCCCATCACGCCGACCGGGACCTGCCACGCGTCGCCGAAGCCGTCGAGGGGCCCCTTGATGCCGGTGCCGACGCCGACGGTCAGCTCCGGCGTCGCCTTGTACGTGCCCTGGACTGGCAACCAGATCGAGTCGACGCCACCCTCGTCGCGCTTGGCGGCGGCGATGAGCACGCTCGGCGAGAAGTGGACGCCGAGCTGCCCGGCGGTGTAGCGGACCCGGGCGCCGACCTTGGCGTGGTAGAAGCCGGCGTCGAGGTTGGTGGCGTGGAAGCCGGCGCCGACCGCGGCGGCCAGCGGCCCCCGCGCGACGTTGTACCAGCCCTCGGCGCCGACGTTGTTGTAGACGGCGACGCAGCCGTTGTCCTCGCCGGTCAGGCACAGGCCGCCGCCGACCGCGGCGCGGAAGCCGGTGAGGCCGACGCGCGAGTGGACCAGGGCGACGGTGAGGTCCGGCGTGACGCCGTAGCTCACGTCAGGCGACAGCGAGATCGGCTTGGCCACGCGATCGGCCGACATCTCGATCTCGAGGTTGACCGCGACCGAGAGCTTGCCCTTCGGCAGGGTCAGGCCGGGCTTGGGCGCGTCGGCCCACGCGGCGGTCGCGAGGAGGGTGGTGGTGGTGGCGATGAGGAGAGTGGTGGTCAACGGGCGTCGCATGCGAGGATCTCCTTGCAGGGCGGGGCCGCGCACCGCGCGCGCGGTGGTCGGTCGCAGGCAATCGTTGCGCGACCTCGGCCGACGCGCGACATCGTTTGCGCGTCGAGGTGCTGCGCACGATCGGCCCGACCGATCTGCACCGCCGGGCTGCCCCGGGGGACGATCGGTGAGGCCTCCGCGGCCGGTGGCGGTCATCGACCTGATCGAAAAGCAAGCGGTGCGCCAGTATCGACCGCGGCGCGGTCCGCGACCCGCCCTCGGGCGGTGGGCTACGACGCCTCGTCGGGATGGGCGCGCAAGGTCCGCGGCAGATCGAGGATCGTCTCGTTCGGCGAGCCGACGAGCATGGCCGGGCTGACCTCGGACAGACCCCAGGGCTCGACGACGCCGGCGGTGACCGCGAAGGCGCCGCCGTCGATGCGGCCGACCACGCCGAAGCCCGACTTCATCGGCACGCGGGCGGTCTCGATCACCAGATCGGGCAGGTGACTGACGTCGATCTCGATCAGGCCGCGCTCGCAGGTGAGGACCAGGCGATAGCCGAGCACGCGGCGCTCGACCAAGAGGATGTTGCCCATCGCCGAGCGGAACACCTCTTGCCAGCCGTCGCGCGGGCCGTTGTGGGCGGCCAGCGACGCGAAGTCGACGTGGAACAGGCTCGGCTCGTTGATCCGGCGCGCCAAGAGACCCGAGGTCGTGACCACGGTGTCGACCAGGCCGCGGGCGTGGAGATCGACCACCGGCGAGCGATGATCGGCGGTCCACCACGAGCCGGGCTGGTGCGGCGTGCAGCCGAGGAACACGTTCTTCGCGCTCGAGCCCTTGCACCACTCGGCGATCGCGCAGGCCACCTCGGGCGCGCTGCCGGTGTCGCCCAGGCGGCGATCGCCGTTCCACAAGACGGTGTCGCCGGGCAGGCGGTGGACCGCGTCGAGGTGGAAGTAGCGGCCCTGCCACGGCGGCTCGAGCGACATCTTGTCGCCGACCCGGACGTTGGCCACCGCGTCGAGATCCTCGGGCACCGCCAGGTAGGTCTCGCCGCGCGGATCGAGGGCCACGAACAAGAGCCCGCGTGGGGTCAGGCCCTTCTTGCGCAGCTCCTTCAGGCCGAGGATGACGGCCGCCGGATCGCGGTAGTGGTAGACGCGGGTCGGGATCACGCGGGCACACGCTAGCCGGTTTCGACGCGCCGCGCCATTCGGCGGCGGCGATTGTTGTCGACCGGCAACGGACCGTCCGCGGCGCGGCGGTTGTCGTCGTCGGCGCGTCACCCTACGGTGCGGGCACCAAGGAGGACACGATGGCGACCATCCGCGAGCTCGAAGACAAGATGAACCAGGCGATCCTGAGCGGCAAGGCGATGGAGGCGTTCGAGGAGCTGTACGCCGACGACGTCACGATGCAGGAGAACGGCGAGCCGCCGCGCGTCGGCAAGGCCGCGTGCCGCGACTACGAGTACAAGTTCTTCGAGATGCTCGAGGCGTTCCACGGCGCCACCGTCGACAACGTCGCGGTCGAAGGCGACGTGTCGTACTCGGAGTGGACCAACGACTTCACGCTGAAGGGCCTGCCGCGCATGACGTACACCCAGGTCACGCAGCGGCGCTGGCGCGACGGCAAGATCATCGCCGAGCGGTTCTTCTACACCCGCTGACCGGCTACAGGAGCGAGCCGCCCAGGAGCCAGGTGGCCAGGGCGAAGTAGATCACCAGCCCGGTGACGTCGACCAGCGTGGCGACGAACGGCGCCGAGGCCGAGGCCGGATCGGCGCCGAGCTTGCGCAGCACGAACGGCAACATCGCCCCGGCCAGGGTGCCGAACATGACGACGCCGATCAGGCTGGCGCCGACGGTGACGCCGATCCAGGCGTAGTGGGCGCCGTAGCTCCCCGACGCGCCCCAGATCACGACCCGGATGAGGCCCAGCACGCCCAGGCCTGCGCCCAGGGCCAGGCCGATGCCGACCTCGCGGCGCAACACGCGCCACCAGTCGGCGGCGCGGACCTCGCCCAGGGCCATGGCGCGGATGATGAGCGTCGAGGCCTGGGAGCCGGCGTTGCCCCCGCTCGAGATGATGAGCGGGATGAACAAGGTGAGGACCTGGGCCCGGGCGATCTGATCCTGGAAGAACCCGAGGACCGAGGTCGTGAGCATGCCGCCGAACAGGAGCACGGTCAGCCAGACCCCGCGCTTGCGCAACATCTCGCGCCGCGGCGACTGCAGGTACGGCACCTCGAGGGCCTCCATGCCGCCGAACTTCTGCGCGTCCTCGGTCGCCTCCTCCTGGACCACGTCGACGATGTCGTCGACGGTGACGATGCCGCGCATCAGGCCGTCGCCGTCGACGATCGGCATGACCGTCAGGTCGTGCTCGGCGAACAGCCGCGACAGCGCCTCTTGATCGAGGCCGGGATCGGCCGAGACCACGTCCTTCTCCATGATCTCGCTGACCCGCTGGGTTGGGCCAGCGGCGAACAGATCGCGGAACGACACGACGCCGAGCAAGCGCTGCTCGGGGTCGAGGACGTAGGCGTAGTAGATGGTCTCGAGCTGGGTTCGGGCCTGACGCCGCAGGTAGCTGATGGCCTCGTCGGCGGTCATGTTGGGCCGCAGCCGGGCGTAGCGCGTGTTCATCAACCCGCCGGCGTCGTCCTCCTCGTAGGCCAGGAGCGCCTCGACCTCCTTGTGGGTCGGGCCGTCGAGGAGCGCCAGTAGATCGGCCCGGTCCTCGGGCGCGGCGGCCTGGATCACGTCGGCGACGTCGTCGGGCTCGAGCAGGCGCAACCACGACCGGCGCTCGCCGCGCCGCATCGCCGCCAGGATCGCCGCCTGATCGTCGCCGGCCAGGGCGATGAAGAACTCCTCGCCGTCCTCGCGCGGCAGGAGGTGCAGGCCGTCGACGCGCTCGGCGGCGTCGAGCACCGCCCAGGCGTCGCGCAGCTCGTCCTGCGCCAGGGGCTCGTCGGCCGGCGCCGGCGGGCTCGGGGTGGTCGGGCGATCGTCGTCCTCGACGACCCAGCCGTCGTCGGCGCGGGCCTCGGCGATCTCGCGGATCTCGAGGGTGATGTCGGCGGCGGCCTCGGGATCGTAGCGGCGGACCTCGCGCGACCCGTCGACGTCGGCGTCGCCGTCGGCCGCGCCGGCCGGACCTGTCGGGTCGGCGGCGCGCTCGTCGCGGTCGTCGGGCTCCACGCCCTCACCCTGCCGAACTTCATCGGCTTTGGGAAGCGGCGACCGGGCCTCAATCGGCCGGCCGCGGCGGCGGCAGCGCGACCTTGACCGGCTGGCGGCAGCAGGTCCGCACCCCGTCGATGGTCCGGACCAGATCGGCCCAGGCCAGATCGGGCGTGGGGATGACCCAGGCCTGGTGCAGGTCGTACTCGCGGACCGCCTGTTGCAGGACGTCGCGCACGAAGGCGGCGCTGATGTGGCGGCGGTCGCCGCTCTCGACGCAGTAGGCCTCGTCGGCGCCCGGCGGCGACATGCAGAACTTGCCCTTGGCGTTGGCGGTGACCTTGAGGGTGCGGACGTTGTCGAGCTCGTCCTCGAGGACGAACCCGCGCAGGCGATCGCGATCGCCGACCACGAGGGCCGGCCGCGGCGCGGTCCGGACCAGCGTCGCGACCTGGCTCCACGGCACGTCGACGTCGATCGCGAGCTGGACCGGTCCCGACGGCAGGACCGGGTTGGCGCCGCGAGTCACCACGACCGTGGTGGCGCCGGCCGGGAGATCGATCGTGCCCATGGCCTGAGGCAGGATCGCGCCGCCGACCCGGGCCTCGAACCGGTTGTCACAGCCGCAGGCGAGGAGCGCGACCAGGACGACACGGCGCATGCACTACCATGGCGCGCCGGCGCCGCCGGTTCAACCTCGCTCGGGCAGCTTGGGCCAGTCGACGCGCAGGGCCGCGAGGGCCTCGTCGGTGAGCTCGCGGGCGTTGGCGTCGGTCGCGAGGTCGGGGGGCAAGGACGCGGCCAAGGCCCGGACCGCGCCGGCCGCCGGCTGGCCGTGCTCCTCGAGGAGGTGGCCGAAGCCGGCCAGCAGATCGTGGAACTGGTGATCGCGCGCGGCCCGCTGGATCAGCGCCAGGTAGGCCCGGGCGGCGCTGCGGATCCGGCCGGCCCGCCGGAGCTGGACCACGACCTCGACGGCGGCCTCGCGCTCAAGCCGGACGGCCTCGGCCAGGAGCCCGCGGGCGTCCTCGAGGGCCAGGCCGCGGCTGTCGGCCAGCCGGGCCTCGACCCGGCGGGCCGCGGTGACGACGTCGAGCAGGTGCCGGGCCAGGCGGGCCAGGGCGTCGTGGCCCTCGGCCGTGAGCGGCGCGCGCGCGCCCTGAGCCCGCAGCTCGGCGAGCCGGGCGCGCAGCCGCTGGAGGTCGCCGCGGGTCGCCACGGGGGTCGCTACGGCGAGATCAGCTTCACGGCGATGAGGATCGGGATCACGATCGCCATCACCGCCTCGCCGGCGATCAGGCCCGAGGCCAGCGGCGCGCCCAGGCGATCGGCGCTGGCGCGGTGGGTGCGGTTCCAGGCGTACATGACGACGCCGCCGATCAGCATCGTGAAGACCACCGCGCCCGGCACCATCATGCCGATGCCCAGGCCGGTCGCCGACGGCAGGTACTTCTTCCACTTGACCTCGCCCAGCGTGATGAGGATGCCGACCACCGCGCCGATCAGCATGAACAGGAGCGCGCCCTTGGGCAGGGCGTCGAGGCCCTTGGTCATGACCTCGCCGAAGTTGGCGATGCGCTGGGCGATCGGCGCCGACAGGCCACCGTCGCCACCGACGCCGTAGGTGTCCTTGAGCAGCGGGTAGGCGATCGCGACCGCGGCGGCGCCGATCGGGGCGGCGATGAGCTGGGAGTAGGTGAGGAAGCGCGGCGTCGAGCCGATGATGTGGCCGGCCTTGTAGTCCTGCATGATCGCCTCGGACTGGGTGGCGATCGTGCCGGTGGTGCCGCTGGCCGCCAGGTTGGCGCCCAGGTCGCCGGGGGCCAGGCCGGCGAAGATCGCCTGCATCGAGTTCGTGAGCTGGCTGATCGGGCCCCAGTTGGTCTCGCCGAGGACGCGCAGGCCGACCAGCATGAGCGGCACCGACAGCACCACCGCGATCAAGGTCAGCCACAGCGGCAGATCGAAGAACGCGTACTGGATGACCATGAGGGCGGCGGTGGCCAGGGCGGCGCCGATGCCGACCCAGCGCAGCGGAAACTCGCCGTGGTCGATGGACTTGCTCGACAGGGTCGAGAAGGTCCGGGCCAGGGTCCGCCACTTGAGGAGCAGCGCGGTCAGGCCGCCGGCGATCAACATGCCGGTGCCCGGCCACATGATCCACAGGAGCACCTCGCCGCGCTTCTTGACCTCGCTGATGATGCCCTCGTCGACCAGGAGGTCGGGGACGATGATCCACGCGATCACCGCGCCGACCGCCATCGAGATGTTGATGCGGTTGCCGACCAGCATGCCCGAGCCGATGCCGAGCAGACTGACCGCGAAGCCGGCGCCGGTGGCCGACGCGGCCAGGCCGAACATGGTCGCGAAGACGACCTCGGGCAGGACGTGGCCGCCCCACTTGGTGGTGAGCAGCCAGCCGACCGCCGACACCGCGGTGGCGCCGAACAAGGCGAGCGCGGCCTGGCGGGCCTCCGGCCCACGCGAGTCGAGGACGGTGATGGTCTCGGCGGCGGCGATGCCGTCGGGGAACCCGAGCTGCTCGTCGACGATGTAGTGCCGGCGCATCGGCACCGCCAGGAGGATGCCGAGGACGCTGGCGGCCGTGAGCCAGCAGAACGCCTCGAAGGCGGTCGGGGTGGCCAGGCCGGTCTTCTGCGCGACCAGATCGTAGGCCGCCAGCATCACGCACATGAACGCGGTCTGGGCCGCCGAGGTGCCGGCGGTCTGGACGATGTTGTTCTCCCAGCGGTTGAAGTCGCGAAACAGGAGGCCGAGGAGCAGGTAGCCGAAGAACGCGGCGACCACGCTGACGTTGGGGCCGAAGCCGAGCTTCAGCACGATGTACGGGTACGAGCCGCCCATGATGGCGGCGACCACGACGCCGGCGATGAGCGCGCGGATCGTGAACTCGCGCGTGCCGGGAGGCTTGAGAGGTGGGGCTTCGCCAGCGGACATGGCGAGGACGGTACGATGGCGGGGGCGCTGGTGTCGACTCGTGGCGGGGGGCGACTGGGGCCGGAGCGTGAAGGCCGGAGGCGGAGGCCGAGGCCGAGACCGAGACCGAGACCGAGGCGGAGGCCGAGGCGGAGACCGAGACCGAGACCGAGACCGAGACCGAGACCGAGACCGAGGCGGAGGCCGAGACCGAGGCGGAGACCGAGACCGAGACCGAGACCGAGGCCGAGGCCGAGGCCGAGACCGAGACCGAGACCGAGACCGAGACCGAGACCGAGACCGAGGCGGAGACCGAGACCGAACCCGAACCCGAACCCGAACCCGAGGTCGAGGTCGATAGGTGGACACCGGTTGTCGCGACGGCGAGGCTGTGGTCGAGTGGCGCCGGTCATGCGCGTGTACTTCAGCGACCATCTGGCGGTGCCGCTGCCGCCGGGGCATCGCTTCCCGATGGGCAAGTACGCTCGCCTGCGCGAGCGGCTGATCGAGGAGGGGGTGGTGCCGGCGTCGGCCTTGGCGCCGGCGCCAGCCGCGACGCGCGCCGAGCTGTGCGCCGCTCACGATCCGGGGTACGTCGACGCGGTCTGCGCGGGCACGCTGGACGAGCGGGCCCAGCGCCGGATCGGGCTGCCGTGGTCGCCGGCGCTGGTGGCTCGAACCCTGGCCTCGGTGGGCGGCACGCTGGCGGCGGCCCGGGCCGCCCTCGACGACGGCCGGGCGGGCAACCTGGCTGGCGGCACCCACCACGCCCACCGCGCCTTCGGCAGCGGGTTCTGCGTGTGGAACGATCTGGCGGTGGCGGCGGCGGTGCTCCTGGCCGAGGGCCGGGTCGAGCGGGTGCTGGTCTTCGACGCCGACGTCCACCAGGGCGACGGCACCGCGACCCTGTTCGCCGACGAGCCGCGGGTCTTCACCTGCTCGCTCCACGGCGCCCGCAACTTCCCCTTCGTCAAGCCGGCCGGCGACCTCGACGTCGAGCTGGCCGACGGCGCCGACGACGCCGCGGTGCTGGCCGCGATCGACGGCGCCCTGGCCGAGGTGGCGCGGCGGTTCGCGCCCGACCTGGTGCTGTACCAGGCGGGCGTCGATCCCCTGGCCGAGGACAAGCTCGGGCGGCTCGCGATGACCGCGGCCGGCCTGGCCGAGCGCGATCGTCGGGTGCTGACGCACTTCGCGGCCCGCGGGGTGCCGCTGGCGCTGACCCTCGGCGGCGGCTACGCCGACCCGATCGAGCGGACCATCGAGGCCCACGTCAACACGTACCGGGTGGCCGCGGTGACCCACGGGTGGATCGGCCGCCAAAACGAGTGACTTGGGTGGCCCCGCGCCCGTAGGGTGAGGGTCCATGCCGGTCTACCGGCTCGACAAGCGCCTGGTGTTCCCGCCAGTCGAGCACGCCGAGGATGGCCTGCTCGCGGTCGGTGGCGATCTGTCGATCGAGCGCCTGCTCCTGGCGTACAGCCAGGGCATCTTCCCGTGGTACGGGCCGAAGCTGCCGATCCTGTGGCACGCGCCGGATCCGCGGATGATCCTCCTCCCCGAGGAGCTGGTCGTGAACCGCAGCCTGCGCAAGGCGATCCGGCGGCGGCCGTACCAGCTCCGCATCGACACCGCCTTCGCCGAGGTCCTGGCCGGGTGCGCCGACGCGCCGCGGCCGGGCCAAGACGGCACCTGGCTCATCCCCGACATGGTCGCGGCCTACCGCGAGCTCCACGCGCGCGGCTTCGCGCACTCGTTCGAGGCCTGGGACGGCGAGGTCCTGGTCGGCGGGCTCTACGGCGTGTCGCTGGGCGCGTGCTTCTACGGCGAGTCAATGTTCGCGCGGGCGCCCGACGCGTCGAAGATCGCGTTCGCGGCGGCGGTGGCGCAGCTCGCGGCCTGGGGCGTGGAGCTGATCGACTGCCAGGTCCACACCGATCACCTGGCGCGGTTCGGCGCCCGCGAGGTGCCGCGGGCGGCCTTCATGGCCAGGCTCAAGCGCGCCCTCGACGCGCCGACGAGGCGCGGGCGCTGGCGGTTCGACCTCGACCTGGAGGCCTGGGCGGCGGGGGGCGGCGTGGCGTCCGGTGGCGACGCCGAGTCGTGCTAAGAGGTGCCGTGGACTCTGCCGCCTTGCGCCAACTCCTCGACGACGTCGCTGCCGGGCGGGTCAGGCCCGAACAGGCCGCCGACCAGCTCGCGATCGGCCTGGGCCGCGACGTCCCGGACGCCATGATCGATCGCGCCCGCGCCGCGCGCACCGGGGTGCCGGAGGTCGTGCTGGGCGAGTGGAAGACCGCGGAGCAGATCGCGACGATCGTGGCCGGCCTCGCCGCGGGTGGGGCGGGCGCGCTGGCCACCCGGTGCAGCCCCGATAAGGCCGCCCATGTGTGCCGGGCGGTCGAGGGCGCGCGCTATCACGAGCTCGCGCGGGCCATCGTCGTGGCGCCGGCAGCGCCGCCAGACCCGGCGGGCGCGGTCGCGATCGCGTGCGCCGGCACGAGCGATCTCCCGGTCGCCGAGGAGGCGGCGGTGACCGCGGCGTTCCTGGGCGCCGAGGTCCACCGGGTGGTCGACGTCGGGGTCGCGGGCCTGCACCGCTTGCTGGCGCGCCTCGACGAGCTGCGTGCGGTCGATGCGCTGATCGTGGTGGCGGGGATGGAGGGCGCGCTGCCGTCGGTGGTCGCCGGGCTGGTGGATGCGCCGCTGTTCGCGGTGCCGACCAGCGTCGGCTACGGGGTGAGCGCGGGCGGGCTGGTGGCGATGGCGGCGATGCTGTCGTCGTGCGCGCCGGGCGTCGCGGTGGTGAACATCGACAACGGCTTCGGTGCCGCGGTGGCGGCGGTGCGGGCGGCGCGCCGAGCGCGCGCGGCGCGAGGTGGACGGTGAGCCCGGCGGGCGCGGTGGGCGCGGTGGGCGCGGTGCGGGGGCTACATCTCCACGTCGACTGCGCGAGCGGGATCGCGGGGGACATGACCCTGGGGGCGCTGTTCGATCTGGGCGTGCCGGAGGCGGTGGTGCGAGACGCGATCGCCGCGGTCGGCGTCGACCCGGCGCGGCTCCGCGTGGCGCGGGTGGTGAAGGGAGGGATCGCCGCGGTGGACGTGAAGGTCGAGACGGGAGGGACGGTGTGGGGGGAGGCCGGGGCCGGGGCCGAGACCGAGACCGAGACCGAGTCCGAGACCGAGACCGAGACCGAGACCGAGGCCGAGACCGAGGCCGAGTCCGAGGCCGAGTCCGAGACCGAGTCCGAGGCCGACCATAGTCATAGCCACGACTACGGCCACGAGCACAGGCACGATCACGGCCACGAGCACAGCCACGATCACGATCACGATCACGCGCACGATCACAGCCACGATCACGGCCACGATCACAGCCACGATCACAGCCACGATCACAGCCACGAACACGCCCATCACCACTACGCCGAGATCCGCGCGCGCATCGAAGGCGCCGCGCTCGAGCCGGACACCAAGCGCCGGGCCCTCGACATCTTCGATCGCGTGGCGGTCGCCGAGGCGACGCTCCACGGCACGACCGTGGAGTCCGTCGCTTTTCACGAGGTCGGCGCGATCGACTCGATCGTCGACATCGTCGGCACCGCGGCGGCGCTGGCGTATCTGGCGCCGGTCGGGGTGACCTGCGCCCAGGTGGCGATGGGCCACGGCTCGCTGCGCTGCGCCCACGGCGTCTTGCCGGTGCCGGCGCCGGCGGCCCTCGAGATCCTGCGCCGCTGTGGCGGCGTGATGACCAGCGGCGGGCTGCCCCGCGAGCTCACGACCCCGACCGGCGCTGCGATCCTGGCCCACGCGGTCACGGCGTGGACCCCGGCGCCGACCGGGACGCCGGTGGCGGTCGGCTGGGGCGCGGGCGACGCCGAGTTCGCCGATCGCGCCAACGTCGTCCGGGTGACCGCGGTCGCGCCGGCGGCGCTGACCTCCGACGCGATGTGGCTGATCGAGGCCAACCTCGACGACGCGACCCCGGAGCTGGCGGCCCACGCGATCGACCACGCCCTGGCCGCCGGCGCGGTCGATGCGTGGTGGACGCCGATCGTGATGAAGAAAGGGCGCCCGGCCCTGGCCTTCGCCGCCCTGTGCCCAGCCGCGGCGCGGACCGCGGTGGTCGACGCGATCCTGCGCGAGACCACGACCATCGGCGTGCGCTTCGCCGCGGTCGAGCGCACGACCTTGGCGCGCGCGCTGGTGTCGGTGGCGACCGAGTACGGACCGATCGCGATGAAGATCGCCCGCGACGCCGCCGGCCAGGTGGTCAACGCCGCCCCCGAGCACGACGCCTGCCTGGCCGCGGCCCAGGCCCACCGGGTTCCGCTCAAGCAGGTCTACGCCGCCGCGATCGCCGCCTGGCACCGCGGCCCGACGGGGTGAGGCGTCACCGCGGTCGGCGGCTCAACTCCGCGCGCGTTTCCGCGCACCTGGCGTCGCCACGCGCTGACCTCGGGCGCCGCGCCCGGCGTCGCGCTTCCTGATCGCGGCCGCCAGGAGCGGCGCGTATCGATCAAGCCCCTCGAGCGTGATCCGCCGCGCCTCGTACTCGGCGAGCCAGCTCGCCCGCTGGCGGATGATCCGCTCGTCGTCGCGCAGGTGTAGCCGTTCGATGGTCCGCTGGGCGCGCGCGCGGTGTTTCGCCGGCACGCGACTCGTGAGGACGAGCTGGAGCGAGGGCAACAAGAGCTCGAACCAGTCGTCGTGGACCTCGAACGGGTCGAGCACGGCGCCATCGAGGTTCTGCTTGCTCTTGTTGACCCACTCCTCGATGAATCGATAGTTCGACCACTCGTAGGCCAGCGCCGGGTTGGTCTTGATGCTCACGAAGTGATCGACCGATCCGCCTGAGCACAGCATCGCCGTGTAGCCACAACGTCCCTCGAAGCCGTCGCGGAGCTGCTCGCGGAACGGCGACCACAGGTCGCGCGGCCGGCCGGTCTTGCCCGCGAGGCGCCAGGCCGTGAGCGCCACGGCACCCTTCTGTCGACATTGCCGGTCGAAGGTCGGCGGCTCGGCGGGCGGCGGGACGCGCCTCATCGCTTCCGCCGCGGTGAGCGCGCGGCTGGGCCGCGATCCTGGGACGCGATCCACCGAGCCCAGAAGGGGTCGCTACCGGCCAAGAGCCGAACGAGTTCGGCGTGGATCGCAGCGCGGGTTCGCAGGTGCTGCGGCGCGGGTAGGTCATCGCGCATGAAGGCCTCGGCGGCCTCGATCGCCACCTCGGACTCGAGGGAACGCGCGTGCTTGAGCCCGAAGGTCGCCGACGCGAGCCAGGCCAGGACGTCCCCCTCCTTGGCCCATGCCTCCTCGCGCAGGTGAACCAGCTCGCCGTCGGCGTCCAGGTGCCAGCACTTGTCGTGGGCAGGGTCGAACAGCGGCTCGACCGACGCCATGACCAGGGGGGAATGCGTCGCCGCGATGAGCTGTACCTTGGCGTCGCCCTTTGTCATCAGCTGATGCACGACGTTGAGCAGCGAGCGCAACACGACGCGCTGCCACCGAGGGTGCAGGTGGGTGTCCGGCTCGTCGACCAGGAAGATGATCCGGTCCGTCGGCGGCTGATCGATCAGCTTGCTAGCGCGCTGATGCTCGATCCACGTCCAGACCAGGAGATAGACCAGCGCGCAGATCCGCCGCATGCCGGCGGAGGCATGAAGGATCGGGACCTCCCCATAGGGCAAGCGCAGCGTCGGGATGTCGCGCGGGTCGTCCAGGCTGACCCGGGTCAGCGCCCCTGGACGCAGGGGCTCGTCCTCGGATGGGGACATGACCTGCAGCGCGTTCTGCAACAGGCGCCAAGCCTCCTTCTGCTCCAGCTGCCAGGTCGCCCAATCGCGCACGAGCCCATTGCAGCGACGTGCGAGCCCGTCCCACACGTCCTCGGCATCGAACACGAAGCCCGGCGCGTCGCCGGCCTCGCTCGCGCGCGCTGGATCCCACACCGCGAAGCCACCGTCGACCCGAGCGTAGATCACCATGCCGGGGTTGGCCGGGCGCCCGCTCTTCTTGCCGATCCATTGCTGTCGGCGCCGATCGTACCGGCTCTCGTATTCATGGGGCTTGGTCTGTCCCTCGTACTGGACACCCAGGGTCGCTTCGCCGGCGCCGCGCGGGATCGCCGGCAGCGAGGCCCAGGTCCTGGTCAGCGCCCACCATGCGAGATCGAGGAGGAAACTCTTGCCCAGCCCGTTGTCACCGGTGATCAGGTTCAGCCGGCGGGCCAGCTTCATGCGCATCTCGGGCGCCGGCCCGACGTTCTTGAGATGCAAGCTGTGCAGCATGGCGCCGCGATTCTAGCCGCAATGCCGCGTACATCGCGCGGCCCTCGACGGGATCTTCGCCGCGATCCTCCTCCGTACTCGGCCTCGGTCTCGGTCTCGGCCTCCGCCTCGGTCTCGGCCTCCGCCTCGGTCTCGGCCTCCGCCTCGGTCTCGGCCTCCGCCTCGGTCTCGGTCTCGGTCTCGGCCTCGGTCTCGGTCTCGGTCTCGGGATCGGGTTCGGGATCGGGATCGGGATCGGGATCGGCCTCGGTCTCGGTCTCGGTCTCGGTCTCGGTCTCGGTCTCGGTCTCGGTCTCGGTCTCGGTCTCGGTCTCGGTCTCGGTCTCGGCCTCGGTCTCGATCTCCTCGCGGGTCGCCGCCGGCACCGCGGCCCGAGCGGGGTGAGCCCCCGCAAGCCTCGCCGCCGATCCTCCGGCTCCGGGATCGCCGGGTAGCCCTCGCGGTTCCTCCCTGCGGTATGTTCCGGCTGTGCCCGGGTATAGCCGCATCGCGGTCGTGGGACGGCCCCTGGCCGAGCGCGATCGGATCGTCGCCGCCCTCGGACGTCACGACCTGCGCGCCGCCGGACACGACCACCTGAGCCTCGACGATCCCGGGACCCTGCCGGCGGTGGTCGTCGTGGTCGGCGATCACCCTACCGAGCTGGTGGCCGAGGCCCGGGCCACGCCGCCGTTGGCCGATGTCCCGATCCTGGTCGTGACCGCCGAGCGGGCGCGCTACGACGAGCTGCTCGAGCACGGCGCGACCGAGGTCGCGGCCGCAGAGCTGACCGACCGCGCCCTGGCCAACCGGGTTCGCCTGCTGCTCAACGTCGGTCGGCTGCGTGGGCCGTGGACCCCGGGGTCGCTGGCGCCGGCCCTGGTCCGGGTCAACGACGTGCTGGCGGCGCGCGGCGACGACGCCGAGGCCCTGGGCGAGGTGCTCGAGCTGACCCGGGTTTGCCTGGGCTTCGACCGCGCGTCCCTGGTCGCTCACATCGAGGGCTCGGTCCACGGCTTCGTGATCGCCGCGACCGACGATCCCGATCGCTCGCAGTTCACGATCGCGATCGCCGACTACCCCGAGGTCGTGGCGGCGATCCGCACCGGCGAGCCGGTCCTGATCGACGACGCCCGCGAGCACCCGCTGACCCGGGCCGCGGTCGCCGATCTGGTCGAGCCGGTGGCCGGCGTCGCGGTCTTCCCGGTGGCCTGGCGCGGCCGGTCGCTGGGCGCGATGCTCCTGCGCAAGAAGACCGCCGGGGCCCGCCACGTCGTCGGCCGCGGCGAGGAGTTCGCGCGGCTGATCGTGTCGCTGACCGCCGCCCACCTGCGCCACGGCGCGGTGCTCGAGAGCCTGCGCGATCAGACCCACCGGATCTCGCGGTTGCGCTACGAGGCCGAGCGACGCCTGCGCGGCATCGAGTCGCTGAAGGAGCACTTCGAGGCCGCCGCCGACGGCGTCGTGATCGTCGACGAGGCCGGTCTGATCCTGTTCGTCAACCGCGCCGCCGAGCGCATCACCGGGTTCGCCCGCGATGGGCTCCTGGGCCGGCCGCTGATCGATCTGCTGGTCGCCGAGGCCGCGCCGATCGCGGCCGAGGTAGTCGACAAGGTCCTGGCCGGGGAGAACCTCGACCCGTTCGATCTCGGGTTGACCACGACCACCGGCGATCGGCTGATGGTGTCGGCGTCGACGTCGACGGTCCTGGCCGGCACCGGCGCCGCGATCATCACCTTCCGCGACGTCACCGCCCAGCGCGCCCTCGAGGGCGAGCTGCGCGCGACCAAGGAGTTCCTCGAGCGGCTGATCGACTCGACGGTCGACGCGATCGTCGCCGCCGATCTGCGCGGGCACATCATCCTGTTCAACCGCGGCGCCGAGCGGCTGTACGGCTATCGGGCCGACGAGGTGATCGGCAAGCTGATGGTGTGGGACCTGTACGCCGACGGCGTGCCGCGTCAGGTCATGCGCATGTTGCGCTCGACCTCTCACGGTGGCATCGGCCACCTCGAGCAGACCCGGCGCGAGATCAAGCGCAAGACCGGCGAGCTGGTGCCGGTCAACATGACCGCGTCGATCGTCTACGAGGGCGGCCGCGAGGTCGCCACCGTCGGGATCTTCAGCGACCTGCGCGACCGCATCAAGATCGAGCAGCGCCTGCTGGTGGCCCAGGAGAAGCTCCAGCTCACCGAGAAGGCGGCGCTGGTCGCCGAGCTGGCCGGCGCCACCGCCCACGAGCTCAACCAGCCCCTGACCTCGATCCTCGGCTACGCGCAGCTCATCCAGCGCCAGAGCCCGAGCGACGCCCCGCACCTGCGCGCGGTCGGCGTGATCCGCTCCGAGGCCGAGCGCATGGCCGAGATCGTCAAGAAGATCGGTCGTATCACCAAGTACGAGACCATGCCCTACGTCGGCGGCGCGTCGATCATCGATCTCGAGCGCTCGACCGCGGGCGAGCCGCCGTCGACCGACGCCAGCGGCGACGCCTCCGACGAACTGCTCGACGGCTCGCGCACCCGGGTGTTCGCCGCGGTCCACGATCCGGGGCGGTCCAGCGACCTCCGCCTCGACGAGCTCCTCGACGACTCGGCCGACTCGTCGAGCGGGGGCAGCCGCGATCGCGAGCCGACCAAGATCGGCCGAGGGCCGACGCGATGACGCGGCCGGTGCCGAGCGAGGCGGCGGTCGCGCGGGCCATGCTCGCGATCGGCGGCGAGCTGTGTCGCGAGCAATCCGAGGCCGACCTGTGCCACGGCTTCCTGGCGGCGGTGACCGAGCTGTTCCCCGGCCGGCGGTTGTGCCTGCGGGTCGCCGATCCGCGGACCCGCGAGCCGGCCCGGATCTACGCGCGCGGGGCGAGCCCGCGGCCGGGCCTTGAGCACGAGGCCCTGACCGTGCGTACCTCCGCGGTCGACAAGACCGGGATCCGTCCGGCGGTGGCGGCCAGCGCGCGCCTGCGCCTGACCAGCCGGTGGGACCCGCCGTTCCCGCACACCGCGGTCGGCTTCGCGGTGCCGATCGTCGCCGCGGGCGAGCTGTATGGCTTGCTCGACGTCTGCTACCCGCTGGGCGAGGCGCTCGAGCTAGCCGACGAGCCGCTGATCATCCCGCTGGTCAACCAGCTCGCGCTGGCGCTCCGCAACCTGCGGCTGTCGCGCGACGCCCACGGCCTGCGCGACTTCCAGGCCCGCCTGATCGATCACGCCAACGCGCTCATCGTCGGCTTCGACTCGACCTGGCGGATCACGGTGTGCAACCGCGCGCTACTCAAGCTGTCGGGGCTGCGCGCCGACGACGTGATCGGCCGCGACGTCCGCGACTTCATCCCGTCGAGTGAGCGCGAGCGGGTCACCGCGGTCCTCGGCGCGGCGCTGTCGGGCGCGCACTTCGACGCCATCGACGTGACCCTGAAGTCGACCAACCGCGGTCCGGTGCGCACGGTGTGGAGTGTGGCGGCGATCGGCGGCCCGAGCGATCGGCCGGCGCCCGAGGCGGTGGTCGCGGTCGGGCAGGACCAGACCCGGCTGTCGGAGCTGCAGAGCCAGGTCATCCGGGCCGAGCGCCTGGCCACCCTGGGTCAGCTCGCGGCCGGCGTGGTCCACGAGCTCAACAACCCGCTGACCTCGATCACCGTCTACGCCGACTACCTGCAGCGGCGCTGCGTCCAGATGGGCGGCGATCCCGGTGACCACGAGAAGCTGGTGCGGATCGGCCAGAGCGCGCAGCGCATCCAGCGCTTCGCGCGCGAGCTGGTGCAGTACGCCAAGCCGGTCGGCGACGAGGTCGACGTGATCGATCTGAACGCGGTGGTGCGGCAGGCGGTGGCGTTCTGCGATCACCTGTTCGATCGCCACGGGGTGGCGCTGACCGTGGCCCTCGATCCCGAGCTGCCGCCGCTGGTCGCGGTGCCGGGGCAGCTCGAGCAGGTCCTCATCAACCTGGTGACCAACGCCGCCCACGCGGTCGAGGGACGCGGCACCGGAGGGGTCTGGGTCCGGACCCGGCGGCTCGACGACGGTCGGCTCGCGATCGAGGTCGCCGACGACGGCCCGGGGGTGGCGGAGGCGGATCGCGAGCGGATCTTCGAGCCGTTCTTCACCACCAAGGTCGACGGCAAGGGCACCGGCCTGGGGCTGCCGATCGCCAAGAACATCGTCGAGCAGCACAAGGGGACGATCGCCGTCGATCGGGCGGCCGAGGGTGGGGCCCGGTTCGTGGTGGCCCTGCCGATCGACGGGGCGTAGCGTCACACCTCGGTCTCGGTCTCGGTCTCGGTCTCGGTCTCGGTCTCGGGTTCGGCCTCGGCCTCGGCCTCGGTCTCGGTCTCGGTCTCGGTCTCGGTCTCGGGTTCGGGTTCGGGTTCGGGTTCGGGTTCGGTCTCGGGTTCGGTCTCGGTCTCGGTCTCGGTCTCGGTCTCGGGTTCGGCCTCGGCCTCGGTCTCGGCCTCGGTCTCGGTCTCGGGTTCGGTCTCGGTCTCGGCCTCGGTCTCGGGTTCGGCCTCGGCCTCGGTCTCGGTCTCGGTCTCGGTCTCGGTCTCGGTCTCGGTCTCGGTCTCGGTCTCGGTCTCGGTCTCGGTCTCGGTCTCGGTCTCGCCGGGAGAGATCTCCCCCCCATCCGCGACGGTCCGGAACTCGGACGGTTTGTGGATCATTTCGATCACTTGGCGATCTCCGACGGGGATCGCGCGATCTCGGCGCGCGGGTTTTCGGTTCGGGCCCCTTCACAATCCGATCGTGCTTGTTAGTGTGAACCGACGATGAAGCCCGCCGCCGTGCTCGAGATGCTCGAAGCGACCGCCACCCAGCTGGGGGTTCGCGTCAGCTACGAGCCGCTGGCGACCACTGGACTGGGCGCCGGCAACCACGGCGGGTTGTGCCGGGTGAAGGGCGAGCTGCGCGCGATCATCGACAAGCGCGCCACGCCGCAAGAGCGCGTCGTGACCTTGGCCAACGCCCTGGCGCGGCTCGACACCAGCGGGCTCCGACTCAACCCGAAGATCCGCGGCCTCCTGCACTTCTACGCCGACCGCGCCTCGACGAAGGTGCGCGCCCCGGCCCCGAACCTGCGCAGCCCGCGCCCGGGCCCAGGCCTACGCGTCGAGCGCCCGGCGCCGGCGGCGTAGCGCGGCATCGCGGCCGCGAGGGGCGTAGACCGGTGGCCGCGGTGGTAGCGTCTGCGGCCATGACCCGATCGCTCGCCGCCTGGGCGGCTGTCGTCTTCCTCGCCGCCTGCGGCGGCTCCGCGCCGGTCCGGACCACGGTCGGCAACGTCGGCGCCGCCGGCACCTTGGCTGATGCGCTCCGCGCCGACCTCGGGCGCGGCGTCCCGGTCGCGATCGTGCCGGGCAAGAACGGGCTGGTCGCGCTCTCGGCCGACGGCGCGCGCCGTCGCGTCCTGGTGACCGGCCCGGTGCCGTGGGCCCTGGTCGACGATCGCCTCGGCGTGGTGTGGTTCGGTAGCGCCGACCGGACGTCGATCTTGATGCTCGATCTGCGCGGCGCCAACGCCGACCCGCTCGCGCCCGAGGTGATCGCGTCTGGGCTGCCGGAGAGCGTCGAGCCCGGAGGCCCGGAGTACGGGATCGCCTACGGCTCGCCGCCGACCGCCGAGGAGGGCATGCCGCTCCCGATGTTCGCCGAGCTCGAGTACAGCCGGTCGATCTTGCCGTCGGTGGTGCTCCTGGTGGGGCCGGCGCCCCGGCTGGCCACGATGGGCGGCATCCTCGACATGTGGGGCGAGACCGCCGGGTTCGACGCCGCGATCGCCAAGGCGTCGTTGCCGGGGCGCGACCGGGTGATCGAGGTGGCCGCGCGGGGCGCCGCGCCGCGCGCGCCGGCCGAGCCGGTGGTCGTCCCCGACAAGGTCGCGGGCGTCGACCCCGGCAACTGCGAGGACGACTCGTGCGGTACGGCTCAGGTGGTGCCCGGGACCAAGCTGTGGCGGGTCGTGACCTCGTTCACCTGCGGCGACGGCTGCTACACCGAGTGGGCCCTCTACGATCCGGCGCGGCGGGCCTTCGTCGAGGGCGAGTGGGCGGGCTGGCTCGGTCAGGCCCAGGTCGCCGCTGACGGCTCGGCGTTCGTCCGCGACGGCCTGGTGGTGCGCTTCGACCGCGGCCCGGTCAACACCAACGATCCCGAGGTCGAGGCCAGCGGCGGCGGGTGGCTCGACGGCGGGCCGTGGCTGACGCGGTGACCGCGCCGGCCGATCAGCGCTTGCGCTTGGTCAGGCGGACGACCTCGATCGCGCGCTCGGTGGCGGCCACGACCTCGATGTGCACGCCGCCGATGCCCAGGGCCGCGCCGACCGCGGGGATCTTGCGCAGGCGGTCGATCAAGAGCCCGGCGATCGTCTCGTAGTCATCGCTCTCGGGCAGGCCCAGGTCGAGCTGCTGGTTCAGCTTGGCGACCGGGGTCTTGGCCTCGACCCGCCACACCCCCGGCCGCTCGGCCTTGATCGGCGACTCGTCGTCGTCGTACTCGTCGTCGATCTCGCCGACGATGGTCTCGAGCAGATCCTCGACGGTGACGATCCCGATCGCGCCGCCGTACTCGTCGACCACGACCGCGATCGGGTTGCCCGCGGCCTGGAGCTGGGCCAGCAGATCGATGGCCTTCATGCTCTCGGGCACGTAGCTGACCGGGCGGGCGACGTCGGCGATCGCGATGGCCTGGCGATCGGGCCCGGCGGCCAGGATGTCGAAGGCGTGGATGATGCCGACGATGTCGTCGACCCGCGACCGGTAGATCGGCATGCGCGAGTGCTGCTTGTCGGCGACCTCGAGGGCGGCCTCGCCCAGGGTGGTGTCGGCCGGCAGCGCGGTGACCTCGGACAGCGGCACCATCAGATCGCCGACCGAGTACTCCGATAGCTCGAAGACGTTGGCGATCATCTCGCGCTCGGCGGCGCTGATCCCGGGGTGGTCGGAGGCCGGCTCGCTCTCGATCAGGAGCGCCAGCTCGTCGCGGGTGACGAAGGCCTTCTTCTTGTCGGTGCCGAGCACCCGGGTGAAGGCGGCAGCGACCGCGGCCACCACGACGACGATCGGCCGGAGGGCGTAGCCGACCGGCACGGTGAGCGCCGACAGGACCGGCGCCAGGCGATCGGCGTGGGCGGTCGCGATCGCCCGCGGGATGAGCTGCCCGACGATCAACATGGGCGGCGCCGCCAGCGCCACCGCCCAGTACCAGCCGTGGCCGCGCTCGATCAGGTACAGCGCGGTCGTGGTCGCGACCGCCAGGCTGGCCAGGTTGACGCCGACCAGGACCGTGGCCGCGGTGTTCTCGGGCCGCGCGGTCAGGCGCTCGGCCGCGCGGGCGGCCAGGCCGCCGGCGCTGGCGCGCTGGCGCAGGCGGGCGCGATCGCAGCTCGCCAGGGCGATCTCGGTCGCGACCAGGAGGGCGTGGAGCACCGCGGCGACGACCGCGATCGCGATCAGGCTGCTGAGCGCGATCACCGCGCCTCCTCGACCGGCGCGGTGGCCGCGGCCTTGGTGGCGTCGGTACCGTCGGCGGAGGCGGCGTCGTCGGCGGGCTCGGCCGGGGCCTCGGCGGCGGACTCGGCCATCGCGGGGGCCTCGACGTCGGCGGCCTCGAGCTTGGCGACCCCGGCCGAGGCGTCGACCGCGGACAGGCTCCCCGGCACCGGGGTTCGGCCACCGCGACCGCGGCGCGCGGCCTGCTGCAGGTTGTCGCGCTCGTCGTGGATCTCGCCGAACAGGAGCCGCAGCAGATCGTCCATCGTCACCAGCCCCAGGAGCTTGCCGTACTCGCTCACCACCAGCGCCACGTGCACCTTCTTCTGCTTCATGATGGTGAACAGGCGCGCCACCGGTGTGGTGCGGGGGACGTACAGCGGCTCGCTCAGGAGCTCGGCCAGGGTCCGGGCCGGCGATTGGCCGGCGGTGGCGCGGACCAGATCCTTGGCGTTCAAGACCCCGCGGACGTTGTCGAGGGTGCGCTGGTAGATCGGCACCCGGGAGAAGCCGCGGGCCGCGACCTCCTTGACCAGGCGGGCCATCGGCAGGTCGTAGGACAGCGCGAAGACCTTGTCGCGCGGGGTCATGACCTGGCCGACGTTCTTGTCGCCGAACTCGAAGACCTTGTGGATGAGCCGGCGCTCGCGGGCGTCGACCTGGCCCTGGGCGCTGCCGGCGTCGACCAGGGTGCGGAACTCCTCCTCGGAGAGATCGGCGGCGCGCGGCCGGGTCGCGCCCCCGAGGGGCCGCGCGATCAGCTCGGCCAGGCCGTGGATCACCCAGCGCGCCGGGGCGATCACCAGCGCGAACAGCGCCATCGGCCGCGCCGCCTGACGGGCCCAGGAGATCGGCTGCTGGATGGCGAGGGTCTTGGGCACGACCTCGCCGAACAGGATCACGGTCGCCGCCGAGGCCAGGACCGCGAGGGCGGCGATGCCCCAGGGCTCCGCCGCCGGCCAGGCCGGGACCCACAGGTAGGCCGCGATCGCCGCGATCGCCATGTTGACGGCCTCGTTGCCGATCAGCACCGAGACCACCAGGCGCTTGGGCTGGGCCAGGAGCGAGAGCACCGCGGCGTCGACCGCGCGCCCGGAGTTGGTGAGCTGCTCGCGATCGACGCGGCGCAGGCCGAACAGCGCCACCTCGGAGCCGGAGAAGAACCCCGACACGAACAGGAGCGCGATCGCCAGCCCGAGGAGGAGGCCGAGCTCGGTGGCGCTCATGGCGCGCTCCGGCGCTGGGCCAGGTCGTCGCCGTCGACCGGGAACGACGCGACGAAGGTCGAGCCCTGGCCCGGCGTCGAGTCGACCCACAGCCGGCCGCCGTGGGCCTCGACGTAGGCCTTGGCCAGGGCCAGGCCCAGGCCGGTGCCGCCGTACTGTCGCGTCGACGACGAGTCGACCTGGAAGAACGGCTCGAAGATGTGAGCGAGCTGCTCGCGCGGGATGCCGATGCCGCGATCGCGGACCTCGACGTGGACCCCCAGGCGCAGATCGGGGCGCGTGCCAGAGCCGACCGGGACCAGGGGCCCGGGATGGACCGCGATCACGACCTCGGTGCCGTCGGCGGCGAACTTCACCGCGTTCGACACCAGGTTCCAGATCACCTGGCGGATCTGCCGGCGATCGCCGAGGGCGCGCAGCGGCTCGATGTCCTGGACCAGGGCCACGCCGCGCTTGTCGGCCTGGGGCGCGAAGCTGGCGCACACGCTGGCGCACAGCTCGGCTAGCGCGACCGGCGCGACGTCGGGCGCGGTGGTGGCGGCCTCGGCCCGCGACATGTCGAGCACGCTGGTGATGAGCTGCAAGAGCTGATCGGCCTTGCCGAGGATCGTGCTGACGTAGTCGCGCTGATCGGGGGTGAGCGGTCCGGCCAGGCCCTCGAGCAGCATCTCGGAGTAGCCGATGACCGAGGTCAGCGGCGTGCGCAGCTCGTGGGACATCGTGGCGAGGAAGTTGGACTTGGCGCGATCGGCCTCGCGCAGGCGGGCGACCGCGGCCTCGAGGCTCTTGTTCTTGGCGGTCAGCTCGCCGACCGAGTGGGCGACCGCGGCCTGGTGGACGACCCCGGTGAGCTGGCGGGCCTGGGCGTGATGGACGAGGAGCTCGATCACGTGGGCGACGTGGCGCGCCAGGCCGCCGCGCGACGGATCGGCGTCGACCACCACCGTGCCGATCGGGTCACCGGCGACCACGATCGGCGCGGTCAGCGCGGCGTCGGCGTCGGCCCCGACCGCGGCGATCATCGCGCCCCGGGGGTCGAGGACCGCCAGCCCGCAGTCGTGGGCGGCGGCGAAGCTGGCCAGGAGCTCGGGCAGGTCGGCGCCCACGAGGGCGGCCAGCTCGATCGGCTGGTCGAGGGGATCGGCGGCGTGGGCCGGTCCGCCGCTCGGTCGACTTGTCACGGCGGGACGATATCACGTTCGTCGCCACCGACATGGGCACACACCGCGGCCAAGAAGGCGTCGCGGGGGAGCCCGAAGCGCTGCGACAACCGCAGGCTGGCGTCGAGGGCGTCCCAGGTCGCGGCCAGGGCGCCGAAGAAGGTCGTCAGCACGCCGTCGCCGGTCACCGCGTGGGCCGGGTACAGGCGACGCGCGGGATCGTCGAAGCGCTCGACGCCGGCCAGGTCGACGGCGTCGACCAGATCGCGCTTGTTGTACTGCACGACGATCGGCACGGTCATGTCGAGGTCGGTGAGGGCGCGGGCCAGGCCGTCCCAGGCCTCGAGGTTGGCCGCCGCCTGGGTCGGGCTCGAGTCGGCGACGAACACCACGCCGTCGGCGCCCTGCAAGACGATCCGCCGGGTCGCCTCGTGCATCGGCTGGCCGGGCACGGTGTAGACCTTGATCCGGAACGACAGCGCGCTGGTGCGGAAGAAGATCGGCAGGAGATCGAAGAACAGCGTGCGATCGTCCCGGGTGTCGAGGGTCATCAGCCGGCCGCGTCCGGCGGCGTCGACCCGGGCGTGCAGCGCGCGCAGGTTGGAGGTCTTGCCCGACAGCGGCGGGCCGAAGTACACCAGCTTGAGGGTGAGCTGGCGTTCGTGGAAGTCGACCTGGGCCACCGGGCTCCGACGCTACCTGCCGCCGGGGCCGGGAGCAATCGCCGGGGCTGGGGCGGTCCGGGTCGGCGCGACGGCCGGCTCGACCGGACGACGTCGACCGGTGGCCTCGACCCGCTGGCGGGTGACGTAGGCGGCGTAGATCGTTCCCGCGGCGATGGCCGCGACCGCGACCGCGACCGGGATGAGCGACATCCGCTTGCCGGCACCCGGGCCGCGCGGATCGGCGGTGGCGGTCAGCGCCGCGGCGGCGCGCTTGCCGAGGAGCTCGAGGCGGTAGGTCGCGATCGCGTCGGCGGGGCGGGCGCGCAGGACCGCGCGGTAGCGCGCGGCCAGCCAGGCGAAGTCGTTGGTGGCGAGGGCGGCGGCGCTGGCCTGCTCGTGGGCGGCCGGGTCCTCCCAGGCCGCTTCGGCCTCGGCCCACGCGGCCTCGAGGCTGCCGGTGGGCGCGAGGCTGGCGCGCGCGGCCCAGGCCTCGGCGTGCTCGGGCGCCAGGCCACATCGCGGACACGCCTGGTCGGCGCGCGGCCGGGGCGCGTCGCACTTGCGGCAGCGATCGGGAGCGGCGGTCATAGGGCGGGGCGCAGCGGCACCGGGACGAACAGGAGCAGGAACACCACGACCATGGCCTGGGCCAGGCGCCGGCGCCCAGGCGACAGCGGTGGGCCGTGGACCTCGGGATGATACTCGTCGCCGGCCATGCGGCGCAGCGCCGACAAGACCGCCGCCCACACCAGCCACGGCAGCACTCCGGACAGGGCGTAGGTCCCGGCATCGACCCAGCCCAGGCCGGCGCCCCGGGCCTGGACCACCAGGACGCCGCCGGCGATCGCGCCGACCGCGAGCAGCGCGCCGTGGAAGATCGCCGACAGCCGCTCGTGGCGCTCACCGAGCCAGGCCCGCATGACGTGGCCGCCGTCGAGCTGACCGATCGGCGCCAGGTTGATCATCGTCACGAGGAGCCCGTACCAGGCGGCGAAGGCCATGGGGTGGAGCTGGACGTCGACGGTGCCGGCCGGGAGCCAGCGGCCGAAGATGCCGAGCTTGACCGCGCCGTAGAAGAGCGAGGTGCCCTCGAGGACCGAGCCGGGGGCGATCGGGCCGGTGTCCGACAGCGCCAGGCCGATGATCAAGCACGGCACCGCGACCACCAGGCCGGCCAGGGGGCCGGCGGCGCCGACGATCAGGAGCTGATCGCGATCCTGGATCGGCTGGCGCATGCGGATCACCGCGCCCAGCGTGCCGAGGGAGATCTGCGGCGGCAGCGGGATGAAGTACGGCGGCGAGACGTCGAGGCCGAAGCGACGCGCGGCGATGTAGTGGCCCATCTCGTGGGTCAGGAGGATCGCCATGAGCGTGGCGGCGAAGGCCGGCCCGCCGGCCCAGGTCGTGGTCGCGCAGGCGGCGATGAACAGGCCGACGTGGAGCGCCCACTGGCGCGCGGTCAGGGCCGCCGACGCGGGCTCGTCGTCGAGCGCCGGGGCCAGCGCGTCGGTCGGGGGCGTCACGCCGCCATCGTGCCAGGCCCGGGCCCGGGCGCAAGGGCCGCGGCCACGCCGGGCGCCGCGATCAAAGCCGCAGGCCGACGAAGGCGGTCGGCCACAGCTCGACGCGGAGCTGGTCGTCGTCGCTGGTCGGCATGCGCGCCGTCGCGCCCAGGCGATCGCGCCGTGGATCGTCGGTGACGAAGACGTTGAGCGCGCCGCCGCCGACCACGGCCATCGGACCGAGGCGACGGCTGACGGTGAGCCGGAGCTGGTTCAGGGTGTTCAGGTGGTCGTCGAATCGCCCGCCGTAGCTGACGACCCAGCTCATCAGCTCGAGGTCGACGGCGGTGGCGCCGCGGCGCCAGGTCGGGCCCATGCCGAGCCCGAGCGCGAGGGGCTCGTCGTCGCCGAGCTCGCGATCGAGGCTGTCGTCGGCGGCGCGGCCGGCGATCCCGTAGGCGTTGTGCCAGCGCCGGCTACCGTGGCGCAGGATCACGGCGCCCAGGCGGTCGGTGTCGATCGTGCCCTCGACGTCGGTCCGGCCGCCGGCCACCAGGTTGACGAGGCCGATCGACACGCCGTCGCCGCCGCGGGCGACGTTGACCACGCCGACCTGCACGCCGTCGACCCGATCGGCGACGTTGACCACGCCGGCGAGCTGGAGGCCGCGCACGCGGCGGGCGACCGCGACCGCGCCGCCGATCTGGGTGTCGACCGCGCCGCCGGCGAGCGCGATCGCGCCGCCGACCTGGAGGCCGCGGGCGTCGCCGCGGCTGACCGCCAGCGCGCCGCCGACCTGGACCCCGTCGACGCGGCGGGCCAGCGCGGCCGCGCCGCCGAGCTGGGCGCCCCGCAGCGGGCCGGCGATCGCCAGCGCGCCACCGACCTGGGTGCCGCGGGTCAGGCCGGCGATCGCGACCGCGCCGCCGACCTGGGTGCCGGTGAGCTGGCCGGCGTAGGCGAGCGCGCCGCCGAGCTGGGTGCCGGTGACGTCATCGCGGACGATGCCGGCGACGCCGGCGACCGCGAAGGCGTGGAGGCGATGGCGCGCGCCGATCACGAGATCGATGGCGACGCCGCGGTGGGCGCGGGTCGACTCGAAGGCGAGCGGCGGGATCAGGCCGATGGCGAAGGTGGTGCGAGGTGCGTCGGGCGAGGTGGCCTCGGGGTCGGCGACCTGGGGCGCGAGGGGCGCGGTCGGCGCGAGGGGCGACTCGTCGTCCTCGGCGGTGGCGGTGTTCTCGGCGTCTTCGGCGTCTTCGGTGTCCTCGGCGCCTTCAACGTCCTCGTCGTCTTCGGCGCCCTCGTCGTCCTCGGTCGGCGCGAGGGCCGCCAGGAGCGCCGCCGCTTGATCGCGAGCCAGGTTGCCGACGACCAGCGCGATGATCTCCGCGGCGTCCTCAGGATCGGCGGGCAGGCCGATCGTGCGAGCGTGGGCGCCGTCGGGCAGGGTGACCGCGATGATCGCGGTGCGATCGGCGGCGACCGCGATCGACACGCACGGCGCGGCGCAGGCCTCGCCGGTCGCGATCGCGACCGGGACCCCGAGCTCGTCGGCGATGGCGTCGGCGATCGGCCGCGGGGGGGCGCCGCGGACCGCGAGCGCGAGGGGCGCGGCGGCGGGCGCGGTGGCGGCGTGGGGGGCGTCGCCGCGCGCCGCACCTGCGGTGAGCGCAGCGACGCCGAGGAGGACGGCGGAGGGGAGGAGCGAGGCGGCGAAGGGGGGCATCGCAGGCCGGTTCCCGCTCGGGCGCCGATCGTTCACGGCGTCCCCAGCGCCGCGCGCAGCGACGTCGCCTCGCGCTGGCGATAGCCGTCGGCGATCGCGCCGGCCGCGAAGGGCGCCAGGGCGGCCGCGGCCTCGGCGCGGCGCTCGAGCTGGATGAGGACCAGCGCGCGATTGTAGCGGGCCTCGATGGCGAAGGCGCCCGCGGGGTGGTCGGCGAGGTAGCGATCCCAGGCGGCCAGGCGCTCGGCCGCGGCGCCGCCGGCGAAGTGCAGGCGGTGGGCGTGCCGATAGGCGGCCAGGTCGGCGCTGGCTGCGTCCGCGTCGACGGACGGCGGCGGTGTGGCAGCGGCGACGGACGGCGATGGCGCCAGGCGCGGCGGGCGCGGCGCGTGGGTCGGCGCGTGGGTCGGCGACGCCGAGCGCGTCGGGCTGGCGGTGGCGGGTGGGGACGCGCTCGCCTGGGGCGCGAACGGGCTCGCCGGCGGCGCGGGCGTGACGAGGGTCGGCGCCGCGACGGCGGTGGTGGGCGGCGGCGCCGCCGCGCGTGCCGATGGCCCTGGGCTGGGCGCCGACGACACGAGCGGCGTGGTGGGCGTGGGGACCCCGACGCGCTCGAGGGCCGGCGCCAGCCGATCGGTCGCGGCGGCCCACGCCAGGGTCGCCCCGGCCAGGGTCCCGCCGATGATCGGCAGCCGCAGGCGCCAGCGGCGGCGCGGCCGTCGCGCGGTGGCCTCGGCGAGTCGGCGGCGGGTCGCGTCGACCACGACGTCGTCGGCCGGCGCGGTGTCGCGCAGCGCGGCGATCGCGTCGTCGAGGAGCTGATCGCCGCGGCTAGCCACGCTCGACCTCCGCCGCCAGGAGCTCGCGCAGGCGCCGCCGGGCGTGGAAGACCCGCGAGCGGATCGTGCCCTCCGGAGCGTCGAGGATCACCGCGACCTCGACCGCGGACCGCTGTTCGACCTCGCACAGCACGAAGGCGACCCGCTGATCGTGGGGCAGCTCGTCGAGGGCGGCGCACAGGCGCGCGGCCAGGGCCCGGCGCTCGGCGACCTGATCCGGGCGTGGCGTGGCGGCGCCGGTCGCGGCGGTGACGTCGGCCAGTCGATCGTGGGCGCGGCGGCGGCGGGCCGCGGCCCGGGCGTGGCGGCGCGCGCGGTTGGCGGCCACGCCGATCACGAAGCTGCGCAGCGGCGCCGCGCCGCGGAAGTTGGCGGCCGCCCGCGGCAGCGCCAGGAAGGTGTCGTGGACCACGTCCTCGGCGGCGGCGTCGTCGCCGAGCAGCCGCCGGGCGAAGGCCCGGACCGGGCCGTGGTGGGCGGCGTAGGCGGTGGCGATCGCGGCGGCGTCGCCGCGGCGCAGGCCGAGGACCAGCTCGTCGTCGCCGGTGACGGCGCCGCTCGCGATCGGTAGGGGCAGGGTCAGCTCCACGGTCGACTCGGTCGTCCTACGGTGCCCGGTCGCGGGCGGATCGTTGAACGGCGCGGTGCCGAACGTGGCGGCGGTCACATCGGCTCGCGCACGAACGCGCTGGCGTCGACCTTCAGCACCGCCGGGGTCCGGTCGATGCGGCGGTCGGGTCCGACGCGGGCCGGGCCGCAGGCGCCGTCGTCGAGGCTGGCCCCGGCCAGGGCGCCGTCCAGGCTCGCGCGCAGGTCGCGGCCACCGACGCCGACCCGGGCGGCCTCGAGCAGGCGCCAGGCGTCGTGGGCGGCGGCCGCCGCCGGGGACGGATCGCGGCGGGTCGCGGCGCGGAAGCCGTCGACGAAGGCCGTCGCCGCCGGGTCGCCGTCGTCGAGAGGACAGGGCGCGATCACGAGCGCGCCCTCGACCGCCGGCCCGCCGCGCGCGATCAGGCCGGGGTGGTGCCAGCTCGACGAGCCGACGAGCTGCACGACCTGCGGGAGGCGGCCACCGTGCTTGCGGGCCAGGGCGTCGAGGTCGGGGAAGTCCTCGCGGTGCAGCTCGACGCCGTAGTACGGCAAGAAGCTGGCGACCAGGGCCGCGCGCTCGTAGCGGTCGGGGAGGTACAGGAGCGCGAAGCCGATGTCGGGCGAGAAGGTCTGCCAGCCGCGCTTGCCGAAGCGCCGCAGGTGCGCGGCCAGCCGCGGGTTGGTCGTCGGGTCGAGGCCGAGGAAGGCCTTGACGTCGGCGCCCAGCGTCCGGGTCTCGAGGGCGTAGTCGCCCTGGGCCACCACCGTCAGGTCGAGGGCGGTGGCGGCGGCGACGAAGGCCGCGGCCGCCGCGGCGCCGACCTCGTCGCGCGGCGCCAGCACCGCGACCGTCCCGACGCCGAGGGCGGCGGCCAGCTCGGCGGCGTCGACCGCCTCGGTGGTCGGCGAGTCGAGCAGGCCCCACAGCCCCGGCGCTGGCGGCGGATCGCTCGGCGACAGGAGCGCCAGCGGCAGGCCGAGCTCGGCGGCGCGCTGCCGCGCGGCCTCGGCCTCGCGCACCCCGACCGGGCCGAGGGCGAGCAGCGCCCCGGCGGCGTCGGCGGCCTCGACCGCGCGCACCGCGCCGGCGGGATCGCCGCCGGTGTCGAGCCACAGCGGGGTCGCGCCGGCCGGCGGGGCCAGGGCGATCGCGGCGCGCAGCTCGCGGCCGATCGCCGCGTGGGGCCCCGACAGCGGCAGGAGCACCGCGATCACCGCGCGATCGACCGCGGCGCGGGCGGTCAGCGCCGCGCGGTCCGCGGCGTCGGCGTCGGGGCTGGCGGCGGCGACCGCCAGCCACCGCTCCCGCCCGGCGCGATCGCCGGCCCGACGGGCGCGGTCGGCCAGGGCCAACGCGATGGCGCCGCGCGGCGGTTGGTCGCTGGCCAGCGCCTCCGCATGGGCGGCCAGCGCGGCGTCGGGCAGCGCGGCGATCGCTCTGGCGATCGCGGGCCGGGCGGCGGCGACGGCCTCGGCCGGGGCGGCCGCCGCGGCGGCGAGGATCGCGGCCGGATCCCCCGCGTCGAGGGCGGCGGTCAGCGTCGCCGCGGGAGCCGGAGCCGGTCGCGGCGCGGTGGCGTGGGGCTGGGTCAGCGGGGCGCCGGGGCGCGGCGCGCGACACCCGGCCGCGACGGCCATGACCAGCGCCGCCAGCGCCCGGCGATCAGCCATCGAGGAGGTCGCGCATGCGGTCGATCAGGCCCTTGCGCTCGGTCGGCCGGGTCGCGACCTCGGCGCCGAAGCTCTTGGCCAGCTCCTCGAACAGCTCGCGCTGGCGCGGGGTCAAGGCCTGCGGCGTCACGACCGCGACCTTGGCCAGGTGGTCGCCGCGCGCCGCCTTGTCGCCCGGCCCGCGCGGCACGCCGCGGCCGCGCAGGCGAAACACCGCGCCGCTTGCGGTGCCCTCGGGGATGCGCATCTTGACCGGGCCGTCGACGGTCGCGACCTCGATCACCGCGCCGAGCGCGGCCTGCGGCATCGTGATCGCGACGTCGGACAGGATGTCGTGGCCCTCGCGGCGGAAGCTCGCGTGAGGCTTGACCCGCACGATGACGTGGAGGTCGCCGGCGGGACCGCCGCCCTTGCCCGGTTCGCCGTCACCCGACATGACCTTGATCCCGCCCTCCTTGGTCCCGGCCGGGATCGCGACCGAGAACTCGCGGGTCGGCCCGGCGCTGGCCCCCGGATCGACCGGCACCGCGATGGTCTTGGTGCAGCCGAATACCGCCTCCTCGAAGCTGACCTCGAGGGTGTAGCGCAGATCGCGGCCGCGCTGCCGGGTCCGACGCTTGCGCAGCCCGGCGAGCACGTCCTCGACGGCGTCGACCACCGAGCCGAAGCCACCGGCGCCATCGCCGTCGGCGCCGAAGCGATCGTAGCGGGCGCGCTCGCGCGGATCGGACAGGATCGCGTAGGCCTCGTTGATGTCCTTGAACTGCTCGGCCCCGGCCGGGTTGAGATCGGGGTGGAAGCGGCGCGCGAGGTCGCGATAGGCGCGCTTGATCTCGGCCTCGTCAGCGGTCTTGCTGACCCCCAGCACCTCGTAGAAGTCACGGCGTCGCTTGGCCATCACGCCTCCTCGGGTGCGGCGTCGGCCGCGGTGGCGTACACCATCTCGCCGATGCGGTGGGCGACCGCCTCGAGGTCAGCGATCGCCGCCTCGATCGCGCCGACGTCATCGACCGCCAGGGCGGCCCGGGCCGCGGCGACGCCGTCGGCGATCTGCTGGTGATCGTCGGGCGCCAGGAGCGAGCCGAACTCGGCGAGCGCGCGCTCCGACGAGTACAACAGGGTCTCGCCGCGGTTGCGCGCCTCCGCGATCGCCCGGCGATCCTGATCGTCGGCGGCGTGCTCGATCGACTCGGCGACGATGCGCTCGATCTCGACCGCCGACAGGCCGCTGGTCGGCGTGACCGCGATGCGCTGCTCGCGGTTGGTCCCGAGGTCGCGGGCGCTGACGGTCAAGACGCCGTCGGCGTCGAGGTCGAAGGCCACCTCGATCTTGGGGACGCCGCGCGGCGCCGGCGGGATGCCGGTCAGCTCGAACTGCGCCAGCGACTTGTTGTCGGCGGCCATGTCGCGCTCGCCCTGGAAGACCGCGACGTTGACGAACGGCTGGTTGTCGACCGCGGTCGAGAACACCTCGGTGGCCCGGCACGGCACGGTGGTGTTGCGCGGGATCAGGCGCGTGAACACGCCACCGGCGGTCTCGACGCCGAGCGACAGCGGCGTGACGTCGAGGAGCAGCACCTCCGCGACCTCGCCGGTCAGGACCCCGGCCTGGAGCGCGGCGCCGACCGCGACCACCTCGTCGGGGTTGACCGACCGCGACGGCTCGCGACCGAAGAACTCGCCGACCAGGCGCTGGATGCGCGGCATCCGGGTTTGGCCGCCGACCAGGATGACGGCGTCGAGCTGGCCGGCGACCAGGCCGGCGTCGGCCATGGCCTGGCGACACGGCGCCAGGGTCCGCTGCACGAAGGGCTCGACCAGGTGCTCGAGCTGGGCCCGGGTGAGCTGGACCTCGAGGTGGCGCGGCCCGTCGGCGGTGGCGGCCAGAAACGGCAGGTTGAGATCGGTGGCGAACGCGCTCGACAGCTCGATCTTGGCTCGCTCGGCGGCCTCCTTCAGGCGCTGCAGGGCCAGGCGGTCGCCGCGCAGGTCGTGGCCGCCGTTGGCCTGGGCGAACTCGGCCAGGAGCCAGTCGACGATGGCGTTGTCGAAGTCCTCGCCGCCGAGGAAGGTGTCGCCGGCGGTCGCGCACACCCGGAACACGCCGTCGGCCAGCTCGAGGATCGAGACGTCGAAGGTGCCGCCGCCGAGGTCGTAGACCGCGACGCGCTGGGCGTCGGCCAGATCGCGGCCGTAGGCCAGGGCGGCCGCGGTCGGCTCGTTGATGATGCGCAGCACGGTCAGGCCGGCGATGCGCGCCGCGTCCTTGGTCGCCTGGCGCTGGGCGTCGTCGAAGTACGCCGGCACCGTGATGACGACGTCGGTGACCGCCTCGCCTAGCCAGGCCTCGGCGGTCTCGCGCATCCGGCCGAGCACCATCGCCGAGATCTCGGGCGGCGCGTAGACCCGGCCGCGGGCCATGACGTGGGCGTCGCCGTTGGCCGCGGCGACGATCTGGTACGGGCAGGTCGCGAGCTGGCGCGCGACCTCGGGGTCGTCGAACTTGCGGCCCATCAGGCGCTTGACCGCGTAGATCGTGCTCTCGGGGTTGGTCATCGCCTGGCGGCGCGCCACCTGCCCGATCAACCGCTCGCCCGAGGCGGCGAAGCCGACCACCGACGGCATCGTGCGCGCGCCGTCGGCGTTGGCGATCACGACGGTGGCGTCGCCGTCCATCACGGCGACGCACGAGTTGGTCGTGCCCAGATCGATTCCGACGACGCGGCTCATGGCGCAGAGGCGGCCGAGCGCCGGCCGCCGACCGACGTTAGGCCCTGACAGTGGGGAGGTCGAGCGTTCATCGCGCGTTCATCGGGGTCGCGGCACGGCGCGTGCCGGTCACGCCGACCGCGACACGACGGGTTCCCGACACTACGGGGTCTCAGCCGGCGTGGCCTCGGCCTTGGCCCGGGCCACGACCACCAGCGCCGGACGCAGCAGGCGGTCGCTCAGGCGGTAGCCCTTCTGCAGCACCGAGATGACCGAGCCGGGCGGCGCGTCGCTGTCCTGCTGGCCGATCGCCTCGTGCTGGTTGGGATCGAAGGGCTTGCCGTCGGCGTCGACCGGGGTGACGTCGCACTTCTCGAGCGCGTGGGTGAACTGCCTGAGGACCAGGCGGACGCCCTCGAGGAGCGAGGCCACGTCGGTCGACTCGGTGTGGGCCAAGGCCCGCTCGAGGTTGTCGACCACCGGCAACATCTCCTTCAGCACCTTGGTCTTGGCGTCGGCCTTGGCGTCGTCGACGTCGCGCTTGGCGCGGCGGCGGTAGTTCTCGAGGTCGGCGGTGGCGCGCAGGACCTTGTCCCAGTGTTCCTTGGCCTTGGCCTTGGCCTCGGCCAGCTCGGCCTCGAGGGCCGCCATCCGATCCACCGGGGCCGACGGCGGGGGCGCGTCGACCTCGACCGGGATGCCGGGGTCGTCGGGAGGGCTTGCGGCGGGTACGTCGTCGTTCATGACCGGGTCACCATAACCAGGAACCATCCTAACGCCACCCCCCTGGGGCGCGCCCGCAGGTGAGGCGGATTTCGCCGCGCCAGCAGCCTCTGCCTCCGTCTCAACCTCGGTCTCGGTCTCGGTCTCGGTCTCGGTCTCGGTCTCGGTCTCGGTCTCCGCCTCGGCCTCCGCCTCCGCCTCGGCCTCCGCCTCCGCCTCGGTCTCCGCCTCCGTCTCCGTCTCGGCCTCCGCCTCCGCCTCCGCCTCCGCCTCCGCCTCCGCCTCGTCTCCCCTCCGCCCCTCAGGGCTCGCCGTCGATCAAGAGCTGCGACAGCAGATCGGCCGTGAAGTCGACCACGCTCATGACCTTGCCGTAGTTCATCCGCATCGGCCCGATCACCGCGATCGCGCCCAGCGGGTGCTCCTCCGGGCCGTACGACACCGCGACCACCGACGAGTCCGACAGCGCGGCGTGGGCGGTCTCGGCGCCCAGGAAGACCTGGATGCCCTCGGCGGTGCGGGTGCGGTCGAGGAGCGACAGGAGCGCCTCCTTGTCCTCGAGGGTGCGCAAGAGGTGGCGCATCCGATCGAGGTGGTCGGGGTCGGCGCTGCGCGGGTCGACCAAGTTGGCCTGGCCCGAGACCACCAGGTCCGCCGGGCGCGCCCCGTCGGAGGCCAGGATCGACGTGCCCAGGCGCAGGGCGGCCGCGACCTCGCCGTCGTAGGCGTGCTTGGCGGCGCCCAGCTCGCCGGCGACCTTGGCCCGGGCCTCGTCGAGCGTGAGGCCGGCCAAGAGCGTCGACAGGTAATTGTGGATCCGCTCGAGGCGGGCGGCGTCGATCGGCTCGGCCAGGGTCACCACCCGGTTCTCGACCCGGCCGTCGGTGCCGACCAGGACCGCCAGGAGCTTGCCGGCGCGGATCGGCACGAACTCGATGTGGCTCATGCGCGCCACCTGGGGATCGGGCGCGGCGATGATCGCGGCGTGCTGGGTCAGCTCCGACAGAAGCCGCGACGCGTTCTGGACCACGTCGTCGGGGCTGCCGCCGATGACGCGGGCGCGGATGTCGTCCTTCTCCTTGGGCGACAGGCCGCGGACCTTGAGCAGCGACTGGATGAAGAACCGCAGCCCCTGCTCGGTCGGCACCCGGCCGGCCGAGGTGTGGCGCTGCTCGAGCATGCCCAGCTCCTCGAGGTCGGCCATGACGTTGCGGACCGTGGCCGGCGATAGGCCGATCTCGTGGCGGCGGGTGACCGTGCGCGAGCCCACGGCGTCGCCGCTGTGCAGGTATTCAGCGACGACAGCTTGCAAGATCTTGCGCGCGCGGCGCGACAGGTCAGGCGTCGACATGGCAGCGACGCCGGGAGTGTACACCGTCAGCCCGGCCGTCAACCGCGCCGTCAGGCCGCGACCAGGCGGGTCGCGAGCTGGTCGGCGAACAGGAAGCCGCGCGCGGTCGGTCGCAGCCGACCGTCGGTGACCTCGGCCAGGCCGGCGGTGACCGCCCAGGTCACCACCGAGGGGGGGGCGTCGGCGACCGCCAGGCCGTCGCTGGTCCGCATCGCCAGCCACCGCAGATCGCGGGCGTGCTCGTCGGCGTCGATCGCCCGGTGCTCGGCGAGGCGGGTCGCGGGGTCCTGGTAGCGGGCCAGGGCGCGGTGGTTGTGCCAGCGCGCGCCGCCGCCGTCGGGCGCGGCGCGGAACGAGGCCGCGCCGACGCCCAGGCCGAGGTAGTCGGCGCCGGTCCAGTAGCGCCGGTTGTGGATCGCGCGCCGCCCGGGCCGGGCGTAGGACGACACCTCGTAGTGCTCGAAGCCGGCGGCGGTCAGCGCGGCGTGGGTCGCGAGGTACAGGTCGGCCAGGGTGTCCTCGGGCTGGACCGCCAGGCGCCCGGCGCGGTGGCGGGCGCCGAAGGCGGTGCGCTCCTCGATCGTCAGCTCGTAGACCGAGACGTGATCGACGCCGCTGGCGACGGCCGCGGCGATCGACGACGGCGCGGTGCCGGCCGGCGGCATCGCGACCCCGGGCGCGCCCAGGATGACGTCGCACGACAACGACGCGAAGCCGGCGTCCTTGGCGGCGGCCAGGGCGGCCGGGCCGTCGCCCATGCGGTGATCGCGGCCGAGCGCGCGCAGCTCGCCGTCGTCCCACGACTGCACGCCGATCGACAGCCGGGTCACCCCGGCCGCGCGCCAGGCCGCCATCCGCGTCGGCGTGCAGTCGATCGGGTTGGCCTCGATCGTGACCTCGGTCGGCGCGCCGGGGAAGGTCGCGGCGATCGCGGCGAGCAGCTCGGCCAGGCACGCCGGGTCCCACAAGGACGGGGTGCCGCCGCCGACGTAGATCGTGGCCAGGGTGTGGTCGGCGAAGCCCGGCGCCTGCGCGGCCAGCTCGCCCAGGACCAGCTCGAGGTAGGCGCGGTGCGGCGGGTCGAGCGCGATCACCACCGGGAAGTCGCAGTACGGGCACAGCCGGCGACACCACGGGAAGTGGACGTAGACCCCGAGGTCGGGTGCGGGCGCTCCGGGGTCGGCCATACTCGTCCGATGATCTACCTCGACAACGCCGCGTCGACGCCGGTCGATGACCAGGTGATCGCGCGGATGACCGAGATCATGCGCGCCGCCTACGGCAACCCGTCGGCCGCGCACCCGGCGGGCGCCGCGGCCCGACGAGCGATCGCGGTCGCCCGTGGCCAGGTGCTGGCAGCCCTCGGCGATCCCGAGGGCGCGCTCGGCGACGTGATCTGGACCTCGGGCGGCACCGAGGCCAACGCGCTCGGCGTGATCGGCGCGGCCCGGGCCCGCGGCGGCGGCGCGGTCGTGGTGTCGGCGGTCGAGCATCCGGCGGTGGCGGCCAGCGCCCTGGCCCTGGGCGAGGGCTGGCCGGTGGTGACCGTCGGCGTCGACGGCGACGGCTGCGTCGACGTGGCGGCGGCGGCGGCGCGGATCCCTGTCGACGCCGCGGTGGTCGCGGTGGTCGCGGTCGCCAACGAGCTGGGCGCGGTGCAGCCGGTGGCCGCGCTGGCGGCGGCGGCGCGGGCCCGGGCCCCCGGCGTCCACGTCCACTGCGACGCCACCCAGGCGATCGGCAAGCTGGCGATCGACGTCGGCGCGCTCGGCGTCGACAGCCTGGCCCTGGCGGGGCACAAGCTGCACGGGCCCAAGGGCGTCGGCGCGCTGTGGCTGCGTCACGGCGCGACGGTGGTGGCGCTGTGGGGCGGCGGCGGGCAGCAGGGCGGGCGTCGCCACGGCACCCAGGACGCGCCGGGCGCGGCCGGGCTCGGGGTGGCGATCGAGCGCGCGGTGGCGGCCCGGCCCGAGGCCACCGCGCGGTGGCTCGGGTTCGCGGCGACCCTCGAGGCGGCGGCGGCGGCCAGCGGCGTGCCGTGGCGGCGAGTGGTCGATGGGCCGCGCGCGCCGCACCTCCTGGCGCTGGCCTTCGAGCGGGTCAGCGCCGACGCGCTGCGCGAGGTGCTGGCGTCGCGCGGCGTGATCGCGGCGTCGGGGTCGGCCTGCGCCAGCCCGGGTGGCAAGCCGTCGGGACAGCTCGCGGCGATCGGCCTGCCGGCGACCTGGGGCATGGTCCGGCTGTCCTTCGGACTGACCACGACCGCCGACGAGGTGGCGGCGGCGGCGGCGATCCTCGCCGCGGCGGTGCGCGATCTGGCCGGGTGACGGCGGTGCGACGCGCGTGGCCGCTACTTCTGCTCGAAGACCATCGCGAACTCGCTCACGATGCCGGCCTTGGACGGGCCGAACGGCCAGCGCTTGATCGCCGCCGATAGACACTGCCCGAGCGGGTGATCTGCCTTGTCCGAAAGCCGGACGTCGCTCACGCCGCCGGTGGCGCTGACGGTGATGGTCGCGCGGATCTTCGAGACCTTGAGGAACGGATCGGCCTTGATCGCGCGCTCGTAGCAGCGCCGGGTGCCGGTCTCCATCCGCCGCGACATCGTGAAGACGTCGTCGGGGGTGAGCTCGCGCAGGCCGGGGTTGACCGGGACCTCGGTGGCGGTGCCCGAGCCGGTGCCCGAGCCAGTGCCGGCGGCGGTCCCGGCGCCGGTGCCCGTCCCCGAGCCGACCGGGCGGCGGCCGGTGCCCGGGCCGGGGCGGCCCGAGCCGGTGCCAGCGGCGGTGCCCGACCCGGTGCCCGCGCTGGCGCCGGTGCCGCGGTTGTCCGGCGGGCGGAAGCCGATGCCCGAGTAGTCGTCGCCGGTGCCGGTGGTGGCGTTGCCGGAGGTGTCCTCGCCGCCCGAGCTGACGATCAGCGCGGTCGCGACGATGCCGCCGATCGCGGCGGCGCCGATGGCCAGGTAGAGCGCGACCGGCCGGCGGCGCGGGGCCGGAGCTGGTGGCAGCAAGGGCTCGCCGTCGAGGGCGACCGGCGGGGGCAAGGCTGGCGCGGCGGGCCCGAGCGACGGGACCGCACCCGTCGCGCGGCCGATCGCGGCGACCGAGGCGGTGGGCGCCCGCGGCTTGGCGAGCATCGGCGCGACCGGCGCCGCGGCGGCGGGCGGCGGCGCCATCAGGTCGGCGAGGCGAACCACGCGCGAGACCTCGCCGATGTCGAGGTCGTCGTCGTGGGCGGCGGTCGCGCTCGGCCCGGGGCCGTCGTCGTCCTGCAGCGCCGGCGGATCGTCGTCGGCCTCGCCGGTATCGAAGCGCGCGGCGGTCCGCGTCGGCCGCGGCGCGGCGGCCAGCGGCGCGACCGGCGGGGGCGCAGCGATCGGCGGGGCCGCGACCAGCGGGGGCGCGGCGATCGGCGGGGGCGCGACCGGCGGGGGCGCGGCGATCGGCGGGGGCGCGACGATCGGCGGGGGCGCAGCCGGCGGGGGCGCGGCGATCGCCGGGGGCGCAGCCGGCGCGTGGCTGGCCGGTGCCGCCTCGGCGGCCGCTGGCCGCGGCGCACCGAAGGGCGTCGGCAGGCCGGGCTTGGGTGCGACCGGCTTCGGCATCGCCGGCACCCCGACCGCTGGCGTCGGCGTGCGCGGCAGCGCGGGTAGCCCGACGGCCGGCGTCGCCCGTGGCGCCGTCGGGACGCCGACCGCCGGCGTCGGCGCGCGCGGCGCGACCGGGGGGCTCGTCGCCGCGTCGTGGGTCGGCGCGGCCGCGGCCTCGGGCGTGACGGCGGGCGCGACCGGTTCGGGCACGCTCCACGGCTGGGGCGCGGGCACCTTGGCGGGCGGGAGCTGGGCGACCGCGGCGGCGCCTCCGACCGCGGGTGGCGGCGGCGCCGCGGCGGCTGCGGCGGCGGCCTCGGCCTCGATCGCCGCCAAGGTCGCGGCGAACAGCGGCTGCGGCTCGGGCTCCGACGGCAGGCCCGGGCGCGTGGCCGCGCGGGCAGGGCGGGCGGTGCCCCGCAGGCCGCGGAAGTGGCTCACCTTCTCGACCGGGAGCCAGTCGTCGAAGCCCTCGTTCCAGCAGTGCAGGTCGTCGGCGACGGGGCGCGCGGCGATCCACGCCTGGGCCTCGGTCAACGTGAACGGGCCCTCCTGGTTGCCGTCCTTCGAGACGTACCATTCCTCCTCGAGGGCGGCCGGCGCCGGCGGCTCCGCGACCGGCGGCGGCATGGTGGGCGGCGCCGACGTCGTGCGCGCATCGGGGCGGCTGCCGCCGTCATCCATGCCCTCGCGGACCGTGATGACCGCCGAGCAGTTCTTGCACCGGATCTTCAGGATCTTCCCGCGCACGCGCTCGTCGGCGATGGCGTACCGGGTCTTGCAACGATCGCAGAGGAACTTCATAGCGGGCGCGCTGGCGGTCGCTGCGCGGACGGGTCTGCATATTGTGCAGAACTTGCCGACCGATCGCAAAGCGTGGGCCGCGCGATCGAGGTGGTCACCTAATCGGTCGGGCCGGTCGGCCCATCGGGACCGGCGTCGCCGACCCCGGCGTCGACCTTGGCGCGGTCGCGGTCGTCGCCGGTGCGGCGGTGCAGGCGCAGGGTCACCGGCACCAGCGGGGCGACGTCGACCACCGCGTCGCGGCCGTGGACCAGGACGCCGCCGATGGTCAGCATCTCGGCCGTGCGCTGGATCTCGAGGCGCAGCTCGAGGTCGGCCAGGCGCGCGCCGATCCACGCGGCGTTGGTCTCGCTCAGGCGGTAGGCGTCGATCTCGCCGACCCGCACCAGCCTCCCGCCCTCGAGGGTCAGGGCCACCACGGACACCGTGCGGGTGGCGTCGTCCCGGCGCTCGAGCACCGCGACCAGCTCATCCTTGCCGCCGGCGTCGATCGGCGCCACCCAGCGCAGGCCAGGCAGCTCGATGCTCGCGACCTTGCGGACCTTGCCGTCGGCGGTGGCCAGGGCGACCACGGCGTCGCCGATGGTGGCCAGCGCGTCGGCGCCGTCGAGGCAGGCGCCCCGGGCGGCGCCGGGCAGGCCGAGTCCGTCGGGCAATGACGGGCGAACGCACGGCGCCACCACGTCGACGGCGGCGGTGGCCGGCGGGGTCGGTCGCGCGGTCACCACCACCGCGACGATCCGATCGCCGGCCAGCACTAGGCGCGCCCCCGGCAGCCCGGCGCCGATCCACAGCCGCGGATCGCGCGCGAGGCCGGGCTCGTCGACGGCCGGGCCCAGGCCGCGGACCGCGAGCGCGAGCGGGCTGCCGACGCCGACGCCATCGCTGGTTCGGGCCACGGTCGGCCGCACCACCGCGACGAACGACGCGTCGCCGCCGCGCTCGCCGCCGATGATCAGCCCGTCGTCGTGGACCGCGCTGTGATCGACCACGCCGGGGATCTGGATCAACGCCAGCCGCGGTCCCGACGGCAGGGTCGACAGGATCTCGGCCATCGGCATCGCCAGCCGGTAGGGGCCGATCCCGGCGGCGGTGATCTCGTGGGGAGGCAGGGCCCGCAGGTCGCCGCGCGGCGGTTCGATCACCCGTCGCGGCGGCTCGCGCTCCGGGCGTGGCGGCGGCTTGTCGCCGTCGCCGGCGCAGGCGGCGAGGACACACGCGGCGAGGAGCCGGACGCGAACCACGCCCCGAAGGTAGCGCGCCGGGAGCCCGCGGTCACAGGAGCAGCGAGACCAAGATCCCGAGCGCGATGCCGGCCGACACGCAGATGATGATGAGCGGGGCCAGGTTGCGCCGCTCCGACGGGGCGATCGGCGCAAGCGGTCCATGCCCCCCCGTCGGCGCCAGCCCCGGCGACGGTGTCGGCGTCGGCCCCGGCGCCAGCCCGACCGGCCCCCCCGTCGGCGCCAGCCCCGGCGACGGTGACGGCGTCGGCCCCGGTGACGGCGTCGGCCCTGGCCCGAACGCCGGCTCGCGCAGGGCGGCCGGATCGTGCCGCACCTGGCGCGCGGTGATGTCGGAGTTCTCCGGCGGGCGGCCCCAGCTCGACGGTCCCGGCGCCGAGTCGCGGGGCGCCGGCAGGGGCAGCGCCAGCTCGCCATCGCCGTTGCGGTGCGGCACCGGGGTGCGCATCAGCCGGAGCTGCTCGAGCTCGAGCCCAAGCGCGGCGGCGACCTCGGCGTCGGCCTCCTGGTACTCGTCCCACTCGCTCCGCGGCGCGGCGCGGTAGCCGTCGAACATCTGGCCGTCGAAGTCGAGATCCTCGTCGATCTTCGCCAGGTCCGACTCGGCGATCAGCTCGGGGCGGCGCTGGCCGCCGGCGGCCTCGGCCAGCTCGTCGAGGTAGCGGGCGATCCGCACCGGGCCCGAGTGCAGCCGGGCCTCGCGCAAGAAGCCCTCGAGGTCGTCGGCCAGATCGTAGGCGCTCGGGTAGCGGCTCTCGGGGTGGCGCTCGAGGGTGCGCATGATGATGGCCTCGAGCTGGGGCGGGAAGTCGCGGCGCACGAAGGTCGGCGCCTCGATCTCGCCGCTGGTCAGCCGGCGCACGACCTCGTTGGCCGGCCCCTTGAACAGGCGGCGCCCGACGGTGATCTCGTAGAGGACCACGCCGAGCGAGAAGAGGTCCGAGCGGTAGTCGACCACGCCGCGGGTCGCCTGCTCCGGGGACATGTACGACAGCTTGCCGGGGATCATGCCCTCCTCGCGCGGCCGCTGATCCTTGGAGCGCGCGATCCCGAAGTCGATGATCTTGAGGAAGCCGTCCTCGGTGACGAGCAGGTTGGTCGGCGAGATGTCGCAGTGGACGATGTCCAGGCTCTGGCCGTCGAAGGTCGTGCCCTCGGCGCCGCGCTTGGCGTGGAAGTAGCCCATGCCCGCCGCGGCCTGGCGGATCAGCTCCACCGCGTGCTCGAGGGGCAAGAACCGACCGAGCCCCAGGCCGCGCCGGCACAGCTCGTTCAGCTCCTCGCCGACGATGTACTCCATCGCGATGTACGGGATGCCGCCCTCCTCGTCGACGTCGTAGACGTGGACGATGTTGGGGTGGTTGAGCACCGCGCCGATGCGGGCCTCGTCGAGGAACATCTCGACGATCCGCGGATCGGTGGCCAGCTCGGGCTTGAGCCGCTTGATGACCACGTCCTTGTCGAAGCCCGACATCGCCGACTGGCGCGCCAGGTAGATCTCGGCCATGCCGCCGGTGGCCAGCGGCCGCAGGAGCCAGTAGCGCTGGCCGAACGCGACGGGGGCGTTCGGCTGGGGCGCGGGCTGGGGCGCGGTCACGCGTGGGCTCCGGTCGCGGCCAGCGCGGCCAGGGTCGCGTCGATCGCGCGCACCGCCTCGGGGCTGGCGTCGGCCAGCGCGATCGGCGTCACCGCCGGCAGCGCCGCCGCCGGCAGGGTCAGCGCGTCGAGCGCCGCGGTCACACCCTCGGCCAGCCCGCCGAGATCGTAGCCGCCCTCGAGGGCCACGACCCAGCGGCCGTGGCACAGGCGATCGGCGGCGGCGCGGACGCGGGCCGCGAGCCGCGCGAAGCCGTAGCGCGACAGCTTCATGCTGGCCAGCGGATCGGCCTGGTGGGCGTCGAAGCCGGCCGACACGATGATGAGCTCAGGGGCGAAGCGCTCGAGGGCCGGACCGAGGACGTGATCGAACGCGGCCAGGTAGTCGCGATCGCCCGAGCCGGCTGGGAGGCCGACGTTGACCGTGGCGCCGCGGGCCGCGGGGCCGCCGACCTCGTCGGGCGCGCCGGTGCCCGGGTAGAACGGGAACTGATGGACCGACAGGTACATCACCGTCGGATCGTCCCAGAAGATCTGCTGCGTGCCATTGCCGTGGTGGACATCCCAGTCGAGGACCGCGACGCGCGCGGCGCCCGCGGCGCGGGCCGCGGCGGCGGCCACCGCGACGTTGTTCAGCAAGCAGAAGCCCATCGCGCGATCGCGCTCGGCGTGGTGCCCGGGCGGACGCACCAGCGCCAGTCCCGAGGTCAGCTCGCCGCGCCAGACCCGCAGCGTCAGCTCGGTGACGGCGCCGGCCGCGGCCAGCGCGACGTCCCAGGTCTCCGGCGAGTAGTAGGTGTCGCCGTCGAGCCAGCCAGTGGCACCGGGCACGGTGCGGGCGAGCTCGGCCAGGTAGGCCGCGCCGTGGACCCGCCCGAGCTCCAGGTCGGTGGCGGCGCGGATCGGCACCGCGAGGCCGCGGCCCTCGACCCCGGCCATGGCCATCGCGTCGCGCACCGCGGCCAGCCGGGCCGGACGCTCGGGGTGGCCGGCAGGCGCGAGGTGATGGATGAAGCGATCATCCAGGACGTAGCCGAACATGCGCAGCCGGACATTACACGATCGCGGCGGGGCGTCGCGGTGCGGTCGGTCCGATCCGCACCCGGGCGTCCCCGGGCGGCTCACCCGCCCGGGAGGACTCAACCGGGCCAAGAACCTCGATAGGCGCAGCCCGACCCACCCGGCTTCGGTGAATCGTGAAAATCGAATTTCTCAGATGGACCGCGACCACCGCGATCCGTATCCTCGAGGCGTGGAGCGATCGACGCGCGCACGAAGATGGTTGCTCGATCGCCGAGGCCGACGTTATCGCGTCGGACCGGCGGTCGCGTTTCAGGTGTACTACCAGCCCGGCGTGGGCCTCCTGTGGTCGCGGGTGTTCCGCGCTGGCGTGCCCCTGCGCGTGCCGGCCAGCATCAGCCGCGAGGAGTTTCTGGCCGCGGTCGACCGCGTGCCCGGGTCGTACCAGCTCCAGCCCCTCGACGCCGCCGGTCAGCCGATCGGCGATCCGCCGGCGGTGATCGAGATCCCGGCGGTGACCGGCCTGCCGGATCTGCCCGACCTCCCCGACCCGGCGCTGCTCGGCCGCGCCGAGGACGAGTCGGGTCCGCTGCGCGCGCTGTAGCCGTCGAGGTCGCGGCTACAGCCGCTTGAGCGGCGTCAGGCGCAAGAGCACCGGGATGACCTTGCCGCCGGTGACGATCTGCATGTGGCCGTACTGCGATCGCACGTAGAGCAGCTTGGCCGACTTCTCGCGCTTGCTGAACCCGCCCGAGGTGTCGGGCATGCGATCGCGGACCACCGCGAACGGGTACTTCTTGGCGAAGGCCTTGGACTCCTCGGCGGTGTCGGAGCCGACCGCGATCAGCTTGTGATGGCGGGCCCGCTTGCCGGTGCCGATGAAGTCGTCGAAGGCCTTCTCGCCGCCGTAGAGGGCGTCGAGCAAGATGATCTGCTGCACCAGCTTGTGGTCGACCCACTTCATCACGGTGCGGAACGCGCCCGAGTGGCCGATCACGATCGTCGGTCCGTCGGGGAGGCGGATGTTGGCGCGGGCCACCGCCTTGCGCAGATCGGCCAGCGCCGGCCACTTGACCTCCTCGCCGTTGCCGCTGGGCGCGTCGGGCACGACGAACAGCGCGTTCTGGCCCGAGGCGCGGAACTGCTTGGCGAGATCGTGATCGCGCCACGCGCCGTCGGCGTCGGTGTGGTAGCCGTGGACGTAGACCACGGTGCCGGCGGTCGCGCGGTCGTAGCCCGGCGGGATCCAGACGTGGAGCGCGCCGGCGTCGGTCTTGACCCGCCAGTGGGTGCCGCCGGCCAGCTTGGCCTCGGTCTTCTCGAGGCGACCGGCCGGCTTGGGCTTGGGCTTGGCCGCGGCCAGGCTCGGCGCCAGGACCAGGGCCAACGCGACGGCGACGATCCGCGCGCGCCGGCTCACGGCGTCCCCCGCGTGGTCACCATCAGGTGGTAGCGGCCCTCGCTGTCGGGGTAGCCGTAGCGGAACGGCAGCGGTCGCCGCGGCTGCTTGGCCCACAGCGTTCGGAAGGCGTCGTTATCGCCGGCGCCGGCGGGCAAGAAGCTGCCGGCGAACCGACCGTAGGTGGTCTGCGTGAAGCCGGCCTTGCGCGCGAACCGCGGCGGCACGCCGGTCGAGTCGGAGATCATCCAGGTCGCCCGATCGAGGAGGTAGCCGCGGATCGTCGAGAACGAGCCCAGCCACAGGAGGTAGCTCGCGGCCTTGGTCATGGCGACGATCGGGCCGCGCGCGGTCAGGTAGGCCCACACCGGCGAGCCGGCCAGGGGCCCGTCCGAGAGATCGGCGGCGATGTGGCGGTGGGTGATCACGCGCGCGCTGGGATCGCCGGCCTTGCGAAACGTCAGCTCCGAGTTGGTGTAGGCGGGCGCGAAGTCGGTGTCGACCCAGCTCCGCCGCTTGCGCTTGGCCACGCCGCGGCTGGCCGCGATCTCGGTGGCGGTCAGGTAGCGGACCGCGCCGTCGGGCTCGAGGGAAAAGAACCGCAGGCTGACCGGCTCGTAGCCGAGGGCGACCAGGGCCGCGAGGAAGAAGCCGAGCTGGCCCGGGACTGCGCCGCGCTCGAGCTTGCGCATGTTCTCGCTGGCCGAGTCGTGGTGGGCGAACAGCTCGCGCAGCGCGCCGCGATAGGTCGCCAGGGCGGCCTTGAGCTGGCGCGGGCTGGCGCTGGTGAGCCGGCTGGGATCGCCGGCGTGCTCGAGCGACAGGGTCGTGATCTCGGTCGCGTCGGGGAAGGTGATGAGGGCGCTCAGCAGATCGCCGCCGCCGAACGGGTAGACCACCGTCGTCGGCAGGCCGGAGGGCCGGAGCCCGGCCAGAAACGGCCCGGCCGGCTCGACATAGGTGCGCTGGAGCTTGGCGAACCATGGCGCGATGGTCTGGCAGTGCTTGGCGATGAGCTGGGGGTCGAGCTCCGGCGGCAGCGCGGCATCGCCGCCACACGCCACCGCCCGGTACATGAGCTTGGCCTCGGCGACGAAGTCGCGCGGGGCCTCGGCGCGGGCCGGCGCGGCGACCGCGAGGAGGGTGAGGGCGACGACCAGGGCGCGCATGGCGATGTGACGCATGGTAGCGCGCCGGTATTTCGCACGAGATGCCCGTCGGGTGGGGACGGATCGACCGCCCGGCAGCGGGTTCGGTCTCGGCCTCGGTCTCGGTCTCGGTCTCGGTCTCGGTCTCGGCCTCGGTCTCGGTCTCGGTCTCGGTCTCGGTCTCGGTCTCGGTCTCGGCCTCGGTCTCGGTCTCGTCCTCGGTCTCGGTCTCGGACTCGGCCTCGGTCTCGGCCTCGGTCTCGGTCTCGGTCTCGGTCTCGGCCTCGGTCTCGGTCTCGGTCTCGGTCTCGGTCTCGGTCTCGGCCTCCGCCTCGGCCTCGGTCTCGTCTCGGCCTCCGCCTCCGCCCCGGTCAACCCGCGGCGGCGCCGCCGTCTCCGTCGACCGCGGCCCCCGTCTCCTGGCGCGGCGCGCGCATCCCGGCGATCGCGGCACGCATGGTGGCCTCGTCGCGGGCCAGGTCGCTGGCCTGGAGCAGCGAATACAGCACGTCACCCTCGGTGGCCGGGTGACCCGGGCGGACGCGCTCTCCGGCGCGGACCCGCGCGGCGGTCAAGCCGCGCTGGATCGTGGCGATGAAGTCGCCGTACCAGTCGCCCTGGACGACCTGGCAGCCGGTCGACTCGGCGTCGACGGTGTCGTCGGCGCCACCGCTGTGGATCGCGATGCCGAGGCTGCGGTCGAGGACCTCGCGGCCGCGGCGGGTCCGCAGGCGATCGTGGAGCCGCGGGTCGCCGTCGACCGGCGGCACCGCCAGGGCATCCGCGTCGCCGTCGTGGGTGGCGTCGGCCTCGGTGGATGTGGCCGCGCCGGTGCGATGCGGCGCGACCACCAGGGGATCGCCGTCGGCGGTCTCGACCCGCGGGGTCAAGGTCGGGCGCCCGAGCTTGGAGGTGTCGGTGGTGGTGAAGTGGTAGACGACCTGCTGGTCGGCCTCCATGGTCTCGACGTCGTGGTCGCGGACCGTGGCGTTCTGCTCGGTCGGGCCGTACTCATCGGGGTGTTCGCGGCGGAACTCGCTGCTGCGGCCGCCGGGCTCGGTGGTGCCGCGGAACTCGCGGATCATCTTGGCGCCGCCCTCGTCGAGGCACATGACGAAGAACGTATCGTCGAAGGTCGACGCCGCCAGCCCGACGCCGACGTCGGTGTGCAAGGTGCCGCCCTGCATGCCACGGATGCCGACGATGTTGACCCGCTGATCGTTGAACGGCAGGCCGCGAGCGACGACCTGACTCTTGATGTAGTCGTAACCGTCTTCGGCGGTCTGCAAGAGCGCGCCGAAGAACCGCCGCGGCCAAGCGTTGGCCAGGGCGATATGGGTCGCGTCGTCGGGGCGTAGCTCGCCGCGCTCGGAGCGGGTGCCATCGTCGGCGGTGGTCGGCCGACGCGCGCGCAGCCAGGTGGTGCGCCGGCGCGACCAGGCGCGCAGCTCGGTGCGGTAGGCGGCGCGGTCCTCGTCGCTGGCGTCGCGGCCGGGATCGACCGGGCGGGCCTCGGGGAACGGCGTCACCGGGCCGTCGAAGCCGTGGGCCATGGCGTCCGAGTGGGTCTCGACCAGATCGATCTCGGCGCCGTGGGTGGCCTGGAACTCCTCGATCGCCGCGTCGACGCCGTCGGGCTCGACCGGGTGTCCGAGGGCGTCGCTCAGCCGCGCGGCGAGGGCGACGCGATCCTCGCGGTCCTCGCGCCAGCCGGCGCCGATGCCGACCGCGTTGGCCTCGCGCTGCACCGCCGGGCCGCCGGCGGCGCCGCGGTGGGCGAGGGTGTCGAGGAGATCCTCGGCCGACTCGCCGCGGACCACGCGGTCGGCGACGGCGTCGGCGTGCAGCTCGTAGGGATCGCCGACGCGACCGACGCCGCCGTCGAGGCGCACGCCGCCGCGCTGCTGGACGACGTGGGCGGCCTCGTGAGCGGCCAGGCGCAGGTCGGGCGGCGCCGCGAAGGCCACGGCGTCGCCGTAGGCGTAGGCCCGGGCGCCGAGAGCGGCGGTGGCGCCGGCGGCCGGGCCGCCGATCTGGGCCCGCACCTCCGACAGATCGTGGTGGCCGAAGCTGGCCTGCAGCGCGGGCAGGTGGGGCAGGCCTTCGGCGCGATCGCCGACGCCGGCCGCCGCGATCTCGTGGAGCGCGAAGGGCTCGAGCGGCAGCACCGCGCCGCGATCGGCCTGCAGGCTCGGCGGCGCGGCCGACGGCGCCGGTGACGGCGGCCGGGTCGCGCGCGTCAGCCGCTGGGTCAAGGTCACCTTGCCCGGGCTCGGCGGCGCGAGGTCGGGGGCGGCGGCGGCGGCGCCGGCGCTGCGCCACCGGCGGGGATCCATGCTCATGTCTGGCCCGACGAGCGCGGGCCCACATATTCCCGCCCGCTGCGCCGGCTACTCCTCGAGGACCGCGCGGCCGACGATCGCGTCATCGACGATGGTGTCGGCCCACTTCCACAGATCGATCGGCGGGAACGGCGGCGGCGGCGGTAGCCGACCGAACACCGTGATGCCGTTGCGCGCGGCGGCCAGGCCGGCCGCGGTCGTGCGCTGAGTCGCCGTGAGGGTCGAGCGCCACTTCACCCTCTTCTTGACGGTGTCGACCTGGTACAGCGTGAAGCTGCCGGCCGGGAAGTTCGGCGAGTTGTTGGCCTCGAGCAGCCACACCTGCTGGGCGGCGGCGCCGACGACGTCGCCGGGGAGCTGACCGGTCCACTGGCTGGCCCCGATCATCGGCTCGCTCGCCGAGGTGGTGCCGGTACACACGGCCTGGGTGACCGTCGAGAGGTCGGTGTCGGTCTCGACGCAGCCGGCGGCCGCGACGGCGAGACCCAGGGTGACAGCGAAGTGATTGGTTCTCATGGGAAAGCGCTCCCGCGCCAGGTCGATCGGCGCGCTGGGGTCATGTGTACGACGGACCGCAGGGCTAATGTTCCCAAACCGGCTCCCCCGGCCAGGGTGGTCCGAGGATCTTCCGGGAACAACGGTGCCCGTCTCCGTCGAACACGATGAACTCCGCGATCGACGTCGCCTGGCGGCGTTGACCCGCGAGCACCACGCGTTCCTGTCGTCCCTGGCCCGCAAGCTCTGTCGCGGCAACTTCGATCCGGAAGATCTCGTGCAAGATGTCCTCGAGAAGACCGTCGCTCGCTTCGACGCCTTGCCCGCCGACGTCAACCACGCGGCATGGATGGCCCGGGTCATGAAGAACCTGTTCATCGATCGCGTGCGGGCCAAGGCCAGCGCCCCGGTCCAGGTCGAGCTCGACGCCGCGCCCCCGGCGGTGGCCCCGCCGGTCGAGGACGCCGCGTGGTGGGACGCGCTGACCGCCGCCGACATCCGGGCCGCCGCGACCCAGCTCGCGCCCGAGCTGCGCGACGCCTTCGAGCGGTTCGCCTTCGAGGGCCAGAGCTACAAGCAGATCGCGGCGGCCATGGGCGTGCCGGTGGCCACCGTCGGCACCCGGGTGCTGCGGGCGCGGCGGCAGCTCCGCGGGCTCCTCGGAGGGCGCGATGAGCGCTGACGCCGACCTCGAGCCGTGCGCCGCGACCGCCCGCTACTTCGACGGCGAGGCCGGCGACGACGAGGCCGCGGCCCTGGCGCACCTGGCGACCTGCGCGCGCTGCCAGCGCGAGCTCGGCGATCTGATCGGGTTCGAGGTCGCCCTGGGCCGGCGCGCCGGCGCCCCGGCGCTGGCCGAGGTCGTGCCCGGGCCGTCCGTCGTCGGACGTCCGCGTCCGCGGCGCTGGCCGGCGCGGGTCGCGATCGGCGCGGCCGCGGCCGCCGCGTTGGCGGCGGCGGCGTGGATGGTGTGGCCGCGGCGCGGCGCGGCGCCGGCGCCGGCGCTCGCCCTGGCGCCCGAGCGCGCGATCGAGGCCCGGTTGACCGGCGGCGCGTTCGCCGCGCATCGACCGTACGCGGTCGAGCGGGCCGGGGCCGGCGGGGAGTCGATCTCCCTCGCGACCCTGGCCGCCGTCGAGCGGGCCGGCGACCCGTCGGCCCTGTTCGCCGCTCACCTGGCGGCCGGCGACGTGCGACGAGCGCGCGCGCTGGCCGACGCCTTGCCGCCCGGCCCGCGGCGCGACGCCGATCTGGCGGCCCTCGCCCTGGTCGAGGGCGACCCCGACGCCGCCCTCGACGCCGCCGATCGCGCGCTGGCGAGCGAGCCGAGCTCGACCGCGGCCCGCTGGAACCGCGCCCTGGCGCTGCGCGAGCTGGGCTACGCCGCCACCGCCGGCGCCGAGCTGGCGCTGGTCGCCGCTGCCGGCGAGCCGGGGTGGTCCGACGAGGCCACCGCGCGCGCCGCCGCCCTGGCCTCGGCCCAGGCCGACCGCGCCGCCACCACCGCGCGCTTCCTCGCCGCCGCCGAGGCCATGATCGATCGCACCGGCCCGGTGCTCGACGCCGCCGCGCTCGAGCGCCACCCGGGGCTGACCCGCGGCTACTTCCTCGAGGCCGTGCGCACGGCCACCTCGGTCGACGAGGTCCGGGCCCTCGAGCCCCTGGCGCGCGCCCTCGATCGGGCGGCCGGCGCCGACGACGCGACCGCGGCCTGGACCCGGGCCCTCGCGTACGACTACCGGGTCCGGGCGCCGGTGGCGCGGGCCTACCGCGAGGTCCTGCTCCGGCGCGCGCCGCTGGCGGCCGTGACGTCGCTCGTGTCCTCCGTCGGCGCCGACGATCCGGCGCTGGCCGATCTGCGCTTCGGGGCGCTCAACCTGGCCGGTCAACTCGGCGCCGAGCTGGCCTTCGCGCGCCAGGTCGCCGCGGGCGATCCCTGGCTCGAGCTGGCGGTCGAGCGCGAGCGGGCTCGGGCCCAGGTGGCGGCCGGCGCCCTCGACGGCGCCGAGGCGACCCTGCGGACCGCCCTCGACGGCTGCGACGATCGTCGCTACGGCCATCGCTGCGCCCAGCTCGCCTTCGACGTCGCGACTCTGTACGGCCGTCAGGGCCGCTTCGTCGAGGCCACCGAGTTCGCCGAACAGGCGGTGCGGGGGCTGCGCGCCGCCGGCGACAGCCGCCTCGAGGATCACGCGCTGGCCTACCTCGCGGATCTCGAGCGCAGCCGGGGGCGGCTGGCGGTGGCCGCGGCGACCTTCGTCGAGGTCGCCGCCCGGGCCGAGGCGCGCGACTGCGCGACCCGCCGCTTCGCCCAGCTCGGCGGGCTCATGATCGCCGTCGAGCGCGGTCAGGCCTGGCCGGCCGACGCGGTCCCGGCGGTCGATGCCTGCGGTCAGGCCCCGAGCCCGGCCGAGGTCGTGGCGATGATCGAGCGCGCGCGGGCCACCGGCGCCGACGACGATCGGGTGCGGGCCCGGGCCTGGCTGACCGCCGCCGCGCTGCCGCCGCCGATGGCCGCGGTCTTGACCACCTTCGTCGACGACGGCGCGGCCGCGCCATCGGCCGCCGCGCTGCGGGCCCTGCCGTCGGCCGACGAGGAGGCCGCCGAGGTCCGAGCGTGGGTCTACGGCGCCGCGATCGATCGCGCGGCGGCCGCCGGCGCCTGGGCCGAGGTCGTCACCCTGGCCACCGACGAGGTCGCCATGCCGGCGCCCGCGACCTGCGCGCTGGTGGTGTCGCGCGATCGGGCGACCGCGGTCGCGGTCGCGATCGATCCGCGCGGGGCGCGGGCCGGCGAGCGCGGGGACGCCGCGCTGACCTCGCCGCGGCTGCGCGCGCACCTCGACGGCTGCGCCCAGGTCGCGGTGGTGGCGCGGCCGCCGCTCCACGGCCAGGCCGGACTCGTGCCGCCCGATCGCCCGTGGTCCTTCGTGCGCGGGCCGAGCCGCGCCGCCGTCGCCTCGCCGCGTCGGCTCGTGGTCGGCGACGCCCTTCCGCCGTCGGCCCTCGGCCTGCCGGCCCTGGCGCCGGTCGCCGTGCCCGTCGACACCACCGCGCTGCGCGGCGGCGCCGCGACCCCGACCGCGGTCCTGCGCGCCCTCGCCGACGCGACCTACGCCGAGCTCCACGTCCACGGCCGCGTCGACCTGGGCCGCGCCGACGCCTCGTTCCTCGCCCTGTCTCCCGACGGCGACGGGCGATGGGCCCTGACCGCCGCCGACCTGCGCCAGGTCCGCTTGGCCGGCGCGCCGGTGGTCGTGCTCGCGGCCTGTCGCGCCGCGGCGGTCGCGCCGCTGCGCCACGCGCGGTGGAGTCTGCCCGACGCGCTCCTGGCCGCGGGGGCGCGCGCGGTGATCGCGCCCGCCGAGGACATCCCCGATGTCGCGGCCGGCCCGGTGTTCGCGGCGATCCGCGCCCGCATCGAGGCGGGGGCGGCGCCGGCGGTCGCGGTGGCGGCGGAGCGCGCTGCGGCCCTCGCGCGCGGCGAGGCCTGGGCGGCCTCGATCATGGTCTTCGAGTAGCGTCGCCCCGCGTCAGTTGACGTCGGCGCGCGGCGTCGGCCGCTTGGGGCCGACCAGCGTGCGCAAGGTCGCGCGCGCCACGACCTCGCCGCTGCCGTCGGTCATCGTCACCGGCACCTCGTACTCGGCCCGCGCGCTCGACGGCGGGATCGGGCAGTCGCTGGTGGCGGTGATCGTGCCGCGCGCCTTCTTCACGTACTCGATCGACAGGCCTGCGACGATGAAGCGGGCGTCGTCGGGCAGCGAGTACGCCAGCGCCGCGTTGCCGGCCAGCTCGGCGAGGTTGACCAGCGCCACCGCGTGGATGCTGGCCAGGTGGTTGCGGACCTCGCGCCGATCGTCGAGCTGGACCTGGCAGAACCCGGGGCGGAGCGCGGTCACCCGGGCCCCGATCGAGCCGGTGTACGGAGCCATGCGGCCGATCAACTTCGAGAACACCGCCTTGCCGCCCGGCAGGCCGGCGATCAGGTTCCAGGCGTCGCGCACGACGTTGCGATCGCCGTCGAGGTTGGGCAGGAGCTTGGCGAGCGGGCCGGGCAACATGGCGGCACCATACCAGCGACGGTCGCCAGCGGCGCGGCTTTCGTCGGCGTCAGGCCACCGCGGCCAGCACGCCCTCGGCGCGCGCCCCCGGCGGATGGGCGAAGGCGAGGTCGGTCAGCGCGCTGGTCAGCTCGGACATGCGCGGCCGCAGCCGCGGCTCCTTGGCCAGCGACCGCAGGATCAGGTGGTCGAGGCTGGCCGGCAGCGCGCGGCGGTGCGACGCCGGCGCCGGCTGGGCCTCGAGGTGGGCCAGCCGGACCTCGAGGACCGTGCCCTCGAAGGGCGCGACCCCGGTCAGGAGCTCGTAGAGCGTGCAGCCCAGGGCGTAGACGTCGGACGCCGCGCTCGGTCGACCCTGCCATTGCTCCGGCGCCATGTAGGCCGGCGTGCCCGCGACCTCCGGCAGCGCGACGCCGCGCTCGCGCGCGACCCCGAGGTCGAGCAGCTTGGCCTCGGGCCAGCCGGCCAGCCCATCGCGGTACAGGAGCATGATGTTCTCGGGCTTGAGATCGCAGTGGATGATGTCGGCCGCGTGCAGCGCGGCGGCGGCGTCGGCGACCTGCGCCCCGAGCGCCGCGGTGGCGCCGATCGTCAGGCGGCCGCGCTCGAGCAGCGCGCCGAGGTCCTCGCCGTCGAGGAGCTCCATCACCAGGTACGGTTGCCCGTCGGGCGACAGGTGCGCGGCGCGGATCGCCACCACGCCGTCGTGGTGGATCCGCCGGCGCAGGGCGTACTCGCCGAGCAGGCGCGTGACGGCGCCCGGGCTGTCGAGCCAGCGCGGGTCGAGGAGCTTCAGGGCGACCCGCTCGCCGGTGTGGCGGTGCTGGCCGAGGTAGACCCCACACATCCCGCCCCGGGCCAGGGGCCCGAGCACCGTGTAGTCGCCGAGCTGCGGCGGTGGCTCGGGCATCGCCATCGGCGGCGGCGCCACGTAGGCCAAGGTGGGACGGCGGCCAGGGGCAAGCTGGAGCGTGACCGCGTCAGCGTCATCGGCGTGCGACTGGGGGGCGTGGCCGTTCAGCATGAAATCCTCGGGACGATGGACGGGACGGATGAAGGCGAGGCGGCGGGCGACGTCGTCGATCGACGTCCACCCGTCGTCCTTGCAGGGACGGCGCCAACCCCAGCGCCGCGGATCACCACGCCTACAAACAGTAGGGTCGACCACGTGTCGGCGACGTTGACAGGTGATCGCGCATGGGCTGACGACCAGGTCCGAGACCGAACCCGAACCCGAACCCGAACCCGAACCCGAACCCGAACCCGAGTCCGAGACCGAGACCGAGGCCGAGACCGAGGCCGAGACCGAACCCGAGACCCGAACCCGACCC
>JAGPCY010000010.1 GCA_018057825.1 Kofleriaceae bacterium | reverse complement strand
ACCCCGACCCCGACCCCGACCCCGACCCCGACCCCGATCCCGATCCCGATCCCGATCCCGATCCCGATCCCGAGTCCGAGTCCGAGTCCGATCCCGAGTCCGAGTCCGAACCCGAGTCCGAACCCGAGCCCGATCCCGAACCCGAGCCCGATCCCGAGTCCGATCCCGAGTCCGAGTCCGAACCCGAGTCCGAGTCCGAGTCCGAGCCCCGAACCGAGTCGAAGTCCGAGTTCCGGCTGAGGCTCGCGAACCACCACCCACCGATCGCTAGATCACCTCACCCACGCACCAGGTCGGAACGTTATGGGAGGGGGCCCCGGCGAATGCCGGGGGAGGGTTTTTGCGAAAAACCCTCAGCCGGCACACAGCGCGAAAAACCCTCAAAGTCCCACGCCTCGCGAACCACCACCACCGATCGCTAGATCACCTCACCCACGCACCAGGTCGGAACGTTTTGGGAGGGGGCCCCGGCGAATGCCGGGGCTGAGTTCTTGCGAGAAACCCTCAGCCGGCACACAGCGCGAAAAACCCTCAAAGTCCCACGCCTCGCGAACCACCGCCACCGATCGCCAGATCACCGCACCCACGCACCAGGTCGGAACGTTTTGGGAGGGGGCCCCGGCGAATGCCGGGGGAGGGTTTTTTCGAAAAACCCTCTTAGTTCTTCGCGTACACAGCGACTTTGGTCTTGTCGCGGCCCGAGCGCTCGAACTTGACCTCGCCGTCGATCAGGGCGAACAGGGTCCAGTCGCGGCCGACGCCGACGTTGGCGCCCGGGTGGAACTTGGTGCCGACCTGGCGGACCAAGATGCTGCCAGCGCTGACGGTCTGACCGGCGTAGCGCTTCACGCCGCGCATCTTCGGCAGCGAGTCGCGGCCGTTGCGGGTCGATCCTTGTCCTTTTTTGTGGGCCATGACGCTTCGCTCCTCAGCCGACGATCGAGTCGATCTTCACCGCCGTCAGCTGCTGACGGTGGCCGTTCTTGCGGACGTAGTTCTTGCGACGGCGGAACTTGAAGACCACCAGCTTGTCGCCGAGCCCCTGCTCGACGATCGAGGCGGTGACCTTGGCGCCGGCCACGGTCGGCTTGCCCACCGCGACCTTGCCGTCGTTGGCGACCAGGAGGACCTGATCGAACGACACCTGGTCGCCCGCGTTGCCCGCGAGCTTCTCGACCCACAGGGTCTGGCCGGGCTCGGCCCGGTACTGCTTTCCGCCAGTCTGGATCACCGCGTACATTGTTCTCTCCGCGATCGCGCGTTTGGAACCGCGGACTTTACTCACAGCGGCCGCCGCGTCAAGCCTTCCTCGAGGAGACCTGCAACTGTAGGGATTTATTTGAGGTATCAGAGGGTGATCCAGGCGACATAATACGCCAAGAACTTCGTGAGGCCCGCGATCGCGAGTAGGATCGCCAGCGATGAGGCTCTCTTTGGTCGCCGCGCTCGCGGCAGTGGTCGTCCCGGTCGCCGGTTGCGGCGACAACCTGAAGGTCGTCGAGCTGGTCGACGCGGCGCGCGTCGATGCCCCGATGATCGACGCGACAGAGATCGACGCCCAGCCGATCGACGCCGCGATCGACGCCGTCCCACCCGACGCGAGCTGTCCGGCGCGCGCCCCCGGTCAGGTCGGCGGGCCGTGCACCTCCGACGCCCAGTGCGATAGCGCGGTCGGGGCCGCCGACGGGTTCTGTCTGCGCGGCGACCAAGGCGCGATCATCTGGCCGGCCCAGGGCTACTGCGTCAACCGCACCGACGCGATCGGCGCGCCGCCCTGCACCAGCGACGCGCAGTGCGGGACCGGCAACCTGTGCGCGACGATCAACGACCCGCTCGGCGCCTACAACGCCTGCCTGCCGGCCTGTGGCACCGACCCCTGCGTGTGCCCCGACGGCCAGGCCTGCGCGACCTCGTTCTTCAACGCGCCGCTGGCCAACGGCGATCGCGCGTGTCTGCCGGGGAACCCGACCGCGGTCGACGGCGCGGCCTGCACCGAGTTCGCGCAGTGCGCGGTCGACTCGCAGTGCCTGAACGAGCCGTTCGAGTATCCCGGCGGCCAGTGCTCGCGCGTGAGCTGCACGATCGGCAACGACGCGACCTGCGCCGGCGGTCACTGCGTGAACCTGGCCGACATCACCAGCGGCTTCAACACCGGCACCACCTGCGTCGACACCTGCACCACCGACGGCGACTGCCGGCAGGCCGACGGCTTCAAGTGCGTGACCGGCCCCGGCGCGGTCGGCCGTTACTGCCGCCACCCCCAGGCCGGCGACCCGTGCGTGATCGACACCGATTGCGGCGACCCGGTCCTGTGGGCGTGCACCGGCGCGCTTCCCGGTGGCGCCTGCACCGTCCGGCAGCCGTGCCCGACTCCCGGCAACTCCCAGGGCTGCCCGGCCTTCGGCTCGGCGTGCTGGGACGGCGCGACCCCGGCGGCGACCAACCTGTGCGTCGACCGCTGCGGCGGGCCGATCGACACCCAGGGCGGATGCCGCACGGGCCTCGTCTGCCGCGACATCGACCCGCGCATGGGCGCCACCCAGGTGACCCTCGGCTGCGTGCCGTGATCCTCCCATAGCCCGCGACCCGCTTCGGTCTCGGTCTCGGCATCCGCCTCGGCCTCGGTCTCGGTCTCGGTCTCGGCCTCGGGTTCGGTCTCGGCCTCGGCCTCGGTCTCGGTCTCGGCCTCGGCCTCGGTCTCGGTCTCGGCCTCGGCCTCGGTCTCGGTCTCGGTCTCGGTCTCGGTCTCGGCCTCCGTCTCGGCCTCCGTCTCCGCCTCACCGATCGGATCTGCGCTAGCGTCGCGCCATGCGCGTGCTGCTCTCCGCGACGCTCCTCCTGTCGGCCTGCGTCGGCGCCGCCTCTCCCACGCGCGCGCCCTCGACCGAGCCAGCGCCCTCGACCGAGCCGGCGCCGACGACCGCGTCGCCGCCGCCGCCGCCGCCGCCCGCCCCGACGGTGCCGCCCGGCGTCCGCCTGCCGTCCACGTTCGCGGTCACCCGCTACGCGCCGCGGCTCACGATCGATCCGGCGCAGCCGACCTTCACCGGCGCGATCGACATCGTCGGGACGCTGGCCGCGCCGACCGACGTGATCTGGCTCCACGCCGTCGACCTGACGATCGCGCGGGCGACCGCGATCACCGCTGCCGGCGCGGTGCCGCTGACCGCGCTGGCCGGCCTGGCGCCCGGGCGGGTCGCGCTGCGGTCGGCGGCGCCGCTGCCGGCCGGGCCGGTGACCCTGGCCCTCGAGTACCGCGGTCGGCTCGACGAGGTCGACACCGCCGGCGCGTTCCGCCAGCGGGTCGCCGACGACTGGTACGTCTTCACGCACCACGAGCCCCTCGACGCCCGCCGGACCTTCCCGTGCGTCGACGAGCCGAGCGTGAAGGTGCCGTGGCAGCTCACCCTCGAGGTCCCGGCGGCCATGACCGCGGTCGGCAACGCGCCGGTCGCCAGCGAGACCGTCGACGGCGCGACCCGGCGCGTCGCGTTCGCGCCGACCCCGCCCTTGCCCTCGTACTTGATCGCCTTCGCGGTCGGTCGCTTCGACGTGGTGCCGGCCGGGACCTCGTCGACCGGGGCGCCGCTGCGGATCTTGACGCCCGCCGGCCAGGCCGCCGAGGCCGGGTTCGCCGCCGAGGCGACGCCCAAGCTCCTGGCCGCCGCCGAGCGGTGGTTCGGCACGCCGTACCCCTACGCCAAGCTCGACTCGATCGCGGTCCCGATCACCGTCGGGTTCGGGGCGATGGAGAACCCCGGGCTCATCACCTACCGCGCGCCGCTGATCCTCATGCCGGCCGACGCCCCCGCCAGTCGGCGCCGGGCCTACGCCGCGGTGGCCAGCCACGAGCTGGCCCACCAGTGGTTCGGCAACCTGGTGACCCCGGTCTGGTGGGACGACCTGTGGCTCAACGAGTCCTTCGCGAGCTGGCTGCCCGGCAAGCTCCTGGCCGAGGTCTACCCGGTCTGGACCTCGCCGGCCGACGCCGCCGACGCCCGCGGCGGCGCGCTCCTGGCCGACGGCCTGGCGACCGCCCGCGCGATCCGCCAGCCGATCGCGACCGAGGGCGACATCGAGTCGGCCTTCGACGGCATCACCTATGGCAAGGGCGCCGCGGTGCTGCGGATGTTCGAGGCCGCCCTGGGCGCCGAGGCCTTCCAGCGCGGCGTGCGCGCCTACCTGGCGGCCCACGCCCACGGCAACGCCACCGCCGCCGATTTTCTCGCCGCCCTCGACGGCGCGGCGCCGGGCCGCGCGGTGGCCGAGGCCCTGGGGACCTTCCTCGATCAGGCGGGCGCGCCGCGGGTGACCGCGACCGTGGCGTGTGGGTCGGGCGGCGCCTCCGTCGAGCTGACCCAGACCCGCGACCTGCCGCTAGGGGCGGCGCCGGCGGCGGGCGCGCCGAGCTGGCGGCTGCCGGTGTGCCTGCTCGTCGAGGCCGGGCGCACGCCGACCCGGACCTGCGTCGAGCTCACCGGTCCACGCCTGGTGGTGCCGCTGGCGCGTTGCCCGCGCTGGGTCTGGCCCAACGCCGACGGGCTCGGCTACTACCGCGCGGCGGTGGCGCCGACGGCGTGGGCCGCGATCCTCGGGAGCCGCGGCCTGCCGCGCCCGGCCCGGGTCGCGCTCGGAGACGATCTGGTCGCCGCGGTCGATGCCGGCACCGTCGAGCTCGACGCGGCGCTGGCCGCGGTGCCGGCCCTGGCTGCGGGGGCCTGGCCCGAGCCGGCGTCGGCGGCGGATCTGGTGCGGCGCGCGGCGCCGTGGGTGCCGGTGGCGGCGCGGCCGCGCTTCCAGCGCGCGGTGCGGCGGTGGTTCGCGGCCGCACGGAAGCTCGGCCTGGCGACCGCCCGCGGCGACTCCGTCGAGGACGAGCGGCGGCGTGGCCTGTTGATCCCGCTCCTGGCCGACCTCGGCGAGGACCCGGCGTTGCGGCGGGCCGCGGTGGCCCAGGCGGCGCGCTGGCGCGACCTCCCCAGCGTCGATCGCGCCCGGCTCCTGGCGATCGCGGTCCGGGTCGAGCCGGGCCTCCACGACGACCTCCTGGCGGCCTTCCGCGCCGAGGCCAGCCGCGAGGTCCGCGCCGACCTGGCGCCGGCCCTGGGCGTGGTCGCCGATCCGGCGCGCCTGCAGGCGGCCCTGGCCCTGGTCCTCGAGCCGGCGATCGACATCCGCGACGCGCGGCCGATCCTCTGGGCCGCGACCGCCCGCGACGACACCCGGCCGGTCGCCGAGGCCTTCGTGCGCGCCAACGTCGACGCGCTCCTGGCCCGGATGCCGCCGCAGTGGCGGGCCGGGCTCCTCGGCTGGTTGACCTCGGGCTGCGACGCCAGCGAGCTGCCAGCGCTGCGGGCCCTCGCCGAGGCCAAGCTGGTCGATCAGCCGGGTGGGCGACGGACCGTCGAGCAGTCCCTCGAGCGCCTGGCCCAGTGCGCGGCCCGCGGTGCTAGGTTCGCGCCGGCGACCGCGGCCTGGGCGGCGCGGCTGCGCTGACCGTCAACGCGCCGCGCGCGGGCGCTCGCGGGCCAGGAGCGCGAGCGCGTTGTCGCCGAGGACGCCGTCGATGGCGCGGGCCGGCACCGGCAGGCGCTCGACCCAGCCGCGGATCGCGCCGTAGTCGTAGCGGCCGTCGGCGTCGTGGAAGCCGTAGGGGGCGTCGGTGCCGTAGAGGACGCGCTCGGGGCCAACCGCAGCGACGGCGTCGCGCACCAGGGCCTCGTCGAGGTACGGGCTCGACACGTCGAGGGCCAGCCGGGGATCGGCGCGGATCGCGCCCCACATCCGATCGTAGTGGGGCATGCCGGCGTGGGCGAAGATCAGGCGCAGGCGCGGCGCGGCGTCGGCCAGCACCCGCCAGGCGCCGCGGGCGCCGAAGCCGAGGTGGATGAGGATCGGCAGGCCGAGCTCCTCGCACCGCCGCGCGATCCCGACCGCCGCGGTCAGCGGCCAGCCGTGCCAGTGCGGGTGCAGCTTGACGCCGAGCATGCCGGGCAGGTGGCGCCAGCGCTCGAGCTCATCGAGGCCGACCCCGGCCCGCGGGTTGAGGAAGATCCAGCCGACGAAGCGGTCGGGGTGAGCGGCGATCACCTCGGCGACCGCGGCGTTGTCGGGGCGCGGGTAGATGGCGTGGACGGCGCCGCCCAGGCGCAGGTCGCCGTCGTCGGTGATCGTGGCGGCGGCGATGGCCCGGGCCACCGGGTGGCACGGCGACCGCAGCAGGCGTCGCACCACCGCCAGGAGTCGGGCCGGGGTCGCCGGCAGCGGGTCGTTCATGCACGGGATCAGCGCGATCCGGTCGAGGCCACGGGCGTCCATCTCGGCGACCATCGTCGGGACGTCGAGCATGCGCGGCTCGTAGTGGGCGTGGACATCGACCACCGGCACCCCGCCAGTATGCCCGGCCGCGGGCCCGGTCGATAGCCGGCCGGGGGTGCGTTGACCGGCCGCGCCGACCGAGGGCAGACTGTGGCCATGCCGCGCCTGTACCGCGTCGACAACGGCGAAACGATCGGCCAGATCACCGCCAAGCAGGTTCAGTTCCTGGTCGACATGCTCGAAGAAGAAGACAACGAGGATCAGGAGTACTACATCGACGCCGACACGCTCGAGCTGTTCTCCGACAACAACTGCGACCCCGAGCTCCTGGCGATGATCGAGGGCGCGCTCGACGACGGTGAGGACGGGGTCGACATCGGCTGGGAGTGAGCGCGGCGGATCGCGGTCACCGCGGTCACCGCAAGAGCGTGTAGAGCGCGATCGACGCCAGCGACAGCGCGAACCCGCGCAAGGCCGACAGCGGCGCCTCGCCGCTGGCCCCGAGCGGCAGCGTGGTCTCGCGGTCGGCGTCGACCCACACCCGGGTCTGCTTCTCCATCGGCCCGACGGCGACCGCGACGTCGGCGTAGCCGGTCGGGACGTCGCGCACGACCACCTTTTCGGTGCGGGCGCCGCGCACGAGCAAGACGCCGTTGACCGCGACGTTGACCGGGGCCGCGGTGTCGGTGAAGACCAGGGCCAGCCGGCCAGTGGCCTCGTCGGGGCTGGCCGGATAGCGAGCGTGAATATCGTGAGCACAGGCGGAGACGGCTAGGACGGCGCAGGCGAGGAAGGTCGGGGTGGCGGGCATGGCGGTTGGTCGCGGCCGCGGCCGCGGCCGTTGCCTAGCGCACCTCGTTCGGTGCTCCAGGACCCGCTCGGCGTCGGCGGTCGGCGGGCCGGCCCATGCCATACTCTCGCGGTGGACAACCCGGCGGCCCTCGCGCGCGTCGATCCGGGCGACCGTCGCGCGGCGCTGGTGGCGGCCCACCCGTGGCCCGAGGCCTGGGCGCGCGCGCGGCGCCTCGACTGGCTGTGGACGATCGACGTCGACGCGCCGGTCGCGGCCCTGTGGCCGCTGGTGTCCGACGTGTCGCGCCTCAACCGCGCGCTCGGCAACCCCGAGCTCCACTTCGAGGAGCGCGACGGTGAGCGCTGGGGCCGCGGCCGCTACGCCGGCCTGCTCCACGAGTGGCGCGAGGTGCCGTGGCAGTGGGTCGCCGAGCAGTGGTTCTCGTTCTCGCGCCTCTACACCCGAGGCGGGATGCGCGCGCTCCACGCCATCCACCAGCTCACGCCCCTCGACCGTGCGCGCACGCGAGTCGAGGTGTACTTCGGCGTCGTGCCGCGGTCGCGGCTGTTCGACCTCGGCCTGCGCTGGTCGTTCGCCGCCCTCGGCCGCGCCTACCGCCGGGTCCTGCCGACCCTGGCCCGGCCGCCGCGGCCTGGCCTGGCCACCCCGCTGGTCGCGCCCGGCGCGCCGCGCCCGGGGGCCGAGGCCCGCCTCGCCGCGATCGCCGCCGACCTGGCGACCCGGCCGATCGCGCCGAACCTGGTGGCCCGGCTGATCGAGCTGATCGAGCGCGGCGACGATCTCGACGTGTGCCGGCTGCAGGTGCGGGCCCTGGCGCGGCGCTGGGAGGTGGAAGAGGACGCGCTCCTGTCGGCCTGTCTGCACGCGACCCGGGCCGGGCTCCTCGAGCTGGTGTGGGACGTGGTCTGCCCTCACTGCCGCGGCGTCCGGACCTCGGAGACCGCCCTCGATCGGGTCCCGACCGAGGGCGGGTGCGCGGTGTGCGACGTCCGGTTCGGCACCGCCGAGGCGGTCGAGGTGTCGTTCCGCGCCCACCCGTCGCTGCGCTCGATCGCGCTCCGCACGTATTGCTCAGCGGAGCCGGCGACCAAGACCCACGTCCGGGTCCAGCGCGCGCTGTCGCCGGGGCAGGCGGCGGCGGTCGGGGTGGCGCTGGCGCCCGGGCGCTACCGGCTGCGGGCCGGTGGGGCGACGCCGGTGGCCGGCTTCCTCGAGGTCCGCCCCGAGCGCGGCGCCGCCACGGTCGGTTGGGACGCCACCGCCGGGCCGGGCGAGGTGGCGATCGGGCCCCGCGCCGAGCTGGCCTTGCGCAACGACGCCGGCGAGCCCCGGACCTTCATCGTCGAGCAGGCCGGCGCCACCGAGCTGGCGCTGCGGCCCGGGCGGCTGTTCTCGTTCCAGGAGTTCCGCGATCTGTTCAGCGAGGCCTTCCTCGGCGCCGAGGTCCAGCTCTCGGTCGGCGAGCAGACGATCCTGTTCACCGACGTGGTCGGCTCGACGGCGCTGTACGCGACCCGCGGCGATCCCGCGGCCTTCGTCACCGTGCGCGATCACTTCCGCGTCCTGTTCGAGCTGATCGCCCGCCACCGCGGCGCGGTGGTGAAGACGATCGGCGACAGCGCGATGGGCGCGTTCACCGATCCCCTCGACGCGGTGCGCGCCGCTGACGCGATCCAGGCGCGCTTCGGCCCGGGCGCGCCGGTCCGCTTGCGGGCCGCGATCAACACCGGACCGTGCATCGCGGTCCGGCTCAACGCCAACCTCGACTACTTCGGCAACGCCGTGAACCTGGCGGCCCGGCTGCAGAGCCTGGTCGGCGCCGGCGAGGTCGCGATCGCCGCCGCCACCGCCGAGGCGCCCGGGGTGGCGGCCTACCTGGCCGATCGCGCGACGGTCGACGCCACGGTGACCCTGGCCGGCCTGGCTGGGCCGGTCGCGACCCGGCGCTGGCGGATCGGGCCAGCCTGACCGCGGTCGCGGTGTTGGCGGTCGCGACGGCAGTGTGGAAAGATCGGACAGCGGCGCGCGTCGACCCGCGGGGAAGTCAGCGATTGGCCGGGTCGCGGCGCGGCACGCGATCTGCTTAACCGATCGAGCCCGGTTCGTCCGGCTTGGAGGAACGATGCGCTTCTCGTCTGGCTTGGCTTTCTTGCTCCTGGCTGTCGCTGCCTGCGGCGGTGACGATGGCCCCGCTGATCCGACCCTGGTGCCCGGTGGCGGCGCCCGCGATCCCGGTATCGGCGACACGATCCACGTCTACGCCATCGACACCGACACCGATCTGCCGATCGTTGGCGCGACCGTGATGGCCGGCGATCAGATGGGCACGACCGACGCCACCGGCCTCGCCACCCTGACCGGGGTCAGCGGGCCGCTGACGGTCGCGGCCAAGGCCGCCGGCTACGCCACCCAGGTCTGGGTCGGGGTCGATAGCCAGAACGTGACCCTGAACCTCGACCCGGTCGGCACCGGCACCACCGAGCCGCCCAAGGCCGAGCTGGCGGGCACGATCACCGGCTGGGACGCGCTGCCGGCCCCGGCGGCCGGTCACGCCACCTTGGCCTTCGTCACCTACACCCAGGATCCCGACATCGGCGCCGAGGGCAACAACCTCTCGCCGCCCGCCAACAACTCGAACATCTGCATCAAGGCCCCGCCGCCGGCTCCGGCGCAGCCGTGCGCGTGGCGGATCAACTCGCGGGTCGGTCAGGTCATGGCCTACGCGATCATCGCCGACATCGATCAGCGCGGCACGCCGGGCGACGGCACCGACGACACCTTCACGATCACCGGCTACGCGACCTCGGCGGTCCTGACCGTGGCCGCCAACACGCCCCAGACCGGCATCCAGCTCACCCAGCTCGCCGCCGGCTCGACCACCACGGTCCAGCCCGATCTCGGGACGCCGCCGGCCGCGTTGACCAACCGCATCGCGGTGGTCGGGGTCGACGTCGGCGCCGCCGGGGTCCTGCGGGTGCCGCCGTTCCCCAACGCCCCGACCGGGGTGGTGCTGCCGTCGCTGTCGGCGATCGCCGGCTCGACCTACGAGTTCCTGGCGCTGGCCGGGGAGCCTGGCGACGAGGACCTCGCGGCCCAGAGCATCGTGCGCCGCCGCGGCCTGACCAGCGCGTCGTCGATCGCGGCCGGCGAGTGGATGTTGCCGCCGTCGGCGCTGTCGTCGGACCGCACCACGGCGTCGTTCGCGCCGGCGGCCGGCGCGGTCGTCCACGTGATCGAGTTCGACTCGAGCTCGGGCTCGGGCACCGACAACCGGGCCATGGGCATCTTGCTCCTCGACGGCTCGACGACGGTGACGTTGCCGGTGGCGTTCTCGCCGCTGCCGTCGGGCAGCCTGACCTACGGCGTGGTCGCGATCGAGGCCCCGGGCTTCGATCCCCAGGCCTTCGTGATCGACGACCTGACCGACGACGTCAGCCGGCTGTCGAACGAGACGATCCGGCTGCCGTAGCGCCGGCGGCTCACGGCCAGGTCCCGATCACCGGGATCCCCAGGGCGCGGGCGGCGGCCTCGTCGGCGACCACCACCACCGCGGGGTTGGGCAGGGGCGCCTCGGTCGGCGCGACCAGGAGCGGCGCGGCGCCGCGCAGGCGGGCCTCGACGGCGAACCGGCCGAGGTGAGCCGCGCCGCGCGGGTTGGCGACCAGGAGCGGGCCGTACTGCGGCGCCAGCCAGGCCGCCAGCGCCGGCAGGTCCTCGCCGGTGGCGATCACCGCGACCCGCCCAGGCGGCGGCGCGGCGTCGCTGGCGACCAGCGCGCCCAGGCGCGGCTCGGCCTCGTCGAGGGCGGCCCGCACCGGCGCGGTCAAGCCGACCTTGGCCCGGCGCCAGCGCGCCGCGCCGCTGGCCGCCAGCTCGCCCTGACCGAGGGCCTCGGCCCAGCCGCCGTCGAGGAGTCGGGCCAGGGCGGCGGCCGACACGCCGTCGTGGCCGTCGAGGTACGCGGCGTACAGGAGGGCCAGGGCCGGGGTCAGCTCGTCGCCCAGCTCGAGGCGCGCGGCGACCTCGGGCAGCGGCCCGGCGTCGGGGAGCGGTGGCCGGTCGGTGGCGCCGCCGCGGTACCAGTCGACCAGGGCGTCGCGCCAGGCGGGGTTGGCCTCGACGCGGGCGCGGACGGTGGGCGCCGGGCGCCGCGCGGAGGACGGGCGCTCGACGGGCCGCTCGGCGCGACCCCGGCCGGCGAGGGCGACCCGCTCGACGCCACCGCCGCGCACCGCGATCGCCAGCGCGCCGTCGCCGAGCCAGGCGGCGTCGTCGATCGCGACGTCGGGCACCGCGGCCAGCGGCGTCCGCCCGGTCAGGTCGACCACCCAGGCCGCGCCGGAGTCGGCGATCGCGATCAGCGCGTCGCCGCTCGGGTGAGGGACGACCGCGATCACCGGCTCGGGCAGCTCGAGCTTGGTCGGCTGGCCCTGGTTGACCAGCGGGATGACCTCGATCCGCTCGGGCTCGGTGCTGGCGACCAGCCAGACCTGGCGCTCGTTGCCGCCGACGAACCGGGCCACCGTCGGGCGCCCGAGGCGAAACCGCCGCACCGGGATGCGCTGGATCGGATCCCACTCCTCGATCACGCCGGCCGTCGACGCCACGAAGCGCGCGCCGGCGAAGGTGCCGACCGCCTGCGGCGGCGTGCGCAGCGGCAAGGGCGACAGCGTCAGGTCGCGCCGATCGACGTCGATCAGGCCGGTGCCGCTGGGGCCGGTCAGCCAGGCGTGATGGCCGACCGCGGCCGCGAGCTGCATCGCGCCGCGCAGCGTGGTCTGGGCCAGCTCGCTCGGCCCGCGCGGATCGATCAGGTGCAGCTTGGTGGCGCCGTCGTGACGCGCCGCCAGGAGCAGGTGGGCCGGGTCGCCGATCAGGGCCAGATCGGTGCCGTCGGCGTCGCCGTCGATCCCGACCTCGGCCTCGACTGCGAGGGTCGTGGCGTCGCGCAGGTCGATGCGATCCCCGACCCGGTGCGCCAGCAAGCGGCCGGCGGGGTCGCCGAGCAAGCGGGCTCGGGGCGCGTCCTCGTCAGGCGGCATGGCGCGATGGTAGCGAGAACCCGCGAGGCCGGTGGCCGGCGCGCCGGGAATTGCGCGACGGTGGTTGCGCCGCCGCGCCGCGCCCCCGATGATCGCGCCGTGGCCACCGCGCGCGAGCCCGGGCGATGACGATGCAGACGTCCCGGGTCGCGGTGTGGCGGGCCGCGCGCCTGGCGCCCGACGGCGGGCTGACCGAGCTGGCCGACGCCCTGGCCGGGTCGGCGGCGGTAGCGCCCCTGGGCCGCGACGAGGTCGCCGCGCGGTTCACCCGCTACCTCCTCGATCCCCAGGGCCGAGCCCTCGTCATCGACGACGAGCCGACCGCGGCCTGGGTCGCGGCCAGCCCGCTGGTGCGGCCGTGGGGGCCGGGCGGCGCCGCCCCGGTCGCCGACGAGGTGGCCGCGGTGATCGCCGCCGCCGCGACGCCGGGCCTGACGCCCGAACTCCTGGCGGCCCGGTGGTCGCCGCGCGCCGACGCCCTGATCGCGGCGGTGGTCGCCCGCCTCTCCGACGACGACGGCGCCGCGGCGTTGGCCGCGCTGCGAGCGCCCGGCCCGGACGAAGCCCTCCTCGGGCTGGCGCTCACCCAGGCCGGTCGCGCGCTGGCCTGGGCGCCGCACCTCCACGATCGCCCGATCGCCGCGGCGCTCGTCGGCGAGCTGGCGGCCGCCTTCGCCGTCGGCGGGCCACCGCCGCGGCAACACGCGGTGGCGAGCGTGCTCGGGGCGATCGGCCGGTCCGCGACCCCGGCCGGGGAGGCCGCCCGCGCCGCCCTCGAGGCGGGGCTCGCCACCGCGCGCGCCGCCCTCGCCGAGGGCGATCCCGAACAGCCGGACCCGGCGCCGTGGACCCAGGCCCACCTCGCCGTCGGCGGGCTGGGCGCGGCGGCGCCCCACGCGCCCGACGCCTACCTCGCGTGGCACGCCGCGGTCGAGGCGGCCTGGGAGGGCCCGCTGCCGCCGACCTACTTCGACGGGCTGGTCGCCGCCGGCAACGCCGCGCCCCTGGCCACCCTCGTCGAGGCGATGGCCACCGGCGACCCGGAGGCCCGGGCCGCCGCCCTCGACCTGGCCGGCCAGCTCCCCCTCGACGACGCCGCGCCCGCGCTGGTCGCCCTGGCCCGCGATCCCGCGCCGGCGCTTCGGGTCGGCGCGGTCCGGGCCCTGGTCGCGATCGGCGCGGTCGACCCGGTCATGGCCGCCCTCGACGACGACGTCCCCGAGGTCGCGGCGGCCGCCGCCCTGGCGCTGGTCGACCTCGGCCTGCGCGATCGGGTCCGGACCCGGCGGCCCGACGATCCCGACCTGACCCGACAGGCTGCCGTCGCCGCGGCCACCGGCGCCCTCGACACCCAGACCCTCGGCGAGCTGGCGGTGGCGCTGATCGATCGCCTGATGGCCGACGACGACCTCGCGTCCTCGCCGCTGGTGGTCGCCCTGGGCGCCGCGTTGTGGTCGTCGGTGCGCGGCCTGGCCCGGGCCACCGCGCTGGTCGACGGCATCCCGGCGGTCGCGCCGATCCTGGCGCTGGCCCTGCCGCGGGCTCCGGAGCCGGCCCCGGCCTTCGTCGCGCCGGCCGCGCTCCTCGACGAGCTGACCCGGGCGCTGGTCGACGCCACCGTCGACGATCCGCCCGGGCGCTTGCTGGTCCTGGCGTTGGTGGCCCGGCTGTCGGGCGGCGCGCCCGAGCGCCTCGAGCCGCTGTGGGCGGCCCTGGCCGACGATCCCGACGCTGCCCCGCCGATCCTCCTCACCCTCGCCGACCTCTCGACCCGGACCCCGCGGGCCGGCGCCGCCCTGGCGCCGCACCTGGCGCCCGACGCGCCGACCCGTCCCTGGGCCCTGGCCGCCGCCGGGGCGGTCCTGCCGGTCGACGATCCGGCGTGGGCGGCGATCCGCGCCGCCGTCGACGATCCCGACCCCGACACCAGCGCCGCCGCCTGGTCCGCGCTGGTGGCCCGGGCCCGCCGCGGCTGACTGCGCCGCGGACCGCGTCGGCGCGCCGGTTTGCGCCGCCGCCCCGGCGCACGTACCCTGCCGCCGCCATGACGGCCGACATCCTGTCCGATCTCGAGGCGCGCGGTCTGATCGCCGACGTCACCAACCGCGCCGAGCTCGGCGCCGCCTTCGCCGCCGGCAACGTCCCGCACTACGCCGGCCACGATCCGACGGCGACCAGCCTGCACATCGGCCATCTGATCCCGATCGTGATCCAGCGGCGCCTCCAGCTCGCCGGTCACCGACCGATCGCGGTGGTCGGCGGCGCGACCGGGATGATCGGCGATCCGTCGGGGCGCTCGACCGAGCGCAACCTCCTCGACCGCGACACCCTGGCCGCCAACGTCGCTGGCATCCGCGCTCAGCTCGGGCGCCTCCTCGACTTCGACGCTGGCGCGGCCGGCGCGGTCCTGGTCAACAACGCCGACTGGTTCGCCGGCGTGTCGTTCCTCGACTTCCTGCGCGACGTCGGCAAGCACGTCACGATCAACTACATGCTGGCCAAGGACTCGGTGCGCTCGCGCCTCGAGGATCGCGACAGCGGCCTGTCGTACACCGAGTTCAGCTACATGCTGCTGCAGGCCTGGGACTTCGTGGTCCTGGCCCGCGATCACGGCTGCCGGCTCCAGGTCGGCGGCTCCGATCAGTGGGGCAACATCACCGCCGGCTGCGAGCTGGCGCGGCGCCTCGGCGCGCCTCAGCTCTACGGCCTGACCGCGCCGCTGCTCCTCGACGGCAGTGGCCAGAAGATGGGCAAGACCTCGACCGGCGAGCGGGTGTGGCTCGACCCGGCGCTGACCACGTCCTACGCGATGTACCAGTATCTGGTGAACGTCGACGACGCGGTCGCGCCGTCGATGCTGCGCAAGTTCTCGTTCCGCGCGCTGGCCGAGCTCGAGCCGATCATCGCCGAGCACGAGGCCGATCGCAGCAAGCGCCACGTCCAGCGCGAGCTGGCCCGCGATCTGACCCGGTGGATCCACGGCGACGCCGGGCTGCGCGCCGCCGAGAACGCCACCGCGATCATGTTCGGCGGCTCGCTGGTCGACGCCAAGGACGCCGACCTGGCCCCGCTCGGCAGCGTCGTCGGCACCACCGCGATCACCCGCGCCGAGCTGGACGCCGGCCTGCCCCTCGTCGACCTCCTGGTCCGCGCCGAGCTGGTCGCGTCCAAGGGCGAGGCCCGCCGCTTGATCAGCCAGGGCGGCGTGTACGTCAACAACCAGCGCGAGGCCGCGGTCGATCGCAAGCTCGATCTCAGCGCCCTGGGCACCGAGTCGTACATCTTCCTGCGCAGCGGCAAGAAGAACTACCGGCTCATCCACATCGCGTGACGCTCGGGCGTCCGGGAGCCGGACAAGCTATCTTCCCCCGGGTGCGCGCGCCCCTCGTCCTGGTCGCCCTGATCGCGTGCCGCTCGTCGGCGCCGTCGCCGCCCGCGGAACCCCTGGCCAACCGCCCACCGGCCGATCACGTCCCAGCGGCGCCGGCCGACCTCGTCGAGGAGGTCGAGTATCAGCGAGTCGAGGAGCCCGCGCCCTCACCGCCGGTCGCTCCCGAGCTCACCGGCGCCTGGCGGAGCGCGTGTCTGCCCGGCGTCGACGCGGGCACCTCGCTCCAGCTCACCATCGCCGGCACGGCCACGAGCCTCACCCTCACCGTCGACGCCTTCTCCGACGCAGGGTGTCTCCAGCACGAGGCGGCGCTGCGGACCCACGGTCCCTTCGCGGTGGGCGCGGCGACCGGCGATGGGGCCTGGGAGACCACCTGGACCTTTGCCCAGCGCACGCTCGTCGTCGACGACGCGGCCGCGGCGCGGCGCTACGCCCGGCTGTGCGCGATCCCCCGCGGCAAGCTCCGGCCCGGCAAGCCCGCCGATCTCCTGGCGGTCGGCTGCCGTGGCCTGGGCGTCTACCCCGTCGCGCGCTGCCCCGGCGACCACGATCGGGTCGCGATCGTCGTCGGCGAGCTGCAGTTCGGCGTGCGCCCGCCGACCAACGATCTGTGCACCCCGGCCGCGCGGCCGACGCAGCTCGACCCCGGCCGCGCGTTCCAGTTGTACGTGCCGCCGACCGGGGTCCCCGCGTGCGACGCCTACCTGCGGGCGCTCCAGCGCATGGCGCAGTGCAGCTCGCTGCCCGACGACGCGCGGGCCGCCCTGCGCAACGGGCTCCACGCGGCGAGCAGCTCCTTCCTGGCGATGACCCAGGCCCAGGTCGTCCCAGCCCAGGTCGCCGCGACCTGCCAGCAGGCCGAACAGGCGATGCTGCAGACCCTGGCGTCCTTGCCCTGCCCGTGATCGCGGGGCCGACCCAAGGCCCGCCCCGGCGCCGGGGTCCCTCTGTCATGCACCCGCCCGCCCACGTCCTCCCCGTCGGGTTCCGCCGCCGCTTCTCCGCCGCGCTCGTGGTCGCCGCTGTGGGTGCCCTGGCGGTGTTGATCGCCCCCAACGCCGCGCGGCCCGCCGGCCCCGCCCCGGGCCAGCTCCGCCACGCCTGCCAGCTCGAGCATCACGGCGACTATGTGGTCCGCCGCGGCGAACCCGCGCCGCGCTTCGCCCAGCCGCCGCCGCCGGCCGCCGCCGGGCGCGCCTACACCGTCGAGATCGTCCCCCTCGAGCGCGTCCCGGCGATCGCCGTCGACTGACCGGCCCGCCGGCCGCCGCTCACCCGCCGGCCGTCGCTCACCCGCCGGCCGCCGCTCACCCGCCGCTCACCAGCCGCAGGTCTGGCCTTCGTTCTGCTGCTTGAGCCAGGCGTGGAGCGGCGCGAAGTAGTCGAGGATCGCGCTGGCGTCGATATCGCGATCGCCGGTCACCGCCTCGAGGGCGTCGGGCCAGGGCTTGCTCGCGCCGAGCGACAGCATCTTCCAGAACCGCTGCCCGGCCTCCTTGTTGTTGTAGATCGAGCACTCGTGGAGCGGGCCGGTCCAGCCCGACACCTTGCACAGCGCGCGGTGGAACTGGAACTGCAAGATCGTCGACAGGAAGTAGCGGAGGTACGGCGTGTTCGACGGCACATGGTACTTGGCGCCGGGGTCGAAGTCGGTGTCGGCGCGCGGCACCGCCGGGGCGATGCCCTGGTACTGCTTGCGCAGCTCCCACCACCGCGCGTTCCACTGCGCCGGCGCGACCGCGCCCGAGAACGCCTCCCACCGCCACTTGTCGACCACCAGGCCGAAGGGCAGGAACGCGATCTTGTCGAGGGCCACGAACATCTGCTGGTTGATCACCGCCTGCTCGTCGACGGCGACGTCCTTGAGCAGGCCGACCTGCTTCAAGTAGCTCGGGGTGATCGACAGGGCGACGGTGTCGCCGATGGCCTCGTGGAAGCCGTCGTTGGCGCCGTTCTGGAACAGGATCGGGAGCTGGTAGTAGGCCAGGAAGTAGTAGTCGTGACCCAGCTCGTGGTGCAGCGTGATCAGGTCCTCCTGGTTGACCTTGGTGCACATCTTGATGCGCACGTCGCCCGAGTAGGTCGGGTCCCAGGCGCTGGCGTGGCACTGCACCTCGCGGCCCTCGGGCTGCACGAACATCGACCGCTCCCAGAAGGTCGCGGGCAGGGCCGGCATGCCGAGGGAGGTGAAGAACGACTCGGCCAGCTTGGTCATCTTGAGGGCGTCGTAGCCCTGGTCGACCAGCGGCTTCGACACGTCGGGCGACGCCTTGCCGGCGTGGGGCTCGAGGAGATCGTAGACGTTGCTCCAGTCCTGCGCCCACATGTTGCCGAGCAGGTGCGCCGGCAGCGGCCCGGTGGTCGGCACGACCTTCTCGCCGTAGTGCTTCGACAGCCGACGGCGGGTGTAGCAGTGCAGATCTTTGTACAGCGGCTCGACCTGAGACCACAGCTTGTCGGCCGTGGTCACGACCGCCTCGGGCGGCATGTCGTAGGCCGACAGCCAGGCCTGGCTCACGTCCTTGAACCCGTTGGCCGCCATGCCCTCGTTGGCCAGCGGCACGAACTCCTCGTACAGCGGGCGCACCGCGCGGCCAGTGGTGTCGTGCCAGCCCTGCCAGGCCGCGAGCAGCTCGGCCGGCTTGCGGCTCTTGGCCAGGATGCCGGTCAGCTCGCCGAGGTCCTGGCACTTCCCGGGCTTCGCGCACACCTTGCTCTTGCCGTAGGCGCCGTCCATCGCGGTCGTCACCTCGGTCAGGCGCTTGGCCTTGGCCGGATCGGCGGGCGCGGTCTGGCCCGCCAGGCGCAGCAGGTGAAACTGCCGCCGGGCCTCGGGCGACAGCTTGTCGACCACGCCCGCGTACTTCTTGGCCTCGCCGAGCTTCTTGGTCAGGTACGCCATCGCCGCCTCGGCGGTGGCCGCGGCCTTGGCCTCGTTCTCGGGCGTGATGTTGGTCGCGCGATCCCAGTCGGCGGTGTCGCGCACCGTCCACGCCTCGCGCAGACCCTTGTCGACCTCGGCCAGGAACTGCTCGGCCTCCTTGATCAACGGGTCGGGCGCCGGCGGCGTCGGCTGGGCCGCGGTCCCGGTCCCAGGGCCGGGGTCGTCGGACTTCTTCTTCGACTTGCAGGCGACGACGCTCGGGGCGAGCGCCAGCGCCACGAGGGCGATCAGGCGAGTGCGCATGGCCGCGGACAGTACACAGGGCCCCGCGGCGCGGGAAGCGTCGATCGACCGGTCGCAGGTTGTCGCAGCGCGGCTCGCGCGGCTAGTACAGGAAGTCGATCGCGGCCAGGTCGCCTGGGCTCAGGACCTCGCCCTCGACGATCACCTCGAGGCGGGACCGGAAGTCCTCGAGGGGCCGCACCGCGTCGTGGTCGGTCGTCGTGCCGGCGCTGACGTCGCCGCCGGTGTGCCAGACGAAGGTGTCGCCAGCCACCGAGATGGCGATGCCGAGGATCGCCGTCGCGGTCTTGCCCGGCGCGTAGTAGAACGCGGTCGGTGCGGTGTACGCGGTCAGGTCGGTCGAGGTGCCGCTCGACACCTTGCCGTCGTCCCACCAGGTGTAGACGCGGCCATTGGGCGCCAGATCGATCGCGATGATGTCGTCGGGGGTGTAGTTCGACGGATACTCGAAGGTCACCGGGCCCGACAGCGCGGCCAGATCCGACGTCGAGCCGATCGAGCGCGTGCCGTCGCGGTAGAACGCGTAGGTGTCGCCGGTGCTCTTGGAGATCGCGACGCCGACCAGGTCGGTCGGTCCGTAGCCGTCGGGGAGGACGTAGTCGTAGCGCGACCGGTGTAGCTCGAGGTCGGTGCTGGTGCCCGCGGTCACCGTGCCGTCGGTCCACCAGGTGTAGACCTCGCCGGCCATCGAGATCGACAGGTCGGCGACGTCGGCCCGCGGCACGTACTCGCCCTCGTCGACCAGGGCCAGGAGCGTCGGCGAGCCGTCGGCGGTGAAGTTGTACGACGGGTAGTGCATGATCGAGTCGAGGTCGTAGGCGCCGATGTCCTGGTACACGAGCTGGCTGTAGATCTCGAAGTTGTCTTTCTTGCCGACCTGGATCTCGTCCGGGAACACCCGGACGTGGAGGCCGCGGTCGCTGCGGCCTTGCTCGTGCTTGAGACCGACCGCGTGGCCGATCTCGTGGATGGCGGCGCGCAGGTCGCAGTTCCCGGGCTTGTCGTAGGCGATCGGTCCGGCGTCGGCGTCGAGGTCGAGGCTCGAGCCGATCGAGCGGGTGCCGTCGCTGTACCAGGCGTAGACGTCGCCGTCCGCCGGGGCGATCGCCAGACCGACGAGCTGGCCGACGGTGCGGCCGGCCGCCGGGAGGAACCCGATCGGCCCTTCGACCGCGTCGAGGTCGGTGGTGGTGCCGACCGAGCGGGTACCGTCGCTGTACCAAGTGTAGACGTCGCCATCGAGGGCGAGGTCGATCCCGACGATCTGCGACGCCGATTTGCCGGGCGGTAGGTAGTAGCGGATCGGCCCCTGGTAGGCGTCGAGGTCGGCGCTGGTGCCGGCGCTGCGCCGGCCGTCGTCGAACCAGGTGTAGACCCGACCGTTGTCTTTGCCGATCGCCATCCCGACGATCTGCGACGCGGTGTAGCCGGTCGGTAGCTCGTAGGGGTACTGGACGCGGACCGCGTCGAGGTCGGTCGAGGTGCCCGCCGACACCATGCCATCGCGGTACCAGGTGAAGGTGTCGCCGGCGCGCGAGATCGCCATCGCTGCGATGTCTTCGTAAGACTTGCCGGTGGTGAGCAAGACGTCCTGACGACCGCCGACCCGACCGACGTCCGACGAGCAGCGGTCGCCGTTGGTGAAGTACACGTAGTCGGCGTCGTTGGCGGTGCGGGGGACGAAGTCGAGGGCGGTCTCCTGCTCCCAGTGGGCGATCGCGTCGGTCACGCGATCGGCTTCGGGCAGGGTCGGATCGATCCGATACGGCACCCGCCCGCCGGGCCAGCGCGAGGCGCCGCTGCGCACGCCGATGCTGCGCGTGCCGGGTGCGCCATCGCCGAGGCCGCGCCACCGGCGCCCGGCGGCGCAGTCGGCCTGGAACTCGTCGAGGGAGCCGACGATCATGTCGTCGGCGACGATGTGGCCGGTCGACAGGACCTCGTAGGGCGCGGGCAGGGTGCAGCTCGACGGGGCCGGCGCGGTGGTGGTGTCGTCGAGGCAGGCGGTGGACGCGAGGGCCGCGCCGAGGATGAGGGGTAGGCGGACGGTGGACATGGGACCTCCGCGCCGTGCAAGAGCAGGCCCCGTGCCGTCGCCAAGTCTGCGCGACGACGTGGTCGCGTTGTGGTCCCGGCCGATCGCGCCGGCCGATCGTGCCGGCCGAGCTGGCGGATGCGGCAGGTCGCGCGAGCGCGATCGCTACCAGGTCAGCGTCGTGTCGAGCCCGGCGGCGCGGTAGTCGCCGGCGCCATCGCCGATGTTCGCGATCACCAGGGCCCGCACCGCGGTGCCGGGCGCGGTGGCGCTGGGCCCGCTCCACTCCGGCAGCGCCGCGGCGTCGACCAGCGGCGCCGCGGTCCCGCCGCTGGCCGCGACCCAGGCCGGCGTCACTTGCATCGAGGTCCGCAGCGACGTCGACGAGCCAGCGGTGAAGTACGAGGCCCGCGCGAACTCCCAGCCGTCGCCGACCTGGAGACCGGCGCGCGCGATCGCCAGGGCCGGCAGGGGTTCGAAGGCCAAGGCCGGCGCCGCGTCCGCCGCGACCAGGCGCTGGACCACCTCGTTGCGACCGTCGACCGAGCGCTGCGCGCCGATCACCACGCGATCGCCCGCGGCTCGCTGCGCGGCCGGAACGATGGCGTATCCGTCGTGGGAGGTCTGGACGTAGGTGCCGTGCGTGGTGTGGAGCTCGGCGTAGCCGGTGACCGCGGCGCCGCCGTCGCCGGTGACCGTCGGGGTCACGGTCGTGAGGGCGAACCCGTTGGCGTCGATGTCGAGATCGATCACGCGGTCGGCGTCGATCATCTGGTCGTGCACGATGACCGCCCGGCCGTCGGCGGTGGCGACCAGATCGTGGCGGCCAGGGACCACCGACGCGCTGTAGCGACCGGGCAGGCTGGTCGCGAAGTTGCCGACCCAGGCGGTGGCGGTCGCCGGCACCAGCGCCCCTGACACGCGGACCGTGGTGCGCGGCGGGGCGCAGGCCGACCAGGTCGTGGCGCCGGCGTCGAGGATCGCGTTCAGGACCGTGGTGACGGGGTCGTCACCACACAGGGCGGCCGCCGCGTGATAGCCCGCGGTGACGGTGAACGACGCGGTGCCGTCGGCGGCGACGGCGAGGCGCTGCCAGGGGCCGTCGCCGTCCTGGATCGCGACGTAGGTCCGCGCGCCGGTGATCGCGACGGTGTAGGTCGGGGCGGTGGGGTCGCCGCACGCGGCGAGGCCGAGGAGGCCGAGGAGGCCGAGGACACGGGGGGAAGGGGTGGGCATGGAGCGATCTTCACCCGACCGGCGGCGCCACGCCGCGGGGCTGCCGATCACTCGAGCTGACAGCCGCGCGACCGAGCCGCCGCGAGGCGTCTCACTCCGCCGCGAAACTCTTTCCGGCGCGCCGTCACGGCGGGTGATGACGATCACGACCGCTGCCGTTGTCACCGCTGCCCGCACCATCGCCGAGCTCCCTGAGCCGCCGGCCGCCGAACCCGCGGTGGTCGGCTGGGGCGCCCGCGCTCCCTGGGCCGCCCCCGAGGCGGTCACCGCCTCGCGCTGGTGCTGCGAGCGGCTGGCCGAGCTCGGCGTGCGCGAGGCCTTCGGCGTCCTCGGCGGTGGCGTCGCGCCCTTCGCGGCGGGCCTGGCCGCGTCGCCAGTCCGGCTGTTCCATACCCGCCACGAGAGCGGCGCCGCCTTCGCGGCGATCGAGGCGCACTTCGCCAGCGGTCGACCGACCGCGGTCGTCACCACCACCGGCCCCGGGCTGTGGAACGCGCTCAACGGCATGATGGCGGCCCGCGCCGACGGCGCCCGGGTCGTGTTGATCTCGGCGGCGACCACCCGGGCGCAGCTCGGCCGCGGCGCGGTGCAAGAGACCGGACCGGCCACGACGCCGGCCGGCCTCACCACCGCCGGCCCGCTGTTTCACCTGGCGGCCGCCCCCGACACCGTCGCTGAGCTGCAGCAGTTTCTGCAGCAGCTCGCGCTGGGCTGGGCCCGCCCCGGCGGCTTCGTCGCGCACCTGGCGTTGCCGTGGTCGCTCCAGGCCCAGGTCCTGACCGGCGCGCCGCCGGCCCTCGGCGCGTGGCAGGTCGCGGCGCCGACGCCGTCGCTGGCGGTGATCGACGCCATCCTCGACGCCCTGGCCACCGGCACCTCGGCGCTGTGGATCGGTCACGGCGCGCGCCACGCCAGCGCGGCGCTCCGCGCCTTCGCGATCGCCGCGCGCCTGCCGGTGATCGCGTCGCCGCGCGCCAAGGGCGTGTTCGACGAGACCCACTCGCTGTTCGTCGGCGTCAGCGGCGCCGGCGGCCACGCCACGGTCGACGAGTTCCTGGCCCGCCGCCCCGACACGCTCTTCGTGCTCGGCACCCGGCTCGGCGAGGTCACGTCGTTCCTCGCCCCGGCGGCGATCCCGGCGCGACGGTGGATCCACGTCGACGTCGACGCCACCGCGTTCGCCGCGGCGTTCCCCGGCACCGATGGGCTGGGCGTGGTCGCCGAGGTCGGCGCCGTGCTCGAGGCCCTCGACGCGCGCGCCCGGGCCACTGGCTGGTACCAGCGCCGCGGCTCCGCACCCGCCGCGCCGCGCCTCGCGCGGCCGGTCCACTTGGCCGCGCGCGCCGACGGTCCCGTGCGCACGCCGTATCTCTTGCAGGTCGTGCAGGAGGTCGTCGTCGACGGCAGCGACGCCATCGTCGGCAGCGAGGCCGGCAACGCCTTCACCTGGGCCAACCACGCCCTGCGGTTCCGCGCGCCCGGTCGCTATCGGACCAGCGCGGCCTGGGGTTCGATGGGCCACTTCACCGCCGGCCCGGTCGGCGCCGCCCTGGCTACCGGTCGACGCGTCGTGACCCTGGTCGGCGACGGCGCGATGCTCATGCAGCACGAGCTGTCGACCGCGGTCGCGTATCGCGCCGACGTGGTGTGGATCGTCTTGAACGACGCCCAGCTCGGCCTCAACCACCACGGCATGACCGCGCTCGGGATGTCGCCGGTCGAGACCCAGCTCCCGCGCTGCGACTTCGCCGCGCTGGCCGCGAGCCAGGGCGCGGTCGGGCTCACCGTCGACGGCGAGGCCGGGCTGGCGGCCGCGTTGACCCGCGCGCTGGCGACGCCGGGGCCGGTCGTGGTCGATGTCGACGTCGACCCCAGCGTGCCGTCGCCGATCTTGGCCCATCGCATCCGCAGCCTGGCCGCCCAGGGCGGTCGGTGAGTCGCCCCCCCCTTCGCCGCTGGAGCTCGCCATGATGCCCGATCCGTTCGATCCCTACGTCCCCCCGACGGCGTCGCCGCCGGTCGACGCTGCGCCGGCCGCGGTCTACCGCGGACCCTTCGAGCGCGAGGCCTTCCCGGCGCGCTTGACCGCGCGCGTGGTGACGCCGGGCCCGGGCGCGCGGCTGCGCGGCTATCACGTCGCGGACGATCTCGCGCGCCACTACGGCGCCACCGAGCTGTGCTGGCTGGCGCTGCGCGGCGAGCTGCCGACCGAGCCTGAGCGCGCCGCCCTCGACGTCGCCGCGGCGCTCCTGGCGCCGGTCCACGTCGGCCAGGCCCCGGCCCACGCCGCGTGTCTGGCCCGGATCGCCGGCGCGACCACCGGCGCGACCTTGGCGATCGCCGCGATCGGCCTGGGCGAGCTGGTGCGCCACGAGCGCGCCGCGCTGGCGCCGTGGCTGGCCTGGCTCAACGACGGCGGGCCGGTGCCGGCGTGCGCGTTGGCGATCGACGCCAGCGCCGAGGAGATCGCGGCCCAGGCCTGGCTCGACGGACAGCTCCGCGCCTGGTTCGGGCCGACCCGCGGCCTGCCGTCGGTGCCGGTGTCGCGGCTGGCCCAGGGCTACGCCGTGCTCCACCACCTCGGGCTGGGTGAGCCGCTGGCGATCGAGGCGATCGCGCTGTGGGCGCGCCTGCCGGTGGTCGCCGCCGAGGCCGCCCACGTCGGGCTGGGGGCGATCCGCGACTATCCGGCGCGCCTGCCCGACTACCGCTACGTCGACGACGCGGGGGCGGCGCCATGACCCGGCCGATCCAGCGCGCCGGCCACATCGGCGATCGCGACAATCGCTTCTGCGGCCACGGCGTGTTCACCGACCTCCGCGCCGCGATCCGCGATCCCTTCGAGCTCGTGGCGCTCGCGTTCGGCGTGCGCCTCGCCGAGGGCGATCGCGAGGTCGTCCGCTGCATGGCGCTGGCGCTGTGCTCACCCGACGCGCGGGTGTGGCCGCTCAAGCTCGCGCGCACCTTGGCCGCCTACGGCAATCCGATCGCCGGCAGCTTCGGCGCCCAGCTCGCCAGCGACAGCGATCGCATGGGGCCGGGGACCGCCGCTGGCGCCGCCGCGAGCCTGGTGTGGCTCGCCGAGGAGCTGGCCGCCGCGGTCGTCGACGCGTCGACCGACGACGCCACCCTCGACGCCGCGCTGGCCGCCGCGGTCGAGCGTCACCGCGCCTGCCGCGGGCGGATCATGGGCTTCGGTGTGCCGTTTCGGGCCGAGGACGAGCGCCTGCTCGCGCTGCGCGAGATGCTGGCCGGGCACCCGGCGACCCGGCGACCGACCTGGCGGCTGTTCGAGCGCCTGGCGCGCGTGATGCGTGCGCACGGCGGCCTGGCGCCCAACATCGTCATCGCCCTGGCTGCGCTCCTGGTCGATCTCGGGCTCGCGCCCCACCGGGCCGGGATGTTCTTCGCGATGATCATGGCGCCGAACTTCTGCGCCCACGCCCTCGACGCCGCCGACCACGATCGCGGCCTCTTGATCGAGCTGCCGTCTGAGGCCCTGGCCTACCAGGGCCCGGCGCCGCGCCGGTCGCCCGCCGCCGCCGCCCGCGCCGCCGTCGGCAGCGCCGCCCCGGCCCGACGGAGCCTGGCCTGGTGACGGCGCCGGAGGTCGGGCTACTCGGCGAGCCGCGCCAGGAGGATCGTGCGCAGCCGCGCGCGCGCGCGATGGATCCGCGCGCCGACCGTGCCCTTGGGGATGCCCTGGTCGGCGGCGATCGTCGCGTAGTCTTGCCCCTCGAGGGCGAAGCGCCGGAAGGTCTCGCGCACGTCGTCGGGAAGCTCGGCCACCGCCGCGGCGACGTCGTCGACCGACAGCCGGGTCCACGCCGGTGCGTCGACGTCCTCGTCGGCCAGGGGCTCGTTCGCCAGGGCGACCTCCAGCGGCCGGGCCCGGCGGTAGCGGAGCTGGTCGATGAAGGTGTGCGAGACGATCGTCAGAAGCCAGCCGCCGGCGCGCTCGGGGGAGCGCAGCGAGGCCCGGCGCTGGAACGCGCGGACCAAGGCGTCCTGAACGATGTCGTCGGCGTCGCGGCGTCCGCGACACATGCGCGCGGCCCGCTTGCGCAGGCGCGGCAGGTGGGTGGCGACCAGGGACTCGAAGCTGGGGACATCGGGGGCGGTTCCGTCGAGCATGACCAGGCCCATCGCAGGCCCCGTGCCGGTCGCAAGTCGTCGAGATCCATGGCGGACCTCGGTCGGTCGGGTGGGCCGCGCGCGGGCCGCCCGCGGGCGGTCACAGGCGGTCACGCGCCGGCCCATCCCTGACACCGCCGGGGTGATGGCATGATCGACAAGTGACCGACACCGCCCCGGGGGAGGCGATCGATCCCCTCGCGCCCGGCGTGGAGATCGGGCCGTACCGCGTGGTCGGCCCGCTCGGCCGCGGCGGCATGGGGATCGTGGTCGAGGCCCGTCACGTCCGCGTCGGCCAGCGCGCCGCGCTCAAGCTCCTGGCGCCGGACCGCCGCGCCGCGGTCGGCGCCGCCGCCGTCCGCCGGTTCCTGGCCGAGGTCGATGTCCTGTGCCGCCTCGATCATCCCGGGCTGGTCCACATCCTCGATTGCGGGGAGGCGCCGGTCCACGGCCCGTGGCTCGCGATGGAGCTGATCGCGGGTGAGCCGCTGCGCGCGCACATCGACCGCGCCGCCGGGGCGCCGCTGCCGCTGCCGTTCGCGGTGCGGACCGTGCGTCGACTGGCTTCGGCGGTCGCCGCCATCCACCAGGCCGGGATCATCCATCGCGATCTCAAGCCCGACAACGTCATGATCGTCCCTGACGACGAGGTCCCAGGCGGGACGCGGATCAAGCTGCTCGACTTCGGCATCGCCAAGCTGGTCGACGGCGACGCCGGCCACACCGCCGAGGGCACCGTGCTTGGCACCGCCGGCTACATGGCGCCCGAGCAGTGTACCGGCCAGGGCGAGGTCGACCACCGCGCTGACGTCTACGCGCTCGGCGTGATCGGCTTCGAGCTCTTGACCGGTGGTCGACCGTTCGCCGGCAGCGCCACCGAGGTCATGCGCCAGCACCTCTTCGTCGAGCCGCCGCTGGGGCGCCTGCCCGCCGACCTGCCGGTCGGCCTGACCGACCTGGTGCGGCGGATGCTCGCCAAGGAGCCGTCGCGGCGCCCGGCGATCGCCGCGGTCGTCGACGAGCTGCGCGCCGTCGAAGCTGCCCTCGCCGGCGCGGTCGAGAACGAGCCGACCTTGGCCCTGGCCGCCACGCTGCCAGCGCGCGCGGTCACCGCCACCACCGCGCCGGCCACCGTCGCGCCGGGGCGCCGCGGGCAGCCGACCGAGGCCGAGACGACCCTGGGCGGCGCGGCGATCGATCGCGGCGCGCCGCCGCCGCGCCGACGTCGACGGTGGCTCGCGGTCGGCGCCGCCGGGCTGGTCGGCGTCGTCGCGGTCGGCGCGGTCGGGGCCTGGCGGCTGCGGGCCCCGTCGGCGGTGGGCCCGCGCGTCGCGCCGCCGGGCATGGTCGTGATCGCCGGCGCGCGCTTCCGCATGGGCAGCACGCCGGCCGAGCTGACCGCCGCGTGCGCCGAGCTGCCGGGCGGGTGTCTCGACGACGAGCGCCCGCAGCTCCAGCGCGAGCTGCCGGCGCGCCAGGTCACGGTGTCGAGCTTCGCCCTCGACGCGCGCGAGGTCACCAACCGCGAATATGCGGCGTTCTTGAACGTCCGGAAGGCCGAGGTGACCTTGCGCGACGATCGCGACGATCACTACCCGCGGTTCGTCGACGAGCCGGCCACCGGGCGGGTCCTCATCGATCTGTACCGCGACGCCGCCAGCATCGTCGGCGAGCGCACCGCCGACGGCCGCGACACCCGGTTCACCGTCAAGCCGGGCCGCGAGGAGCTGCCGGTCGAGGCCGTGACCTGGGACGGCGCCAACCGCTACTGCCGCGATCAGGGAAAGCGCCTGCCCACCGAGGCCGAGTGGGAGCTGGCCGCGCGCGGTCGCGCCGGCCGGCGCTTCCCGTGGGGCGACGCCGCGCCGCGCTGCGACGGCGTGGTGTTCGGGCGCGCCGACCCGCGCGGCTGCCCGGCGCTGGCGGCCGCGGTCGCGCCGGTGGCGACGGCCGCGCAGGACGTCACCGTCGACGGCGTGTACGACCTCGGCGGCAACGTCTTCGAGTGGGTCGCGGACTCCTTCGTCGCGACCTACCGCGATTGCGGCGACTGCCGCGACCCGGTGGTGACCGAGGCGGTCGCGATCGAGGACGACTTCCGCATCATGCGCGGCGGCAACTACGTCTCGCCGGCGTGGACCGCGCGCACCACGACCCGCAGCCGACAGCGGCGCACCGCCGGGCGCTTCGGCCTCGGCTTTCGCTGCGCCATGGACTGACCACAACCGCATGGAGTGATCGCGATGGCCGCACCCAAGAAGAAGCCTGCCCCGTCGGCCGCCAAGGCCAAGAAGCCCGCGAGCAAGTCGCCGCCGAAGCCCACGGCCGGCAAGGAGCCGCCGCCGACCAAGGCCGAGATCGCGGCGTGGCGCGCGGCCTCGAGCGCGATCGATCTGGTCGTCGAGGTCCAGACCGACGGCGCGCCGCGGCGCCAGGAGTCCGCGGCGCCGGTGGCGATCGCGAGCTGGTTCGCGGTCCACGCTACGACGCCGCCGCCGCGCCGCTACCAGTTCGTCCTGCAGTGGCAGCGCGGGAGCCGCAAGTTCATCGTGTGCTATCAGCACGACGGCGTGGCGGCGCGGCTGCCCGGCGCCGGCGGCTGGCTGCGCGCCCTCGACACCGGGCGGATCCACGCGGTGTCGTCGGACCTGCGCCTGACCCGGCGCCAGCTCGCGGCGGTCCTGGGCGGCGGTCATGAGCCGCCGACCGGCGTCGCCAAGCCGCCCAACACCTGATGGTGCGACGGTCGCCCAGCCGCGACGACCGGCCGCGGCGGCGCGCGGTGGTGGTGGCGTGTCCGCGCGACGACCGCGGCCGCCCCGACGAGGAACGCGCGGTCGTGTCTCGAACGGTGGTCCGCGTGCTGACCGCGACCGGCTATCGCGTCGTCGCCTTCGGTGTGGGGCGCGGGCGCCGAGCCGCGACGCCGGCCACCGTCACCGCCGCGATCGCGCGGGCCACGCGCGCCGCCGCCGCCGGCGAGGTGGTCGTGGTCTACCTGGCGTGCCCGGCGTGGTCTCTCCGCGGGTCGACGATCCTCGCGGTCGCCGCGTCCCCACGGTCGCGTCCGCCGCGCGCGCGCGTGCGGTTGCCGCTGGCCGAGGTGATCGCGGGCCTGCGCCAGACCGAGGCCGCGACCGCCTTGTTCCTCGACGTCGGCCCGGCGGCGGCGACCCTCGATCCCGGTAGGGTCGTCGCCACCGACGCACCGTCCCTCGCTCGCGACGAGCGCGACGGCGGCTTCGCGCTCCTGGCCGCCGACGCCGCCTTCGCCGGCGGACTGCGCGGGCCGCTGATCGCCGCGCTCGGTGGCGAGGCCGCGGCGGCCGACGGCGCGGTTGGGTTTGGCGCGGTCGCCGAGGAGATCCAGCGCGCCGCGCGCGCCGCGTCGGTCCCGGGGGCGCGAGCGGCACCGGTCGTGCGCCTCGAGATCGCCGACCTCGCCTTGATCCCGGCGCCGGCCCGCCGCGCGTTGGCGACGCCGTCGCCGATCCGCGCGGTCGCCTTCGCGCCCGACGGCGGGCGCCTGGCCGTGGGCGGCGACGACGGCGTGGTCCGGCGGTTCGAGCCGCGCACCGGCGCGGCGATCGACGCGCTGCCGCCGCTCCCTGCGGCGGTGGGTGGCCTGGCCTTCGATCGCGCCGGGCGCGTCCTCCAAATCGGCGGCGTCGACGGAACCATCGCGGCCTGGGACCTGGCGCGCCGCACGTCGCGTCCGAGCCGCGGCCTGGCGGTCGCGCCCCGGGAGCTGGCGTGGAGCGATGACCGCCGTCGCCTGGCCGCGCCCTTCGCCGCGACGACGCTCGGCCCGGGCGCGGGGCTGGCGCCCGACGCCGTCGTCGATCTGTCCGATCCGGCGGTGCGGGCCCACCTGCGCGCGCACCTGGTGATCCGCCACGGGCTGGTGGTTCGCGTCGGCAGCCGCGATCGCGAGCTCGCGACCGACGAGCACCTGCCGCTGGTGTGCGCGTTCGCCGGCGCGGTCCTGGTGAGCGGCGGCGGTGACGGCCGCGTCATGCGCTGGGACGTCGTCGGCGGCGGCGGTCGCGCGCTGACCGCGCTGCCGGGGCCGGTGTGGGCCCTGGCGACCTCGCCCGACGGTCGGTGGGTCGCGGCCGGCGGCGTGATCGTCGAGCCGGCGCCCGCGCAGCGTTACGCGGTCCACATCGTCGGGTTGACCGGTCGCGTGCGCTGCGCCGTGAGCGGCCACCGCGCGCCGATCGTCGCCGTCGCCTTCGCCCCTGACGGTCGCTGGCTGGCCAGCGCGTCGCGCGACGGTGAGCTGCGGCTGTGGGACGCCGTCGATGGTACGCCCCTGCGCCGCTTCGCCCGGACCGACAGCGGATCGATCGCCGCCGCCGCCGCGCCCACCGCGCTGGCGTGGTCGCCCGACGGCGGTCAGCTCGCGGTCGGCTACGACGATGGCATCGGCCAGGTCTTCGAGGTCGGGCCGTGACCCGTCGTCGGCTCGTTCGCGACGCCCGGACCGGTCGTCGCGACGACGGCCCCGCCATCCGCCGCGCCGTCGTCATCGGGGTGCCCGGCGACGAGGTGCCTCACGCTGTCGACGACGCCCGCGCGGTCGCCGCGGTCCTGCGCGCGCGCGGCTACGTCGTGACCACCGTCGACGATCGCCGGGGCAGCGCGGCGCCGCCGACCCGCGCTGGGGTCCTGACCGCCGTCCGCCAGGTCGCCGCCGCGTGCGCCGACGACGACGTGCTGGTCCTCTACGCCTGCTGTCACGGCGTGCGCGCCCGCGGCCGGCCGTGGCTCTTGCTCGCCGACAGCCAGTACACCGACGACGGCCGCGTGGTCGGCGGCCTCGCGCTGTCCGACCTCCTCGACGCCCTGCGCCGGCGCGCGCGCCGGGTCGCGGTCTTCCTCGAGGCGTGCCAGATCGGCCTCGGCCTCGATCCCGGCATCGGTCGGGCCCTGCGTCACTGCGGGGCGCGCGGTGGCAGCTTCGCGCTCCTCGCCGGCAGCACCACTGGCTCCCAGAGCCTCGACGGTAGCGACGGCGCGGTGTTCACGCGCTGCCTGCGCGACGGACTGTCCGGCGGCGCCGCGGATCCCGACGGCGCGGTGCGCATGAGCGCGCTGGCCCGCTACGTCCAGGCCGGGGTCGCGGCCTGGAACCGGAGCCCCGAGGGCGAGCTGGTCGACTCGTCGCAGCGGCCGATCCTGCGCCTCGAGCTGGCCGACCTGACCCTGGTGCCGGCGACCGATCACGTCGCGCTCGCTCCGACGCCGGGCGCGGCGATCACCAGCGCCACCTGGAGCGCGTCGGGGCACCGCGTCGCGATCGGCGCCGCCGACGGCACCGTCGCAGCCTACGATCCGCGGGCCGGTTCGTCGGTGTGGGCCGCGCGCCCGGGCGCGGCGGTGAACGCGCTCGCGGCGTCGATCGCCGACGTCGTGGTCAGCGTCGCGGCTGACGGAGGGCTCGCGGCCTGGCGCCTCGCCGACGGCGAGCCGATGCCTCTGGTCGGCCGCCCGCCCACGCCGAGCCGGGCCGTGGTCTGGTCCGACAGCGGGACGGCCTTGGTCCTGGCGGGCGCCGACGGGCTCCGGCTCCTGTCGGTGCGCGACGCCGCTCTCGGCGACCCCGGCCAGCTCGTCGCGCCGTCGCCCGTGCGGGTCCTGGCCGCGATCCGCGGCGGCGTCATCACCGGCGGCGACGACGGCGAGGTCCGCCTGTGGCTCGGCGCGACCGGCGCCACCGCGTCGGTCCTCCGCTTGCCCGGGCCGGTTCACGCCCTCGCCGCGTCGACCGACGGGCTCCGGGTCGTCGTCGTCGGGGCCCGCGGCGCGCCGCGCTGGTGGGATCTGCGCCATCCGCGTCCGCGCGCGCTGGCCGGTCATCGCGCGCCGGTGCGATCGGTCGCGGTCACCGCCGACGGCGCGTGGGTCGCGACCGGCGACGACGCTGGCGTGGTCCACCTCTTCGACGGTGCGACCGGGGCCCCGACGCGCCGCTGGCGCGGCCCGGGCCCGGCGGCCGCGATCACCGCTCTGGCCTTCGCCCCCGACGGCGCGACCCTGTTGGTCGGCGACGCCGCCGGCCGCGGTCGCCTGGTCCCACGGTAAGCTCACGCGGCGTGGCCACCACCGAGCAGAAGACCCCGCCGGTCGCCCTGGCCGCGCTCCGGCGCCCACGCCTGCATCTGGTCTACAGCGGCGAGCAGGTGATCGCGCCACCGCAGGTGTTCGGCCCGCTGCGCGGCGCCACGCCGATCGGTCGCGAGGTCGAGCGCGGCCTGCGCCTCACCGACGATCGCAAGGCGTCTCGCCATCACGCCACCGTCCACGCCAGCCCGACCGGGGCGCTACGCCTGGTCGACGAGGGCAGCCGCAACGGCACGCTGGTCAACGGCGTGCGCGTGACCGAACAGGTCCTGCGCGACGGCGACGTGATCGCGATCGGCGACTCGTTCCTGATCGTGCGCGAGCAGGTGGACGAGGTCGCCGACGCCGCGATCCCCGAGCTGATCGGTCACGGCCCCGCCCTGCGCGGCCTGCGGGCCACGATCGCGCGGCTGGCGCCGACCTCGACCACCGTGCTCGTCGAGGCCGAGACCGGCTGCGGCAAGGAGCTGGTGGCCCGCGCGCTCCACGCTCTGGGCCGCCCCGGTGGACCCTTCGTCGCCGTCAACTGCGCCGCGATCCCCGAGAGCCTGGCCGAGAGTCAGCTCTTCGGGCAGCTCGCCGGCACCTTCACCGGCGGCGTCGCGCGGCCCGGCTGGTTCCGCGCCGCCGACGGCGGCACCCTGTTCCTCGACGAGCTCGGCGATCTGCCGCCGGCCATCCAGCCCAAGCTCCTGCGCGCCGTGCAGGACCGCGCGGTCGTCCCGGTCGGCGCCACCGCGCCGGTCCCGTGCGACGTCCGCATCGTCGCCGCGACCAACCACGATCTGCGCGCGGCGATCGACGCCGGTCGCTTCCGCGCCGATCTCTACGCCCGCCTCGCCGAGTATCCGCTCACGATCCCGCCGGTGCGCGAGCGCCGCGAAGATCTACTCGCGCTCTTCGCCGCCGCCCTCGGCGAGGCGCGTCGCCTGACGCCGGCGCTGGTCGACGCCCTGCTCGCGCACCGGTTCCCGTTCAACGTCCGCGAGGTCCACACCTTGGCCGCGCAGCTCCGCCTCCGCACCGCACCCGGCGCGGTCCTCGACCTCGCCGCGATCGCGGAGCTGCTGCCCGCGCCGACCGCCAGCGAGCCGCACCTCGCCGCCGCGCCTGCCGCCGCCGCCACCGAACCCGTCGACGATCGTCCACCGCCCAGCCGCGCCGAGCTCGACGCCCTCATGCGCGCCCACCGCGGCGTCGTCGCCGACGTCGCCCGAGCCATGGCCCGCTCGCGCAAGCAGGTCTATCGCTGGCTCGAGCACCACGGCCTCGACGCCGCGCGCTATCGCTGAGCCTCGGTCTCGGTCTCGGTCTCGGTCCCGGTCTCGGCCTCGGTCTCGGTCTCGTCTCGGTCTCGTCTCGGTCTCGTCTCGGTCTCGGTCTCGGCCTCGGCCTCGGTCTCGGCCTCGGTCTCGGTCTCGGTCTCGGTCTCGCCCCCGTCGCGGCTCAGGTCCTCACCACCCGCGCGTGGGCCAGGACCGGATCGCCGGCGATCACGTGGCGGCGCTCCCGCGCGGTGACGATCGGCTCGACCACGATCTGCACCAGGGCGCCGAACAGCGCCACCAGCAGGCCCGGCGCGCCCAGGCCGTCGCCGTCGACCGACGACAGGAAGTGGATCATCACGTAGACGAACAGGGTGCCGAAGACCACCACCGTGGTGGCCGCCGCCAGGAGGATCCCGGCGACCATCCGGCGCGACCGGCCCAGCCAGGTGAGCCCGCCGGCGAACAGGACCGCGAGGTGGAGCGCCGGACCGACGTCGCTCCACAGGTGATGGGTCGGGCTCCATTCCCGACACGGCAAGCTCCAGCTATCGCACTCGCGGTGGGTCTCGAAGCAGAGGCCGATGAAGGCGGCGGCCAGCCCGAGCAGCACCAGCCAGCGGAAGGCCTCGCGCACCTTGCGCCGCGTCCCGGTCACCACGATCGTCGTGAGCGGTGGCAGCGGGGTCAAGCGCGTGTCCATGGCCCAAGTGTACCGAGGCCGGGGCGGCCGGTCGAAATCAATCCCCAATCGCGCAATCTGACAACGCGGCCGGGATCGAGATAGGTTCGGAGCATGAAGCAGTGGGTGATCTTCGCGCTGTCGGTGACAGCGGCTTGTTCGTTCAAGGGCAACCTCGGGCCGACCTTCAGCTCGTCGTCGAGCGGCGGCGGCGGCTCCTCGGGCGCCGGCCCGTCGGAGGGCGGCCACATCCTGCGCACGGTGCCGAGCGTGATCGGTCAGACCCCCGAGCAGGCGCTCGCGACGATGCGCGCCGCTGGCTTCGAGGTCGGCGGTCTCGATCCGCAGAACGCCACCTGTGGCTACGAGGACGACCGGCAGATGGTGAAGACCGGCACGATCTGCAGCCAGACGCCGGGCGCCGGTACCGAGGCCACGACCCGGCTCCCGCGCCTGCGCTTCGTCGTCGAGAAGGACACCTACGCCGAGGGCGGGATCGGCCTATCGTCGCACTGGCGGCGCATGCCCGAGGTGGTCGGCCTGACCCTGGCCGAGGCCACGGCGGTCCTGGCCAAGGCCAACCTGGCGCTGCCCGATCACTTCGTCGTCAGCGAGTCGGCGGCCGAGGACTGCCAGCCCGAGGGCAAGATCTGCCTGGCCTACCCCAAGGCGGGCGCCCGCAAGCAGGTGCCGCGCAAGGGCCGGATCGTCGTCGGCGTGAAGCCGCCGCCCGGGACCACGCCGCCGTCGTCGACCCCCGAGCCGACCACCTACTTCTGATCGCGTCCGATCGCGCGCCGCCCGCGCCGCGCGTCCGCGCCACAGCGGGACGTCGGCCTCGTGCGATGATGGCGCGGTGAGTGACACTCCGCTCGTCATCATCGGCTGTGGCTACATCGGCGCCCGGGTGGCTCGGGCCGCGCTGGCCGCTGGCCGCCATGTCCGGGTGTGCGCGCGCTCGACCGGTCGGCTCGCGCCGCTCGGCGAGCTCGGCGCCGAGCTCAAGTACCTCGACGCCGCGCTACCCAAGCAGCTCTCGCCGATCCTGTCGGGGATGCGCGGCGGCACCTGCCTCTACTCGGTGCCGCCGATCGGCTCCGTGCCGCCCGGCGACGGGCCGCGCAAGGCCCTGCAGGCGGCGGCCGGCGCCGGCCTCCAGGCGTTCGTCTACCTGAGCTCGGCCGGCCTCTACGGCCACGATCCCGACGACGACGTCTGGATCGACGACGACACCGAGATCCGCCTCGACGATCCGCCCATGACCGGCGTCCGCAACGACGAGGACGCGGTGCGCGCTGGCCACGGCATCCGCACCTGCATCCTGCGCTTGGCGCCGGTCTACGGTCCCGGCCGCGGCGTGCGGGCCCGCCTGCGCAAGGGCGACTACCGGCTCCTCGACGGCGGCGTCCACGCGATCTCGCGCATCCACGTCGACGACGTCGTGGCCCACGTCTTCGCCGCCGAGGAGCGCGCCCCCCACGGGATGACCTATCTGTGCGCCGACGCCGAGCCGACCACCCAGCTCGCCTACGCCACCTGGCTGTGTGAGCGCCTGGGCCTGCCCCTGCCGGCCAGTCGCGCGCTCCTCGAGCCGGGCAAGGCCCGCGGCGCGCATCGCAACCGCAAGATCCGCGGCGATCGCATCCGCAGCGATCTCGGCCTCACGTTGCGCTACCCGACCTTCCGCGACGGCGAGGCGGCGATCGAGGCCGAAGAGGCCGCCGCCGGCTGATCGGCCGCGCTCACAGGAGCGCGATCGGCACCAGGATCGCCGCGACCCCGAGGGCCGCGCCGCCGACCGCCGCCGCGATCGTGCGGCTCATGCTCAGCGAGCGCACCTCGGCCGAGCGGATCGCCGTCCGCGGCAGCCGTCCGGTCAGGCTGGGCGAGCGCAGGAAGTACGCGTCGCCGCGGTCCTCGACCTGTACCGGGCCGTCGAAGCGATGGACCACGCCGTCGGTGGTCGACACCACCAGATCGAGCGTGCCGCGGACCACGAAGGACGAGCCGTCGGGCGCGCGCAGCGTGACCTTCGAGCGCGACATCGGCTGGAGCGTGGTCGCGCGCACGCCGCCGTAGCCGTTAGGCACGTACATCGTGATCGGCGGCCCCGACGCGCGATCGTACCCGCGGCTGACCTCGGGGAGCTGATCGGTGCGGATCGCGTGGGTGACGTAGCAGCCGGTGGTCGACAGGGCGAGCAGCGCGGCGGCGAAGACCAGGTGGCGAGTGGGCATGGTCAGGCTCCCGGATGACGGAGGTGGCAGCGCGTGCGATCGAGGTCGCGCCAGCGCCCGGTGGTGGCGTCGATCGCCGGCCCGACCAGCCCGAAGACCAGGAGGTCGAGGGGGATCCACCACGGCTCGATCGCGGTGCCGACCCGACACGCCGCGCGGGCGCCGTCGGGCCACACCACCTCGAACCGCGCGCCGCGATCGCCGCGCGCCGACAGCACCTGGGGAGCCGGTCCGACCTCGAGGCCGTTCATCCACACCACGCCGCCGGGCTGGTCGGCGGCGACGTGGACCTGGGCGTAGCGGTTGTTGGCCACGGTGCCGCAGGCGGCGAGGCTCACGAGCAGGGCGGCGCGCAGGAGAGTCACGGACCGGGGTTCAGCAAGCGGCGTACCGGCGCGACCCCCGGCGCAGGGCGCCCCAGGCGGTCCGCCGACGCCGCGGTCCCCGGGGACACCCCTGGGCCACCGGCGGCGCGCCCCACCGGGTCGCGTCCCGACCGCCCCGTCCCTCCCGCCGCGTCCCGACCGCCGAAAAATTGCGACCGGGCGCGACCCGACGCGACGATCCGCCCATGGACAAGGCCACCCTGGTCGTGCAGCTCGTCGATCACCTCCGCGCGTCGGCCCACGCCGCGCGGCTCGCGCGCGACGCCGCCGCCACCGAGGCCCGCGACGGCGCCACGCCGGCCGAGAAGCGCGAGGACGCCCGGGCCGCGATCGAGCACGGCGCCATGGCTCGGGCCCAGGACCGTCGCCTGCGCGAGGCCGAGGCCGCCGCCGAGGAGCTGGCCGGCTTCCGTCCCCCGGTCTGGCGCACCGGCGCGCCGATCGCGGTCGGCGCCCTGGTCGAGATCGAGGACGAGGACACCGGCGAGGGCCGCACCTTCTTCCTCGCGCCGACCGGCGCCGGCGTGACCCTGACCGGCCCCGGCGGCGACGGCTTCCTGTCGGTCGTGACCCCGCAGTCGCCGATCGGCCGCGCGGTCATGGGCCGGCGCGAGGGCGACACGGTCGACGTCATGATCGACGGCCGCGAGCGCTCGTGGACGATCGCCTGGGTCGGCTGAGGCGTCGCTACGCGGTCGCCGCCGGGCGTCGGCGCAGCGCCGTGATCAACCACGCCGCGCACGCCAGCCACCACAGGTACAGCGGCCCCAGCGCCGCGTGACCGTCGAAGCCGAGCTTGCCGCCCAGGCTCCAGGCCGCCTTGGGCGCGCGCTCGGGGTTGCCGCGCATGTCGATGCGCTGGGTCGAGATCGTCAGGTCGCCGCGCCGGAAGCGCGGCCACACCACCGTCGAGTACGGCCGCAGGTTCTTCTCGCTGATCTCCGGCTTGACCGCGGTCGCCGCGAACATGTGGGCCGCGCCCCAGACCACGGTCGCCGCGATCACCACGCCGATCGCCGCCGCGCCCAGCGGTCGAAGCCGCGCCGCCACCGCGCCGCGCCAGCGGAGCACGCCGCCGCACAAGAGCACCGCGAAGGGCAGCATCGGCACGACGTAGCGCGGGCCGGTCGCCCAGCCGCCGTGCCACGGCTCGATCGACGCGTTGAGCCACAGGAAGGCCACCACCGCCCACGCCGCGATCGCGACCTCCGCGGCGTGACGCCGAGCCAGCGCGATCGCGCCCGGGATGACCAGCACCAGCCACGGCGTCGCGTAGAGGAGGCCGCGGTGCTCGCCCCAGAACGTGCCGCGCAGGTTGGCGCCGCGCGGCGCGCCGATGCCCATGAACCAGCCGGTGTGCGGCTGCTTCCAGATCGAGTAGGCGTAGGGGAACGTCGTCGGGCTGCCGAAGGCCACGTGGTGGTAGAGCGCCAGCGCCCCCAGCGGCAGCGCGCCGCCCAGGGCCGCCCACGCCACCGGTCGCCAGCCGCCGGCGCGCCCGCCGATCACCAGGCCGTAGAGCCCGATCGGCCCGACCACCAGCATCGCCGGATACTCGGTCGCCCCGGCCAGGCCGAGGCACCCGCCGACCGCGAGCATGCGCAGCGGCGTCGCGGCCGCGCCGGTCCAGCGGATCTCGACGAGCAACGTGAACGCGATGACGAGCAGCGATCCCGAGAGCTGGTTGCCGTAGAGCAGCGTCGAGTACGGCAGCGCCATCGTGCCGAGGCCCCAGGTCACGGCGATCGCGTAGGCCGGCCAGCCGTCGAGGCCAACCGCGCGGGCCAGCCGGACCAGGAACAGCGCGGCGATCGCCGCCGGCAGGCCGATCGCCACCACGATCGACAACCAGGTCGCCCAGGCCAGCCACGTCGTCGACGGCTTGGCCGGCGCGCCGGCCAGCCAGTACATCACCGCGTAGGGCGGCGTCGCCAGCCACGACGCCCCGGGCGCCTTGTCGCAGTAGTGGTGGCCGTCGCGGATCGCGTCGTCGCCGGTGTTGTGGGCGAACCGATCGGTCTGGAGCCGGCCGTCCTCGACCACCGCCCGCACCAGGTTCATGCGCGAGTTCTGGTTCCAGCCGCCAGCCTGATAGAAATACGCGTAGGTCCCCAGGAGCAGCGCGAACAGCGCCGCGACCGGGCTGGCGCGGAGGACGCGGAGGCGAGCGCGGACGGGCACCGCCCGCGTTGTACGACAGCCGGCGCGCGAAGTGGTGCCCGACCCGCCGCGCTCGTCGCCGCGTTGCGCTACCCTCGGCCCATGGCCTTCGATCTGGACAACTTCCGCAACGCCATCGCCAAGCGTGGCTTCAAGCGGGTCGATCCGCTCCTCCACCCGTGCCCCAAGTGCAAGGCCCTCCAGGGCGTCGAGAAGTGGGTCCTGTCGGGCCGCTCGGGTGGCCGCGACATCGACCTGTGCGTGCGCTGCGGCGCGGCGTCGTCGTGGCGTCGCCGGCCGCCGAGCGAGGACCGCGAGCAGGACACCGACTTCAACCCCGAGACGTTCCTGAAGTAGCGGCGGGTCGGCGCGGCGTGGGTGGTCGCCTGGGCCAGCCTAGGCCTGGCGGTAGTTGTCGACCATGCGGTAGCGCCGGGCGACCGCGACGAACGCCGCCGCCGCCGCGAACGCGAACAGCGCGAAGAAGAACATCAGGAACGCGGTGATCGACAGGCCGGTGTCGGCGACCGCCGAGATCACCGGCTTGGTCTTGAGCGTCTCGTCGACCAGGAGCACCCACAGGTTGCCGACGGTCACGGCCAGGCTCCAGAAGCTCATGATCACGCCCTTCATCGACTTGGGCGCCTGGCTGTAGGCGAACTCGAGGCCGGTCGCCGACACCAGCACCTCGCCCGCGGTGAGCAAGAGGTACGGCAAGATCTGCCAGACGATCGACAGCTTGGTGCCGCCGTCGAGGGTGACCTGCAAGAGCCCGGCGACCACCCACGAGGCCCCGGCCAGCGCGATGCCCAGGCCCATCCGGCGCAGCGGGCTGAAGTCGTAGCCGGCGCGCTTGAGCGCGGGGAACACCACCAGGTTGTTGAGCGGGATGAGGATCAAGACCAGCGCCGGGTTGAGCGCCTGCATCATCGCCGGCTCGAACCAGCCGGGCTTCGACATCAGCTCGCCCTGGAAGACCCAGGTCGAGGCCTTCTGATCGAAGAGCGACCAGAACGGCGTCACCAGCGCGAAGATCACCAGCACGCGCAAGACGCCGCGCACGCCGTCGACCGCCTCGTCAGGGTGCACGCCGCGGGCGCGCTCGAGCTGGAGCCAGGCGCCGCCGCCCAGCCCGACCAGGATCGCGACCAGGGCCATGCACAGCGCCATGACGATGTCCTTGCCGCCGAAGCTGGTCGACAGCGGCCAGGCCACGAGCGCGACCAGGCCCACCGTCAGGCCGCCGATCGCCAGCATCAGCCCGGGCCGCCCGGCCGGCGTCATCGGCCCGCCGCCGACGACATGGGCGCTCGGCACCGCGCCGCCGCGGGCCAAGAGCGCGGTCCGCACCACCCGCGAGAACGCGTTGGGATCGGGCGGGGCCGGCGGCACGATCACGTAGCGCTTGCGCCCGAGCCAGAACGCGATCACCGCGATGCCCATCAGGATGCCGGGGATGCCGAAAGCGACCGACGCCGGCGTCAGGCCCCACCAGTTGGCCGGGCCGTCGCCGCGCAGGAGCCGCGGCATGAACAGCGACGCGAAGAACGAGCCGAAGTTCACCGACCAGTAGAACATCTCGAAGGCCAGCTTGGCCTTGACCTTGTTGGTCTGGTCGAACTGGTCGCCCATGAAGGTCGACACCAGGGGTTTGATCCCGCCGGCGCCGATCGCGATCAGCATGAGGCCCAGGTAGAAGCCGTTGGGTTCGTCCTCGAAGATCGCCAGGAGCGCGTGGCCGACGCAGTACAAGAGCGAGACGAACAGGATCGTGCGGTACTTGCCGAAGAACCGATCGGACAGCCAGCCGCCGATCAGCGGGAAGAAGTAAACGCCGATCACGAAGACGTGGAAGATGTCCTTGGCCTGGCCCTTGGCGTCGTCCTTCGTCAGGTGCGAGAAGAACGCGGCGGCCAGGAAGGTCGTGAGGATGTTGCGCATCCCGTAGAACGAGAAGCGCTCGCACGCCTCGTTGGCGATGATGAACGGGATCTGGCGCGGCATCTGGCCGGCGGGCGGCGGCGGGGCAGGCATGGTCGGCGACCATACGCCAGGTCGCCCCCGGGACGGCGCACGAACGTCGCGCCGCCGGCGTTCACCGTCCGGGCAGCGGGTCGTAGTGGGCGAACGGGTCGGCGAAGTGGGCGCGCAGCACCCGGGCCATGCGCGCGGCGTGGGCGCCGTCGAGCAAGCGGTGATCGAAGGTCGCGCACACCCGCATGGTCTTGCCCGGCACCACCCGGTCGCCGTCGACCACCGGCGTGTCCTCGACCGCGCCCAGGGCCAGGATCAGCGGCACGCGGCTGTACGGGATCAGTGGCGCGAAGGCGCTCTCGAGGCCGAGGGACCCGATGTTGGTGATCATCGCCGAGCCGAAGGCGTCGCGCGGCACGCCCAACCGGCGCAGGTCGAGGTTCCACTCGTAGGCCAGGTAGCCGGTGGCCTTGAGCATCGGGCCGACCAGGCGGGCCGGCAGGCGCGACAAGAGCGAGCGCGTGCCCTCGAGGCTGCGATCGCGCCGGGCCTTGACCTTGGCCGCCGCCGCGGTGAACTCGTCGACGATCTCGGCCAGCGACCGCGTCTGGGCCGAGCGCAGCACCAGCCCCGACAGATCGAGCTCGCCGGTCACCGGATCCTGCATCGCGACCTGGAAGAAGATCGCCACGTCCTTGCGCAGGTAGATGTGCTTGCCGCGCAGGATCGCGTTGGCGTCGGGCACGTCGGCCAGTACCCGGGCCACCGCGCGGCCCATCAGGTGCGTCACCGTCAGGTGCCGTCCCGTCGCCGCGCGGAACGCCTCGATGTACGCCAGCGCCGGCTCCATGCGCAGCGTCATCGCCCCGTACACGCTGGCTGCCGTCGCATCATCCCAGGTCCCCACCGCCAGCTTGCGAAACGTCGACGGGTGGCGCTTGCGCTCGAGCTCGAGGTTCCCCATCCCGCGATCGTGCCACCCACGCCCGCCCCCGCGCGCGGCGTGATGCCGCAGCCCACCCGCGCCGTCCGCACAGCTCCCGGTTCACCCGTATTGGCTCTGTCGGTGATGCGGCGGGACCTCCGCGGCGCGAGGCGACCCCATGAACGACCGCCGCCTCTTCGCGCCCGTGGGAGCTTCATCGGGATCGTGCGGGGAGCACGCAACCGCTCCGGGCGGCGGTCGATATCGGCGGGCATGAACGAGCGAATCGGCTGGCGGACGCCCGAGCCCCTGCTGGCCACCGAGCTGGAGGACGATGCGGCCCCGCCACGGCGGGTGGTGGCGCCGGGGAAACGGACGTTGACGGAGGGGCTCCGGCGGGCGGAGGACGTCCCGTCGGTGGTGCCGGCGCGTGACGGGGCCGCGGCACGCGCGGCGGGGCCAAGGCCGCTGGCAGCGCGGGGAACGTCGCCCATGGCGATCGTCGATCCGTTCGACTTCCTGGACGAGGCCGCGGCGCGGGCGGACGCGGCGCGCGCGGTGGTCGCCGAGGCGGCGCGGGACCTCGGGGTCGCGCCGACGATCCACGTCGGCGAAGCGGCGCGGGCAGCGACCGAGGGACACCGCGCGACCACCCGCGGGCTCGCTCTGGGCGACGCGATCTACCTGCATCCGGAGGTCGACGTCGCGACCGAGGACGGACGGCGCATCGCCCTCCACGAGGTGGTGCACCTGGCCCAGGCCCGCCTGGACAACGCCAGCTCGACTGATCGCGCGTCGGCCGAGGCCGAGGCCGATGAGCTGTCGCGGCGTGCGGCGCGCGGCGCGCGACTCGAGGCGCCGCGCCAGGGCCTGGCGCTGACGCGGGCCGCCGCCGATGACGACGTGAAGGTGGCGCCGGCCTCGCTGGCGTACGAGCTGAAAGGGCAGCTCATCAACCGCTGGACCTGGGCGGTGAAGGTCAAGCGCCAGTCACAGACCGCCGTCGCCCAAGGCGTCAAGGGCGACGACGCGAGACTGAAGCACGCCTCCATCGACACGACCTTGCAGGCCCGCCTGACCGAGCGCTCGATGGCGCTCAAGAACGAACTCCTGAGCCTGGAGGGAAGCCTGAAGATCGTCGACGGACTCCGGCTCTCGGTGAAGGTGTCGGGGCTTGAGGCCTCGCTGTCGACCAGCGGCGCCCTTGACGTCAAGCTGATCAAGCTGACCTTCGTCGCGACGGGCACGGACCTTCCGTGGTTGCGCGACCTGTTTCCGCCCCAGGCGGTCATCGAGCTCAAGCTCCAAGGCGAGGTCACGCCGCCGTCCGACCTGCTGGAGAAGGTGGCCAAGGACCTCGCGTCGATCGAGAAGGCACGCGTCGATCTGCACAAGGTCCTCGATGAGCAGACGGAGGTCCTTGAAAAGCTCGACGAGCGCAAGCGGCGCTTCCAGGTGGCCGAGCAGGAGCTCGCCGAGCGGCGTCGCGCGGCCAAGCGCGCGAAGGGCGCGATGAAGAAGGCCGAGAATCAGGCGGCGCAGGCCGTCGAGCGACGGCTCAAGGCGGAGAAGGACGAGATCCGAAAGCTGGCGCGGCATCTCACGCACCTCGAGAGGCGCGCCGGCAAGCTGCGCGAGGGGTTCGAGGCAGCGCGCCGCGGCGTGCGGACCCGGATCGGGCGAACGGTCGCCAAGGGCATGAGCAAAGCGCTGGTGTCGCGCACGGCGAAGGTCGTCTTCAAGGCACTGCCGATCATCGGCTGGATCTCAACGGTGAAGGACCTGTACGACATCGGCAAGGGACTGTGGCGCCTGTTCAAGCACGGCAGCGCGGGGATGGGGCAGGGCGACGGCGACAAGCCGAGCGACGGCGCGGACGGCGGCACGGGGGAGGACAGCGGTGCGGGCGATGCCGGCGTGGCCGACGCGCCCGAGGACGACGGCCTCACGATCGACAGCGATGACGTCGAGGGGGATGGCAAGGGGCCCGACAGCGGCGAGGGCGGCGACGGCGGCGACGGCGGTGACGGCGGCGAGGATTCCGACGCAGGGGCCGACGCCGGCAGGGACAAGGACGCCGGCGACGACAAGGATGCCGGTGAGAAGGACGCGGGAGCGGCGAAGGAGTCGAAGGACGCGGGTGAGAAGGACGCGGGAGCGGCGAAGGAGTCGAAGGACGCGGGTGAGAAGGACGCGGGAGCGGCGAAGGAGTCGAAGGACGCGGGTGAGAAGGACGCGGGAGCGGCGAAGGAGTCGAAGGACGCGGGTGAGAAGGACGCGGGAGCCGCGAAGGAGCCGAAGGACGCCAACGGCGATGGTTCACCGACGGGCAACGGGGCGACGCCCGACGCGACGCCCGCACCCGACGCGACGCCCGCACCCGACGCGACGCCCGCACCCGATGCGACGCCCGCACCCGACGCGACGCCCGCACCCGATGCGACGCCCGCACCCGACGCGGCGCCCGCACCCAGCAACGATGCGACGCCGGCACCCAGCAACGATGCGACGCCGGCGCCGAGTACTGATGCCACGCCGGCATCGACGCCCGACGCGACCCCAGCGCCGACGCCGACCCCAGCACCCGCGCCCAAGCCGCTGCCGAAGACCCCGCGCGGCAAGGCCAAGCGGCGCAAGCGCAAGGCGCGCGACCTGCCGATGTTGCCCGGGACGCCGACGGGGACGGGCGGCACGGTCGCGCCGCGCGCGGTCGACGATCGCGCCCTGTGGCGCCTCAGCTCGGCCGACGCGCAGGTGATGGTCAGCTGGGACGGACGCGCGCTGCGCCCCTCGCGGGCCTTCGACACGTTCGTCGCGAAGATCAAGGCGGCCCCGCGCGTCGAGACCACCTCGACCGGCGAGACGATCTACCTCCGGTCCGTCACCTTGACGGTCGGCGCCCCCGACGGCGGCAAGGTGCCCTACACCTTCGAGTACTTCGCCTACCGCGCCGTCGACCGCGGCGGCTTCGAGCGGGTCGCCCAGCATCCCCAGACCTTCGTCTTCGATCCCGCCGACGGCCAGACGCGGCGCGTGACCGGCGACCTCGACGCGGCGCTACGAGGCGTGATCCGGGTCGTGAATGGACAGGCTGTCAGTGATACGACGGAACTCCGGGTCGATGGCGTCGGGGCGTTTGCAGTCGATTCGTTGCGCATCTTGGAGACGACCACGGTCTCGTATCGGGTCCTGCTTGACCTGACCGCGGTCGACGTCGAGCCCGGGGTGAAGATCGTCAACGCTAGCGGCTCCTGGGAGGAGCTGCGAACCGGCCGCCCGATGCACGTGGCGGTGCTCGTTCCCATCGCTCCTGCCGCCGGAGTCAGCCGCTAGGGACGTCGCGCGCACAGCGGAACCCGCTGATCTCGCCAGGGTTGCGCTGGGTGACGTTTGGCGTACCGATCTGGTTCTGGTCGCTGCCGTAGAACGTCCGGTCGACGTGGTCCAGCCTGGCCCCGGAGGGTTGGCTCACAACCGGATCGATACACGCGCCACATGAGGGATACGGCTCGACGTAGAAGTCGGCCACGAACTCCTTTCCGTTCCCCGCCAGATCGTGGACGCCCCAGGGAGACGAACCGTCACCCCGACCGAGGGTTCCGTCGAAGGTCCCAACCGGAGCGTAGACATAGATAGCCGCGCCGATCGCGTCCTTCGTTTCGACGAATCCGTCTGCGCAGGCCGCTTCATCGCAGGCCGCGTGGTTGGGTCGGAACTCGTCGCCCCATGGGTACCGAAGGTCGGCGCCGGTCTTGGGGTCGTGGCGCGCGGCGAACTCCCACTCGGCCTCGGTGGGCAAGCGCTTGCCGACCCACGCGCAGTAGGCTTCGGCCCCGGCGTGGAACGCGTAGGTGAACGGCGCGGTCGGATGCCCCTCGGGGCGGAGGAAGAAGGTGCCGTTCTTCTCCTTGACCACCACGTTGCCGCTCGCGACCAGCACGCACTCATCTTTGTGCTCCCGCGTGCCGCCGCACCAGTTGCCGCGGGTGTTGAGGAAGTGGAGCATCTGCGCGTTCGTCACCTCGAACTGATCGAGATAGAACGGCGACACCGACACCCGCCGCCGCGGCTTCTCCTGCAGAAGCGCCGTGGGGTCATCCTCCGCGGCCCCCATGCCGAACGTGCCGCCGTCGATCTTGCACATCGGGTTGGGATCCCGCGTCGGCCGGGGCGCATAGGCCGTCTGACAGTCGCCCTTGCCGCCGGACTTCACGGTCGGTGGCGGCGGTGGCACCGTCGGCTCCTCGCTGCGCGCGTCGGTACCGGCGTCGCGACCGCCCCCCGCGCTCCCCATCGCACCGCCCGGGGCGCCGCCCTTCGAGCGCTCGCAGCCCACGAGCCCGACCCCCACGACGAGCCACAGCCCTGCGATCCTTCGTGTCCTCCACATCGCCGAGACGCTACCACGGGCGCGAGCGGCCCCGTCGGACCCGCAGCGCCCCGCCGTTCGGCTACGATCGTCGGGTGGTGAACCTCTCGCGTCTCGCCGTGGTCGCGCTGGGCGCGTTCGCAGCCGCGCAACCGGTGGCAGCCGATCCCGCGCCGGTCGGTGCGCCGATCGGTGGTCCCGTGGGCTCGAGCGAGGCCGCGGCGCGCGCGCTCCTCGACCGGTGGTTGGCGGCGCAGAACCAGGGCCGCTACGACGACTACGCCGCGCTGTATGCGCCGGGCTTCGCCGGGGTCAAGCGCGTCGGCAAGACGGTCAAGGCGATGAACCGCGCCGCCTGGCTCAAGGACCGCAAGGCCATGTTCAAGGCCAAGCTCGAGGTCAGCGCGCGCGACGTGGTGATCGCGCCGCCGGCGGCGGGGGCTGCGACCGGCGTCACGCTCACGTTCACGCAGACCTGGCGCTCGGGGCGCTACGGCGACGTCGGCCCCAAGCGGATCGTCCTCGACCCGACCAACCGCAGCATCGTCAGCGAGGAGCTCTTGACCTCGCGGCCGCTACTCACGGAGACGGCGTGTCTCCAGGCGCTTCATCCCGGCGCGTCGCTGGCGCGCAAGCGCACCGCCGCTGACGATGGCGCGCGGGCGATCACCGGCGTGGCGGTGACCGATCTCGGCGGCCGCTGGGCGTGTCAGGTCGACGTGCTCGACAGCGGCACGGTCGAGGTGGCGATCGGGATCCTCCGCTTCGGCAAGCGATGGGACCTCGCGGGACGTCTCGACCTCACCTACGACCATGCGCCGGCCGCCGCCGAAGGCGACGAGTCGACCGGCGGGCAGGTCGCGGTCGCGCCCATCGCGCTGCACGCCTCGGTCCCCACGATCGTCGTCACCCGCGAGCTGCGCGCCGACGGTCCGCAGTACGCGAAGCGCGAGGTGACCACCACGATCTACCGCGTCGACGGCAGCGATCTGGTCGAGCTCTTGTCGTGGGACGACGGCGGCAGCACCGGCGAGGCCGACGACGTCACGCGCTGCGAGCTCGAGGTCGGCGCCAAGCGCACCGCCGGCTGGCCCGCGCTCACCCTGCGCTGCACCGCGACGACCGTGCAATGGGCGGCCGGCGACACCGAGCCGACCGAGACGACGAGCGCGACCCGATACCGCTGGGACGGCTCGCGCTACAGCGAGTGATCGCGGAGGGAGGCGTGCGGAGCGAGCGTCGAGGTAGGAGGCGGAGGCGGAGACGGAGGCGGAGGCGGAGGCGGAGGCGGAGACCGAGTCCGAGTTGGAGACCGAGACCGAGACCGAGACCGAGGCGGAGACCGAGACCGAGACCGAGGCCGAGTCCGAGTCCGAGACGAGGCCGAGGCGGAGGCGGAGTCCGAGACCGAGACCGAGTCCGAGACGGAGACCGAGACCGAGGCGGAGACCGAGTCCGAGTCCGAGACGGAGGCGGAGACCGAGACCGAGACCGAGTCCGAGTCCGAGTCCGAGTCCGAGACGGAGGCGGAGGCGGAGACCGAGACCGAGACCGAGACCGAGACCGAGACCGAGACGGAGGCTGAGGCGGAGACCGGCTACGGAGCTTCGCTGTCAGCGGCGGCGTCGAAGCGGCGCTCCGCTTCTTCCAGCTCCGCCTCGAAGTCCGCCGCTCCTTCGGCTTCGGCGCGCGTCAGCGGCGCGGCGTCGGGCGATGGGATGGTGTCCTGGCCGATGCGCAGCACGAGGACCTTCGCCAACGGTCCGGTCGACACCAGCTCGAAGTCGCCGCTGGCCAAGAGCTGCGCCGCGAGCGGCCCCGGCACGAGCGCCACCGTGCCCTGCTGAAAGACGCCGACCCCCCGAACGGCCCGCAGGTCATCGCCGAGGTAGCGGAGGTGGACGGCCTTCACGTCGAGACTCTCGCACGGGCCGTGGTCGCCACGTCACCGTCGCACGCAGCGAAACCGCGCCAGCTTGAACCGATGCTCGGCCTCGACCGGGCGCCGCGCTGCGACGCACGTCGGCACGCGGGGCGCCACACCGCGGGCCACGCGCTGGTCGCCCGCGACGCCGGGCCGCGGCGGCGCGCCGGGCAGCGCGCGCCACGGGTCGCGGGTGTACTCGCAGAACGCGCCGAGGAGGTCCTCGACGCCGAGGGGGCTGGCCAGCTCCGGGGCTCGGCCGACCGGCCACGGTACGCCGTCGCGGCGCAGGGCCGACCCGCGGGGCGCGAAGTCGTCGCCCCAGGGGAACGAGCGAGGCGAGCCGCCGGTCGCCGCCAGCACCCACTCGCCCTCGGTCGGCAGCGACCAGCCATGGCGACGAGCGAAGGCGTCGGCCTCGCGCCACGACACCCCGGACACGAACTCCCGATCGTCGGGTTCGTCGCTGCCCCAGCTCGCCGGCCGCGCGGCTCCGGTCGCGCGCATGAACGCGCGCCACATGCCGTTGGTCACCGGGTGACGCATGATCTGCCCGGCCGCGACCTCGCTCGCCACGTGCCCAAGCGAGACCTCGAGAGCCGCCGCGATCTCTCGCACCCGCGCCGCGCGGTCGAAGCCGCCGAAGCCAAGCGCAGGTTCGGCGTCGCGATCGCGCTCGTCGATCGCGGCGAGCTGAGTCGCCAGACGATCGCGGGCCTCGACCTCGAGGCCGAGGACGACCGTCATCGCCGGGAGTTCGCACCACGAGCGGTCGGCGGCGTGGACCGGTGTGCCCGGGTGGGTGCCCACATGGGGCGCCGAGGGTCCGTCGGAGGGACGATCGGTCAGCACCCAGCCGTCGGCCGCCAGCTCAGACAGCAGGCGCCGGAGCAGCGGCGTCGCGACGCCATCGGCCTCGTACCAGGCCGACCAGTGGACGCCGACCACGAGCTGGCCGCCACCTTGATCGCGATATCGCAGCGTCATCGGCGGTTGGCTCGCACCCAGGCCAACCGACGGATCGATCCCGCCGTCGCGAACCGTCACCGCACCGTCGCCGGCGATCGCCAAGCGCGCGCCGTCCTTGAGGGGAACGGCGTAGCGGCCGGCGACCACCTCGCAGCTCGCGACCTCCTGGCCGGTCGGCAGTCCGGCGATCCAGCTCGCCACCGCCTCGGCGTCGAGGTGAGGCAGCACCGTCATCGGTCCGCCGAGGTCGACGTCTGGCGGCGCCTCGGGCGTTCGCAAGGCCGTCCAGGTCTCGCGCGCGGCGCCGTCGAGCCGCAGCCCGACCCGCAACGCGGTCGCGGTGACCAGCGGTGCCACGCGGCGCAGCGCTCCGATGAGCGCCAGATCTGGGTCGTCGATCGTCGATGGATGCGACCAGATGAACGTCCGACCAGGGAAGTCGTAGCGGCGCACCGCGACCGCGGGAGGCGATCCAGGCATTGGAGGCAACTCGCTCATCGCGTCCGCGTCCAGACTGCCCCGGCCCGCTCGTACTCGGCCAGCACGGCGCCGGTGGCCTGGTCGATCAGCGTGATCCGATCGAGGTGTTGGTGGTTGGCGATGGTGGAGAGATTACCGGTGATGTCGTCGAACAGGTTAGTCGGGTTGCCGCGACCTGGTTCAAGGCATGGCCCATGGCTTCGGACCCCGCCGAGGCCACGGGCGCTCTGCGAGTTCCTCGCCGCCACCGGCGTCCACTCCGGCGACGTCGTACATCACGAGCAGGGTTCCCGCGAGGTTGCGTCCGCCGGTTGGCAAGCAACCGCGGCGCGCGGCGGCCGATACCGGTGGAAACCGGAGCCGCCCGATGCGCCCACGTCAGATCTTGGCCCAACGCTTCTACCTCCTGACTCGTCGCTGCCTCCTGCGGATGTTCCTGCTGCGCCCGGACGACGAGACCAACGGAGTGTTCCTCTACTGCCTGGGGGTCGCGCTCCAGCGGTGCGGGATCCAGCTCATGTTCGCGCTGACGATGTCGAACCACCATCACGTCGTCCTGTTCGACCCCGACGGCCGCGTCGTCGAGTTCGTCGAGCACCTTCACAAACTGGTGGCGCGAGCCATGAACGTGGCGCGCGGGAGGCGGGATGCGTTCTGGGCGGCGGAGCCACCGAGCATGGTGTACCTGCCGCACGTCGAGGATGTGATCGACAAGATCGTGTACGCCGCGACCAATCCGGTCGCCGCTGGGTTGGTCGAGGACGTCGAGGACTGGCCGGGCGTGTCGACCTGGGAGGCGTTCCTGACGGGCCAGGCGATCGAGGTCGAGCGGCCGGCGGTGTTCTTCCGCAAGGGCGGCGGCATGCCCGAGAAGGTCACGATCCAGATCGCGCCGCCCGAGGAGCTCGGCGAGGCCAGCGCCGTGCGCGCCACGGTCTCCGCCATGGTCTCCGATCGCATCGCTGCCCTGGCCGCCGAGCGCGCCGCCGAGGGGCGGACGGTGCTGGGCGCTGCCGCGGTGTGCGCGCAGCCCTGGACCGCCACGCCGGCGACCGTCGAGGCGCGGCGCACCGTCGACCCGCGCGTCGCGACGCGCACGAGCTGGGCGCGGCGGCTGGTCATCGCCATGGACCGAGCCTTCCAGGCCGCCTACCGCCTCGCGCGCAAGGCCCTCCTCGCCGGCGAGCCCGCCGTCTTCCCCGCCGGGACCTACTGGCTCCGCCGGAACGCCCGCGTCGCCGTCGCCACCGCCGACCCCATGCCCGTCTTCTGCGTCAACGGCCCCGCCCCCATCCCCATCGGTTGACGCGCCCCGTCAACGCCCCGTCCACCAGCCCTCCGCACCCAGCGTTCGCCCCGACCGGCGAGCGCCGCCGCGCGTTGGCCCCGCGGCCCTCGCCCCGCGCCGCCACGGAGGCGCCGACCGGCCCGCCGCGCCCTCGCCCCGCCGCCGCCGCGGCCCCCTCCCAGAAACTAACCCCGTTCCGATCCGCCGATCCGCCGTCAGCTCGACCGTGCACGCCCGTCGGGTCGCGACGAACACCGACACCGACGACCGGTCGGCGCGGCGAACGATCGGTCCACACAACACCAGATTGCCGTCATCGGGCATTCGCCATCTCCTGTCTCACTCGGTGATTCTCGTTGATACGCGGAAGCGTCGTCGGGATCAATCATCGACCGCGGGCACGGCGCCGTCGCGCGCGGCGACGCGCAGCGTCGGGCGCGCGGTGGCGGTGGGCGTGAGTCACCCTGGGCGGGTGAGGGGCTCAGGCTGGCGAGGCGTCGCGACCGAGGCCGAGCAGCACGAGCTCGATCGCGCGCGGGACATCGCGGGTCCAGAACAGCTCGCGGTTCTCGGCCGGGGTCAGGTAGTTGCGCCGGCTCAGCCCAACCACGCCGAAGGCGCGTAGCCACCGCTTCATCGCGGGATAGTCCTCGAACGGGACGCCGCGCTGGTCATACAGCTCGCGCATGCCTCCGGCGTGCGGCGCCTGACAGTGCACGCTCCAGTCGAGGTCGGGGCGGTCCTCGCCGTCGAGGAGCTGGGCCACCGCCGCGGCTGCGCCGCCGTACGCGCCCAGGAGGTACACGCGGTGGTCGTCGCCGGCGCGCAGCGAGATCAGCGCCTCCTCGAGCAGGCCGGGGATGCGGCTCGCGTACCATTTCGTGTCCACCGTCCCGTCGGGCTGCGCGTGCAGCGTCGGTCCCAGCTTCCCGCCGATGATGATCCGCGCCTGGGTGTCGGCGGTCTGCCGCTCGCGCAGGGCGGTCATGCCCCGCGCCCAAGCGTAGCGGCGCGCGGGGGTGCTGGGTGGGAAGTAGGCAGGCTCATCGACGAACGTCGTCGGCTCGAGATCGGCCACGCCGTCCGGGCGCGGGACACGGATGAACCGGAGGTGGTGCTGGTAGCGTAGCCGCTTCGTCGCATCCATGGTCTGGTACGGCAGCGGCCAGCCGACGTAGTTGCGGATGCGATCGGTCGCGAGGCCAGGGGCCGACGCGGCGTGGGCAGCGCGCAGGTTGAACAGCGCCTCGGTGTACCCCGCGGAGCCCAGGTGGCCGCCGTAGGCGAGCGTCGCGCCGGCGACCAGCAGGTGGCGCGACATCTCGAGCGTGATCTCGTCCAGGTGCATCGGGAGCGTGCCGAACCGCTCGCTGTCACCCGACTCCGAGACCGAGAGCGACACCCGGCGCCCGGGGATCGGGCGTGCGCCGTGGAGGCGTGACAGCGGCGTCGCCGACCGGCGGCCGGTGCGCTCGATCAGCGCGCGCTCGCCGTCATCGAGGGGCGGGTCGGGGTACAGCGCGGTGCCGCCGATCGGCACTGCGAGCACGGTGGCCAGCTCGGGCGGCGAGGGGAAGATCGTGTCACCCGGCGCGCGGACGCGCTCGAGCGTCCGCACGGCGTGCGCCTGGCGTAGCTGCTCCTTCAGCAGCAGCGTCACCGCCTCGGCCGCGTGCCCCGGACGCCACGGGAGCACCGGGATGTTCCCGAGGTACGGGAACGCGCGCACGTCGAGCTTGTCGAGGGCCGTCACCGCGATCAGCGGACGCTGCTTCTCCTTGGCCAGCAGCACCTCCCACTTGCAGTACGGACGCGCGCCGAACGTGTCGGTGACGATCGCCAGGATCGCGGAGTCCTCGGCGCCGTGCTTGATGGCCTCCTCGAACTGCGAGCCGGCCTCGATCTGGGCGCTGTCGACCCACGCCTCGACCGGCTGCGTGATCGCCAAGTGCTCGACCAGCGCCTTGAACACCTTGGGCTCGTGCTCGATGTCGGCCTTGGCATGGCTGAGGAACACACGGAGCGGCGCCTTGTCGCCACGCTCCATGCGCAGCATGAACCGGCACAGCTCGATCACCAGGCGGCGGACCACCCAGGTCGTGCGCTCCGGCTCGGGCTGGGCCCAGGCGCGGGCGAAGTTCACCTTGGTCAGATCGGGGTGGAACCCGAAGGCGTGTTCGTCGAGCTGGAACGGGATGAAGCGGTGGGTGCTGCCGTCGCAGGCGCGGAACAGCGAGGCGGCGAAGTCGCGCCAGTCGCTACGCCCAGCCGGCGGATCGTCGCGCTCCAAGGCGAGCTCGGGGTCGGCCAGCAGCACCACGGCGCTGTGCTCGGCCTCGTCCAGGCGGTGGTCGATCGGCGGCAGCCCAGTGCCGTCCTCGCGGCAGATAACCGACGGGATCGCGAGCCCCGGGACCGCCGGGTCCTCGAACAGCGCGGTGTGGATGGCCTCGGCCAGCCTGCGCGCGGAAAGCGACGCGGGATGGAAGACCAGGTGGACCAGGAACGGCGGCTTGGTCGGCACGGGGAGGTGACGTCGCGAGGGGGACGGAGCGAACGGGCAAACGCCGCGATGGCGCCAGCGGTGCCGAACCACGCAGAGGCGTGTTCGAACCTCAGGCATGGCGACGTCGCAAGCGTGCGCAGGACGGGATACGCTCCAAGGGCGTTGCGCGGTCCAAGCGCCGGCCGCTACCAGGAACACAGCGTCGAGGATCGCGAAGATGAGCCCAGGACAATTCGAATGGTTGGTCGGCGCCGGCTCAAGCGCCGACGTGCAGTCCAGGGTGCCGCTGTCGATCTACGTCCTGTGGCACCCCGAGTTCGAAGACGGGCCCGCATTGGCGCGGTCGGTGGCGGAGTGGTGGAACGGGGGAGGCGGCGACGCGCGGGCCCTGGGCGCAGGGATCCCGGTCCACTTCCGGTCGGCCGATTGGACCGAGGACTTGAACCTGCTGGGTGATCCGAGCCCGCCACGCACCGAGCCGGCGTCCGAGCCCGGCGCGGCGCGCATCGCGAGGCTCGGAACGTGGCGGCGCCCGGTGCGGCTCGACGAGTCCGACGTGAACATCTTCGTGCCGCTGGTGGACGATCACATGGTGGCGGACGTGTCGTGGCGGCGCGATCTGGTCGAACTGGCGCGCCACCACGACGCCACGCAGCAGCGCGACGACCGTACGAGGTCCGGAGCAGCGGACGATGCCACGCCGCGCGTGTACTTGGCGACGATCCAGATGACGGCAGCTTGGGCGAGGATGCCCGAGGTCATCACGTCGGTGAAGGCGCTGTACCTCGACGTGTGGCGCGACGACAAGCACGAGCACGTCCACCGCAGGGTCGAGCGGAGGGCCGAGCGACTGCGGCGACAACTCACACAAGCCATCGTCGGGTTGTTGCGCGACCAGGGGGGCACCAAGCCGGGCACAGAGCTGATGACCCAGGTATTCCTGTCGCACGCGAAGGCCGATGGCGAGTTCGGTCCTGGCGTGGCCGAGCGGCTGCGCGACGCGGGGGCAGGGTACGGGCAGATCAACGTCTTCTACGACGAGAACGACCTGCCGATCGGTCAGGACTGGCGGGCGAAGATGCTCACCGCCGCGGCTCTCGGCGTAGGGTTCGTCGCGGTCCTGAGTGACCGCTACGCGACCCGCTACTGGTGCCGCTTGGAGATCCAGCAGGCGCGGACGCCAACCGAGAGCGGTGACGGCGTCTGGACCGTGCGGCCGACAGTCGCGGTGGTCACGTTCGCCGGCGCGTGGACCCGTTTGGTCGGCGAGCTGGCAACCGTACCCGTGGTCGCGTGGAACGACGGCGGGCCCGGTCGAGCGAGCGAGATCTTCGACCGCTTGTTCAGGGAGGCGCTGGTCTCCGAGTTCCACCGACGGTACGCGGCGAAGCTGGCTCGGTGGGCCGCCCAGGCCGGCCACGGCCCCGCGGCCATGGTGACCTGGACACCCGACGCGGCTAGCCTGGCGCACTTGCAGCGCGAGCTGCGCCGGCCGCGACCCGACCAACCGGACAGCCAGCGGCCACCGCCGGCGGTCGTCGCCTATCCGGGCCATGGCTTCCTGCCGACCGAGGAGCGCGACCTCGACGGCCTCCTCGACCCCGGGATCGATCTCCTCTCATACGAGGCGCTGCGCGACCGCCTGAGCCAGGGTGCGCCGCCGGCGCAGGCCGAGGTGGTGTCGCGATACCCGGTGCTCGCGCTGTCAGTGGGGGACGCGGAGAACCTGGCCGCGCTCGGCTACGATGCGGCGAAGGCCGGTGGCAGCGCAGGTGGGTCGCTCCACGTCGATGTTGCGGTGATTCGGCTGGCCCGCGCCATCCTCGAGTGTCCCGCGCGGATCGCGTACGGCGGTGTCCTGCGTGACAGCGCCAACTTCGTCTCCTTGTTGCACGATACCGTCGCGGCGATGCCGCCACGCGCTCGGCCGGATGGGCAGCGACTCAGCGCAGCCGAGGTCGCGGATCCCGAGACGCCGCTCATCAACTGGGTGATCCGCTCGCGGCTCAAGGACTACCCCGCCTCGGTCCGCGCCGAGCTGACCGGGCTCTGCCGCTTGATGGTCGTCGGAGCGGACGTCGCCGACGACCTCGGAAAGGCCCTCGAGACCGTCAGAGCGCTCAGTGTGATGCGCGCGCAGCTGGCGGCGTCGACCGACGCGACGGTGGTCCTGGCCGGCAAGCGGACGGGGTTCCCGGGGGTCCTGCCAGGGCTGGCCGAGGAGGTCGGCGTGACGGTCACCTCGGATGACCCAGGCGACGTGACGGTCGTCGTGCTCGGCGAGTTCGGCGGCGTGGCGCGTGACCTCGTCCGCTACGTGCTCGACCCAGACCTCGGCCTCCCGCCATCGCTGCAGCTCGCGACCCACACCGCCCATCCCGAAGCCAACCTCGCCGTGCTCCTCAATGCCCGGCCCGACCTTCGTGAGCACGTCGTGCAGGCGTACGCGCGCGCCGCGGTTGCGCTCGATCGACTTCGTACGGTCGCGGGCCGCGACGGGGCCACACTACTGCCCAGGCTGGGCATCGACGTCGAGACCTGGCGCGCCCTGATGCGGACGAGCGGGATCGGGTTCGCGGTCCGGACGTTGCGGACGCGGATCCTCCCGTGCCTGCGTGACCGTGGAGCCGCACGCGGCCCACGCGCGCCGCTGTTCTCGATAACGCCGCCAGGGTGAAGGAGACGTGGCACGATCCGCCCATGTCCCTCAAGAGCATCACGGTGAACCTCCCGTTCGTGTCCGGTACCTGGGAGGTCGACGACGCGCAGCGCCAGGCGGCGTGGGAGATGTACGTCGAGCTGGTGACGCGGATCTCGGTGCAGCCGCTCGAGCCTGACGAGGGCCTGCTGCGCGAGGCCCTGTCGTCGCTCCACTCGTTGTTCGGCGAGACGCGGCGGATCATGCGGGCAGCGGGGCCGGGGGTCGCGCGACCGCGCAGGGGGGAGCTCCTGACCTTTGGTCAGATCGCGGTGGACGTGCTCAACGTACTGGTGCGGCCGGTGATCGCGAAATGGCACCCGCTGCTGCTGGAGCACGAGGCCAGCCGCGGCGCGAAGTCGGCGACCGAGCACGAGCGGGCCTGGGACAAGGCCAACGCGCTGCGCGAGGTGCTGGCGGGGCTGCGCAAGCAGGTCTCGGAGTACGCTGACCTGCTGGCCGACGCGTGCGACGTGGCGCGGTTGCACGAGACCCACGTGCAATGAGGTCGCGGGGCGGGGGACGCGGACCGTGAGCGTGACGGAGGGCGCGGCGCCGGCCGAGCGGTTCCACGCGTTCGTCAGCTACGCCCACGAGGACATCGCCACGGCGCGGTGGCTGCGCCGGGTGGCCGTGAGCACCTGGCTGCCCGGGCGCGGTCGCCGCCGGGTGTTTCTCGACCGCGAGGACATCGTGCCGCGCGGCCCGCTGCCCGCACGGGTCGAGGCCGCGGTCCGTAACAGCGACACGCTGATCGTGGTGTGCTCGTCCCACGCGGCGGCGTCGACCTGGGTCGAGCGCGAGGTCGCCCTGTTCCTGTCCGTCCGGACGATCGACGACGTGATCATCGTCCACGTGGATGCGCCCGGCGAGCCGGTGGTGCCGCCATCGCTGCGAGCGCACCTCGCTGGCGAGCACCAGCCGCTGCGGATCGATCTGCGAGGGCTGGGGCGCGCGGCGCGGGCGGACGAGGCCCGGCGGGTCGCCGCGGCGGTTGTGGGCATGGTGTCGGCGACCGCGCTGCTGGACCGACGCGCGCGCTGGCTCCGACGCATGCTCGCGATGTTCGATGTCGTGGTGATGCTGGCCGTCCTGTGGACCGCGGGCCGCGTCGCGTGGCAAGGCTCGGTCTACCAGGCCCACGAGCGCGCGATGGCCGGGGTGGCGGCGACGCTGGCGCGCCAGCAGCTCGATGATCCCCGCGTGCAGGCGCAGGTCGCGGTGTTGCTCGACGAGGGCCGCGACGCGCTATTCGAGCAAGCCGCGCGCAGCGCCGGCGCCGACACAACGCGCCGCCTGTTCGACGCCACCAAGGCCGCGTACCGAGGGCGCTGCGATCGAGCGGGGGCGACGCTGCGCGAGATCGACCCGTCGTCTCGGTGGATCTGGCGTCGGTCCGTCCTCGCGATCATCGCGCGCTGCGCGGCGGCCGGCTCACCGGACGAGCTGCGGCGCGCGGCCGGCGAGCTCGATGCTGACGGTGTCGCCGACTGGGCTGCGTTGCTGGCGAGCGTCGGCTACGTCGCCGAGGCGCGCCAGGTTGTCGCCGGCATGGACGAGGGTGGCGCTCGTCGGCGCGCCACGGTCGCGGTCGCGCTGACCAGCGGCGCGTCCGCGCTGGCCGACCTGGACGACGCCGTGGTGGCGCCGCCGTGCGACGCGGACGAGGTGCTCGACATGGGCGGCCTCGTCGCCCGCGCCGACCTCGATGGGCACCTCGGCGCGCCGGCAGTCCAGGCGATGGTGGTGGCGGTCGCCCAGTGTCTGGCCACGGTCGACACGACCACCGAGCTGGTCTGGATCCGCGGCTCGCAGGTCGCGGCGGCCCTGGCCGCGATCGGCCAAGCGGGGGCGGCCCGTCAGTACCTGGCGCACCTGGACGAGACCGCCCGGACCCGGCCTGGCGTGGTGGCGGCCGAGGGCCTGGTCTGGCAGGGGATCGCGCTCGAGCGGCTCGGCGATGGCGCGGCCGGGGATCGCTATCGGCGGGCGCGAGCGGTGCTGTTCGCGCCGGTCGAGGCGTCGCGGTCGTGGTTCGAGGCGGGGCCGGTCGTCATCACCTACACGGCGGCCGGTCGCTGGCGCGAGGCGTACGCGATCGCGGCTGCGATTCCCGACGTCTATGGTCGCGCGCTGGCGCAGCTCGCGCTGCTGGCGCGATGGCGGGAGCAGGGGAGGCATCGCGAGGCATGGGCGCGTAGGGCGGGGGTGCTGAGTGGTGTCTTCGGTAGTTGAGGGTGGAGCTGCGTTCGGTTGGGGCACGTCGCGCCGTCAACCTGGTGATGTCCGCGCGGCACAAGGTCTTCGTCAGCTACCACCACGCCAACGACCAGAACTACAAGGAGATCTTCGACCATCGCTTCGGCAACAAGTTCGGCATCCTGCAGCGTGGTGCCGTCAACATGGGGGACATCGATGCGGGCCTCAACACCGAGGCGATCCGCCAGAAGATCCGCGACGAGTACCTGCACGACTGCAGCGTCACCGTGGTGCTGGTCGGCGTCGACACCTGGCGCCGCAAGTACGTCGACTGGGAGATCGGCGCCACGCTGCGTCACACCGTGAAGAATCCACGTGGCGGGCTGGTTGGCATCTTCTTGCCGTCGTACCAGCAGGCCCACCGCGACACGCTGAGGGCGCGGAAGGATGGGGCGGTGGCTTCGTACGACCAGTACACGATCCCGCCGCGCCTGCATGACAATGTGGGGCGCGAGTTCGCGTCGCTGCACCTCTGGTCGAACGATCCGGAGGAAGTGCAGGGCTGGATCCACGATGCGTACAATCGCAAGTCGAGGATCGATCCCGACAACTCCCGCGAGTCGTTCGCGAACAACCGGAGTGGGACGCGCTGGTATTGACCACCGTGGAAGGCGATGTGCTAGCGTTGAGTTCGACGAGATGAGCGGGGACGCGACGCACGATGTCTTCGTGTGCCACGCCAGCGTCGACAAGGCGCGGCTGGTGGAACCGCTGGTTGCGGCGCTGGTCGAGCGCTGTCGCTTGTCGGTGTGGCTCGATCGGTTCGAGATCGCGCCGGGCGATGCGATCGGCGCGGCGATCGATCGCGGCCTGGTGGGCGCGCGGTTCGCGGTGGTGGTGGTCAGCCCACAATTCTGGACCGATTGGACGGCACAGGAGCTAGGTGGGCTGTACGCGCTGGAGGCGCGCGACGCCGCGGGGCGTTCGCGGCTGATCCCGGTGTGGGCCGGCGTGAACGAGGTCGACGTGGAGACGAAGTCGCCGCGGCTGGCGGCGCGGCGGGCGATCAAGGCAGAGGCGGGCATCGACAACGTGGCGAGGCAGATCGCGGACCACGCGCGGGCGGTGGCGCCGCGGCCGCTCGGGCGGTCACCGAGCTACGGCGTGCCGAAGCGCCGCGCGCAAGCGTTCGTGGGCCGCGAACTGGATGTCGCGACGCTTGAGGCGGCGCTGGCGCCGGGAGGGCGGGTCAGCGTGGCGGCGGCGATCGAGGGCCTGGCCGGCGTCGGCAAGACCGAGCTGGCGCTGCAGGTGGCAGACCGGCTGTCGCAGACGTCGCGGTTCCCGGGCGGCATCTACTGGCTCGAGGCCGAGCAGCCGGAGCTGACGCCTCTGTGGGGCGGTAACATCGCCGACCAGCTCGAGGTCGCGGCCGGGCCGATCGATGAGCGCGCGCGCGCGGTGCTGCGACGCGTGATCAGCGAGGGCCCGGCGCTGGTGGTGCTCGACAACGTGAGCGCCTGGACCGGCGCGACGATGCCGCACCCGCTGCCAGAGTCGCCGCAGGTGGCGCTGCTGGTGACGACGCGGCATCGGAACCTGGGCGGCGCGTCGTTCCAGCATGTGCCCATCGAGTGCTTGGCGCCGAAGGCGGCAAGCGAGCTGCTGGCGGTGACGTCGGGGCGGAGCCTTGAGGACGAGGCTGGGGCCGAGGAGCTGCTGGGGTATCTGGGCGGGCACACGCTGGCGATCGAGTTGGCGGGCGCGTTCCTGCGGGAAGTGCCGGAGGTGAGCGCGGCGGCGCATCTGGAGCGGCTGCGGGCGGGCGACGCGGTGGAAGAGGCGGCGACCGACTTCGTGCCGTACGAGCGCACAGTGGCGCAGGCGTTTGATGCGACCTGCGAACGGCTGGACGACGAGGCGAGGCATGGGCTGCGGGTGGCCGCGTGCTTCGCCGACTCGGAGGCGAGTTTGGCGCTACTGGACGCGTGTGGCGTGGGCGAGCGCGCTCGCGCGAGACTGCGACGGTTTCACCTCATCGCGGGTACGGGTGACCGATGGTCGATGCACCGGCTGGTGCGGGCGTATGGACGAAGGGCGGGGAGCGAGGAGGCGCAGGCAGCGGCGCGCGAGGCGTTCATCGCCGGCTGCGTCGAGCTTGTTAGCGCTGCCGATCTCTTGAGTGCACCTCTGGCGTTCCGCGATCGCGAGCACATGCTCGCCGCTGTCGCGTTGCAGCGAGTCAATGTAGACTGCAGATTGGCCGCCTTGCTTGCAGGAGTCGGCGTGGTGGCTCAGTCGGCGGGTGCCTTTAACCTCGCGAAGAGCCTGCATGTTGAAGCGCTCGCCGTCACGCGCGATGTTCTGCCGGCAGGGCACCCTGGCATTGCCGCCAGAGAGTCAAACCTGGGCTTGTGCCTGAAAGAACTCGGAGAACTGCGCGAGGCGCGCGCGCTGCTGGTAAGTTCCATCAAGGCGGGACTCGCAGCCGCAGTATACGATGGTGACGCCATGTTCACCCGTCTCAACAACCTCGGCATGGTGGAGCACGCACTGGGCGACCTTTCGTCGGCCCGAGCATCACTCGAGCAGGCATGTGCCATGGCGGCTCGCCCATTGGGCGCGGCCGTCTGCCGTGGGAACCTCGGGCTAGTGTTGCTCGACGTGGTCGACTTTGATGCTGCCCGGGATGCGCTGCAGGCTGCGCATGATGCGCATGTGTCGCTCCGCACTGGCGGCCGCGCGATAGGCGTCGCCAAGATCAACCTGAGCGCTGCGCTACGTGCGCTCGGAAGACTCGACGCAGCAAGGGAGGTCTGTGACGATGCGATGGCGCTCCTCGCGGAGTCGCTTGGCGTTCATCACCTTGACTACGCCAAGGCATGTGCGCTGCAAGGACTCGTCTTGATGGATAGCGATAGGCCGCAAGACGCGGAGCCACTGTTTCGCAGAGTTCTTGAGACTCATTTGAACGTGTTCGGGGAGTCTTCCATGATGACTGCTCAGGCTCATGAGAATCTCGCTCGAGCACTCCATGGTAACAAGCACTGCCATGAGGCGAATGAAGAGTTCGAGAAAGCGCTCGCCGGCTGGAGACTACTTGAAAACAGCCGCCACCCGGAGTTGACGAGAACCCTCGTGAATCACGCGCTCGTCCTCGTCGACCTCGGGGACTTGGCGCGCGCGAGGACGGCGCTCGAGGCCGCCGAACCCGGCGATACTAGCCCAACAGGAATCCAGCGACATGACCTCGTGGCGCATCGGCGCTGGACTCTGGCACACGTGCTCTGGATGCAAGGGCACCACGACCTTGCTCGGACCGAGCGGGCGGCCGCACTTGCGGCCGCCCGCGCACTGCCGGACAAACACTACCTGCGCCAGCGTATCGAGCAGGCGATGGTGGTCCGGTCGCGCTAGCCCGCCACAGGTGGTGACGTCGCGTGCATCAGCACCGAACGAAGTCCTCAGCCACGGATCTCCAATGAAGAACGCATCCGCCATTTTTCTGTGCTTCCCCGGACGCGTCCGGCCTACGATTGCGTCAATTCATGCGCATCTGATTCGCTTCGGTGTCGAGGCATACTTCGACGCCAGATCGGCGCATGATCGTTTCACGGATCACATCGTCGAGGCGCTTGCTCATGCGCAGTCATTCGTGGTCTTTCTGCCGGTCGACGTGTCCAATCTGGGTAGCTACTTCGTCGACGAGATTTCACGCATCTTGGTGCGTGCGGATAGTGGTGCACCAGTTCTCGTGCTCGCAGAGGATCGAGCTGCCGCTGCGGCTGCCCCTTCTCTCTACGGGCTCACATCGCGCCAGTTCGAGCCGTGGATATCGACCGATCCAGCCGCGACCGCGAGGCTCATTGAGCAGTGGCATCGTGAGAGACTTACCTCGGTTGGGCGTCACTATGCGCGGACCATCGGTTCGTGTAGAATCGTTTTGGTGTCTGCGGACCTGTTCCGGCAGGCGACGAATATCGCGATCTTGAGCAGCGACTACTTCGACACGGACGTGCTGACGGCGATCTCGCCCAGTAGTCTGATAGCATTGCTCGCGAAGGAGTGGTTTGCGGGTGATCGGGCGCTGCTGGATGAAGCGATTGCAGCAAGCCTTAGAGTGCGCGGCATCGTTGGTGATGAAAACGGTGGTTCTGACAAGCCGGGGAAGAGCACTCGCTATCGAGTGGGCACCGTGGCCGTCGTCAGGCACCCTGCAGAGTCGGCGCGTCGCGCGTTTCTTGGTGTTGGTGCCACGATGCGAGATGATACCGTGACGATCGCAACTCCCGAGATGCTATGGACTTCACTGTGTGCGCTCTGGCGGGCAGTATTCGACTACGGACCCGCCGATCCTGTATCGCTGCCGATCTGGGGCTCTGGTCTAGGTCGAGCCGGCCTCCCTCAAAGCCACCTGGGGGCAATGGTTCTTCACTCCTTCGCTGTGATGGCCAAACAACTGGGGCGTTCGCCGTGCCCGAATGTGCAGCTCATGATCTGGCCTCCAGACTACGACCGAGACACCTTCGCTTGCCTCGCGACAATCCTCGACGCACTCCCGTCGTGACGATCCTCGCGATAAGCGCATTGACTACGCAAGATCGGCGCGCTCGGATGACCCGTCGTCCTCGTCGTCGAGGGGGAGGTCGGGCTGGGCGTCCTTGGACTTGCGGGAGCGGCGGAGGTCTTCCTTGGCGCGGAGGGCGGCGGCGTCGGGGTCGGACAGGAGGAAGTCGGGGCGGAGTTCGTCCTGGAGGCGGAGTTCCCAGGCGTAGGCGCGGGAAGGGTGGTAGCGCCAGAGGCAGTGGTGGGCGACGGCGAGGGAGGGGGCGAGGCGGCACTTGGCGTCGACGCGGGTGGGGAGTAGCGGGCGACGAGGTCGGACCAGTCGTAGTCCTTCTTGCCGGCGGCGGTGGCGAGCTCGCGCCACCACTTCTTGGGGTCCTTCCACTGCGGGTTGAGGAGGGGCCACATCCGGGGACCAACCGACGCGCGGGTGCAGCAGGCGGTCTCGGAGACCGCCGCAGGTCCGTGAGTGGTGGCGCGGTCGAAGGTGGTGGGGCGCTGTGGTTGTCGGCCTCGAATCGGTCGCCGGCGCGCACGCTCCCCGGCGCTTCAGTACTCAAAGCCGCTGGCGCCGATGAACTCGCGGAGGATCGAGGTGGGCGGGACGTGGTCGGGATAGATCGGCACGAAGCGCTCGAGGAGCTGCTGGAGGCGGTAGGCCATGGTGTAGCTCGGGTGGGTGGAGGGCACCTCGAGGAGGTAGCGCTGGGCGTAGACCTTGAGGACGGACAGCTCGTAGATGAGCGAGGTGTCGAAGACGGCGTCGGCGCGGTCCTGGTACGGGAAGATGTGGCGGCGCTCGCCGGCGCGCACGGAGGCCCAGCGCGCGATGCTCGACGCGGCGTCGTGGCCGCGGCCGTGGCGATCGCGGACGATGCGGCGCAGGAGCCGGACGTCGGAGGTGTGGACGCGCGATAGCCGATCGAAGGGGAGCTGGGCGAGGGGACAGACGAAGATGGCGAAGGCGGCGCCGGTGGGGACGAGCTCGGCGAGGCGCGGGTTCAAGCCGTGGATGCCCTCGACGAGGAGGACGTCGCCGTCGGTAAGGCGGGCCCGGCGGCCGGTGGCGCGGACGCTGGCGCCGCGCTGGAAGTCGTAGCGCGGCAGCTCGACCTCCTGGCCAGCGCACAGCGCGCCCAGATGGTGGGTGAGCAGCTCGACCTCGAGCGCGTCGAAGGCCTCGAAGTCGTACTCGCCGCTGGCGTCGCGCGGCGTGCGCTCGCGATCGACGTAGTAGTCGTCGAGCGACAGCTCGAAGGGCGTGACGCCGAGGACCTGGAGCTGGGTGTGGAGCCGCTTGATGAACGTGGTCTTGCCCGACGACGACGGTCCGGCGATCGCGACCACGCGGGCGCCGCTGGCCCGGATCTGATCGGCGATCTCGGACACCCGCCTCTCGTGATAGCCCTCGGCGACGCGGATCAGCTCCGACACCCGACCGCCGACGCACGCGCGGTTGAACGCGCCGACGCTGTCGATGCCGAGGGCGCCCAGCCAGCGCTCCTGCGCGCTGGTCATCCGCTGCAGGATCGCGCGGGTTCGCCGAAGCTCGTCGTCGTCCATCGGCCGGGCGGCGCTGGCTGGCGGGTAGGCCAGGAGCAGCTCGCCGTCCTCGACCAGGACCCGGGCGCCGCCGAGCGCGCCAGCCGACGGGCCCGGCGGATCGAGCGCGAGGGCGTGGACCTGGCCGAAGGTCGACACCGGCACCAGCGCGCCCAGCCACAGCTCGAGAAGCGCGCTGACCTCGGTCCAGCCGGCCTCGGTGAAATACTCGCGAGCCTCCTCGACGTACCACAGCTCCTCGCGCACCGGCAGGTCGGCGGCGACCAGGGCCGCCAGCTCGCGCTCGAGGGCCCCGGCCAGCTCGACTAGCTCGTCGTGGCCGACGCCGCGCACCGCGACCCGCTGGCCGAAGCCGAGCGAGTGGCCGAACGCGAGCTGGAGGCCGGGCGCGATCCGGTGGGCGGCCTCGAGGAGCAAGAGCGCGAGGCCGCGGCGATGGATGCGCTCGCCCTCGGCCGAGGCCGGGGTCACCGGGGCGATCGCGCACGGCGACGAGATCCGCTCGCCCAAGGACACCGGCCGCCGATCGATCAGCGCCGCGACCACCGGCAGACCGTCGACGGTCGCTGGCAGGAGCGCGCCGGCGGTGACCCCGGTGGCCACCGTCCGCGGCTTGCCCGAGACCGTGACGGTGACCCGGGCGCGGCGCGGCAGCGAGCGCTCGCGCAGGAGCATGCTCAGGCTGTCGGACACCTCGGTCAGCCGCGTGCGGACCCCAGCGACGATCCACTCGACCAGGCGCAGCGCGACCGCAGGATGGGCAGTGGCCAGGGCGTGGTAGGCGTCGAGGTCGAGGGCGGCGACGGTGAGCGGCCCGCGGGCGGTGACGGTGGCGGCGCGTGGCGCCTCGACCAGGAGCGACAGCTCGCCGAAGTGTTCGCCGGCCCGCATGCGCGCGACCTCGACGCCGCCGCGCCGCGCCACCGCCTCGCCGTCGACCACCACGTACATCGTGCGATCGCGCGCGCCTTCGGTCACGACGACGGCGTTGGCGGCCAGGTGGAGGCAGGTCAGGTTGGCGGCCAGGGCCTCGGCCTGGTCGGCGGTGAAGACCTCCATCAGGGCAGGGGCGCAGCGGGCCAGCTCGGCGACGGCGATCGGCACGTCTCGATCCTCGCACGCCGGCGGGTCGCGGAGCGCGGTACGGTCGGCCATGGACCCCAACGGGATGCTCGCGCCGATCATCGGCCTCGCGCTGTGGACCCACGTCATGTGGGTGTGGATGTACGCCACCCGGCTGCCGGCGATGCGCCAAGCCCGGATGCGTCCGGACCCCGACGCGCCGCGCGGCGAGCAGATGGCTCAGCTCCCGCCGAGGGTGCGGTGGAAAGCCGACAACTACAATCACCTGCTGGAGCACCCGACGGTGTTCTACGCGGTCGCGGTCGTCGCCGCGCTCGTCGATCCCGACGCGATCAACCGCGGCCTGGGCTGGGCCTACGTCGGCCTCCGCGTCGTCCACTCGCTGGTCCAGGCCCTGAACAACAAGATCGAGGTGCGCTTCGTGGTGTTCGCGCTGTCGACCCTGGTGTTGATGGCGCTCACCGTGCGCGTCGCGCTGGTCGTGATCTAAACCTCGGCCTCGGACTCGGACTCGGTCTCGGACTCGGTCTCGGCCTCCGCCTCGGCCTCGGACTCGGCCTCGGTCTCGGACTCGGTCTCGGCCTCGGTCTCGGCCTCCGCCTCGGACTCGGTCTCGGTCTCGGCCTCCGCCTCGGCCTCGGCCTCGGACTCGGACTCGGTCTCGGTCTCGGTCTCGGTCTCGGTCTCGGTCTCGGACTCGGTCTCGGGTTCGGGTTCGGGTTCGGGTTCGGCCTCGGTCTCAGCCTCCGCCTCCACCTCCGCCTCTCGCGCTCTACCGCCTGGCGTAGCCCGTCAGCACCCGGATGTAGTTCGCGCGCTCGTACGCCTCGGGCCGCGGGCTGCGCGCCAGGCTCATGCTGCCCTTGGCCTGATCGAGGGACTCGTACTCGCGATCCTCCAGCCAGCGCGCCAGCTCGCCCTTCACGGTCGCCAGGTGCTCGACGCCGTGGTGGAGCAGCGCCGACATCATCTGCACGCAGTCGGCCCCGGCCATCACCGCCTTCAAGGCGTCCTGGCCGCTGTGGACGCCGCCCGACGCGGCCAGCGACGCGTCGATTCGCCCCGTCAGGAGCGCGAGCCAGCGCAGGCGCAGGAGCAGCTCCGCTGGCGTCGACAAGGTCAGGCGCAGCGACACGTCGAGGGCCTCGGGATCGATGTCGGGCTGGTAGAAGCGGTTGAACAGCACCAGGCCGCGGGCGCCGGCGTCGACCAGCGCGCGCGCGGTGTGGGCTAGCGCGGTGTAGAACGGCGACAGCTTGACCGCGATCGGGATCGGGGTCTCGCGCACGACGTGGCGGACCATCGCCACCAGCCGGGCCTCGACCGCGGCGGCGTCCTCGCCGGGGTCGCCGCCGACGGCGTAGACGTTGAGCTCGAGGGCGTCGGCGCCGGCGTCGGCGATCAGCTTGGCGTGGTGCAGCCAGCCGTCGTCGGTGACGCCGTTGAGCGACGCGATCACCGGCACCGCGACCGCGCGCTTCACCTTGGCGACGTGCTCGAGGTAGGCGTCGGGGCCGAGCACGTAGTCCGACACCGGCGGCAGGTAGCTCGCGGCCTCAGCCGAGTGATGGCCGCGATGGGCGTCGTGGGTCAGCTCCTCGAGGCGGAGCTGCTCCTCGAATAGCGAGCGCAGGCCGATCGCGGCGGCGCCGGCGTCCTCGGCGCGGCGCACGGCGTCGAGATCGTCGCCGATCGGCCCGGCCCCGACCACCAGCGGGTGGGGCAAGCGGAGGCCGAGATACGTCGTGGACAGGTCGATCATCGCTCCTCCTTACCGGTGGCGGTCGGCGCGGACACCGTCGTCGTCGTCGTCGTCGTCGTCGTCGCGGCCGTCGGCACGGTCGGCGCCGCGGTGGCGGGCGCGACCCGCAGCTCGGCGAGCTGGCGGTAGATCTCGAGGCGGCGGACCGCGTCGCGCTGGGCCTCGGCCTGCAGGCGCTCGAACCGCTTGGGGTCGAGCTGCTCGACCATGCGGAAGCGCATCTCGTTGCGCGCGTAGTCGCGGACCGAGCGCTTGGCGGTGCCGCCCATGTCGAGGTGCAGCGCCGGCTCGCCGCGGGCCTCGCGCGCCGGATCGATGGTGTAGAGCGGCCACACCCCGGCCTCGACCGCCAGTCGCTGCTGCTCCGGGCCGTGGACCAGATCGTAGCCGTGGGCGATGCAGTGGCTGTAGGCGATCACCAGGCTCGGGCCGGGGTGGTGGTCCGCCTCGACCAGGGCGCGCACGGTCTGGGCGTCGCGCGCGCCGAACGCGATCTGCGCGACGTAGACATGGCCGTAGGACATCGCGATGAGGCCGAGGTCCTTCTTGCCGACCTCCTTGCCGGCGGCGGCGAACTTGGCCGCGGCGCCGAGCGGCGTGGCCTTCGACTGCTGGCCACCGGTGTTGGAGTACACGCCGGTGTCGAGGACGAGGATGTTCACGTCCCAGGTCGTCGACAGCACGTGATCGAGCCCGCCGAAGCCGATGTCGTAGGCCCAGCCGTCGCCACCGACCAGCCACACCGACTTGCGGACCAGGTAGTCGCCGAGGAGCTCGAGGCGGCGCGCCTTCGGATCGTCGATCGTCGTCAGCCGCTGGCGCAGGGCCGCGACCCGCGCGCGGCGCTCGGCCATGCCGGCCTCGTCGCTCGGCGGCGGGCCGGTCAGTCCGGCGACCAGCTCGTCGCCGAGGTGCGGCGCCAGCGCCGCGAGCAGCGCCTCGGCCTGGGCGCGGTGGCCGTCGATCGCCAGGCGGATGCCCAGGCCGAACTCGGCGTTGTCTTCGAACAGCGAGTTGGCCCAGGCCGGGCCGCGGCCGGCCCGATCGGTCGTGTACGGCGTGGTCGGCAGGTTGCCGCCGTAGATCGACGAGCAGCCGGTGGCGTTGGCGATGATCAGGCGATCGCCGAAGAGCTGGGTCAGGAGCTTCAAGTACGGGGTCTCGCCGCAGCCGGCGCACGCGCCCGAGTACTCGAACAGCGGCTGCAGGAGCTGCGAGCCCTTGTTGTCGAGCTTAACCAGGGACCGATCGACCTCGGGCAGCTCGAGGAAGAACCGGTAGCGCTCGGCCTCGGCGTCGCGGCGCGGTCGCTGCTCGGCCAGGTCGAGGGCCTTGTGGCGCGGGTTGCGTTTGTCCTTGGCCGGGCACACCGCGACGCACACGCCGCAGCCGGTGCAGTCCTCGGGGGCGACCTGCACGGTGTAGCGGCCGCCGGGGAGCTCGTCGCCCTTCCACGGTACCGCCTGGAAACCCTCGGGCGCGCCGGCCAGCGCGTCGGACGGATACAGCTTGGTGCGGATCGCGGCGTGGGGGCAGGCCAGCGCGCACTTGTTACACTGGATGCAGATCGCCGGATCCCACACCGGGATCTCGAAGGCCAGGTTGCGCTTCTCCCACTGCGTGGTGCCGACCGGCCAGGTGCCGTCGGGCGGGAACGCGCTCACCGGGAGCAGATCGCCGCGGCCGGCCATCATCTGCGCGGTCACCCGCTGCACGAAGTCGGGCGCGCGAGCCGACACGATCGGCGGCCGCACGCGCTCCGTCAGCGCCGCGGTCGGCACCGCGATGCGATGGACCTCGGCCAGCGCGGCGTCGACCGCGTCCTGGTTCTTGGCCACCACGGCGGCGCCCTTCTTGCCGTAGGTCTTGGCGATCGCCGCCTTGATCTTGGCGATCGCCTCGTCGCGCGGCAGCACGCCGGAGATGCCGAAGAAGCACACCTGCATGACGGTGTTGATGCGCCCGCCCATGCCGGCGGCGCGGGCCACGGCCAGGGCGTCGATCACCCACAGCTCGAGGCCGCGCTCGACGACGATCGCCTGGAACTCGCGCGGCAGCGCGTCCCACACCGCGGCCGGCGGCAGCGGGCAGTTGAGGAGCACCTTGGCGCCCGGCTTGGCGGTGGCCAGCAGATCGAAGCGCTCGACGAACTCGAACTGATGACAGGCGATGAAGTCGGCGTCGGCGATCAGGTACGGCGCAGCCAGGGGCGCCGGGCCAAAGCGCAGGTGCGAGATCGTGACCGCGCCGGCCTTCTTCGAGTCGTAGACGAAGTAGCCCGAGACGTCGGCCTCGGTCTCCTCGCCGATGATCTTGATCGTGTTCTTGTTGGCGCCGACCGTGCCGTCGGAGCCCAGGCCGTAGAAGATCGCCTGGAACACGCCGGGCGGGAACACGTCGAGGGGCGGGCCCAGGGGCAGCGAGCTGTGGTTGACGTCGTCGACGATGCCGACCGTGAAGTGGCGGCGCGGTCGCGGCGATGCCAGCTCGGCGTAGACCGAGGCCACCATCGCCGGCGTGAACTCCTTCGACGACAGACCGTAGCGGCCGCCGATCACGCGCGGCAGGTGGTCGGCGTCGGGCCAGGCCTCGGCCAGGGCGGCCAGGACGTCCTGGTACAGCGGCTCGCCGACCGCGCCCGGCTCCTTGGTGCGATCGAGGACCGCGATCCGCCGCGTGGTCGGCGGCAGCGCGGCGACGAAGCGGGCGGCGTCGAACGGGCGATACAGCCGGACGCCGACCACCGCGACCTTGGCGCCCCGGGCGTTCAGGTACGCGGCGGTGGTGGCCGCGGTCGACACCCCGGAGCCCATCACGACGATCACGTCCTCGGCGTCATCGGCGCCGTAGCGCTCGAAGGGCCGATAGTGGCGGCCGGTCAGCGCGGCCAGGCGCTCGCATGCGGCCTCGACGTGCTCGACGCACGCGGCGTGGTACGGGGTCGAGGCCTCGCGGGCCTGGAAGTACGTGTCGGGGTTGGCGGCGGTGCCGCGGACCACCGGGTGCTCGGGGGCGAGGGCGCGGCGACGGTGGGCGGCGATCGCGTCGGGGTCGAGCATCGCGCGCAGGTCGTCGTCGCCGAGCAGCTCGACGCGCCCCAGCTCGTGGGAGGTGCGGAAGCCATCGAAGAAGTGGAGGAACGGCACCCGCGAGGTCAGGGTCGCGGCGTGGGCGATCGCGGCCAGGTCGTGGGCCTCCTGCGGCGTGTTCGACGCCAGCATCGCGAAGCCGGTCTGGCGCACCGCCATGACGTCCGAGTGATCGCCGAAGATCGACAGCGCGTGGGTCGCGACCGTGCGCGCCGCCACGTGGAGCACGAAGGGGGTCAGCTCGCCGGCGATCTTGTAGAGGTTGGGGATGTAGAGGAGGAGGCCCTGGGACGCGGTGAAGCTGGTGGCGAGGGCGCCGGCCTGGATCGCGCCGTGGACCGCGCCGGCGGCGCCGCCCTCGGATTGCATCTCCTGCACCCGCGGCACCTGCTCCCACAGGTTGGCCCGACCGTTGGCGGCCCACTCGTCGGCCAGCTCGCCCATCGTCGACGACGGGGTGATGGGATAGATCGCGATGACCTCGCTGGCCCGGTAGGCCACGCTGGCGGTCGCCTCGTTGCCGTCGATGACTGTGCGCTGCGTCGCCACGGCGCTGGTCGTTGCAAGCGCGGTGCCCGGCGGCGGGCGTGGTTTCCTGCGCCGATCGCGCATGGCTTGCGCTGGCCCGTCGCGAGAAAAAAGATCACCAGCGGCGGTCACGCTCGGCGGGGCTCGCGCCTAGAGCGATCGTCCGCAACCAAGGAGTTCTCAGATGCGTCATCTCCGCCGTGCCCTGTTCGCGCTCGCCCTCATCGCCGCGCCGCTGACCGCGACCGCCGCCGCCACCACCGACGCGCCGTGCTGCTGCGACAACTGCGACAACTGCGGGTGTGGCTGCGCGAAGTAGCTCTGGTAGCCTGCCCCCATGGACCCCGGCGAGCGCGCGCGGCTGTCCGACCTGCTGGCGCGAGCTGCCGACGGTGATCGCGCCGCGCTCGACCCCTTGCTGGCGGCCCTGTGGCCACGGCTCCGCGCGTTCTGCGCCCGGCTCGTGACCCCAGCGGACGCCGACGACGCCACCCAGGAGGCGCTCGTGAAGCTGTGCGCTCGCCTCGCCACCTACGATCGCTCGCGCGACGCCGTGACCTGGGCCTTGACGTTGGCGGCCTGGGAGTGTCGCACCGTGCGGAGCCGGGCCCGTCGCCGCGCCGGCGCGGTCGCCCTCGACGGCCTGACCGGTGGCGAGCGCCCCGACGAGCTGGTCGCGCGCCGCGAGCTCCTCGAGGCGGCCCGCGACGTGGTCGGCGCGCTGTCGCCGGGCGACGCGGCGACCCTGGTGGCGGCGTGGAGCGAGGATCGCGACGGCCTCGGCGCGCTGGCGCCGGCGACGTTCCGCAAGCGGCTCGAGCGCGCGCTCGGGCGATTCCGCGCGAGCTGGAGGTCCCGCCATGACGTCCCTTGATCCGATCGTCCTCACGCGCGCGCGGCGGGCCTACGAGCGCGGCCGGCTGTGGCTCGGCGCGCGCCGGGTGTGGCCGATCGCCTTCCTGGTGCCAGCGGCCTTGTGGCTGCACAGCGCGTCGGCGGAGCGCATCGCGCTGGTGGCCGCGACCCTGGCGATCGCGCTGGTCGTCACCGGCTGGCGCGGCGCCGGCTGGAGCCGCGGCGCGCTGCCCGGTGTCCTCGGCGGGCTGCCGGCGTTCTTCGTCCCGTACCTGGTCGCGCCCGCCGGCTCGTCGTGCGATCGCTGCGCCCACCCCGACGCCCACTGGTCGACGTGCCTGGCCTTGTGCTTCGCCGCCAGCCTGACCACCGGCGTGGTGCTGGCGGTCCTGGCCCGGCGCGATCGCGATCCGCGCGGCTTCATCGCCAGCGCGGCGTTGACCGGGGTCCTGACCGCGGCGATCACCTGCTCGCTGGCCGGCGCCGCCGGCCTGGGCGGGATCGCGCTCGGCGTCCTGGCGTCGTCCTTGCCGGTGCTGTTGTCGCCGGTGCCGCGGCGCGCGTAGTGCACGCGCCCGTCAGCGCGGCGCGAACCGCGCGGTGAAGTGGCGGAGAAACGGCGGCTCCTCGACGATGCGCAGGCCGCGGAGCTGATCCTTGCGCGCGACGACGTCGGCCATGCCCTCGAGGATCGAGTCGAAGTGGGCCTGGGTGTAGACTCGGCGCGGGATCGCCAGGCGCACCAGCTCCATCGCCGCCGGACGCACCACGCCGTCGACGGTCTTGCCGAACATGACCGTGCCGATCTCGCACGACCGCACGCCGAGCGCGAGGTACAGCTCGCACGCTAGGGCCTGGGCCGGCAGGTGCTCGGGCGGCAGGTGCGGCAGGAGCTGCTTGGCGTCGAGGTACACCGCGTGGCCGCCGGCCGGACGCATGACCGGCACGCCGAGCCGGGTCAGGCCGTCGCTCAGGTACTGCACCACCGCGACCCGGTACTCGAGGTAGCGCTCGTCGAGGGCCTCGTCGAGGCCGACCGCCAGGGCCTCGAGGTCGCGGGCCGCCAGGCCACCGTAGGTCGGGAAGCCCTCGGTGAGGATGAGCAGGCTGCGCAGGGCCGGCAGCCAGTCGGCGCGGCGGGTCGCGATGAACCCGCCGATGTTGACCATGCCGTCCTTCTTGGCGCTGATCAGCGTGGCGTCGGCCAGGTCGAAGACCTCGCGGGCGATCTCGCGGACGCCGCGCTCGCCCTGGCCCGGCTCGCGGGCCTTCACGAACCACGCGTTCTCGGCGAAGCGACAGGCGTCGATCACGAACGGGATGCCGTGGCGGCGGTAGATCGCCGCGGCGCCGCGCAGGTTCTCGAGGGCCACCGGCTGGCCGCCGCCAGTGTTGTTGGTGATCGTGATCATCCCCAGCGGGATCTTGCCGGCGTGCTCGCGGCAACAGGCCTCGAGGCGCGCCAGGTCGATGTTGCCCTTGAACGGGTGCGGGTTCGCGGGGTCGGTGCCCTCGCGGATCACCAGATCGAGGGCGGTCGCGCCGAGCTGCTCGAGGTTGGCTCGCGTGGTGTCGAAGTGGTTGTTCGACGGCACGACGTGGCCGGGCTTGACCAGCGTCGAGAACAGGAGCCGCTCGGCGGCCCGGCCCTGGTGGGTCGGGATGACGTGGGGGAACCCGGTGATGCGCTGGACCACGGCCTCGAACTTGTCGAAGCTGCGCGAGCCGGCGTAGCTCTCGTCGGCGATCATCATCGCCGCCCACTGGGCCGCGCTCATCGCCGTGGTGCCCGAGTCGGTCAGGAAGTCGAAGGTGACGTCCTTGGCGTGGACCAGGAACAGGTTGCCGCCGGCCTCGGCCAGGACCCGCTCGCGGGTCGCGCGGTCGAGGAACGGCAGCGGCTCGCAGACCTTGACCTTGAAGGGCTCGATGACGGTCCGGCGGCCCGGCTCAGCGACGGTCACGACAGGCGCTCGCGATGACGATCCATGGGTCGCCGGCAAGCAAGATCGACGCCCGGGCTCGCCGGTGGTTTTCGCGCAACGATTGCGTCGCTGCGGGGCAGCCCACGCCAGCGCTGCGCGGCCCGTCAGGGCTTGCCGTCGAAGGCGCGCAGCGCGGTCAGGACCTTGGGCCAGCGCGTGCTGGCCGGGTAGCGCGTGCTCATCGCCTGGGCGATCGCGATCGCTTGCTCGATCTGGTCGAAGGCGGCCGGCAGCTCGCCGTCGGCGGCCAACTCGTTCGCGAGCTCGCCGCGGGTCTCGGCCTCATCCTGCGCGTAGGTCTCGTTCTCGGGGTGCGCGGCGCGGGTCACCGCCGCGACCTCGATCGCGCTGGTGAGCGCGGCGCGAGTGGCTGGTCGGTCCGAGTTCGCGCGGTGGGCCATCGCGATCTTGTAGTGGCTGTAGAACAGATCGCGGCGCCGACCGGCGTTCGTCGGGTCGGCCGCGACCAGCTCGGCGCGGGTCGCCAGCGCGGCCTGGTAGTAGGGCAGGGCGTCACGCGGGGTCTTGGCCTTCATGTGGACGTCGCCGACCTTGTTCTGCATGACCGACCGCGCCCGCTGCCAGGCGACGTTGCTGGGATCGATGGCAGCGAGTCGCTCATGGGACGCCAGCGCCGCCCGGAACGCGGTGGTCGCGCTGGCCAGATCCCCGGTCGCCAGGTAGACGATGCCGACTCGCTCGTCGATGGACGACAGGGTGTCGTAAGGTTGGTTGTTGGTCGGATCGATCGCGATCGCGCGCTGCGAGGCCGCGCGGCCAGCCTCGAGTTCGCGGAGGGCCTCGTCGTACCGCTTGAGCTCGAACAGCGTCCCCGCGATCTGTAGGTGGCTGATCGCCACGTCGTCGTGGGCGCGCGGGAAGCTCGGTTCGGCCGCGGCGCTGCGATCGTTGATCGCGAGCCCGCGGCGGTACAAGGCGAGCGCAGCCTCGTAGTCTTCGCGCACGGCGGCCACGAGCTTCGCGACCAACGTCAGCGAGGCCATGTGGCGCCGCTCGATCTGCGGAGTGACCGCGAGGGCGACCGCACGCTCGGCGGCGGCCAGCGCCTGCTCGGCGACCGTGAGCGCCGACGGCAGCTCACCCTGCTGCTCGAGTTGCCACGCCCGCCGGCTGAGCAGGGCCGACAACGCCTGGTGCGCAGCCGCGCTCGTCGGGGCGAGCGGGACCTGGCCCTCGACCACAGGCAGAAGGGTCGCCAGCGCTGCGTCGGCCGCGGCGCGATCGCCCTGCTCTTCGACGATATCGAGCCACATGAGCTCCGCCGAGAGCCACGCGTTGAAATGGAAGTCGTCATCGGGGGTGGGCGTGGTGCGAGCGCGCAGGCCCTGCAAGGCCTTGGTCAGCTCGGCGCGGGCGCCGCCTAGATCGCCGCGGGCCTTGAGGACCGAGGCGATCCCGGTCCGCGCCACCGCCGCACTCCACTCTTCCTTGCTGTTCGGGACCTGCGGGCGCGCGTCGTAGTAGGTGATGGCGCGACGAGCCACCGTCTCCAGCAGCTCGAGCTTGCCGTAGCGATCGAGCTTCGTGCGTAGATCGCCGAGCATGAAGCTCAGCAGCTCCTCGGCGTCGCGTCGGTGGGCCTCGGCGCTGGCGCGCTCGGCCTTGGCGACCTGCTCGGCGAGCATCACCCGTCGGAGCGCGAACACGCCGACCACGATCGCCACCGCCGCCGCGGCGCCGACCGCGACCAGGGCGGTGCGGTTGCGCGCGGCCCACCGGCGCAGGAGCTGACGCAGCGAGTAGCGATGCGCGCCGACCATGCGCCCGGTCTGGAACCGCCGCAGGTCGTCGGCGAGATCGCGGGCGGTGGCGTAGCGATCGCCGGGCGCCCGGGCCATGGCCCGCTCGACGATGGCCGCCAGCTCGGTCGGGATCTCGGCCACCCGCGCGCGCACCGCCGTCGGCGGACCGCTGAACACTGCGGCCAAGATCTCGGCGTTGGACTCGCCGGCGTAGGGCGCGACCCCGGTCAGCACGTGGTAGAGAAGCGCGCCGATCGCGTAGACGTCGGCGCGGGCGTCGACCGGTTCGCCGTTGGCCTGCTCGGGTGGCATGTACGCGGGCGTGCCCAGCACCTCGCCGGCCACGGTCTCGCCGCCGGTCGAGCCGTTACTCCCCGAGACCGACAGGCCATCGAGGCTGTCGCCGCTGAGCGAGGCCGAGGCGTCGTCGTCGCCGCCGAGCTCCTTGGCCAGGCCCCAGTCGATCACCACCGTCTCGCCGAACTCGCCGACCACGACGTTGCGCGGCTTGAGATCGCGGTGGATCACGCCGCGGTCGTGGGCGTAGGCCATCGCGTCGGCGACCGCGAGCACGCTCGGCAGGAGCGCGAGCCGATCGGCGTAGCTTCCGGCCGCGGCGATCGCGACGTCGAGGGAACGGCCGGTGACCAGGCGCATCGCGTAGAACGGCTCCCCCGACGGCCACACCCCGGCCTCGTGGACGCTGATGATCGACGGGTGCTGCAGGCGCGCCGAGATCCGCGCCTCGCGCTCGAAGCGCCGGGCCACGCGCGGTGACGGCCCCAGCACCTCCTTGACCGCGACCTCGCGGCCGAGGCGGCGATCGCGGGCCACCAAGATCCGGCCCATGCCGCCGCGCGCGATCTCGCGCTCGACGACGTAGTGCGCGGGATCGACCTCGACCAGCGTGGGATAGTCCGTGCGCGGTGACAGCCCGGCGTTGGTCGCGACCCGGATCCGCGGCGCGCTCTCGCTTGGCTCGGACACCGCGCTGGCGCGGGGCAGCGCGTCGCTCGACGCGAGCATCGTGTCGTCGCGCGCGGTGTCGTTGGTGGCCGCGACGGTGTCGTGGGAGGCGAAGGTGTCATCGGTCGGCGCGGCCACGGTGCCCAGTCTACACCGCCGTCCCAGATGCCCGGCACGGCGCTTGCTCCTCGTCAGAACAGGAGGACGGCATGCGTACCTTCGGAAGCCTCATCTCCCTCGTCCTGTTCGCCGCCTGCGCCGCCACCCCGGCGCCACCACCGGCCTCTGGTCCGGCCGGCCGGATGGAGCTGCGGATGGGCAACTGCGCCGCCGCGGTCCCCGGCGCGGTCACCACCCTGACCGAGCTTCGCGACGGCGTCGCCCTCGATATCACCGCCGTCGACCTCGGCGCGGCCCGGGAGATCGTCGCCCGCGCCAAGCGCCACGCCGCCGCCGGCGAGGCCGACCCCGCCGCGCTGCCTCACACCGGAGAGCACGGTGGCGGCGAGGGCGGGCATTGTCCGATCGTCCACCGCGGCACCCGCGTCACGGTCACCGAGATCGGCGGCGGCGTGCGCGTCGAGGTGATCGCGCTCGATCCGGCCGGGGTCGCCGCCCTGATCGAGGAGACCCGCGACCGCGTGAAGTGGCTCGACCCCGCCGCGCGCGGCGAGTGACCCGCAGGACCTGCGCGTCGGCGTCGGCCGCGGTCGCCGGTGCGTTCACTGCTGCAGGCACACCAGCTTGTGGATCGTCGAGCTGCAGCTCGCGCTGGCGTCGAAGCCGAACAGGTCGGTCAGGGTGCTGAGGCCGTTGCGACCAGCGGTGGCGCTGGCGGTGGTCGCGACCCAGGTCCCACCGCAGGTCGAGGCGGAGGTGCCGGCGACGCTCAGGCTCGCCGCGCCGCCCCACACCGCGGTGTTGCCGCTGGTCATGTACTGGCCGCCGGCCTGCACCGTCATCGCGGTCGCCCAGCGCGCGCTCGAGAACAGCGTCGCCGCGGTGGTCGCCAGGAGCACGCCGTCGACGCGGGCCCACGGCGCGGTCCCGGTGGCGGCGTTGAAGCGCGACGCCGCCGACGCCGAAGACGTCGGCAAGAGCGCGCGGTAGGTGCCGGGCAACCCGGCGGCGGTCGCCTCGCTGGTGCACAGCGCGTCGGCCGAGGCCAGGCCGCCGCCCGGGGTCCACGACGCGCTGGTGATGAAGGCGCGGCGGAAGCTGGTCGGCGGCGTCGGCGCCACCGTCGCGGCGTGGTCGATGCCGAAGCAGTACATGCGGCGCGCGGTCGAGCACGCGCCCGAACCGAAGATCGAAAACGGCGAGGACACGCCGTCGGCGCGGCCGTGGGTGACCGACTGGGTGTCGGCCAGGTTGTAGTCGCCGCAGTCGCTGGCGGTCGACATGGTGCCGTTGGCGTTGGTGCCCGTCATCACGTCGACGTCGCCGACGTCGCGGCCGTTCTCGTCGAGGCGGATCGGATGGAACATGCGCCCGGCGGCCAGCTCGGCGGGGGTGTTGGCCACCGGTCGGTCGTCGGGGCGGACCCATCCCGAGGCGCCCGCCAGCCGGCTGATCGCGCTGGTGGCGTCGGTCGACAGCCAGGCGCGGTAGGTGCCGGGCAGCCCGGCGGCGTCGGCCCGGGCCTGGCAGAGGCGATCGGCGCCGAGCAGGCCGTTGACGTCGCCGGTGTGGCTGGTCGAGGTGACGAAGGCGATGTTGGGCGGCGGATCGAAGCGCGCGCCGACCGCGGTCGCGGCGGTGACGGTCACCGTGCAGGTGAGCGCGGTGCCGGTGCACGCGCCGGTCCAGCCGCCGAAGCTGTGACCGGTCGTCGGGGTCGCGGTCAAGGTGACGGTGGTGCCGTGGGTGAAGCTGGCGGTGCAGGTCGCGCCGCAGGTGAGGCCGGCCGGGCTCGACGTCACGACGCCGGTGCCGGTGCCGCTCGGCGTCACCCGCAGCGGATAGCTGTTGAGCGTGAAGCTGGCGGTGACCGAGGTCGCGGCGGCGATCGTGAAGGTGCAGGTCGTCGCGGTGCCGCTGCACGCGCCGCCCCAGCCGGCGAAGCTCGAGGTGGCGTCGGCGGTGGCGGTCAGGGTGACGGTGGTCCCCGGCGCGAAGCCCGTCATGCAGGTCGCGCCGCAGGTGAGGCCAGCCGGGCTCGACGTCACGGTGCCAGTGCCGGTGCCGGTGCGGCTGACCGTCAAGACCACCGGGTTGCGGTTGAAGCCGGCGGTCACCGCGCGATCGGCGTCCATCGTGACGGTGCAGGTGCCGGTGCCGCTGCAGGCGCCGCTCCAGCCGGCGAAGCTCGACGTGCCGTCGGGCGTCGCGGTCAGGGTCACGACCGCGCCGGCGGCGAAGGCCTCGGTGCAGTCGGCGCCGCAGGTGATGCCGGCCGGGCTCGAGGTGACCGTGCCGCCGCCGAGCCCCGATCGGCCCACCGTCAGCGTGCGGGGGCGCAGGGCGAAGGCGGCGTCGACCACGATCGCGCGATCGACCGTCACCGCGCAGGTGCCGGTGCCGCTGCAGCCGCCGCCGGTCCAGCCAGCGAAGGTCGACGTGGTGTCGGCGGTCGCGGTCAACGTGACCACGGTCCCGGCCGGGTAGATCTGATCGCAGTCGGCGCCGCAGGTGATGCCGGCCGGCGCCGACGACACCGTGCCGGTGCCGGCGCCCGAGCGCGTGACGATCAGCGTGACGTTCTGGGCGAACGACGCGGCGACCGCGACATCGGCGGTGACGGTCAGGCTGCAGGCGCCGGTGCCGCTGCAGGCGCCGCTCCAGCCGGCGAAGGTCGAGCCACCGGTCGGGCCCGCGGTCAGGGTCACGGTCGCGCCGTCGTCGACGGTCAGCGTGCAGGTCCCGGGGCAGCTCAGGCCGGCCGGCGACGAGCTGACCGTGCCGGTGCCGTTGCCGCCGACGGTCACGGTGACCGTGCGCCGCGCGGGTGGGGCGTCGGGCGGGATCGCGTCGGGCGGGATCGCGGCGTCGGGCGGGATCGCGGCGTCGGGCGGGACCGCGGCGTCGGGTGGGATCGCGGCGTCGGCCCCACCGTCGACGTCGGGAGGCGGGGCGTCGGCGATGGGCGCGGAGACCGAGCCGCAAGCGGCGGCCAGCGAGGCCAGGGCGAGGGTGAACGCGAGGATCGAACGGCGCATGGGGCTCCTGCCCGCGCGCAGCGGGCATGGGTACAGAGCCCCGACCGGTCTCGCCGTGACCGGCGGCGACATGGTTGCCGGGGTTTGCCAGCGCGCCCGGACCGCCTCGGGCTCAGGGCGCCCGTCCCGCCGCCGCCTTCACCGCGCCGCCTCTGTGCGCCGTCAGCGCGAGACGCGGTACTGCGGCAGATCGACCATCGAGCGGTACAGCGTCGTGAAGTCGTAGTTCGCGGCAGCGAAGGCCGCGGTCGCGCCGGGCAGCCACTTCAGCGTCTCGTCGGCGGTGAGCTCGCGGCCGAGGAGCTGCTGGGCCAGGGTGCGGACCGCGCACTCGGCGACCTTGGCCTGCTCGGCGGGCTCGTCGACCAGCCCAGCGGGGCCGCGATCGATCGCGCCGGCCTCCTCGGTCGACAGGTAGGCGCGGGCCTGGGGCCAGCCCTCCCAGTTGGCGAGCTCCTCGGGATGGGTCGAGTTCTCGCGGGTGATGAAGTACGCGTTGCAGAAGTTGCGGGCCGCGCCGACGATCGGCTTGCACTCGGCGCGCGCCGCGCTGTAGTCGACGTCGGTCGTGTTCAGGTAGCCGAGCTGGGTGGTGTTGCGCCACCGGCCCCAGTGGGCCGCGGCCTTCTCGATCGTCTCGTGGCAGCCGCCGCACGCGCCGCGCACGCGCAGGTTGGGCTCGGGCAAGCCGGGCGGCTCCGGGGGCAGGCCGCCGGCCGGGGGCAGGAACGGCTCGCAGCGGAACGCCGAGTACCAACGGTTGACGCGGGCCCGGTTCGACGCGAAGCGCAGCATGAAGCCGGGCGTGGTCAGGACGCCGGCGTGGACCGGGTCGCGATCGGCCGGCATCCAGGTGTCGCGATCGGCGAACGGCAGCGCGGGCACCGTCGGGACCTTGAGGTCGTAGCCGACCGTGCCGTTCTGGCGGAGCGCCACGCCGCTGCCCGACAGGTTGCGGTACCAGTGCGCGAGCGGGCCGTTGACGAAGGTCCGCGTCGTCGTGAAGGTCTCGAAGTACGAGCGCCGCTCGCGGACCACCGACTCGAAGATGCGCGGCGCCTCATCGGCCAGCGCGCTCCGCACCGCGACGTGGTTGGCGTCGCCGGTGGTCGGGATGCAGTAGCGCAGGTCGGGGCCGCAGCCGCAGCCAGCGTTGATCGTGTACGGCCCACAGGTCGGCGGCGTGGTGCCAGTGCCGGCGGTCAGGGCCTGGGCGTCGTAGGCGCACACCTTGATCGCGGTGGTGCTCCAGTACGGCGTCACCATCACGTAGCCCTCTTGCCGACAGGTGCCACCGCTGCACGTGGTGTCGGCGAAGGTCGAGATCGGCACCGGCCGACCCTGGGCGTCGAACGTGGTCTGCGGCTGATCGAGGCACATCACGTCGGCGCGGCCGCGGAAGGTCCCGCGCAGGTTGCCGACGAAGTACAGGTTGGTGGTCGCGTTGCGACCGAGCAACCGCTGGGTGCCGATCACGTTCTGATCGTCGGGCAGGCCACCCCAGATCAGGCCGCGGAAGTACTCGCGGACGCCGACGAAGTACTCGTCGCTCGTGAACAGGCGATCGATCGTGGCCGCCGACAGCTCGGGCTCGGGCGCCAGGGCCTGGTACTCCTCGTAGGTCGGGATGCGGCCGTAGAGGTCGAGCGTGAGCTGGCGCAACAGCCGGTACTTGTCGGGCGGACCGTCGGGGGCGCACTCCTGGGGCGACGCCGCGTGAGCGCCGGCCGGCGCCAGGGCGACGAGGGTCACGGCGAGCGAGAGCAGGTGGCGCATCACGACCTCCCCGGGATGAGCGAGTTGATGGGCGAGACCCGGAACGGCGAGTGGTCGCCGCCCAGCGCCGAGACGATCGTGGCGCCGAGGTGTTCGGGCAGGAGCACCTGGCCGCCTTCCATGGGTGCGCCGGTCGCCAGGTCGACGCCCTGGAGCGACAGGTTGTCGGGGCCCGTCGAGCCGAACACGCCGGGGCGCAGCGCGCTGCCGAACACCAGGACCGAGTTGGCGAACCAGTGATCGCGACCGCCGCGGCCGTTGAACTTCGGCGTGCGGGCGAACTCCGAGGTGACGATCACCATCGTCTTCTCGAAGTTGGGATCGATCTCGCGCAGATCGGTGAGCAGCGCGCCGACCGCGTTCAGCGCCGCCCGCTGGCGGGTCGGTTGATCGGTGACCCACTCGGGGCCGTGGGTGTCGAGGCTGGGCGCCATCGAGATCGTCACCGAGCGGCTGACCCCCAGGCGGACGAGCTGAGCGGCGAGCGCCGCGGTCAGCCCGACGTTGCTGCCGTCGCGGGTGATGGCATCGGCCGCGAAGCCGAAGCGGGCGCGCAGCGCCACCATGTCAGGGCTGGTCCCGCCGAAGTCGAACTGGGCCGACAGGTTCTCGGCCATCAGCCGGCGCAGCCGGGCCCGGCTCGACGCGAGCTGCTCGGCGGGGCGCGGCCCGGGGTAACGCGGCGAGACGCAGCTCTCGGCCTGGTCTTGCGCCGCGGCCAGGAGCGCCTCCTCACTGGCGGCCAGCGGGGTGGTCAGCGGCCGCAACAGGCCGTTGATGTCGGCGGCGCGGCGCATCGACACCGCGGTCAGCTCGCCGGAGTAGCGGTCGTTGTAGCTCGGGAACCCGACCGCGACGTTGGGCAGGATGCGCTCGCGGGCCAGCGGGCCCAGCGAGCTGGCCGCGGTCGCCATCGAGCTGCCGCGGACCACGGTGCCGGCCGGCGCGAGGAACGAGTTGACGTACGCGCGGCCGGTCGCGTGGGCGACCGTGTTCATGTTGACGCCGCGGAAGATCGTCAGCTTGTCGAAGTGCTCCGACATCCCGGCCATCGTCGGGCCGACCAGGGTGGCCTGTCCGCCGAGGGTGACCTGGTTCGGCTGCTGGAACTCGGCGGCGAGCCGGGTGGTGCCCAGGTCGATGCCGCTGTAGGTCCCGGCCGGGTCGCGCGGGTCGGGCCCGAGCAGGACGTCCCAGCCACCGTTCAGGTAGACGTGGATGAAGCGGAGCTCGTCGTCGGGCGTGGCGGCGACGACCTGACGGATCTGGCGCAGGCCGGCCAGGGCGCCGCCGAGGGCCAGACCACCGCCGAGGAGAACGAAACGCCGACTGAGGTGCGGGCGGGACATGTCGGCTCCTAGTAGGTGAGGAAGTCGGGGTGGGTGACCAGGCCGATGCACACCGCCTTCCAGCGGGTCGCCATGGTCACGTCGGTGGTCGGCACCGGCTCGCCGTCGAGCAGGGTCAGCCACGGCGTCAGCCGCGGGTCGTCATCGGCCTCGATGTGGACGCCGAGGAAGCGCATCATCAGGTACTTCAGGTTGGCGATGTACTTGGCGCGATCGCCGCGATCGGCGGGCCGGGCGTCGCGCAGGATCACGGTCGAGCCGCCGGTGCGATCGAGATCGACCGCGCGGCCGCAGGCCTCGCGCGCGGCGTCGTGGACCAGCTTGTCGAAGGTGACCGACAGCTCGAGGCCCTGATCGGTGAGCTCGCCGAAGTCGGGGCGGCCCAGGGTCTCGGCGTAGGTCTGGTAGCGGCTCCAGGTCTGGCCGGTCGCGATCTGCAGCGAGCGCGCGAACTGCTCGGCCGACAGGCGGCGGACGCGGCGCCCGGGCTCGGGCTCGGTCGGACCGATGGGATCGCGGGCCGGGGGATCTGCGTCGCTGCCGCAGGCGGCCGACAACGCGACGAGGGTGATTAGCCATCGGTTCATGGGCGCATGCCTCCTTCGATCCAGTCGAGGACGATCTCGAGCGTCGCGCTGTCAGGGCGTGGTCCGCTGGGCGGCATCTCGCCGCGCAGCATGCGTTCGCGGATCCGGCCGGCCTTGCCGCGCCAGGCCTCGTAGGTCGACAGATCGCCGCGGGTGCCGGCGGTGGTCTCGCCGTGGCACCGGCTGCAGTAGAGCTGGAACACCGGCGCGATGTCGGTGGCCCAGCTCCGATCGGAGATCTGCAGGAGGTTGTACTGCAGGAGCCGCGAGGCCGCGCCGGCCCGCACCGTCAGGGCGTGCCAGCCGCCGTCGCCCAGGTCGACCGTCGCCGCCGCCGAGCCGTCGACCACCGGGACGGTGGCCACCGCGGTGCCGTCGCGCTCGATCGTGACCTCGGCGGTGTCGGCCGGCGGCGTGATGCGGAGCTGCGCGGTCGGCTCGAGGCGCGGCTCGAAGGGGTTCACGCCGGCGATCTGGATCGCCGGGGTCAGCGCGGCCCGACAGGCCTGGGTCCCGGCGTCGAACCACGCGCCGCCGAGGGCGTCGGGGTGGAGCGCGGTCGGCGCCGCCGGCAGGCCGGTCACCTCGGTCCACGCGCCGTCGGTGCGGACGTAGGTGCGGCCGCCGGCGACCACCCACAGCCGGCCGCCGCCGCTGGCGATCGCGGTCACCGGGCCGGCGTCGAAGATCACGTCGTGCCACGGCGGGCCGAGCTGCAGCTCGCCCGCGGTCAACGCCGCGGCGCCTTCCCCGGGGACGATCGCGACGCTGTCGACGGCGACCGACTCGCCGGCGACGATCTCGGTGCGATCTTGGGCCACCCGCCACAGCTCGCCGCCCGCGCCGTGGAGCCACACCGCGTCGTCGGGCGCGGCGCACGCGCCGTCGATGCGGATCAGCTCGCGCAGCGGGCCGAACGACGACGAGCGGCTGGGCGCCCACTGCCACCACACGCCGCCGGCGCGCTCGATCAGCCCGCCGGCGGTCGCGACGAAGGTGCCGTGCTCCGCGGTCGGCGGCCCACACAGCGAGCTGGCGGCGCCGGCCGAGGCTGGGACCGAGACGAACTCGCGGGTGCCGTCGGCGATCGTCCACAGCTCGCCATCGACCACGAGGCTCGCGGTGCCGGCGCCGGTCGGCAGCACGCGGTCGGCGTCGTCGACTCGCCACTCGGCGTCGACGATCGTGCCGTCGAACTCGACGAGCTGGGTCTTCTCGCCGTTGACGATCCAGGCCTGGCCGTCGTGGGCGGCGCCGATCAAGGTCGCGGCGCCGCGCTCGACGCAGGTGACGCTGGCGGCGACCATCGGCGTGTCGAGGCCGACTCGCTCGGGAGCTGGGTCGTCGCCGCAGCCGGCCGCAGCCGCGAGGGCCAGTGCTGGGGCAAGAACCCGCGCCGGGGCAAAGAGATGACGCTGGCGGGTCCGCGCGAGGTCCATGCGAGCTCCGTGATTCGCGAGGGCGGCACGAAGTTAACACAGACCGTCGACTATCCGCCTAGCGCGATCGTCGTCGTGAAGGTCGTCGCGATCGTCATCGCGGAGGTCGGACCAACTCGATCGCGCGCCGGCCATCACAGGCCGGCGAACAAGACCGCGCTGCCGACGCCAGCGGCGCCGCTCACCGCCGCGACCCCGCGCGCGCCGCCGGCGCCCGCCGCCAGGTGCGCCACCACGTTGCCGGCCAGGATCGCGCCAGTGGCGCCGAAGGCGTGGCCCAGCGCCAGGGTGCCGCCGTCGGGGTTGAGGCGCGCCGGGTCGAGGTCGAGGTCGCGCTCGAGCCGCACGCACAGCGCGGCGAAGGCCTCGGCGAACTCGATCACCGCGAGGTCGCGGGCGGCCAGGCCGGCGCGGCCCAGCACCCGCGCGATCGCCTCTTGCCCGGCGGTGAGCATCGCGACCGGATCGGCGGCGACGCTGGCGGCGGCGACCACCCGCGCGCGCGGCGTCAGGTCGTGGCGGGCGGCCGCCTCGGCGGTGCCGATCACCAGGAGCGCCGCGGCGTCGGCCAGCGGCGGCGACGACGCCCGCGTATGATCGTGCCGGAGCGTGGCCAGCCCCGGGACGTGGGCCAGGGCCAGCGCGTCCTGGCCGCTCGCGCCTAGCTCGGCGAACGCGGACGGCAGCGCCGCGAGCTGGTCGGCGGTCGGCGCGTAGTCGAGCAGCTCGTCGCGCGCGAGGGCGATCGCGCCGTCGGCGGCGTGCACCGGTACGGTCCATGCGTGGAGGCGCCCGGCCGCGTCGGCCGCGCGCGCGCGGGCCCGCGTGCGCGCCGCGTAGGCGTCGAGGGTGGCGCGCGCCGTGCCGTCGACGGTCGCCGCCAGATCGGCGGCGATGCCCATGTGCAAGCGACCGACGCCATCTCGCCACCACGGCCCGCGGTCGGCGAACAGCGGCACCTGCGAGACGCTCTCGACGCCACCGGCCAGCACCAGCTCGCAATCCCCGGCCCGCACCCGGGCCGCCGCGATCGCCACCGCCTCGAGGCCCGAGGCACAGAACCGGTTGATCATCGTGCCGCCGGCGCGGTCGCCGAGGCCGGCCGCCAGCGCCGCGGCGCGCGCCAGGTTGCCGCCCTGGACGTCGAGCTGCGACGCGCAGCCGAGGACGACGTCGTCGATCGCGTCGGGCGCCAGCCCGCGCGCCACCAGCGCGGCGATGAGCTGGCGCACCAGCTCGCCGGGCGCGATCGCCGCCAGCGCGCCGCGCGCCGAGCCCTTGCCGCGCGGCGTCCGCACCTGGCCCAGCACGAAGGCCTCAGCCATCGAGCTCCTCGGCGCTGGCCCAGCAGGCGTGGGTGCCGCTGCTGATCCGCTCGGGCAACCGGACCCGCGCGATCGGCCCGGCCGCGATCCGATCGGCGGCGAAGAGCTGGCACTCGCTGGTGTCGTGGGCGACGTCGGACACGAACGTGACCACCCAGCCGTCGTCCTCGCGGGTCGCGCCCGGCCGCGGCACCATCGGCGCCTCGCTGGCGTAGACCTCGGCCGGGAACGCGTAGCGATCGACCGCGCCGGTGGTGACGTCGAGGCGCTCGAGGCCGTCGAACAGGAACCAGCCGGGCCGCGCGGTCATCTGCCAGGCGTAGCGGTACGCGCGTCCGGCCCGACGCGGATCGATCGTCGGGAACTCGGCGATGCCCGCGGCCAACCGCTCCTCGCGGGTCGCGCCGGTGCGCAGATCGAAGCGCCAGCGGTAGGGCCGCGCCCCCATCGCCGCCAGGTCGACCATGCGCTTGAGGCCGCCGTAGACGCCGTCGGCCGGATCGGGCTTCGGCATCGGATCGTCCTGGAAGTAGCCGTCGAGGATCACCTCGTCGCCGTCCTCGTAGGCGTTGATCCAGTGCAGCACGTAGGTCGGCGCGGCGTCGAACCAGCGCACGTCGGCGCCGGTCCCGCGCCGCGGCATGATCCCGAAGCGCGAGCGCTCCTCGCGGTGGAAGCGCGGCCGATACACGCCCTGCGCCAGCAGCGTCGGGTCCCAGTACAGCGGCAGGTCGTTCCAGATCACGAACCGCTCGGTGAAGGCCAGATCGTGTGGCAAGCGCGGCCCAGGCAGCGGCACGTCGGCGGTGTGGATCAGCGCGCCACCGCGATCGATCACGCCGTAGCGCAAGTATGGCGCGGTCGTGCCGTAGCTCCACACCAGGAGCTCGCCGGTCGCCGGATCGAGCTTGGGGTGCGCCGAGACCCCGCCGGGGAACGCCCGCGCCCACGGCGCGACCCCGCGCTCGGCCAAGGTCACCGGGTCGTGGGCGTAGACGTCGCCGCACTGATAGAAGGTCGTCAGCGCGGCGCCGGCGTGGACCACGACGTCGGTCGACGACGCGTCCTTCATGCGGCCGCGCGCGCCCCAGCCGTCGCGCAGCGAGCGCGCGGGCGGCTCGATGATCCCGGCCCACAGCGGCGCGCCGGCCGCGACCTCGGCGGCCAGGCCGGCGGTGCGCACCATGCGGTTGCGGTAGCTGGCCCGCCCGCCGCCGAAGCGGAGCGCGTGCAACATGCCGTCGCCGTCGAACGGGTGGTAGCGGCCGATCGCGTCGTGGAGCGGGTTCTCGGTGTTGCGCAGGTAGACGCCGTCGAGCTCGGCCGGGATCGCGCCCTCGATCACCTCGAGGTCGTCGGCGTCCCACTCGGTGCGCTGGGGCCGCCACGCGCCGGTGCGGTACGGATGATCGTCGTCGGCCGGGAGCCGCGCCGGCCAGGTGTGCACCGCGCGCGCGCTCACGGCGCCCCCAGGACGAACGCGCACGCGGTGGTGGCGCTGCCGCCGAGGTTGAGCGTCGCGAACCGGCGCGCGTTCGCCACCTGGTAGGCGCCGGCGGTGCCGCTGACCTGGCGCGCGGCGTCGACGATCATCCGCACGCCGCTGGCGCCCACCGGGTGACCGCCGCCGATCAGCCCCCCCGACGGGTTGATCGCGAAGCGGCCGTCGCGGGCCACGGTGCCATCGTCGAGCGCGCGCCCGGCTTGCCCAGGCGGCGTCACGCCCAGGTGATCGATCGCCAGGTACTCGGTGATCGTGAAGCAATCGTGGACCTCGGCGCCGGCGAGGTCCTCGGGGCCGCGCACCTCGGCGCGGCGGTAGGCGTCGGTGATCGCGTCGCGCAGGTGCGGAAGGAGATACGGCGCGTCGGCGCTGCGCGCCAGCTTGGCGTCGAGGCCGAGCCCGGCGGTGCGGTGGCCCCAGCCCAACAGGCGCGCCCACGGCCGGCGCCGCTCGACGAAGGCCGCCGAGGCCACGACGATCGCCGCCGCGCCGTCGGTGACCTGCGAGCAGTCGAGGCGGCGCAGGCGGCCCTCGATGAGCGGGTTGACCGAGTCGTCGTCCCAGCGGGCGGCGAAGGCGTCGTCGCCGAAGCGCCAGCCCCGGGCCTGGGCGTTCGGGTTCGCGCGCGCGTTGCCGAGGTTCTTCTGCGCGATCGCCGCCAGGTGGCGCGGCTCGAGGCCCCAGCGCGCTTCGTAGGCGTCGGCGATGCGCGCGAACATGTGGGGCCACAGGTAGCGCGCGCCGTGGCCCTCGTGGCCGATCCAGGCCGCGCTGCCCATGTGGCGCGCCGCCTGCTCGCCGTCGACGTTGCGCTCCTGCTCGACGCCCAGCACCAGCGCGCACTGGGCGCGCCCGGCCTCGATCGCCGCGGTCGCCGCCAGGAGCGCCACTGAGCCCGACGCGCACGCCGCCTCGTGGCGCGTGGCCGGCACCCCCCACAGCGCCGGCCGCGCGGTCGCCGGCATCGCGCCGAGCTGGGCCTGGCCGGCGAACAGCTCGCCGAAGGCGTTGCCGACGTGGATCGCGTCGACGTCGCCGGCCTCGACGCCGGCCGCGGCCAGCGCGCCGTCGACCACCTCGCCGACCAGGTCGACCAGCTCGCGGCCCTCGCGCGCCAGGTTGCGGGCGAAGTCGGACTGGAAGCCTCCGAGGACGAACACCGGCGCGGGCATGACGCGAGCCTACACCGAGGGCGCGATCACCGCGGCGTCGTCGCGGCGGCGCCGGTCAGCGCCGGCGACCACGCGACCGCCGCGACCGCGAGGTACGCCCCGGCGGCGAGGCCCAAGGTGTCGGTCGCGCCGACCACGCGGAGCGCCAGCGTCGCCAGCGTGGCCCCGGCGAGCGAGGCCACGCCGCTCAGCGCCCACAGGCTGGCGATGCGGGGCGCCGGCTCGCCCTCGCGCGCCACCAGCACCGGGAACGGACACCCGAGCGCGAGCCCGAGCGGCGCCAGGAGCGCCGCGATCACGGCGAAGCGAGCGCGGTCGTCGGCGATGGCCTCGAGCCAGGCGAGGTCGCGGACCGCCCAGGCGCTGCCCGCGACGACGACGGCGGCGGTCAGGCACGCGCCCGCCAGGCCGCGGGCGCGCCGCTGCCAGCGCGGGCTCCCGACCCACGCGCCGAGCGCGCACCACGCCAGCAGCCCGAACAGCACGACCGAGACCGCGTACAGCGTGCCGCCGGCGGCCAGGGTGAAGCGCTGGATCAGCGCGAGCTCGACCGCCATGAAGGCCGCGCCCAGGCCGACCGCCACCGCCGCGGGTGGTCCGAACCGGCGCGGGTCGCGCCGTCGGCCGAACAGCAACAGCCCGCCGAGCACCGCCGCGCCACCGAGCGCCCACAGTCGCCCGGGCTGCGCCCGCGCGGTCGCCCACAGGCCACGCGTGTTCTGGAAGAAGTAGGGTCGATCGTCGTGCACCGGCGCCAGGTCGTCGGCGGCGGTCGCGCCGAGCCGCGCGCGATCGAGGAGCTGGGCCGCGCGCTCGGGTGGGTCGCCCGGCCCCCACAGCAGCTCGGCCGGTTCGACGTCGAGAGCCTCGACGACGTCGAGGGCGAGCCCGCCCGGCGCGACCACCAGGAGATAGCGGTAGGCGGTGCCGGGCCGCGGGTCGTGGAGGACCGCGATCCCGTCGAGGGCGCGGTCCCGGGGCCGGCCGGTGGCGGCGAGCGCCACCAGCGCGGTGACGAGCTGGCGGTAGGCGTTGCCGGGATCGCTGTGGATGAAGACCAGGGCGCCGCCTGGGGTCAGGCGCCGCAGGTACAGCCCGACCGCCTCGACCGTATATAGGTGCGCCTCGAGGCCGGCCGGCTGGGCGTGGACGTTGCCGGTCAGCGCCAGCGCCAGCTCGATCAGATCGTAGCGCTCGGCGGTGTCGGTGAGGTAGCGGCGCGCGTCGGCGATGATCAACCGCACCCCGGGCTGCCCATAGACATCGCCGGTGAACTCCCGCCAGCGCGCGAGCAGCGCCGGCATCGCCGGGTTGACCTCGACGCCGTCGACCTGGGTGGCGCCGTGTCGGGTCGCGGTCCAGACGCTGGCCCCGGCGCCCGCGCCCAGGATCAGCACGCGGCCGGGGCGCAACGCGCGGTAGGGCAGGGCCGCCAGGAGGCCCCAGGTGTCATCGAACGCGCCGGCCCGGGCCTCGGCCGCGCGCACCAGGAAGGTCGGGCTCATGCCGTCGGTGAAGACGCCGAGGCGCGCGTCGTCGCCCGGGACCCGCACGACGTCGAGGCGCCCGAGGGGACTCCACGCCGAGTCGAGGACGTCGGCGGCGGTCGCGCCGGTCTCGGCCAGCGCCTTCTCCGCGCCCAGGTCGGCGCGCAGGAGCGCTGCGAGTGCCCCGTCGGGGAGCGCCCCGGTCCGGCCCGCCACCAGCACCCCGGCGTGGACCAGCCCGAGGGCCGCCGCCACGACCAGGCGCGGCCGCTCGACCACGGCCAGCGCCCACCCGGCGGCGAGCACCCCGAGGGCCGCGACGATCTCCGTCGGCGCCAGCCAGCCGATCAGGCGCGGCGCGACCACGCAGCCGGCCGCCGCCGCGAGCAGATCGAGGGCGTACCCCGTCCCGATCCGGTGCCGACCGCGGGTCGCGAAGGCGTCGGCCACCAGCAGGCCGGCCAGCGTGAACGTCGGGACCGACGCGGCGGCCAGCCACGCCAGCGGGGCGCCCGCGGTCGCCGCTGCGACCACGACGAGCAGGCTGGCCGGCAACCACGGCGCCGTGCGGCCAGGCGCCACGCGCTCACCCCGGTGGGCGCGGACCCAAGCCCCGAGCCCGAGGCCGAGGACCGCGCTCGACAGCGCGATCGCGGTGCCGTGGGTACTGCCGATGTACGCGTAGAGCCGGGTCGAGGTCAGCTCGAGGACCAGCACCACGAAGATCACGACCACGATGGTCGCCGCCGTGCGATCGCGACGCGCTTGCAGGGCCGCTACGCTAGCACGCGTCGGCCGGCGCGCCCGGGCCTCAAGATCACCCGGCGCCGGTCGACTCGATCCACATGGCGTCGCGACCACGGCCAGCGCGGTTTGGGTGGTGACCGGTGCGTCTGCTCCTGGTCGACGACGATCCGCGGATCCTCACCGGGCTGTCGAGGGCGCTGCGGAGCTCTGGCCTCCGCGAGTGGGACGTCGCGACCGCGACCTCGGGTGACGAGGCCCTGGCCCAGCTCACCCTGCTGCCCGCCGATGTCGTCGTCTCCGACGTCAAGATGCCGGGCATGGACGGTCCGGCGCTGCTCGGCGAGGTCCGTCGGCGTTGGCCCGACGCGGTGCGGCTGGTCCTGAGCGGCTACGCTGACACCATCGCGGCGCAACGCCTGACCGGGGTGGCGCATCAGTTCATGGAGAAGCCGCTCCGGGTCGGCGAGCTGGTCGACCTGCTCCGCCGGGTCGAGCGGTTGCGCGCGCGCTTCGCCAACCCCGCGTTCCGCGCGTTGATCGGGGGCGCGGCCGAGCTGCCGGCGGCGCCGGCGCTGTACGTCGAGCTCACCGGGATGGTCGAGGATCCCCACGTCACCCTCGACCAGCTCGCCGCGGTGGTCCGCAAGGACCCGGCGGTGGCCGCCAAGGTCCTGCAACTCGCCAGCTCGGCGTTCTTCGCCCGCGGCGGCCCGACGGCCGACCTGCGCGAGGCCATCGGCCGGATCGGCAGCCAGGTGGTGCGGATGGTCGCGTTGGCGGCCGGCGCGTTTCGTCCGCCGCCGCAGGTGGCTGCGGTGGTGGACCGGCTGCAAGCGCGCGGGCTGGCCGCGGCCGTGCTCGCCCAGGAGCTCGTCGACAACCCCGAGGATCGCGAGGCTGCGTTCGTCTCCGGCTTGCTGGCGGACCTGGGCATGACCGGGCTCCTGACCTGGATGCCGGACCGCTACCTGCCGCTCGTGCGCGCGGCCGGCGACCCGCCGCTCCACGTCCGCGAGGTCCAGGAGTTCGGCGTCAGCCACGCCGACGTCGGCGCGTACCTGCTGGGGCTGTGGGGGCTGCCGCGAATCGTGCTCGAGGCGGTGAGCTGCCACCACGATCCCCTGGCGGTCGGGGCGCCGAGCCGTGACCCCATCCTGGCCGCCTACCTGGCCCACGCCCTCCTCGACGACGAGCCGATCGACGAGGGCTACCTGGCGCGCGCCGGCTGCGCGCAGCTCCTGCCCCGCTGGCGGACGCTGGTGCGTGGCATCGCGAGCTGTGAGCCCTGAAAAAGCGAAAAGAAGTCGGTACTCTACGGATTGAACTTGACCTCTGGTTCATGTTCATGGGACAAGCCTCCCATGGACCCCGCGCCGCGCACCCGCACGCCCTCCCAGGGCCGCGCGGTGCGCACCCGGGCCGCCCTGGTCGCCGCCGCCGCCCAGGAGTTCGCCGCCAGCGGCTACGCCGCCACCACGGCCAAGCGGATCGCCGCCCGGGCCGGCGCCGCGACCGGGAGCTTCTACCAGTACTTCACCGACAAGGACGCGCTGCTCCGCGAGCTGGCCGCCAGTCGGCAAGACGCCCTGGTCGAGGGGGCCCTCGCCGCGATCGAGGCCGCCACGCCGCCGGGCGGCGCCGCGCTGTCGGCGATCGCCGGCGCGGTGCGCGCGCAGCTCGCGGTCGTGGTCGCCGCGGTGGTCGACTACCACGCCGCCGACCCGGGCCTGCACGCCGTGATCACCGAGCGCCGCCACGCCGACCCGGGCCTCGACGCGCTGATCACCGCCGGCGAGCGCCGACTCCTGGCGCGCATCACCGCGCTCCTGGCGCGTTGGGGCCACGTCGGCGATCCCACGGCCACCGCGTTCATCCTGCTCGCGACCCTCGAGGGCGCGGTCCACGCCCACGTCCTCGGCCACCCCGTCGTCGACGACACCACCTTCGCGGCCGCCCTCGCGGACGCCCTGTTTCGCATCGCGCTGCCCGCCCCCAAGGAGCACCCATGGCCCTCGTGAAGCTGTCGCCCGAATGGTCCGAGCTGATGGATCGCTACCAGGCTGATCACCAGCACCCCGTCAACCAGGCCTGCCACCAGGTCGGCATCCCGCTGATCGCCGCGTCGCTGCCGATCGGCGCGACCCTGATCGGCCTGCCCCTGGCGATCCCGATGTTCACCGTCGGATGGACCTTCCAGTTCGTCGGCCACGCCTTCGAGGGCAAGAAGCCGTCGTTCGTCGACGACAAGCGCCAGCTCCTGACCGGTCTCTTGTGGTGGACGCAGAAGATCGGCCTGCCGATCGTCGAGCGTCCGACCTCGACCGCGTCGTAGACTCGCGGAGTGCGCCCCGCCGCGCTCGCCGCCGCCCTCGTCGCGCTGATCGCCCACGCCGGCTGCCTCGACCGCCTCGAGCGCTGCGGCCCGGGCTCGGTCGGCGCCGGCGACGATCGCGCGTGTCCGACGCCGGGCTGGACCGATCGCGCCTTCGACCTCCACGTCCCGGCGGCGTGGGACGGCCGCGCGCCGCTGCCGGTGATCTTGCTGTTCCACGGCGGCGGCGGCAACCGCGCGAGCTCCGATCGGACGACCTGCCCCGGCGGCGACGTCGCCAGCCCGGGGTGCTTCGTCGCGGCCGCGCGCGCCCGCGGCTTCGCGGTGGTCGTCCCCGACGGCACCGGCGGTCGACCGCTGCGCGGCATCCGCACCTGGAACGCCGGCGGCGGCGCCGACGGCTGGGACTGCGTCAGCGGCGCCGCGTGCGCGGCCGGCGTCGACGATATCGCCTACGTCACCGACGTCCTCGACGAGGTCGGCGCAGCCCTGCCGCTCGATCCCGCGCGGCTCTACGCCAGCGGGCTGTCGAACGGCGCGGCCCTCGCGCACCGGTTGGCCTGCGAGCTGCCGCGCCCCCTGGCCGCGATCGCGCCGGTCGGCGGCGCCAATCAGCACACCCAGGTCGGCGGCGCGTGCCCGCGGCCGACCGCGGTGCTCCAGCTCCACGGCGCCGACGATCCGTGCTGGCCCTTCGACGGCGGTCCGGGCTCGTGCATCGACGTCGACGGCGACAAGGCGCCGGTCCTGCCGAGCCTCGAGCGCTGGCGCACGGTCAACGGTTGCGCCGCGACCTTCGTCGACGCGCCGGTGCCGGATCGCGATCCCACCGACGGCGTCACCGTGGTGCATCGGGTCTGGGACGGCTGCGCGCAGGCGACCGAGCTCTACCGCCAGGACGGCGGCGGCCATACCTGGCCCAGCGGCTGGCCGTACCTCGGCGAGGACCGGGTCGGGCGCGTCGGACGCGACCTCGACAGCGGCGCGATCCTCGACTTCTTCGAGGCTCACCGTGGGCCGTGAGCACCTCGCGTCGACGGTCCTCCTCGGCGCCCTCGCCGTGGCTGGCTGCGGCTCGCTCACGACCTACCGCACCGCCGCGCCGCTGCCGGCCGGGCGCTGGCACGCCGACGTCGCGGTCGACGTCGGCACCTTCCGCGATCGAGAGCAGGACACCCGCACGCCGGCCGCCCACGTCGAGGTCGCGGTCCGCCGCGGCCTGGGCGCCGACACCGACGCCACCGTCAAGCTCACCGTGCCCGGCCTCGAGGTCGGCGTCCTGCATCGGCTGGCGACGGGACGTTGGCAATGGGCGGTGGCCGCCGCCGTCGGCGGCGAGCGCACCCGGGTCGGCCCGGGTCAGACCGACGCGGTCTTCGGCCACCTGCGCCTGACCGGCCTGGCGACCCGCGCGACCAGGGCGCGCTGGGCCTTCACCGTTGGGCCGGTGGTGACCGGCGGCGTCTTCGTGCCGGCCGGCGGCGGCTGGTCCCACGGCGTGCTCGTCGGCGGCTTCGCCAACGCCGCCTGGCGGTTCGCCGGCGCGTGGGTCGCGGTGCCCGAGCTGTCGCTCCACGCCAGCGCCAGCGGCGACGTCCCGGTCCGCGGCGCGGTCGCACAGGTCGGCGTCGCGGTCGGCCGCGGGTTCTGAGCCCGCGGTTGGGGGCAGCCGCCTGCAGGCGCGGGCCTGCGGAGCCTCGCGCCCCGCGATCGTCGACCGAGGATCACAGCGCGGCCCCCACCCCCGGCCGCAACCCGCGAGAACCCGTCGCGCCGACGGTGGCACGCCGCGCGCAATAGCGGTCAGCGTCCTCACAACGCTTCACCAACCGCTTCCCAGGAGACCTCCCATGACCACCGCCGCCGCGCCCGCCTTCGCCTCGATCGACCTCGCCGACCTCGACGCCGTCAACGGCGGCGTCGACTGGGGTCAGGCCTTCGCCACCGCCAAGACCGGCGCCGAGTACGGCGCGGCCACCGGCGGCACCATCGGCACCGGCGTCGGGGCCGTCGTCGGCGCCGGCGCCGGCGCGGTCGCGGTGCCCGGCCTCGGCAGCGTCCCGGGGTGGGCCGCCGGCGGCACGGCGGGCGCTGGCATCGGCGCGGCCTTCGGCGGTGCCCTCGGCTACGCCGGCGGCCTGGCCAAGGGCGTCTACGACACCTGGGGCAAGTGATGGTGGCCCTCGGTCGCCGGGCCGGCCCCGGCCTCGCGCGTCGCGCCTTCGAGGGCGCTCGCCACGCCGTGATCCCCGGCTTCGGCGTCGGCGCGCTCCTCGGCCTCGCCCTCGGCGCCCCGATCGCGATCTGCGCCGGCGCGGGCGCGATCCTGGCGATGGCCGCCGGCGCCACCGCCGCCCTCATCCCGACGCCGCGCTGATCGCTACAGCTCGATCACCGTCCCGGTCAACGTCCCGACCACCGGCGCGCCGGCGGTGGTCGCGGCCCGCGTGAAGGTCAACGTGCCCGGCAGGATCAGCCCGCCGCCGGTCGCGGTCATCGTCACCGGATCGTAGAACGTGAGCGCCGCGAACTGGTTGCGTAGATCGATCGGCAGCGCGCCGGGGCGGACTCGCGTCGGGTCGTTGACGCCGAGGAAGATCACCGCGAAGCGACCGTCGGGGAGCTGGCCGAGCACCTGCATCGCCGCGGCGCCCTGGTCGTCGAGCCCGGCCGACGCGAAGCCGGTCGACGTCGTCGCGTCGACGCCGCCGATCACCCCGCGCATGGTCGCGCTGCCGACGCCGAACTGCCCGAGCGTGCCCCAGGTCGTCGAGAACGTCGCGTCGATCGTGCCGATCCGGATCAGGCACGACTGGTCGGAGGCGTAGGGCCACACCGGCTCGCCGCGCGCCAGCTCGGCCTCGAGCACTGCGGCCCGCCCGCGCACGAACGCCCGGGTCGCGTCGAGCCGCTCGGCGTAGTCCGCCGCCCCGGTCGGGTCGACCACCGGCGCGAGCAGGGCCTGGAGGCGATCGACCTCGGCGACGATCGCCGCCTCGTCCCACACCGTGGCGAGGACGTCGCGCAGCGCCGCGAGGTAGAGCGCCCGCGTCGGCGCGGCGTCGTACAGCCGCCAGGTCATCGCCCCACACGCGTAGACCGACTGCGGTCGGGTGGTGCGCTGGCGCTCGGTGAACAGCGCGTCGATGCCCCACGGGATGAAGTGCATCCGGTCCGAGGTCGGGTCGTGATAGAAGTAGTAGTTGTTGCGGTTGTTGGCGTAGCCGTCCCAGTGCCCGGTCACGACCTCCATCGCCCAGTAGCGCATGAACTGGCCGAGGTCGACCACCGCGCCGAGGCGCGCCACCAGCTCGTCGTCGGGGGCGCTCAGCGCCAGGACGACGCGATCGAGGTCCGAGCAGTCGGGCATCGTCTCGTCGGTCTTGGGCTGAAAGCCGCCGGTCATGCCGCGCGCGAAGTCGCCGCCCGACTCGTAGAGCCGGCCAGTGTCGTCGGCGAAGTGCCGGGCCAGGAACTGATCGCGGATGGTCTCGACGTGGCTGTAGACCCCGAGGTCGGTGCCGTTGACCCAGACCCGCGCGAACGCGCAGCGCGGCGCCGGCAGCCCGGCGGCGCGGAACAGCTCGTAGCCGAGGCACTGGCTCACCAGGGTCTCGTCCTGGCGGTTGTTGTTGAGCGTGAGCTGCTTCTGCCCGGCGATCCGCTGGCCGGCGATGTACTCGGAGGCCTTGATCTTGAGCCCGGGGCGGGTGGTCGACAGCGAGCCGAGGTTGCCCTTCTTGCGGACGCCGACGTCGCTGACGGTGACGCCGTCGATCGTGATGCTGGCGCGGAAGTACGTGTACGACTCGATCCCGGGCTGGCTGGCGCAGGTCGCCTCGGGCGGGCCCGGCTCCTGGTTGCGCAGCGTGTCCCAGTCGCCCGGCGCCATCGTGATCCGCACGTCGAGCAGGCGATCGCGCGGGAACAGCGCCGCCGACAGATCGACCCCGGCGTCGGCCGGGGCATCGGTCACCGCGTCGACCGCGGCGTCGGCCACGGCCGGATCGTCGCCGCCGCCACACGCGCTGGCCGCCACCAGCGCGAGGGCGAGCAGGGCCCAACCCGCGCAGGGCCCCCGCGCGACAGAACCCGAAGCGAGGGGAGCGACACCGAGTCGAGCGCGAGCCATCAGGCCATGGTCAAGCATCCCGCGTGCCCGGCCAAGTCCTCGAGGTCACAGCGGCTAAGCCCGCCGGCGGGCGCCGGCCGCTGTCGGATCGCGCCACGTTGTGGCCGAAGCCGCCACCGCCCCGTCACGGGGGCGTCCGCCCGCCGACCGGGTCGCGCTGGTGCAGGATCAGCCGGTTGCCCTCGCTGTCGAGGATGTTCGACATCCGGCAGCGCGGCCCACGCACGACCTCGCCCTGGTAGCGCACGCCGGCTGCCGCGAGCTGGGCGTTGACCGCGTCGAGGTCATCGACCTCGAGGGCGACCGCCGCCGTCCCCGGCGCGTGCGCGACCTTCGGATCCGGGTGGCGGAACAGCGCCAGGCAGCCGCCGCCCGGCAGGTCGTACTCCGTCCAGGTCCCGTCCGGTGACGCCAGCCCGCGGCGCAGGCCGAGCAGGTCCTCGTAGAAGCCCCGGGCCCGGACGGGATCCTCGACGGTGAGCAGGGTAAACGCGACCTTGTGCAGCATGCTCGGCGGATCGTACCCGACCTCGCGGTCAGACCACGCGCTGCGATCGCCAGGTCGCAGCGCTGTCACCGCGTGCCAGCTATCGTCCGGTCGCCGATCCGTACATGGGCTGTCACGCGGCGGATCGTCCCCGCGGCCGCGCGCCCCGCGTGTAGGGTGCGCCCCGAGGAGGACCGATGCGCCCGCACCTGCCATTCATGTTCCTGTCGCTCGCGCTCGTCGCGTGTGGACCTTCGGTGTCCGGAGACGACGACGACGACACCGGCCCCGACGCCCGGGTCGACGCTCCGACCAACTGCAACCCCGGCATCAACCTGTGCGTCGGCAACGAGGTCCACTCGTGTCTGCCCGGCGGCATGGTCGGCCCGGTGGTCCAGGTCTGCCCCGAGAGCTGCTCGGCCGGGGTGTGCACGACCTCGAGCGCGACCTCGTGTGACGACGCGGTCGCCAGCCGCAGCTACCTCGGCTGCGAGTACTGGCCGGTCGATCTCGACAACGCCGTCGAGGTCCAGGCGCCGCTCCTCCCCGGGCTGTGCCCGAGCGGCACCCCGGCGCGCCTCATGGCCTGCACCGGTGGCCTCACCGGCCTGGCCGGTCAGTGCGACTACAACAACGACTGCTCGGCCTCGCCCGGCACCACCTGCCAGATGGCCGACGCGTGCATCTTGAACGCCCAGGGCTCGCCGTTCGCGGTCGTCGTGTCGAACCCGCAGAGCTCGCCGGTCATGGTCACGCTCACCGGCGCCGGCGGCCAGACCGCCACCGACACCGTCGCGCCGGGCGCGGTGAAGGCCCTGTTCCCGCAGCAGCTCGGCATCCCCGATCAGTCCCTCGATCACTCGGGCATCGAGCGCAAGGCCTACAAGCTCACGTCGACCGCGCCGATCGTCGCCTACCAGTTCAACCCGCTCAACAACGTCGGCGTGTTCTCGAACGACGCCTCGCTCCTCATCCCGGCCCACGCCTACGATCTCGACTACACCGGCGTGACCTACAAGACCCTGACCCGCCGGCCCAACACCAACGACTACAACGGCTACGTCACGGTCGTCGCCTCGGGCGCCGGCACCACGACCGTCATGGTCCGGCCGACCGCAGGCGTGCGCGCCGGCAACGGCACGGCGGCGATCGCCGCCGGCGCGATGATGAGCTTCACGCTCAACCAGTTCCAGACCTTGACCCTCGAGGCCGTCGCCGGCGGCGATCTGACCGGCACCGCGATCACCTGTAGCCAGGCGTGCGGCGCGTTCGCCGGCCACGAGGCGACCAACCTGACCAACCAGGTGCAGTCGCCGTGCTGCGCCGATCACCTCGAGGATCAGCTCTTCCCCAACAGCACCTGGGGCAAGGTCTACGTCGTCGCGCGGTCCAAGCAGCGCGTCCACGCGGTGCCCGACATGGTCCGGGTGATCGCTCAGCGTCCGGGCACCACCGTCACCTTTAACCCGCCGCAGAGCGGCTGCGCTGCGCCCCTGGCCGCGGGTGGCTTCTGCGACGTCTTCATCAATGGCGACGTCCAGGTGTCGTCCAACGAGCCGATCGCGGTCGCCCACTACCTCCTGTCGAACATCCCGTCGGGCGAGTCCGATGTCGGCGACCCGGCCATCGCCTTCGCGGTGCCGACCGAGCAGTACCGCTCGACCTACACCGTGCTGGTCCCCGAGCAGTACATGGAGAACATCATCTCGATCGTCACGCCGTCGTCGGGCACCGTCCAGGTCGACGGCAACGACGTCACCGGCCAGCTCACCGCCTTCGGCTCCGGCGAGTGGAAGGCCGGCCGCGTCGTGGTCGCCGCCGGTCCCCACCGCATCGACTGCCCCGGGTCGTGTGGCGTCGAGGTCACCGGTTGGTCCGAGGCCGTCTCGTACCTGTTCGCCGGTGGCCTCGACCTCGAGCAGATCGTGATCGGCCGCCGCCCGCTGTGATCGGTCGCTGCGCCTAGCGCGCGGCTCAGCCGAGCGGCCAGTCGGTCGGCCGGGTGATCACCCGCGAGTCGCTGTACGAGTAGCGGTGCGGGCGGGTGTAGCCGTGGTGCTCGGCCGGCTTGGCGTCGACGACGTCGACCAGGTCGGCCTTGGCGTAGGTCTTGGGCCGCACCACCATCACCGGGCAACCCGCGCCGCGCACGATCGCCTCGGACACCGAGCCGAACAGGACGCGGTCGAGGCCGCGCCAGCCGTGGGACCCGACGAAGATCAGGTCGGCGCCGATCATCGCGGCGGTGTCGAGGATCTCGCGCGCCGGCGGGCCGATCCGGACGTGGACGAAGAAGTGGATCTCCTTGCCCGCGGCCTTGGCGTTGAAGATGTCGGTCAGCCGCGTGGTGAGGTGGGCGTGGACCTTCTCGGTGTAGTCGAAGTCGACCTTGGTGGTCGGCAGGTCGGGCACCGGGTGGGCGCTGTCGACCGCGACCACGACATGGAGCACGTGGCTCGGGGCGCGGGCGGCCAGGTCGAGCGCGGCGTTGAGCGCGATGTCCGCGGTGGGGGAGAAGTCGTATCCGACGACGACTTGTTGGCCTTCGGCGATCTGCATGAGGTGCCTCCTGGTTCCACGTAGTGCATCGCCTATGCCCGGGCGCAAGTGTTGAGGATCCGTGACATTTGGCCGCGGTAGGGGCAGGTGCGATCCGCATCCGTTGCGCTGGGCTTGCGGCGGACGGCAACGGTTGCGGTCGATCGGCCGCATTTTTCTTCGACCGCCACGCAACCGCGGCGGAGGGCGTGCCGATACCGCGGGCATGAATCGCCAAGCACAGCGGAGGATCCCGTGAGCCGCGACCGCGACGACCACACCGGCGCGCCGCCCGACCGCGCCGCGCCGCCCGGCGCCGCCGGCGGCAAGCGCACCCTCACCGATCGTTTGATCCGGCGGGCTCAGCGCAAGAACCCCAAGCAGGAGCGACGCCTGGGCTTCGACCCGAAGACCTACAGCGCCTCGGCCGTCGACTCCGAGGCCTTCGCGATCGACGTCGCCAAGCGCCAGGCCGCCGCCGGGCTCGCGGTCGACGGCGTGGTCGGTCCCGAGACCCTCCGCGTGGTCGGCGGTGCGACCCGCTCGCCCTTCGACTTCCTCGACGGACCGAGCGGTCACCGCGGTCGACCGGGTCAGCCGCACAAGGTCATCGGCGAGCTGTCGCATCGCGAGGCCGACGCCGACGGGGTCGGCTGTCGAGTCACCGCCGTCATCGGCCTCGCGGACCGCGTCAGTCCGCAGACGCGGTGGACCCTGTGCGACGGCGACGGCCAGCCGGTCCCGGGCGGCGCCCTGCGGGTGCTGACCTACAGCGCGCAGACCACGTCGCTGTCGTCGCGCCTGTCGCTCGAGCATCTGCCCGCGCGGGTCTACGCGATGGCGACGACGCCGGTCGAGTACTTGCGCCCCGTCGTCGACGACGAGCCGATCGATCTCGCCGGCCTCGAGGACTGAGGCCGGGCAACGTTTCTTGCTTTGGACCGCGGGGACCGCCCGGTGTTCGGTGCGTCGATGGTGACGCGTCGGGCGAGGTCGGCGCCGCGGTGGAGAAGGAGTGCGTCATGTCTACGATTCCTCGGTTGTTGCTCGGCGTGACCAGCGCCGAGCCGGTGACCATCACGATCACCGGGAGCATCTCGACCAACCCCAAGCTGCAGGTGTGGAAGGAGCAGGGCGAACCCGATCTGCTCGAGTACGACGCTGGCGCCGGGCGCTGGCAGGTGGCGCTGACGCCCGGCGCCTACGTGCTGCGGCTCGACGCCGCGGAGACGGCGACCGCGACGATGCTGTCGGTCAGCGCCAGCGCGCCGGTGGTGTTCGCGCGCCACGGCGAGGATCCGCCGGTGAGCGACGTGGCGATCACGCGGACGTGGAGCGCGACGAGCGCGGTGGTGGCCGGGTTCGCCGAGAATCCGTGGCCGCCCCCGGGGTCGGGCAGCGCCCCGGAGCCCTGGCTCGGCCGCGCGATCCGCGAGCACGACGCCGACGTGCCGAAGCCCTGAGGCCGAAGCCCTCAGGCCCGGGTCGCCTCGCCCTGATCTAGGGCGAGACCTCGATCGCCGGCTCGAGCTCGATCGCCACCCCGGCCTCCCGAAGGGTCAGGAGATCGAGATCGAGGCTAGCGTCGGGCCCGCTGGCCGGCGGCGGGATCGGCCCACGGCCGGTGAGCCGCACCACCCGGTACAGGCCCGGCACGTCCAGGCGCACCCCGGCCTCGAAGGAGCCCTCGGTCACGGCGCAGCCGGGATCGCCGGGGCACCGGAGCACCACCTGGCCGCCGCGGTAGATCCGCAGCTCGACGCCCGCGCCGGCGGTCGCGGTCACGCGCAGGGTGTCGCCGACTGCGGCGGTCCCGCGCCGTGGCGCTCCGTCGGGAGCCACGGTCGCGATCGCCACCGCGGCGCGGCGGTCGGGCGACGGTGGGTCGCGGGTCACGAGCACCCCGACCACGGCCGCCGCGGCCAGGGCCACCCCTCCTCCGATCGCCGCCCAGGTGCGTCGTCGCCGTCGCGCGGCCGCGCGCTCCGCCGCCACCCGGGCCTCGACGCGCGCCTGCCACCCCGCGGGCGGTGGGGCCAGGGCCCGCAGGTCCGCGGCCAGCGCGTCGTAGGGCGCGCGGCGCGTCGCCGCGACCGGGTCGGGAGCCGGGACGCCGTCGAGGAGCCCGTCGAGGAGCTCATCGCGCTGGGCATCGTCGAGCAGGTCGTCGCGTTCGGTCTGGTCGGTCACGCCGTCACCCCTTTCCCTCGCAGGCAGTCGAGCAGGCTGGTCAACGCGCGCTTGACGCGCATGCGCACAGTGTCGATCGCGACGCCGGTGGCGTCGGCGATCTCGGCCCACGGCCGGCCCTGCCAGAAGTGCAGCTCCACCGCGGTCCGGGTCGCCGCTGGCACCGCCTCCAGGCACTCGCGCAGGGCGTCGAGCCGCGCCACATCCACCTCGTCCTCGCCCGGCGAAGGCGGCGCGAGGTCGTCGCGGTTGGCCTCGTGGAGGGCGTCGCGACGTCGCTGCTTGCGGACCACGTCGAGGGCGACGTGGCGGCTGATGCCCAGCAGGTAGGCGCGGATCGACGCGGCGTCGGCGACCTGGTCCCGCCGTCGGTAGGCCAGGACGAAGGCCTCTTGCAGCGCGTCATCGGCCGCCGCGCGATCTCCCAGGACGCGTAGACACGCGGAGTACATCGCGGGGCCGTGCTGGTCGCACAACGCGCGGAACGCCGCGGGATTCCAGGCGCGGAGCTGATCGCGGAGATGGACTTCCTCCACGCGGCGATGCTAGTCGCCCTCGGGGCGCCCACGCACCCGCGGTGGAGCAGTTTCGACGTGATCATGGCCTCGCTTCGATAGACGTCACCAGGCCGCAGGATCGAACACGCGGATGCCCACTTTCGTCTGCGGCCCCGATCTCACCCTAATGGGGTGAGGTGGTCGGGTGGTCGTCGCCGCGGACGCCGTGGTAGCAACGAGTTCGATGAGGCCAGCCGCTCTGGCCATCGCTGCGCTGGTCCTGGCCGAGTGCGCCGTGCCCGGCGCTCGCGGGCGCTGGTGCCGCGATCTGCTGCGGACGCGGGAGCTGGTGGCGACGATGGCGCAGTGCGGGGCCCTGCCGGCGGGGCGGCTCGCGCGGTCGTGGCACGAGGACTACGCCGAGCGGCGCGAGGTGCTGGCGAAGGTGGCGGAGGGGCTCGTGGGCACGAACGTGACCGCCGATGCGGCGTACTTGGCCGGGTACCTACATCTGTCGTCGGGGGCGCCGCAACGATTCCCGCGTGGGCGGATCTTCATGCATGGCGCGCTGGCGCTGTACCGGTTCGCGGGGCGGTACGAGCTGTCGGGTCGGAGCCTGGCGATGCTATCGCGCGACGAGGAGGCGTCACTCGAAGACTCCCTGGCGCTGGCGGAGGCGGCAGTCGAGGAGGCCAAGCGTGTCGGCGATCCACGCGCGGTCAACGCAGCTGAGACCGCGCTGGCCGAGGCATACTCCGGAGCGGGGCTGGCCGACGATGCGCGCGAGGCCTTCGTCCGTGCGGCGGAACACGCGGTCGGCGATCCGGTCGGGCTCGCCTTCACGTACCTAAAGCATGGGCGGCTCTTGAGTGACCTGCCGGACAAGACCGACAAGGTTGCCAGCCTACGGTACTACGCGGCCGCCGAGGACTTGATCCGGAATTCGGACACCGATGACCAAACCCGGCGATCAATTTCGTACGCGATACCGGTCAATCGAGCCGCAGTACTGGTGGAGTTGGAGAGACTGGACGAAGCGATCCTCGATCTCGAACCCTCGGCGCCAATTTACGCGCTGCAGTTCGATGTGGTACGCGCCCACGTTCTCGCCGCGCGCGGTGACCTGACCGCCGCCAAGGCGTTGGCCGCCGGCGCCAAGATCGAAGAGCGAGAGATCGAGTACCGCACCGAGTTCGCTGTCGCGGCGGCGCGGGGGGCCGCCAAGATCGGCGCGCTCGATGAGGCCGAGCACTTCTATCGCGAGGCCATCGCGATCGCTGAAGACGAACGCGTGAAGCGCACGAACCGTCCCGAGCTGCGGCCCTGGGTCCTGGCCCGCGGCGCGACGCCATACATCGAGCTCCTGGCGCTGGTGGCGAGCCAGGGCCGCGGCATGGACGCGCTGGTCCTGAGCGAGTCGCTGCACGCGCGGACCTGGCTCGATCAGATCGTCGACGACGGCGGCGGTCGGGCCGAGGCCCTGCGCAACGCCGAGCTGCGGCGCCAGGCGCCGACGGTGGAGCCGCTGACCGCCGACGCCCTCCGCGCGCGCCTCGGCGATCGTCAGGCGGTGGTGTTCGTGACGCGAGGCACGTCGACCTGGCGCCTCGACGTGAGCGGCGGGGCGGTGGCGGTGGTGGCGCTGACGGCCGAGGATCAGGCCGCGATCACCGCGTTCCGGGCGGCGCCCGACGATCGCGCCGTGGCGGCGCGGGCGGCGGCCGCACTCCTGCCGACCGACGTCGCGGCGCGCCGCGATCCGCTGTACGTGGTGGCCGGTGGACCGCTGGCCGACGTGCCGTTCGCGGCGCTGGTCGTCGACGGGCGGCGCGTGGTCGAGACGCGGGCGATCGCGCGGCTGCCCGGGCTGGCGGCCCTGGGCTGTCGAGCCCGGTCGTGGAGCGAGGCCGAGATCTTCGTCGGCGACGCCGAGGGCGATCTGCCGGCGGCCGCCGCCGAGGTCCGGCAGGTCGCGGGCCCGGGCGCCGCGGTGCACATCGGGGCGGCGGCGACGCGGGCGCGGGTGCTCGAGGCCGGCGCGGCGGCGACGCTCCACGCCGCGGTCCACGGGCGGGTGACCCGGGCCGGCGCGACGTTGACCCTGGCCGACGGCGTGGTCACCGCGAGCGACGTCCTGGCCCACGGGGTCGGCCCGCGGGTGGCGATCTTGACCGGGTGCGCGACCTCGGCCGCCCTCGACGCCGAGGCGTGGGACGGGTTCCCGTCGGCCTTCCTGGCCGCCGGCTCCGAGCACGTCGTCGCCACCTTGCGGACCGTGCCCGATCGCGGCGCGGCGCAGGTCGTGGCCGCCTACTACGCCCAGCCCGCGACCCTCGGCCCCGTCGAGCGCCTGGCCGCCGCCCAGCGCGCGCTCCTCGCCGACGCCACCCTGTCCGCCGACGTCTGGGCCGCCTTCACCGTCTGGGGCGACGCCGCCTGCCGCCCCGCCGCGCCCCCGCCTACTCCGGCAGCGCCGTGATCCGCTGATCGCTCGGCACGCCGCCCAGGTTGCGGTCGTAGTTGTCGTGGCACTCGACGCAGTAGCCGACCCGCGGCGACGGCGAGCGCCAGTAGATCGGCCCACCGAGCTTCTTCGCCCACGCCGGCGGCGGCGCCGCCCAGTGGATCGCGTAGGCCCAGTCGCCGTGCTCGGGATCGAAGCCCGGCGCGCGCTTCTCCATCACGAAGATCGGCCCGGGTGCGCCATCGCGCTCCGTCGAGGTCTTCACGATCACCGCGCCCACCGGGAGCTCGGCCTCCTCGTCGAGGTAGGCCGCCGCCCCCACCGCGTTCACGTAGGTGTCGACCAGGCGTCCGCCGTGGGTCTCCGACACCACCGGCGACGTGTTGAACTTCACGTAGCTCGCCCAATCGGCGCCGACCTCGAGGGGCCCAAACATCGCCGCCGGATCCGCGGCCATGCCCTTCGCCGACATCATCGCCGCCCCCTGCCGATCCATCGGCGCCGCCGCGCCGCCACACGCCGACAACAAGAACGCGAACCCGACGAGCCTCTGGAGCCTCTTCATCTTCCAACTCTACGCGCCAACCGCCAGCCGGTTACGCCGATGGGGCCCAGGCCACCGATCGATCGCCGCGCGGTCGCGCTCGATCGAGACGCCACGACCGCGCGCCAACGAACGCCGCGGGCCGATCCCTGGGCCGGTTCGGTTCCGGCCCCTGCCGACGTCTCCGGATCGAGCCGCACCTCGCGGCCAGGTTCAGGAGCCCCCATGGTCAGCCCGCGTCTGCTCGTCGTCGTCCACACCGGGCGCCAGGTCGCGGTCACCATCAAGGGCGCGCTGCCCGGCGCCCCGGTCCTCGCCGTGGTCGGCCCGCAGCTCACCTACACGGTCGAGCCCAAGGACGGGGCCTGGGTCACCTCGCTCCAGCCTGGAACCTATCTACTGCGCATCGACGCTGCGAGCGACGCACCTGCGGCGCCGCTCGCGCTCACCGCCGATCAGCCGATCACGTTCACGACCTACCGAGAGCTGCGCGACCACGCCGCGCCGCCCGAGCCTCGGCCGGACGTGAAGACCACCCGCTCCTGGACCGCCACCACCGTCGAGGTCGGCGGCGACGTCAAGGACCCCTGGCCGCCACCCGGCGCCGGCAAGGCCGACGAGCCATGGTCCTCCTGGATCGTGCGCAGCGCCGATCGGTCCGTCCCCCGCGGCGCGTGAGCTGGCGAGCGTACCTCGATTCGACGCGGGGCTGCCATGGGTGCGGGCCGACCGCACCGACGCTCACGGCGTCGGCGCCGGCTGCCCATGCGGCGACCCTCTACTTGAGCACGGTGAGCAGCGCGCCCGCGATCATCAACGCGGTGCCGAGGCCAACCTTCCAGGAGATGTGCTCACCGAGCAGTAACGCCGCAAACAGGATCGTGAAGGCGAGGCTCACCTTGTCGATCGGGGCGACGCGTGACGCTGGCGCCATCTCGAGGGCTTTGAAGTACGCGAGCCACGAAACGCCAGTCGCCACGCCGGAGAGCACGAGGAAGACTACGGAGCGACGATTCAGGCCGCGAAGCGAGTGGTGGTCTTGGGTGGCGAAGACGATGCCCCACGCGAAGACGAGCACCACGACGGTGCGGATAGCCGTCGCCACGTTCGACGGCACGTCCTTCACACCGACCTTCGCGAGGATCGCGGTCGCCGATGCGGCGAGCGCGGAGACGAGCGCGTACGACCACCAGGCCATGCGATCGACTATCGACTAAATCGTCGAGCGGGATTTGGGATTCGAACCCACGACGTTCAGCTTGGGAAACAATCCGGACGCCAAGTAGCACGCCGACTTCCGTGTCGTTCCGGCGGGATACACGTTTCCACGTGTCTTAGGGCGTCCCCGGTCGACGCGGTGAAGATGCGAACCAGGGTGTGAACGCGGGCCTCCGGTGGGGCTGCCCGTGCACCAGATGCCCCAAGCCGGTGGACACAGATGGGGTGATGCTACCCATGCAACGTGTGGCGAGCGGAGATGTCTGTGTCATGCCGCGCAGTTGCGAGTTCTGTCGTTTGGACGCTCTTCGACATGACGTTCCACCGACCCCATCGTCTTGGTACCCCAAGGAGGGGCAAGACATGGCCGGAACGAAGAGCAACGACAAGCCCTCGAACGACAACCGCTCGCGTCAGCTCAACCCCGAGAACGACGCCTACTGGCGCTCGCGGGGCGAGCCGGGCCGACCCGACAACGCGGCGACCACCCCGCCGGTCCAGGAGGGAGGTCAGAAGCCGGGCTGAGTCCGGTTGGCGCTGGCGTCAGGGGCGGGCGGAATGGGCCGCCCGCCCCTGGCGTCTTACCTCCCTCTTGAGCTCGAGGCCGAGCAAGGAGATCACGAGCGTGGCGAGAAAGCGAAATCCAAAGGGACCGAGCCGTGTGGCCGCGTCCTTGCCCAACGCGGCCGAGTTCCTCGGCCGGGTCGTCAGCCGACTCGGGCTGCCCGACGCGCCCGATGCGGACATCCTGCGCGAGCGGAACCACCAGCGGTTCCTTTCCGGCGAGACGAAGCCGCAGGAGGTCGTCGACCTCGTGCTTTCGGCGCTCGCCTCGGTCTTGACCCGGCATGGCTACCTCGAAACGGCCGGTTGGCCGACGACGCTCGGGTTCCCTACGCCAGAGATGCTCGTCGACTTCGCGATCGGCAACCTCCGCGAGCGGTGGGACCGCGCGTGTGTGCGCGTTCGTGGTGGGGCGCTCCGCGGCGCAGCTCTCGGCCCCGTCTTAATGACGGCCGCCCACCTCGTCGTCATCGATCTCGCCTTGCGCGGCGGTGCCTGGCTCGTGCTCACGGATCACCCCGGCGCGCCGAAGGACAAGCCGCCGGGGATCCCGATGGTCGCCACGGTCATGGACTTCTCCGTTGAGAAGACGGGCTACACGGCACCCGAACTCGCAAAGAAGATTGGCATCGAGCGGACCGCCATCGACGACTGGCGGAAGGGCGCTCGGCCAAGCGACGCGAACCTTGGGCTCCTCGCTCAAGTCGTGGCCGAGGCGACGACAATGCCGGAGTGGGGCGCAATGTTCATGTGGCACCTCCTTCGGCGCAACTTGGCGCTCGCTGACATCCTCCAGGACCTTGAAGACACTCCGTGGTTCAAGGGCAAGGTCGTCGATCTCTGGCAAGGATTCTGGGCTTTGGCCAGCCGTGTCGCTGAGCTCATCAGGTCCCAGAAGGAGAAGTTCGAGGAAGGTGCCTCGCCGCGTATCCTGACCGGCCTTGTGATGTGGGGTTCCTCCCACGTCATCTCGATCCCCTTGCTCAACGACCTCCGCTACCAGGCACCCGCCTCCTGGCAGTCGGACCTCGTCGCCGGCCCCAGGTGGGCGGACCGCCTTTGGCTCGCCGCGGGGCTCGGTCAGTCGATCGCGAACGTGCCGCGGCCGGAGGACCTGCCCGAGTCGCTCCGGGCGACCCTGAACGATCCCCGGCTCCGCGAGATGTTCTGCGACCCTTCCGTCCGCGAGATGGTGGCCATGCATATCCTCGGCGCGCCGACGCCAGAGCTCTCCCCTCCCGGCAAGTACGCCGGCTGGCAGGTCATGCGGCTCAAGGGGCCGCCCGAGGTGTCGGCCGAGAATCGGCGCACGCAGGCATCGGCTGCGATGTCGCATGGGCGCCCGGACATCGCCGTGGAACACCTCCGACGGGCCGTGGAGCTCATGCCGGCGCACGAGACGGCGCACTTCGAGCTGGGTGCCGCGCTCTGGCAGGCCGGCGACATCGAGGGTGGCCTTGAGGAATGTCGGATCGCGGCGGCACTCAGGCCAGAGTGGGAGCTGCCCAAGGTCGAGATCGGCATCATCCTCATCAACGCGGAGCGGTACGAGGAGGCGCGGGCACACCTCGAGGTCGTCTACGCTGAAGCGCCGGGGCCGACTTCGCACTTGAAGTTCAACCTGGCGACCGCCCGCTGGCGGTGCGGCGAGTTCAAGGGTGGTCTCGCGCTATTCGAGGACGTCTTAACGGACGACGCGTACGCGTCCTACCCGAACGCGCTGAATCAAGCGGCGCACTGCGCCCTCATGCTCGGTGATCACGTACGCGGGCGCAGGTATGCCAAGGCGGCCAACGACCTCGGCGTCGCGGAGACATTCTCGCGGTGGCAACGCGGCGCGTACCGCGCTGCAGCCAAGGGGCGCGGCTAGCGACCACGCGGGGCGCCCAGGTCGCCACCGTCGAGCGAGGCTACTCCAGCGTCCGCCCCAATTTGGGGGGGCGCTCGCGGTACTGCGTTCACACCAGGGCAGCGGGCCCGCGACCGTTCACGCGGGCGAAGGTGTGAACGCGGGTGTGAACGAGGGCCGAAACGAACAGCGGCCGGCTGAGAGGGCTCAACCGGCCGGCGGGGATGCGTCGTCGAGCGGGATATGGGATTCGAACCCACGACGTTCAGCTTGGGAAGCTGACACTCTACCACTGAGTTAATCCCGCAGCGGTGCGAGGAATGTATCGCGGCGGCGCGGGCAGTCAAGGCGCGGGCGGCGCGAAGGGGCCCGGGGGCGATCAGAACGCGCCGACGACGGAGAGGCCGGAGTGGGAGGGGCCGAAGGTGGGGGTGAGGGTGACGGTGGTGCCGCTGCGCTCGATGACGGTGGGCTTGCCGGTGAGCCAGAGGTAGGTGGCGGCGCCGAGCGCGAGGACGCCGACGCCGCCGGCGATCTGGGCGAACAGGAGGCGCTGGTTGGCGTCGTCGTGGAGGCGGCGCTGCTCGTCGTCGTCGACCTCGGCCTCGGCCTTGTCCTGGAGGTTGTTGGCGTTGAAGTACAGGATGATGCCGCCGCCGACGCCGCCGACGCCCAGGCCGGCGAGGCCGATGGCGAGCTTGCGCTTGGCGGTGAAGGGCGAGGTGTCGACGACCTCGAGCTCGGGGTCGGGCACCTTCACGGGCACGGGGGTCCAGGCCGGGACGGTGACGGCCTTGGTCTCGCGCTCGGCGGCGATGACGACGGTGGTCCGCCACGGCTCGTAGCCGGGCGCCTTGCCCTCGATGACGTGGCTGCCGATGTCCTCGGGCAGGCTGCGGTTCCACTCGGCGGCGTCGACGGGCTCGCCGTCGCGGGTGATGACCAGGCCGTCGACGCGGCTGGAGTCGGGCACGTTGACGGTCAGGTAGGACAGGCGCGGCTCGAGGGCGGCGAACCGCTCCTTGGCGAGGTCGTTGATGGCCTGCTGCGCCGGGTCGTTGCTGCCGCGGGTGCGGCGCTCGGCCTCGATGAACGCGCCCCACGCGCTGGCGAACTGACCGTTCTTCTCGCGGCAGTTGGCGAGGTTGAGCAGCGTCGAGGTCGCGGGGTCCTTGCGGTAGCTGCCCTGGAAGGCCGCGCACGCCTCGGCGTACTTGCCCTTGTCCATGAGGGACTTGCCCTCGCGGAACAGCGCCTCGGCCTTCTGCGTGTCGGGCTGGGCGGCGGCGGTACCGGCGGTGGCGGTGAGCGCGAGGGCGAGGAGGAACGAACGAGGACGAACCATGAGGACCTTCACCGTTGATCGGGGATGCCGTCGCCGTCGAGATCGCCGGGGACGCGGGGCTTGATCGGGGGCTTGCCGTCGGGCAGCGGACCGGTGGTGGGCTCGGGCCGCGCGGGCGCGTCCTCGAGCTGGATGCCGACGCGCTCGCAGGCCTTGGCCACGGACAGCCGCGCGGCCCCGGAGACCAACCGGTAGTGCCGGCGCGCGCCGGGCTCGTCGTCGAGGCGGCAGGCCGCCAGCGCGGCGATGGTGGCGGCCTTGGCTTTGACGGCGCCGGTCGCGCCGGCGGCGAGGGCGGCCTCGGCGTCGCGGCGCGCGCCCGCGTAGTTGCCGGCCATGGCCGCGCCGCTGGCGGCGTCGACGAGGGCGGCGGGATCGGCGGGCGGGCCCGGCTCGGGCGCGTCCTTCTTGGGTGGATCCTTCTTGGGCGGATCCTTCTTGGGCGGGTCTTTCTTCGGCGGCTCGACCGTGGTCGGGGGCTCGGGCGTCGGCGCGACCGCCGGGTCGGTCGGGGTCGGGGTCGGGATCGCGGTCGGAGTCGCGGTCGGGGTCGGGTCCGGAGGCGGGATCGCGGTCGGCGTCGGCACAGGCGTCGGCACAGGCGTCGCCGCGGCCGTCTCCGGCTGGGTCGCCGCCGTCGGTGCGGTCCGGTCGCCGCCGCCGGAGCTGGCGACGACGATCGCGATCACCCCAGCCGCGACCGCGCCGACCGCGCCGAGGGCGATCACCAGGCCGCGCTTGCTGCCCCTCGGCTGCGCCGGGGCGGTGGCGCCCGCGGTCGGGGCCGCGCCGGCGGCGCCCGACAGCGTCGTCACGGCGGGCACGCTCGGGGTGGGCGCGGCCGCGTAGCCGGGGTTCGGCGCCGGGCCGACCATCGACGGCGCCGCACTCAAGAGCGCGGCGCAGGTCTCCGCCAGCTCGGCCGCGGTGGCGAAGCGCGCCTCGGGCTGCTTGGCCAGACACCGCGCCACCAGCGCGTCGACCGCCGGCGGCACGCCAGGCGCGAGCGCCGACGGCACCGGCGCCGGCTCGCGCAGGTGGGCGGCGATGATCTCGCCGACGCCCTCGCCGTCGAAGGGCGGCCGGCCGACCAGCAGGTGGTAGAGCACGCAGCCCAGCGAGTACAGATCGCTGCGGTGGTCGACGTAGCCGGCGCCGCGGCACTGTTCGGGCGACATGTACACCGGCGTGCCCATGATCGCCGCGGTCTGGGTCTTGACCTTGCTGCCGGCGTCGTTGGTCAGCTTGGCGATGCCGAAGTCGAGGATCTTGGCGCGCTCGCCGCCGGCGACCTCGCGATCGGGCACGAGGAAGATGTTCTCGGGCTTGAGATCGCGGTGGACGATGCCTCGCCCGTGGGCGGCGTGGAGCGATGCCGCGACCTGGCGCAGGATCCGCAGCGCGTCCTCGGGCGCCAGGCGACCGAAGCGCTTGAGGCGCGCGTCGAGGGCCTCGCCCTCGAGGAACTCCATGACGATGTAGGCGCTGCCGTCGGTGTGGTAGCCGAAGTCGAAGATCTGCACGATGCCGGGATCGGCGATCGCGGTCGCGGCCCGGGCCTCGTTGAAGAACCGCTGGACGATGTCCTGGTTGGCCGACAGCGCCGGTTGCAGCACCTTGACCGCGGCGCGGCGTCCGAGCAGCGCGTGCTCGGCCAGGTAGACCGCGCCCATGCCGCCCTCCCCGAGCTTCTTGACGATGCGGTACGTGCCGAGCATCCCGTCCACGGTCCCGGCGATTATGCCGAAGCCGGCGCGCGCTGTCGACCGCCAACCCGGCGCCCCGCGCGGTAGGATGCGCCGTGGCCGATCAACAGGTCCAGGCCGACCTCCGGGTCGATGGGTTCGGCGTCAGCCTGGGCAGCGGCGGGCGCCGCCTCGACTTCCCGCGCGCCGAGCTTGACGGCCTGCGCGGCGAGGTCGGGCTCCTCGAGTACCGCGCCCGCGAGGTCGCCTTCGATCAGCTCCGCGCCAGCCTGACCGGCGTGCGGTGGTCGACCGAGGCCGGCTCGGCGGGCGACGTCGTCCTGCGCGACAAGCAGGGCCGCTTCGAGGTCAAGATCGCGCGGGTCGAGCTGCCCCACGGCATGGTCCTGGCGGGCGCCGCGCGCGGCGTCGAGCTGGTGGCGTCTCACGCCTCGCTGGCCGACGTCCGCCTGAAGATCCCCGACCTGGCCGCGTTCCACCTCGAGGACGCGGTCGCGGCGGCGGTGCCGCCCGAGCCGCGGCCGCTGCGCCAGGGCAAGCTGGCCTTCCTCGACGCGGTCAACGGCGAGCTCTCGTTTCGCCTGAAGGTCGTCCTCGACCTGCCGGTGATCGGCACCCGCACCCTCGACCAGCAGGTCCGGGTCGCGATCAAGGACGGCGCCTTCGACTACCGCTCGCTCGACGACGGCCTGTCGTGGCTCGAGGGCCAGTTCGTCGACGTCGGCATCGAGGACGGCCGGTTCTTGGTCGGCTGGAGCGTGCCGCTCATGGCGACCAAGGAGATCATCTCGTGGGCCCTCGATCCCGCGGCGATGATGCTGGCGACCTTCAACCGCGTGCCGCTGCGCAGCCTGGCCGACTTCCGCATGCCGGGCGGCGGCAAGAAGAAGGACGGCGGCAAGGACGGCCGTCGGACCCTGCGCTCGCTGGCGATCTCCGATATCGCGATCCGGCTGTCGATGGCGGCGCCGCGGCGGGTCGACGTCGGCGGCGGCGCGATCCTGTTCGGCGGCGATGACGCGCCGGGCATCGTCGACCTCCACCTGACCGGCGGCCTGGCTCACCCGCCCGGTCCGGGGGCCTTGACCGCCGCGATCGGCGTCCTCGACCTGACCTTGAAGGACCTCCACGCCGGCGGCCTGTCCGCGACGGTCGATCGCTTGCACATCGGGCCGATCGATCGCATCGAGGTGAGCTTCGACGGCTTCCGGCCGACGGCGCTGACCGCGGCCCTGCACCGGGTGACCGCGACCAACCTGGCCCTGGTGCTGGGAGGAGCCACGCCGTGAGGACCATCGCGCTCGCCGCGTCGCTCGCCGCGTCGCTCGCCGTCGCCGGGTGCAACCAGCTCTTCGGGCTCGATCCGATCGGCGGGGCCGAGGACGACGGCGGCGGCTCCCGGCGGTGCGGCGACGGGACCCGCGATTCCGACGCCGGGGAGCAGTGTGACGACGGCGACACCGAACCGGGCGACGGTTGCGACGCCGAGTGCCAGTTCGAGTACGCCGTGGTCGGGTGCAGCGACGGCGTGCGCGATGGCTTCCTCGAGGTCGCCACCTGGCCTCGGATCGCCGCGTGTGCCGGGCGGTGGACCGAGCCCGGGATCGCCACCGCGCGCGTCGGCATCAACTGCGCGCTCGCCGGCGACGACACCATGATCTCCAACGGCTGCGCGGCGGCCGATCTGTGCGCGGCGGGCTGGCGGCCGTGCCAGGCCACCGATCTCGGCGAGCCGGCGTGCCCCGAGACCCCGGGGTTCTGGGCGGCCAACCCCACCTGCGCCGGCGTGACCTTCGTCGTCGGCTGCAGCACCGCCGTCGGCATGTCGATCGTGGGCTGCGCGCCGTTCGATCGGACCCTCGGGGTCGGCTGTTCGGTGAACTCGGCCGGCGGCTGGGTATGTGACGGCGGCAACGAGCGCGCGACCGTCGTTCACAGCGACGTCGTCGGCGGCGTCATGTGCTGCAAGCTGTGATCGCGGACCAGCGCGCCTCGCGCTCGTGAGCTAGCTGCGCCGCACCAGCACGCTGCCGAGCGAGTAGCCGGCGCCAAACGACGCCATGAGGCCCAGGCTGCCGGCCGGCAGATCGTCGTGGTACTTCGAGAACGCGATCACCGAGCCGGCCGACGCGGTGTTGGCCAGCTCGCTCAGGATGAGCGGCGCCTCGAGCGCGGTCGGCTCGCGCCCGATCAGCCGCTGGGCGATCAGATCGTTCATGTTCTTGTTGGCCTGGTGCAACCAGAACCGGGCGATCTGCTTGGCGTCGACGCCCTCGGCGGCCAGGTGCTCGCCGATGAACTTGGCGGCCAGCGGCACGACGTCTTTGAACACCCGCCGACCCTGCTGGTAGAACAGCTTGTCGTCGGCGAACTGCCGGCTGGGGTCGCAGCGGTTGAGGTAGCCGCCGTTGTTGCGGATGTTCGACGAGAACTTCGCCATCGACCGGGTCGACAGGATCTCGTAGCTGCCCGGGCTGGCGTTGGCCACCGGCTCGATCACCACGGCGACCGAGGCGTCGCCGAAGATGAAGTGGCTGTCGCGATCGCGCCAGTTGATGAAGCCGCTGGTCAGCTCGGGCGTGACGGCGAGCGCGCACTTGGCCTTGCCGAGCTGGACCGCCTCGCTGCACATCGTGATCGCCATGGTCGCCGACGAGCAGCCCAGGGCGATGTCGACCGCGTAGCCGGTGCCACCGAGGGCTTCGAGCACCTCGATCGCGATCGACGGGTACAGGCGCTGCAGGTTCGCCGCCCCTAGCACGACCATGTCGACGTCCTTGCCGTCGCGGCCGGCCTCGGCCAGCGCCCGCTTGGCGGCGTGGACCGCGAACTCGGCCTGGTACGACAGCTCGTCGTCCCGGCGATCGGGGATGTTGGGGACCATGCGATCGGGGTCGACGATGCCGGACTTGTCGACGACGTAGCGCTGGGTGATGCCCGAGGCCTTCTCGATGAACTCCGGCGTCGACTCGCGCAGCTCGACCGCGGTCCCGGCGGCGATCGCCTCGGCCCGCGCGGCGTTCTCGCGCCGGACCCAGACGTTGAACGCGTCGCACAGCTCGGCGTTCCCGAGCAGCGTCGGCGGGTGCCACACGCCCGAGCCGGTGATCGCGGTGCCGGTCGTCTTGGTCATGGCGCGCACGATACACAGGGCCGGCCGACCGTCAAACCGACGGCGCCGGCCGCGGCTGACATGAGCAGTCGTCGCTGGTCGGACCGCGCCCGCCGGGCGGCTAACCCCCGATCAACCGCCGGTCACCTCGGCCAGCGCCGCGCGCAGGAGCGCCGAGGTGGGATCGGCCGCGATCGCCAGCTTGATGTTCAGCACCGCGGTCGTGCGATCGCCGGCGGCCAGCGCTCGCTCGGCGCGGCGGTACAGGCCCAGGGCCCGCGGGTTCATCGCGCGGGCCGGATCGATCGCCGCCGCCGCCGGCGCGCTCGGCGGCGCGGGTGGTGGCTCGGCCGCCCCGGGCGCGGTGAAGGGCACGCCGCTGTCGCGCCGCTGCCGCAGGTAGTTGGCCGCGCCCTCGGGGGTGCGCAGCTCGGCGTAGGCGGCCGCGACCCGGGCGTACATGCGGACCAGGCGATCGTAGTCGCCGCCGGTCAGCGCGGTGCGGAACAGATCGGGGTGGCGGGTCCGCGCGATCGCGTGGAACGCGCCCTGGATCGCCGCTGACGACGCGGTCGGCCCCAGCTCGAGCCACTCGAAGTGCGAGCGGCCATCGGCGCGCGGCTCGACCTGATCGAGCCAGCGCAGGACCTCGGCGGTCGACCACGCCATCAGGCGGCCTCGCGGGTCGGGGCGCCGAGGATCGTGAGCGCGGCCTCGCGGGCGATGCCAGTGTCGGCGTCGCGCGCCCGCACCATCAGGATGCCGTCGGTGTCGACCCGGAACGTGACCTCGATGCGGACCTCGCCGCGCCGACGCGGCGGTAGATCCTCGAGGATGAGCGTGCCGAGCGGCTCGTTGTCGGCGAAGCGCCGGGCCTCGCCGCGGCCGCACTCGATCACGACCCGGGTCTGGTGATCGTGGGCGGTCGTGAACACCCGGGTCCGCTCGATCGGGGTCGGCAGGTTCTTTTCGAGGATCGCCTCGCTGAACCCACCGGCGGTGCTGATGCGCAAGGACGCCGGAGTGACGTCGAGGAGGATCGGGCGGGCCGGCGGGGCCGCGGCCGCCCACGGCACGCCGCCGTGGGCCAGGGGCGACAACGCCGCGGTCGGCACCGCGTCGCGGGTCGACATGCCGCCGCCGCGGAACAGGTGGCCCGACAGGCTGCCGGCCTGGATCGCCGCGCCCTGGGCGACGACCTCGTCGGGGTTGATGCGCAGCGCCGGCTCGCGCCCGAACAGCTCGGCCAGGCGGCGGCGGACCAGCGGGATGCGGGTCGAGCCGCCGACGCACACCACCTCGGTGATGGCCTGGGGCGGCAGGTTGGCCGTGGTCAAGACGTTGCGGGTCAGCTCGATCGTGCGATCGACGTAGCCGCGGATCAGATCCTCGAGCTGGACCCGGGTCAGGCGGAACGGCAGGGCCAGCGCGCGACCCTCGTAGGTCAGGCCGTCGATCGTGCCCTCGGCGACCGCGACCTCCGACAGGTGGATCTTGATCTGCTCGGCGGCCATCGTCAGGCGCGCCATCAGGCCGGGATCGCGGCGCGGATCGAGGCGGAGCTGACGGTTGACCTCGGCCGCCAGGAACTCGGCGATCGCGCGATCGACGTCGTCGCCGCCGAGGAAGAAGTCGCCGTCGGTGGCCAGGACCTCGAAGACCTCGTCCTTGACCGCCAGCAGGCTGACGTCGAACGTGCCGCCGCCGAAGTCGAAGACGCACACCGTCTCGTCCTTGTGCTGGCCGAAGCCGTAGGCCAGCGCGGCGGCGGTCGGCTCGTTGAGCAAGCGCAGGACGTTCAGGCCCGCCAGGCGCCCGGCCTCCTTGGTGGCCTGGCGCTGGGCGTCGGTGAAGTTGGCCGGCACCGTGATCACCGCGTCGCTGACCGCCTGACCGAGCTGGCGCTGGGCGCACTGCTTCAGGTGACCGAGGACGTGGGCCGAGACCTCGGGCACGGTCAGGCGGCGTTCGCCGACCACCACGATCGGCTGCTGGTTGGCGCCTTCCTCGACGGTGAACGGCAGGCCGGTCAGCGCGAGCTGGACCAGTGGCGAGCGCACGTTCTGACCGATCAGCCGCTTGGCCGAGTAGATCGTCGTGGTCGGGTAGTCGGCGCGCAGGTTCTTGGCGTCGACGCCGATCGCGATGCCCCCGTCGGGCGGGAAGCTCACGACCGAGGGGTGGATCCGTTCGCCGGCCGCGCCCAGCGCGAATTCGACGCCGGTCGGAGTGGCGACGGCGACCACCGAGTTGGTCGTCCCGAGATCGATGCCGACGGCGAGGGCCATGTGGCCCTAGTATCGGATGGCCGGGCCGGGTTCGCCACTGGCAGCGTTGCCAGGTCGCGGCCGTGGGCCCACAGTCGGGGCCATGGTCGCGCTGTCGTCGCCGTATCGGTTCGCCAACGGAGTCACGCTCCCCAACCGGGTCGCCCTGGCGCCCCTGACCAACCTGCAGAGCCACGCCGACGGCACCCTCGCCGACGTCGAGCTGCGCTGGCTGGCGCGCCGCGCGGTCGGCGGCTTCGGGCTGGTCGCGACCTGCGCCGCCTACGTCGCGCCCGACGGCAAGGGCTGGCCCGGCGAGCTCGGCGTCGACCGCGACGATCAGGTGCCGCGCCTGGCCGAGCTGGCCCAGGCCATCGGCGGTCACGGCGGGCTCGGCGTGGTGCAGCTCTTCCACGGCGGGACCCGGGCGCCGTCGGCGGTCACCGGCCAGCGACCGTGGAGCGCCAGCACGTATCACGAGGCCAGCCCCGACTTCGAGGCGCCGCGGCCGGCCACCGACGACGATCTCGAGCGGGTGATCGCGGCCTTCGCCAGCGCTGCGGCGCGCTGCGAGCGCGCGGGGTTCGGCGGCGTCGAGCTCCACGGCGCCCACGGCTACCTGTTGTCGCAGTTCCTGTCGCGCACGATGAACCTGCGCACCGACGCTTGGGGCGGCGACCTGGCCGGACGCGCCCGGCTCTTGCGCGAGGTGGCGCGCGCGGTCCGCGCCGCGACGAGCCCCGGCTTCGTCGTCGGCGTGCGCCTGTCGCCCGAGGACTTCGGTCAGGCCCACGGCCTCGATCTCGACGAGACGATCCAGGTCGCGGCGTGGATGGCCGAGGACGGCCTGGACTTCGTGCACCTCTCGCTGTGGCGGTCCGAGCGCATGACCACCAAGCGACCCGACCAGCACGCGATCCCGCTGTTCCGCGCCGCGCTGCCGCCCGCGGTCGCGATCATCGCCGCCGGGGGCGTGTGGACGCCGGCCGAGGCCCAGGCGGTGCTCGACCGCGGCGCCGATCTGGTGGCCCTGGGCCGAGCCGCGATCGTCAACCCCGACTGGCCGCGCGAGGCGAGGACGCCGGGCTGGGAGCCGCGGCGGCCGCCGCTGACCGTCGCGGAGCTCGAGGCCCGCGCGGTGTCGCCGCACTTCGCCGGTTACCTGCGGCGCTGGAAGGGCTTCGTCGCCGACTGACGCGGTCGCGCCGCGGCGATGCGAGATCGATCACGGTTGGCGCGTCGGCAACCGCGCCGCCGCTGTGCTGTCATCGCCGCCATGGGTCGCGCGGTTCGTCTGATCATCGTCGCCTTGGTGCTCTTCACGGCGGCGCGTCCAGCGGCCGCCGACGTCCAGAACGATCGCCTGGTCGCGCTGGGCCGGGTGTGGGGGCAGGCCCGCTACCTCCATCCGGCCATGGGCACGCAGCCGATCGACTGGGACCGCCCGCTCCTCGCCGCGATCCCCAAGGTCATGGCCGCGACCTCCGACGACGACTTCGCCGCGGCGGTCGACGTCATGCTCCAGGCCTTCGGCGATCCGGTGACGCGCGTGGCGCCGCGCGCCGCGTCGACGCCGGCGCCGAGCCCGGCGCGCCCCCTGGTGCGGCGGGTCGGGACGGTCACGGTGTTCGACCTGCCGGCCCTGGTCGGGTTCCCCGACGGCGAGGTCGAGGCCGCGCTGGCCACGGTGCCGGCGGCCCTGGCCGGGGCGACCGCGGTGGTGTTCGATCTGCGCTTCGCCGACGCGCCGCCGCCCTGGGTGACGTGGATGCTCGAGACCTGGGCGCCGCTGCTCGTGCCCGACGGCACCGTCGGCCCGGCGAATCGCGTGATCGTCCACGACGGCTACGCGCCCCAAGGTCCGGGGCGCTCCTCGGGCGGCTACACGTCGTACGCCAAGACCGTCGCCGGCGTGCGCTATCGCCGCGCGCCGACGATGACGCCGGCCGCCCCGACGGTGCGCGTGGTGCTCCTGGTCAACGATCGCATCCTCCTCGACGCCGCACCCTGGGCGCTGCAGCAGAGCGGTCACGGCTTCGTCGTCGCCCAGGGCGAGGCTCGCTACGCGCGCGGCGACTGGGCCGAGGTCGCGCTGCCGGGGGGACGGGTCGCGACCGTCCGCTTCAGCCAGTGGACCGAGGAGCCCTTCGGCGCCGACGTCCGCGTGCCGGCGCGCCGCGACGGGCTCAAGGCCGCGCTGGCGCTGGCGACCAAGCGGACCGCGATCGCCCCGCGCGCCGCGCGCCCGGCGCCGCTGCCGCCGCCGCGGTTCGTCGCCGACGCCGCCTACGCCGATCAACGGGCGCCGTCGCTCGAGCTGCGCTTGCTCGCCTTGTACCGGGTGTGGAACGTGATCGCGCGCTTCTATCCGTACCTGTCGCTCATCGACGACTGGGAGCCGGTGCTCGCCGAGTTCATCCCGCGCTTCGCCGCCGCGACCACCGCCGACGCCTACGCCGCGGTCCTCCTCGAGCTCGGCACCCGCGTCCCCGACGGCCACACCTTCCTGTCCGGTCACCCCAGCGTGGCGCGGCTGCTGCGCGGCGAGGCCGCCCTCGACGTCGAGCTGCGCTGGCTCGAGGGCCAGGCCGTGGTGACGGCGGTGACCGCGCCCGCCGCCCAGGCCGCCGGCCTCGCGGTCGGCGACGTCGTCGTCGCGGTCGATGGTGAAGCGATGGCCGCGCGGGTCGCGCGCCTCCTGCCATACACCTCGGCCTCGACCGAGGCGACGCGCTACCGCAACGTCATGGGCTACGTGCTGGGCGGCCCGGCCGGCGACGCGGTGCTGACGGTCGAGGACGCCAAGCGCGCGCGGCGCGAGCTGCGGATCGCCCGCAGCGCCACCTGGACGCCGCCGCCCCCGCCGACCGGGCTGCCGTACCGACGGATCGGCGCCGACCTCGGCTACGTCTCGCTGTCCGAGCTGACGATCGCGCAGGTCGGGCCGATGTTCGCGGCCCTGGCCGACACCAAGGGGATCATCTTCGACATGCGCGGTTACCCGCAGGGCACCGCGTGGGCGATCGCGCCGCGCCTGAACGTCCGGCGCGCGACCCACGGCGCGCTGTTCCGGCGCCGCTTCGTCGACGCCACCGCGCCGCCCGACCTGCGCTTCGAGTTCCTGCAGCCGCTGCCGACCACCACCGAGCCGCTCTACACCGGCAAGACCGTGATGCTGATCGACGACCGGACCCAGAGTCAGGCCGAGCACACCGGGCTGTTCTTCTCGGCCGCCGCCGGCACGAAGTTCATCGGCACGCCGTCGGCCGGCGCCAACGGCGACGTCACGACGATGGTCTTGCCGGGTGGCGTGGTCTGGATGTTCAGCGGTCACGACGTCCGCCACGCCGACGGTCGCCAGCTCCAGCGGGTCGGCCTCGTGCCCGACGTCCGGATCGCGCCGACCCTGGCCGGCTTGCGCGCGGGCAAGGACGAGGTGCTCGATCGCGCGGTGACGTACCTGCGCACCGGGCGGTGAGCGGCGCGGTCGGTCACCCAAGCGGCGAGAGCTGGCGAAGGAGCTCGACCGCGACGCCCAGCTCGTCGGCCTTGGCCACGACCTCGGCCAGGGGGCGGCCGATGCCGTCGAGGATGCGGGCCCGCTCCTCGGGCGTGAGCCCGGCCGCGAGGTGGGCGGCGAACTCCTCGGCGACGATCCGCGCGTCGTCGGGGTGGGCCGGGACCATCCCCTTGATCTTGAACTTGAGCCAGCGCCCGACCTGATACGAGTCGGCCCGCAGCTTGGCGCGGATCGCGGCCTCGTTGCGCTCGGGGGTGTCGCAGGCCCAGCGCAAGATGTTGCCCTTGAGATCGTGTAGCCCACGCCCGGTCGGATCCATCACCCGCTCGGTCTGCGGGTCGAAGAACAGCGTGTTGAACGTGAAGTCGCGGTTCGCGGCGTCGGTGCCGAGGTCCATCGACTGCACCCCGTGCTCGGCGCTGTGCAGGCTGACGACGTCGAGGCCGGTCTCGACCTGGTGCTCGACCTGCGCGATGCCGTGGGCCGGCAAGACCCGGGCCTTCGGCATGCGCTCGGCGCCCTGGCGATCGGCCAGACGGCGGCTCTCGAAGCCGGTCATCGCGTCGATCGCCGGCATCGTGGTGGCGATGTCGATGTCGGCCGGATCCTTCTTGCCGCTGATCACGTCGCGCACCGCGCCGCCGACGATGAAGGCGTCGAAGCCGGCGTCGGTCAGGACCGCGATGTAGTCGGCGACGGTGTAGTGCTCGATGTCGGTGACCTCCTTGGCCACCGTGCGCGTCAGGAGCCCGCGCAGCTTGCCGGCGACGTCCTTGGTGCCCGGGAACTCAGCCTGGACCTCCTCGAGGGTATGGGCCGCGAACGCTGCGCTCGGCGCCTTTCCGACGACGTCGATCTGATAGGCCTCGGGCGAGATCGCGTGGACCTTCTTCGCGTCGTCCTCGACCCGCAGGACGCCGTCGACGGTGTAGCCGCGGACCTGGCCGGTGACCTGCTCGGGACCGTGGTCGACGCCGAACGCGCTCGGCAGGAGCCGACAGTCGACCCGGGTACCGTCGTCGAACCGGGTGCCGCGGGGCCGGGTCGCCGCCAGGCGGGCGACGTGGGTGCTGGTCGGTGGCTTGGAGAAGCGCACCGTGTCGATCGGCTCCACCACGATCGTCGCGCCGTCGAGCGTGCAGTCGAAGCTCGCGCGGTCGGCGTCGACCTCGGGGACGCCGTCGGGCTCCTCGGCGAACGCCTCGCCCAGCCCGCGCAGCAGGTTCTCTTCGGCGAAGAAGTGCCGGTACGGCTGCTTGGGGTTGCGGCTGGCCATCGGATATCCCGCGCTCATGCCGAGCGCGTCGATGATCCCGGGATGCGCCGTCACGAAGCGCGGCCGCGACTTCGTATTCTTTGCCGCCAGGAACACCTCGGCCAGCTCGGCGAGCTGGGCCCGGCCAACCCCGCGCACGTGCAGGTCGTAGACCGCGGCGAGCATCGCGTCGTAGTCCTTCGACGCGCGGTCCTCGGCGGTGATCGGCAACGACCCCTGGCTGATCGCCGGCGCGTCGTTGTATCCGAGGTCGACCTTGAGGTCGCGGCCGCCGCCCTGGGCGTGGCCGAGCGCCGAGGTCACGATCGGCTTGGTCGGATCGTCGATCAGTTGCTCCACGCCCTGGACCTGCGAGATCTCGAAGGGCGTGCGCTCGCGCAGCGTGAGCTCGCGGGCCTTGGGATCGTTGGCCGCGACCACCGCGCGATGCATCGGCAAGGCCAGCCGCGAGTGCAGGACCAGGGCGTCGTTGAGACCGCCAGGTTCGACCTCGGCCGGCGCCGCGCCGCGCCCCCGGGCCAGCGCGGCGTCGATGAACACGGTCAGGCGCCCCGGGCTGGCGCGGAACTCGACCAGCGCGCCGCCAAGCACGTCGACGCCGAGCACCGCGATCGCCGCAGTGAGCTTGTCGAAGTCGAGGTGCGGCAGGAGGTCGGGCAGGGCCTGGGGCGTCAGGCGCAGATCGGCCACCAGGCCGGAGAAGGCCCGCGGTCCGAGGAGCTTGGCCAGGCGCTCGATCGCGGCCTGGGCGGTCTTGTCCTGGGTCCAGCCCTGGGCCTCGGCGACCGCGCCGTCGGAGGCCTCGAGGCGCAGCGGCTCGGCGGCGAGGATGGCGCGCGGCCGGTCGACCCGCAGGTGCTTGGCCAGCCAGCCCGGGTCGCGGGCCAGTCGATCGCGCACGTCGCCGATCGCCAGGCTCAGCGCGCCGTTGATCGTGACGCTGGCGCCGTGGTCCTCGATCTCGGCCTGTGGCGCCATCCGCCGGAGCTGTTCGATCACGCCGGGATCGTCGAGCTTGGCCACGTAGGCCGCGCGCTCGCGGCCGACCTCCTCGATGCGCATCCACACCGACAGGAGCGCCTCGAGCTCGCCGAGCTGCTCGGGCGCCATCTTGAACCGGGCCCGGGCCTGGTCCATGGCGGTGGCGATCCGCTGGCGCTCTTCGACCGCTTGCTCCGCCGGCAGGCCGGTGGCCATCGCCGCGGTCAGGGTCTGCGACGCCGTCGCGATCGCGGCGAGGCCGCGTTGCCGCGCCGCGGTGTCGTCGACGTCGGGGTCGAAGTGCGCGGGCCGATGATCGTCGAGGGGAGCGCCGCACGCCAGGACCGCCCGGATCGCGTCGGTGGTGGCCTGGGGCGTCGCCCGCGGACCTTGGCCCGGTGCGCCCAGCCACCCGCGGAGCTGGTTGAACAGCCCGCGCAGGTTGGCCGAGTACTCCTGATCGATCGACAGCTCGTGTTGCTTGAGGTTGGGGATCGCGCCGCTCTCGGGGCCGCCATGATCGCCGGCCATCTTCTGCCAGCGCTTGCCCTTCTCGCGCATCGTCGACAGCTCGAAGTAGAACGTCGGCATCCCGAGCAGCGCCGGCAGCTCGAGCACACCGCTGATCATGCCGATCGCCATGCCCTGGTTCTGTCGGTGGAGCTGGTCGAGGAAGTACATCTGGCCCAGGAGCGACAGCCCGCCGATCTGGTTCCAGTACTCGATCAGGCTGTGGTCCTTGATCCACGCCGCGAGGGTCGGCGACGCGTCGGGCACCGGATCGCCGATGACCCACGGCGTCCACCCCGGGAATCTCTCGCCGATCAACTCGACGAGCTGCTCGAGGACGTTGGGGTCGGAGTCGAGCCCGGGGTTGCCGCCGCCCGGGTTGCGGCTCGAGCCGCGGCTCCACAGGAGGACGACCTTGTGGTCGCCGACCTTGCCCTTGCGGAACTGCTCGACCTCGGCGCGGGTCTTGTCGTCGAGGCGATCGAACATCCCGGCCACCACGTCCTGACCGTGGACCCGGTCGCGCGCGAACTCGCTGCTGACGACCGAGGTCGCGTAGCCGGGCACGGCCAGGCTCGGGTCGGCCGTGCTGCCGTCCTTGGGATGGACCGCGGCCTTCACGTGGGCGAACTCCTCCTGATAGGCGCCCTTGGGGAAGCTCTTGGTGTCGGTCTCCTCGATCAGGATCCGGCTCGGATCGATGCCGACCTGCTCGTAGAACTGCCCGATGCGGGTCGCGTTCACCATCATCCGCTCGCCGAGGATCTGGGCGATCTCATCCTCCCGCTTGTGCTTGCCGACGGGCAGGTTGCGGTTGAACAGCTCCACCACGGTCAGGCCGAGCTTGGCCGCCTCGTCGCGGTACATCGCCGGGTAGTAGATTCGGTCCCAGATCACCCGCACCCGCAGGCTGGGATCGAGGCGCATTGCCGCGGCGATGATGAACTGGTCGCCCGTCATGTTGCCGCACTGAACGATCGTCTTGGGGAGCGCGGCGGCCAGGGGCTCGGCGTTCTTGCCTTTGGGTCCCGTGGACGACGCCTCCGCCTTGTCCGAGGTCGCGCCGGAGCGCTGGCCGCCGGAGCCGCGGGCCGGGGCGTGACCGCCGCGGCCGAGCTGCGGGAGGGCCGCCGGCAGGGTCGCGGGATCGAGGTACTCGCCGCTGGCGATGCCGTCGGCCGGCGCCGGGCCCGCTTGGTCGTCGCTCACGACGTAGGTGTAGAGGTAGCCGTGGTCGAGATCGTGGGTGAGGTCGTGCTCGCGGGCCTGGGCGTGGGCGCTCTGGCGGTCGCGCCGGACCTGAGCGTCGTCGGCCTGCAACCAGCCCTGCTCGGACTGGACGTGGGCCCAGTAGTGGCCGGCGTTGGCGCGTTCGCCGCTGTGGTGAATGAACGCGCGCAGCTCGTAACGGACCTGGCGGGCGGCGACGTTGGGGGCGTGCTCGACCAGGGTCAGCGTGGTCGGCATGCGGAACGCGTCGGTGCGCTTGGCGTGGCCGGGGACGTGGCGCACCAGCATCACCGTCATGCGGTCGGGCAGGTGGGTGAACTGCTTGGCGACCTGGCGCCGCGTGACCGCGACGGTCTGGCCATGTTGATCGCGGGCCCACTCGGCGCCCGGCGCGAAGACCTCGTCAGTGCCGGCGCCGAACGCGACGTGGAGGTACTCGATGAGCCCGGGGAAGCGGCCGTCGATCGGGACCTTCAGCGTGTTCTCGGGCTCGGCGTCGTGGACGTGCTGCGCCTGGGCGTCGTACTGCATCGCGGGCTGGGCCGGATGCAAGCCCACCGGCACCGTGTTCTGCGCGACCGAGTTGGTGATCGTGAGCGTCTCGCGGATCCCGAACTGCTGGCCGACCGCGTACTCGTCGAGGATCTTGCCGAGCAGCTCCTGGGCGTCCTCCTGCGCGTTGGCCGACTCGACCAGGCGCGGGCGGTGCTCGAGGAGCCGGGCGCGAAACGTCCGGATGACGTCGGCGTTCAAGGGCTGATCGGGGTGGCCGACCTGGCCGAGCAGGGCGCGGAGGCGCTGGCCGATGTCGCGATGGACTCCGATCGAGGCGACGATGCGCCCGAGCTCCGCGATCGCCGCCACGCGCTGGTCGGCCTGCGCGATCGGCGCGGTCACGTCGACGAGCTGGTCGAAGTTCGGGTGAGCGCCGAGCAGGGCGGCGCGGACCGGGGCGACCTGGAGGGCGTTGTTCGGACCGCCCACGAACCGCCGCAGGTAGCTGCGGATGTCGACGTCGATGTTGGCGTCGGCGGTCAGGACCTCGGGATAGGTCGCGGCCAGGAGCTGCAGGACCGAGTTGACGAAGCAGTCGTTGCGACCGATCGGTCGAGGCAGACCCTGGATCGGCAGCGGCGGCTCGGGCTGGGCGTCGGCCTGGGCCGGGGCCTCGGGGTCGCGGGCCGGCGCAGCGGGCCGGTCGCTGCCCGTCGACGGCGGCGCGGTCCGGGCCTCGGTCGGCGCGCGCCCATCGCCGCGCGGGGTGTCGCCGGTCGCGCCGCGCCGCACGCACCACCGCCATAGCATCGCGCCGGTGGCCGCCGCGGTCACCGCGGCCGAGATCACCAGCACCGTCCACCAGTCGTTCGGCGCGATCACGATCTCGAGGATGATCGTGCTCTGCTCGGCGACCTCCTCGGCGGTCGGGAAGTGGACCTTGAGCGTCACCGGCTGTTCGAGCTCGGCGCTCAACCGGGCCTCGAGCTCGGCGGCGATCCGCTGCCGCGACCGCAGCGCGGCCAGCGGCGCCTCGTCCTCGCCCGGCGGCGCCAGGAGCGCGAGCACGGCCTGCTCGCCGATCGTCGCGTGGCGGGCCACCGACGCCGCCTTGGCCGACGGGACGACGCTGGCGTTTTCCTCGACGTGGAGCGTGAAGATCGCGTCGAGGCGGGTCAGGGTGTCGGCCAGCCACGCGGCCTCGAAGTCGTCGTACTCCGGCTCGACCGCGGGTTCGGTCGAGGGCTTGGGATCCATCGTGCGCTGCCGCTTGACCGTCGGCTTCTCGGCCACCGCGCGCGCCGCGTCGAGGAGCGGCTCGGCCTCGCCGCGCAGGTGGGCCAGGCTCGGGTCCTCGAGCTGCGCGGCGTGGGCGTCGAGGATCGGCAGCGACATCGCGCGGCCGTGGGTCGCGAGCAGCGCCGCTAGCGAGGCCGGGTTGCGGGGGCGCTTGTCGCGGCCGAGCGGGGTGTGGCGGTCGGTGCCGTCGTTCGTGCGCTTGTTGGTATCGACACCGCGCGAGCGATCGATCCCGAGCACCGGATCGGCGTCGCGGAGCTCATCGAGCGGATCGATCGCGACCTCGGCGGTCGCGGTCTCTGCGGCCGGTTCGTCGACGTGCTCGCGCACGCGCTTGGTGCTGCTCCGGGCCAACGTCCCGGTGAGCGACTGCTTGCCCGGGGCGACGCCGGTGGCGTCCGAGGTTTGCCCGTGGCGCTGGTAGGTGCGAGTGCCGAACATGCCTCCAACATGGCTGCGAAGTTCTCGCAGGCCGATGTCGCGGCGATATCACCGGGCCACCTCACCGCGGCGAGGTGAGCTGCCTGGATCGCGGGCCGAGCGGGCGCCCCGATGGCGTCGCCGGGCCGCGACTCCTCACCGCGGCGGGGTCGCCTCGCCGCTACTTCAGGTGGCGCTCGAAGAACGCCAGCGTGTGGCCGCGGGCCAGGACCTGGTTGCCGCGTTTGCTGGTGCCGTGCCCCTCGTCCGCGAACAGGATCAGCCCGCCGGGGACCTGGCGCGCCTCCATCGCGCGATAGAACTGCAGCGCCTCGCCGACCGGGACCCGCGGATCGTTGACGCCCTGGATCACGAGCAGCGGCGCGACCAGCTTGTCGACGTGGGTGGTCGGCGACAGCTCGCGCATGACGTCGCCGAGCTGAGCTGGGTCGCCGTACTCCGACATGCGCAGGATGCGGCGGTATGGCGCGGTGTTCTGGATGAACGTGACCAGGTTCGAGATGCCGACCGTGGCGACCCCGGCGTCGTAGGCCCCGGCGAAGTAGGTCATGGCCATGAGCGTCGCGTAGCCGCCGTAGCTGCCACCCATGACGCCGATGCGCGGCGCGACCCCGCCCTTGGCCCACGCGGTTCGGATGTAGCGCGCGGCGTCCTCGATGTCGGTGACGACGTCCTTGCGCCGAGCGCCGTCGTCGGCGTGGAGCCAGGCCTTGCCGTAGCCCGACGAGCCGCGGACGTTGGGCTCGACGAACACGAAGCCGGCGTCGACGAAGAGCTGGGCCGAGGCGTCGAACCCGGCCAGCGACTGCGACTCGGGCCCGCCGTGGAAGTCGACCACCACCGGGCACGGCGTGGCCGCGGTCGCGCACGCGGCCGGCCGCCGCACCAGCATCGGGATCGGCGTGCCGTCGCGCGCCGGGTAGGTCTCGAGGGCGACCGGGGCGAAGCTGCCGACGTCGATCTCCGGCGTCATCGGCAGTCGCCAGGTGGTGGCGCGCCGGGTCTTCCAGTCCCACACCACCGAGGTCGGTGGCAGGCGGGCGCCGTCGACGGTGAGCTGGACGTAGCGGCCGTCGCGCGACACCGACGCGAACCGCTGGTTGTCGCCGGCGAGGGTAGGCAGCGCCAGCGGCTTCAGGGTCCGAGCGTCGAGCGCGTGCAGGCGCAGGAAGCCGTCCTGGTTGACGACGTAATACAGCCGGGTCCGCGCCTCGTCGATCACCATGCCGGTGATGTCGTGGCGGAGCTCGGGCGTGACCGGCACCAGGGCGCCGTCGGCGGTGCGGCGGTAGATGCGCTGGTAGTCGCTCGGCTGGTTGGTGCGGACGAACAGCTCGCCGGGGCGGGGGCCGAACGCCACGTCGTACTGCTCGGTCTGGCCCTGGCCGACGACCGGCGTCAGCGTCTTGGTGGCGACGGCGTAGCGGTAGATCTCCTGGTGGGTGTTGCCCAGGGCCTTCGTCAACAGCCACTCGTCGCCGGCGCCGGTGGCGCGGCGATCGGTGATCCGCCACAAGCCCGGCGTGTCGAACACCCGCGTGCGCGCGCCGGTGGCGACGTCGAAGCGATAGATCGCGTAGCTGCCGGGGTCGACGTCGTTGGCGGTGTAGTAGAGCGCGCGGCTATCGTCGGTGATGTACTGCAGCGAGGCCTGGACCTTGGGCTGATGCAGGATCACGCGCAGCGCGCCGCCGTCGGCGTCCTGCAGGTACAGCCCGGGGTTCTCCTCGCCGCCGACGTCGCGGGCCACCACCAGGAAGCGGTCGTCGGGCGACAGGCCGACCACGGTGGTGCGATCTTCGCCGCCGGTGAGCTGGACCGGGAAAGCCAGCGGTCCGTCCTGGCGCCACACCTGGGCGGTGCCGGTGATCGCCGAGGTCGCGTACATACGCTTGCCGTCGCGGGTCAGATATCCGGTGCCGGCGGCGCGCACGTCGAGCATGGCCTGGATGCGCCGGGACACCTCGGGCGGCAAGGGCGCTGCCGCGAACCGCGCGATGATCTCGGGCGTGACGCTGTCGGCGCCCAGGCCGGTGTAGCCGGGCGCGGTCGGGGACGCGGCGTCGGCCGGCGGTGGCGGTGGCGGTGCATCGTCGTCGGGCGTCGGCGCGGTCGCGGTCACCGGCGGACAGGCGGGCGCGGCCGGCGGCGTCGGGCGAGCGCACGCGGCGAGCGCGGCGACCCAGGCGAAGCGGAGGCTGATCATGGCCCGAGGCTAGCGCAGCACGGGCGCGGACCGCGCGGCGGAGGTGCGCGCGAGCGTCGATGTCGCGGCCGTCGCAGGGCGCCGCACGCGTCGCAGCGGTGGTGCGGTCAGCTCGCGTTCACGCCCAGGATCGAGCGGGCGATGATGCGGCGCTGGATCTGCCCGGTGCCCTCGAAGATGTCGTAGATCTTCGCGTCGCGGTACCACTTCTCGACGGGGTGGTCGGGCTCGAGGGCCTCCTCGCCGAGCAGGGTCAGCGCCCGCGCCGTGACGTCCTGGGCGACCTTGGCGCCGTAGGCCTTGGCGATCGACGCCATGCGCACGTTGTCCTGGCCGTGATCCGCCATCCACGCCGCCTTGTGCACGAGCGCGCGCGCGGCCTGGATCTCCATCTCCATCTCGGCCAGCTCGAAGGCGACGTGCTGGTGGTGCTTGAGGGCGCTGCCGTGGATCGTGCCGCCGGCGACGCGCTCGACCAGGTAGTCGAAGGCCGCGCGGGCGATGCCGACCGCTTGCGCGCCGACCATCGGCCGCGTCGAGTCGAGCATCTTCTTGGTGTCGCCCAGGCCTTCGCTCGACGCCCCGATGCCGAGCATCAGATCCTTGTGCACCCGGCAGTCCTCGAAGTGGACCTGGGCGGTCTCCGAGGCGCGGATGCCGAGCTTGTGCTCCTTGCGCCCGGGGATGAGCCCGGGGGTGCCGCGCGCGACCAGGAACCCGCGCACGCCGGCGCGCCCGGCTGACGGATCGGTCTGGGCCCACACCACGTAGGCGGCGGCCGACTGACCGTTGGTGATCCACTGCTTGTGCCCGTTCAAGACGAAGTAGTCACCGTCGGCGCGCGCGGTGGTCGACAGGCTCGAGATGTCGGAGCCGGTCGACGGCTCCGACAGCGCCATCGCCGCGACCTTGATGTGGCCGTGCTCGTCCTCGCCCTTGAGCAGGCGACGGAACTCTTGCTTCTGCTCCTCGGTGCCCATGCGCGCGACCGGCGACGCCGCCAGGCCGCTGCCGCCGATCGCCAGGCACACCCCGGCGCAGCCGTAGGCCAGCTCCTCGGAGCCGACCACGCCCAGGCGCGACTGGCTCTTGGGCTTGCCGGCGCCGTCGTCGTCGTCCTTGCCGGTCAGCGCCTTGCGGCCATCGACCACCGCGGTCTGGGTCATGCCGAAGCCCTGGGCTTGCTTCATCAGCGCCCACGGCATCGACTCCTCGCGGTCGTGCTTCATCGCCACCGGGCGGATGTACTGCTTGGCGAACGCGCCGAGCATTTGGCGCACGCCGCTGAGCATCGGATTGTCATGAAAGATGTCCATTGAGGCCTCGGTAGGTGGGGGCCGGGAGTCTCGCGTCTCGGAGGGGAGGCTCGCCGGGGACCTGGCCCCGGCGAGGGGAGGCCTGGCGACAGGCCTCCCTAGAAGAAGTGGTCATGAAAAAGGTCCATGGTCAGATGCCTCCAGTGCGATCGGGATCGGCGAGCACGCGATCGAAGCGCTCGTCGCCGAAGAGCTGCTCGTAGGGGCGGGCGTCGCGCATCAGCTTCTCGACCGGGTAGTCGTTGACGAAGCCGTAGCCGCCGTAGATCTGCACCGCGTCGACGGTGGCCTGGCGCACGGCGTCGCCGGCGACCACCCGCGCGCGGCTGGCGGCGTCGGCGGCGGCCGCGATCGACGCGGCGTCGGTGGCGCGATCGCACAGCCAGGCGGCGTGGAGCGCCATGAGGCGCGCGGCGGCGGCCGCGGTCATCGCGTCATCGCGCAGGCCGATCAGCGACTCGAAGCGGCCGATCGGCTGACCGAACTGCACGCGCTCGGTCGCGTAGTGTCGCGCGTGGTCCATCGCGCTCACCGCGACGCCGACCGCCCGGGCGGCCAGCGAGCTGCGGTACCACGCGCCGATCAGCGCGACCGGCTCGGCGCCGCGGGCGACGACGTGGCTGGCCGGCACGCGCGCGCCGTCGAGGGTCAGGGTGCCCCAGGCCGCGGCGCGCCAGGCCGACGGCGCCTGGGCCGCGACCTGACCGGCGGCGGTCGGGATCAAGAGCGCGAGCGGCGCGCCGTCGAGCGTCGCGCACAGGAGCACATGGCTGGCGCGGCCGAGCCCGGGTAGCGGACCGACCTTGCCGGTCACGCGCACGCCGTCGCCGTCGGCCACGAGCGCGAGGGCGCCGCGGCTGTCGCGGCCGGTGGTGGCCAGGCCGCCGTCGGTCAGGCTGGCGAACAGCTCACCCTTCGCGGCGTCCGAGCCCCAGCGCGCCACCGCCAGCGCCGGCTCGACGTTGCCCTCGAGGAGCGCGGCCATCGCCGAGCAGCCGCGGCCGAGCTCGAGGCCGCGCAGCGCCCGGGTCAGGTGCAGGTACGCGCCGTCGTAAAGACCGCCGGCGGCCTCGGGCACCGCGTCGAGGAAGAACCCGAGGTCGCCGGCCACGGTCGCCAGCTTGTCCGGCGCCGCCGCCGCACGATCGGCATCGGCCGCCCAGGCCCGCAGGTCCTTGTCGACGAACCGCCGGACCGTGGCGACGATCAGCGCCTGGTCGTCATCGAGAGCGAAGTCCATCGCCCGAGCATACGCACCCGCCCGCCGCGCGCGAGCCGGCCTCGCCTTTCTCGGCTTTCTTTTGACCGGCGGTCAATTGCGCGGCTGCTGGCGTAGCTTCCGCTGGATGTACGCGCGGATCACCTCGAAGTACTCAGGCGCGGTGGATCGCTGTTCGTAGTCGTCAAGCTGCCGTCGGAGTGCGCCGCTATCGTATTGCTTCTTTGCGGCTAGCCGCTTAAATCCTTCGAGGGCCTCCGACCGCCCACGCTTCAGGACGCTCGCGTTCAAGTTCAAGACCTTGATGTCGTTCTTCACGCGATCGTCCGCCTTGGCTGACACGACCTTGATGCCGCCGTCCTTGTCGCGGTCATTCCCTGTGCGATTGTCCTCGTAGTGCAGGTGTGCACGAGGATCTGGGCCTTCGCCATCGACCGGATGTAGGAACAGGGTTGCGTCACCTCGGTGCGTATCGCAATGCCGTTCGCGGCCTGAGGCACCTGAGCACACACCGAGCAAGTTCGTCCAACGAAACTGCGCATCCGCCCCTGCGCTCGGATGGCTGCGGGGCATCCAGTGCTCGATCTTCATTCGTTGCGACTGCGGCCGGTGCTGGTCGTCGGCGGTGATGCGTCGCTGACAGTACGCGCAGAGTCCGCGCTGGTCCCGAACCACGGCTTCTCGGACGGCGTCACGTTCATGGAACCCGGTGGCCCAATTGGCGCCTGGCGTGGCGGCCGCCTCGTCGAGTTCTTTGGGGCTCTTGCCCTTGCGGTAGCGGATCACGATGCCGCAGGGCGGGCCGATTCGACGCCGGCCTCGGATTCGAGGATCCACCGGGCGCGTACCATCGCGCCGTCGTCGCGACCGAGCCTGGTTTCGAGCTCGGCGAGCTTGCCTCGGGCGGCCTCGTAGTTCTCGAGATCGAGGAGCCGGAACAGCTCATCGAGGTCCCGTTCCGTGGCCTCGGGGCGAGCCGGAACAACGAAGACGTCCTCAAGCAACTCGTTCGAGCTACGCCCTTCGACGAACAGTTCGGCGTCGACGAGCTGGTTGTTCTCGAACAGGCGAACCTGGTCGCGCGCGACCGACGCCAGCACCTGCGGCGAGTGCGTGGTCGCGATGAACTGCATCTTCGGGAACGTGCGGCGCAGGCTCGGGATGACTTCGCGCTGCCACTTCGGGTGCAGGTGTAGCTCGATTTCGTCGATCAGGACGACGCCGGTGGTCATCTGGGCCGCGGCGGCTCCGAACTGTGGGTTCAACGTCGCCGCGCGCTGGGCGATGTCCGCGACCATCGCGATCATGTTCCGGTAGCCGTCGCTCAACATCGCGAACGACTCGGTCCGACCGTCGCGCTCGAAGCGAAGCTCCTTGGCCTTGAGGTCGACCCAGAAGCGAGTCACGCCTTCGACGCAGTCGCACACGGCTCGCGTTACGGCAGCCAGGCGAGGCTCGATCGCGTTTGGGTCACTCTCGCGTGCCTCGAGCTCAATCAGGCGTTTGTCGTACATCCAGCGCGTGAGCAACTGCTCTGACGACGCGATATCAAGACAGTCGGTGTAGCCGTCGAACCTTGTCCCGATCCCGATCCGGGCTCCGGTCACCTTCGTCTGTCGCCACAGTCGTCCCGTTCCGTAACAAGCGATCACCGGGAGGGAGATCGTCTTGCCAGCTTGCACAGCGTCCTGGTAGCCCGCGGCAAGTTGGCGAACCTCCGCGTCGCCTCCCCAGTTGGTCCGGCCGTCGCGACCGGCGCGCTCACGCGACCACTGGACGAGGTCGCCTTGCATGGACCGGTGGATGGAAACGCGCAGGGGATCGGCGGTCACGTCAGCGACCGCTGAGACCCTGACCGGCCACTGCTCCTGGAGATCCAGAACGCCGCTGATCTCGTGGACGACCCGTCGCGCGTGTTCGAGGTCGATGCTCTGGTCCGGACTCTGGTCGATGCCCGCGAAGTACGAGCCGAACGCGACCTTGATCGCCTCGAGCACGCCGGTCTTCCCGGCCCCGTTGCCGCCGATCAGGAGCGTCACGTGCTCGTCGAAGGTGACGTCGAGCGTCTCGAACCCTCGGAAGTTCTCGACGTGCAGGGACCTGAGCCACATGACCGTGGCGTCACTCTAGCGCAGCCGACCCTGGGCCGGCCAGGGGACCGCCCCTAGCGCGCCCACAGGATCGCCAGGTCGAGTTCGATCGCGTCGAAGGGCTCGGCGCGGATGCGTTCGGCGCCGGCGGCGGACAGGACGATGCGGTAGGTGTCCCCGTCGAGGCGCAGGACCTCGAGGGTCTGGGCCAGGGCGTCGACGAACCACACGTGGCTGACCCGGTTGCGGGCGTAGGCGGCCAGCTTGCGCGTGCGATCGAGGCGCGCGGTCGAGGGCGACAGCACCTCGCACACCCAGTCGGCGGCCACGGTGAAGTATGCCGGTGCCAGGGGCACCTCGGGCATCCGCTCGCGGCGCCAGCCGGCGAGGTCGGGGACCAGCACGTCCTTGCCGAGGTGCAGCTCGGGCTCGAACAGGATCACCCAGCCTCCGGGGCCGCCGCGGCCGCGCTTGAACGGCGGCCCGAGCTCCTCGCCGATCGCCGAGGCGGCGACCGAATGCACGGGCGCCGGGCGCGGCGAGACGTGGAGCTCACCGTCGACGATCTCGCCGACCACGTGCTCGGGCAGGGCCAGGAGGTCGTCGTAGGTCGCCGTGCGCGGCGGCAGGCGGGTCATGGGCTCCATGGTAGCACCTGACCTCGCGGTCACCGGGGCTTCCGCTTGGCGGGCTTGGCGGGCTTGGCGGGCTTGCCGGCGCCCTTGGGCGGCGCGGCCTCGAAGCCCGGGCGCGACCGCTTGGGAGCGAGGCGCGGACCGGTGGCGGCGTCGCGCCACGGCTGGCCCCAGAAGCCGCCGGCGCGGCTGGCCGCCGGATCGATGTAGGGATCGGGCGCGCTGTCGGGCACGAGGGCGTCGATCATCACGGTGCCGGACGGCAAGGCCAGGCCGGCGGCCTGCTCGGCGTGGGGCGCGACCCGGCCATCGGCGCCGACGGTGAACTGGAAGGTCCGCACCGCCTTGCCGTCGGCGCGCAGGTCGCAGCTCCACCGGCCGGGATGATCGCCGAGGTACACCCACGGCGCGACGCCGGGATAGTCGACGTGGTCGGGATCGCGCGGCCCCCACTTGAGCTGCTGCAGCTCGCCGCCGAATGAGCGCACCTGCGGCACGCGGGCGTTCTGCTGCGGGTCGCGCCAGTCGTAGCCCTCGATGGCGTGACCGCTGCCGTAAGAGGTCTCGAGGTCGGTCACCCGCTTGCCGTCGACGGTGCAGCGCAGGGCCGACACGTTCGGGGTCACGCCGCCGTCGGCGCTCCACCAGCCGTGGAGCTCGACGCCGCGGGGATCGCTGTAGGCGCCGTGGGTCAGGACCGCGCTGGTCAACAGCTCGAGGGGCACGACCTGATACTTCGCGTAGTAGCCGCGCTTGCCGTTGCGCTCGAACCAGTTCCAGAACCGGCCGACCGTGAGCTGGTGGGTCGACATCGTGAACGTGCTGTCGTCGGCGTCTTCGCCGTAGGTGAAGGTCGCGGTGACCGGGCCGTGGACGTCGAGCAGCTCCGCGCCGGTGCAGGTGAAGGGCGCGCTGGCGCCATCGCCGGCCCACACGCACGGCACCGTGGCGATCGGCTTGCCGCCGACCGCCCAGGTGAGGGTCAGGCGATCGCGCTCGCTGATCGCGCCGCGGGCGGCGACCGCGCGGCCGGCGGCGGTGACCCGATAGCGCGCGGTCACCGCGCGGTCGGTCTCCTCGGTCTCCGACACCAGGTTGATGCGCAGCTTGGCCGGGTCGTGGAGGACCCGCGGGCCGGACGGCTGGGCGGCGCTGGGGCCGGGGGCGGCGAGCGCGGCGACGGCGACGAGGATGGCGGACAGGGCGGACGACGACAGGCGCGACATGGAGACTCCTGAGCCGGGTTCCGGCGGTGGGGCGGCGGGGCCGCTGGGTTTTGTGCGGGCGTTGTCGACCGCCGGCCGTCGCGGTTGCGTGTCCACCTGCCGATCGGTGACGATTTCGGCGATGGCGCTGTCCCGCCGCGAGCTTCTATGGGGCGCCGGGGTGGCCGGGCTCGGCCTGGCGTGCCGGCGCTCGCCCCAGGTCCAGGTCGGGCGGATCGCCGTGCCGCGCGGCGTCGCCGCCGGGGACGTCAGCGGCGACCGCGCGGTGATCTGGAGCCAGAGCGACCGCCCGGGGCAGCTCCTGGTCGAGTGGGACACCAGCGCGCGCTTCGCGGCGCCGCGCCGGGTGGTCGGCCCGACCGTGACCGCGGCCAGCGCGTTCACCGGGATCGTCGAGCTGACCGGGTTGCCAGCGGGCCAGACCGTGAGCTACCGGGTCACCTTCGTCGATGGCCGCGACGCCAGCGCGCCGATCGTCGGGCGGTTCGCGACCCCGCCGCCGGCCGGCGCGACCTGGCGCTTCGCGTGGTCGGGCGACACCTGCGGCCAGGGCTACGGCCGCAACCCCGACCACGGCGGCCTGCGGATCTACCAGGCCATCGCCGCCGCCGAGCCGCGGTTCTTCCTCAACAGCGGCGATCTGATCTACGCCGACAACCCGATCCCGCCGTCGATCACGCTGCCCGACGGTCGGGTCTGGCGCAACCAGACCGACGAGACCCTGGCCCGGGTCGCCGAGTCGCTGGACGACTTCCGCCATCGCTTCGCCTACAACCTCGACGATCCGCACCTGCAGGGTTTCCTCGCCGGCTGCCCGGTGATCGCGCAGTGGGACGATCACGAGACCCGCAACAACTGGTACCCCGGCCAGCAGCTCGACGATCCGCGCTACCGCGAGCGCGACGCCTCGACCCTGGCGGCCCGGGCCCGCCAGGCGCTGTTCGAGTTCACGCCGATCGCTCGCGGCGCCGCCGGCCTGGCCGCGCCGATCCAGCGGGTCATCCACTACGGCCCCGACCTCGACGTGATCGTGGTCGACCTGCGCAGCTTCCGCACCGCCAACGATCGCAACCGCGGCGACGACGACCGGGCCGCCATGCTGGGGACCGCCCAGGCCCGGTGGCTGGTCGAGGCCCTGGCCGCCTCGCGCGCGACCTGGAAGATCGTCGCCTGCGATCAGCCGGTCGGCCTGGTCATCCCCGACGGCGATGGCGCCGATCCGGCCCACGAGGGCTGGCCCCAGGGCGACGCCGGCCCGCCGCGCGGCCGCGAGCGCGAGCTGGCCTGGGTCCTGGGCGAGCTCCACCGGCGCGGGGTGGCGAACGTCGTGTGGCTGACCGCCGACGTCCACTATGCGGCCGCCCACCACTACGACCCGGCCCGCGGCCAGGCCGGCCCGTTCACGCCGTTCTGGGAGTTCGTGGCGGGGCCGCTCCACGCCGGCAGCTTCGGGCCGAACCCCCTCGACCCGACCTTTGGGCCCGAGGCCCGCTTCGTGTGGGCCCCGCCGCCCGGCACCGGCAACCTGGCGCCGTGGGACGGCCTGCAGTCTTTCGGGACCGTCGAGCATGACGGGCGGTCGCGGGCCCTGACCGTGCGGCTCCACGGCCCCGACGGCGGCGAGCGCCACGCCGTGACCCTGGCGCCGAGCCGCGGTGGACCGGGCTGAGGGAGGGCCGTCGCAAAATCCGAACAAAACCCCCTTGCGAGCGCCGGGCCGACCGTCTAGTTTCCGCCCTCGCTGGCGGGGTAGCTCAGGGGTAGAGCAGGGGTCTCATAAGCCCTTGGTCGGCAGTTCAAATCTGCCCCCCGCCACCATGCCTTCGGGCTCGCGCGTCCCACGCCACCGCGTGATCGCGTGCGGTCCGGATGCTACCGTGGCCTCGTTCACGCACTCGGGGATCGTCTAATGGCAGGACAGCAGCCTTTGGAGCTGCTCATCAAGGTTCGAATCCTTGTCCCCGAACCATCCGCATCCGCCTGGCGCTGGCGCATCCTGGTACAGTCGACGCGCTCCCGATGAAACTCGATAAGACCTGCGCGCTGTTCTTCGGCACCAAGATCGACTCCAAGACCCGGGAGGCGCTCGCTCAGGCCAAGCCCGGCGACAAGAAGTACTTCGACGGCTCGTCCGAGGAGTTCCTGCGGATCATCGACACCGGCGAGGAGAAGTGGATCGGCAAGGTCGTGAAGGCCGGACCGGTGGTGACCGAGGTCGACGACATCCAGCGCAACATCGTGTCGATCATGCGGCGGGTCGCGCCCGGGGCCCGGGTGGCGCCGTCGGGCATCCGGATCTTCGTCCTGCAGGGCGCGGCGATCGGGCCGGGCGTGATCGACGATGAGGACGGCGACGCGCTCGACCCGGCGGCGTCGGGTCCGTACATCACGCTGTAGCGGCGGCGCGGCGGTAGGCCAGGCCCCACCGGATCCCGCGGTCCGACACCACGATCGCCGAGGCCTCGAGGCGAGCGGCCAGGCGGGCGAAGATCGCGGCGCCGGCGGCGATGACGTCGGCCCGCGGCGGCTCCATGCCGACCATGGCCCGGCGCTCGGCGACGGTGGCGGTCAGGAGGCGGGCCGTCAGGTCCGCCAAGGTCGCCGGCGTCAGGGTGTGGCCGTGGACGCGGTCGGGATCGTAGGGCGCGGCCAGGTCGAGGGCGGCCAGGGTCGAGGCGGTGCCGGCGCTGGCGACCAGCGGGACGCCGCGCGGCAGGTCGGGGACGGCGGCGGCCAGGGCGCCGTCGATCGCGGCGTCGAGGGTGGCGCGCTCGGCGGCGGTCGGCGGATCGTGAGCCAGGTGGCGCTCGGTCAGGCGGACCGCGCCGATCGGCACGCTGACCGCCGAGGTCACGCGCGCGCCGTCGGTGACGATGACCTCGGTCGAGCCGCCGCCGACGTCGGCGACCACGAAGGGCCGACCGGCGAGGGCGGGCAGGCTGGCGGCCGCGGTGGTGAAGGCCAGGGCGGCCTCGTCGTCGCCGCTGATGGTCGCGATCGGGTGCCCGAGGATGGCCTCGGCCGGGGCGATGAAGGCGGCGGCGTCGCCGGCCTCGCGCAGGGCCTGGGTCGCGATCACGTCGACGGCGTCGACCTGGTGCGCGGCCAGGGCGGCGGCGTACTCGTGGCAGATCGCCAGCGAGCGCGCGATCGCGTCGGGGTGCAGCCGGCCGTTGGCGTCGAGGCCTTGCCCGAGGCGGCCGAACCGGCACCAGTCGAGGACCCGGGTCAGGCGGCCGCCGGCGTCGTCGACGATCAAGAGCAAGAGGGTGTTGGTGCCGATGTCGATCACGGCGCGACGCATGGGCGGGTTGTACACTGCCGCGACGCGATGAAGATCCCGCTGGTCGTCCTCACCGGTTTCCTGGGCGCAGGCAAGACCTCGCTCCTCAACCGGGTGATCGCCGCTCGCGCTGCGGCCGACGTCGCTGGCGGCAAGCTGGCGATCATCGTCAACGAGCTGGGCGCGATCGGCATCGACTCCGATCTCTTGCCGCAAGGCGCGGCGCGCCAGGTCGAGCTGCCGGGCGGCTGCGTGTGCTGCGTCTTGGCCGACGATCTCGACCGCACCGTGGCCGACCTGCTCGACGCCAACCCCGAGGTCGACACGCTGGTGCTCGAGACCACCGGGGTGGCCGAGCCGATCCCGATCGTGTGGACGCTCGAGCGGCCTCCGCTCGACGGCAGGGTCCGGGTGGCGGCGATCGTGACCGTGGTCGACCCGACCTCGTGGCCCGAGGCCCGGGCGACCTCGACGGTCGCCGACGTTCAGGTCGAGAGCGCCGACGTCGTGATCGTCACCAAGCTCGATCTCGCGGACCCGCCGGCGGTGGCGCAGGTCCGGAAGGACGTCGCTGCGCTGGCGCCCCACGCGCCGATCGTCGCCGCGTCGCCGGCCGAGGCCGCGGCGTGGCTGCTGGCGCTCCTGGGGGATCCGCCGGAGAGGCGCGTCTTGGCGGAGACCGAGGCGGAGGCGGAGACCGAGGCCGAGACCGAGGCCGAGACCGAGGCCGAGCCCGAGGCCGAGGCCGAGACCGAGACGGAGGCGGAGGCCGAGACCGAGACCGAGGCCGAGCCGCACGGTGATCACGCTTGCGATCACGATCATGCGCACGATCACGACCACGCCCATGCGCCGACCTCGGGCGCCAGTCATGGCGTGGCGAGCGCGGCCCTGCCGATCGACCAGGTCCTCGACCTCGAGGTCTTCGAGGACGCGCTCGCCGCGCTGCCGGTCGCGTTCTTCCGGGTCAAGGCCATCGTCGATGCCGTCGATCCGCGGCGGGGCGGCGCGCGCGGCTGGCACGCCGTCCACCGGGTCGGTGGCCGGGTGTCGAGCGAGCCGATCGCGATCCCGGCCGGTGGGGCCCGCATCGTCGGGCTCGGACCCGCGGTGGGCCCCGGGCCGCTGGCTGCGTGCGTCGCGGCCGCCGTGCTACGGTCCCCGACGGGATGACCCTCGACGTTCGGCCCGTCGCGAGCACGCTGCACGAGCTCTTGCTCGAGCTGCGGACCGGCTACGTCTTGCACCGGCCGATCCTGGTCGACGTCACCCGCCCGAGCGATCCCGGGCCCGAGGCCACGGTCGAGCGGACCTTGTCGATGGAGCTGCCGGTGGCCGGCGAGCCGACCCTGACGGCCGAGCTGGCCGGCTGCGGCTTCGTCCTCATCGGGCCCAACCGCCTGGGCGGGCCGACCGAGCCGCTCACCCTCGGCCGCAGCCGGCGCTGTGATCTGCGGCTCGACAACGAGTCGGTCAGCAAGGTCCACGCCTCGCTCAGCTACGACGATGCCCGCGGCTATCTGGTGGCCGACGAGCACTCGCGCAACGGCACGCGGGTCAACGGCGTGACCGTGGTCCCGGGGGAGCCGGTGGCGCTCTACGCCGGGGCCCAGCTCTCGCTGGGCGACGCGACCTACGTCTTCATCGATCCGCCGACCCTGCGCAAGCTGGCGCGTCTGGCGACCTGATGTGGCGGTCGTTCGTCGCGTTGGCCGTGGCGACCGCGATCGGCGGTTGCGGCCAAGACGCGATCGCGGTCACCGATCACGGCGGCGCCGATCGCAACCGCGCCGCGCTGTTGGCGGCCGCGCGCGAGTGCCGCACCGAGGGCAACACCCCCGAGGCCTTCGCCGCCTTCGCCCGCACCGCGCTGGCGCTCCGGGTCGGCATGGACGAGACCGTCGCCGAGGAGGCGGAGCTCCTGCTCCTGGCCCTGGCACTCGACGCGGTGGCGCGGCTGCCAGGGGCCGCCACCGGCGGCGACGCGGCGATGCTGACGGTGTGGCCGCTCGGCCTGGCGCCGCGCTTCACCGCGCCGGTGCCGGGCCGGCCGCTGTCCGACGCGTGGAGCGAGTACATGCCGGGCGCCGACGAGTCGCCCGGTCGCTACGCGCTGCGGCTGTGCGGCGCCCAGCTCGCGCGGCGGTGTGGCCAGATCGTGCCCGAGGGCCAAGCGGCGGTGGTGGCGGCGGTCGCGATCGAGCGCTTCACCGATCGGGTCAGGGCCGCGGTCGCCAACTGCCTGACCTGTCGCCCCGAGATCTGGCAGGCCCGCATCGACGGCTGGGAGGCCCTCGACCGCGCGGCGGTGGCCTACGTCGAGCCGACCCGGCGGCGGATGGCGATCGCGCGCTGGCCGGTGGCCGGCCCCGGGGCTGAGCCGGCGCCGCCCGGGCCGACCCTGGCGATCGCCGACGACGGCGGGGCCACCGTCGACGACGAGCCGGTTGGGCCGACCGCGCTGGTGGCGTACCTGGCGGCCAGCCGCCGCGAGGCTGGCGCCGACACCCTGCGGGTCCACCTCGAGCCAGCGGCGCGTAGCGAGCGCCTGACCTCGGCCCTGGCCGAGGCCGCGGCCGCCGGGTTCACCCGGGTCGCGCTGGTCGCGCGGGTGCCGCGCTACCCGTGGACCCAGGTCGCGTACCTCCTCGACCTTCGCGCCCCGCTGCCGGTCAAGCCCGGCGATCCGATCCAGATCCTGGCCCGGGTCCTCGACGTCCGCGCCAGCGACGGTCGGTGAGCGCGGTCGCGGTGTCCGTCGCCGCCGCGCTCAGCGCAGGGCGCGCACGGTGAGCGGCGCGACCCCGGTCAGCTCGAGGGAGCCGTCGCGCCCGATCGTGATCTCGGCCTCGGGCACCGCGGCCAGCTCGGCGGCGCTGTGGCGCTCGGTCAGGCGCAAGATGCGCTGGTTGGCCGAGCCGCGCAGGTCGGTGCCGACGCGCTCCTCGGCGCGGTAGCGGCCGTCGATCAGCACGTCGAGGTGGGCCAGCACCGCCGGGCCGAGGGCCTGGCCGCGCAGCTCGTCGAGCGTGTAGCCCGAGAACATGAGCGTCGAGCGGCCGAGCCGGCGGGCGGCGAGCAAGAGCTCGAGGGCGGCCGGCGCCTGCTGCATCGGCTCGCCGCCGGACAGGGTCAGGCCGTCGACCGCGGCGCGCGCGAAGTCGTCGAGGACGCCGTCGAGGTCGACCACCGGCCCAGTCGCCGCGTGGGTGGTCGGGTTGAAGCAGCCGGCGCAGCCCAGCGTGCAGCCCTGGAACCACACCACGAAGCGCCGGCCCGGGCCGTTGGCGCGGCTGCCGCGGGTGGTGGCGTGGAGGCGCGCGATCACGGCGCGGTCGGTGGCGGCACCACCGGGCGGGCCCGCAGGCCGTACTTGCGGCCGACCACATCGAGCTCCTTGAACAGGAGGTCGGGCGCCGCGACCGAGCTCTCGATGCCCGACGACGGCACGAAGCCCTCATCGCTGCCGCGCAGGCGGTTGAAGACGTAGTTCTGCGGCGAGGCCAGGAAGTTCACGACCGTCGAGGTCTTGCCGACCGCGACCACGTCGCGCCAGGCCTTGACCGGGATCTCGGCGAGCTGGACGCCGCGCACCAGCTCGCGCTTGCCGCCCGGAGCCAGGCGGTAGGCCACGGTCGCCGGCGGCGGCAGGTCCTGGTTGGCGTTGGCGATGAGCTGCAAGAGCTCGCGCTTGGCCAGCTCGGTGGTCGCGGTGATCGCCGAGTCGTCGAGGCCGGTGATGATCAGGCCGTAGGGCGCGCCCGCGGCCTTGGCCTGGGCCAGGAGCTTCTGCTCGAGCGCGCTCGTGGTCAGGCCGCCCTTGCCGCTGACGATCAAGTTGGTCGCGGTGCCGTGGAAGGCGTTGCCGGGCGCGGTCCGCCGGGCGTGACCGTTCGAGCGATCGCCCGACTTGGGCACGGTCCGCGCGGTCAACAGCTCGACCAGGGTCCCGGCCTTGACGACCTCGACCCGCTGCGCCGGCACGCCCTCGTCATCGATCTTGTAGCCGCCGATCACCGCCACGCCGCCGACCCGGCTGGTCGTCGGGTCGTCGACGATCGACAGGAGCGGCGCGGTGACCCGCGCGCCGAGCTTGTCGACCAGCTCGCCGCCGAACCGCTTGGCGTCGGCCGGCGGCAGGCCCAGGGGCACCGGGGTGCCGTCGAGGTGGGGCGCCAGGGTCCAGCGCACGATCGCCGGCGCCGCCTCGCGCTCGAACAGGACCGGGCCGGTGTAGCTGTCGATCACCGGCGCGCTGAGCAGCGCCTTCAGCTCGGCGCTCAGGCGCTTACCGCCGGCCGCCAGCTCGGCCTCGCTCGGCAGATCGGCCCGGGTCCCACCGTAGCGCGACAGGTAGTGCGCGACCTCCTGGCCGTCGACGGCCTGGCCGATCGCCACCATGATCACGCCCGAGGCGCGCCGGGTGTCGTGGGTGCTCGTGCCCTCGCTCGACAGGTACCAGCGACGCTCGAGGTACGAGGTCATCGCCACCCGCGAGTCGCGCAGGTGCGGTTGATCGCGGAAGCCGGCCGACAGCCGCTCGGCCTCGGCGCGCAGCGCCGCCAGCGGCTCGAGGGCCGGCACCAGCACCGGGTCCTCGCTGACCACCGGGGCGACGTCGGACCACACCGGCGGCGAGCCCGCGCCCAGGCCACCGGCAGTGCGGGCGTCGAGCTTGGCGCGGAGCTGGATCAGCGCCTCCTTGTAGGCCTGATCGGTCACCAGCCACGCGGCCCGCCGCGCGATCCGCGGCGTGGCCTCGAGCGGCAGGCTCATCCCAGCCGAGCCGTCGATCTCCTCCTCCTGGGGGATGACGAAGTTGCCGTTGTCGATCCCGTCGTGCTTGACCCGGACGCGACACTCGATGTTGACGAAGTGCCGCTCCTTGGCGTTGGTCGTGAAGCCGAGCGACGCGACGACGTCGTTGACCACGACCTCGGTGACCTTGTAGCTGACGTGGAACGGCCCGGGCGCCCCGGGCAGCGCCAACCGCGCCATCGCCCGGTCCATCTCCTCGGCGATCGCGTCGATCAGCTCGGGGCTGACGGCGGTCGACACGCCCGCGTCGGCCGGGGCCGGGCGCTTGGCCTCGGCCGGACCGGCGCCGAGGACGGCCAGGGCCAGGGCGGCGAGCAAGGTCGGGCGGATCATCGGTCACCTCCTGCCGCGCGGATGCTGGGCGGGCCGAGCACCGGCGGTCGATCGGCCGGGATGAACGACTTCTCGATCTCGAGCTTGTCGAGGAGCAGGCTGGGCGCCGACGCCGACACCGGGACCCAACCGCTCTCGGCGCCACACACGCCGTTGAAGGTCTCGACCTCGCGGCTGGCGGCCCGGATCGACTGCAGCGCGACCAGCGGGGTGCCGCCGATGTCGATGCCGCGGACCAGCTCGCGCCGGCCGTCGGGGTACAGGCGGTAGGCCATGACCGGGTTGACCTTGAAGGCCTGGGGCGCGAACGCCGACGTGTTGGTGAAGCCGCCAGAGATGTCGGTGAAGACCATGCCGTAGGGCCGCCCTTGTTGTTTGATCTCGGCGATCAACATCTTCTCCAGCTCGCTGCGCTCGACCGAGCGCTCGGCGGTGACCACCAGGTTGCCCTGGCGCGCCACCGGATCGAAGCCGACCTGCTTGCGGCCGTGGCCGTTGGAGGTCGGCCCAGCCTCGATCGGGTTGCGCCCCATCACGAAGCCGACCAGCTTGCCGCGCTCGACCAGGGTCGCGCGTTGCGCCCGCACGCCCTCGTCATCGAACCGGTAGAAGCCGTTGAGCTGGCGACCGTTCAGGTGGGTCAGGGTCGGGTCGTCGTAGATCGACAACCAGCTCGGCATGATCTCCTTGCCGACCTGCGACGAGAAGGTCTGCCCGCCGGTCTCGTCCTTCTGGCGGTGGCCCTCGATGCGGTGGCCGAAGACCTCGTGGAAGAACACGCCGGCGGCGCGGCCCTCGAGGATGGCCGGGCCGACGTAGGGCTCGGCCAGCGGCGCCTTGTGGAGCGCGTCGATGTCGCGGTTGACCGCGTCGATCAAGCGATCGATCTCGGCGTCGTTCGGCAGATCCGCCGGCCCGCGGCCGAAGGCCTGCTCGAGGCGCGACAGGTTGTCGCCGTCGTCGGCCTTGACCCCGGCCGAGACCGCGAGCTGCGCCGTGGTCCACGACTGCTGGAGCTGCGTGCCCTCGCTGGTCACCACCCACGCGGTGTTCTCGGTGAAGATCACGCCGCAGCTCCCGCGGGTGGCGTGGCCGCGCAGGGCCCGCTCCGAGCACCGCTTGAGCCGCGCGACCCAGGCCGCCTTGTCGAACTCGAGCTTGGCGGGCGGGCCGATGTAGACCTCGGCCATCGCCGGCGAGAAGTCCGGCACCGACGAGGTCTTGCCCAGGGTTCGCTGGTCCTGCTGGACGTAGGCCATCGCCAGGACCGCCTCGCGGTAGCGGCGATCGGTCTCGAGCCAGAGGTGGTTGGCCACCGCCTGACGGTCGGCGCCGAACGGCACGATCGCGCGGCGCCGCAGCGGCTCGTTGAGCTCGCCGCCGTCGCCGGCGATGGCCCGGGTGTTGTCGAGCTGCGGACTGCCGACCCGGACCTCGACGTCGAGCGTGCGATCGAGCTCATCGCTGTCGCCGACCAGCGCGCCGCCCTCGGCGTCGAGCGACACCACGCGCTGCTCGACGATCTGGTAGGCCAGGTGGTAGGCCGGCGTCGCCTCGCGACCCAGCGCCGCCATCCAGCGCTGGTTCTCGGCGACCATCACGTCGAGGAGCGGCGAGCGCGCGGCCGGCGTGTGATCGCTCATGGGCGCGTCGGCCACCACCTCGATCCGGCTCGGCACCGCCGGCAGCTCAGGTCGAGGATCGGAGGGCAGCGGGAGCGCGGGCTTCTCGACGACGGGCTTGGCGCCAGGGCCGCAGGCGGCCAGCGTGGCGATCACCGTCCACCCAGGGACGCGACGGGGCATATGCGGCAAGCGTAGGGGGCCCCATGGCTCGGGTCAAACCGCGGCTGGGGCCAAGCGCGGCGGGGGGAGGGGGAGGAGACCGAGGCCGAGACGGAGACGAGACCGAACCCGAACCCGAACCCGAACCCGAACCCGAACCCGAACCTGAACCCGAACCCGAGGCCGAACCCGAACCCGAGACCGAGGCCGAGGCCGAGACCGAGGCCGAGACCGAGACCGAGACCGAGGCCGAGGCCGAGGCCGAGGCCGAGACGGAGACCGAGACCGAGACCGAGACCGAGACCGAGACCGAGACCGAGACCGAGGCCGAGACCGAGACCGAGGTCGATATCGAGACGGGAGTAGAGAGGGGCCGGCTTATCGCACGGTCAAGACCGGCGAGGAGCGCCGGGCCGCCAGGAGCGACGCGTGGATGGCAGCGCCCAGGCACACCGCCTGCTCGGGTGGCACCCCGGCGTGGAGTGGCACGCCGAAGAACCGCTGCACCGCCTCGCGGATCGCCGGCATCTGCGACGAGCCACCGCACAGGTAGACCCCGGTGAGCTGATCGGCGTTGACGCCGGCCTTGCGCAAGGTCTGGGTGCACACGTCGAGGCTGCGACGGATGATCGCGCCGGCAGCTCGCGCCAGGGTCGGGCCGTCGAGGGTCAAGCGCAGATCGATCATCCCGTCGGTGGTGCGCAGGACGTCGCGGACGTGCAGGGTCGCGGTCGGCGCGCTCGACAGCGCGCGCTTGGCCTCCTCGCACGCGAAGCGGATGCGCTGGTACTCCACCACCTGGCGCCGCAGGTCGACCTTGTGCTGACGCCAGAACTGGTTGATCGCGGCCTCGGCCAGGACGGTGTCGATGTCGTCGCCGCCCAGCCACGGATCGCCGGCCGCCGCCACCACCTGGAAGCGCGAGCGCGAGACGTCGACGATCGAGAAGTCGAAGGTGCCGCCGCCGAAGTCGTAGATCCCGACCAGGCCGCCGAACCCGGTGACGTAGCGGTTGGCCAGGGCCGCGGCGTTGGGCTCGGCGATCAGGCCGTCGACCTCGAGGCCGGCCAGCCGGGCCGCGGTCTCGACGGCGCGACAGCGGTGCTCGTCGAAGCTGACCGGCACCGCCAGGACCGCGTGCTCGACCGGCTCGCCCAGGTGGCGCTCGGCCACCGCCTTGGCCTCCGCCAGGAGGTGCGCGACGAGCTGCGGCACGGCGTAGCCCTCGCCGTCGATCTCGATCACCGTCGTGCCATCGGCGCCGGCCCGCGTCGGGTAGGGCGCCGCGCCGACGAAGGACTGGACCTCGCGCTCGGCGTGCTTGCGGCCGAGCAGCCGCTTGGGCGAGGCGATCGTCCGGCTCGGGTCGGTGGCGAGGCGGGCCCGAGCCGCCAGGCCGACCAACACCTCGCGCGGGTTGGGCAGCGACACCACCGACGGAAACGACCGCAGGCCGGGGCCCGGGGCCAGGACCGAGACCTTGGTTCCGGACACCGCGGCGACCGAGGTGTTGGTGGTGCCCAGGTCGATGCCGACGATGGTGGTCATGTCGCGCGGGCCCGCCATGATACCAGAGCACGCGCGGCTTTCGTCGGCGCGGCGCGGTTTCGCACCGTCGGAGCGGCCCGACCAGCTTCGCGTATACTCCCCACCGCGTGCCGACGCGTCGCACCGTCCTCTTGCTCCACCACGACGGCCAGCTCCTCGATCTGCTGACCCGGCTGTTCGAGGCGCGCGGCTACGCCGTGGTCCTGGCCGCGACCGTGGGCCAGGCCCTGACGCACCTGGGCGGCGAGCGCGACCTCGACGCGATCGTCGCCGCCTGGGACGCCCATCACCCCGCCGGCGGCGAGGCCTATCGCTGGACCCTCGAGCAACGCTTCGAGCTGCGCGATCGCTTCGTCTTCCTCACCGAGGACCCTCCGCCCGAGCTCGATCGCCTGGTCGCCGGCCGTTGCTTGACCGTGCGCCCGACCGAGACCGCGGAGATCCTCCGGGTGGTCGCAGCGATCGCGGCCCGGGTCGCGCGGGCCCGCGAGACCGAGGCCCAGGTGGTGTGGGCCGACGGCGCGCCGACGTTGCTCCTGGCCGACGACGATCCGGTCGTCCTGGCGGCGATGGGCGCGCTCCTGCGCGACGCTGGCTTCGCGGTGACCGCGGTCGACAGCGGCAACGCCGCCATCACCGAGCTCGATCGCGGCGACGTCGACGTGATCCTCGTCGAGTGGGCGATGGTGAACGGCTCGGGGGCCCACGTCTTCCAGTGGATCGTCACCTTCCGCCCGTGGCTGGTCGATCGGGTCGCGTTCCTGATCGAGGCCCAGGACGAGCGCCAGGCCACCGCCGGGCCCGGGCGCCCGACCTTCTGGAAGGGCGCCGACGCCGGCGACATGATCGGCGCGCTGCGCCGCCTGGCCGGCAGGTAGCCGCGGACCTCGGGCCGCCGCGGGGGCGGCCGGCGCCTGCTACCGCAGCTCGGCCTCGAGGAACGCGTAGTAGTCGGCGTTCTGATCGACCGCCTGCTTGACCGCGTCCGCGCCGCCGTGGCCGGCGTTGCGCTCGATCCGCAAGAGCGCCGGGCGCAGCGCCGCGGTGGCGTGCTGGACCGCGGCGATGAACTTGCGGGCGTGCATCGGATCGACGCGGTCGTCGTGATCGGCCGAGGCCATGAGCAGCGCCGGGTAGCGCGTGCCTTCGACGACGCGGTGGTAGGGCGAGTACGCGTGTAGGGTGGCGAACTGCGCCGGGTCGTCGGCCGAGCCGTACTCCGGGATCCAGGTCGCGCCCGAGCCGAACTGGTGGTAGCGCACCATGTCGAGGAGCGGCACCGCGCAGATCACGGCGCCGAACAGCTCGGGGGCCTGGGTCATCGCCGCGCCGACCAGGAGGCCGCCGTTGGAGCCGCCCTGGATCGCCAGCCGGCCCGGCGTGGTCCACCGCTGATCGATCAGGTAGCGCGCGGCCGCGAGGTAGTCATCGAAGGTGTTCTGCTTGCGCGGCCCCATGCCGGCCTGGTGCCAGGCCTCGCCGAACTCGCCGCCGCCGCGCAGGTTGGGGATCGCGAGGATGCCGCCGCGCTCGACCCACACCGCGCGCGCCGACGCGAAGCTCGGGGTCAAGCTGATGTTGAAGCCGCCGTAGCCGAACAGGAGCACCCGGTTCGTGCCGTCGCGCGGCGCGTCCTTCTTGCGCATCAGGAACATCGGGATCGAGGTGCCGTCCTTCGACGGGAACCGCACCTGCTCGACCACCATACCGGTGGTGTCGATCGGCACCTCGACCCGCGACCACTCGGTGACCGCGCCCGACGCGATCGACGTGCGGTAGACGGTCGCCGCTTCGGTGAACGACGAGAACGTGAAGTACGCGGTGTCCTCGTCGGGGTTGCCGGTCAGGCCCGAGACCGAGCCCAGCGGCGGCAGGGCCACGGTCCGGATCAGCTTGCCATCGAGGCCGCGGACCTCGAGGGCGCTGGTGGCGTCGCGCAGGTACGACAGCACCAGGCGATCGCCGATGATGCTGGCGCCCTGCAGGGTGTCGGCGGTCTCGCCGATCAGCTCGCGCCAGGACGCGCGGTCGGGCTTGGCCGGATCGACGACCATGATCCGATAGCGGGCCGCGCCATCGTTGGTGCGGACGTAGAACTTGCCCTTCCACGCCGTGACCTCGTAGATGTGCGGCGCGCCGACCACCAGGGGTTGCCAGGTCGCGGCGCGGGCCTTGGTCGACTTCACATAGACGTCGGTCGAGTTCCAACCGTGGCGGACCGTGGCGAGGAGCCACTTGCCGTCCCACGACACCGTCGCGCCGACGAAGGTCTTGGGGTTGCCGGTCGCCGGGTACACCGCCTGGAACTTCTCGGGGTCCTTGCCGACCCGGTGGAACCGGACCTCGGCGAAGCCCGGGCGGTTGGCGATCGTGACCGGGCCACCGATCGGCGGCACCCAGGTGTAGTAGAGGCCCGAGCCGTCGGGCGCCCAGGTCACGCCGCCGTACTTGGTGCCGGGGATCGAGCCCGGCAGGTCGCGGTCGGCGTCGACGTCGCGGATGAACATCTCCGACTCGTCGGCGTTGTTCAGCTTCTTGGCGTAGGCGACGTAGCGGCCATCGCGGCTGGGCCACCAGCCGCCCAGGCCGGCCGAGCCGTCGGTGCTCCAGGTGTTGGGATCGAACAGCACCCGCTCGGCGCCGCGCTCACCAGCCTTCCAGTAGACGACGTTCTTCTCCTTGTCGGCGTGCTTGCGGGTCCAGAAGTAGCGGCCCTTGGCGTGGGTCGGGGCGCCGACCGCGTCGAAGTAGAAGACCTCGCGCAGGCGGGCGGCGATCGCGTCGCGACCCGGGTAGGCGGCCAGCGCGGCGCGCGCGGCGTCGTCCTGGGTGGTCATCCACGTCGCGACCTCGGGGGCGGTCTCGTCCTCGAGCCAGCGGTAGGGGTCGGCGACCGCGACGCCGTGGAGCGTGTCGACGACCGCGTCGCGCCGGGTCGCGGGGTACGGCCGCGCGGGCGCGGGTGGCGGCGGCGGCACGACCTCGGGCTCGGGCGGGACCGGCTGGGCGACCGGCTCGACCGGCTGGGCGGTGGGTCCGGTCTTCGGACAGCACGAGCCGAGCAAGACGGCGGCGGCGGTGGACAGGGCGAGCGAGCGCATGCCCGACGGTAGCACCGGCGCCGGTCAGCGGGCGCGGCGGTAGGCGGCCGGGGTCTGGCCAGTCCAGCGCCGGAACGCCCGGGTGAAGTTGGCCAGCTCGGTGTAGCCGACCGCGGCCGCGATCTCGCCCAGCCCGAGCGCGCGATCGTCGAGCAAGAGCAGGGCGCGTTGCCGGCGGACGTCGTCGACGATCGCGGTGAAGCTGGTGGCGCGGGCCGCCAGCTTGCGCTTGAGGGTCCGACTCGACATCCGCAGCTCGCGGGCGATCGCCGGCAGGGTCGCGCCGCGCTCGAGGCGCGCGGTGACCGCGGCCCGGACCCGCTGAGGCAGGCCGGCGTCGACGATCGCGGCCAGCTCACGCTCGCACTGCGCCCGGGCCAGGGCCAGGGCTGCCGGATCGGCGGTCGCGATCGGCAGGTCGAGGAGGCCGGCGGCGAAGGTCAGGCGGTGGGCCGGGCGGTCGAAGCGCACCAGGCCGGCCACCGCCGGGACGCCGGCGACGAAGGCCGGGGCCGGGAACGCGCACTCGGCGGCGCCGGCCAGCGGGGTCCGGGTCAGGTCGCGCCCGAGCTGCCACAGGCCGACGATCAGCGCGAGGATCGCGAACTCGCGCAGCGCGCCGAGCGGCGCCCGCTCCTCGATCACCAGGGCGGCGCGGCCGCGCGCGCGATCGACCTCGAGGTGCAGGCCGAGGGCGGTCGTGCGGGTGCTGGCGAAGCGGACCGCCAGGGCGAGGGCGTCGCCGACGGTGGCCGCGGTCATCGCCGCGAACCCGAGGAAGCCGTGGGTCGACAGCCGCATCTGCCAGCCGGCGTACAGCGCCAGCGCCGGCTCGCGGGTCAGGCGGTGAGCGCGCTCGACCAGCGCCGCGCACACCTCGATCGGCACCCGGGTCGCGGGATCGTCGAGGGTGGCCACGGTCAGCGGCAGGCCGCGGGTCAGGGCCGCGGCCGGGACCTGCCAGCGCGCGCACAGCGCGATCACCTCGCGGACGTAGGGGCCGGGGATATCCGAGGGCGAGCCGCGCACGGTGGCCCCAAATGATAACCGGTCGGCACGCCCGGACCTAACCACCGTCGCGCCGGCGGTCCACCCTGGGGCCATGATCCCTCGCCGCGACGTCGACTTCGCCTTCGAGCCCGCCGCCGTGCCGCGCGACTGGGTCGACGGCTGTCCCTACGCCACCACGCTCCTCGCCGCGCTGTCGATGCTGTTCCCCGAGGGCGAACGGTTCTTCGTCGACTCGGTCAAGCGACAGCGCGCGCGGGTCGACGATCCCGCCCTGGCGCAGGCGATCGCCGGCTTCATCGGCCAGGAGGCCATGCATGGCCGCGAGCACCGCGCGTTCAACCAGGTGCTGCGCGACCACGGCTATCCCCAGGTCGACGCGGTCGAGCGCGGGCTGCGTCGGCTCCTCGACGTCGGCCGCCGCTATCTGCCGGCGCGGTCGCAGCTCGCGGTGACCTGCGCCCTCGAGCACTTCACGGCGATCCTGGCCGAGCATCTGCTCGCCGATCCCCGCCAGCAGGCCGACCTCGACCCTAGCGTGCGGGCTCTGTGGTGCTGGCACGCCCTCGAGGAGAGCGAGCATCGCGCGGTCGCCTTCGACGTCTACCGCGCGGTCGGCGGCGGTTACCTGCGCCGGGTCACGACCATGCTCTACACCACCGCGATCTTCTTCGCGGTGCTGGGCGCGCTCCACGCTCGGTTGCTGGCGGCGCGCGGCGTCCTGCACACGCCGTGGCGGTGGCGCCGCGGGTTCCGCAAGCTGTGGCTGTGGCCGGGCTACTTCACCCGCCTGGTGCCGGCCTACCTGGCGTACTTCCGCCCCGGCTTCCATCCGAGCGAGCGCGCGGTCGATGACCTCCTGGCCGCGACGCGTGACGCGCTGTTCGGGACGACGGGGACGCTGGTGGACCGGGCCGCGGCGTGAGCCGAGGCGGGGGCGGAGGCCGAGACGGAGACCGAGGCCGAGACCGAGACGGAGGCCGAGACGGAGGCCGAGGCCGAGACCGAGGCCGAGACCGAGGCCGAGACCGAGGCCGAGACCGAGACCGAGGCCGAGACGGAGACCGAGACGGAGACCGAGACCGAGGCGGAGACCGAGCCGGAGGCCGAATCCGAACCCGAGACCGAGGTCGAGCTGCCGCGGTCAGGCCAGGGCCAGCTCGGCGGCGGCGCGGGCCAGCTCGAAGTGCAAGCGGGGTCGCAGCGCCCGGGCCTCGACGAGGGGCGCGGTCTCGAGGGCGTCCGCCACCGCCGCCGCCTCGACCGCGCCGACCATGAGCAGCGCGCCGCGCAGGCCGTGGGCGGCCCGGCGCACCTCCTCGAGGTTGCCCGCGATCAGGGCGGCGTCGAGAGGCTCGGCCAGGGTCGGCTGGTGACTGCGGAAGGTCTCGACGATGGTCCGGGCCAGCTCGGCGCGCCCGCCGACCTTGGCGAGCCGGGCCGCGTGATCGATCGGCGGCCGGAGCTCGCCGCGCGCGACCCGATCGAGGAGCGCGGCCAGGGCCAGGGCGTCGAGGGGCTTGCCCAGGTAGGCGTCCATGCCGGCGCCGGCGGCGGCCAGCTCGGCGTGGCGGTGAGCCGACAGCGCGACGATCGGCAGGCGCGGCGCGCCGCGGGCGTGATGATCGGCGCGGATCTGCTGGGTGGCCTCGACGCCGGACATGCGGGGCATCTCGATGTCCATGAGGACCACGTCGAAGCGCTCGCGCGCCACCGCGGCGACCGCGGCCTGGCCGTCGCCGACCACCGTGACCTGATGGCCAGCGCGTTCGAGCATGGCGACGCAGATCGCGGCGTTGGTCGGGTGGTCCTCGGCGACCAGGACCCGCAGGCCATCGCCGGTCGGCGCTAGGATCAAGGCCGGGGTCGAGCCGGGATCGATCGCGCGCAGGCGCTCGCTGATCCGGCCGGTGGTGCGCGGCAACGGCAGCCGCACCGTGACGACCGTGCCGACCCCGACCTCGGAGCGCAGCGCGATCGTGCCGCCCAGGCGGGTCACCAGCTCGCGGGTGATCGCCAGGCCCAGGCCGACGCCCTCGCGGACCTCGCTGCTGGTGCCCTGGACGAAGGGCTCGAACACCGAGGTCTGCTGCTCGGGGGCGATCCCGACGCCGGTGTCCGAGACCCGGAACTCGACGTCGGTGCCGGGCCCGGCGCTGACGTTCAAGGTCACGCGGCCGCGCGGCGTGTACTTGACCGCGTTGTAGAGCAGGTTGATGAGGACCTGGCGCAGGCGCAGCGGATCGCCGTGGCGCCCCATCGCCAGGTCGCCCAGGTGGTGCTCGAGGCGCAGCTCCTTCTTGCGCGCCCGCGGCGCGACCATCGCCAGGGCCTGGGCGATCACGTCGCGCAGATCGAAGTCGATCGCGACGATGTTCAGGTGCCAGGACTCCTCGCGGCTGGCGTCGAGGAGGTCGTCGATGAGCTCGAGCAGGTGGCGGGCCGAGGCCCGGGCGCTGGCCAGGTGCTCGTTGCCGGCGGCGGCCAGCTCGGCGGTCGCCAGATCGAGCATGCCGATGACCCCGCCGAGCGGCGTGCGCAGCTCGTGGGTGACCTGGGCCAGGTAGCGCGTCTTGGCGCGGGCCTCGGCGCGGGCCCGCTCGCGATCGCGGATCAGCTCGTCGCGGGTGACGACGTCGGCGGTGACGTCGCGGGTCACGCCGGTGATCGTGCGCGGGGTGCCGGCGGCGTCGCGCTCGGCGACCATCCGGGTGTGCAGGTGGCGCCAGCCGCCCTCGGGCGTGCGCATGCGGTAGGTGGCCTCGGTCTCGCCGGTGGTGCCCAGGGTCGCGGTCGCGGCCGCGAAGAGCCCGGCGATGTCGTCGGGGTGGCCGAGCGGAAGGTACTCGCTCTGGGTTCCCGGCACCGGGCGGCGGCGATCCCAGTCGTGGAGCTCGTACATCAGCTCGGACCAGGTGACCCGGCCGGTCGCCAGCTCGATCGTGAAGGTGCCGGCGTTGGCCAGGCGCTCGGTGACGGTCGCGCTCGGCACCGGGGCGACCGCGCCCTCGGCCCGGCTCGGCCGGGTCACGACCCCGAGCCAGCCGGTCGCGGTCCGCTGCCAGGTCGCGGTCAGCGCGACCTGCTCGCCGTCGAGCCGGCGCCAGCGCCAGGTCGTGGTCAGGGTGGTCGCTGCGCCGCGCACGAGCTGGTAGTCGGCCATCACCGCGTGGTCGACGAACAACAGCTCGGCCAGCCGGCGCCCGATCAGCTCGGCGGCGGGCCCACCCAGGAGCTCGGGCGCGGCCGCGCTGGCCGCGCGCACGACCGCCTCGCGATCGAGCTCGAGCACCAGCACCCCGGCGGCCGCCAGGGCGTCGTCGACCGCACCGCCGATCACGCCGGCTCCGCGGCGGTGCGGCGCACCGCGGCCACGCCGTAGCCGAGCAGCACGGTCGCCAGGCTGAGCAAGGTCACCGCGACCACGCCGTTGATCCACGGCGTCGAGCCCAGCGCCGCGGTGAACAGCGGCCGGGCCTGGAGCACCAGCGAGGTCACGGTCACCGCGAGGATCAGGCCCATCGGCACCAGCGTGAACCACGGCACCTGGCCGCGCCGCCCGCCGCCGCCGCGGTACAGCCACACCGAGATCGCCAGGAGCGACAGCGACGCCAGGAGCTGATTCGAGGTGCCAAACAGGGTCCAGAACATCTGAAAGCTGCCGCGCTTGCCGATGGTCAAGAACAAGAGCGGCACCGCGCAGGTCACCGCGGTGGCGAGGAGCGCGGCCACCCGGCCCTCGGCGCCGAACAGCTCCTGCAGCACGTAGCGACCGAGGCGGGTCGCCGAGTCGAGGGTGTCGAAGATGAAGGTCGACAGCGCCATCGCGCCGAAGGTGGTCGCGACCAGGCGGTGCTCGGGGCTGTCGCCGATGAGGAGCGTGATGAACCGGCCCAGGCCCTCGGAGTAGATCTTGGTCGGCCCACCAGTCGGCTTGCCGTCGATGATCATGATGGTGGCCAGGGCGATCAGCGCCACGAAGGCCTCGAGCAGCATCGCGCCGTAGCCGATCGTGTGGCAGTGGCCCTCGCGATCGATCTGCTTGGACGTCGTGCCCGAGCACACCAGGCCGTGAAAGCCCGAGCACGCGCCGCACGCGATCGTCACGAACAGGAGCGGGAACATCGCGCCGGTGCCGAACCAGGTCGCGGTCGGGCTGACCGCCGGCTGCGCGATCGTGAAGCCGCCGAGGAACACCCCGATGACGCCGATCAGGAGCGCGCCGTACAAGACGAAGCCGCCGAGGTAGCCGCGCGGCTGCATGAGCAGCCACATCGGCGTCACCGACGCGATCGCGCAGTACGCGATGATGAGGATCACCCAGGTCCGCCACGACAGCACGAGCCAGGTCGAGTGCTGGGTCCCGAACCACACCACCGCCAGGGTCGCGGGGACGAAGATCACGGTCAGGAGCCACAGCGGCGGGCGCCAGCGGCGATCGATCACGCCCATGACCAGCGCCAGCCCGAGGTACAGGACCGCGGCCAGGGCGACCGCGCCGCCCTGGTTGAAGCGGAAGTCGAGGCCGGCGGCGTCGGCGTCGCCGGTGGCGAAGGTGCCGGCGGTGATGTCGATGAAGGCCACCAGCACGTACACCAACGCGAGCCAGATGAACGCCAGGATCGCGACCCAGGCCCGGCGGCCGAGGTGGCGCCGGACGACCTCGGCGATCGACCGCGCGTCGTGGCGCACCGAGGCCACCAGCGTCGAGGCGTCGTGGACCGCGCCGATGAAGATCACGCCCAGGCCGATCCACAGGAGCGCCGGCAGCCAGCCGAACTGCTGGCACGCCAGGATCGGTCCGACGATCGGCCCGGCCGCGGCGATCGCCGAGAAGTGCTGGCCGAACAGGTAGAACGGCTTGGTCGGCACGAAGTCGACGCCGTCGTTCTTGCGGTGGGCCGGGGTGACCGCGGCGTCGTCGAGGCGGAACTGCGCGGCGACGTACCGGCCGTAGAACCGGTAGCCGAGCGCGAGCACGGTTATCACCACCGCGGCGAGCGCGGGCAGTCCCATGAGCGTAGGTCACAGCGCGGCCCGGGCGCTGTCAACCCCGGGTGCGGCGCTTGTGGCGTTGACATCGTCGGTCGTCGCGGGAAGGATGCGCCGGCCATGACCGACGACGACGACTTCGCTGCGCTGTTCGCCCAGACCGCCCAGGGCCAGGTCAAGCTCGGGTCCGCGGTCAAGCGGCCCAAGCCCGGCGACCAGGTCACCGGGGTCATCACCTCGATCGGCAAGGACGCGCTGTTCGTCGACCTCGGCGGCAAGGCCGAGGGCGTGCTCGACCGCGAGCAGGTCATGGCCGACGACGGCTCGATCCGGCTGAAGGTCGGCGACAAGGTCGAGGCCCGGGTCGCCGGCGAGCGCGGCGGCGCCCTGGTGCTGCGCGTGCGGATGGCCCGCGGCTCCGAGGCCAAGGCCGAGCTGGTGCAGGCCCAGGAGCTCGGCATCCCGGTCGAGGGCAAGGTCAACGGCGTGATCAAGGGCGGCCTCGACGTCGACGTCGCCGGGGTCCGCGGCTTCTGCCCGGCGTCGCAGGTCGACGCCAAGTTCGTCGCCGACCAGAGCATCTTCGTCGGTCAGCGCCTGCAGTTCCGCGTGACGCAGTACGAGCGCGGCAACCTGGTCTTGTCGCGCCGCGCGCTCCTCGAGGAGGAGAACGCCAAGAAGGCCGAGGCCCTGAAGGGCAAGCTCGAGGTCGGCGCGGTCCTGCGCGGTCGGGTCACCGGCTTCAAGCCGTTCGGCGCCTTCGTCGACCTGGGCGGCCTCGAGGGCATGCTCCACGTCAGCGAGCTCGGCCACAGCCGGGTCGAGAAGCCCGAGGACGTCCTGGCCCTGGGCCAGGAGCTCGACGTCCAGGTCAAGTCGATCGAGCCCGCCACCGACGGCAAGCGCCCGCGCATCGCGCTGTCGATCAAGGCGCTCATGGACGATCCGTGGGGCCAGGCCGCCAAGTCCTTGACCACCGGCGCCACCGTGACCGGCACCGTCACCCGCCTCCAGCCCTTCGGCGCCTTCGTCGAGGTCCTGCCGACCATCGAGGGCCTGGTCCACGTCAGCGAGCTGGGCGCCGGCCGCCGCATCAACCACCCCAAGGAGGTGGTCGCGGTCGGTCAGACCGTCGAGGTCATCATCCTCGGCATCGACGCCGACAAGCGTCGGATCTCGCTGTCGATGGCGGCCGCGGCCAAGCAGACCGAGGCCAACGAGCTGGCCGAGGCCCGCGCGATGGTCAAGCCGGCGCCGGCCAAGCTCGGCACCCTGGCCGATCTGTTCAACAAGAAGAAGTGAGCGCGCCGGTCGTCGCCGCGTACGCGCCGCCCTTGGTCGAGGGCCGGCTGGTCCGTCGCTACCAGCGGTTCTTCGCCGACGTCGAGCTGGGCGGCGGCGGTGGCGTGGTGGTCGCGCACTGCCCCAACCCCGGGTCGATGGCGACCTGTCTGGTCGAGGGCGGCCGGGTCTGGGTCCAGCGCAAGGCCGGCGGCGGCAAGCTCGACTGGGGCTGGGAGCTGGCGGAGATCGACGGCGCGCTGGTCAGCGTCAATCCGACGCGGTCGAACGGCCTGGTCGCGATGGCCCTCGAGGCCGGGGCCATTCCCGAGCTGGCCGGGTATCCCAAGGTCCGGCGCGAGGCCGAGGCCGGCGAGTCGCGCCTCGACTTCCTGTTGATCAAGGGCGCCAAGGTCAAGGAGCGGTGCTTCGTCGAGGTCAAGACCGTGACCATGGCGACCGAGCGACCCGAGTTGGCGCAGTTCCCCGACTCGGTCACCGAGCGCGGCGTCCGCCACCTCGAGGAGCTGCGCGCGCTGCGCAAGCAGGGCTACCGCGCCGTGCTCCTGTTCGTCGTCGCCCGCGGCGGAAACACGCGCATGCGCCCGGCCGACGCGATCGATCCTACCTACGGCGCCGCGCTGCGGGCCGCCGCGAGCGCCGGCGTCGAGCTCCTCGCGTACCAGGCCGTGCCGTCCGTGCGCGGCCTGACGTGGGGCGCGAAGGTGACGGTGGAGCTGGCGAAGGCGAAGTAGTGGGGGCGTGGGCGGCGGGGCGTTCGCTCGCTACTGCGGCGAACATTCGGAACACGGCCAGGTACTCCTCAGTCGGCGCGCGAAGCTCGGGCGCGAGGTGGAGAAGATCACCGCTTGTGCCGTCGGCCTGGGCGCGGAGCGCCTCGTAGAGCGGCTGGGCGCGCTCCTCGAGGCCCAGGTCGCGGAGGAGCTCAGCGGCCTCGCGGGCGTGGCCGTGGAACACCACCAGGCCCCACAACCCGGACTGCTGCCAGGGCCAGTCGTCGCGGTCGAGGCGAGTCAGGCATTGCTCCATGCGTTCTCGCGTCGCCGACCAGGTTGATCCGTTGCGATGTAGCGTGACCTCCAGCGCGAGTGAGATGTCGAGGGGCTCTGTGGCGTGCAGGGCGTACCTAGCGGCCTGAGAGTGACGACTGCCGGCGAAGCGGGCGAGCGCGTTCGCGCGAAGATCCGTCGGCACGAGGCGAAGGCAGTCATCGACGTCCACTTCGGTGGAGGCATCGTCGAACGCAAAGACCTCCCCATGTCGCACCGCCCGCGTGAGCGGTTCGGGCCAGACATCGTGCGGAGGTGGTGTGATGCGACTCCAATCGCCACCCTTGGCGATCTCCTTCGCGACGAAGGTCTTCCACGAGAGGCTCGCCTCCGGCGACCCGACGATCGCATCCGCACACTCCCGCGCCGTCAGGCCCTCCGGCGGCTCGATATGCCGCTCGATCGTCTCGTGGATCCGCTGGAGCTCCGCCACCCGATCGACCTGCTCCTTCAGATCGCGATCCTCGCCGTCGAGCTCGAGGCCGCGCCAGGCCACCCCAGGCTCCCCCGCCTGCATCATCATCGCCACCGCGCGCCGCTCGAGGCGCCGCCGCATCCCGACATCGTCGGCGACGGCCGCGAAGGCCAGGAGCTTGGCCGGATCCTCCGCCGCCAGCGCGCCCTCGGTGAGGGCCAGGAGCGCGGCGGCGCGGCGCGCGACCTCGTCCTGGCCGTACAGCTCTTGCACCGACCGCGCCAGCCACAGGAGCTTGCGTCGCAGGCGCCGGCTCGCGCGCATCATGTACCAGAGGCCGAAGAACCGCTCGGCGATCTGGAATCCGAGCTTGCCGCTCGCGTGGGGGACCTTGGCGATCACGCCCTGGCGGGTCAGCCGGGTGAGCTGCGCCGACACCAAGGTCACGTCGAGGCGCAGCTTGTCGGCGCACTCGCTGGCGGTCATCGGGTGCCAGTGCAGGGCGACCGCGTCGAAGATCTGCTGGGCCTGGGTCGGCAGGTCCTCGAAGCGCGCCTTGTAGTACGGCGTGACCTGATCGAGCATGCGCTCGAGGTCGCGCTCGGCGCTGGCGCTGGCGCCGTCGGCCAGGACGCCGTGGAGGAGCTGCAAGGTCCGCGGGGTCCCGCCCGACAGGAGCAGGAGCGCGCGCAGGCGCCCGGGTTGCTCGTCGAGGGCCCGGACTACCGCCGGCGTGCCCAGGGACTCGGCCAGGTGGCGCAGCACGCGCCGGGCCTCGTCGTCGTCGAGGCCGGCCAGCTCGTGGACGTTGAAGAAGTCGTAGAAGGCCTGGCCGTACTCGAAGGTCTCGGGCACGGCCGCCGAGCTGGCGCCGATCACCACCAGGCCGGTCTCGCCCGACAGGACCTTGCGCAGCGCCCACTGGTCGGCCGCGAGACGATCGAAGATCAGATCCAGGTTGTCGAGGAGGAGCACCGCGAGCTGGCCGTGGTCGCGGGTGTAGCCGGTCAGGTGGGCCAGGGCCTGGGTCGCGCGCTCGTCGTCGTCCGTCAGGTCGTCGAGCTCGGCGATCACCACGTCGAGGGCGCGGGCCTCGGCCGCGGCGCCGCGGCGCTCGAGGGCGTCGACCAGGGCGTCGAGGCAGTTGAGCCAGAAGTCCGACAGCCGCGCCAGGTTGTACTGCTCCTCGGGGAAGCGGAGCGCGATCGCGCGTCCGGCCAGCGCCGGGTCGTCGTCGATGGCGAAGGCCAGGCGCAGCAGGAGCGTGGTCTTGCCGGTGCCGCGCGCGCCGACCAGCAGGTGGTGCTGTCCGCCGCCGCGCCGCAGGTCGTCGACCAGCGCGTCGAGGAGCGGGCGCCGGGCGATGAACCCGGCGAGCAGCTCGTCCTTGCGCAGGAGGTGCGGGTTGTAGAGCGTGGTCGGGCGCGTGGGGGTCATACGAAGTTCCGGAGCCAGTAGCGGCGCAACAGCGCCGAGCGAAACCGCAGGCGATCGCCGTGGCGGATCAGGTAGCCGTCGTGGGTCAGCGCCTCCTCGAGCCAGGTCCGCGCGCGGGCGCGCTCGGCCTCGGCGACGCCGGCCTCGGCCAGGAGCTGGCCGAGGTGATCGCGGGGAAACCCGGCGGGATCCCGGGCGCACGCGATCAAGATCGCCCGCGCGTGGTCGTCGTGGGGCGCGCCCAGCGACGAGGTCAGGCGCTCGTCCCAGGTGTTGAAGTACGTGCGGTTGGCGACGAGCGCCTCGATGGCGGTCTCGACCGCCGACGGCGCGAGGGGCCCCCGGGCGGCGACGCTGAACAGCTCCTGGGCCAGGGCCTGGAGGTGATGCGGGATCGGCCACTCGACGGCCGCGATCACCGCCGCGCGGACCTCGGGCGACAGCGTGACGCCGTAGGCCTGGGCCAGCGCCACCAGGAAGGCGTCGGCGTCGTGGTTCGAGAACGCCCCGATGGTCCAGGCGTTGAGATCGTTGATCGTGTCGGTGCAGCGCAGCCGGCGCGCGACGTTGTCGAGCCCGATCGAACCGCACACGACGAAGCGGAGCGGCGCGCCGGCGTCATTCGAGCGGTTGCGCAGCGCGCGGAACCACGCCAGGAACGCCCGGGCGCGCTCGCCGCTGGCGTCGAGCTCGGCCAGGGCCTGGACGACGTTGGGCAGCTCATCGAGGAGCACGAGCCAGCGGCGTCCGGCCGCGAGGAGCGGGTCGAAGGCCTGATCGGCCGCGCGCTGCCAGGGGATCGGCAGGTGCTCGACCTCGGCGCCGCCGACCGGCGTGTCGACCTTGGTCAGCCGCGAACCGCGCGCCGCGCGCCACCGCGCCCACCAGCCCGGCCGCACCCGGCGACCCGCGGGGGTCTGGTAGAGCGCGTCGAGCACGGCGCCGACGAAGGTGGTCTCGGTGTCCGGGCCGGGCCGGACGTCTTGGACGTCGGCGTAGACGATGTCGGCCCCGTCGGTCCGCGGGCGGTCCCGGTAGGCCTTGAGGAGCGAGCTCTTGCCGACCCGCCGCGGGGCCAGGAGCAGCACGTGATCCTGGGCCAGGCGGCTGTCGAGCTCCGCCAGCTCACCCAAGCGACCGAAAAAGTTGGTTCCTTCAACCGAGCTACCGACGACGAGCTTCATCTGTGACCTCCTGCAACGTTCTTGTTGTGCAGCAGGAGTGTTGTACAGCAGTTCTGTTGTGGGTCAAGGCCGATCTGCCGAGACCATCGAGATCCCGAGGCCGAGACCGAGACCGAGACCGAGACCGAGTCCGAGTCCGAGGCCGAGTCCGAATCCGAGTCCGAGTCCGAGTCCGAGTCCGAGTCCGAGTCGAGTCCGAGTCCGAGTCCGAGTCCGAGTCCGATCCCGACCCCGACCCGACATTGGCGCTAAGGTCCATGCCCATGGCCATCCGAAAGATCGCCCAGATCGGGCACCCGGTGCTGCGTCAGCTCGCCCGCGAGGTCAGCCGCGAAGAGCTGGCGAGCCCGGCGACCCAGCAGTTCATCGACGATCTGATCGAGACGATGCGCGACGCCAACGGCGCGGGCCTGGCGGCGATCCAGGTCTACGAGCCGATCCGGATCTGCGCGATCGAGGTCCGCGACAACCCGCGCTACCCCTACAAGCCTCCGATCCCGCTGACCGTGCTGGTGAACCCGGTGCTGACGCCGCTCGACGACGAGCGCTTCGCCAACTACGAGGGCTGTCTGTCCGTGCCCAACCTGCGCGGCGTGGTCGAGCGCGCGGTCCACGTCCGGGTCACGGCCTGGGATCGCCACGGCCAGCCCATCGACGAGGTGGTCCACGGCCTCAAGGCCGCGACCTACCAGCACGAGGTCGATCACCTCGACGCCACGCTGTTCGTCGACCGCGTCACCGACCCGAGCACGCTCGCGACCTGGACCGAGTTCGAGCGCTACCACCTGGCCGGCTTCGTCGAGCGGGTCCGCGCCCTGGTCGCCCGCGTCGGCTCGTAGCGCGCGGCCGCCTGGCTCCTCGGGACGCTGGGCTCTCCAGGATCCGGGCTCCCCAGCACGAGGACGTACTGGGACTCAGTACCAGGACAGGCCGAGCTGGGGCGCGACGCCGACGATCTGCTCGCCGCCGTAGAGCGCGACGGTGACCGCGAGCTCGACGGACAGGGCCAGGCCGCCGCGGCGCAGGACGTCGAGGCCGCCAGCCCCGAGGGCGCCCAGGCCGCGCAGGTCGGGTTCGGGGTTGTCGCGGCGATGGAAGCTGGCGAAGCCGAGACCACCGCGCAGCCAGAACGCCTCGTTGACGTAGAGCTGGCCGCCGAAGGTGACGACGGCGCTCTGGTTGATCCGGTCGCCGTCCGAGGCGTAGCCGGTGGCGGCCAGCTCGAGGAGCCAGACCCAGCGGGGCGAGGCCACAGCGCCGAGGCGCAGGTCGAAGCCGCCGCCGCCGCCCGAGGCGCCGCTCACGCCGACGCCGAACTGCGCGGCCAGCCCCAGCGCGATCCCGACCGCGAAGCCCTCGCGGACCGAGGTCGGCTCGAGGTTGGCCTCGCGGGCCTCGGCCAGGGCGCGCGCATCGGGTCGGATGCCGCCGACGGTCGGCTCGGCCGCCGCCGGCGCGGCGATCGCCACCAGCCCAACCGCGCAGAGCCCGGTCCGCATGGTCAGCCGGCCGGCGGATCGAGGAGGCGGAGCCGGACCACCGGCTCGCCATTGATCAGGTGGCGCTCGACCAGCTCGGGGACATCGGCGACGGTGACGCCGCCGTACCAGACCTGCTCGGGGTAGACCACGATCGTGACGCCGCCCTCGCACTGATCGAGGCAGCCGGCGGCGTTGGCGCGGATCGACTTGGACAGCCCGCGGGCGGCGAGCTCCTTCTTGAGCGCGTCGCGGACCTCGGCGCCGCCGCGGGCCTTGCACGAGCCGCGCGGGTGATCGGCGCCGCGCTCGTTCGTGCACACGAAGACGTGGCGATCGAAGTGCGGCATCCCCCCGACCGTACCACGCGCGGTGGCTCCGACCGTGGCATCGTCGCCCGATGCCGCCCTCGCCGTGCGATCACCTGGCCGCCAACGTCCGCGCGATCCGCGAGGCCCGGGGCCTGTCGCAGCAGCAGATCGCCAAGCAGGCCGGGGTGCCGCGGGCGACCTGGTCCCACCTCGAGTCGGGGGCGGCCAACCCGACCTTGGCGGTCCTGACCCGGGTCGCCGACGCGCTGCAGGTCCGGCTCGACGAGCTCCTGGCCTCGCCGCGGGCTCCGGTGCGCCATCTGCGCGCGGCCGAGCTGCCGACCCGCCAGCGCGGCGCGGTCCGGATCCGCAAGCTCTTGCCTGAGCCGCTGCCCGGCCTCGACCTCGAGCGCCTGGCCCTGCCGCCGGGCGCGCGCATGTCCGGCGTGCCCCACGCCCCGGGCACCCGCGAGTACCTGGCCTGCGAGCGCGGCGTGGTGGTGGCCTTCGTCGCTGGCGAGACCTACCGCCTCGAGGTCGGCGACGTCGTCGTGTTTCGCGGCGACCAGCGCCACGGCTACCACAACCCCGGGCGCGAGGACGCGGTCGCCTACAGCGCGATCGCCTTCGTGCCCTTGGCCGGCTAGCTCGGTCTCGGTCTCGGCCTCGGCCTCGGTCTCGGCCTCGGTCTCGGTCTCGGTCTCGGCCTCGGTCTCGGCCTCGGTCTCGGTCTCGGTCTCGGCCTCGCGGGTGTACGATCATCCGCGCGATGACCGAGACCCACCGCCGGCCCCGCAAGCAGGGCCTCGAGCACTTCCTCAAGGTCGTGCGCGAGCTGCCCGACGCCGGCCCGCGGCTCCTGTTCCGGCAGCTCGAGGACCACGGCTACCGCGGCCAGGACGAGGCCCGCCGCGCCCTGTGCCTGATGGCGTATCGCCATGTGCGACGGATCAAGCGGATCTATCTGGAAGGCGCGGATCGCGCGGAGTTCCCCAAGAAGACCAACTACCTCCTGGCCGGCCCGACCGGCTCGGGCAAGACCTTCCTGGTCGAGACCCTGTTCGGCAAGCTCCTGCGCGTGCCGACCACGATGGTCGACATCACGACGTTCTCCGAGACCGGCTACGTCGGCCAGGATCCGATCTCGATCCTGACCCGGCTGCTGCACACCGCCGAGGGCAACCCGGCCTTGGCCTCGATCGGGGTGGTGTGCCTCGACGAGTTCGACAAGATCGCCTCGGGGCAGAACAACGCGGTGTTCGCCGGCGCCGGCACGACCAAGGACGTGACCGGGATGGGCGTCCAGCGCGAGCTCCTGAAGATGCTCGAGGCCGGCGAGATCGTGGTGCCGACCGAGCTGGGCCACGCCAGCTACGCCGATCACGTCACGCTGTCGACCGCCGACCTGGCGTTCGTCGCGTGTGGCGCGTTCTCCGGCTTCCACCAGCTCGCGCGGCGCCGGGCCAACCGCGGCGGCCTGGGCTTCGGCGGCGCGCCGGCGGCCGGCGTCGATCCCCACGCGATCGCGGTCGACTTCACCCCCGACGAGGTCGACAACGTCGCCAACTTCCAGGCCTACGGCTTCTTGCCCGAGCTGATCGCGCGGTTTACCCGCATCGTGCCGCTGCGCGCCCTCGACGCCGCGACGCTCAAGGACATCCTGCGGACCGACGTGATCGCGCGCATGACCCGCGAGTTCCGCGCCGAGGGCCTGGCCCTCACGATCGACGAGCCGGTCCTCGATCACATCGTCGCCGACGCCCGGCGCCACGAGACCGGCGCCCGCGGCCTGGCCGCGGCCTTGACCCGCCGCCTCGAGGACGTCGCCTTCGAGGCCTTCGGCGCCGAGGTCGGCACCTCGGTCGCGGTCCGGGTCACGCTGGCCGGCGACGACTTGGCGATCGCGGTCGGCTGACGCCGGCCCGCCCGTCGACGTCAGCTCGCGGGCGCGACCGCTGGCGCGTCGGCCGGTGGCTCGGCGATCACGTACGGCCGCAGGCGCTCGCGCAGGCTGCGGTGGAGCTGATCGACGTGACCTTCGAGCCAGGTCGGGCGCTGTTGGTCGTCGGGGTCGAGGGGCATCGGCACGGTGCCCGGCCGGTACAGCCAGACCCGAGGCACGAACTCGACCCGGCGGGCGTCGCTGATGCCGGCGAGGCGGCCGACCATCACCACGCCGTAGACCCGATCGAGGCCCTGGCCGAAGGGTAGGTTCGGCGACAGGTCGCCGGTCTCGCGCCGCAGCGCCGTGCCGTTGTCTCGGTAGTAGACGATCTGCGCGACCACCTCGGTGTCGCGCAGCGCGCCGAGCCGGTAGCGCGCGTCGGCCAAGGCCTTGGTCATCGCCACGACGATCGTGGTGTCGGTCGTCGCGTAGCGGGTCGCGCGCAGGGCCTGGCGCTGGGCCAGCGATGGTCCACAACCCGCGAGCACGGCGGCCACGACCGCGAGGCCGAGCGCCGCGGGCCAGGTCACCGGCCCGCGCATGTCACGCCCCCGGGGTCGGCGCGGCCGCCGGCGCCGCGGCCTTGGCCTTCAACGCCTCGTAGACCGACAGGTGCAGGTTGTCGAGCTTGCCGGCGACCCAGCCCGGCATCTCGACGGCGCCCGGCTTGATCGGCTCGGGCAAGGAGCTGCCGTCGCGCTTGCGCCAGACGTGGGGGATGACCTCGACGCGGAAGGCGTCGCCATCGGCGACCACGCCGACCTCGACCGCGAACAGGATGCCGCCGGCGTTGGTCATCTGCGGCCGGCCCTCGCTGTCGCGCGACATCGTCGTGCCATCGACCTCGTACCAGCGCTCCTCGGCGAGGGCCCGGGCGGTCACCGCGTCGGCCGACTTGAGCTTGTAGTTGTTGGCCTTGAGCGCCGCGACTCCGGCCTGGAAGACCTCCGAGGCGCTGGCCTGGTACCGGGCGGTGCGCGCGGTCTGGAGCTGCGCGGCCGACGGGCCACAAGCGACCAGCGCGAAGACGGCGAACAACGACAACACGATCGACCTGAGCGTCATGCTACGTGACTAGGACGGCGAACCGGGGAAGTCAACCCGCGCCGCGAAGACCCGCGTGACCACGATCGCGTTCCACAAGCCCTACGGCGTCCTGTCGCGCTTCACTCCCGATGGCAGCGCGTGGCAGACCCTGGCCGGGTTCGGCCTGCCCCCGGCGGTCTGGCCGATCGGCCGCCTCGACGCCGACAGCGAAGGCCTCTTGATCCTGTCGGCCGACAAGCGCCTGGTCGATCGCCTGCTCGCGCCCGGGCGCAGCCACGGCAAGACCTACTGGGTGCAGATCGAGCGGCTGCCGACCGACGCGGCCCTGGCCGAGCTGGCGAGCGGCGTCGAGATCGCCGGGGGACGGACCCGGCCGGCGCGGGTGCGGCGCATCGAGGCGCCGGAGCTACCGCCGCGCGACCCGCCGATCCGCTTCCGCAAGACCGTGCCCGACTGCTGGATCGAGCTGACGATCACCGAGGGGCGCAACCGTCAGGTGCGCAAGATGACCGCCGCGGTCGGCCATCCGACCCTGCGGCTGGTGCGGGCCGCGATCGGTCGCTACGCGCTGGGAGAGCTGGCGCCGGGCGCGTTCCGGGTGCTGGGGCCGGCGGACCTCGCGGCGCTGACGGCCGCGGGCTAGTCGCGAAGGCCGAGACCGAGACCGAGACCGAGACCGAGGCGGAGACCGAGACCGAGACCGAGACCGAGGCGGAGACCGAGACCGAGGCCGAGGCCGAGACGGAGACCGAGGCCGAGGCCGAGACGGAGGCGGAGGCGGAGACCTAGCGGATCCCGACCGGCGGGCGGGCGAAGGCGTGATCGCCGGGGAACGGATCGGCGGTCTCGCGGACCCGCAGCTCCTCGGGGTCGGGCTCGGGGGCCAAGAGGATGCCGAGGGCCTTCAGGCCGGCGTCGTCGTTGTAGCGCAGCTCGGCGATCGCGATCGGCTTGGTCGACGACCGGACGAAGCGCGTGTAACTGGCCGCCGAGTAGCGCGACTCGCCGTACTCGGTGCCCAGGCCGAGGCGCTCGGGGCGCTGGCCGCAGCAGTCGCTCTCGTCGCGCTCCGCGTCGTCGTAGCGGCGCGGCGCGACCGGCGCGCCGGCGGTGCCAGCGGTGATCCGGCCGCCGCCGGACTCGGCGGCCGGCGCGTCGGACGGAGCCACCGGCGGCGGGGCCGGGCGGCTCGCCTTGGCGCCCTCGCCAGCGCGGGTCTGGGCCTGGCCGCGGGCGCCGCCGGTCGGGGCCGGTCGCCAGCGGTGGTCGAGGTAACGGTCGACGCCCTCGCCGTAGCCATCGTCGTAGTACGGGGACGGTTCGGTGACGATCATCGCCGGGGCCTCCTCGGCGAACAGGGCGACCGCGATGACCCCGACGTTGCGGGCCTTGCCCTTGCGACCGGCGTAGCTGGCGCCGACCGACGAGAACCGGAACGCTGCGACGTTCTCGAGGGAGGTGCGCCAGCCCTCGATCCGGACCTCGCCATAGGGCGGCACGATGTAGCCGCGCTTGCGCAGGTCGCCGCTCTCGCCGTCGATGACGTCGAGGCCATCGACCGAGACCACCGCCTCGATCCGGTGGGGCGTCGGGTTGGACACCCGGATCGTGTAGGCGCGGTTGGCGGCGCCGCGGACGTAGTACCGGCCCTTGTGGAAGAAGGTGTCGAGGGTGTCGCCGTCGTCGGCGACGATCTCGACCGCGTAGGGCGAGCGGACCGCCTCGGGGGCGACCGCGATCGGCACCAGGGGGCGCGCCGGCGGGGCGGCGATGCGGTCGGCGTAGGCGGGGGCGCACGCGCCGGCGAACAGAGCGCCAGCGAACAGGGCCCGGGTGAGGAAGGTGCGGGCGAGGAGGCGAGCCATGCCGCCACAGACGGGCCGGGGGCGCGAACGATCTAATCCGGGTGAGGATCCGGACCGAGACCGGGAGGCGAGGCCGAGGCCGAGACCGAGAGCGAGACCGAGGCCGAGACCGAGGCCGAGGCCGAGACCGAGACCGAGACCGAGACCGAGACCGAGACCGAGACCGAGACCGTGTGGAGCCCTTCGACTGCGAGATATCCTGATCTCGAGCCTGTTCGTCCGCGATTGGCCGGACCTATAAGCGGTAGGCGCTGCGCCGAGTTGGCGTGGGGCGCAGGGAAGGATCGCCGCGCCGCTGCCGTACTATGGTTCGAAGTTCCTGCCACGCCGGAGCACCGCCCATGCCCGATCCCGCTCGTCGTCCCCAGTCCGAAGAAGATCTCCTCCCGAAGAAGGAGGTGACCGCCACCGCCGCCGCGCGTCTGGCCCAGGCGCGCAACGCGATCACTGCCACCAAGGCGGTGATGAACTTCGGTGCCGGCAACCAGGTCGAGGCCCTGAAGAAGACCAACCTCAACTCGATGGCCCGTCTGCAGGTCATGCGCGAGGACTCCTACTGGGAGATCGCGCCTGAGGTCCGGGCGATCGCTGGCGCCAACCCCGAGGCCCTGATCGCCGCCAAGGCCGATCTCGCCCACGGCGGCAACTGCGGTGAGCACGCGTGGGTCGCGTACCACTACCTGCGGCAGAACGCGGCGGGCCAGCACATCCAGGTCTCGGCCAAGGACGGCCTCGACCACGCCTTCGTCCTGATCGGCGACGTCCAGGGCGAGGACAAGGACAACGAGATCGCGGTCGCCGACCCGTGGCCGACGCGCGCGCGGGCCTGCCTGTGGGAGGACCACTTCGCGTTCACGCCCGACCGCACCAAGATCGAGGACTACGCCTCGATGGTCGCCGACGGCGAGAGCAAGAAGGCGGCGATCGCCGCCGGCTTGCGTCTGTCGGCCGAGGGCCAGGCCTACGTCAACGCCAAGGCCAGCCAGGAAGAGACCGACGAGGTGGTGGGCAAGTCGAAGGAGTACCACCTCTGGAACCACCCGAACACCGAGGCCAACGGCCACCGGTTCAACTACGTCGATCAAGACGGGCACTGACGGGTCGGGGGATCGCGAGCCGCGCCTACGCGCGCCGGCGCGATCCGTGGCATCCTCGCCGCTGATGTCGATGCGCCTCGCGCTCGCCCTGTCGCTCGTCGCGGCCTGCTCGGGTCCGCGCCGCGGTGACGCGCCTCGCCCGTCCGACTCTCAGCCCGCGGCTGTCGACGCCGCCGGAGGCTCCGCCATGACTCCACCTGCTCCCGCCGCGACCTCCCACGGCCTCGAGCCGCGCGCCGATCTCCTGGCCTGGCTGACCGCCAACGGCGGCACCCCTGACATCGGCACGCCGCCGCGGCTGCGCCTGCCGGTGGTCGTGACTATGGACGCCGATCGCCTCGGCATCACCGGCGCGACCCTGGGCACCGCCGACGGTCAGGCCCTCAAGCTCGACGACACCGCCCTGGGCATCGCGCTGAAAGATCGGGTCCGCCAGAAGTGCCCGGCCGACGCGCCGAGCTGCCGGGTGTGGCTCGAGGGCGTGTGGCGCGGCGTGGTCGACGGCAAGGGCGTGGTCCAGGTGCTGAAGTTCGCCGGCGTGATCGCCGCCGATGCCGCCGCCGATCGCGTCGAGATCGTCCCGTAGCGACGAGGGTCCGTTGGCCGACGCGGGCACGGCGCGCAAACCGTTCGGCGCTCGAGCCCGGGCCGTGGCGTTCGGCCGTCGGCGTGTATAGTGCCGACCATGGTGCGCACGCCCGCCAAGCCCGCGACCGCTCCCAAGCCTGGCGCCAAGGCCAAGGCCCAACCCAAGGCCAAGGCCCAACCCAAGGCCAAGACCAAACCGGCCGCGGCGTCGGCCATGGCATCGGCCAAGGCCAAGGCCGCCGAGCGTCCGCCCGCCCCCGACGTCATCAGCAGCGACCCGTCGCTGTTCGCGCCGCTCACCCCCGGTGAGATCGCCGACGCGATCCGCACCTTGACCGAGGATCGCCGGGTCGCCGGCATGGCCAAGGTCGGGCGCTACCGCGTGGTCGCGACCGAGCCCCTGGTGGTCAAGCCGCCACACTGGATCGCCGGGCACCGCCTGGCGCGGGTCGTGGTCTATGACTATGCCGCCGACCGCACCGTCGACGCCTGCGTCGATCTCGACGCCGGCGTGGTGGCCCACCTCGACATCAGCAAGGCCCAGCCGATGCTGTCGCGCGAAGAGGAGGCGTTCGCGACCTCGGTGGCGACGCTCGACGAGCGGGTCCGCGACAAGCTCGCGCTCGGCGAGCAGCCGATGGTCGCGATGCACTACTGGGGCAAGGACGCCAACGACCCCGCCTTCGCCCGGCGCTCGGCCGCGGTCCTGTTCGGCCGCGCCGGTGGCCACCCGACCCTGGTCGCGGTGGTCGATCTCCTCGACAACCAGGTCACCGCCGTGGTGCCCGCGAGCGAGTGGTAGCCATGAGCAACGTCATCTCCGAGGCCAACTGGAAGTTCCACTGGCGGCTCACCGAGTCGGCCGGGATCATGATCTACCTCGCCGAGTACCGCGGCCGACGGGTGCTGTGGGAGGCGTCCTTGCCCTACGTCACGATCGACCACCAGCGCGACTCGCTCGAGGTCGACAGCGACGGCGTCGACACCCGCGGGCCGTGGTGGGTGCCGCTGGGCGCGCGGACCCTGGCCGGCAACGTCCGGGTCCAGCCGTTCCGCGGCGGGGTCGAGCTGTCGGCCGACTTCACCGCTGGGCCCTACCACTACCTGCAGATGTGGCGGTTCCACGACGACGGCCGGCTGTGCCCGTGGCTCACGATCTACGGCAGCGGCGTCCACGACCAGCACACCTACCACCCGCACTGGCGGTTCGACTTCGACCTCGACGGTGCGGGCCACGACGCCCTCGAGGCCTTCGCCGACGGTCGCTGGCAGCGGCTCGAGGAGGAGGGTTGGTTCCCACACACCGGCGAGGCCGACGACAGCGGCTTCGTCTGGCGGCAGATCGACTTCGGCACCGGCGCCGCGATCAACCTCCGGCCGCACACCTGGGATGACGCCGAGCTGTTCGCGGTCCGCTACCACGACGGCGAGTGGGCGCCGTTCTCGCCGCGCGCGACCGCGGGCGCCGCGCCGTTCCCGGCGGCCTACGTCGGCCGCGAGCCGCTCGAGGATCACGACGTCGCGCTGTGGTACGTGGCCCACGTCCACTTCGATCAGTCGTTCCCGTACACCGCGGGGCCCTGGATCAAGCTCGACGGCTTCGGCAAGTAGCGCGCGATCATCGGCGACGTGAGCGGGCTCGGGCCCGTACTATCGCGGCGTGGTCAGCCACGCGCTCATCCAGACGCTGGCGCTGGTGATCGGCACCGCGGCGATCGTCACGGTGGTGTTCCAGCGCCTACGGTTGCCGGTGGTGCTCGGCTATCTGGTGGCTGGGCTCCTGGTCGGTCCCCACACCTCGGTGTGGTTCGTGGCCGACGCCGGCGTGGTCGCGACCCTGGCCGAGCTCGGGGTGATCCTGCTCATGTTCACGATCGGCCTCGAGCTGTCGGTGCGCGGCGTGATCGGGGTCGGGGTCGCGCCGGTGGTCGCGACGGTGATCGAGGTCGGGCTGATGCTGGCGCTCGGCATCTCGATCGGCCGGGCCTTCGGCTTGCCCGGCCGGGCCGCGTTGTTCGTCGGCGTGATCGTCGCGATCTCGTCGACCACGATCATCTCGCGCGCCCTCGATGATCACCCGCCGCCCGCGGCCCAGCGCCGCCGGCTGTTTGGCCTCTTGGTGATCGAGGACCTGCTGGCGATCTTGTTGCTCACGGTCCTGACCGCGTTTGGTCGCGGCGCCGGGTTGGCGTGGGACGAGCTCGCCGAGACCCTGGGCAAGCTGTTCGGGTTCTTGCTCGCGACGGTGGCGGGCGGGCTCCTGATCGTGCCGCGCCTGGTGCGCGCGACGGTGCGATTGGGGCGGCGCGAGACCACCCTGGTGGCGGCGATCGGGCTGTGCTTCGCGCTGGCGATCTTGGCGGACGCCGCTGGCTACTCGGTCGCGCTGGGCGCGTTCCTCGCCGGGGCCCTGGTCGCCGAGGCCGGCGAGAACGCCGCGATCGAGCCGCTGGTCGAGCCGATCCGCGATCTGTTCACCGCGATCTTCTTTGTGTCGGTCGGCATGTTGATCGATCCCGAGGCGATCGTCGGCGCGTGGCTCGAGATCGTGGTCCTGTGCGCGGTGGTGGTGATCGGCAAGATCGTCGCGGTGTCGATCGGCGTGTTCTTGACCGGCCGCGGGGTGCCCGCGGCGGTGATGACCGGCCTGACCATGGCGCAGATCGGCGAGCTGTCGTTCGTGGCCGCGGGCATCGGCGTCGGCGCCGGCATCCTGTCGAGCGAGTGGTCGGCGATCGCGGTGGCGGTGTCGGCGGTGACGAGCGCGTTGACGCCGGCCCTGGTCCGCGCCGGACCGCGCGCCGCGACGTGGCTCGAGGCCCGGCTGCCGCGTCGGCTGGCGACCTTCGCCGCGCTCTACGGCGCCTGGCTCGAGAGCATGGGCGCGCGGCCGAGCGCCGGGCCGATCCGCCGTCGGGTCACGCTCCTGGTCCTCGACGGCGCGGCGCTCCTGGGCGTGGTCCTGGGCTTCGCCTTGACCCGGCGCGCGGCCGAGGCGGCGCTGATCGACCGCTTCGCGCTCGGCGCGGGCTGGGCCAAGCTGGCCGTGGTGGTGGCGGCGATCGCCGCCGCGACCCCGCTCCTCCTCGGGATGGCCCGGCTGTCGCGGGCCCTGGCGGCGGCCCTGGCCGAGCGGGCGTTGCCGTCGCGCGCTGGCCTCGATCTCGGCGCGGCGCCTCGGCGGATGTTGACCGTCGCGATCCAGGTGCCGATCCTCCTGGTCGCGGCGGTGCCGGCCCTGGCCGCGATCGGCGCGATCGCGCCGTCGCTGACCGCGGCGGTGGTGGTCGCCCTGGTGGCCCTCGAGTCGGTGCGCGTCTGGCGCTCGGCCGGCGATCTCGACGCCCACGTCCGGGCCGGCGCCGAGGCGATCGTCGAGGTGCTGGCGGCAGCTACGCCGCGGCGGCCGCGGGCCGCGACCGAGCCGCCGCCGCCGATGCCGACCGACGCGCTCGCCGAGCTCGATCAGGTCCTGCCCGGGCTGGGCACGCCGACCGCGGTGCGGGTGTCACCGGCCAGCGCGCTGTGTGGCCAGACCCTGGCCGCGACCAACCTGCGCGGCTCGACCGGCGCGACGGTGCTGGCGATCCAGCGCGGGGCCCAGAGCATCCCGGTGCCCAGTCCGACCGACGTGATCCGCGCCGACGACGTGCTGGCGCTGGCCGGGGCCACGGACGCGATCGCCGCGGCCCGCCGGCTGCTCGCGCCGGAGTGAGGTCGTCGCTAGAGATCGACCAGCTCGAAGCTGCCGATCGGCTCGCCCAGGAAGCGCGGGGCCAGCTCGTCGAGGCGCGACACGTCGGTGGCGAAGCAGGCCAGGGCGCCGGGGGCGGCGCGGCGGTTGGGGCCCGCCGGCAGCGCCGCGGCGGCGACCTCGGCCATCGCCGACGCCGAGTCGACGACCGCGACCGGACGACCGGCCAGGGACGCCGCGGTGCGAGCCAGGACGTCGCGCAAGAGCGGGTAGTGGGTGCAGCCGAGCACCAGGGTGTCGATGTCCGGATCCCGGACAAAGAGCGCGGTCAGGTAGCGGCGGGCCACCGCGGCCGCGACCTCGTCGTCGACCCAGCCCTCCTCGGCCAGGGGCACGAGCAGCGGGCAGGCCAGGGCGGTGACCGCGACCGCGGGATCGCGCGCGGTGAGCGCCCGTTCGTAGGCCCCGGAGCGCACCGTGGCCAGGGTGCCGATCACGCCGATCCGGCGGTTGCGGGTCGCTGCCAGGGCGCTCGCCGCGCCGGGATCGACCGCGCCGATCACCGGGACCGGGCTGGCCGCCACCAGGGCGGGCAAGGCGTTCGCGGACGCGGTGTTGCACGCGATCAGGACCAGCTTGACCCCGCGGGTCAGGAGGAACTGCTGGCAGGTGAGCGAGTAGCGCTCGACCGTCCGCGGGCTCTTCGAGCCGTACGGAACCCGAGCAGTATCGCCTAGATAGATGACGTCCTCGCCGGGCAGGCGCGCGCGCAGCGCCCGCACGACCGTGAGGCCCCCCACTCCGGAGTCGAACACGCCGATCGGACGTCGGTCGCTCATGGCGCTTCTATAACGCAGGCCCAGGACGGCTTCGTCCCGGTTCCCTCGGCGATCGATCCCTGCGAAGGATCCCCGTGGCTGTCCACCCCGACTTCGGCGCGGTCACTGAGACGGACTGGCGCACTGGCTGATCGATCCGCCAGCCCGGCGGCTAGCGGCGGCGGCGCGGCTTCTTGGCGGCGCGAGCGTGCTCCGCGGCGGAGCGGCGGCCCTCGTAGATCCAAAGAAGCTGTAAAAATGTCGCCGGCTTGTTTCGCCCGCCTTCACACGCTGACAGCTCTTCATAGAGCTTGCCGATCCCCGGACACGCCTTTTCGGCGAGCGGGAGTTGCGCGGCAGTAATACGTCCTTGCATCGGCGAGCGGGCGCAGGAGCACGAGTCGTGCCGTTCCCCTTGACGGTGGCGGTCGCCCCTCGGTACGAAGCGCCACTGTGTCGACGGAAGAGGCCAAGGACCTGCTGCGCGCACCCGACGACGCCGATACCCGGTCGCGGGTGACGGCGTGGGCAGAGGCCAACCCGTTGATTCTGTTTGATATCGCGGCGGCGATCAGCGACGCGGGCGGGTCGTGGCCCGCGGAGGCGGTCACCCGGGCGGCGCAGGAGACCGCCGGCGGCGTGAAGGCCGCGGCCCCGGCCGACGTCCGCGCGGCCTTTGAGCCCCTGCTCCTGGGCCGGGACGTCGATTCCGCCCTCGAGTGGATCCGCGAGACCGGGCTTCTGGCCGCGCTCTTCCCCGAGCTCGAGGCCACGGTGCACCTGCAGCAGGAGGGCGACCGGCTGCACAAGGACGTCTGGAACCACACCAAGCTGGTGGTCAAGCAGGCGGTCCGGCGGCCGTGGGTCCGCTGGGCGGCGCTGCTCCACGACATCGGCAAGGTCCCGACCCGGACGTTCACCGAGCACGGCGTCCATTTTCACGGCCACGCCGAGGTCGGGGCGCGGATGTTCGACAAGCTGGCCCAGCGCCTGCCGTTCGATCGCGACCATCGCCGGGCGGTGCGCTTTCTCATCCGCCATCACCTGCGCTCGAACCAGTACAGCGAGCAGTGGACCGACAGCGCGGTCCGGCGCTTTCGCCGCGAGATGCTGCCGCACCTCGGCGACCTCCTGGCGCTGTCGCGAGCCGACATCACGTCGAAGCGGCCGGGGCGCCGCCGCCAGATCCTCGAGCAGATCGCCGCCCTCGAGACCCGTATGGAGGCGCTGGCCGAGGCCGACGCCAAGCTGCCGCCTCTGCCCGGTGGAGTCGGCAACGCGATCATGGAGGCGTTCCGGCTGCCGCCGTCGCGGCTGATCGGTGACCTCAAGCGCTACCTCGAGGCCGCGGTCGACAGCGGCGCACTCGAGGCGCGGCGCGAGGACGCGTACTACGTCGCGGCGCTGGCCCGGGACGGCAAGGTGCCGGGGGTCGATCCCGAGGTCGCGGCCGCGCTGATCGCCGCCGGCGGGCTGGTCGACGGCGACGCCGAGGACGCCGATCGCGCCGAGGCCGCAGGAGACCTCGCCGGGCCGCTGCCCGAGGTCGAGCCGACCGGCCACGACGGCGATCCCGACCGACCCCACGACGGGCCGGCGCCGTGCGGCCCCGACGAACACGGCCACTGACGCCGGTCCGTCCGGGTCCGCCGCGATCCTCCTCGGTCTCGGCCTCGGGTTCGGTCTCGGTTCGGTCTCGGTCTCGGCCTCGGGTTCGGTCTCGGTCTCGGGTTCGGTCTCGGTCTCGGTCTCGGTCTCGGTCTCGGTCTCGGCCTCGGTCTCGGCCTCGGTCTCCGCCTCGGTCTCCGCCTCCGCCTCCGCCTCCGCGCGGGGGTGGATCGCCGGCGCGGTTCGTGCGTCTATCTCGTCGATGCCTTCACCGTCGGTCCGGGTCTGGTCCTTGGCCGCGGTCGCGGCCGTCGCCGCGTGTGGTGAACGTCCGCCGTCCTTGCGGGCGCCGGGGGTGAACGCGGCGGTCGACGCCGGCCCGGACGCCTCGCCCCCGTCGCCGCCGCTACCTGCGGCCGAGGCGCCCCGGGTCGCGCCCCACCCTGGCCAGATCACGGCGGTGGTGGTCGAGCGCGCCGGCACCGCCGCGGTCACGATCGATCACCTCGGCGACGTCCGGCTGTGGCCGAGCCTCGACGGCACGCAGCCCCCGGTCGCGCTGCCGTTTCATGGCGCCCTCGCCCTCGACGTCGCGCGGACCCCGGGCTGGCTCGCGGTCGGCGCGATCGACCCGAGCGGCGCCGCCCACCTGTACCGCTTCTCGGCGGTCGGCGGGCTGATCGACGTGGTCGATGTCCCGGCCGTGCCGCAGGCCGTGGGCCTGGTAGCGGTGGCCGACGGCTGGCTGGTGGTGCGCGCCGATCAGTCGATCATCCGGGTTGGCGCCGACGGCGTCGCCAGCGCACCCCTCGAGCGCGACGGCCACCGGATCGAGGCGATCACGCGGTCGGCCAGCGGCGCGGCCTACGCCCTCCTGTCGCGGGGCGCCGCCGACCAGCGGCTCGCTGTGGTCGTGACGGTCGTGGTCGGCCGCGACGGCCTGCGCTGGGGCCGCGAGGTCGCCTTGCCGACGCCGCCCTCGGTGCCGGCCAAGCTCGCCGTCTCGCCGGACGAGAAGCTCATGGCGTACCTGACGCCGCCGGGCGCGACGCCGGTCGCCGCTGCACGCGCGCCCGGCGCTGGCGCCGAGCTGCTCCTCGACTTCGAGGCCCCGCTGCCGGAGCCGTCGCGCCAGGACCGGGTTCAGCTCGTCGCGCTGGACGGTGGTCGCCCGCGCCTGGCGCCGATCGATCGCGTCTTCGACGAGCCGCGCGCTCTCGTGTTCCACGCCGCCGACCGGCTCGCGGTGTACGCCGACAGCGGCGACGTCATGATCACCGTGGGCGCCCGCACCGAGGTGACCCCGGCCGACCGTCAGCTCGGCGTCTCGCCGTCCCTGGGCGGCGGCCTCTTGGCCTGGCCGGCGGCTAGCGCCCTGGCGATCGCACGCGGCGACGAGGCGCCGCGCTTCCTCGGCTTCCGCGACGCCGGCGCGCAGGCGGTCGCGCTGTCGCCCGACGGACGGCAGGCGGCGTGGGCGACCAACCACGGGCGCGTGGTCATCCAGCAGCTCGACGGCGCGACCCCGCCGCGCGGGTGGACGATCGAGGGAGCGCCCACCGCGCTGGCGTACCTCGACGCGAACCACCTGGCCGTGGCGACCGGGTCGCGCGAGCTCGTCCTGTTCGACCTGACCCGCGGCGTCGCGCTCGCGAAGGTCGCGACCGGGCGCGCCACCAACCAGCTCCGCTACCACGCTGGCACCGGCTGGCTGGCCGGCTACCTCACGTCCGGAGGCGCGTGGGCGCTGCGGGTCAGCGCCGGCACTACGCCGACCCTGGGGCAGCCTGCGCTCCTCACCGAGCACGCGACGGTGGTTTGGCTCCTGGACGCTGCGACCGCCGACGATCCCGTGCTCGCGAGCGTCGAAGAGGGCGTCCGGGTCCGCACCTACCGCGCCGGTCAGCTCGGCGCAGGGCAGGTCGCGTCGCCCGCGCCGACTACCTCGCCCGTAGAGATCGCCCTGATCGCCCCCGATGGGACGCGCTTCGCCAGCGACGGGGTGATGCTCGCTGGGCCAGTAAAGCCAATCAAAGCTGAAAAACCTATTTCCCCTTCGTCGCCGAATCCATCCGATGTGCCCGGATCGCCGGTTCCCGCGAACTCGCGCCCGGCGCCGGTGATGCGGCGCCCGCCGCCGCCCCCACCGCTCATTGGGCCCGACTCTCTGGGCCACTGGTTCGCCCTGCCCGGCGAAGGTGGTCTACTCGCCATCGATCCGCTGGGCCCGGTGTCCCGGCGCACTCTCGACGGCGCGCTCCGATGGACCGCGAGCTCCGCGGTGTTGCCGCTCGGCGGCGCGGTGAGCGGCGACGGTCGTCGCCTGGCGCTGGTCAGCGCCCAGGGCGCGATCGTCTACGACGTCGAGACCGGCGCGGTCCTACGGCAGGACTGCGGCTGGGACTTCGGCGCGTGGCTGACGCCGCCCGACGCTGGGGTGACCGAGCTCCACTCGATCTGCGAGTAGCCGGGCTCGCGGTCAGCGCGCGAGGGCCAGCCCGAGGCACAGCGACCACGCGATCCGCGCCTCGGTCGGCTCGTCGATCAGCGCGTGGGCCCGGACCCCACCGACCAGCGCCACCGGCAGACGGGTCGGCCACAAGAACGCCAGCACGCCACCGCCCGCGGCCGCGGCGCGGGGCCAGGCCACGCCGAGATCGGCGTGCAGCACCAGCTCGAGGCGGGGCCGCGCGGCGGCCGCCCGGTAGGCCACCCCGACGGTGGCCAGGCCGCGATCGCCGTCGAGGGCGACCCGCTCGACGCTGGCGTAGGCGCCGTGGCGACGCCCCAGGTACGCGATCGCCGCGGCCTGGGCGCGCGGGGTCGGCCCGCCTCCCGACAGCGCGAGCTCGCTGCCGACGATCACCGCGCCGTGGGGCTCGGCGACCGCCGCGCGCGGGCCGAGGGCGGCGCCCACGACGGCGACCAGGGCGACCTGCCTCACACCAGCTCGACCCGGCCCCGCGGCGTCACCAGCACGCCGGCCGACAGCTCGTGAGGCGAGACCACCGAGACCCCCGGCAGCTCCGGGGCCAGCACCGTGCGCAGGTGGCGGCGCACATCGCCCGCGGTCAGGACGACGCCGCGGTCGCCGACCGCGCGGCGGACCGCACCGACGATGTCGCGGGCCACGTCGGGCGGCAGCGCCACGATCGCGCCGCCGTCGCGGGGCAGGATCGCGCCGCGCACCGCCTCCTCGATCAGCGGGTCGAGGGTCCAGGCCTCGAGCTTGCCGCGCGGCGCGACGCCAGCCGACACCGCCCGCGTGGCATGGCCCCGGACCAGCTCCGCCAGCGCCGCCGGATCGCGTGGCCCGCCGGCCGGCGCCTGGGCCAGGCCCTCGAGGATCGCGGTCAGATCGTGGATCGCCACGCCCTCGCGCACCAGGCGGCGCAGGACCTCGGTCAGGGTAGCCAGCGACGCCACGCGCGGGACGACGTCGCGCACGAGCGGCGCCTGCCCCGGGCCCAGCTCGTCGAGCATGGCCTGGACCGCGCCCGGTCGGATCAGCGCGTCGGCGTGGCGCGCCAGGGCCGCCGCCAGGGGCGCCAGCAGATCGTCGGCGCGCCGCGGCGCCGCCAGCCACTCGACCGTCGTGCCCCACAGCCGCAGCTCGGCGTCGGCGGCGCCGACCGCCGGGTCGGCCACCACCGCGACCGTCGGCGCGCGCACGCCGAGGCGGGCCGCCAGGGTCGCCCGGGCGTCCGCGATCGCTTGCCCGACCGCCCCGCCGTCGAGGCTGGCCGCGATCGCGGGCGTCACCGCGACGACCACCCCGTCGGCGCGCGCGACCGGTGGTCCGGCCGAGGTCGCGACCGTCGCCAGCGGCGCGCCGGTCCGGAGCCGCCGCGGCGCCGCCCAGGCCAGGGCGGCGAGCCCGCCGGCCACCGCGGCCAACAACAGGAACGGCAGGTGGGGCAGGCCGGGCACGACCCCGAGGCCGGCCAGGAGCACCGCGGCGGTCCCCAGGGCCCGCGGCTGCGCCCCGAGCTGCGCGAACAGCTCGTCGCCGATCGCGCGCTCGCCGTCGGCCGAGGCCAGCCGGGTCACCGCCAGCGCCGCCGCGAGCGCCACCAGGAGCGCGGGGAGCTGGACCACCAGGCCGTCGCCCACCGACTGCACCGCGTAGATCTCGGCGGCCGCCGCCAGCGACAGCCCGCGCTCGCCGACGCCGATCGCCAGCCCGCCGATCAGGTTGATCGCGACGATCAAGATCGCCGCGACCGCGTCGCCCTTCACGAACTTCATCGCGCCGTCGAGGGCGCCGTAGAGCTGCGATTGCCGCTCGAGGGCGTCGCGCCGCTGCGCCGCCTCGGCGGCGTCGATCGCGCCGGCCCGCAGGTCGGCGTCGATCGCGAGCTGCTTGCCGGGCAGGCCGTCGAGGGCGAACCGGGCCGCGACCTCGGCGACCCGCTCGGCGCCGCGCGCCACGACCAGGTACTGCACGATCGTGATCACCGCGAACACCACCAGCCCGACGATCAGGTCCCCCGAGGCGACGAAGCCGCCGAACGCGCGCACCACCTCGCCGCCGTCGGCCTCGGCGAGGATCCGCCGCGTGGTCGACACGTTGACGCCGAGGCGGAACAGGGTCGCGACCAGGAGGATGGTCGGCAAGGTCGTCAGGCGGCCGGGGTCGGGCGCGAACACCGCGGTCAGGAGGATCACGACCGCCGAGGTGAAGCTCACCGCCAGCAGCAGATCGATCGCCAGGGCCGGCAGCGGCACCACCATCATCGCCACCACCGCGACCACGACCACGGCCAGCGCCAGGTCGCCCCAGCCGCGACGCGCGTGCGAACCCTGACCCGTCATCTCCCTTCGTGTACCACGGGGCCGTGACGGCGCGGCTGGCACCGATCTTGGAATACCGCTGGTCACCCATCAGGAGAACGCCATGAAACCCGCCGTCCTGCCGCCCAAGCCGTCGAAGCTCCGGTACCTGCTCGCGATCGTCGCCACCAGCGCGCTTGCCACCTTGGCACTCGACCTCACGCTGCGCGCCGCGATTGGCACTGCCGCGTCCAGGGCCGAGCCCACGGTCGCCTCGCGCGAGCACGCGTGCCCGTCGTCACCTCGCGCCGCTGCGCCGCCGCCGACCTACCCAGGCGTGGTGCGGCTCGGGCCCGATCGCTTCACGATCGACCGCGCGTTGGTCGAGCGCCTGGCGGCCGCGCCGAGCGCGCTCACCCGGTCGGCCCGCATCATGCCGACGACGCGCTACGGCGAGCCCGATGGCCTCAAGCTCTACGCGATCCGCCGCCCGTCGGTGCTGGCCGCCGCCGGGCTCGAGAACGGCGACACCGTGCTGGCGATCAACGGTCACGCGCTCGCCGATCCCCAGGGCACCGTCGACGCCTTCCGCGACCTGGCGAACCGCGACACGATCGTCGTCGACCTGCGCCGCCGCGGTGAGCCCATGACGCTGCGCTACGCGATCGCGCCGTGACCGCGCGCGTCGGCGCGTGCTAGCAACCAGGCATGACCCGCCCGCGCCTGTACGTCGGCAACCGCAACTACTCGAGCTGGTCGCTGCGCCCGTGGCTGGCCCTGACCTGGGGCGGCCTCGACTTCGAGACCGTCGACGTCGACCTCGATCAGCCGGGCTACGGCCAGGGTCAGATCGCCGAGGTCCTCGCGGTGTCGCCGACCGGTCGGGTCCCGGCGCTCCACGTCGGCGAGCTGGTGGTCTGGGACAGCTTGGCGATCGCCGAGTGGGCCGCCGAGCAAGCGCCGTCGCTGTGGCCGCGCGACCCGGCGGCGCGCGCCGTGGCCCGCGCGGTCACCTGCGAGATGCACGCCGGGTTCGCCGCGGTGCGCCGCGATCTGCCGATGAACCTGCGGCGCCGGACCCGCGCCCACGGCCTGCCGGCCGAGACTATGGCCGACCTCGCGCGCCTCGACGCGCTGTGGTCGTCGACCCGGGCGCGCTGGGGCGCCGACGGTCCGTACCTGTTCGGCGCGCGCTCGATCGCCGACGCGTTCTTCGCGCCGGTGGCGACCCGCTTCCGGACCTACGCGATCGACCTGTCGCCGCCGGCCGCGGCGTACCGCGACGCGCTCCTGGCCGACGACGGCTTCCGCGCCTGGGAGGACCTCGTCCTGGCGACGCCGGCCGAGCGCTTCACCAGCTCGGACGTCGACGATCGCTACGGCGCGCTCACTTCGCCGTGAACAGCGTCTCGAAGACCGTGGCCCCGGCCGAGAACGAGCTGCCCGACACGATGCCGCGCCCGGGCGCCAGGCACACCTCGTAGCCGGCCTCGTCGCCCATCGCCATCACGTAGCTCACGCACCATGCGCCGTCGGCGCCGGCCTTGGCCTCGAAGGCCTCGAGCCCGTCGACCTCGCTCTCGTACTCCTTGCGGCGCGCCGCCGGCTGCGCCGCGAGGAGCATGCGGCCCTCATCGAGCTTGGCCATCGCCGCGTGGACCTCGTCGGCCGACCGCTCGACGTCGAAGTGCCACAGCCCGCGCGGATCGGCGATCCACCAGCCGGGCGGCGCATACAGCGTGCGCTCGGCGCCGGTGCAGGTGATCTTCGCCATCCGCTGCTCGCCCATGGCGTGGGCCATCTCGACGGTGCAGGTCGCCGCGCCGCGCTGCTCCGACGGCGGGCCCATGTCGAGCGGCGGCGTGGTCTTGTCGACGAGGTCGAGGGTCCAGGTCCGACCCTGCTCGAACAGGGCGTCGTAGACCGCACCGCGGCCGGCGGCGCCGGTGTTGTTGGGCGCGGCCGGCGCGGCCGGCGCGGACGGTCCGCCGCAGGCGGCGAGGGCGGTGACGAGGAGCACGAGGCGCGTCATCGCGCGGTTCTAACATCGTCGGCGGCGTCGCGTCGCCATCGCCAGGTCAGCCAGGCCAGCGCCGCCGCGCCGCCGAGCCAGCCCAGGCCGCGGGTCCAGGCCGCGACCGTGGTGTCGGCGTCGAGGGCCTCCCAGCGCGTGAAGATGTGCAGGAAGTCGTGCTCGCCGCCGCCGACCAGGGGCAGCTCCCCCGCCCGGGCATCGGCCATGTAGCGGGCGATGTTCATGAGGTTCTGGCACAGCCAGACCGCCGCCACCGCCACCGCGTGGGCCTGCCGCCGGAGCGCGAAGACCACGAGCGCGACCATCGGGAACGTGAGCTGGCCGACCACGCCGCCGTAGAGCTCAGCGGTGTCGCCGAGGACGCCGTAGATGAGGTGACCGGCCTCGTGGAAGGCCAGGTTCGCGCTGTCGAGGATCGGCGTCCAGCCCGGGTCGCCAGCGACGAGGAGGGCGACCACCACGGCGGCGAACCCGACGGCGCCGGCCCACTGCTCGGCGGTCACGGGCTGCCACGGGCCGAGGTCGAGCCGCACCTGCCTGATCGTATGCGATCGCCTCGCGGATCGCAGCCGATCGGCCCCGGCCCGGGCGCCGATCGGGTACCATCGCGCGGTGGGTTACATGGTCCGCTACTACGCCGCAGGGCCGATCACGGCCAAGGCCCTGCAACAGGCCCTGACCGCGCTCGAGCCGGCGCTGAAGATCGACCTCGGCGAGCTGCTCCACGGCGATCAGTCGCTGGGTCAGGTCGAGGTCAACCAGGCCCAGGGCGACCTGTTCGAGGACGACCTCCGGAACACGATCCGGATCGTCGAGTCGACCGGCTACGGGGCGGCGATCGTCCCGCGCCTGCGGGCTAGCCGGGCGGTGGTCGTGGCCGATCTCGACTGGGGCGCGCGGGGGCCCGAGGCGACCATGCAGCTCGTGGCGCCGCTGTGGACGGCGCTGCGCCAGCTCTCGCCCGGGCTGGCGCAGTGGGATGGTCACGGCGTCTACGACGGCGACCAGCAGGTCGTCGACCTCCGCGGCAGATAGTCGCACCCGCGGGGGCGATGGGGGCGGGTGGCGGCGGCGCGGCGCCGCGTGGGGGCCGGGACGGTCGATGGCCTCGCGTGGCCTGGCTCACAAGCGGCGTCTTGCGAGATATTCCCTGGCGGCCCTAGGCGGGGCGAAATGCCACAATCGTGAGGCCAATTTACTATCAGTAATTCCGATGTGTTGCCGGCGCGCCCGGGGTCTCAGATTCCTGACAGGATCTGTTAGGGGGGGATGTGATTCTTTTCCTATCCAAACGCGTGCCCCTTTCGGCACATTGCGCCCCGCCCGTCCCAAGGAGGCCCACACCGATGCGTATTCTCAAGCTTGCTGCCGCTTTCGCCATGACCACCGGACTCGTCGCCTGCAGCGGTGATGACGGAGGCATCAGCACGGTCGACGCCGCCCGCATCGATGCTGGCATGGACGCCCTGAACCTCACCGGTGTCGGCCAGCTCTGCAATGACAACTCGCCGTGCCCGTCGAACGCCATGATCTGCCTGACGTTCAGCGACACCGCGACCAACGGCTACTGCACGCCGCTGTGCCAGGACGACCACATGGCGACCACCAACGCCCAGGGCCAGTTCCCTCAGGGCAGCCTGACCCTGCCGGCAGCCGCCACCCAGATGTGCGTCGACGCCTTCTCCGGTTCGACGGGTAGCCCGCGTTGCGGTCTCGCCATCGATGTCCAGCCGGCGATCGCGGGCGCCCCGGCCCCGAACACGACGTACACGATCGACTACGCGTGCGGCATCGTCTGCGGCACCGGCAACACGTGCCCGACGGGCCTGGTCGCGGACACGACCGTGGTCATGAACGCCTGTCTCTGCATTCCCCCGGCGAACTGACGACCCGCGGTCTCGGCCGCTAGCCACCCCGCTGTCCGGCCGGCAGTGGGGCTTTCTTGTGCTCGCTGCAAGATTCAGCGGGTGGTGACAGGTCCGATGCTCGGCGCGGGGCTCAGCACTGCGCTCCCGAGCGCAGGCACGCTGCCCGCCGCCAGGTTGAGACGGATCCGTCCAACGCCGCCACCTCCGCCTGAGCCGTTGTAGCCGCTCGCGCCGTGGGTTGCGTCAACCCCGCGGGCGGCCCCTCGACCTCCGCTGGGGCATCCAGCGCAGCCCGGGACGAACGCTGGGCTTGGCGCGGTGCTGAGGAGCCCCGGCGACGCTGCGGTGGCAAGCACTCCGTAGTGCCCGGAACCGCCGTTCGCTGTGAGGCCGGCGCCCGTATCGAGTTCGACCGTCGCCGCCTCAAGCAGGATGCCGCCGCCAGCCCCGCCTCCGGAGCCGTTCTCGCAGGGGAGTCCGCCCCGCGTGAAAAACGGCGAGCAGGTTGGGTTGGTTGGCGGTCCCCAGCCGCCGCCCCCGTTCGCCGCAATGAACGCGCCTGGGCCCAGGCGAATCGCGCCTCGTGCGGAGATCTGCAACGCGCCGCCGCCCGCCCCGGCGGCGGAGTTCTGTCCGCCCCCGCCCCCACGACAGCCTCCCCGAAGCGGGACCAACTGCGGATTGCCCTCTGCTCGTCCCATCGGAGCAAACGATGCTCCGTCGCAGGGGCCGCCCGCGCCGCCATCGCTGCCGAACCCACCGCCGCCGGCACCGGAGAACGACGCAAAGTCGGGGCACTCGCGGTACGCCCCCCCGACGCAGCCGGGGCGATCGGACAGTGAGCCAGGTCCCTGCTCGCCGCGATCCCCGCTCACCGAGAAGACGCCGGCGATCGCGACGTCCTCGTCAACCAGGATCGCGAGCGCTCGGGTGCCGCGGACGGTCACGTCACCCACTGTCAACGATCGGACTGGCAACGCCATGACATCCACCGGGTCGGCATCGATCATCGTGGTCGCGAGGACGAGTACCGTCCCGTCGCCGTCGGTGATCATGCCGGTCTCCGTGTTGATGACCGCGCCGTTCCGCAGCACCAACGCCTCGCGATTTCCCGCTAGGTCGAGCTGCGCCGCCAGGCCGTTCGACGGATCCAGATCGGCGCAGCGATCCCCCGATACCGCGCAGCCGAAGGTGCAGGTCTCGGTGGTCGACGACGTGCCGTCGTCGGAGCAGTGGGTCGCGACGCCGTCGGTGCAGACGTGGCTCGCGGGTTCGCAGACCCGGGTGGCGTCGGGGGGCAGATCTCTGTTCGGCGGCGCTGGGAACTGACACCCGGCCAGGAGCGCAGCCAGGACGACGGCCAACGAACCGCAACACAGCTTCAACCTCATCGCCTCCGAGCTTACCGCCGGCCGCCGACCGCCATCAACCAGGGTCCCGGCGTCCCGACGCGGCGTGTTACAACCCGCACACCGTGGCAACCCCGGTTCAGCTCTACGACTCGCTCCATCTCGACAAGGTCGCCTTCACGCCGGTCGCGCCCGGTCAGGTGAAGATGTACCTGTGCGGGCCGACCCCGTACGCCCAGGCCCACATCGGCCACGCCTACTCGGCGATCTGCTTCGATCTCATCCGCCGCGGCTTCATCTTCCTCGGCTACCAGGTCACGTTCGTCCGCAACATCACCGACGTCGAGGACAAGATCTTCAAGGCCGCGCGCGACGGCGGCGAGGACTGGCTGGCCTTGGCCAACCGCTTCGCCGACGCCTACAACGCCGACATGCGGATGTTCGGGGTGCTGCCGCCCGACGTCGAGCCCCGGGTCTCGACCCACATCGCCGAGATCATCGCGATCACCGAGCGCCTGGTGGCCAACGGCGTGGCCTACGCGGTCGACGGCGACGTCTACTTCGAGGTCGCCAAGTTCCCGGCCTACGGGCGGCTCAGCCGGCAGTCGATCGAGGAGCTCGAGGCCGGCGCGCGCGTCGACGTCGATCCGCGCAAGCGCCACCCCTTCGACTTCGCGCTGTGGAAGGCGGCCAAGCCCGGCGAGCCGGCTTGGCCGTCGCCCTGGGGTCAGGGCCGGCCCGGCTGGCACATCGAGTGCTCCGCGATGAGCGCGACCCACCTGGGCGAGACCTTCGACATCCACGCCGGCGGCAAAGATCTGGTGTTCCCGCACCACGAGAACGAGATCGCGCAGTCCCAGGGTGCCCACGGCGCCGACACCTTCGCGCGCTACTGGATGCACAACGGCTTCCTCAACTTCGACGGCACCAAGATGTCGAAGTCCCTGGGCAACGTCTTCGCGTGCGACAAGCTCGCCGACGCGGTCGGCGCCGAGGCGGTGCGCTTCTACTTCGTCTCGCACCACTACCGGTCGCCCATCGACTTCAAGGTCGAGGGCAAGCGCGACGACGACGGCAAGATCATCGACCCGCGGTTCCCATCTCTCGAGGCCGCCGACCGCCGCCTCGACTACTTCTACAACACGCTGCGCCGGATCGACGAGTTCGTCGCGGCCGGCGGCGACGGCGGCGAGGGCGCGGTGGTGCCCGGCGTCGAGGCCCTGGTGCGCGACGCCACCGCCGCGCTGTCCGACGACTTCAACGCGCCGATCGTGGTCGCGGCGCTGGGCGAGGCCGCGCGCCTGGCCAACCAGCTCCTCGACGAGGGCAAGGGGATCGACAAGGGGGCTCGACGGCGCAGCTTGGCTCGGCTCGGTCGCGACCTGCGCGCGGTCGGCTGGGCCATCGGCGTCCTCGGCGACGAGCCGGTGCGTTACGGCCGGGCGCGGCGCGATCGCCTGGCGCGGCGCCGCGACCTCGACGTCGCCCGGGTCGAGGCGCTCCTCGTCGAGCGCGCCGCGGCTCGCGCTGCCAAGGACTTCGCGCGCGCCGACGCGGTGCGCGGCGAGCTCGGTGCCCTCGGGGTCGAGATCCTCGACACCCCGGCCGGCCCCGACTGGCGCGTCGTCGAAGCCGCGATCGAGACTGCGTGACCTGCTAGCTTCCGACTCGGCCTCCGCCTCGGCCTCGGTCTCCGCCTCGGTCTCCGCCTCGGTCTCGGTCTCGGCCTCGGCCTCGGTCTCGGCCTCGGTCCCCTACGCCGGCGGCTCCGCCAGCAGCCGGTCGAGCTGGCCAGCGCGATCGAGCGCGGCCAGATCGTCGTAGCCGCCGACCGCGCGGCCGTTGATGAAGATCTGCGGCACGGTCGTGCGCCCGGTGACCTGGGCAAGCCAGGCCCGGCGGGCGTCGTCGCCGGTGAGGTCGTGGTGCTCGAAGGCCACGCCCTTGCTCTTGAGCAGGCGCTCGGCCCGCCAGCAATACGGGCAGTAGGCGCGGGTGTACAGCTCGACCTTGGCGCTCATTCGTCGGAGGTGTCCTCGGATAGATACGCCAGGATGACCTCGTCGAGGCTGCGCTCGGAGATGAGGTCGCTGCCGAAGGTCGACTCGCGGGCGCGGCGGACCTTGGTCGGCGGCGCGGTCGGCGCGCCCTTGCCGCCGACGATCACCGCCGGCCGCGACACCACGACCCCCCCGCTGGTCGGTCGGCCGCGCACCGGAGCGGTAGCCGCCGGGGGGGTGGGGACGCGGGGCAACGCGCTGGCCGGCGGCGTCGGCGCTCGCGCCGCCGGAGCGGGCCGAGCCGGTGGGACCGGAGGCGGGGTCGCGCGCGGCGGCGCCGGCGGGACGGCCCGCGACGGGGTCGGGATCGCCGAGCTGGTCGGCGTCGGCGCCCGGGGCGTGGCGATGCCGCTGCTCTGGGGGCTCACCGTGCGCGGCGCCGGGATCGGTGGGCGCGCCGCGGGGCGTGGGATCGGCGGCCGCGGCCCAGCCACCTCGGGAGCCATGGCCTTGCGCCCGAGCTGATAGGTGCTGCCCTCGGCGGGCGGCGGCACCAGGCCGGGCGGCACGGGCGCCGAGGGCGGCGCCGGCGAGTGGATCTCGGCCGCCTCGCCGAGGCCGGCGGCGGTCAGCTCCTCGTCGGTGACCTGGATCGCCCGCATCGCCTCCGAGACATCCTGGCGGGTCACCGGCGCTTCGAACTCGACCGGCGGCAACGGCGGCGGGTTGGCGGCGCGCTCGGTCGGGGCCCGCCCGGGCTCGAGGTCGGTGAAGGCCACCCGCACCGGCGGCGGCGTCGAGCCGCTCGACCGCCGACGCGGCAGGTCGACGTCGAGGTCGGGCAAGATCGTCATCGGCACCGTCGCGTCCGTTACCGGCGCGGTCAGGACCGGCACCGAGTCGAGGGCGGCCATCACCGCCGGCACGCGGTGGGGGCCCGACTCGAGGGTCGGGGCGCGACCGACCGGCAGCGCGGGCTCCTCCGGAAGGGGTGACGTGATGACCGCGAGCTCGGGGTCCGCGGGCGCCGGCGGCGGCCAGGACTCGATGACCAGCGGCTCGGACTCGGGCGGCGCCACCGGCTCGACGGGGGCGACCGGCGCGGGCGCAGCAGCCACCGGCTCGACGGGGGCGACCGGCGCGGGCGCCAGCACAGCAGGCGCGGCCAGGGCCGGCGGTGGCAGCTCGGGGCCGACCCCGGGGTCCGCGGCCTCGATCGCCACTTCCCGCGGCAAGAGGCCCGGCGTGCCGCCCAGGTACGAGTCGATCTTGTCGTCGAAGGTGCCGCGCCGCAGGTCCTTCATGACGGCCTTGTGCTGGGCCTGCATGAGGGACTTGACCGCGTCGTCGTTGGCGTCGGGGTCGTAGACCAGCTTGCGCGTCGAGATGATCACGCCACCGTGAAACAGGTGGGTGAAGACGTGCGGGTTGATGATCCCGGAGTCCTCGGTCTGGATATGAAACACGATGCCGCGGTAGCGGACATTGTGGTTGTAGCCAAGGATGGGCGAGCGCTTGGCGGCCACGAGGGATTTCAGGGTAGCACGCCGGCCCAACCGATCGGAATCGTAGCGCTGGGCTTTGCCACTCGACGGCAGGGGTTGTGTTTCGGTGGTCCGGCTGGTACTCACGGGCGGGGCCGACGTGGCCCTGTCCTGTTCACCGGCCCTCGGGCCCTGCAAAAGAGAACGTCTCGTGTCGACTCCGGAAGCTCGATTCGTCGAGCTGCTCAAGACCTGGCTGGTTTCCCTCCCCCACGACCTCAAGATCGCGTTCGAGGCGATGGACGACGAGAACCTGCCGCGGTCGAGCCGCGAGATCGCGGTCGGCGCGATCATGTACGTGGTCTCGCCCAACGATTTCGTCTCCGACCGCAACGAGGCGGTGGCGAGCTTCGCCGACGACGCGCTGCTGCTCCGCCTGGCGCTGCAGCAGGTCGCCGAGACCGCGGCGGAAGAGGGTGACGTCTACCGCGAGCGTTTCCCCGACCTGTTCGACGGCCTGGCCGCCGACCTGTCGGTGTGCCGGACGGTGATGGGCGACCTCATGACCTGGCTCGAGAGCAAGGTCCCGGGGCTGCCCAAGCAGAACTACAAGGGCAAGAAGCTCGCGCAGTACCTCGACAACGACGAGGCTCGCGAGGCGCTGTACGAGGACGGCTTGGCCTTCCGCACCGACTACCCGGTCGACGACAAGATCATCGGCGACAAGCTGAAGAAGGCCTCGACGGTGATCGAGGTCATGCGGCGCCGTCGGGCGGAGGATCTGTGATCCTTTGAACCCGGTGCGTGGGGCGCGGGGGTGGTGGTTTCTACCGGGCGGGTATCCGGAACCACATGCGTGAACCAGCGGTCCGGAGGTGGATCGCCGATCAGGTGGGGCTCGGGTGTAGGGTGGAGGGATGAGTCGAGCTGTTCGTGGGTCCCAGCGCGGCGCGAAGGTGGCGGCGGCGGCGAAGGCCAAGGTGACGGCGGCGGGGAAGGCCAAGACGAAGGCGAAGCCCGAGGCGGGGAAGGCCAAGGTGGCGGTGAAGCCCGAGGCGAAGGCCCAGATGACGGCCGCGGTGAAGGGCGCGAAGCCCAAGGTGGCGAAGGGCGCGAAGCCGAGAGTGAGGGCGGCGACGGTGGCCAAGGTGGCGAAGGGTGAGAAGTCGAGAGAGGGGAGGGTTGCCAAGGCGGCGACGGGGGGGCAGGGGGGCGCGAGGGTGAAGGAGGCGGCGGGGTTGCCGGAGGTGGTGGTGCGGTCGGGGCGCCTGGCGGTGGCGGACCCGGTGGCGGCGGCGGGGGTGATCCTCGAGCGGCCGATCGCCGAGGGGGAGTATGCGGTCGAGCTGACGCTGGCGGAGGGCCGGCCGGCGGCGCTGGTGGCGCGGCTTGGCGCCGGGGCGGTGGCGAGGTGGGACGTGGTGGCCCGGGTCGACCTCGAGGCCGGGGTGGTCGCGCTGGCGGATCGCGACGCCTTCGCGGCGATCGCGGCCGAGGCCGGAGGATTCCCCACGCCCAGCTTCCGGGCGATCGAGCGCCAGCTCCTCGAGGAGCACTACGCGGGCGGCTGGGGGTGGGCGAGCTATCAGCCCGAGCGCCAGGGGAGCTGTGTGGCGATCGTCTTCGACGCCGCCGCGGCCGAGGTGGCCTGGGGGCTCGACGACGCCGGCGAGGCGGTGGCGCTGCGCCTCACGCCGGCGCCGTAGTCTGGGCGCGTCGGCGCGACAGGCGGGCGGCGAACCGGGCGCGGACGGCGTCGACCAGGGCCGGCGGCGCCGACCGCGGGTGGCCGCAAGCGAAGGGCGGCTGCGGATCGTACTCGAGCTCGAGCTGGGCCTGTTGCGCCGCCTCGGGGCCGGCCACCTCGGCGATCACCTGCAGGCCGAAGTCGATGCCGGCGGTGACCCCGCCCGCGGTCATGCGGTTGCGATCGATCACGACGCGCTCCGCGGTGGCGATCGCGCCGTAGGCCGCCAGCAGGTCCTGATACATCCAGTGGGTGGCCGCGCGGTAGCCGCGCAGGAGCCCGGCGGCGCCGAGGAGCAGGGCGCCGGTGCACACCGACGTGACCCAACGGGCCTCGGCCCCGACCCGGCCGAGGAACGCCAGGGTGTCGGCGTCCTCCATCTGGGCGATCTGGCCGTAGCCGCCAGGCACGAACAGCAGGTCGGCGCGCTCGACCTGGGCGTAGCTGGCGTCGGCGTGGAGGATGAGCCCGGTGTCGGCCTTGATCGGCCCCGCGACCTTGGCGGCCACGGTGAGGCGGGCGCCGGGCAGGCGCGCGAACAGCTCGAAGGGACCGGTCAGGTCGAGCTGGGTCAGGCCGGGGAACGCGAGCAGGACGACGTCGAAGGCGGTGGAGTTGGTCATGCCGTCACCCTAGCGACGAAGGGCGATGGCACGAACGACAATCTAGTCGTAATTTCTGCCATGGCCTCTTCGCGCTCCCCACGCCGTCGCGTGGTCTTGATCGCCTCCCCGGGCGTCCAGCTCCTCGACCTGACCGGGCCCCTCGAGGCCTTCGCCGGCGCCGCCCAGCACCGCCCCGGGGCCTATCACTGGGTCGTGGCCAGCCCGGGCGGCGGGGCGATCACGTCGTCGAGCGGCGTCGTGGTCACGACCCGGGCCCTGGGTGGCGTGCGGCCGACCGCGCGCGACACCGTGTTGATCGCCGGCGGCGACGAGGCCGGGGTGCGCGGCGCGATCGCCGATCGCCGGCTGCGGGCGTGGCTCGTGCGGGCGGCGCCGGTGGTCGAGCGCCTAGGCTCGGTGTGCTCGGGCGCCTTCGTGCTCGCGGCCACCGGCCTCCTCGACGGCCAGCGCGCCGCCACCCACTGGTCGGCGTGCGATCGGCTGGCGGCGTTCCGGCCCGCGCTCACCGTCGACCGCGACGCGATCTACGTCCGGACCGGGCGGCTGTGGACCTCGGCCGGGGTCACCACCGGCATCGACATGGCGCTGGCGATGATCGAGGACGACCTCGGCCGCGAGGTCGCCGACGCCGCGGCGGCGCGGCTGGTCCTCTACGCCCGCCGCCCGGGCTTCCAGTCGCAGTGGAGCGACGCGCTCCTGGCCCAGGCCCGGTCCGGCGACCCGCTGGCGCCGGGGATCGCGTGGGCTCGCGCGCACCTGCTCGGCCTCGACGTACCGCGCCTGGCCCGCCAGCTCGGGTGGTCGGTGCGGACGCTGCACCGTCGGTGTCAGGCCACGGTCGGGACCACCCCGGCCAAGCTGATCGAGCGCCTGCGGGTCGAGCGCGCCCGCGAACTCCTGGCCAGCGGCGAGCGCGCGGTCAAGCAGGTCGCCGCCGCGGCCGGCTTCGCCGACGTCGCCCAGCTCGCGCGGGCCTTCCGGCGCACGCTCGGCACCCGGCCGCGCGACTACCGCCTGCTGTTTGGCTGAGGGCTGCGCTACTTGGTGCCGAACAGGCGGTCGCCGGCGTCGCCCAGGCCGGGCACGATGTAGCCCTTGTCGTTCAGGCGATCGTCGATCGACGCGGTGTAGATCGGGACGTCGGGGTGGTGGGCGTGGAAGGTCTTGATGCCCTCGGGGCAGGTCAACAGGCACACGAACTTGATCGAGCGCGGCTTGGTCTCCTTCAGCCGATCGACCGCCGCCACCGCGCTGTTGCCGGTCGCCAGCATCGGGTCGACGACGATCGCGTCGCGGTCCTGCATGTTGTCGGGGACCTTGAAGTAGTACTCGACCGCGATCAGCGTCTTGGGGTCGCGGTACAGGCCGATGTGGCCGACGCGCGCGCTCGGCAGGATCTCGAGCATGCCGTCGAGGATGCCGCTGCCGGCGCGCAGGATCGAGATCAGTACGATCTTCTTGCCGTCGAGCATCGGCGCCAGCATCGGCGCCACCGGGGTGTCGATGTTGACCATCGACATCGGCAGGTCGCGACACACCTCGTAGCCGAGCAGCACGCTGATCTCGCGCAAGAGGGTACGGAACGAGCTCGTGCTCGTGTCCTTCTGCCGCATCAGCGTCAGCTTGTGTTGCACGAGCGGGTGTCCGATGACGTAGACCTGGCCAGCCATGATGCGTGACGTTACCTCAGCCGCGGCGGCGGCGGTGGCGTACGCTGGCAGGGTGAAGCTCGCCGCCTCGTCCCTCCTCGCCCTGCTCGTGGTCGGCTGCGGTCCGTCGACCCCCGCGGCCACCCGACCCGCGTCCGCGCCGCTGGCGCTGGCGACGACCGCACCGGCGCCCGGCCCGACCGATCCGGCCCCCGCCACTGAACCGGCACCCGAGCCGGCGCCGCCGCCCGAGCCGGCCACCGTCGAGTTCGTCGACAACCGCATCGTGCCGAGCCGCCCGGTCACCTACGCCACCGGCGCCGCCGACGTCACCCCCGACGGCGACGTGGTCCTGGCCGCGGTCGCCGCGTTCCTCGCCAGCAAAGAGACGATGACCCAGGTGCGGATCGAGGTCCACACCGACGCCCAGGGCAGCGACGACGCCAACCAGGCGCTGTCGGAGGCCCGGGCCGTGGCCGCGGCGCGGGCCCTGATCCGCCACGGCGTCGCCTGCGAGCGCCTGCTGCCGGTCGGTTTCGGCGAGACCAAGCCGATCGCCGACAACCGCACCGCGGAAGGTCGGGCCCAGAACCGCCGCACCGAGTTCGCGCCGGTCGCGCTGCGCGGCAAGGTCATCGGCGGGCTGCCGCCCGACGGCGGCGGCCGGATCGCCGGCGACGCCTGCGCGCTGTGATCCCCGAGCTCGCGGCGAGCCCCGCGATCACCTCCGGGCCGCGCCGGTGACGAACAAGTAGTGGCGGCCGGTGATCCACACCTCGCGATCGTGCTGCTGGAGGTACTTGCGGTAGAACGCCAGGTCCTTCACCACCAGGCCGAGCTCGGGCTGCCGCAGGTTGCGGATCCGCGCGCCCGGCACTAGCACGCCGTCGCGGTACCGACAGTTGGGTACGCCGAAGATCACCGCGCCGGTCGCGGTCAGGCGGTCTTGCACGACGTGACGGAGGAGCGCGCGGTCGTCGACGCCTGGGCTCTGCAGCACGCCGATCGCCAGCACCAGATCGAAGCGGCCGAGCGCCAGGCTCGGCAGCGTCGCCAGGTCGGCCTCGTGGAGCTCGGCGAGTGGGCCCAGACGCGCGCGGGCCGCGGCCAGCGCGCTCGGGCTGTGATCGACCCCGACCAGGTGGGGTGCGCGGTCGGCCGCGAGCTCGTGGACGAGCGCCAGGGCCCAGCCGGACCCGCACCCGAGCTCGAGGACCCGCGGCGTCGGCGGCAGCGCGGCGCGCTCGACGGCCTCGGCCAGGTCGAGCACGAGCCCAGGCTCCTCGGCCTTGTCGATGCGCGCCAGCTCGGAGTCGGCGCCGTAGCGCTCGCGCGCCGGCCCGGCCGGCGGCGCCGCCGCCAGGGCCTCGAAGCCGATCGCCAGGCGGGCCGGCGGGCGCGGCCGCAGGCGCAGACGCACGCCCAGGCGATCCGCCAGCTCGACCCAGACCCGCAGCGGTCGGTGGCGCACGCCGTCGACCCATTCGCCGTTGTAGTGAGTGCGGCTGGCCTCGGGGTCGGCGACCACGATCCACGCGCAGGCCGCGCCGCCGGCCAGGGTGGCCTCGACGTGGGCGAGGATCGCGCGCATCGGCGCGGCCGCCAGGTCGGGGGCGTCGCCGTCGTCGCGGTCGGTCACGGGCCGTAGCAGTGGAGCGCGCCGGGGATCGCCCCGGCGCACGGCGACGCTTCGCAGGTCAGGAGGCCGGCGTCGCCGCCGGCGCGGCAGTGCCACAGGTTGCACGCCGGGGTGCAGGCCGTGCCCTCGCAGGCCGGGTTGCGCGGCTGGCACTCGACCGCGAAGGTCCCGCAGGTGCCGTTAAAGCTCTGCACGCAGATCTGATCGGCGGTGCAGGCCGCGCAGCGGAGGTCAGCGTCGATCCCGGCGTCGATCGGCGCGTCGGGGGACGCGTCGATCACCGCGCCGTCGGCCGGCAGGCGCTCGTCGGCGCCGCAGGCGACCAAGACCAGCAGGGCAGCGGCGGACCAGCGCGCGGCGGCGACCATGGGCACGAGTGTAGCGCGGAAGCCGCGCCGGCTGGCTGCCACGGCCGTGGCCGCGGTCACAGCCGCGGATTGCGCGAGCGTCGGCCGGGCCGGTGTGGCACGCTCTTCGGGTGACGCTCCGCACGCTGTTCGCCGCCGCCCTGGCCGCCGCGGTCGGCCTGGCCTCGGCCGGGGCCGCCGAGGCCCAGCTCTGGAAGCCCAACAAGAAGAAGCCGGCCGCCACCGCCGCGCCGGCGAAGAAGCGCCCGGTCGCCCGCAAGAAGCGCCCGATCAAGAAGAAGCCGGCTGAGCCCGCGGTCAAGCTCGCGACCACCGATGGCGACTCCGATCGGGGCGACCGCAGCCGCGATCGCGACGAGGAGGTCGACGATCGGCCGCGGATCACCGTGGTCGACGGCGACGCCGACTGAGGCGGCGGCTCACAGCTCGCCGGCTCACAGCTTGCTGGCTCACCGCCTGCTGGCTCACAGCTTGCTGCGGTAGTCGGCGGTGACGCCGGCCGTGCCGCGTAGCTCGAAGCGGGTCGAGATCGGTCCCGGATCGACGATCACGTTGCGGGCGCCCTCGGCCCGGACATAGATCGACAGGTGGTCGGTCAGGAGCATCGTGAAGTCGCCGCCGGCGCCCCAGGTCCAGGCCCGATCGGTGGTCACTGCGGCGCCGCGCAGCCGGGCCCGCGACAGGAAGCCGTCGAGGCGCAGCCAGGCCGCGGCGCGCGCGAGGTCGAGTCGGCCGGTCAGGCGATGCTCGTCGAGGATGAGCGCGGTCGACACCGGCTGCAGCGTGCGCAGCGCATGGACCTCGAGCGTGGTGCGCTCGGTGCCGGTCGTGACCGCGGCGTCGACGTGGACGGTGGTGTAGGACGGCGGCTGGGCCGCGCCGGTGGTCCACTGCGCCGATTGCCAGCCGAGGTCGAGGCCGAGGGCGACGTCGCCGACCATCACCCCGTCGACCGCGAGCGGCGACATCGCGAAGGTCAGCGGCGCGTCGCTGGCCGCGCCGACGGCGTCGAGGGTCTGGAAGCGCAGGCGCATGAAGTCGTAGGTCTGGTCGCGATCGCGGTAGCCCTTGCCCCGCCGGGCCCAGTGAACCGGCGCGATCGAGCCCCACACCTGCAGGGAGGTCGCGACCCCGTCGCCGCGCGTCCAGTCGAACTGCATCGCCAGCGGCCCGGCGTCGATCTGGTGGTGCTCCGACAGCCAGCGATAGAAGCGCAGGTCGCCGTAGACGGTGTCGCCGGTGTTGCGATCGTCGTCGATGACCGGCACCGCCAGGAGCGACCGCCGGACGTCGCGGCGCCCGCGGTAGCCGACCGAGATCGTGTTGAACGGCAGCGGCAGGCATCCGCCGACGCCCCAGGCCAGCGCCGCCGACGCGCCGCCGTCCTCGTAGAAGCCCGAGCCGCTGGCCGACAGCTCGAGCAGCCGGCAGATCGGCGCGTCCCAGGTCAGGCCGAGGCCGACGCTGAGCGAGGCCGGGGTCGCGGTGTCGCCCAGCGCCTGGACCTGGGTCGCGAGCTCGAGGGTCCGGCCGCGGTACAGGTTGAGCAGATTGCGCAGGAGCGGCCCGGTGATCGGATCGCGGTCGACCGCCTCGTAGGCCTGGTACAGCTCGGCCTGGAGGCCGCGCGGATCGCTCAGGTAGTACAAGAGATCGCGCGCGGCGCGCGCGTGGGCCAGGAGGCGCTGGGCCTCGGCCGCGCGATCGGCCAGCGCGCGGGCGTCGGTGACCGGATCGGCGGCCCCGGTGGTCGCGGTGGTCGCGGTGCTCGCCGCGGTCAGGACCAGACACGCGAGCGCCCTGCGCATCGCGGCACCATCGCACGACCGCCTCGCGTCGGGGGCTGACGCGTCGCAGCAAAGTGACCCGGCCGACGGTGTGACAGACGATGTCCGCTTGCTCCCGGGGCGGGCCCCGGCGGATCGTGCCGCCCCATGCCACGCCTGCTCTCGCTCCTGGCTGCGGCCGCCGCCGCCCTCGTCGTGTCCGCCTGTGGTCCCTCGGCCTCGGGAGACGATGACGACGACGGCGGCTGCGACAATCGCTGCACCGCCTTCGGCTGGGAGGAGTGCATCTCCGAGGGCGTGTACCAGCCGCCGGTGCGCTGCGAGGCCGAGCAGGTGTGCATCGAGGATCTAGGCTGCGCGGTGTGCATCCCGGATCGGCCGTACTGCGGCGCGCCCGATCAGGTGTGGCAGTGCAACGCCGACGGCACCGGCGGCACGATGACCCAGCAGTGCCCGTCGGGCGAGGTCTGCGGGCCCAACGGGACCTGCACCACGCCGTGTCAGCGCGCCCTCGGTGAGCCGTCCAACGTCGGCTGCGACTTCTGGGCGGTCGATCTCGACAACGAGGCGTCGACCACGCTCGGCTTCACCAACGACGCGGCCGCGCAGCAGTACTCGATCGTCATCGCCAACAACAACGACTACGACGTCAACATCCAGGTCTTCCGCAACTCCGGCCGGGTCGGGGCGGCGGTCGCCGAGAACGTCGTGATCTCGACCACCGCGCCAGCGCGCTCGGCCAAGCAGATCGATCTGCCGCAGCGCGAGGTCGACGGCACGATGGGGCAAAACGGCACCTACACCCGCTACAGCGGCTCGGGCACCTTCGTGTCGCCCCACGCGTACCACGTCATCACCTCGGGCCCGGTGGTCGCGTACCAGTTCAACCCGATCGTCCAGCAGTACTCCAACGACGCCTCGATCCTGATCCCGATCCAGGCCCTGGGCCGCCACTACTACGTGTGGGGCTGGCCGACCGCCAACCCGTGTGGTCCGCCGCCCGGACAGTTCGGCTTCGACGGCTCGATCCCGGATCGCACCTCGATCACCGTGATCGGCGTCGAGGACAACACCCAGGTCACGGTCACCGCCACCCACGGGATCACGCCGTCGGCCGGCGACTCGGGCTTCGCGATCCCGCGGACCCCGCCGGGCCAGCCCTTGACCTTCACCGTCAACAAGTACGACGTCGTGAACCTCGAGTCGGACCAGCCGGTGGTGCCCATCCAGGAGTGCTTTCAGCACCTCGACAAGGACGGTGACTTCATGGGCTCGCTGGTCACCAGCGACAAGAAGATCGCCGTGTTCACCGGCCTCGAGCGCGGCATCGGCACCGGCGGCGCGATGCCGCCCGACCCGCCCAACTGGGACGGCGAGAGCTGCTGCACCGATCACCTCGAGGAGCAGCTCCTGCCGACCACCGCGCTCGGCAAGGAGTACGCGGTCAGCCGCAGCCCGGTGCGCTCGACCCACCCGACCTACCGCGAGCCCGACATCTACCGCGTGCTGGCGACCGAGGACGGCACCACCGTCACGACCAACCTGGGCGGCGCCTTCGGCTCGTTCACGCTCAACGCCGGCGAGCACAAGGCGTTCTTCGCCGACAAGGGCTTCACGCTGTCGGCCAGCGCTCCGGTGTCGCTCGGGCAGGTCCTGGTCTCGCAGCACCGCGTCCCCGACGGCTTCACCGGCGATCCGTCGCTGGTGATCTTCCCGTCGGCCGAGCAGCACCGCAAGGACTACGTCTTCCTGGTGCCGTCGACCTTCCGCACTAACTTCTTCGTCCTGGCCAAGCCGGTCGCCGGCACCTTCACCGTCGACGGCCGGGCCCTCGGCGAGTTCGCCGGCTGCGACGTCGAGCCGATCGGCGCGATCCTGGGCGTCAACTACGAGCAGGTCACCTGCCCGGTCAGCGAGGGCCAGCACACCGTCGCCGGCAGCGAGCCCTTCGGCATCACGGTGTACGGCTACTACAACGTCGGCAGCTACGCCTTCGCCGGCGGCAGCGACCTGAAGATCATCAACCCGATCGGCCGCGAGCCGCCGACCGCGAAGGCCGCGACCACCTTCGCGCTCGGTCCGCACACCCGCGGGTTCCTGGCCCGCGCCGGCAAGTAGCTTCGCTCACCGCGCCGGGGTGAGCGCCCCGTCGCGACATGCAGCTTGCCTCGGCGGCGCAGGTTCGGGACACTGGTCGATCTGCGGGGCACGCGATCGTCGATCGCGCGCGGGCGAGACCTCGAGCCCGACGGTGCCCCGTGCGCGACCACGAACGCTCTCACGATCTCAGCTCGGACGGCGACCGCTCGACCGGCGTCGCTGCCGGCAAGCGGACCCTCACTGCCTCCCGCGAGCCGGTCCAGCGCCGGGTGGCGCCGACCGCGACCGCGCCGACCCCGACCGAGGCGGGCCCACCGGTCCAGCTCCAGGCGATGGTCGACGCAGCGATGCGTCCGGATCTGGTCGACGACCTGCCGACCCAGGCGGCGCCGTCGTCGGGCGGGCTGCCGCCGACGGTCGCCCGCGACATGGGCCAGGCGTTCGGCGCCGACTTCAGCGGCGTCGCGGTCCACGCCGCGTCGCCGGCCGCCGACGAGCTAGGCGCTCTGGCCTTCGCGCGCGGCGACGAGCTGCACTTCGGCGCCGGGCAGTATCAGCCCGAGACCACCGCGGGCCGCGAGCTGATCGGTCACGAGCTGGCCCACGTGGTTCAGCAACGCGAGGGCCGGGTCGCCGCGACCACCCAGGCCAAGGGCGCCGCGCTCAACGACGATCCCGCCCTCGAGGCCGAGGCCGATGACCTCGGGCGACGTGCGGCCCGGGGAGAGGTCGTGGCGCGCGGCGCGTCGGCGGCGCCGACCAGCGCGTCCGGCGCGTCGGTCGCCCAGGGGCTCCTGCCCGACGCCGTGCGCTTCGCGCGGTCGAAGCTCCTCGACCTCGGCGGGGAGCGCGCACGCGACATCGAGGCCTACATCGACGACGAGAGCAAGCCGAGCGCGATGCGCCGCGGCCTGCTCGCGGCCTACAACCGCGGGCGCGCACGGAAGTACGCGACCCCGCGCGATCTCGACGAGCGCGCGGCGTCGTCTTCGTCGTCCTCGTCGGTCGCCGTCGACGATGAGGACTCGTCGTCGTCATCGTCGTCGGAGGACGAGGCCCCGCGTCGCGGCCGCGACGCCAAGCGCGGGCGCGGCTCGCCGCCGCCGCGCGCCCGCTCGGCCAGCCCGGCCGAGGAGCCGGAGCGCTCGGCGAGTCCACCCCGTCGTCCGGTACGCCAGCGGCTGCAGCGCGGCGCGCCGCCGCCCGGGGCGCCGGCGTTGCCTTCGGCTGCGGCCTTCTGGGACGGCATCCCCGACGGGCGGCTCCTGTTCCAGCAGTTCGGCGGCGGCCACGGCTCCTACGCTGGTGACGCCCTCGGGATCTCCGCGCAGGCCTCGCGGCGCTACCACGCGGTCGATCTCGGCACCGGGCCTCAGCAGGTGGCCCACAGCAACTTTCGCCGCGCGCAGGCGGCCGAGGACCCCGACTCCTCGGAGTCGGAGTGGCACGACCCCGACGACGACGACGCGCCCTTGAAGGCGGTCACGCTCACCCACGGCCACGCCGATCACGTCGGCGACGCCCGGGAGCGGGCGGCCTACGACGAGGTCATCGTCGGCGAGTCGATGCCCGACCCGGCGCCGGCCGATGACGTGCGCCGCGAGGTCGAAGCTCCCGGCGAGATCTTGTTCAACTGGCATCATCCGCCGAGCGGCCTCACGGCCTGGGGAGAGGCGATCTTGCCTGAGGCGCCGCGCCACCCGAACGACCAGAACGAGCGCAGCCTGGGCGCGCACCTGAAGGTCGAGCGCGCCGCCGGGGCCGGCACCCATCGCGTCTTCACCTTCCTCACCCTCGGCGACATGACTCCGCACGAGGCTCACGACCCCGTCCAGTCCGCGGTCGTCGACGACGGTCATCCGATCGACGTGCTCAAGCTCCCGCACCACGGCTCCGAGCACAACCTCGGAGCGGTGCCACCCGAGGCGATCGGGCCGACCACCCGCATCCTCATCTCCGGCTACACGCTGACCGACACCGCGAAGCTGGCGCAGTTCCTCGAGCGGCAGCCCCACGGGGAGGTGTTCATGCTGTTCCAGACCGAGGCCCAGGCCCGCGCGGTCACCGGCCTCGCGGCCTGGAGGCGCCTCGAGGCGCAAGGGGTCCGGGTCGCGCGCGACTACCTGATCGCCGTCGCCGACGACGGCACGGTGACCCAGGGGGCGTGCGGCTGGTGAGGGCTCACCGCGTCGCGGCGGCGACCGCGGGATCGGGATGGGCGGCGGCGGCGGCGCGCAGCCGCTCGGCCAGGCGCGGCTCGGCGGCGTAGGGCGCCAGGGCGGCGGCGGCGGCGATCGCGTCGGCCTTGGCCGCGGTGGCGACGCGCTCGAGGAGGTAGGCGACCGCGGCCGGGTCGCGCAGCATCGCGAGGGCGGGGTAGCCGGCGCGGGCCCGCTCGCCGCCGGGGCTGCGCTCGCAGTAGCTGATCAGGAGCGGCGCGGCGTCGGCGCGGCGGCTCTCGCCCAGGGCCAGGGCGGCGGCGGCGGCGCGATCGGGGTCGGGCTCGTCGAGCACCGCGGCGACCACCGGCAGGCCGCGGTCGGGGGTGAGCGCCAGGAGCGACGCCAGGCACGCGGTCAGGACCTCGGGCTCGGGGTCGCCGACGCGGATCTTGTAGCGGAGTAGCGCGCTGGCGTCGGGGTGGCCGGCGTCGCCCAGGGCGGTCGCGGCCGCGGCCCGCGCGCTGCGCTCGGGATCGGCCAGCAGCTCGGCCAGGACGTCGAGGACGTCGGGCCGGTAGCTCTGGGCGTAGGCCAGGGCGCACAGGGCGCGCAGCGGCGCGGCGGTGTCCTCGCGGCCGCCCCACACCGGCTCGGCCTGGACCCAGGCGATCCCGATCGGGAAGACCGCGTCGTCCCAGCGCTCGAGCTGGCGCAGCGCGCGGGCGATCGCCAGCTTGCCGCGACATCCGGGGTCGCGCTCGATCGGGCGCTCGCACAGCCGGGTGAAGGCCGGGCCGAGGAGCTCCATCAGCTCGGGCGCGCTGCCCTCGCCGATCACCTTGGCCGCAGCTCCCACCACCGTGCCGCTGCGATCGCCGAGGCCGGCCCGCACCGTGGCGGGGTCGACGGCGCGCTCGCCGCGGGCCATCGCGGTCAGCGCCGCGAGGCGCTCATCGGTCGACGCACGCGGCGCCCGGGCCATCGCGCTCGCGATCCTAGGCCGCGACGCCGTGGCACTTCTTGTACTTCTTGCCCGAGCCGCACGGGCAAGCGTCGTTGCGACCCGGCTTGGTGTCGACGACGATCGTGCCCTGACGCTCGCCGGGGCGGCGCCCCGACAGCGCGGCGTCGAAGGCCTCGATCGCGACCTGGGTCGGCCGCCAGATCGTCGCGGCGACCTCCTCGGTCATCGCCGCCTCGCGGACGTCCTCCTCGATCAGCTCGCGCAGCTTGCCGAACAGGTTGGGCTGGGCCTCGGCCTGGGCCTTGGCGTAGCGCTCGTGGACCGGGCGGCTGGGCAGGTCGGCCTCGCCGGCGTGGGCGGCGTCGACCGCGGCCTCGGCGGCAGCCAGGTTGCGCTCGGTCAGGCGCGGCAGGGTGCCGGCCTCTTGGCGATCGAACATCGCCCACACCAGCGTCGCGTAGAACACCGAGGCCTCGCCGGCCTTGTCGCCGTGCTCGGCGCGGACCGCGGCCGCGTACTGCAGGAGGTGCGGCTGCTCGCGCTGCAGCCGCCCGGCCAGCTTGTTCATGGCCTTGCGATCGCCGCGCTGATCGAGGCGGGTGAAGGCGGTGATGGTGAGTTCGACGTCCTCGGACGAGACCACGACGGGCGGCATGAGGGGCGCATGTTCGTGACTCGCCGGCCATCCGTCAAGGACGGCGGGGCGCAAGCGCGCCGGTCAGCCGATCCAGCGGTGCGGGCTGTCGGTCGACCAGCCGGCGGCCAGGGCCCAGGCCACCGCGGCGATCGACTCGGCCACCGCCTCCTCCTCGCGATCGGTCAGGACCACCGGGGCGGCGCGGCAGCGCTCGTGGACCCAGGTCGTCAGCGACTCCGGCGGCGCCATGGCCAGCCCGTCGCGCAGGAGCGGATCGTGGATCCGGACCGGCTCGATCCCGTGGTGCAAGGTCACCGCGGCGTGGAGCCGACACGCCAGGTCGAGGCCGAGGGCCAGGGCGTCGCCGTCGGTCGAGGCCAGGCGCCGCTCGAGGAACCGCACCACCGCCGGCTGGCGGATCGCGAACCACGCCAGCTCGTGGGCCGGGGCGTCGGTGGTCGGTGCGGTGTCCAGGCTGTGCGGGTCGAACAGCGCCATGCCTCGACGGTAGGCCCGGGCCGAGCGTCGACCAACTTTTCGGATATGGTCCGCGTCATGACCCGCGCCGCGTTCGTGATCGATGGTGTCCGCTCTCCTTTCGGCCGCTACGGCGGTGGCCTGGCCGGGGTCCGCGCCGACGACCTCCTGGCCCAGGTGATCGCCGCGCTGGTCGCCCGCACCAAGGTCCCGGCCGAGCGCATCGACGACGTGATCGCCGGCTGCGCCAACCAGGCCGGCGAGGACAACCGCAACGTCGGCCGGATGGCCCTGCTCCTGGCCGGCCTGCCGATCGAGGTACCCGGCGTGACCGTCAACCGCCTGTGCGGTTCGGGGATGCAGGCGATCGCCGACGGCGCCCGCCTGATCGCGGCCGGTGAGGCCGACCTGGTGATCGCCGGTGGCGTCGAGCAGATGTCGCGGGCGCCCCTGGTCATGGCCAAGCCGACCGAGGCCTTCCAGCGCGGCAACCAGACGATCTACGACACCACCTTGGGCTGGCGCTTCGTCAACCCGAAGATGACCGAGCTCCACGAGACCCTCGCCATGGGTGAGACCGCCGAGCGGGTGGCCCGGCAGTGCGGCGTGACCCGCGAGGCCCAGGACCAGCTCGCGCTGCGCTCGCAAGCGCGCGCCGAGGCCGCGCGCGCCTCGGGCCGCCTGGCCCAGGAGATCGTCGCGATCGCCACCGGCACCGACAAGAAGGGCAACCGCCTCGAGGTCGCGGTCGACGAGCACCCGCGCGCCGACACCACCCCCGACAGCCTGGCCAAGCTGCGCCCGGCCTTCGCCAAGGACGGCACGGTCACCGCCGGTAACGCCTCGGGGCTCAACGACGGCGCCGCCGCGGTGCTCCTCGCCAGCGAGGCGGCGATCGCCGAGCTCGGCCTCACGCCCCAGGCCCGCTACGTCACCGCCGCTGTGGCCGGCGTCGCGCCGAGCGTCATGGGCCTCGGGCCGATCCCGGCCTCGACCAAGGCCCTGGCCCGCGTCGGCTGGACCGCGGCGTCGATCGACGTCGCCGAGTTGAACGAGGCCTTCGCCGCCCAGGCCGTGCCCTGCATCGCCGAGCTCGGCCTCGACCCCGAGCGGGTCAACGTCAACGGCGGCGCGATCGCGCTCGGCCACCCCCTCGGCGCGTCGGGCGCGCGCCTGGTCCTGACCCTGGCCCGCGAGCTGGCGTCGGGCCGCGGTCAGCGCGGCCTGGCATCGATGTGCATCGGCGTCGGCCAGGGCATCGCGACGCTCCTCGAGCGGGCCTGACCTCGCGCCTGGCCTCCGCCTCGGTCTCGGCCTCGGTCTCGGACTCGGTCTCGGCCTCGGCCTCGGTCTCGGTCTCGGTCTCGGTCTCGACTCGGTCTCGGCCCTAGCGCCGGTGCGGCCGCAGCCGGCCGTCCTCCATCTCGTACAGCACGTCGAACACGTCGAGGGCGCGATGGTCGTGGGTGACCACCAGCACCGCCGCGCCGCGCTCATGGGCGACCTTGCGGAAGAGCTCCATCACCGTGCGGCTGCGCACGCTGTCGAGCGCAGCGGTCGGCTCATCGGCGAGGATCAGCGACGGCTGGTTGGCCAACGCGCGCGCGATCGCGACCCGCTGCTGCTCGCCGCCGCTCAGGGTCTCGGCGAAGGCGCGGGCGCGCTGGCCGACCTCGAGGTACGCGAGCAGCTCCTGAGCCCGGGCCCGGCCGTCGCTGCGACCGCCCAGCTCACATGCCAGCTCGACGTTCTCCTGCGCGGTCAGGAACGACGTCAGGTTGGCCTTCTGGAACACGAACCCGAGGTGGCGCCGGCGCAGCGCCGCCAGATCGGCGAGGGCCACGCCGTCGCGCACGACCAGGCGGCCGGCGAAGTGGATCTCGCCGCGCTCAGCCGGCGACACAAAGCCCAGGGCCTTGACCAGCGTCGACTTGCCGGCGCCGCTCGGCCCGAGGAGCGCGGCCACCGTGCCCGGGGCCAGGGCCAGGTCGACGTGATCGAGGGCGGTGACCGCGCCGGCCCCCGAGCCGTAGGTCTTGTGCAGCGCGACTGCGCGAACCGCGTCGTTCACGGTCAGCCCTCCAGGGCTCGCGCCGGATCGACGCGCAGCACATGGCTGACGCCGAGCGCGCTGGCCAAGGTGACGATCGCGAACGTCGCGATCGGCGCGAGCGTCGTGATCGTCTCGGTGAGCACCACCCGGCGCGGGAACGACGGGAACACGAGCTGCCCGAGCGCGAACGCCATCGCATAGCCGAGCCCGCCGAGGAGCCAGGCCTGCTGCAGCACCAGGCCGAGCAGACGGCGGCGCGGCGCGCCGAGCAGCTTCAGCACCGCGAGGTCGTGGGTCTTCTCGAGCGTGAGGTTGTAGATCACCATCGTCACGATCACCGACGCGGTCACGGTGAGGATCACGGTGAACAGCCCGATCTGCAGGCGCGCGCGCTTGACCACGCCCTCGAGCAAGAGGGCCTCCTCGTCGGCCTGGCGGTAGACCGTGACATCGCCCCAGGCCGCCAGCACCGCCTGGACCTCGGCCACGCGATGGCGATCGACGTCGAGCAGCACCGCCGCCACCGGTGGCGCCGCGACCGCTGGCGCTCGCCAGCGCGGATCGGCGGCTAGGTCCTCGAGGCCGGGTTGACTGCGCCCGAGGTCGGTGGCGCGCAGTCGCGACACCACCCGCTGCCGCTCGAGGAGCGTGGCTTCGGCTGGCTGATCGAGGGCGATGGCCTGGGCGTCGGCCACCGACACGAAGGCGACCGACTCGCCACCCGAGGTGAGGGCGTTCCGGGTCACGCCGACGACGCGGTAGGGCTCGTCGGCCAGCACCAGGACCTCGCCGATCGCCAGGCCCAGCGAGGCGTCGACGATCAGCTCACCGTGGGCGTGCGCCAGGGCCCGACCGCGGACCAGGGGCAAGGCCACGCCGCGATCGTCGGGCCAACCCAGGCCGACCAGGGCGATGCGCAACGCGCGCCCACGGTGCTCGCCCTCGAGGAGCTGGTAGGTGTACGCGCGGGCGCGTCGCACGCCGGGCACCGCGGCCGCGCGGTCGGTGACGCTGGGGTCGAGGCGCGAACTCTCGGCGAAGGGCCCGCGGGTATCGCGCTGCACGACCCACAGGTCGGCGCGCATGGCCCGGGTCAAGATCGTCGCGTCGTCGACCATGCCGGCGTAGATGCCCTGCATCGCGATCACCACCGTCAGCAGCAGGCCCAGGCCGCCGGCGGTCCCGACGAACCGCGGTAGATGCCGGCGGACATCGCGCACCGCCAGGTTCATCGCCGCACCCAGCGCCGGCCACGCGGGAGGCTCGCCCCGGCGCCCGGTGCCGCGAGGACGCGGTCGCCCACGTTGACCCCGGCCAGGATCTCGACGTGGTCGCGCCCGGTCAGCCCGAGCCGAGGCCGCACCACCGCGATCCGTCCGCCGCGGTCGACGTAGAGCAGCGGCCCGTCGGCGTCGTGGTGCAGCCAGCGCAACGGGACCCGGACCGCGTCGTCGCGCCGGGCCAGCTCGATCCAGACGTCGGCGCGCTGGCCGATCGCGATCCGTCGCGCGAGTCGATCAGCGCTGACCTCGACCAACAGCTCGTGGGTCTGGCGGTCGGCCTCCCACGGAATGCGTGTCACCCGACCCGCGATCGTGGCGCCGTCGCCGGGGAAGGTGATGGTCGCGGGCTGATCGATCTCCAGCGCGGCAAGTTCGGTCTCGTCGAGCGCGACGCGCACGAACACCCGCTCAGTGTCGACGACGCGGAGCACGGTCGCACCGATCGCCACGGGGTCGCCGGGCTCGCGCAGCCGCCGCACGACCAGGCCGTCGAAGGGTGCCAGCAAGGTCGCGCGGACCATCGTCACCTCGCGCTGGGCGGCGACGCCGGCGGCGAGCTCGATGCCGCGGGTGGCCTCGGCGCGTTGGGCCAGGACGCGGTCGAGCTCGGCGCGCGCGACCCGCACGCGATCGTCGGCGTCGTCGCGCTCGCGGCCCGGGATCGCGCCGGCGGTCGCCAGCGCCTGGGTCCGCGCCGCCTCGCGCTCGGCGGCGTCCAGGACCGCGCGGCCGCGCTCCTCCTCCGCGGCCAGCCGCCGCAACGCGGTCCGGGCCGCACCGACCCCGGTCTGGGCCGACCGCAGCTCGGCCCGGACCTGATCGGTCTCGAGGCGCGCCAGCTCTTGCCCGAGGGTCACGCGATCGCCCTCATCGACCAGGACCTCGCGCAGGCGGCCGACCAGATCGAAGCCCAGCGACGCCTCGCGCTGGCTCTCGATCGTGCCGCGTCCGAAGGCCTCGCGCACCACCGGTGCGCGCTCGACCGTCGCCACCTCGACCGCGACCGGGCGCCAGAACCGGAGCCAGCCAACCGCCAGGACCGCGGCCACCAGCACCACCAGCCAGCGGCCGCGGCGGACCAGCGCCCAGGCGCGCCCAAGCGCGAGCCGTCGATCGACGCCGGTCATCGCCGCCCCGCGCGCGCACCGGGGTGCGTCGTCACGGGTGGGCCTCGTGGGTCGCGTGGGCCGCGTGGGCCGCGTGGGCCGCGTGGCCGGCGTCGCTGCCGAGGTGGTGGACCAGGATGACTAGATCGCTACCGGGGTCGGGCTCGACGGCGTGCGGCACGCCCGGCGCCAGGGCGACGGCGTGGCCGGGATCGAGGCGCAGGCGCTCGGCGCCGCTGACCAAGGTGCCCGATCCCGACACCGCGACGATGGTCACCGCGACCGGGGCGTCGTGTGGCGGCAGGACCGTGCCGGCACGGAGCGCGATCGCGGCCAGCTTGAGGCCGGGCTGCTCGAGGAGGACCCGGACCTCGCGCGGCTCGGCGCCGGTCGCGGTTGGCAGCTCGAGCGCGCGCACCGCTGGGCCGGAGGCGACGTCAGCGGTCGACTTCGGCGGCGGGACGAGCGCAGGTGGCGTCGAGGCCGCGCAGCCGACGGCGGCGATGGACAGGGCGAGCGTGGCGGACAGCGTGCGTAGGTTCATCGGGTCCTCGTGCGGCGAAGGGCCGGCGCCGCGGCCGGGAGTGACAGGAGCAGGAGCAGGGCGTCCTTCGTCGCCCGGGCGTCGGCCTCGCGGCGTCGGCCGCGGTCGGGCACCAGGGCCAGCGCCGACACCGTGCCCATCACGATCGGCGCCAGCGCCTCGGGTGCGAGGTCGGCGCGCACCTCGCCGGCCGCCTGGCCGTCGCGGAGGCACTGCTCGATGAAACGGCGCGTCCGGACCACACACGCGGTCAGGCGCGCGGCGCCGTCGGCGGGCAGCGACAGCAGGAACTGCTCCGATAGCACCAGGCGCAGGATGCCGAGCTGAGCGCCGACCGCGTGGGCGCGGGCGGCGATGAAGCGCTCGAGGCGGGTCATGGGCGGTAGCGCGGCCGGCGGGTAGGTGGCGTCGAGGACGACCTCGACCTGAGCGACGACCGCCCCGAGCAGGTCGTCGAGGGTCGGGAAGTGGCGGAAGATCGCCCCCGACGACAGGCCGACGGCGTCGGCCAGGCGGCGTGTGGTCAGCGCCGTGATCCCCTCGGTCGCGATCAGGTGCAGCGCAGCGTCGACCAGCTCGCGCTGGCGCAGCTCCGAGGGGCGGCGATCGCCGAGGGGGTTGGCCGACACGCCGTAGAGAGTAAGTGCTTACTTTTGAGGCGGCAAGCCCGGAAGGCTGGGTGCGCCACCGTGCCGCGGTCGCGAGACGCCGCGGCCGGGACCAATGCGCTCAGTTGGCGCGACCCATCGACCAGCGCTTCGCCGCGATCCTCCTCAACCTCGGACTCCGCCTCCGTCTCGGCCTCGGTCTCGGTCTCGGCCTCGGTCTCGGCCTCGGCCCCGGTCTCGGTCTCGGTCTCGGTCTCGGTCTCGGCCTCGGTCTCGCCTCGGTCTCGGCCTCGGTCTCGGTCTCGGTCTCGGTCTCGGTCTCGGTCTCGGCCTCGGACGCGGCCTCGGTCTCGGTCTCGGCCTCGGACGCGGCCTCGGTCTCTCCTACGTCTAGGTAGTGGCCTCGCGGGCCTCGAGGTCGCGGACCCAGGCGGGCGGGGAGGGGACGGGGTGGTAGTCGAGGTCGAGGCGGCGCTTGCCGCGGTCGTCGGCGACCCAGCACTCGAGCTCGCGGAGCCAGAGTTCGTGGAGGTGGGCGCGGGCGTCGCCCTCGTCGACGAAGACGTAGGCGATGCGCTCGATGCGACCGGTGGCCGGCTGGGTCTCCTTGTGGTGGAGGCGCAGCGCGCAGTTGCAGAGCATGTCGCCCTGGCGCACCTCGTTGCCGGGTCCGACGACCACCTCAAGGAGCCGCTGACCGGGACTGTAGAGACCCTTGCCAGCGGAGGCGATCATGCGCTCCTTGTGGAAGCCGATGTGCCCGCCCGTCGGGTCGTTGCCCATGCGCTTGAGCCCCGGGGCGGCCTGCGCGTAGGCCTCGGCCGGGTCGGTGAGCGCGAGGTCGTGGAACTGGATGAAGGTGGTGTCGTTGGGCCGGCGGATCACCCGCCACGGCCCGAAGTCGAGCCAGCGGCGCGACACGAGCCGGTCGTGTCCACGCCCGCGGAAGGCGCAGCCCCAGCCGTTGTCGATGTGGCTCCGGCCGAAGCCCCAGCGCTTGTAGTCGGCGGCCAGCCACTCGTCGAAGAACGCCGCGCCGCCGCACAAGATCTCGAAGTCGAACGCCTCGAGTGTTCTCAGTGCCTCGGTCAAGGTCGTGAACGGGCTTGTGTCAAAGACACCGATCTGTTCACTCCTGGGGAGATACGACACTTGTGTTCTGTAGTTGGGCCAGAACGCAATGCCCTTGATGTGCGCGCGCAAGAGTTCCGTGGGCCATGCGTCGGGAGCGGCGGGCTCGTCGTCGACCCAAACCTTCTCTGGCGGGGCGTCGCAGAATGGCTTGATGGACTTGGCGATCGAGATGCCCGTCAGCGCCGTTGGGCCTTCCAGTGTAGCCGCGAGGGGAATCAAGGGCTCTCCTTTTCTAGGGTGTGAAGAAGTCGGAGGGCATCCTCAGGTGAGCGTGCCACGTGGCGTTGCCCAGAGTGATCGAAGACCTCGACGGTGAGTCGGCCCGCGGTGCGGCTGTCTTGCATCGCGGTGGCTACCTTCTCCAAGTTCGCCACCGCCCCCTCCGGCTTCGTGAAGACGTACTTCAGCTTCGTGATCCCGACGTCGCCGCCCTCCTCTTGGATCTTCAGCAGGTCGAGATACGCCTCGAACTGATTCGCGTCGATCTTACCCGCGACGTCCTTCACCTCGACGGCAGTCTCGCCTTGGACCATGTCGACGACGCGCCGCTCGGTCTTCCCGGCGTTCTCGCCGCCGGTGCGCGGCACGTTGACCGCGACGTGGCGATCGGCGTCGCTGGCGAAGCGGCCGTGGTACCAGGCCTCGGCGAGGTTGCCGCGGTCGGCCGGGGCCAGGTCGTCGAGCATCGTGCGCATCTGCCGGTAGCTGTCCTGGCTGGAGAGGGCCGGGTCGGTGAGCTTCGCGACCACCCGCTCGCGGAAGTGCTGCTTCACGTCGCGGCGCAGGTCGTCGAAGGTGAGCTCGGCGCCCGCGCTCTGCTTGCGGCCGCGGACGTGCCCGATCACGCTGTCGATGGCCTCCTTCGAGGCGAGCTGGTGCTGCTCGAGCATGGCGATCGGGAAGGCTTGAAGCCGGAGCGGAGGGGTGGCTGGTCTAGGTATTGGCCTCGCGGGCCTCGAGGTCGCGGACCCAGGCGGGTGGGGAGGGGACGGGGTGGTAGTCGAGGTCGAGGCGGCGCTTGCCGCGGTCGTCGGCGACCCAGCACTCGAGCTCGCGGAGCCAGAGCTCGTGGAGGTGGGCGCGGGCGTCGCCCTCGTCGACGAAGACGTAGGCGATGCGCTCGATGCGACCGGTGGCCGGCTGGGTCTCCTTGTGGTGGAGGCGCAGCGCGCAGTTGCAGAGCATGTCGCCCTGGCGCACCTCGTTGCCGGGGCCGACGACGACCTCGAGGAGCCGCTGACTGGGACTGTAGAGACCCTTGCCGGCGGAGGCGATCAGGCGCTCCTTGTGGAAGCCGATGTGACCACCGATCGGCGAGTTCCCCATGCGCTCCAGGCCCGGGGCGGCCTGAGCGTAGGCCTCGGCCGGGTCGGTGAGCGCGAGGTCGTGGAACTGGATGAAGGTGGTGTCGTTGGGCCGGCGGATGACCCGCCACGGCCCGAAGTCGAGCCAGCGGCGCGACACGAGGCGGTCGTGTCCACGCCCGCGGAAGGCGCAGCCCCAGCCGTTGTCGATGTGGCTGCGGCCGAAGCCCCAGCGCTTGTAGTCGGCGGCGAGCCACTCATCGAAGAACGCCGCGCCGATGCAGCAGATCTCGAAGGGGAGCGGCTCGAGGAGGGCGATCGCATCGTCAACCTTCGTGAAGTACTGACGCAAGATGATGCTGACCATCTCGCTTCGTGCGATGAGTTCCAGAATCGCTCGTTTCCCCCAGCGTGCGTCGATGGTGCGGGATCCAGCCCCATACTTGATCCAGTCCTCCGTGGGTGGGACGCCCTCATGATCAACGGAGAGGTCATCGGGCGCCTTCTCGCTGAGCCAGGGATGGGATGCTGCCGCGAAGAAGGCCTCGCGAAAGGCGGGTCCCTCAAGGGTCGTGCACATGCGGAAACGGCTCATCTTCTTGCACCTAGGAGTTGCTTCAGAGCCATGACGGTCTCGCGAGTAGTCGCCGTGTGACGCTGTCCACGGTGATCGATGACCTCAACGGAGATCTTGCCAGCGAGGCGGTCGTTCTCGAGCACCTTCTCGAAGCGATCCAGGTTCGCCACCGCCCCCTCCGGCTTCGTGAAGACGTACTTCAGCTTCGTGAGCTGCAAGCCGTCGGCGCGGTCTTCCGCCTTCAGCATATCCAGATACGCCTCGAACTGATTCGCGTCGATCTTCCCCGCGACGTCCTTCACCTCGACGGCGGTCTCGCCTTGGACCATGTCGACGACGCGCCGCTCGGTCTTCCCGGCGTTCTCGCCGCCGGTGCGCGGCACGTTGACCGCGACGTGGCGATCGGCGTCGCTGGCGAAGCGGCCGTGGTACCAGGCCTCGGCGAGGTTGCCGCGGTCGGCCGGGGCCAGGTCGTCGAGCATCGTGCGCATCTGCCGGTAGCTGTCCTGGCTGGAGAGGGCCGGGTCGGTGAGCTTCGCGACCACCCGCTCGCGGAAGTGCTGCTTCACGTCGCGGCGCAGGTCGTCGAAGGTGAGCTCGGCGCCCGCGCTCTGCTTGCGGCCGCGGACGTGCCCGATCACGCTGTCGATGGCCTCCTTCGAGGCGAGCTGGTGCTGCTCGAGCATCTTGGCATACGGGCCGAAGCCAGGGGTGTCGCGCACGTGCTCTACCACCTCGGCCGGCGACAGGTCGACGGGCACCTTGACGGCCGGGCGCGATGGCTCGCCGGGCTCGATGCCGGCGAACTGCTGATTGACGACGACCGCCCGCATCGCGGGCGCGTCCGCCGGCGCCTTGTTCGGGTTGATGGCGAGATGGTACTCGCCGGGGCGCCCGGGCGCGTTGCGGTAGTAGTACCAGTCGGCCTTGACGCCCTCCTCCTCCCCCGGGAGCCGGTAGCCCTTGGCCAGGGCCTCGCGCGTGACCGCGCCGGTGTCCGGGCCGTCGACCTGCAGGTCGCGGTCGTCGCCGCGAAGCTCCGCCGCCGCGCGCAGCGTCTCCTCGTGGTAGTCGCGGCGACCTTCGAGGAAGGCGATCTCATCGTCGAGGGTACGCTGGTCGATGAGCCCCTTGCCGAAGTCGGCGTGGCGCTCGCGCTGGAGGCGGTCGAGCTTGGTCAGCTCTTCGTGGGTCGCCCAGGACCTGGTGCCGCGCTGGTGCGGGTTGCCGCCCGGCGCGACGCCGCGGACGCGGTGCCAGAGCTGGCGGAGCTTGCCGAGTACGCCGTTGTAGCGCTGCACGTTCGCCACCGTCTGCGCGTGCGCCAGGACGTCCCCCACGAGCGCGTTGGCCCCGACCCGGATCTCGGTCACGTCGAGGTCGAAGCCGACCAGCGCGAGGCGCCGGCGGACCTGGACCGACACGCCGTCGTCGAGGGTCGGATCGATCACCACCGGCGCATCCAGGGTCTGCGCCAGGTCGGCCACGTGCTCGGGCGTCACCCGCGCTCGTCGGTCGAACACCTGGGGTATCACCGCGATGGGCCGATCGACGTCGCCGTCGTCGGGCCTCGCGCGCCGGTCGAGCTCGAGCTCGTCGACCGGCTGCACGCGGGGGCGCTGCTCCCCCGGCTGGTGTTGCGCCCAGCCGCCGTTGTGGACGCCCGGCGCGTCGCCGACGCCCATGACGCCCTCGTGGATCCACACCTTCTTGGTCGGCGCCCACACCGCCACGCCGAGCTGGTTCGCGAGCTGCTGGGCGATGCCGGCGGGATGGAACCCGGAGTCGCACGCGATGAGGCGGACCGGCTGGCCGGCCAGCCCTTGCTTGCGCAGGTACCGGGCGAACGCGCGCTGATCGAGGTGGATGGTCTTGCCGGCGCGCATGACCACGAAGCTGTCCACCTTCCCGTGGACCACGACGTCGACGTGGCCGGCCATCGGGGGGATGAACCGCGCGGCCTGGCGCAGGTTGTCGTCGACGCCGAGCAGCGTCACCGTCGGGTTGTCCGGGGTGGCCATGAGCGGCGTCGGTTCACTCGGCTGGAACGGGCGCTGCTTGGGGCCGGTCGGTGGCTTGGCTCCGGTCGGTGGCTGAGCGTCGCCCCCCGGTGCGGCCGGACTGCCGTCGGGGGCGGACGCCGTGACGTCACCGGGCCGCGACCGCGACTCTCGCGCCAGGCGCTCGGTGGCGACCAGCGCGTCGCGGCTGTCGTTGATGGTGCGGACCAGCTCGGGGCGCTCCATCGGCTGGGTCAGCCGCGCGGTGAGCTCGTCGAGGTGGCGCTGGAGGGCGACCGCCTCGGGGTGATCCAGGGTCGCCAGGCGCGCGCGGGCGCGGCCGAGGCGGCCGCCGATGGAGCGGCCGAGCGCCGCGATGACGGTCTGCGCCTCGAGAGACGTCGGGTCGAAGCTGCTGTCGTCGCGGACGGCGCGCTCGGCGACCAGCCCGGCGCCGATGCCGAGGCCCTCCTCGGCCACGGCCAGGCCCCGCAGGGCGCCGCGCGTCGCTGCACCGGCGTCCCCGGCGACCGCCCCGACGCGCGCCATGCCGCGCGCGACGCCGCGGCTCAGGATCGACGCCAGCAGGTTCTCGGCGAAGGCCTCGACGACGTCGTCGCCGAAGATGGCCTCCTGGAGCGCCGCGCCGATCGCGGCATCGACCACCACGCCGAGCGCGCTGGCCCCCAGGTTGGCGGCGGACAGCGCCGCGCCGTGCAGGGCGGTGCGCGCCAGGGAGGCCATGAGCGCCGCGCTGACCGCGTGGCCGATGCCGGCCGACGCGATCGTGGTCGCGAGGACCAGCACCATGGTGTGGACGGCGGCGAGGATCGGCGCCGCCCCCTCGACCGCGCGCAACGTCTCGGTGATGTTGGCGGACAGCGCCGCGATATCGGCGCGGTCGACCTTGGTCGCGAGCTCCTCTTGCGCCGCGACCAGATGGCGGCGCTGGACGCCGATCGACAGATCCTCGGCCAGACGATCCGCGAGGCGGCGACGGATCGACCCCACAGTGGCCGCGACCTGCTCGACGGCGTGCCCCAGGCCATCGGCGCGCGCGACCCACGGCAGCGCCATGGGGCTGGCCATCCGCTCGTTGGCGCCGAACAGCGCTGCGCTGGCCTGGTGGAGCTTCTCCTCGAGCGTCCCGAGCTGAAGCGAGAACGCCGCCAGGCGGCCCTCGTGCGCGAGCTGCTGAGGATCGGCGCCGTCCTCGTCGACCCGATCGAAGCGCTCGCGCAGGAGCGCCAGCTCGTGGTCAGCGCCGGGGCCCGAGGCCTCGACGTACTCGCGTCCGGCCTCGGCGCCGCGCAGGATCTCGCGCTGTCCGTCGCGGGGGCCGTCGTCGAGCGGCTGGGCCCCCGGCGCGGGCGCGAAGACCAGCTCCGAGTCCGGCGCCGCGCTGACCGTGCGCGCCGGTCCCAGGACCTCTTCGCGCTCCGCCAGGGTCGGGTGGTCCGCCGCTCGGTCGGGCGCCGGTCGCGCCGGTCGCGCCGGCGACGCTTCGGTCGGTCGCACCGTGGCGCGCCCGCGATCGAGCACGTCGACGGCGATGCGCTCGACGAACCGCGACGGCGCGAGGGCGCCGATCGCGGGTGGCCCCTTCGGGCGCGACCGCGTCACCAGGCGCTCCGCCATGAAGTTCATCGCCGTCGCGAACTCGTCTTCGATCTCCCGTGCTAGCGCCACGCCGACCGTGGGGAGCCATCGATGCGTACCGAGGGAGAGCGGGGCCTCGAGGACCCGCGCGCCGGTCACCAGGGACTCCGCGTCCGGCACGATCCGCGAGACGACGCCGGGGAGGTACAGCGACGGCACCAGGCCGTCGAGGGCCAGCTCGGCGCGCGCGGTCGCGTCGGCGCCCCACGCCAGGCGCGGGTGGCCCCAGCGCTCGGCGCGGGCGATCAGCCGCTCGCGCACCGCGGCGCGCACCTCCTGCCAGTGCTCGCCGAGATACGCCTCGCTCGACGACATGGCAGGGCGGTCGGGCGCCT